>CAWEVS010000004.1:0-297252 GCA_963812575.1 uncultured Solirubrobacteraceae bacterium | reverse complement strand
ATACCACGCGCTGGTCTCCACCCCGCAAGGCATGGTCCCCATTGGCGAGATCGTCGAGCAGGACCAGGTCGGCCTGGAGGTCTACGACGCAAACGGCGTGACGCCAGTCATTGCGACCAAGGCGAATGGCCGGAAGCGGGTCCTTCGTGCGCGCCTGCGCAATGGAAGCTTCGTTGAAGCGACGCCCGACCACGTTGTCAAGGCAGTCGGCGAGAGGCGCACAGAGCCTTCCTGGCTGAGAATGGACGAGCTCAGCGTCGGAATGCGGATGCACCTTCATCCTCACCGCGCAAAGGTCGCCGACCCCATCCGGGTTGCGGTGGGCGCAGGGGTCGACACATCGCCTCTGCAGGAGCTGACGGAGATCGACGGGGTCGAGGTCGCCGAAGCAGCGCTCGCCGGTTGGCTTCAGTCGGACGGCTTCGTCGGCCAGTACGAGGGCACCAACCGCTCCTTGACGATCGAGTTTCTAGTGGCTAACGACGACGAGTTCGATTGGGTCACAAGGAATCTGGACATCGTCTTCCCTGAGGCCCACCGCAAGGTTCGCGAGGCGGACACTCAGCACGTTCGGGTCCGCCGCATCCGCCTCTATGGCGAGACGCTTCGCGAGTTCGTTGAGCGCTGGGAGCTCCTTGTGCGAGGAACCGAGATGCGCGTCCCGGCTCGACTCTTCGCCGCCTCCCACGACGAGATCGTCGCGTACCTGCGCAGCCTCTTCCAGGCTGACGGGTACGTGTCCGTTCGCCGCGACAGCGACTACGAGAACGCGCGAGTCGGATTCGCCGTGATCGGGGAGCGCTGGACAGAGGACGTGCAGCTGCTCCTCAACGTGCTGGGCATCTACTCGAGGCGCACTCGAAAGGCAGAGAAGCGCAGTGACCGTCACGACATGCACGAGGTCGCGATCTCGATCGGCTCCGAGCGAGCGCGTTTTGCCGAGCTGATTGGTTTCGTCGGTAGTGACAAGTCCAAGAAGCTGCTCGAGTCGCTCGAGCTGCGCAACCCGAAGCGCTGCCCGGACCTCCGCGAGGAGGAGATCGTGGCGATCGACGACCTCGGTGAGATGGAGGTCTATGACATCCAGACAGGGTCAGGCGAGTACCTCTCGAACAACGTCGCGGTCCACAACTGCTTCATCCTCTCGGTCGACGACACGATGGAGTCGATCCTCGCCTGGAACACCAAGGAGGGCAACATCTTCCGCGGCGGCTCGGGCTCGGGCATCAACCTCTCGAAAATCCGTGGCTCGATGGAGCCGCTGGCGAAGGGCGGCACGGCCTCCGGGCCGGTCTCGTTCATGCGCGGCGCCGACTCCTGGGCGGGCACGATCAAGTCCGGCGGCAAGACGCGCCGCGCGGCGAAGATGGTCGTGCTCGACGTCGACCACCCGGACATCCGCGAGTTCATCTGGTGCAAGGCGAAAGAGGAGGACAAGGCCGCGGCGCTGCGCGATGCCGGCTTCGACATGTCGATCGACGGCGACGGCTTCTTCTCGATCCAGTACCAGAACGCGAACAACTCGGTGCGCGTGACCGACGAGTTCATGCAGGCGGTCGAGGAGGACGGCGAGTGGCGCCTGCTGGCGCGCACGACGGGCGAGCCGATCGGCGAGCCGGTCAGCGCACGCGAGCTGATGCGCGAAATCGCCGAGGCGGCGCACCGCTGCGCCGACCCGGGCGTGCAGTACGACACGACGATCAACCGCTGGCACACGAGCCCCAACTCGGGCCGGATCAACGCGTCGAACCCGTGCAGCGAGTACATGCACGTCGACAACTCGGCCTGCAACCTGGCCTCGCTCAACCTGATGAAGTTCCGCCGCGCCGACGGCACGCTCGACGTGCAGTCCTTCGAGCACACCGTCGACGTGATCCTGCTCGCGCAGGAGATCATCGTCGGCCCGTCGAGCTACCCGACCGAGGAGATCGGCGTCAACGCCCGCGCGTTCCGCCAGCTCGGGCTCGGCTACGCCAACCTCGGCGCCTACCTGATGAGCAACGGCACGCCGTATGACTCGGACTCGGGCCGCGAGACGGCGGCGGCGATCACCGCGCTGATGACCGGCCGCGCCTACCGCCGCTCGGCGGAGATCGCCGGCGCGCTCGCGCCGTATGAGCGCTACGCGGAGAACCGCGCGGCGCACAACGACGTGATGCGCATGCACCGCGACGCCTCCTACGTGATTCCCGAGCAGGACAGCGCCGACCCGGAGCTGCTCGCTGCGGCGCGCCGCTCGTGGGAGGACGCCGTCGAGCTCGGTGAGCGCAACGGCTACCGCAACGCGCAGGCGACGGTGCTCGCGCCGACCGGCACGATCTCGTTCCTGATGGACTGCGACACGACCGGCGTCGAGCCGGACTTCTCGCTGGTCAAGTTCAAGGAGCTCGTCGGCGGCGGGCAGATGACGATCGTCAACCGCACCGTGCCGCTGGCGCTGCAGACGCTCGGCTACTCGCCCGAGCAGGTCGGGCAGATCGAGGCGCACCTGGCCGAGCACGGCACGATCATCGGCGCGCCCGGCCTGGCCGAGGAGCACCTGCCGGTGTTCGACGTCGCCGTCGGCGAGCGCGCGATCTCGCACATGGGCCACATCAAGATGATGGGCGCGATCCAGCCGTTCATCTCGGGCGCGATCTCAAAGACGGTCAACCTGCCGCAGGAGGCGACGGTCGAGGACATCGCCGACGCCTACACGCAGGCCTGGCGCCTCGGCGTCAAGGCGCTGGCGATCTACCGCGACGGCTCGAAGACGGCGCAGGCGCTGCGGACCGACGCGCAGAAGGAGGCCGAGGCGCCGGTCGACGTCGACGCGGTCGTCGCGAAGGCGGTCGAGACGGCGCTCGCCGAGGTCGGCCCGAAGCGCAGGCGGATGGGCGTGAGCGCCAGTCGATCACGCACAAGTTCTCGATCGCCGGTCACGAGGGCTACATCACGGCGGGCATGTACGAGGACGGCTCGGTCGGCGAGATCTTCCTGACCGACATCGGCAAGGAGGGCTCGACGCTGCGCGGGATGATGAACTCGTTCGCGACGGCGATCTCGATCGCGCTGCAGTACGGCGTGCCGCTCGAGACGCTCGTGCAGAAGTTCAGCTACATGCGCTTCGAGCCGGAGGGGATCACGCAGAACCCGGAGATCCCGTTCGCGAAGTCGATGCCCGACTACATCATGCGCTGGCTGGCCTCGCGCTTCCTCGACGTCGACGCGCAGGAGGAGCTCGGGATCCTCACGCCCGCCGTCCGCGCACGCCAGGCGGCGCAGGAGGCGGCGCAGTCGGCGCAGATCTCCGACACGGCCGGCCCGGCCGCGGCGACCGAGGGCGAGCCGCAGGCATCGGCCGGCAACGGCGGCGCGAGCGCTGCGGCGGCGGCGTTCACCGACACGCCACCGGTCGTGCCGGCGCGGCTGCAGGGCTTCGACCTCGGTCCGGCGTGCAGCCAGTGCGGCGGCATGATGCAGCGGACGGGGTCCTGCTACACGTGCTCGTTCTGCGGCGCCAACACCGGCTGCGGCTGACGCCGATAGCCGGCGCAGACTTGTCCTCCCTCGCTCGCGCGCGAGCGCGCCACGCTCGGTGCGTCCGCGTCTCGCTTGACTCTCGCGCGTCAGCGTCTCTGCCAAGGCCACTGATCCGATGAGCCTGCCCGCTGCGGTCGTGTTCGACAACGACGGGCTGCTGCTGGATACGGAGGAGGCGTGGACGCGCGCTGAGCGGACGCTGTGGGCGCGGCGCGGGCGCGAGTTCACGGTCGAGGACAAGCGGACGCTGATCGGATCGTCGCGCTCGATGGCGGCGGTCAAGCTGGAGGCGCTGCTCGAGCGCCCGGGCGAGGGCGAGGCGCTGATGGACGAGCTGCTCGAGCTGGTGATGGACGAGGCGCTGAAGGGAGTCGAGCCGCGGCCGGGCGCGCTCGAGCTGCTCGCGCGGCTGAGCGATGCCGGCGTGCCGCTGGCGGTCGCCTCGAACTCCGAGCCGCAGTTCGTGCAGCGCGTGCTGTCGGGCGCCGGCCTGCTCGAGCACGGCCCGTTTGAGACCGTCGTGACGGCCGCCGACATCGAGCATCCGAAGCCTGCGCCCGACATCTACCTGGAGGCGTGCCGGCGGCTCGCTGTCGCGCCGGCATCGGCGATCGCGCTCGAGGACTCGCCGATCGGCGTCGCCGCGGCTGCAGCGGCGGGCATGTTCGTGATCGGCGTGCCGTACTTCGCCGGCGGCGAGCTACCGGGCGCGAGCCTGCTCGCCGACAGCCTCGCCGACGAGGCCGTCGCGCAAGCGCTCGGGCTGCCGTAGCCGCCGGGCGCGCCGGACACGCGGCTCCACTCGCCTCGCCGTCGCGCTCAGGCGCTCGAGCGCGACGCGGCCACGCGTCCGGCCTGCGGCCGGCGAGGCCTGGGCGCGCCGCTCGCGCGCGTCCTTCGGCGCGACTCGCGGGCGAGCTCTGAGGTCAGCGAGCTCATCGCGGCGAGCATCGCGCCGGCGTCGGCACCGACGGTGGCGTGCGGGCGCCTGCCCCGCGCGCATGCCGGGCGCTCGGCGCTGTCGAGCCGCGCCGCGCGTGCGCGCAGCCAGGCCAGCGAGCGCGGCTCGCCGCACTGCTCGCGCCAGCCGTGCAGCGCGTCTTCCATCTGATCGCGATCGGCGATCGTCGCGAGCACCTCGACGGCGCCACCGCCGCGCTCGGGCGCTCCGAGGCGAACGAGATACAGCTCGCCCGTCTCGGCGACCCACGCCGCGCGGTGCAGCGGGCCGTCGGTGCCCTCGCGCCACCACAGGCCGACGTCGCGCTCGGCAGAGCGCACGCGGCTGCTGTCGTCGTTGTAGAAGCCGCTGAGCGAGCTGTAGCGCTTCGTGCGCGCTGCTCGCCGTTCCGCCGTTGCTCTGTCGCATGTCGCACCGTCCGGGAGGTAGGGGATCGCTGCGAAGAGCGTCCCGCCGGCGGCTTAACGCCTGATTAGTGCGCGCGAAGAGTTTCTCGCGCACGGCCTGAGCAGCGCGCGAGACCCGTCTTCGTCCCTGGCGCCCAGAGGTCGCCGGTCCGAACTCGGCACCGGTGACCTCTGGGGATCGCGCGAAGGACGATCAGCCGTTGAGGCGCTTCTTCAGGGCGCTGGCCGCTGAGAACTTCGCGGCCTTGCTCGCGGCGATGTTGATCGTCTCTCCGGTCGACGGATTGCGTCCCTGCCGTGCAGCGCGGTGGCTGACGCTGAACTTGCCGAAGCCGGCCAGCGCGACCTCACCCCCGGCGGCAAGTTCGTCGGAGACGACGTCGATGACGCTCTCCACCACTTGTCGGGCCTGACTGGCGGCCAGTCCATTGCGGCTGGCTACCTGCTCGGCTAGCTCGTTCTTGGTCATACCACTCCCTTCTCGGGTGTCGTTACTGCGAGCAGGCTAACCGCTCGTGTGGACGAGAACGCAAGTAAACACGGGAGATCCGCCCCTTCGAACCCCTAATTTCCGGGGATCTTCACCGGACCGGGAGCGCTCAGCGGCCCGCCGGCCGTCCCGGGCGAGGGCGCAGCGGCCCGTGCCGGCGCGGCTGAGAGGCGCTGTGGCGCGCCTGCAGCGGCCGCGCAGGCCGCCCAGATCGCCGCCAGCCAGGCGCCGCAGGCGAGCGCCACGTGGACCCAGACGAGCTCGGTCGGCAGGTGCGTCTCGTACTGGTCGAGCCCGACTGCGCCCTGCAGCGCGAGCAGCACGCAGAGGACCGTCAGCGAGCGCTTCAGCAGCGGCTCGGCCTCGCGCCTGCGCGCCAGCCACCACAGCGCGACCGCAGCGAGGCTGAATACGAACGCGATCTCGGCGTGGCGGTGGATCACGAAGTCCATCGTGCCGCGACCGTCGAAGTCGAGCCGGTTGATCTTCTGCCCCGGCGAGCCGCCGGCGTGCGGCCCGGCGGCGGTCGCAGCCGTGCCGGCGAAGATCGTCAGCGCGCCGAGCCCGACCAGCGCGCGCGTCGCGAGCAGCAGCGTGCGGTCGCGCACGCCGCCCGTCGCGACCTGGCTCTCGCCGGCGCGCCAGGCGAGCAGCGCGGCGGCCAGCAGGATCAGCATCGACAGCGCGAAGTGGCCCATCACCCAGCCGTAGTCGAGCGCGCCGCGCACGGTGAAGCCGCCGAGCACGGCCTGCCCGATCACGCCGAGCGGCAGCAGCGCGCCCAGCCACATCAGGTCGCGCCGGTAGGGGCGGCGGCGCAGCGCGAACAGCCAGGCGGCGCCGGCCGCGATCACGACCGGCACGGTCACGACGCGGTTTGAGAACTCGATCACGGCGTGCGTGTTCAGCGGCGGATAGACCTCGCCGTAGCACTTCGGCCAGGTCGGGCAGCCGAGGCCGGAGCCGGTCAGCCGCACGGCGGCGCCGGTCAGCACGATCAGCGTCAGCGCTCCGAGCGCGACGTAGGCGGTGTAGGCGTACTGCTGCGGCGTGACCGTGTAGCCGTTCGTGCGCTCGCGCAGCCGCTCGAGACGAGACCTCATCGCCCGTAAGTCTGCCAACTCGCGCGCGGCGGTCCGCCGCTCGCGCGGAGCTCAGCTGCCGCCGAGCCAGCGCTCGGCGTTCTGCTCGTGCACTTCGCGCAGGATCTGCTCGAGGTCGCGCGTCAGCGTCCACGCGGGGAAGTCCGCCTGGAACGGGCGCAGATCGCTGATCCACCAGCGGTGGTCGCCGATCCGGTTCTGCTCGGAGAGCGTCCAGTCGAGCTCGCGCCCGGCGATCTGCTGGCACAGCTCGATCGCCTCGAGCATCGAGCAGTTGCACGCCCGGCCGCCGCCGATGTTGTAGACCGCGCCGCCCGCTCGCGCGCCGCGGTGGAAGTGCTCGAAGGCGGAGACGAGGTCGGCCGAGTGGATGTTGTCGCGCACCTGCTTGCCGCCGTAGCCGAACACCGTGTAGGGCTCGCCGACGACCGTCGCGCGCATCAGGTAGGAGAGGAAGCCGTGCAGCATCGTGCCGGCGTGATTCGGGCCGGTCAGGCAGCCGCCGCGAAAGCAGACCGTCGCCATGCCGAAATAGCGTCCGTACTCCTGCACGAGCAGGTCGGCAGCCGTCTTCGACACGCCGAACAGCGAGTGCGTGCTGCGGTCGATCGACATCGTCGTGTCGATCCCGTCGAAGTAGCGATGATCCTCGGGCAGCTCGAGGCGCTCGGGCAGCTCCCGCAGCGGCAGCGCGTTCGGCGTGTCGCCGTAGACCTTGTTCGTCGAGCAGTGCACGAACGTCGCGCCGTCGGCGTGCGTGCGCGTCGCCTCGAGCACGTTGAGCGTGCCGAGCGCGTTGATCTCGAAGTCGGCGTGCGGATCGCTCGCCGCCCAGTCGTGCGACGGCTGCGCCGCGGTGTGGATCACCAGCTCGATCGTGCTCGCGTGCTCGGCGAACACCCGCTCGACGGCCGCGCGGTCGCGGATGTCGACGTCGAGCGAGCGAAACGAGTCGCCGAAGCGCCGGCGCAGCGTCTCGGTCATGTGCGCCGTCGAGGCCTCGGCGCCGAACAGCCGCGCGCGCATGTCGTTCTCCAGGCCGACGACGTCGTAGCCGAGCGCGACGAAGCGCGCGACCGACTCCGAGCCGATCAGCCCGCCGGAGCCCGTGACTATCGCCGTCGGCATGCGCCTCTCGCGCCCGCCCGCCGCCGCGCGCTCACGCTGCGGCGAACTCGAACGGCAGCTCTGCGGCGAGCTCGCGCAGCCTCGGCGCGCTCGAGTCGCGCTCGGAGATGATCAGCTCGCTCGCCGGCAGCGGCCACTCGATCGCCACGTCGGGGTCGTCCCAGGCGATGCCGCGCTCGAGCTCCTGGTCGTAGTAGGCCGACTGCTTGTAGATCACGTCGGCGACGTCGCTGAGCACGCAGAAGCCGTGCGCGAAGCCGGCCGGCACGTACAGCTGGCGCATGTTGACGTCGTCCAGCTCCATGCCGTCCCAGCGCCCGTACGTCGGCGAGCCGCGGCGCAGGTCGACGGCGACGTCGAGGATCTGCCCGCGCGCGCAGCGCACGAGCTTCGCCAGCCCGTCGCCGACCTGGAAGTGCATGCCGCGCAGGACGCCACGCGTCGAGCGCGAGTGGTTGTCCTGCACGAAGCGCAGATCCTCGGCGATCCCCAGCTCGGCGTTCCACTCGCTGCGGTAGGTCTCGCAGAAGAAGCCGCGCTCATCGCCGAAGCGCGACCGGCTCGATCGCAACGAGGCCCGGCAGCTGTGTCTGAATGACCCGCATTCGGGCAAGAGCGTATCCGCCTCGCGCCGGGCGCCTATATTCGGCGGGGCATGAGCGCCGGCACCACTCCGCCCGAATCGAGCAGCGTCGCCTGGAGGCACGGCGTGGCAGCCGGGCCCGCAGCGCCCGCAGCTCGCGCACGAGGAGGTCCACGTCTGGCGTGCGCAGCTGCCCGAGCTCGGCGGGCTCGACGATCTGCTGAGCGACGAGGAGCGATCGCGCGCGAGCCGGATCGCCGGCGAGCGCCAGCGGCTGACTGTGGGCGCGCTCGCGCGGCGCGCTGCGCGCGCTGCTCGCGCGCTACCTCGACGACCGACCCCGCCGTCGATCGTGCTGAGCGCCTCGGCGGAGGGCAAGCCGTGCCTCGCAGACCAGCGCGCCGAGCAGGCGAGCGGAAGCGAGCTGCACTTCAACCTCTCCCACTCCGGCGAGCTCGCGCTGTACGCCTTCACGCAAGCCGCTCCGCTCGGCATCGACGTCGAGCTCGCTCGCGACGAGGAGCGCCCGGCGCGCGATCACGTGGCGCTGGCGCGGCGCGTCTTCGGCGAGCACGAGGCGAGCAGATCGGCCGGCTCGAACCGGCCGCGCGCGAACGCGAGCTGCTGCGGCTGTGGACGCGCTACGAGGCCGAGCTCAAGCGACAGGGGCTCGGCTTCGCCGGCGGTAGAGGGCGCGTCGAGGAGCACGCGTCCGTGGTCGAGCTGGATCTGGGCGACGGCTGCGCCGCGGCGCTCGCGACCGAGCGCCCGGCGAGCGTGCTGCGGCTGTGGCGGTTCGCGTGACGGCCGCTAGAAGATCTTCACGACGACCGTCTGCGTCGTCGTCTTGCCGTTGACTTCGGCGTCGAGCGTCGCCGAGACGCCGTTCTGGCGGCGGATCTTCTGGACGAGTTCGGAGTTCACGCGAATCGGCAGATGCACGGTCTTGTTCGGCAGCGAGTTCGAAGCCGCTGCGGCCGTAGGCCTTGTGGTTGACGCGTCAGCGTCGCGATGCCCTTGCACGGCGTCACACGGCAGAACATCGCGACCGCGACGATCCGGCTGTGGTTGACGCCGTCGGTCTGCGGGCTGACGCGGATCGGCGCGAGCGCCGGCGGCAGGCCGCCCTTGCCGCCCGGGCAGATGTGCGTCGCGTCGGAGTCCGTCGCGAGCGTCACGCGCAGCATCAGTTCCTGCCCCTCGCTGGCCGAGAAGCCTTCCATCGCGGACGTGACCGCCGGCGAGAGCAGCGCTCCGTTGTTCGTGCCGCCGCCACTGATGAACGAGTCGAGCGTCGAGCCACGCGCGGAGCCGAGCACCTGGTAGCCGACGCCGCTGCGATAGAACTGGCCGTTGAAGCCGCCCTCGTCGTTGAAGTCGACGTAGTCGCCGGCGCTGACGCAGAGGTTGATCGGTTCGTAGGTCGAGACCGTCGAGCCGCTGGCGCCGCCGACGCCGCACACCGGGATGTCGAACGGCTGCGAGGTGATGTTGATCTTCGCGCCGCCGCCGGGCTGCGGAGAGAGGTCCTGGAAGTGGATCTGCGTCAGCGGCGGCGGGCCGTTCGGCGCCTGCTTGGCGCATCCCTCGAGTTCGACCTTCTTCGCCTGGCCGGTCGCCGGCACGGGCTTGGAGACGTTCCAGATCGCCGTGTCGGCGCCGAAGTGGAAGGTGTGCGCGACGCCGTTCGGCGCTTCCGGGCTGGGCGGCACGTCGGTGTTCACGCCGGGATAGCCGAGGTTTTCGGTCGTGTTCAGCGTCGCCGGCGTAGAGAGCGGGCTGCCGATCGTCGTGATCTTGGCGCCGGCCGCGGCCGGCATCGCCAGGGCGAGCAGCATCGCGAGACAGCCGAGCAGCGTCGCGCAGCGCTTGCGCTGGGCCGATGTGGAGGGGAGTCTCATCGCAGTTCTGATCGTCATGCCCGGCGAGAAACGCGAGCAATCGCGGCTCGGACAGACGTTTGATCTGATCGTGCCCCCAGCGAGCAGCAACGGGCGCGCCGCCTGCGCGGTTCGGCTTCGCTGGCCTCAGCCCGCTCCGGAACGCTCGGCGACGAGCGTGAAGAACGGGATCTCGTGCTCCGCGCCGGCGTGCAGAAAACGCTGTCGGTGGTGCGAGACGGTGAGCTCGTCGAAGCCGAGCACCTCGACGAAACGGCTCAGCAAGTCGGGGCTGAGGTCCCACCAGGTGTCCCACGTCGTCGAGTCGAGCGATGGGACGAGGCGGGCGACCGGCGAGCCCTCGAGCTCCGGAAAGTACATCTCGGTGATCACGAGGCTCCGAGCATGGCGCGCGCACCCTTCGATGATCCGCAGCGGATCACGCGTATGGCGCAGCACCGCCGCCATGAGCGCCACGTCGTAGCTCCCCAGCTCCTCCGGCAGGGCATAGACGTCGCCGTAATGCACCTTTGCCGTGCTGCCCGTCTGCTCGTGCGCCCACCAGAATCCGTTGCGCAGCTCCCCCATGACTTCCCGCCGATCGTCGCGAATCGCCGCGAGGTCGAGCCGTGCGTGGGGAACGATGTCCCAGTCGGCTTCCGGTCCGAGCTCGACGGCGACGACATCCGCGCCCTGGCTCTCCATGTAGAACGTCAGGAATCCACTCGCTGGGCCGATCTCGAGCACTCGGCGACCGTCCAGTTGGACGTGCCCGAGATACTCCCGCTCGGCGCCACGTAGATCGAATTTGCCCCCTGGCGTCTCCGACTCGACGGACTCCGCCCCAGGCACATCCATCACGTGGTAGAAGAAGCACTTCTCGCCGCTTGCGACGCTGATTGGCTCGGCGTACAGACGGGTCACAGCTCAGCGGGAAACGTACGGCGTCGCGAGCTGACTGACATCGACGTCGTCAACGTCGCCTGCACGCGACTCGTCGGCGACGCTCGCGGACAGATCACGGGCGCGTTTCTCGTGGAAGATCGCGAAGCGCATGGTCAGAAAGCCCATCGAGGTTGCCACCACCATCGTCGCGAGATAGACGATCTCGGTGTCGACGTGGAGCACGCCCGGCAGGATCGCCGTCGAGGCTGCGGTGCCGCCGTATCGAGCTCCGGCCATCGCCAGGTAGCGGCCCACCTGGTTGCGAAGCGGGAGCGCGAATCCGTCGGCGTGCATCCACACGAACACCCGTTGAAGACTGAAGTGCAGAAGCAGCGCGGTGGCGAAACCGATCGCCAGCGCACCCTCGAAGGGAAGGCCGACCACCTTCGAGAGAACGGTCGTGACGGTCAGGTACACGAGCGTGACCAGACCGCCGGTCAGGCCATAGCGGACGAGTTGCCCGAGCAGCCCCGACTCGTAGGAGCGGAGGTACCGAGCGAGCGATTGAGCCCTGCTCATCGATGGCATCGGAGATGTCCTTCGCTCAAGGGGTCGCTAAGCGTCCTCGGCACGTCGTCAAGCCTAGCGGTCGCCTACCCGGGCCTTCGGCCCCGACCATCATTACGATGGGCCGATGCTGAGCGGGCCACGCGCGCGACAGGCTGCGCGAGCAGTCGGAGCGCCCCTCGAACGACGGCTCGCCGCGATCGTCGGGCGTCTGATCAGCGAGAAGCTGACCCACAGCGGACTCGACGACGTGGCGGCACAGCTCGCCTCGACTAACGCTGCGATCGACGGCATCAGCAGGCAACTCGCCGAGCTGACCAGCGAGCGCGAGACGCTAGAGAGCGCACTGGAGCGCAGCGCAAGGCATCGACGGAGTGCGCACTCGACTTGACTCGGAGTTCCCACGCCAGCTCGAGATCCTCCAGTCGATCTTCCGCGAGGAGCCAGACAACCGGCGTCGGCTCTGGCGGCTTCGGTCCAGCGCCAGCTACGAGCGCGCCTTCGTCGAGGAGGAGCCGCTCGTGTCGATCGTGATTCCCACATACGACAACTACCGCGCGCTCGGCGCGCGAGCCCTGCCATCCGCGCTCGCCCAGACCTATGAGAACTTCGAGATCGTCGTAGTCGGCGACGATGGCCCTCCGAGACCGCGGCGACCATCGAGCGCTTCGCAGATGCTCGGATCAGGTTTCACAATCTCGAGCGCCGCGGGCCGTACTCGGCGGACTCACGCAGGCGGCGGCCGTGGCGGAACCCGCCCTACAACACGGCGGTCCGCTTAGGCCCGCGGTCGCCTGGTCGCCTACCCTCGGATCGATGACGAAGTTCCTTCCGGCCGGACCATCTCGAGCGACTCGATCGGGCGCCCCGTCGAGCCGAGCGCCTCGAGCTCTGCTCACGAGCCTGCTCATGCAACACGAGCCGGACGGCAGCCAAGACCGAGATGGCACGTCCCGCCGGCTCTGGGCCAGTTCGGCTTCCAGGCGGCCATCTCGACCCACGCCGGGCTGGCGGAGTTCCCTCGGTTCGAGCTGACCGACGCCGAGTTTGAACGTCCGGTCGACTGGGGACTGTGCAGAAGGGATAGCTGCGAGCCGGCGTCAAGATAGGGCTTCGTCGCCGAGCCGACCAGCGACTACTTCCCCTCGCTGCAGTGGCGCAGCGGAGAGGAACGCGACGGAGCGCGGCACCGGGGAGCTAGTTCTGAACGACTCAGAGAGTCTGACAGGTCATGCGACGCGACCCAGACGAGCGCGCCGGGGTGGCCTTTGGAGGCCGCAACCCCTGGGCTGGAAGATCTATCGGATGACGACAAACGACCCTGATATCCGATCTCGCATACGAAGTTCGCACGAGCGTCATCGAGCAGTCCTACCGGGCACGCGTCGGGCACATCGGCTCGGCGATGTGCATCGCCGACATCCTCGCGGCCTGCTGTTCGGCGGAGCCGACTTCGACGACGACCCCGACCGCGACCGGCTCGTCCTCTCCAAGGGCCACGCCGCGCTCGGCCTCTACGGGGCGCTGACGGCGACGGGTCGGATGTCCGCCGAGACAGCTGGCGAGCTTCTGCTACGGACGGCACGCCGCTCGGGCGCGCACCCGAGCATGTGGTCGCCGGCATCGACTTCTCGACCGGCTCGCTCGGTCACGGGCTGTCGCTCGGCGCAGGCAGCCGCGCTCGCCGCGCCGCATGCAGGGCTCGGAGCGGCGGGTGTTCGCGCTGATCAGCGACGCCGAGTGCAACGAGGGCTCGGTCTGGGAGGCCGCGATGTTCGCCGCCCACCATCGGCTCGGCAACCTCACCGCGATCCTCGACCTCAACGGCCAGCAGGCGCTCGGATACACGCGCGACGTGATCGATCTCGAGCCGCGTCGCCGAGCGCTGGCGGCAGTTCGGCTGGGATGTCCACGAGGTCGACGGCCACGACCTGCCGGCGCTGAGCGACGCGCTCGCAGCGCCGCCGCGACGACGCAGGCGCGACCGCATGTGGTCCTCGCGCAGACGACCTTTGGCAAGGGCGTCTCGTTCATGGAGAGCAAGATCGAGTGGCACTACCTGCCGATGTCCGAGGAGCACTACGCGCAGGCGATCGAGGAGCTCGCGCTGAGCCGGCCGCGGAGGTCGCGCATGAGGGCCGAGTTCGCCGCGGAGCTCGTCGCCGTCGCGCGCGAGGACGAGCGCGTCGTCGCTGCTGACCGGCGACCTCGGCTTCGCCGTTCTCGAGCCGTTCGCCGAGGCGTTCCCCGACCGCTTCTTCAACGTCGGCGTCGCCGAGCAGAACATGCTCGGGATCGCGACCGGGCTGGCCGACGCCGGCTACGTCCCGTTCGCCTACTCGATCGCGACGTTCGCCTCGATGCGCCCATACGAATTCCTCCGCAACGGCGCCGCGCTGCACGAGCTGCCGGTGCGGCTCGTCGGCATGGGCGCAGGCTTCGACTACGGTCACAACGGCGTGACCCACTACGCACTCGAGGACGTCGCAATCATGCGCGCGCAGCCGGGCTGTCTGCACGATCGCCCCGGCCGACGCCGATCAGGCGCGCGACGGCGCTGCACGCGACGCTCGAGCTGCCCGGGCCCGGCTACATCCGCGCTCTGCAAGAAGGGCACGCCCGTGCCCGGCCTCGACGGGCGCTTCGAGCTGGACGCGCCGAGCTACTCGGCGGAGGCGAGGACGTCGCGCTCATCGCGCTCGGCGACATGGCAGGCCGCGGCTGCAGGCGGCGAAGGAGCTCGCGCGCCAAGGCGTCGCGGCGACCGTCGCTGTCGTGTCCAGCTTCAACCCCTCGCCCGATCGATGACTCGCCGAGCTGCTCGACGCGGTGCCGCTGGCGGTTACGCTCGAGGCGCACTACCTGACGGTGGGCTGGCTCGTTCGTCGCCGAGGTGATCGCCGAGCGCGGCCTCGACTGCCGGCTCGTCACGTCCGGTGTCGCGGAGATGCCGCGCGGGATGACCGGCTCGCCGGCCTATCCTGTACGAGCAGCCGGCCTGTCAGCGCCGCAGATCGCCGACCGCCGCCGTCACGTCCCTGAACCTCGTCCAGCGCTGACGCCGCTGCCAGGCGCATTGAGCCCGTCGCCGATCGGCTAGCCTCCGTCGTCCTGCCGGTGCACAACCAGGCCGACCACCTCGAGCAGCCTCGTCGCCGATTACCGCGAGGCACTTGCGCGCCTCCCCGTTCGCCATCAGCTCGTGCTCGTGCCGAACGCCTGCCGCGACGAGACGGCCGGCGATCTGCAAGCGGCTCGCCGCCGAGCAGCCGGCGAGCTCGGGTCGTCGAGCTCGAGCAGGGTGGCTGGGGCCGCGCCGTGCGCGCCGGGCTCGCCGCGGCCGACGGCGATCTGCTCTGTTACACGAACTCGGCGCGGACCTCGCCGCAGATGCTCTCGCTCGCGCTGCTCTACGCGAGCTCGAACCCCGAGCGTCGTCGTCAAGGCGCAGCGGCGGATCCGCGACAACTGGCGGCGCCAGCTCGGCTCGCTGCTCTACAACCTCGAGTGCCGGATGCTGTTGGGCTCGCCTCGTGGGACATCAACGGCACGCCGAAGGTCTTTCCGCGGGCGTTCGGCGAAGCTGCTCGAGCTGACCCTCGACGACGACCTGATCGACGCCGAGTTCCTCGTCACGTGCCGCGCGAGGGCTACCCGGTGGTCGAGGTTCCGATCACGATGCACGACGCGCCACGGCGGCCGCTCGACGACGAACTTCAGCTCGGCGCTGCGCATGTACCGCGGCGCATACGCGCTGCGCGAGGCTGCGCCGCGATGGCCCGCCGAGCCGACGCAGCTCGACGCCCTCTGGCCGCCCACAGCGAGCTTTGGCGCGACCCGGCGCAGACGCTCGAGCCCTGGGACGCGGCGGGAGGTCGACCGGCGGCCTGCTGCGCCAGCGCGTCGCGGCGGCTGGTGGGAGGTGCTCGAGCGGCCGGCGCGACGCTGCTCGTCTCGCGCGAGTACGAGCACCTGCTGATCGCGCTGAGCGTCGCCGACGGCAGGCCGCGGGTCAGCTACATGCCGCTGCCGCACCCTTCCGGGATCGCCTTCGACGCGCGCCGCGGCGTCGTCCACGTCGCCAGCACCCGCAACCCGAACCAGCTCTCGAGCTGGCGCCGGTCGACCGGGCGTGGAGCGGGCCGACCGATCGCCGGCCGACGCCGCCGGCCGCCCGCTGGTGCCGGTCGCTCGCGCTTCGCCCGGGCGCGCCCTACATCCACGACCTCGCGATCATCGGCGGCCGCTGCACGCCAACTCGGTCGGCCAGAACGCGATCGTGCGCGATCGGCGACGACGGCGGCCGAGCGGCGTCTGGTGGCCGCGCGCGATCGAGCGCGACGGCGGCCCGCCTTCGAGCGCAACTGGATCCAGCTCAACTCGATCGCCGCCGGCAAGACCTTGCCTCCTCCTTCTTTTCGGCCTCCGCCGAGGCTCTCGGCGCGGCGGCCCGGGCCACCGCAACTTTCCGGTCGATCGGCGCGGCGTCGTCTTCTCCGGGCGCGACGCGCGAGCCGATCGCGCGCGGGCTGACCCGACCGCACTCGGCGCGCCTGCACGCCGGCGCGTCTGGGTCGACGACAGCGGCTACGGCGAGCTCGGCGTCGTCGCCGACGGCGGCTTCGAGCCGGTCGCCGCCTCCGCGGCTGGACCCGCGGCTCTGGCTTCTGCCAGCGACGTCGCCTTCGTCGCCACCTCGCGCGTGATCCCGCGCTTCCGCCAGTACGCGCCGGGGCTCGACGTCGACCGCAGCCGCTGCGGGCTGCACGCGGTCGACCTCGGCTCCGGCGCGGTCCTCGGCAGCCTCCCCTGGCCCTACGGCAACCAGATCTTCGCGATCGACTGGCTCGCCGCTCGCAGTCGCACGGGCCTTCCCGCTCGCCGAGCGCGCGCGGCGCGGCGCCGGCCGCCGGAGCCGGCTCTTCTACAGCTTCGACAACCCAAGGAGACGACCGTCATGAGCGACGACTTCCAGCTTGCTGATGATCGGCGCGATGTACGAGAACGGCGGCAACACGACGCACCGCTTCCTCGACGGCCACCCCGAGCTGTTCGTCTATCCGTTCGAGTCCCAGCTCGGGCACGCGGCTCGTCGACGACATGCTCTCCTCGACTGTTCCCGGTCAAGTACCGCTGGCCCGTCTTCGCGCTCGACGCGACGCCCGACGCAGGACTACAACGCGATCATCGACGAGGAGGGCAAGGTGCGCGCGCGCACGCCGTTCGTCAGCAAGTTCCGCGACCGCCCGTTCGACTTCTCCGACGACGAGCGCCGCGAGCATCTACAGCGCGCTACGTCGAGCGCGACCGGGCGCTCGCGCGCCGAACAACATGGCCGCTTTCTACCGCGCGACCTTCGAGGCCTGGAAGGACTTCAACGCGAGCGGCCGCGAGTCGGTCTACGTCGGCTACAGCCCGATCATCACGGTCGACGCCGACAAGATCCTCGCCGACCTGCCCGAGGCCACGTGCTGCACGTCGTGCGCAACCCATGGTCGGCGTACGCCGACACGAAGAAGCGCCCCGTGCCGCTGCCGCTCGCCGACTACCTGCTCGGCTGGACGCTGAACCAGCACTACGCGCTGCTGTTCGCGCGAGCAGTACCCCGAGCGCTTCCACATCGTGCGCGCCGAGGACGTGATGGCCGATCTCGGCGGCGACGCTCGGCGCGCTCTGCGAGAAGCTCGGCCTGGAACGCTCCGACTCGCTCGCGACGCCGAGCTGGAACGGCAAGCCGCTCGACGAGGTCTACCCGTGGGGAACGATCCGCACGCCGACGCCGCGAGGCGAACCACGCGACCGCGAACGAGCTCTCCGCCGCGGAGCAGGCCGAGATCGCAGCGCGCGCCTGGCCAGTACCTCGACCTGCTCGGCTACGCCAACTTCCTGCGCGACGGCGGGCCGAGCCGGCAGCCGAATGAGCGCACGGCGGGCGCTCGTGACCGGCGCGGCAGGCTTCGTCGGCGCCGGTCTGGCCCGGCGCCTGCTCGGCGAAGGGCGCCGCGTCGATCGCTGCTCCGGCCGGGCTCGGACGACTGGCGCCTGCCGGGTGTGCATGTCGAGCTGCGTTCACGAGGTCGACCTGCGCGACCGCGACGGCGGTCGCGGCGGCGCTCGAGCGACGCGAGCGGCCGGATTGGATCTTCCACCTCGCGGCGCACGGCGCCTACTCCTGGCAAGCGGACGCGCGAGGGATCTTCGAGAGCAACATGCTCGGCACCCTGCACCTGCGCGAGTGCTGCGTCTCGCGCGGGTTCGAGGCCTTCGTGCACGCCGGCTCCTCCTCCGAATACGGCATGCAGGATCACGCGCCGAATGAGGACGGAGGCGCCAGCGCCGAACAGCTCCTACGCGGTCGCGAAGGTTGCGGCCACCTTGCTATGCCGCCAGCTCTCCGAACAGCATGGCCTGCGGATGCGGACGCTGCGTCTGTACTCGGTGTACGGCCCGTGGGAGGACCCGCGGCGCCTGATGCCGACGCTCGCGGCCTACGGGATGCGCGGCGAGCTACCGCCACTGGTCGACCCTGAGACCGCACGCGACTTCGTGCATGTCGAGGACGTGCTCGACGCGTTCATGCTCGCCGCGGCCGGGGACGTTCGCACGGCCAGACGCGATCTACAACGTCGGATCAGGACGGCAGACGAGCTTGCGCGAGCTCGTGTTCAGATCGTGCCCGCGAGACGCTCGACGCGCAGGCCGCAGCCCCGAGTGGGGTACGCACGGTGCTGCGCCCTGTGGGATGTGCGCAGCGTGTGGATTGCTCGATCCTGCCGCGATCGAGCGCGATCTGGGCTGGCGTCCGCGAACGGACCTAGCGGCAGGCATCGCTGACTTTGCCGCGTGGGTCTCAGCGCGCGCCGAGCTTCACGAGCGATACGGCGTGGCTCGCCGAGCCCCTGTTAGCGCGTCGCCAGCGCCGCAGCCGCGGCACGCCGGCGTACATCCGAAGTGCTGCGGCGTAACCGGTATGCGGGGCCCGCTCTGCCTGGACGACGGCGTCGACCGGTGCCTCGACGACGGGATAGCCGGACTGCTCGCAGACGAACGCGACTCCGCGTCGAACAGGTAGCCGACACTGCGCAGATCGAGCAGCCGCTCAAACGAGCGCGGAAACACCTTCGGCGTGCCGTTGACGTCCCACGCAGGCGTCTGCAGGAGAACGCGGCACTCGAGGTCGAACAGCAGCGAGCGAGCCGTTGCGTGATCGTGTCGCGCGTACGGCGATTCGCGCGCACCACCAGGTCAGGATCGCGCAGGGCGATGTCGAGCATCTCGCGTAGCGCTCCACAGGGGTCTGCGCCAGTCGGTGTAGCAGAGCATCTGCCCTCGCGACGCGCGCAGACCTGCGGCGACTGCGGCTCCCCAGCCGTCCGCCGGCGCACTCACGACGAGTCGGCCATCACGCTCGGCGAGCGCCGCGCAGGCCGCGGCGACTGCGCTGCCGCGGCGGCTCGGGACGAGCACCGCTTCCCACTGCCGCTCGAGCGCTGTCAGTGCCTCGGCGAACGAAGTCACCGCGCGCGCTAGCGCTCCATCGGGCGCACCGATCTGGAGCACCAGCGAGATACGCGGCTCAGCCGCGGACATCTAGACCGGCCGGTCGCTGCTCCCGGTCGGCTACAGCCGGCGCCCGAGGTGCGGTCGGCGCTGTTCGAGTGGCGGATCACTGGGCGCAGGTTATCGGTTGCTCGCCGGGTCAGCCGCGCGCGGCCCGGTGTGCGGGCCGGCGAGGCAGCGTCGCGCCTGCGACGCCTGATTGCCGATTAGCATGGCCGGCGTGTCGATCGGAGGAACGCCAGCGAGCCGCGAGGGCAGCACGAGCGATACCGCCCAGGCGGTGGCTTCCGGTCCGGCGACTATGCGCCGTCCGAGCGTCTCAACGCGGCGCGTGGCACCGCTGGCGTTCGCGCTGGCACTCGCCGGCATACTCACCGTCGCGTATTGGAGAGCCGGGAGACGTTCTACTACGACTCTGGTAATTACTGGAATCTCGCGCAGACCTTCCGTGCTCACGGCGACTTCTCGCTGCTGAATTTCGAAAGTCCCGCGCGCGGGTACCTGCTGCCGTCGATCTACGATGGGCTTCGCGGGATCGCCGACGGGCTCGACTGGACGTTCTCCTCCGACGGCGAAGCTGTTCAACGCTCTCGTCTTTGCCGTGATCGTTATGGTGCTGGCACTCCGCCTTGCCGAACTCGGGTGGCCGCGATTGCGTTGGGGCGTCTCGGCGTCGCCTGCTGCTCGCCGCGATCCTGGTCGTATTCTGGGTGGCTTCCTGAACTTCCCGCTGAGCGACTTTCCCGCGCTCGCCTTGACGGCCCTTGCGATTGTCTGCGTCGCTCGACCCGAAAATCGATGGTGGATGCTGCTTGCCGGCGTCGCCTGCGCCGGAGCGATCGACATCCGACCCTCCTACGTCCTTCTTGCACCGATCCTCGCGGTGCTCGTCGCTTGGTCGTGGTTCGAGCGGAGAGGTGAATCACACGCATCGGTTGCACGGCGTTCGCTCTGTGCGACGCTGTTCATCGTCGGGCTGATCGCCCTTATCGCTACCGCAGTCGCTGGCAACGCACCGCCACTATCACAGCTGGAGCTTCATCCCCGGCGGCCCCGCCCACCTGACGAGCATCCAGCTGACCCGCGGAGTGTTCCTGCAGCGCTACGACACCTACGTTGGGACCGGCCACGGGCCGGAAATGCTGTACATCGACAAAGCGGGCCTCGCGCTCTTGGACAAGCAGAAGAACCATGAAGTCGCGAGCACCGGCGATTACCTCAAACTTCTGGCCCCCCATCCCCGTCGCGATGGGCGGACTTGCGCTGAGCCACCTGATCAACGGGCTCGATCAGCGCTACAACACGCCGTACATCTCACGGCTTGACACCGGGTCTCATCGGCCCCTGCGTATCGCAGGCTTTCTGATCACATTCCTGGCGCTGCTGCGGCTCATCTTGGCGGCGGCGCGCCGGCGCCTCGCGCCGACCCGTTGGCGCTACCCGGCTGCACTTGCACTGTGCGCTCTCACCTCGGTCCCATCGGCGATCGAGACCCGCTACCTGCTACCGCTCTATCTTCTCGGTTACACGATCGTGCTGCTGCCGGGATGGCCGAACCCGATTCGCACCGGAGCGGAGGGGCTCGCGCGATACCGCACCGTAGGCTTCATCCTGCTTGCCTACGTCGCATTCATGGCCGTCGTATGGGTGGTCCACGCAGTGATGAGGGCTCATCTGCAATTCGCCGGCTAGACCGTCGACGCGCTCGCCGGCCGCGACGGTCCCCATCTGCTCCAGAGACCTCGCTAGTACGCTGTGGCGGTGGTAGCCGGCTCACAAGCGCAGGTTCCAGCTAACGACTTTTCACGCCAATGGCAGGATGTCCGCGAGGAGGCGATCGAGGCGGTCGATCGTGTCGGGCGCAGCGGTTGGCTGGTCCTTGGCGAGGAGGTCGACGCGTTCGAGCGAGAGCTCGCCGACTGGTGGGGAGTGCGGCACGCCGTCGGGGTGGCGAGCGGGCTGGATGCGCTCGAGATCGCGCTGCGGAGCGCCGGAGTGGCCGCCGGTGCACGTGTGATCACGACGCCGCTGACCGCCTTTGCGACGACGCTCGCGATCGTTCGTGCCGACGCCGAGCCGGTCTGGTGCGACGTCGACGAGTACAGGCGGGCTCGATCTCGACCAGGTCGATGGGCGCTGCGCGCCGACCGGCTCGATCCGGGCGGTGTTGCCGGTTCATCTGTACGGGCACCCCCTGGATTCAGTGGGTCTCGAGGTCTCGCGCAGCGAGCACGGCGTGCTCGTGATCGAGGACTGCGCGCAATCGGCTGGGCGCCGTACGCGACGGACGCCGACCGGGCTAGCCGGGATCGCCGCGGGCACGAGCCTGTACCCGACGAAGAACCTTGGCGCTCTCGGCGACGGCGGCGTGCTGCTGACGGCGATGCGGATCGCGCGCCGCGCGCGGCAGCCTGCGCGATTACGGCCAGACCGGCGCGCTACGAGCACGCCGAGTTCGGGCTGAACAGCCGCCTGGACGAGCTGCACGCGGCGATCCTGCGCTCCGCGATGCTGCCGCGTCTGGACGGTTGGCTGGCTCGAGCGAACCGAGATCGCCGCCCGTTACACGCGGCGGCTCGGACCGGGAGCCGGCTGCGGCCGATCCTCGCGGCCGGCGGTTTCGGCCAACCATCTGTTCCCGGTCGAGGCGATCGGCAGTAGCGCCGCCGAGGCGGTCGCGATGCGCTTGCCCGGCCGGGTGTGGCCGTCGGCCGCCACTATCCCTTCGTCTGTCCCGAGCAGCCGGCTGTGCGAGGACGTCGGTGCGGCAATCGGCTCCGCTGACAACGGCACGGCAATTCGCCGAGCACGAGCTCTCCCTTCCGATCCACCCTTATCTCGCGGACGAAGAGGTCGAGATCGTGATGGCAGGCCTGCCGGGAGATGGCTGCGTGAGTACCGTGCTAACTCGCTCGTCGTTCCGGTCTACAGGAACGCGGGCTCGATGGACGCGCTCGTCGAGGCGGTGGGCCGATCGCCGGTCAGATCGAGGGCGAACTGGAGACCGTCTTTGTCGTCGACGGCAGCCCCGACGACTCGCGCGAGCTGCTGCTGAGCGCACTCGAGCGAGTGGCACGGGACGCGAGTCGTCGAGCACTCGCGCAACTTCGGCTCGTTCTCCGCGATCCGGACCGGCATGCGCCTCGCCCGCGGCCGCTACATCGCCGTGATGGCAGCCGACCTGCAGGAGCCTCCCGAGCTCGTGATCGAGTTCCTCGGCCGGCTCGCGAGGCGGGGAGGTCGATGTCGTCGCCGGAGAGCGTGCCAGCCGCGACGACCGCGGTGACGTCACCTCGCGATCTACTGGCGACTCTATCGGCGGTTTGTGTCGAGCGAGATCCCCCCGGAGGGCGTTGATGTGTTCGCATGCACTGCCGCCGTCCGTGACGTCGTCTGCTCGCTGGAGGATGTTCACACCTCGCTGGTCGCCCAACTCTTCTGGGTAGGCTTTCGACGCCAGCTGGTCTCCTACGACCGGCTGCCGCGCCCGGCAAGAGCAGCTGGTCGCTACGTCGCAAGTTCCGCTACCTATCAGACAGCGTCTTCGCGTTCACCGATCTCCCCGTACGGTTGCTCTGGATAGTCGGGCTGGTCGGCATCACGCTCGGCGTGATCATCGGTGCGATCGTCCTGATCGCGCGCATCACCGGCGGCATCACGGTTCCGGGCTATGCGGCGACGATCCTGATCCTCGTGTTCTTCCTCAGCCTCAATTCGCTGGGCCTCGGGATCATCGGCTCCTACGTGTGGCGCGCATACGAGACGATCAAGCGTAGACCGGGTGCGATCGTGCGAGGCGTCATCGATCTGCCGGAGACCGACGATGCCTGACGCATTCATCCACGAGAAGGCGTTTGCGAGAGCGATCAGATCGGCAGCGGAACACGGGTCTGGGCCTTTGCGCATGTGCTCCCGGGGGCCCGGGTCGGCGAGGACTGCAACATCTGCGACGGCGTGTTCGTGGAGGGCGAGGTCGTAGTTGGCGATCGCGTGACTGTGAAGTGCGGGGTCCAGCTGTGGAACGGCGTGACGATCGAGGACGACGTGTTCATCGGTCCGAACGCGACGTTCACCAACGATCCGTTCCCGAGGAGCAGGCACTGGATCGAGACGGCAAAGACGGTTGTGCACGCGGGCGCCTCGATCGGAGCGAATGCGACGATCCTTCCGGGCATCGAGATCGGCCGCGGCGCGATGGTCGGCGCCGGAGCCGTCGTGACTCGATCGGTGCCGCCGTACGCGATCGTGGTCGGAAATCCCGCGCGAATCCATGGCTACGTCAAAGCCGAGCGAGCGCAGGCGCCGGAGCGCGAGACGGCGGCGAGTGACCCCGGGCGCACGATGCTCGGCGTCGGGGGCGCACACCTGCAGCGCTTCGCCGAGTACTCCGATCTGCGCGGCCGCCTGACCGCAGGCGAAGCTCCGAGTGAGGCCGTTCCGTTCGTGCCCAAGCGGTGGTTTCTCGTCTATGACGTCCCCAGCCGCGAGGTACGTGGCGAGCACGCCCACCGTGAGTGCCACCAGTTCCTGGTCTGTGTCGCCGGCGAGGTCACGGTCGCGGTCGACGACGGACAGAATCGCTCCGAGGTACTGCTGGATGACCCGACGCTCGGCATCTATGTCCCTCCGCTGGTGTGGGGCAGCCAGTTTCGCTACGACTCGAGTTCAGTGCTGCTCGTGCTCGCCTCGCGCGCGTACGATGCGGACGACTACATCCGCGAGTACGACGTGTTCTTGGCCGAGGTCTCTTCGGCAGCCTCGGCGGCTTCCTGAGTGTCGCGCGGCGATTCCCGCTTTTTGAAGCCCCAGGCGCGATTCGCGAGGAAGGTCACCGGCGCTGCGATCAGGATTGCGAGTCGCTGTGAGGTTTCGGCACCGAGCTGAATCGCCGAGTACAGCACCGCGAAGCTCGCGTAGTTCACCGCGAAGCTTCCCGCCGCGACGACGGCGAAGCGCGAGAGGTCGACGTGCACGCGCGCCCGCTGGGTGGGAACACGAAATGCCGGATCAGCGTGAAGTTGTAGATCGCGTTCAGGACAAACGCGATGCCGAGCGCCAGGTAAGGAGCGATTCCGATCGCGATCTCGCCCGAGTAGAGTGCGATCGCCAGAAGGTAGCCGCTGCCCGCGACGACTCCGTAGCGCACCAGCTGTCCAGTGATCCCGTGGCTGCGAGCGATCCGCGTCAGGCGGTTCATCGGTTCGCGCGTGCGCGCGCCGCCTTACGGAACGGGGGCCAAGCAGCGACCGCGAAACAGCAGCCGAGCCACGCGAGCAACGCGACCAGCGCGAGTAGCTCCTGCGGCGTCCGCGTCGGGTCGCTGTAGCTCGCCGTGAATGTGTAGTTACCCGGCGGAGAGCTGCCAGGTGCGGAACGGAAGCGGTGACTTGACGAGCTTCACTCTCGCGCTGTTCGAGTGCCAGCCGTCGACGGCGAGCTCGTTCTCGGCCATCACTACCGGCCGCGCGATGTTCACGGCGTATGTGATCGAGCTGGTTCCGTAGGAGAGTGTGCGCACTTCGTTGCTCGGCTGCCAGACCGTCGGGGTCTTGAGAGCTCGCGCGACGCTCGTACAGCTCTGCGCGCCGCATGGGAACGTGTAGGCGTGCCACGGCGCGAGCATCACCGAAATCCATGTGCGGGCTGCGCTCGACCAGCCACAGGCTCTTCTCGATCGTGCCGCCGTAGTCGACGAGGTGATAACCGTTGGCCAACCACCCTTCCGAGTCCGGGTCCGAGCCGACCGGCGCGATCGAGAGGGGAGCCGTCGGCGGAACCCGTGGGGGCCGTGTGACCGGTGCCTGTTCGAGGGTCGCGGCGAGCTTGCGCACGCGACCGTCGCGTTCGAGGTAGGGGATGGCCGTTGCGGCCGGCGCTCCCCAAGGCGAGAAGTGTCCGAGCAGGCGGTAGTCGTGAACCTCGCGGTAGCCGTCGACGGCGACGAGCGCGATCAACAGGACGACCAGCACTCGCGCCGGAATCCGTACGAGCACGAGGGCGAGCGCGAGCGCGATCATCACGACGACCAGCCACATCTCGCGTGACGCCGGTCCGTACTTGGTCGAGACGAGTAGAGCGCCGAGCAGCAGCAGGAACCGCGATCACGGCCGCACGCAGGCGCGGACCACGACGCGAGCCGACCGCAAGACTGCGCCATCCGTCAGCTGCAAGCACGATCAGCGCGATCACGACCACCGACTTGTAGTCGGCCGCAGGGAAGCGGCTCGGGAAGAGCGGTCGCACGGACGCCATCGCGCGACCGATGAAGCCGATCTTCGGCGTCATCGCGAGGGCAAGCGCGACAACACCGCAGGCCACCAGCGGCGCATGACGCCGGAGCGTCTCCAATCTCACGCAGCCGAGCCCGATCAGGATCGGGATCGCGATCGCCCAGGAGGTGACGGTGCCGTCGTATGTCCAGGAGAAGTTGCTCAGGTACAACCCGAGAAATTCGTGCGGCGTGATCGACGCGCCGGCACGAACCGCCGCCGTCGGTTCGAGGACCCTGTGCAGTTCATTGGCATGTTCGGCGTGCAGGTACGGGAGCAGCACGGCCACACAGACCGCGGCGCAGGAGACCCCGGCGAGCGCCAGAGCCGGCCAATGCGTGCGCAGCAGGGCGCGGTCGTCGACCAGGAGCGCGACGATCAGGTAGACCCCAGCCCGCGACCGCGAATGAGACGATCTCGGCCGGATAGCCGCCCGTCGAGATCAACCAGGCGAGTACGGGGAGCGCTGCCAGGCGCGTCCACCGCCGATCGCCGGCCGGCGGGGTCAGCGACCACAACAGCCACGGCAGGTATGCAAAGCCCCGGAAGATGTCCGCGTGCTCCGCCTCGCCGTAGAAGCCGCCGAAGAACAGGTAGGCGACCGCCACGAGGGTCGCCCAGGGCCAGCCGAGGCGTCTCGCCCGTGCGAGCAGGAGAGCACCGATCGCGCCGAACAGCACGTGCGCAACCTGCACGGCTGTGAGCACTCGCAACGTCGCCGACACGTGCAACACGCCGAGCAACCACCAGCCTGGGAAGTAGAGACCGGCCTGCGGGTCGACGGCGACGGGAAAGCCACTCGCCACATAAGGCGACCACGAAAGAAGGTGTCCGCCTTCAACCGACGCAGCAACGAATGCGGGAGATGTCGTATAGGAGCCGACGAAGTCCCACGGGAACGTCCAATGCTCGAACAGCTGGTCCCTGAACACGAGCAGCGTCAACGCCGCGAGCAGTCCAATCGCCAGAATCGGCGCGACGCGCGGACCGCGGCATCAGTCGGATCGAGGCCTGCCGTCTTGACTCGAGCGCGACGCGAAGGCCGCCACGCCGTGGCGGCGTGGCCTGAGGCGAGGAGGGCGTCACCGTCATCGACTCAGCGCTGCGTCGGCGGCGCTCCGGAGAGCTGGATGGTGTCTGTCGCGAGAGGTCGGCCGCAGGACGCTAGACATGCTCGGTACCGGGCACTGCCGGCATCTTACCCATCGGTCGGGAGGCCTACACGGGGTGTGCGCTACCGGCCGCAGCTGAGTTGATCGCGACGAGATCCGGGTGCGCCGCGTAGTAGTCGTAGAACGTCCGTACCGCGTCTGCCGGCTCGTAGCTCTCACCACGAATCCGAAATGGGATCCTGCCGGCTACGACCTCGGCACCGAAGCGCAGGCCGAGCGCGCGCACGTGATTGGCGTGCAGCGGATAGAAGGTCGAGCCGAGCACCTCGCCCGGCATCGGCTCCGGCTGGACCGTGCCAGGAAGGCCCAGCAGCGTCGATGATCTGCTGCGCGATGAACGCGAGCAGGCGGTTCGTCGGATGGTTCATCGTGTAGAAGAGCAGCTCCTCGCGGAAGTGCGCGCCGATGAACGGCGCGACGTCGACGTCGCAGTCACGCGCCGCGAACCTCGAGCTCTGCCGTCGCACTGTCCGCCCACGCCAGCGCGTCGGAGGGAACGTTCGGGTCAGCCAGCAGGTCGCAGGCCGCCTCGACGTCGAGCCCCGCAGCGTACGCGTCCGAGGATCGTGCGGTCGTGGTAGTCGAACGGCCCGTCGAGCACGGGCGCGCGCGCTGCGTCGCGCAGATAGAAGAGGTCGGGAACGTACCCGGCCCAGTAGACGCTCGGCCAGCGGATCACCTCGCCCGAGCCGGCGATTCGCGCCAGCGTCTCCGTGCCCAGGCCGACGCCGTCGCGATAGCTCTCGTCGACGCGCTGTGGGATCACGACGGCCGCGTCCGCGACCGCCTCGTGCAGCTTCGGTACCAGCTCCTCGGGGAACTCGTGCACCGGCGGGAAGCGCACCAGCTCGAAGCGGCGCCTGAACTCCTCGTGCGTGTCGAGCATGTACTCGAGCGCACTGGCCTGACAGTTGCCGACGACGACTGCTCGCTCCATCGACCGCCTCGCTACTGAGCCGACGGGCTCGTCTCGAGCGCCAGCGTCTCTTCGGCTGTCGCGATCTCGCCCAGGAGCTGACGCATCTGCCTCTCGATCGCCTCCGGTGAGCAGGCCGCCGCGACGACTGCTTGGCCACGCGCGGAGATGCCCTCCCACAGCTCGGCGTCGCGGTAAACGCGGATCACTCGGTCGGCGATCCCGGCCGGCTCATCGGCGATCAGGATGCTCTCGCCGTCCTTGACGTCGAGCCCCTCGGCTCCGAGGCTCGTCGTCACGACAGGTAGGCCCGCGGCCAGGCACTGCGTGATTTTGCCCTTGACGCCGGCTCCGAAGCGAAGCGGCGCGACCATCAGGCGCGAGCGCTCGAGCAGCGGATCGAGATCCTCGACCCAGCCGGCGACGTCGACGAGCGGCGAGGCGAGGGCGAGCACCTCGGGCGGCGGCTGCGAGCCGACGATCGTCACCGGCACGTCGCCGAGCTCGGCCCACACCAGCGGCATCACATCGTTGACCAGGCGGATCGCGGCGTCGACGTTCGGAACATGCTCGAAGCCGCCGACGAACAGGATGCCGGCGCGCTCATCTGCCGGCGCGACGTAGGGAGCGACGTCGTGCAGCGTCGGTACGACCAGCACGGTCGCGCCCGGGCACGTCGTCGAGAACCTGGCTGCGCTCGGCGTCGCTGACGACCATCGTCACGTCCGTCGCGCGCATCATCGCCAGTTCGAGCTCGCGCAGCGCGCTCGCCTTCGGCGACAGGCGTGCCCCCGAGCGGCTCCTGCCGTTGGCGGCGCTGGCGCGTTCCCACCCAGAGTCGCGAGCGTCGCTCCGGCGGGCTTCGCGCAGCCAGTGCAGGTCGACCGTGTCGTAGACGACCGTCGCGCCCGGGAGCCAGCTCGCGGATCGTGTCCAGCCAGTGGCTCGTCGGATGCGGCCGGCAGAGAATCGCCGTGCTCAGCCGCGGACCGAGCGCCGCGCAGCTCGGCGCGCGGGTCGAGCTCGCCGTAGAGCACCTCGACGCCCATGTTCTGGAGCTTGCGCGTGTACGGCTCGATCGGCGCGAAGTTCTCCGGCATGAACGTGATCCTCGCTCCGAGCGCGATCAGCGCCTCCATGATTTTCACGATCCGCAGCGAGCCCGCGTCGCGGTCCCACATCGGGATCCGGTGATCGACCACCAGCACGTGCGGGCCGCGATGCCGGTCGGCAGCGAGCGGCAGGTTCGCCGCCGCCGGCCGCTGGTGCTCGGTCTCGAGACGCTCGCGCCACTTCGCCACGAGCTTCGGGCGATTCTCCTCCTGAAAGCGCTTGTGCCCGGTGCTGGTGTCGTTGCCGGTCGTCGCCCCCTCGACGTGGACGACGACGGCGGTCGGCTCGTAGACGACACGCAGGCCGCGCTCGCGCGCCTGGAAGCAGAGATCGACGTCCTCGTAGAACATCGGCAGGAAGCGCTCGTCGAACCCGCCCACGTCGCGCCACAGCTGAGCGCTGACGAGCAGCGCCGCGGCCGAGCCGTAATCGGTCTCGCGACGATATTCGTAGCGGAACCGGTCGGGCGCGGTCACCGCGACCGTAGTTGACGCCGGTGCCGTCGCGCCAGATGATCGCGCCCGCCTCGTTCAACCGCCCGTCGGGGTAGACGAACTTGGGCGTGACCACGCCGATGTCGGGAGACGATTCGGCGCAGTCGAGCATCGCCGCGCAGCCAGCCGGGCGTCACCTCGGTGTCGTTGTTGAACAGCACGAGCCATCTGCCGCTCGCGGTGGCGGCGGCGCGATTCATGCTGCGCAGGTAGCCGATGTTGCCCTCGTTGTGAATGATCCTCGCGCCGCGCACGCCCTCGAGCAGACGTTTCGTCTCGGCGTCCGCGTCATCGTCGATCAGCACCACCTCGTATGCGACGCGGCTCGTGTTGTCGCGAATCGAGCGCAGGCATGCGCCGCGTCAGGTCGGCGCGCGAGTAGAGCGGAATCACCAGCGAGACGATCGGGCGCTCGTAGTCGGGGAACTCGATCAGCTCGACCGGCTCGTTCGCCGGCGGGGTCGCGGCAGCTGGCCGGCGAGGCCGCCGGCGAACGCCCGCTGACGGCGCCTGCCGGCGACGCGCAGCGCAGCTCCGAGCAGCCGCGCGCGACGCGATCCCTCTCCGCCGAGCGCCGCGTAGAGCGCGCCCGCGCAGCCTCTGGAACGCCTGCCAGGTCACCGACTCGGCGACCCGTCGCGCCAGCCTGCGCTCCACGGCGAGCTGCTCCTGTGCTGTCGCCGCGTCTGCGCGCAGCGCCTCGGCAGCGTGCCTGGTGTCGGCGAGCATCTGCTCGATCGGCTCAGCTCTTCGCTCTGCGCGACGATTCGTTCCTCGCAGTCCTCGACGCGTCGCTCGATCAGCCGCCTTGCGCTCGCTCAGCAGGCCGGCGTGATGGAGGCGCTCGCGCTCGAGCGCATCGATGTATTCCTGCTTCTCGCTGCTGCGCCTGCTCGAGCTCGCCGAGCACTGCCGCGGTGTCGCGTTCCTTGTCGCGCACCAGCTCGATCGCGCAGTCGGCGAGCGTCGAGCTCGCGGGAACCGTCGGTCAGAGCCGCCTTCGATGCGAGCGCGACGCAATACAGCGCGGGCGGTCCATCCGGCGACCCGCCATTCGTCGCCGGAGCGCTCGATGAAGAACTCCGAGGCGATCGCGGCCGCGCGTCGCACCATGCGCCTGGCCGCCGAGCGGGTTCAGATGCGAGCCGGTGATCGTGCGCTGACCCCACGCAGCCGTGTGCGGGAAGCGCGAGTCGAGCAGCTCGATGAACTCCTCGAGCGAGAGCTCGCGCGCGTGGAACGGGTTCGGCTCGGTCCGCGCCTCGCCGTACGCGCGGCGGTCGGGCGTCGAGATGATCAGCAGCCCGTCGTCGCCGAGCACTCGCGCGACTTCGTCGAGCATCGCGCTCCTGCTCGCGGACGTGCTCGATGATCTCGAACGCGACGACCGCGTCGAAGCTGCCGTCCTCGAAGGCCGACAGATCGACGGCCGTGCCCGACGTGGAACTCGAGGCTCGGGCCCGGCGTAGTTCAGACGTGCTGTGCTCGACGGTCAGCTCGTCGACATCGACGCCGACCACGTGCTCGGCAGATTCGGAGAGCAGCGCGGCACCGAATCCCTCGCCGCTGCCGAGGTCGAGCACGCGGCGCCCCTGATCAGGTCGCTCGCCCACAGATAGCGGTGGAAGTGCTCGTAGACCACCTGGACGTCGGGCGCCCAAGGCACGCAGCGCTCCCCTGTCCACTCGATAAGCCGCGGCGCAGCCGCGCGACGTCGGAAGCTCACCGCTCCAATCATACGGCCGCTCTCGACGCGCCCGGACCGGACGCGACGCGCCTCAGCCCAGCCGAGGAGCCCTCGGGATAAGCTGGACGCGGTCGATGCGCTTCTGCTTCGTGAGCACCAGCCGGGGCAGCTACTTCATGACCGAGCTGCTCGGCGCCTTGGCATCGGCGACCGCGGCAACCGGCCACGAGGTCGAGCTCGTGCTCGACACGTTTCCGCCGCTCGCCGAGGAGCTCGTCTACGTCGTCGTCCCGCACGAGTTCGAGGCGTGGGGTTCGCCCGCCGGAGCTCCCGACGCGGCGCAACGCGCACGCACGATCGCGCTCTGCACGGAGAACCCTGGGACCGAGTGGTTCGAGGCGACCTACCGGCTCGTCGCGAGCTTCGGCGCAGCCGTCTCGATCAATCGCTCGAGTGCGGCCGAGCTGCGCCGCCGGGGCGTGCGATGCGAGCACCTGCAGCTCGGCTACTGCGCGAGCTGGGACAGCTGGCGCGAAGACGAGAGTGTCGAGCGCGAGCTCGACGTGCTCTACCTCGGCGCCGCCGATCCGCGCCGCGACCCGCTGCTGGCCGGCATCGGCGCTCGCCTGTGGGCTCGCAACTGCCAGTTCCTCGTGCCGCCGCTCGAGCCGCGTACGGCGCCGCGCGCCGACTTCCTCAAGGAGGAGGCGAAGTACCGCCGTCTCGCCTCCTCGAAGATCCTGCTGAACCTGCATCGCACGACCTCGGCCGCGCTCGAGTGGATGCGTTTCCTCGAGGCGATCTGCAACGGCTGCGTCGTCGTATCCGAGCCCTCGCTCGACGGAGACCCGCTGCAAGCCGGCGAGCACTTCGTAGAGGCGCCGGTCGAGCAGATCGCTGCGGTCGCCGCCGAGCTGCTCGACGACCCTGAGCGCCTTCGCGCACTTCGCGAGCGGGCCTATCGGTTCGTGCGCGAGCAGCTTCCGATCGAGCCTGCCGGGCGCAGGCTCGCCGAGCTGGCGAGCGAGCTTCCACGCAGCGCTGCGCCGAGCAAGGCGACCGTCGAGGCAGCTCAGCCGGGCGCGGCGCCGCTGCCGAGCGCGGCGCCGTCGTCCTCGCACCTCGACCTGTCCGACCTGATCGCGCCGTCGCGCGACGCGGGCGAGATCGCGCGTGCGGCTTCGGTGCGCGTGCCTGGGCAGCCGCTCCGCACGATCGCGCGCCGTCTGCTCGCCCCCGTCCGGCGCGGCATGCTTGCCGAGACGCCTCCCTATCGAGCCGTGGAGCCCCACGTGAGCGCGCTCGTCACGCTCGAGAGCGCCGGTCTGCATGACGCACTCGAGCTGCTCGAGAGCCTCGCGAGGAGCAACTACGGCGAGCTCGAGATAGTGCTGCTGGCGCTCGACGGCGACACACAGGCCGAGCGTGCGGCGGCGCGCTTCCTCACGAGCCACAGCGACGTTCCGATGGCTCTGCTGCACGGGCAGGTCGGCGGCCTCGGCGCGGCACGCAACCTGCTCGCGCAACGAGCGCGCGGCGAGCACGTGCTCGTGTTGCCGCTCGCCGGCGGCGTCTTCGGAGCGACCGTCCAGCGTCTCGCGCACGCGCTCGACGCCGAGCCGCGTGCCTCGTTCTGCTACCCGATGATCGCGGTCGTGCAGGGCGGCCAAGCGGTCGCGCTGCGCGGCTCGATGCCATGGGAGCCGGCCCGGCTGACGCGCGAGAACTGGATCGACACGCCGGCGCTGATCGGGCGCCAGCGCCTGCTCGGAATCGGCGGCTACGCCACCGACGAGCGCCTTCGCGGACTCGAGGACTTCGATCTTTGGTGCCGGTTCGCCGATGCATCGGAGCCCGGCGTGCACGTGCCGCAGGTGCTCGGCTGGCGTACCGGCGAAGGCGCGCAGCCGAGTGCAATCGCGAGTCTCGCGGCGCCTGCCGCGCAGCTCCTGCGCGAGCGCTCGCCGCGACTGTTCGCCGAGTCGGCTGGGACCTGAGCTGAGCGCCGGCGCTCAGACGAAGCTCAGTGCGGCCAGCGCGAAACCGAGCGTCCGATTCTCGGGCGGCAGCTCGCGATCGCTCTGTCCGACGTTCGACCAGGTCTGCGCGACGTCGAAGTCGACGCGGTAGTCGCCCGGCTGCAGGCTTGCCGGGAAGGTCTCCTCGCGCCAGTCGCCGGGCTGCCAGGGGATCTCCCAGGCGCAGGACGGGCTGCGAGGAGCCGACCGGAGTGAGCGAGACGGCCACCGGGCCGCTGCGCCCCGGCGTCAGGCGGAAGCGCATCCGCACGCCGCTCGCCTCTTGCTCGACGCGGACGATCGCCGCCGCGTGTGCAGAGCTCCAGCGGTAGCTGCCGCCCGGCGCGTCCTCGCTTTCGAACCAGCCGCTGATCAGCTGCTGCTCGACGCTCGCCGCCGACATGTCGAGCCCGCCGGACGCGAGCTCGAAGCCCGGCTCGAAGCTGATCTCGGCGAGCGCCAGCGAGAGCTTGCGGACGTTCAGCGGCGGCTCAGACCAGCCCCGCTCGGCTCCGAACAGGACTTCGTAGTCGCCCGCCGCCAGCTCGCACGGGTGGTTCTCGATCGAGCGCGCGATGAACTGCCAGCACAGCCGCGTACTCCAGAGCGTCGCGAGCGACTCGTCCGGGCCGACGCGGCGGATCGCGAGCTCGACGGCGCCGATGTCGTCGGGCACGTGCGCGTAGTCCAGGTGCAGGCGCCGCGCCGGCTGCTCCAGCGAGACCAGGAGCGCGGCGTCGGCCGCCGCCCAGCGGTAGGCGCGTCCGTCGGCGCGCTCCAACGGAAACCAGCCGTGCAGCAGTTGCGCCTGCGAGCGCGGCTCGTCCATCACGACGCTCGCACGCGCAAGCTCGGGCGCCGGGCTCGAGCGCGGCGGCACCCCTGCCGGGAAGGCGTCGCCCCAGGAGCGGTCGAGGAGCCGCTCGGGCGGGCGCGGCGCTGCGCGCAGGCTTCGCCGCGCGCCGAGCGTGCTGGGCAGATGGCGCACGTTCCATACGAGCGCAGCCAGCTTCTGGCGGCGCAGCGCCGATCGCGCCCGGCGTAGTTCGCGCAGCTCCTGCGCGAACCAGCGCCGGAGGCTCTTCCGCGACTGCGCGTGCTTGAGCACGACGCGCATCCGATGGCGCTCGCACAGCAGCCGCTTGCGCGCGCTGTCGCCGCCGGCCGCTCCGAAGCCGTGGTCGATCCACGCGTCGGGCGCGATCAGCACGCCGGTAGCCCGCGCGCCACACGCGCATGCCGTAGTCGACGTCGTCGTAGTAGTTGAGCATGCGATCGTCGAACGGGCCGACGCGCGCCAGCGTCTCGCGCCTGAAGACCATGCCGCAGCCCATCGCGTAGAGCGCCTCGCCGCCCGGCTCGGCCTGCTCGAAGGACTGGTTCATCCACAGATCGGCGGCCCAGCCCTGTCGGTTGGTCGTGCCGCCGGCGCCGTTCAGCACCAGCGGGTTGTCGTCGAAGAAGACGGTCGAGGCGACGCCGCCGACGGTCGGCTCGGCGAAGTGAGCGACGGCGCGGCTCAGCCAGTCCGGCGCCGCGAAGCCGTCGGCGTCGATGAAGCCGACGAGCTCGCCGCGGGCCTGACGCAGGCCGAGGTTGCGCGCGCCCGGACAGCCGCGATTGCGCTCGCTGCGGACGATCTGCAGCTCAAGGCCCGACGCCCTGGCCGCCTCGGCCACCGCCAGCGTGCCGTCGCTCGAGGCGTCGTCGACGACGATCACCTCGTAGGCCGGATAGTCCTGTTCGCCCAGCTGGCGTAGGCAGCGCCCGAGCGTCGCCTCGGCGTTCCAGCAGACGACGATCACCGATGCGAACGGAGCGGCGCGGTCGTCCACGGCCGCCTCCTCGCCGTCGACACGCCGACGTTCGCCGATCAGCGAGCGAAGCCGCCGCTGCTCGCCTCTCCACAGCTCGCTACGCAGGGCGGACGATCTCCAGCCAGCGCAGCCGCTGCGTGGAGCTGCATAGCTGCGGCAGCGCGCTGAGCGGTGCGGTGTGGACGGCCGGCGTCACCGAGGCTGCCGGCATGATCACAAGCGGTCCGATCGTGCGGTTCAGCCCGTCGACGCCGTTGCCGCTGCCGGCGTGCAGGCTGGCGCCGCCGCGGCGCAGTTCGATCCGGTGGACGCCCTTCGAGAGGAACCTGCTGGCGATCAGCACCCACTGGTCCGGGTAGCTCACCTGATAGGCGGCCGTGCCGACGTGATGCCCGTCGACGTAGACGTCCACCGGTCGCCCGAACGAGCCGCTGATGAAGAACTTGTAGACGCCGGCAGCCGGAATCGGCTGTTCGCGCACGGCGCGGCCGGGCCCGTTGGCGATGATCGTGCCGCCGGTTGCCAGGAAGTACCGGCTGACCGTCATGTTGCTGCCGTCGACCTGCACGTAGCCGCTCGGCGGCAACGTGTAGGCGAGGCTCGCGCCCGCCGGCGCCTTCCGTGCCGCTGCTTTCGCTTCGGCGCAGACCTTCGGCTGGCGCACGGGCGGCTTTTCGGCGAAGTCGGCCTGCGCGAGAACGGTGCTCGAAGGCTGATCGCGTTGCCAGACTTCGTAGTAGGAGGAGACGTAGACGCGCTTGTAGTTGCTCGGCGGACGGCTCGCCAGTGGGTTGCGGCGCATCACGATCGTGCGGTATCCCTCGAGGAACGAGACCGGGAACTCGTCCATGTCGTAGTGGAAGATGCCACCAGGTTCGGCTTCGCGGTTGACGCCCGGACGCAGTTCGAGCGCCGGGCCGTTGACGACGCTGTCCTGCTCGTCGTCGCGCAGGTAGTACTCGGCGTACTCGTCGAAGTCCGGTGTGATCGTCGGTCCCTGCCCGGCGAAGCGTTCGCCGATCTTCTGCAGATCGCGCAGTCGCGCGTACGGTGCGAGCGAGGTGTCGTGGTAGAGCAGCGCGTTGCCGGCCAGCACGCCGCCGGCGACGACGAGCACCGCGAGCAGCGCGAGGAGCCGCGCGGCCGGGCGCAGGCCGGCGAGCGGCGCCAGCCGGCGCGCCAGTCCGCTGACGGCGCCGGAGCGGCTGCTCCGCGCCAGCGCAGCGATCAGACCGCCGGCTCCGGCGAACGCGAGCGTGAGGACCATCGGCGAGCTGATGCAGTAGGACTTGAACTGGATCCAGGGACCGAAGCGCTCGTGCACGTAGAGCAGCGCGGCAGCGGCGGCGAGCCCCAGCCAGAGCACGTTCCAGGCTCGCCTTCTTATGGCGAAGACGAGCCCGCATGCCGCAAGCGCCAGCGCGACGATCGCAATCGCTTCGCTCGGGCCGCGATGGGCGTGCTGCGGGAAGCGGATGTCGCCGGTGATCCACACGCCGGCCGCCGAGATCGCCGGCACGGGCTCCTGCAGGTTGCCGAGGTCGACCGGCCCGGTGCCGGTGACGTAGGGCAGCAGCTTGAAGGCCGCACCGAACGTCGGCAGCGAGAGGACGAACCCGATCGCCGCCATCTGCGCGCACGACACGAGCGCGAGGATCCGGTCGCGCTTCAGCACGAAGACGGTCGCCAACGTGCCGACGCACAGCACGCCCAGCCACGGCAGCGTCGTCAGCGAGAACGAGGCGATCGTCGCCGCCAGCCCGACCGGTACGGCGAGCAGCGCACGACCGGGTCGCAGCCGCGTCATCACCGGCCCCAACAGCGCGGCGACGAGCAGCAGGAAGCAGCTGGTGCAGAGCTCCTTGATGCCGCCGGCCAGCACGTAGGCGTAGAGCACGCTCGGCAGCGCCGAGACGATCGCGCCGAGCGCGCGCAGCGGGCGGTTGCGCACGAGCCGGCCGAGCAGCGAGTAGATCGACAGCGCGCTCATCGCCGAGACGAACGCGAGGAACGGCTGATACAGCCAGGACAGGTCGATCGGCGTGAGGTTCGAGAGCGAGCCGAGCGTCCACTGCCCGCCGCCGGGGTAGCCCGCTTCGAGGTACTTTTTCATCACGGTCTGGAAGGCCGAGTTGTTGGTCGAGGGGATCGCCCGACCGCTGTGCGCGAAGTGCACGGCGAGGTCGAGCTCGTAGGAGATGTCGACGATGTGCGCGTAGCCGGTGAAGCCGGGCTTGCCCGACAGCACGATCGGCGCGGCAACCATCGCCCACGCACCGAACCCGGCGACGATCGCCCAGGGACTCAGCGCGCGCACCCCACGCCTGATCAGCCTGGCGATCTCGGCACGCCCGAGCACGAGCCCGGCCACGCCGACGACCGCGAGCGCGGGCCCGGAGAGTTTTGCCAGCGGCGCGGCGTAGCAGAAGAACCCGGCGACGACGACCAGCAGCGCGAGGCCGACCGGCAGGATCAGCACCGGCGGTATCGAGCTCGGCCCGGTGACCCGGCGCACGAGCAGCCCGGCGCCGCCGCAGAGCACGAGCATCAGGGCCGGGAAGACGACCCAGGCGAACAGGTAGATGCCGATCATCGCGTCGCGCCGGCGAGCCCGCGGCCCCTGCGGGACATACCGGAGATCTCTTCCAGACGCTCGCGCATGCGCTTGCCGGTGGCGGCCGGCGAGAGCAGCCGCGCGACGTCCTCGGCGGCCTGCGCTCCCTTGCGTGCCGCCTCCTCGCGCTCGACGTAGACGCGGCGCATCAGCTCGGCCGCGTGCTCGACGCTCGGCTCGGCCCATTCGCCCTCGGGCGGATAGATCTCGCATTCGGGACCGACGCGGCCGATCTCGTAGTCGACCAGATAGCTGTTCGCATCGTTCATGAAGTCGACGTTTCCGGAGTAGCCAGTCGCGATCGTCGGCTTGCCGATCGACATCGCCTCCGCGAGTGTCAGGCCGAAGCCCTCGGCGCGGTGCAGCGAGACGTAGCAGTCACAACCCGCCATCAGGCCGTTCAGCTCGCTCGTGCTGAGCGAGCGGTCGATCACGCTGATGTCCTCGCGCCCGTCGGCCGCCCACAGCAGCTCCTCCTCTGACAGCGGGCGCAGCGGCGCGTTGATCGTCTTGATCAACAGCCGCGGGCCCTCGCCTGGCGCGAACGCGCGACGAAAGGCCTCGATCAGGCCGACGGGGTTCTTGCGCTGCACCGTGCTCAGGTAGTCGAACGCGAACAGGAACAGGAAGCCGTCTGCGAGCCCGAGGCGATCGGGCGCGGCCGGCTCGCGTGGGCGCTCGACGGGCGGCGGCAGCGCGATCACCGGCACCGGCGCCTGCGCGCCGATGTTCTCGGCCATGAAGCGTGAGTAGACCCAGATCTCCTGGACGAGCTCGAACGCGCGCCGCCAGCGCGCCGGGATGCTGTTCGTCTCCCAGCCCCAGATGCCGATGCGCGGGCCCTCGAAGTAGTCCTCGCCGAGCCGCGCCACGAAGTCCGGCAGCTCGTCGGCGTTGACGGCGACGATCTCGAAGCCGTGTCTGGAGCCGTGCACGAGATCCTCGAAGCCGTGGCGTCCGTAGGCCTCCTCGAGCGCGACCGGCAGCGCCAGGTGATGCAGCGGCACGCTGACCGTGCTGACCGGCACGCCGGCCGCCGTGAGGCCCTCGGCGTAAGCGCGCGCTGCCGCTCCGAGGCCGAGCGTGTGGCCCATGTAGCCGGTCAACCGCACCGCCAGCTCTCCGGCCGGCACAGCAGTCGCCGGCCGCGCACCGGCGCCGCCGGCAGGCTTCGAGCCGTTGGCATCGTTCGCGCGCGCCGGGCGCACCGCGGGATCCACGGACGGCGCTGTTGCCGCCGCCGGGGCGCGGCGGGTCGCGACGCCTGAACCTCCCGGCATGAAACGGTCGGGGATGCCGAGCTCGTGCGCTCCGAACGCGCGACACCAGGCGAGGAAGCCGGCGGCGTCCTGCTCGTCGTCGAGGTCGGGATAGGCGCGCAGCACGTCGGCGCGCTCGCGCGAGACGCGATAGAAGACGTAGCGATTCACGCCACGCGTGCCACCGCGCGGCGCGGGCTGCGCCAGCCACTCCAGAAACGCGCGGCTGCCCTGCTCGCCGAACACGTCGCCGAAGTCCTCGCCGAGCGCCAGCGCGCGGCCGTAGATCGCGCGCAGCGCGTCGTCGTAGACGAGACCGTCGAACAGCCGTCGCCCGACCTCGTGGCGATGCTCGGCGTCGTTCCAGCCACTCTCGCGAAGCTCCTGCGCGTAGCGCGCGCAGAGCTCGCGCAGGACGGGCGAGCGGCTGACGCGCGCGCGGCTCGCGCCGGCCGCGAGCCGGTAGGGGCGGTCGGGATCGAAGCCGGGCAGGTTGAGGAATCGCAGCTGCGCATGCCCGTCGACGACGATCCCCGAGGTGCCCTGCTCGAGCGTGTGACGATCGAGGTTCCACATGCTCAGGTTGCACCCTGGATCGTCGAGCACGCCGGTCGAGAAGCGCGCCGGCGCGAGCTCGAGGAAGCGGCTCAGCCAGGGCCGGTCCTCGGGACGGTCGCCGACGCTCAGCGCGTCGAGCGATCCGAGCGCCTGCTCGACATGTCCGCTCCACCAGCGCAGGAAGTCGCGCGCGCCGGCGCTCGCGTCGACTGCCATCACCGTCGCGTCGATCCGCCCGGCGCGTTCGAGCTGCTCGCGCGAGGGTTCCAGGCCGTCTTCCGGCGGATCGACCGTACGTGCGCGGCACGAGCACCACGCCGCTGCGGCGAAGCAGCGCCTCGAGCGGCTGCAGATCGCCGAGCAGCCAGGCGCTGCCCGGCAGGTGCACAACGGGCTCGGGATCCTGCTCCAGCAGACGAAGCAGCAGGGCCGGCAGCAGCAGGATCGTGAGGTCTTCCTCGTCGTGTCGCGCGAGGAGCGTCTCGACATCGAGCTCGAGCAGCTCAGCCACGGAGCTGATCGACAGCGAGGGCTCGGCGCGAGCCGCCGCGGCGACGGCGCCGGCGCCGCCGATCAGCAGGACGCTGACCGGCCAGTCGGGCTGATTGCGGCGAAGCGAGGCGACGAGCGCGCGTGTGCGCGCAAGCGTCCTCATCGTCGCGACCGTGACTGCCCGCATCAAACCTCGTCGCGCCGCTCGCGCTCGGCGATCTCCCGCCGCAGCTCCTCCGCCGTCACGACCAGCTCTCGAACGAGATCCTCGAGCCGCTCGATCTGCTCGCCATGACGCTTTCGCAGCTGCTCGAACTCGCCTTCCAGGCGCTCGATCGCTACGGCCGCCGCGATCTTGCGCGAGCGGCGACGCGCGTAGGCCGGGGCAAAGCGCCACAGAGCGCGGCGGGCGGCACCGCGCGCAGCGCTGCCATCGGCGAGCACTCCGGCGGCGCGAATCTTCGCTGTCATCTGATCGGGGGTCATCAAAGCGGCATCGATTATCGCCCAATGTCCCGCGCGTCCGCGAGACTCCTCTAGGCTGGCGGATCCGTCGGCGGAGAGCGATGAGCGTGAACGAGTTGCCCAAGACGCATCGAGCCGGCCGGACCCGCGGCGCCTGCACAGTGCTCGTCGCGGGCGGCGACCCGGTGGCCGTGCAGCAGTGCCTCGCATCGCTGCGTGCGCACGTCGGCGAGCGCGTCGAGGTGGTCGAGGTGGCGCCCGACACGGCTTCGGTCGAGCTCGCGATCGAGCGGACCGCGCCCGCGGACGTCGTGCTGATCGAGCGGCCCTGCCTCGTCGGTCGCGGCTTGGTCGAGCGTCTCGCCGAGGCGGCCGACAGCGACACGAACGTCGCGACGGCGAGCGCGCTGTCAGACGCGGGCGCGCCGCTCGCGCTCGGCGAGCGCGAGGCGGACGTCCGCAGACGGCATCGAGCCACTCGCCGACGCCGTCGCGGAGCGCTCGCGCGCGCTGCGCCCGCGACTCAGCCGCGCGGTCGGCCCGTGCATCTACATCAGACGTGACGCGCTCGAACTCGTCGGCTCGCTCGACGCGAGCCTCGAGCTGACGTCTGCGGTCGAGCTCGACTTCGCACAGCGCTGCGTGCTCGCCGGGCTCACGCACGTCGCTGCAGACGACGTCGTGGTCGAGCCGCTCGAGGCCCGCCGCGACGAAGACGGACGCGGCTCTCGCCTCGCCCCTGCACGATCGCTACCCGTATCTCGCCGAGACGCCACTCGGCGACTCGGCAGTGCTCGACTACGCGCTGCAGAGCGTCCGGGCGCCGGATTCGAGGCTGAGCGTGACGTTCGACGCGCGCGCGCTCGACGGCGCGATCACCGGCACGCACGTGCACGTGCTGGAGCTGATCCTCGCGCTCGCCCGGACCGAAGCGCTCGAGCTGCGAGTGCTCGTGCGCGGCGAGCGGATCGACAGCGAGACTCGCGCGCTGCTCGGCGGACTGCCGCACACCGAGCTGCTCGCTGCCGAGGAGCTCGACGAGAGCGCGCCGCGCAGCGCCGTCTTTCACCGCCCGCAGCAGACCTTCTCACCGAGCGACGTCGCGCTGGCGCTGGCGCTGGGAGAGCGCTTCGTGCTCAGCCAGCTCGACCTGATCGCCTACCGCAACCCGGGCTACTTCGACAGCGCGGCAACCTGGCAGGACTACCGCGCGGCGAGCCGCCACGGCCTCTCTGCGGCCGAGCGCGTCGTCGTCTTCTCCGAGCACACGCGCGAGGAGCTGCTGGCCGACGCGCTCGTCGAGCAGCGAGCGGATCGCGGTCGTGCCGCCGGGGCTCGACCACCGCGACTCGGCCGCGCGCATGCGGCCGAGCGCGCTGCCCGAGGAGGCGGTCGAGGGCGGCTTCCTGCTGTGCCTGGGAACCGACTTCCGCCACAAGAACAGGCTGTTCGCGCTGCGCCTGCTCGAGCAGCTGCGCACGCGCCACGGCTGGCACGGAGCGCTGGTGCTCGCCGGCACGCACATCTCGCCCGGCTCCTCGCAGGAGCTCGAGCGCGAGTTCCTCGGCAGAGCGCCCGGAGCTGGCCGAGACGGTCGTCTCGCTCGGCCCCGTCACTGAGCCGGAGAAGGCGTGGCTGATCGATCACGCCGCGGCGATCGTCTATCCGTCGGCCTACGAGGGCTTCGGCCTGGTCCCGTTCGAGTCTGCGCTGAGCGGCGTGCCGTGCCTGTTCGCGGCGCAGGCATCGCTCGCCGAGGCCGCGCCGCCGGGCACGGCGACGATCGTGCCGTGGGATCCGGTCGCGAGCGCCGCGAGCGCGCATCAGCTGCTGAGCGACGCGCAGCGGCGCGAGGATCAGGTGCAGGCGCTGGCTACGCGCGCGCGGAGCTTCACGTGGGACGCCGCCGCGCAGAAGATGGTCGCGATCTACCGGCAGGCCGCGGCCGCGCCGGTGCGCGACTCGGCGACGCTGAGCAGAGACCTCGTCGCGCGCGAAGCGCGACTCAGCGTGCAGCACGAGGAGGAAGTCGCGCAGCTGCTCGGCGAGCGCGAACACGCCAAAGGCATGTACGACGCGCTGAACGCCGAGGTCGGCTCCGGGCTGAGCCTGATCGGGCCGCACGGCGCGCTGCCCGAGGACGTGCAGCGAGCGCTGCTCGCGCTCAGCGCGCGACCGTCGCTGAGCCGTCCGCTCTTTGCGCCGTCGCCGCGCGTGTTTTCGCCTTCGCGCGGGCCTTCGTGCGCCCGATCGGCCGCGCCTCGCACCGGCCGCGGCTGACCGCGGCCGCCGGCCAGGACGGTCGGAGCCCTGGCTATACCCTGCGTCTCACAGTGCCACCGCGACGACAACCACGAACGCGCTCCCGGCGCTCGCCGCGCGGGAGTCGACAAGCGCTTCGACATCCCGGAGGAGCGCAGCCACACGCTGAAGGAGCGCGCGCTGCATCCGCTTGCGCCGCTCACGCCACGAGGACGCTTCACGCGCTGAAGGACATCTCCTTCTCGGTCGCAGCAGGGCGAGTTCTTCGGGATCGTCGGGCGCAACGGCAGCGGCAAGAGCACGCTGCTGAAGTGCCTCGCCGGCATCTACCGCACCGACCAGGGCAGATCTGGTGCAACGGCCGGCTGTCGACCTTCATCGAGCTCGGCGTCGGCTTCAACCCCGACCTCGCCGCCTACGACAACGTCGCGCTGAACGGCATCATGCTCGGGCTCTCGCCACGCGAGGCCACGGCGCCGCTACGAGCGCGTGATCGAGTTCGCCGAACTCGAGGAATTCCAGGAGCTGAAGCTGAAGAACTACTCCTCGGGCATGCACGTGCGGCTCGCCTTCTCGGTCGCGATCCAGGTCGACGCCGACATCCTGCTGATCGACGAGGTGCTCGCGGTCGGCGACGCGGCCTTCCAGCAGAAGTGCTTCGACGTGTTCAACCGGATGCGCGACGAAGGCCGCACGATCGTCTTCGTGACGCACGACATGAGCGCCGTCACCCGCTTCTGCCACCGCGCGATGCTGCTCGAGCGCGGCGAGATGGTGACGATCGGCGACCCGCGAAGAGGTCGCCGACCGCTATCTCGAGATCGCGTTCGGCCGCGAGGTCGGCTACGACGATCCCGACGTCGGCAGCGCGCGGATGGGCGACGGCGCCGCGCGCGTCAGCCGAGGTGTGGCTCGGCGACGACCGCGCGACGAAAGCCGCGCCGTCGCGCCGCAGTCCGAGCCGCTGACGCTGAAGGTGCTGGTCGGCTTCAACGTCGAGTTCGTGCACGACCCGGCCGTCAGCATGACGCTGCTCAACGAGCAGCGCCAACCGGTCGTCGTCGCGACGACGACCGAGGACGAGGACGAGCACACGGCGGCTTCCAAGCGGGCGAACTGGGCGGTGTTCGCCTTCTCGCTGCACAACATGCTCGCGCCCGGCCGCTATCACCCGATGGTCACGATCACGCGCCGCGGCGAGGGCCTCGACGTGATCGACCGCTTCGCCGGCGACACTGTCGTTCGTCGTCACCGGCACGGCGGCGAGCGGCGGCATGGTCGAGATCCCGGTGCAGACGATCGAGACGACGCGGTGGCACGCGCCGAGTCCGTGCCGGCCGAGCACGTCGCGTCGGCTCGCGCACAGGCGGCGCCGATGAGCGCGCATCGGCGGCGTCCAGTCGGCTGGCCCGAGGCGAGTGATCGAGTCGCTCGGCGAGCCGATCCGCGGGCCGCGCGCGCTCGACGACAGCTGGTCGCGGTTCTGGCACCTGACCTACAACATCGCGCGCAGCGAATTCAAGCTGAAGTTCTTCGGCTCGGCGCTCGGCTACCTGTGGCAGGTGATGCGCCCGCTGCTGCTGTTCGGCGTGCTGTACGTGTTCTTCGTCGTCGTCTTCCACGTCGACAAGGCGAAAGGCGCGGCCGGGCACTTCTACGGCGCGCAGCTGCTCGGCTCGATCGTGCTGTTCACGTTCTTCGCCGAAGCGACGACCGGCGTCGGTGCGCAGCGTCGTCGACCGCGAGAACCTCGTCCGCAAGATCCAGTTCCCGCGGCTGGCGATCCCGGCCTCGGTCGTTCTGCTGGCGGCGTTCAACCTGGCGCTCAACCTCGTCGTCGTGCTGGTCTTCGCCGTGATCGAAGGCGTGCGCCCGATGCTCAGCTGGCTCGAGCTGCCGCTGATCATCGCGATGCTCGCGCTGCTCGCCTCGGGCGTCGCGATGCTGCTGTCGGCGCTGTTCGTCCGCTTCCGCGACATCTCGCCGATCTGGGAAGTCATCAGCCAGATCCTGTTCTACTCGGCTCCCGTGATCCTGCCGGCCGAAGCGGTTCGCGACGAAGCTCGCGCACGGCACGCTCGACCACATCCTCTACCACGTCTACACGCTCAACCCGCTGGTGACGATCTTCCAGCAGTTCCGCCACGCGATGATCAACCGCGGCACGCTCAGCGCCGGGCAGGTGATGGGCAGCTGGCTGGCGCTGCTCGAGCCGGTCGCGCTGGTCTGCGTGATCTTCGTGCTCGGCTTCTGGGTGTTCAACCGCTCGGCGCCGCACATCGCCGAGGACCTGTAGCGAGCCGCGCCTCAGCGCGCCCCGTCGCCGCCCGGCGCGAGCTCGCCGCCGACCGCCATCCGCCGCGACGCGGCGACCCGCTCGAAGAACGCCTCGAGCGCGTCGATGCGCCGCTCCCAGGCGTACTCCTGCGCCGTCTCGATGCCGGCGCGACCGAGCTGCGCGCGCAGCTCGGGATCGCCGAGCAGCCGCTGCAGCGCGGCCGCGACGGCCGCCGGGCTCGCCTCGGGCATCAGGCAGTTGACGCCGTCGATGCAGAAGTCGCGGTTGCCGTGCGCGTCGGTGCAGACGCACCGCCGCGCCCGTCGCCATCGCCTCCAGCGGCGGCAGCGCGAAGCCCTCGTGCGACGGAGGTCTGCACGAACACGGTCGCTTCGCAGAACAGCTCGTTGACCCGCTCGTCGCTGGGCGAGTCGACGTAGCGCACGCCGTCCTGCGCGAGCTCCGGCTCGATGCCGAACAGGCACAGCTCGGGCCGCGGCGCGCGACAGCGCGCGCCAGCCGGCGAGCGTCAGCGGCAGGTTCTTCAGCGGGTTGGTCCGCCCGATCGCCAGCACCATGTCCTCGCGGCGCGCGATCTCCGGACGCGGGCGGAAGTTCTGCAGGTCGATGCCCGGCGGGATCAGCTCGGCGTCGAGGTCGAGCTCGCGCAGGCGCTCGCGGTTCCACGAGGAGATCGTCATGTAGCGGAACTCGGGCCGGTAGGAGTCGATCACGGCGTGGCGCGCGCGCTCGTCGTCGGGGTAGTAGGAGGTCTCGATGTCCTGCACGAAGTAGACCGGCATGCCGCGCGGGATGCTCGCGCGCCAGACCGGCGCGGCCGTCATCCACCAGGTCGCGACCTTGATCGCGTCGAGCTCGGCCAGCGCCTCGCCGAGCGCCGTGTAGTCCTCGAAGCTGTGCACCGGCGCGCGCAGCTCGAACCAGTCGGGCGGCTCGCCGAGCGTGTACAGCGCGACGTCGTGCCCGCGCGCGGAGAGCCGGTTGAGGTGCTCGAAGATGTCGCGATGCCCGCCGCCGACGCCGGTGTCCTCGGTCACGTAGACGATCCGAAGCGGCGCGCGCGCGGCCGCGCCCGAACCCTCGCCTCGCGCCGCCGCGCCCGGTGCGCCTGATCCATCGCCTGCCGGCGGCTGCACGCGCGTCTCGCGCGCGTCGAAGAAGTCCGACCAGCGCTCCCAGAACAGCCGCTGGGACTCCGCCTCGCGCTCGCCCAGCGCGGTGCCGCGCGTGACCGACTCGTGGTGCACGAGCTGCGCGCTGGGGAAGTACAGGACGCGCAGCCCTGCCTGCCACGCGCGCAGGCACCAGTCGACGTCCTCGTAGGCCATCGCGTAGCGCTCGTCGAAGGCGCCGATCCGCTCGATCGCCTCGCGCCTGACGTACATGCAGGCGCCGGTCACGGCGAGCGCCGGGCTCGCCGTCTCGGCCGGCCCCCAGCCGTGCGGCTTGAAGCGGTAGCGGTGGTCGAACCACTGCGGCTGATCGCGGTTTCGCACGGTGCCGCCGAACTGGATCCGCCCGTCGGGGTACTGCAGCTGCCCGCCGACGATCGCCGGCGCCCTGCTCGTGGCCGTAGGCGCCGTACTGCAGGCATTCGAGCCAGCCCGGCTGCGCCTCGACGTCGGAGTTCAGCACGACGACGTCGCGCTGCGGATCGCTCGCGGCAATGCCGCGATTGGCGTTCGCGGCGAAGCCGCTGTTGGACTCGGAGGCGACGAGCACGTCGATGCCGGCGATCTGGCGCAGCGCGGCGAGGTGCTCCGCGCCGCTGGCGTCGTCGCTGACGATCACGCGCGCCATGCCCTTGCGCACGGTCGCGCTCGATGCTGCGCACGAGCGCGCGCACGTGCTCGGCGTCGCGATAGCTCGGGATCACGACGTCGACCGGCCGCCCGTGCTGCTCGTACCAGCTCCGCGCCCGGCGCACCTCCTGGTCGCGCGCGTGCGTGCGCAGGCGCATCCGCTGCTGCAGCGGCGTGAAGCGCAGCGGGAACGTGATCAGGCGGAACAGGATCGTGCGCAGCCCGAAGTGCGTGTAGGTCAGGTAGATCCGCCGGCGCAGATCCGAGAACGGTCCCTGTGGGCGGCCCTCGAGCGGGTTCGGCTCGCTCATCGCGCGCGCGTCCTCTCCGCGCTCGCCGTGCTGCGCTCTCGACCGGCGTCTCGCGGCCGCCTGCGAGATCGAGCGGCGCGAAGCCGGCGCGGCGCTCGAGCGAGAGCCGGCCGCGGACGCGCGCCGGCAGCCGATCGGCGCGCGAGCCGAGCAGCGCGCCGGCGAGGCTCGCCAGCTGGTGGGCGGCGACGCCGGCCAGCGCCGCCACGCGGGCGCTGCCGTGCACGTGGCGCGCGGCGAGCGCGCCGTCGGCCTGCGCGAGGCTGCCGCGCAGCCGGCTCAGCAGGTGGCGCGGCGAGGCCGGCTCGCGCCAGCCGTAGACCTCGAGCAGGCCGCGCCACTCGTCGAAGCTGCGGCGAAGCTGCTGCGCGCTCGTGTAGGAGTGCGAGTGGATGCACGGCCGCGTCCGGCACGAACGCCTTCGCGTAGCCGGCGCGCAGCATGTCGATCGCCAGCACGCGGTCCTCGGCATAGGGCACCTCGCGGAACGGCACGCGCTGCCAGGCGCCGCGCGCGAGGCACGCGTTGGCGTCGCTGAAGAAGCCGCTGCCGGCCGAGCAGCTCGCCGAGGTCCGGCGCGCGCGCGCTCGTCGACGCCGAGCCGATCGACTCGCGCGGCGCCGTCGGGCGAGAGCGAGCGAAACCACTGCTCGAGCTCGACGCTGACCGCCAGCGAAGCATCCGAACGAGGGCTGTAGGCGCCGTAGACGATCGCCACGTCGTCGCGCCAGCGCGAAGCCGCCGAGCAGCCGCTCGAGCCAGCGCTCGTCGGCCGGCTCGGCGTCCTGCGTGAGCAGCGCGACGTGCGCGCCGCGCGGCCTCGCTCATCAGCAGGTTGCGCGTGCCGCCGTGGCCGAACTCGTGCGGCGCGATCTCGATCACGCGCGCGCCGTGCTCGCGCGCCAGCGCCGGCGAGCCGTCGCGCGAGCCGGAGTCGCAGACGAGCAGCTCGTGCGCGACGCTCTGGCGCGAGAGCGCGCGCAGCGTGCCGGCGAGCAGCTCGCCGCCGTCGCGCACCGGGATCGCGACCGTCACGTCGCTCACGAGTAGTAGCGCGCGATCGTGATCACCTGCGCGGAGATGTCGTGGCCGATCGCCAGCAGCACGAGCACGGCGCCGATCACCGGCCCCCAGCGGCGCCCGCCGAAGCGCACGGCGAGCGCGGCGATCGCGCCGTACAGGCCGATCAGCGGCAGCAGGTAGCGCGCCTGCTCGAACTGCGCCGAGCCGCCGCTCTGGATCATCAGCGCGGTAGGACTGCACGCCGATCTCGACGAGCACGCCGAGCGTCGCGAGCAGGTAGACCGAGAACTCGGCGATCCGCCGCACGAACGCGCGCCGCTTGCGCACGATCTCGGCGATCGCGAGCGCGAGCACGGCGAGCGAGACGGCCAGCGCCTCGAGGTAGAAGTGGTAGCTGAATTTGTAGTCGAGCCAGCCGAAGCGGCCGATGAATCCCTTGAACCACGTTTTCCACAGCGGCACGTAGGTGAACTGGTGGCGCATGCCGATCGACGGCAGGTACAGCTGCCAGATGTGCGAGAGCTCTTCGCGCAGGCTGAACGCGAGCGGCGTCGTGCCGGCGGCCGTGCTGACGCTGCCGACGCCGCCGGGGATCGCGCCGCGGTTCCAGGCGACGTAGTTCAACAGCACGTCGAGCGCGAACGGAGCGGCCGCCAGGCCGAACGCCCAGCACGGCGCCGCGCAGCGCCGGCGCGCGCGCGCTCGGCCAGGCGCGCCGCAGCGCGATCAGCACGCCGAGCGCGACGGCCGGAACGAAGCCGAGCGCCGTCAGCTTCGTGACGATGCCGGCGCCGAGAAAGCCGCCGATCAGCGCGCCGCCTGCCGGCGTCAGGCCGCGCCGGAACGCTCGCGCGAGCGCCCACAGCACGCCGGTCGCGCAGAGGTAGAGCAGGTTGTCGTTGTTGACGCCGCCGGAGATGAAGCCGAACAGCGGCTGGAAGGCGACGACGAGCGCGCCGGCGCTCCACGCCCAGCGCCGCTCGGGCAGCAGCTCGGAGAGGAACATGTAGACGAGCAGCACCGTGATCGCGCCCATCAGCGCCGACAGCAGGCGCATCGCGGCGAGCCGATCGAGCACGCTGCCGCCGGAGGCCAGCTTGTACGGGATCGCCTCGAGCACGTAGTACAGCGGCGGGTTGTTCGTCGCCGACAGCGCGTCGCCGTCGCCGAGCGAGCTGAGCGGTTCGTGTTCGATCCGTTCGAGCGCGCGCTGCTGCAGCTCGCGACAGCGGCGACGGGTTCGGCCGCTCGCCGACGATCTGGAAGAAGCAGCACGGCGCCGAGCGTCGAGTCCTCGGCCGGCGAGAGCAGCGCCTCCGGCTGCACGATTCGCGGCACGGTCGCGCGTTCGGCGACCTGCGCGACGTAGGCGTAGTGCGCGTTCTCGTCGGGAACCTGAAACGGCGGCGTGATCAGCGACCAGGCGAGGCCGTTGGCGAGCATCACCAGCGCGCACGCCCAGGCGGCGCGTGGCACGCGTGCCGTCCAGCCGCGGACGCGCGCGCGCGGCGCTGCGCAGCCGAGGCGCCGATGCCGCCGCCGGCGCGCGCCGGCCGGCGCGCTCGCGCCGATCGCGCTCACGCCGACTCCCGCACGAGCGTGCACGGCGGCCAGGCCGATCGCGAACAGCATCAGCAGCGGTATCGCGACCCACGCCCAGTGGCGCAGGAAGCCGGCCTTCGCGAGCGTCCAGCGGTGGACGATCGTCGGCAGCAGCTGGAGCCACGATTCGCGACCGCGGCGCAGGTAGTCGTAGCGGAGCCGCCCTTCGACGCTGGCGCCGGCGACGAGCATGTGGTTCGGCGGGTCCGGATAGGCGCCGGCGACGGCGATCGAGGCCGGCCCGACGTCGCGCAGGCAGGCCGTCGCGTTCTGCGTCGCGTGCGCGACGTAGGCGATCGGAATCCGCACGGCGCCTTCGCGCGAGCCGGCAGCGAGCGCTCCGGAGCGCAGCACGCTGCCGTCGGGCGCGGTCAGCACGAGCTGCAGTTCCGGCAGCGGCTGGCCGAAGGCGGTCACGCTGACGCGCACGGCGTCGGTGTCGGCGGGCAGGAGCTCGGCGCCCTGGCAGGCCTCCTGCCCGGCGTGCAGCGTCGCCGCGTAGGTGCTGTCGGGCGTCAGGTCGGTGCCCGAGCGCCGCTGCGCCTTCTGTGAGAGCACGACGACCAAGATCACGGCGATGGCCAGCAGGCCGACCGCCATCACGAGTCGCGTCCTCACTCGGCCTAGCGGCGCCGGAGACCGAGGATCGACAGGAGGAAGGAGGAGAAGAAGATCTGGATGCCGACGATCAGCACCGAGGCGGCGACGACTGCGAGGCGTTCGTAGGAGAGCGAGCCGAAGCCGTGCGAGATCCAGCTGACCAGGATGATCGCGCCGAGCACGACGCCGACGAGCACGAAGAAGCCGCCGAGCAGCAGCCCGTGCTCGAGCCGGAAGCGCGCGCGCATCCGATCGAACCACGGGTCGCGCTCGTTCATGAAGTAGGTGCCGTAGGCGTGCGCGCAGAGACCGAGCGCGAGCACCTGCGTGCCGACGATCATCAGCAGCGAGCCGCCGATGATCGCGTGCACGCCCCACGCTCGTCCGAACAGGTTCGAGGCCGGTCTCGACGATCACGATCGACAGCGCGCCGAGCCCGGCGAGCACGGCGCCGGGCACGATGAACAGGTGGTTCGGGCTGTGCACGAGCAGGAAGCGCAGGTGGCGCCAGCCGTCGCGGAAGCTCGACAGCTTGCTCTCGCCGCCGCGCGGGTGGTATTCGATCGGGAACTCGGCGATCTTCAGCTTCTCCTTCGAAGCCCTGATGACCATCTCCGAGGCGAACTCCATGCCGGTCGTGCGCAGGTCCAGGCGCGGCAGCACGTCGCTGCGCAGCGCGCGCATGCCGCAGTGCGCGTCGCTGATGCCGGTGCGGAAGAACAGGTTCAAGAGGCCCGTCAGGATCGGATTGCCGATGTACTGGTGCAGCCACGGCATCGCGCCGGGCTGGATGTTGTCCATGCGGTCGCCGATCACCATCTCGGCGCCTTTTTCGAGCTCGTCGACGAAGTGCGGGATCTCGTTGAAGTCGTAGGTCAGGTCGGCGTCGGCCATCACGATGTAGCGGCCGCGCGAGGCGGCGAAGCCGGCCAGGTAGGCGCTGCCGTAGCCGCGCCGGCGTTCGACGATCACGCGCGCGCCGGCCGCTTCGGCGAGCCGCGCCGAGTCGTCCTCGGAGTTGTTGTCGGCGACGACGACCTCGCCGACGACGTCCATCCGCGCGCAGCACCTCACGCGCTGCGCGGACGCACTCCTCGATGTTCTCGGACTCGTTCAGGCAGGGGATGACGACCGACACGAGCGGTGTCGGAAGCTGCTCGGCGTCAGCGCCGGCCGGCGGTGTTGTCTGGACGACTGTGCTCATGAGCCACGGCTTGCTGCGCGATGACTGCGGTTCTCGAACGATCCCGCGGTTATAACGCCCGAGCGGGCGGAAAGTGGCGCAATCGCGCGATGATGGTACCGCTATGCGCATCTGCGTCGTCTACGACTGCCTGTTCCCATACACGATCGGCGGCGGCGAGCGGTGGTACCGGAGCCTCGCCGAGCGTCTCGCCGAGGAGGGCCACGAGGTCACCTATCTGACGCTGCGCCAGTGGCCGCGCGGCGAGCGCGTGCAGATCGACTCGCGCGTGCGCGTCGTCACGGCCGGCCCGCGGATGGCCTCTACACCGAGAGCGGCCGGCGGCGGATCCTGCCGCCGCTGCTGTTCGGCCTCGGCATGCTGCTGCACATGCTGCGCCGCGGCCGCGACTACGACGTCGTGCACGCCTGCTCGTTTCCGTACTTCTCGCTGCTCGCCGCCGCGCTCGTGCGGCCGCTGCGCGGATACGCGCTGGAGGTCGACTGGTTCGAGGTCTGGAGCCGCCACTACTGGCTCGACTACCTCGGCGGCGCCGGCGGCCGGATCGGCGCGTTCGTGCAGCGCCTCTGCGCGCGCGTGCCGCAGCGCGCGTTCTGCTTCTCCGAGCTGCACGCCGAGCGCCTGCGCGAGGAGGGCCTGCGCGGCCCGGTGACGGTCCTGCGCGGCCTCTACGCCGGCGGGCCGGAGTCCTCCGGCGAGCCGGCCGACGAGCCGTACGACGACTCGCTCGTCCTGTTCGTCGGGCGGCTGATCGCCGAGAAGCAGGCGACGCTCGGCGTTGCCGCGATTGCGCTCGCGCGCGAGCGCGATGGGCAGCTGCGCGGCGAGTTCCTCGGCGACGGCCCCGAGCGCGCGGCGCTCGAGCAGGCGATCGCCGAGCACGGCCTGCAGCAGCAGCGTCTCGGCGCCGGGCTTCGCCGAGTCGCGAGACGGTCGATCGCGAGATGCGCAGGGCGATGTGCATGCTGCTGCCCTCGCGCCGCGAGGGCTACGGCATGGTCGTCGTCGAGGCCGCCGCGCGCGGCACGCCGAGCGTCGTCGTCGCCGGCGAGGACAACGCCGCGACCGAGCTGATCGAGGAGGGCGTCAACGGCACGGTCGCCGAGCGCTCCGATCCGGCGGCGATCGCCGAGGCGATCGTGCGCGTGCACGCGGGCGGCGCGGCAGCTGCGCGAGCGCACGGCCGAGTGGTATCGCGCAGAACGCCGAGCGACTCTCGCTCGAGCCCTCGCTGCAGACCGTGCTGGCCGGCTACGCCTCGCCCGGCGCGCGCGGCGCGGCGTCGTCGGGCGCCGGCTAGCGGCGCGGACGGCGCCAGCGGCATCGTCGCCGGCCGTCGCGGCAGAGGCCGGCGAGCCGAGCGCGCGCGCGTAGCTCTCGAGCGTCAGTCGCGCCGCGCGCTCCCAGGTGAACTGCGCGCGCGCGCTCGCGCCCGAGCGCGATCAGCCGCTCGCGCAGCGGCTGATCGGAGAGCAGCCGGACGATCGCGCCGGCGATCTCGGCCGGCTCGCGCGGGTCGAACAGCAGCGCCGCGTCGCCGGCGACCTCGGGCAGCGAGGAGGCGTTCGAGCAGGCGACCGGCACGCCGCGCGCCATCGCCTCGAGCACCGGCAGGCCGAAGCCCTCGTACAGCGACGGGAAGACGAACGCGCCGGCGATCTGCCACAGCCCCTCGAGCTGCTCGGCGCCGACCCATGCGGGAAAGCGCACGTCGCCGTCGAGCCCGCGCGAGGAGGCGTGCGCGCGCAGCTCGCGCTCGTGCTCGGTCGGATAGCCGGGCAGCACCAGCACGGGACGCTCGCCGGCGTCGATCAGCGCGAGCGCGTCGATCAGCGCGAGCAGGTTCTTGTGCGGGCGCTTGGCCGACAGGCTGAGCAGCACGCGCCGCTCGCCGAGCTCGAAGCTGCGCGCGCGTCTCGCGCTCGCCGAGCGGCGTCGCACGGCGCACGGCGCCGAGCCCGAGCGGCACGACGTCGATCTGCTCGGGCCGATGCCGAGCAGTGAGACGAGGTCCTCGCGCGTGCTCTGCGAGTCGGCAGGATCACGCGATCCGAGCGCCGCGCCGCGCCGGGCACGAGCACGCGCATGCCGCGATCGCGAAGGCCGGCGTGCGCCTCGGGGAAGCGCGCGTAGATCAGGTCGTGGATCGTGACGACGCGCGCGAAGCGCCCGCGCAGCGGCGCCGTGCTGGCGAGGCTGTGCACGAGATCGACGCCGGCGCGCGCCGCCAGGCGCGGCAGCAGCAGCTGCTCGCCGAGCACCCACTGCATCCGGTCGCGCGCGTTGACCGGCACGGTCACCGACGGCGATCTGCTCGCCCCACGGCCCGCCGCCGGCCGCCGCGGCCTCGCGGTTGACGAACGCCGTGAAGCGCGTCTCCGGCGGCGCCGCCTCGACGCAGCGCCGGGATCAGCTCGCGCGCCGCGACCTCCATGCCGCCGGTCTCGCCGGGAACGAGGAAGACGAGGTTGAGGCCGACGTGCACCCGTCTACTTGAGCACTTCGAAGGCCGCTCGGATGTTCATCGTCGGGAAGCGGAACGCGAGGTGCTTCTCGTAGGTCTCGGGAAAGCGGTTGGCAAGAGCGCCGATGCCGAGCAGCCGGTAGGGCAGCCACAGGTCGAGCGTGACGTGCACGACGCGAAAGCGCACGTCGGTGTAGTGCGAGAAGCGCGGCTCGGCGAGCGAGCGGATCGCGAGTGCCGAGAAGTAGTGACGGTGCGTCGGATCGCCGTAGGCGAGCACCGAGGAGAAGTGCGGCGTGCGCAGCTGGATCACGCCGCCGGGCCGCGAGATGCGGTGCAGTTCCTCGAACACCGCGATCGGCTCGCGCACGTGCTCGATCACGTCCTGCAGCAGGATCTGGTCGAAGGACGCGTCCTCGATCGGATAGGGGAAGTCGTCGAGGCTGTGGACGATGTCGGCGGCGGTGTCGGCCGAGATGTCGAGGCCGGTCGCGCCGGGGTACTTCGAGGAGCCGCAGCCGATGTCGAGGATCGCGCCGGGGCCGGTCGGCGCGAGGTCGAACTGATGTGGATCGACCAACCTGCCGAGGCGGTCTCGCGGGCTGGGCACGCGCGTACAGTAGCGGCCGCTGCCGGGCGATCGGCGCGCGCGCATTCGCGCTCGGTAGCGTCCGGCGCCAATGGACACGCGTGGATCGCTGAGAATCGGCATCGACGCGCGCGCGGCCAGCGAGGTCGCGGCCGGCCGCGGACGCGTCGTGCGCGAGCTGCTGCGCGCGCTGGGCGCACGCGAGGACGACGGCACGCGCTACGTGCTCTACGCGCGCGAGCGCTGGCGCGGCGCCGAGCTGGACGAGCGCTTCCGGTGGCAGACGATCGCGGCGCGCGACCCGCTGTGGCATCTGCTCGCGGCACGCCGCGCCTCGCGCGAGTGCGACGTCTTCCTCTCGACGAACTCCTACCTGACCGTCTGGTTCCTGCGAATCCCGGCGGTGCCGATCATCCACGACCTGACGACGTTCGACCGCGCGATGCGCGCCAACCGGCGCTCGACGGTGATCGAGCGCCTCACGCTCGGGCGCGCGGTGCGCCGCTCGGCGGCGATGATCTGCGTCTCGCAGGCGACGGCCGACGCGCTGCAGGCGCGCTTTCCGCGAGCGGTCGGACGCACGGTCGTCGCGCACCTCGGCGCCGACCCGCTGCCCGGCAGCGATCAGCTCAGCGCGGCCGAGCGCGCCGCGCTGCCGCCGGCGGGCTTCGTGCTGGCCGTCGGCACGCTCGAGCCGCGCAAGAACCTGCCGCGCCTCGTCGCCGCCTACCGCGCGCTCGAGCAGGCGATCCAGCGGCGCCATCCGCTCGTCGTCGTCGGCGCGCTCGGCTGGGAGACCGGCGAGACGCTCGAGGCGCTGCGCTCGCTCGGCGATCGCGCGGCGCTGCTCGGCTTCGTCTCAGACGCGCAGCTGGCCGAGCTGTACCGGCGCTGCGCGGTGTTCTGCTACCCGTCGCTCGGCGAGGGCTTCGGCCTGCCGGTGCTCGAGGCGATGGCCGCCGGCGCGCCGGTCGTGACCTCGGACCGCTCCTCGCTGCCCGAGGTCGGCGGCGACGCCGCCGAGTACGTCGACCCCGACGACGTCACGAGCATCGCGGCCGGCATCGCTCGCGTGCTCGAGGACGAGGCGCTGCGCGCGCGGCTCGCGCTGGCGGGCCCGGCGCGAGCGAGCGAGTTCACCTGGGCGCGCTTCGCCGAGCAGACGCTGGCGGTGCTTCAGGCGGCCAGCACGCGGTCGTAGGCCGCGGCCAGGCGCGCCGCGGCGGCGCCCGTCGAGTAGTGCTCGACGATCTCTGACGGGTACTCGACGCGCTCGCCCGGCGCGCGGCTCAGCGGGCCATCGGCGAGCGCCTGCGCGATCGCCATCCAGTCGCCGGCTGCGACGAGGTCGACTCCGGCGCCGCGCACGACCTCGGGGATCGCGCCGCTCGTCGTCGTCACGATCGCCAGTCGCGCAGCGATCGCCTCGGCGAGCACGTAGCCGAACTGCTCCTCCCAGAAGGCGTGCGGAATGTCGAACGGGTGCAGCGCGGCGCCGGCCGAGGCCTGGCTGGCGAGCACCATCGCCGAGGCGCTCGCGAAGACGTCGGGCATCCGCTCGTATGCGACGACCTCGATCTCGACGTGCTGACCGACGCCCAACTCGGCGGCGTGCTCCTGCAGCCGCCGCTGCTCGGGGCCGGCGCCGACGATCAGCAGGCGCGGCAGCGCGACGCCGTCGGGCAGCGCGACGATGCCGCGATGCAGCGCCGCGAGCGCGCGGATCACGTCGTGGTGCCCCTTCTCCCAGACCAGGCGCCCGGGCGAGACGATCGTGTGCTGCTGCGGCGCCTCTGTCTGCCCGCGCGCCGCGAAGCGCTGCACGTCGATGCCGGGCGCGCAGACCAGGATGCGACGCTCCTCGACGCCCTCGAGCCGCAGCGCGGCGGCGGCGCGCTCGGTCGCCGCGAGGAACAGGTCGGTCTCGGCGAGCACGAGCTCGCGGTAGGCGCGCGCGTGCCGGTTGCGATAGGCGGCGAGCATCGGCAGCGTCTCCCAGACGGTCTGCACGAGCTTGAAGCGGCTCGCGCGCTTGCGACGGGCCGGCTCGGCTGCGAACCAGTAGGAGAGCTCCTCGGCGTGCACGATCTCGGCGGCGTCGAACGCCGCGTCGGCCGAGAAGTAGCGATCGCCGAGGACCAGCGCTCCGATGTCGCCGAGGCGGCCGCCCGGCAACAGGTCCCTGCAGCGTTCGCACCGGCTCTGAGGCGATGCCGCCCGCCTGCGCAAAGCGATTGGATCGGCTGTGCAGCAGCGAGACCTCGAAGCGCGGCGGCAGCTCGAGCCACGGCCGCAGCTCCCACGGGGTGGCCTGGTGGCCGCGAACGATCAAGACGCGTGGCACGAGCCGCCCAGCCTACAAGCGCGCATCGATCGCCCGGCGGTATCCCGCGAGGCTGCTCGCGCCGGTGCGCCGCCAGCTGTAGTGCGCGACGCGCTCGTGTCCGCGCGCGATCAGGCGCGCGGCGAGCTCGCGGTCCTCGAGCAGCCGCCGCACCGCGCCCGTGACCTCGTCCTGGCGTTGCGGATCGAACAGCAGCGCCGCATCGCCGGCGACCTCGGGCAGCGCCGAGACGTTCGAGCAGGCGACCGGCACGCCGCGGCTCATCGCCTCGAGCACGGGAATGCCAAAGCCCTCGATCAGCGACGGCAGCACGAACACGCTGCTGATCGCGAACGCGGCGTCGAGCTCGGACTGAGACAGCCAATCGGGCAGTCGCAGGCGATCTGCGACGCCGAGCTGCTCGGCCAGCGAGCGCAGCTCCGACTCATACGGCGTCGGCGAGCCGGGCAGCACCAGCACGACGTCGTCGTCGAGCTCGGGCAGCGCGCGCACGAGGCTGTGCAGGTTCTTGTAAGGGCGCTTCTGCGCGACGCAGAGCACGACGCGCGCGGCGCCGAGCTGCAGGCGCTCGCGCAGCGCTTGCTCGGCGAGCGGCGAGGCGGCGTGCTCGTGCGGGTGCACGCCGAGCGGCGTCACCTCGATCCGCTCGCGCGCGATGCCGAGCGTCGCGACGAAGTCCTCGGCGGCGGCCTCTGAGATCGCGAAGATCAGCGAGGCGCGCTTGACGCAGTAGCGCACGAGCCGCTCCATCGTGCGCGAGGCACGCTGCTCGGGCTCCCATTCGGACGCCCGGTGCAGCCAGATCAGGTCGAGCAGTGAGACGACGCTCGCGACGCCGGGCGTCAGCACCGGGCCGGTGTTCGCCGGGCTGTGCAGCACGTCGAGTCGTTTGCCGAGCGCGCGCGGCGGCAACAGCGCGAACTGCGCCAGCAGGTTGGCGCTGCCGCCGACGCCGACCGGCAGCCTGATCCACCGCACGCTCTGCGCCCACGGCTGCTCGCGCAACTCGCGCGGCGCGTCGCGCGAGACGAACACGTGGACCTGCGTGTCCGGCTCGGCTGCCAGCAGCGCGCCCGGCAGCTCGATCGCGTAGCGCCCGGCGCCGCCGGCGCGCTCGCCGAGGAAGGCGAGGTTCAGGCCGACGCGCAGCGGGCGCTGCGCGTCTCTGCTCGGCTCCTCGCTCATCGCTCTGCGATCACGCCGCCGTCAACCCGTCTCGGCATCGGCGCTGCGGCGTCGCGGAAGCAGCTGGAGGATCTCCTGCGGCACGGCGTGCGTCGCGATGATCAATGCCGCGTAGACGAGCAGCGCGATCACCGCGCGCGCGACCGACGGAAGCGGCAGCGCGAGGCCGAGCGCGACGGCCGGCGCCGCCGCCAGCACGACGCGCGGCACGATCCGCAGCTTCGGGCGCAGCTCGGGATGACCGCGCGCGATCGCGATCACGTAACCGACGGCGAGCGTCACCTCGCCGCACAGCATCGCGATCGCGGCTCCGCGCGCGCCGTCGCTCGAGGCGAGGATCAGCGTCAGCACGCAGCTGACGACGAACGCCGCGCCGTTGACGAGCAGCAGTGCGCGATAGCGGTTCAGCGAGAGCAGCTCAAAGCCCCATCCGGCGACGAGGAACGAGGCGCTGAGCGCGATGCCGAGCAGCTGCACGACGATGTCGGCGCCGGCGTATTTCGGCCCGGCGACGACTTCGATCACGAACTGCGCGCCCGCCAGCAGGCCGATCGCGACGGCAACGCCGAGGATCAGCGACGCCTCGAAGATGCCCTGCATCGCGTAGGCGAGCCGCTCGCGATCGTCGCGCGCGGTGCGCGCCAGCAGCGGCAGCGCGCCGCTGACGAGCAGGCCCGGCACGGTCGCAGCGACGATGAACACGCGGAAGCCGGCGGCGAACAGGCCGCTCTGGTGGGCGCTCGCGGCGAGGCTCGTGATGATCTGCGCGGTGTAGACGTACAGCGCGCCGACGGCTGTCGCCAGCGAGAACGACACGGTCAGGCTGAGCAGGGAGATCCATTGGCGCGGGCGCAGCTCCGGGCGCAGCGAGATCTCGCCGCGGATCAGCGCGGCGGTCACCGGCAGCAACAGCAGGTAGACGGCGAGCGTCACGGCCAGCAGTGGAAAGACGCCGGCGCCGACGAGCACGAGCACGACGATCGCGACCAGCGTCAGCGCCTGGCGCGCGAGGTCGAGCGCGGCCATCGCGCCGAGCCGCAGGCGCGCCGAGAGCGGGATCGAGAGGGTGTGCTGGAAGACGAGCGCGACCGTGCCGAGACTCGCTGCGACGGTGCCCGCGAGCAGCGCCGTGCTGTAGCCGGCGAGCACGGCGAACAGCACCGCCAGGGCCAGGCCGATCAGCGTCAGCACGACGCGCAGCCCGAGCAGGTCGCGCATGTGCTCGTCGCGATCGCGGCCCTCGCGCATCGCGTACTCGCGCGTGCCGAGGTTCGACATGCCCGCGTCGGTGATCGTCGAGACGACCGTGACGAGCGAGATGACGGTCGTGTACTCGCCGAAGCGTACGACTCCGAGGTAGCGCGTGAGGATCGCGGCCGAGACGACCGACAGCGCGACGACTGCGCCGTAGCCGGCGAGGCGAAGCGCGCCGCCGCGGATGATCAGGCCGCCGGCGGCCGGCGTGTCGAGCACGTTCGTCTCCGGCGCCGGCTCGCTCATCGCAGCCTCCCGAGAAGGGCGAGATATGCGCGCGCCTGCAGCCTCGCGCGCTCGCGCTTTGCCGGCAGCAGCGCGATCAGGCGCAGCGTCGCCCACGAGCTCAGCAGCGCGGCGGCGAAGGTGGCGCGGCTGAGCAGCGCCGGTACGTGGCGCATACGCAGGTAGCGCACGGCGCTCGAGACGAAGTACGGCGAGGGCGCGAGCGACTCCTCGCCGCCGCCGCGGACCAGGTGGCAGACGCGCGCGGCCGGTTCGAGCTCGATCGACCAGCCGCGCGCGACGAGTCGCGACTGCCACTCGGTCTCCTCGAAGTACATGAAGAAGCGCTCGTCCAGCGGCCCGGCCTCGAGATAGGCGCTGCGCCGCAACGCCATCGCCGCGCCACAGACGTGCGCGGTCGGCGCACCGGCTTCGAGCGCCGCCGGCGCCATCGCGTAGGGGTGCAGCGCCGGAGCGCCCGCCAGCAGGTAGGCGGCCGGCACGCACATGTCGAGCGCCGCCGTCAAGAGGCTCGGGAAGCGGCGGTAGCCGTTCGGCGCGAGCCGCCCGTCGGCGTCTTCGAGCAGCGGCGCGACGACGCCGGCGCGCGGATGCTCTGCGCAGCCGCGTGAGCATCGCCTGCAGCGCTCCCGCGCGCACCTCGGTGTCCGGGTTCAGCACGATCACCAGCTCGGCCGTCGTCTGCGCGACGCCCGCGTTGACGCCTGCCGCAAAGCCACCGTTCTGGGGCATCGCCAGCACCTGCGCCCAGGGCAGCGCCGCCTGCAGGCGGGCGACGTCGTCCTGCGGCGAGGCGTTGTCGACGACGACCGTCTCCAGCTCGAGCTGGCCGCGGCTCTCGCGCACCGAGCGCAGGCAGCGCTCGACGAGCTCTGCCGTGCCGTAGTTGACGACGACGACTGCTGCGTCGAGGCGCGCGGCAGCCGCTGCTGCCGGTGCGCTCATGCGCGGCTCGCATCGCGCCGCTTGCGCCGCAGGCGCCTGCGCCCAGGCACGGGCGTAGCTTGCGAGCGTGCCGCGCGCCGTCGCCTCCCAGGTGAACTGGCGCTCGCGCTCGCGCCCGCGCGCGGCGAGCCGCGCGGCCTCGTCGCGATCGTCGATCAGCGCGATCAGCGCCGCGGAGATGTCCGGCACGCTGTAGGGATCGAAGTAGCGCGCCGCGTCGCCGGCGACCTCCGGCAGCGAGGAGGCGTTCGAGCAGGCGACCGGCACGCCGCGGCGCATCGCCTCGAGGATCGGGATGCCGAAGCCCTCGTTGATCGAGGCGAACACGAAGCACGACGCCAGCGCGTAGAGCCCCTCGAGGTCGGCCGCGTCGACGTAGGCGGGAAAGGCGACGTTCGCGGCGATGCCGAGCTCTGCCGCCAGCGCGCGCAGCTCCTGCTCGTGCGCCGTCGGATTTCCCGGCATCACGAGAGTCGCCTGCGGCCAGCGCTCGGCCAGCGGCACCATCGCGCGGACGAGGCGCTCGAGGTTCTTGTGCACCTTCTTCGCCGAGACCGTCAGCACGAGCGGCCCGTCGCCGAGGCCGAGGCGCGCGCGCAGCTCGGCGGCCGGCGTCGGCGCCGGCAGGTTCTCGGCACGCGCGGCGAGCGGCACGACGTCGATCTTCTCGGGCGCTACGGCGAGATGCTCGTGCACGTGCTCGGCGCCGGCCTGCGAGAGCACGAGCACGCGGTCGGCACGGCGCGCGACCGGCGGCACGATCAGCCGCCACAGCGCCGTCGTCCATCGCTCGCCGGGGTCGGGCGCGACGATCCAGGTGACGTCGGCGAGCGTCACGACATTGACGGCGCGCGTGCGCAGCGGCGCGGTCAGCGCGACGCTGTGCAGCAGCTCGACCTCGCGCGAGGCGATCGCACCGAGCGCGGTCAGCTCGCCGATCGCCTTCAGGCCGCGCCTGCGCGAACAACGGCGGCACGACGAGCGCCAGCTCGGCGAATCCATTCTCGCTACGCAGGTAGTCACGCCCGCCGGGGCTGCAGTAGACGGTGAAGTCGATCTGCGGAGCGAGCGCGCGCATCGCCGGCACCAGCGCGCGCACGTAGGTGTCGAGGCCGCCCATCCGGGGCTCGAGGAACATTGCGTTGATCCCGATGCGGCTGGGCAGGTCTGCGCTCACGTGAACGCAAGACTAGGCTCAGCGTGCGACCGCACGCGAGTTGGCCAGCACTTCGCCACGCGCGCCAAGGGCCTGCACGGCGAACACCGGCGCCGCGCTCGGCACTGCAATCGCCGTCTCGAAGCCGCTCGCCGGCGCCTGTGCGACCGCGCTGAGCGCCGCCGGCGTCGGCCCGGCCAGCACCTGCCAGCCGGCCACGCCGGTCGCTCCGTTCCAGCTCGCGTAGATCGTCGTCGAGGCGCCTTCGTTCTTCAGCCCGATCGACGGCGGTGTCGCCGGCGTCGCGCTCCAGGCGAAGCGCAGGGCGCGATAGACCTGCGCCGGAGCCGGCAGGTGCCCGTCGAGCACGACCTGACCGGCGGCGTTGAATTCGGTGAAGTACGGCAGTTCGCCCCAGCCGACGAACGAGCTGCCGCCAGGCTGCGTCTGGTCGTCGCCCTGGCTGCCCGACAGCAGCGCCGGCGTGCGCACGTCGCGGCCGATCAGATCGACCGTGCGGTGCTTCCAGTCGATCTTCACGTGGATCGCGCGCGACTGCGAGTGCGCCTTCGGCGTCGCGCCGTTGTCGAAGATCGTGATCGTGTGATCGGTCTGCCAGCGCGCGTCGTGCTGATAGGCCGTGCCGGTTCCGGCGCCCATCCGGAAGCTCGAGTGCTTGCCGCCGATCCGCCAGAGCACGGCGCCGCTCTCGTGGTTGATCTCGTACAGCGCCCACGTGTTGCGCGAGGAGATCAGCAGGTTGCCGTCGCCCCACGGGTCCGGCGAGATCGAGTTGAGATGAAAGAAGTCCCACGGCCGGTTGGAATCGGCCGGCGTCGAGGCATAGGAGTCGCTCAGCGCGACGTGACCGTAGGCGTGCCACTCGAACATGACCAGGCCGGTCTTCACGTCGACCTCCTGCACGATCGCGTCCTGCAGCGCGCCTTCGTGCGAGCCGCCGACCGAGGAGAGGTCGGCACGCACGAGCGTGTAAGCCGTCAGGTAGGCGGCGCCCTGCGGCGTCAGCTTCAGTTCGTGCAGGTCGGCGTAGTAGCCGTTGCCGGCCGACACCGTGGCGATCGGCCGGTAGTTGGTTCCGAGGATCTGATCGCTGCCGAAGCCGACGCCGAGGATGATGTGTCCCTGCCAGTAGGTCAGCACCGGCTGGCCGGCGTAGCTCTGCACCTGCAGATCCTCGACGGCGTCGCCCTTCGCAGCCGGCTGGAACCAGACGAGCCGTCCTCTGCCGTCGATGATCATCGCGCCGTTCTGGCCGTAGTTGGAGTCGGTCGTCAGGAAGATGTCGCTGCCGCTGGCAGCCGACGGGCTGGAAGTCAGCGAGACGCTCGGCGGCTGCAGCGCCGGCTGCGAGACGAAGCTCTGGTTGAGACCGGGCTTCGCCGCCAGCGGCGCCGGGTCGCTCGGCGGCGAATAGCGGACGAGGCGGGCGATCGTGAAGCTCGTGCCGACGCGCGCGGCGTGTCCGCGCGGCCCGACGAGCGCGGTCGCCGTCACGCGCTCGCCTTCGGTGAACCCGCGCGCCGGCAGGAAGCTCGCGCCGGGCGCACTCACGTACGAGCGCAGGCTGCCGCTGTGATGGCCGCTGCGCGAGCCGACGACCGAGACGTCGGAGATCTGATTGGCAGGCGCGCCGAGGAAGCTGATCTGCGTGTCGGGCGAGGCGTCCGGCGTGCCGTTCAGCGGCGAGATCGTCAGCGCGAGAGCGCTCGAGGCGAACGCGGCGAGCATCGCCAGCGAGGCGACGAGCGCCGACACCGAGACACGAACTCCCCTTTGACACCGTCTGCGCTGCATCTCTCTCCTTGCCTCTCTCCCGGCGGACCGGATCGAAACCACCGACTCGATAACCCGCTCGCGGACGTCAGGTAGCGTCACGATCGGACCGGCGGATAAGAATCGCGTTAGCGCTCGTGTGCGGACAGCGCCGAGACGAACCGAGCCGAGTCGAGCCGCTACGGCGCTCGAACGTCCAAGTGGTCGGCGATGATCTCGAAGTCCTTCGCGTTGAAGCTGAGCAGGGGCACGCGGTGAACGTTGGCAGTTGCAGCGATCGCGAGATCCAACGCTCTCCGCCGCGGTTGACCGCCACGCTGGGCGACGAGCGCGTGCAGGCGTCCGCACTCACGCGCTGCAGCAGCATCGAACGGCAGTGCGTCGAAGTGGCTCTCGATCGCTCCAAGACGGCGTAAGCGAATCGCCCGTGCCTGCTCATCTCGAGCAACGAGCACGCCGAAGTGCAGCTCGGTGAGCGAGATGACGCTGATCGCAGCGTCCTCGTCCGGTCCACGTACGGCGCCGATCAGGACCGACGTGTCAAGCAGGACCGCCACCGTTCACTGGTTCCACGGATCCGTCAGGTCGCCGCCAAGCTCACGAAGGTCGTCGTCGAGCGTCGGGTCTGGCGGCGTCGCCCACAGATCAGCGAGCAGCGCACTCGACACCCACTGACGCGTGCGCACGGGTCCGAGCTCGGCGACCGGGCGGCCCGAGACGGTGATCGTGAACTGCTCGCCGTCCTCGGCGCGTCGCAGGATCTCGCCGACCTGGTTGCGCAGCTGCTTCTGCTGAATCGTCGCCATGCGCGCGTAGGGTAGCACTAGTGCTACCGCTCAGCGCTCGTGCACGGCGACGACGTTCGAGGCGCCTGCGGCGAACGGGTAATCGGCTTCCGGTTCGGAGCGAGCGCGGAAGACATAGTCGGCCGGCCCGGCGAAGCGGAAGCGGTAGGAGGCGCGGAAACGTCCGCCCGCTCCGGTGCGAACGACTTTGAACTCGATCCACGCGCTTCCCGGCGAGCGTGCCTCGAGCACGAGCTGCTTACCGGTCGAAGGCAGCGGGCCGCCGAGCAGGCGCCCGGTGAAGTCGATCGTCGAGCCGGCGCCGACGAGACGCGGCGAGACGCTCAGCGCGATGCCGGCGCGGACGCTGAGCCGAAGCGTGCGCGTCGCTGACGGCTGCGCGTCGCCGATCCGCGCGCGATAGGCGAAGCGCAGCGTGCGCGAGGACGCGCTGCCCGGCAAACGCAGCAGGAAGCGTCCACTCGAGTCGGTTCGCAGAATCGGCATCGAGATCGTGTGCGCCGCCGCATAGGAGGGCGTCGCCTGCACTTCGACCTGCGCGCCCGCGATCGGCGCGCCGCCCGGCGCCGTCAGGCGTCCCTCGACGACGTGTGCGCGGCCGTAGCCGCTCACGAGCAGCGCCTTACGCGTGCTCTGCCAGCGTACCGAGAGCGATGCCTGAGGCGACGCGTTGACGCCGTTCGGCGCGCCCGAGCCGCCGGAGCCGGCCGCACCGGGCTTCGGCGGGTTTTCGATCGTCACCATCCGATCCAGCACCGGAGCCGCGTTGCCGGCCGCGTCGATCACGCTCACGACCAGGTGGTGCGTACCGTTTGCGACCGCCGTCGAATCGAACGGCACGTCGGCGCTGACAGACGCGAGACAGGGCTGCACGTAGAGGAACGCCGCCGTCCCGTCGCTCGTCTGCCCGACATCGCGGCAGCGTCCGCCGTTCGCGTCGAGCACCGTGCGCTGAACGACCTGCCCGTCGACGCTGAACAGCGCCTCGTAGACGCCCGAGCCGGCATCGCTCGCGTCGAACGTCAGATCGCTCGAGCCGCGTACCGTCGACGCGCTCGCCAGTTCGCCGCCGACGTTGCTCGCGCTCGGGCCTTCGGCCTGTTCGAGGACGAGGTCGGCCGCGTAGAGGTAGAGGGCGGCGGCGTAGTTGTTGGGGTCGCCTTTGCCGGCCGGGCATTTGTAGCCGGCGACGCCTCCACAGCGAGACGCTCGCGTAGAGGTCGATCGCCAAGGTTCGCGGCCGGGACGACCACTTGATTTCCCGGCGCAAGCGGGTTCGCCGAGTTCGCCCTCGCCTGAGCAGGCAGCCGACAGTCTAGCGCATTCATCGAACGGCGTCGGTCATCGATCGGTCCCGCGAGCCAGAATTGGTACGTCGCGTTGAGCACGGCTCCGCCATCGGTGTCGCCCGCGCGCCACAGCGTCGCGCCGCAATCGAAGTCGCCGGTCGGAGGCGTAGAACGCCCAAGTCGCGCTGATCGACGTTCGCCTCGTGAATCGTCTGATCCCCGAGCGCCGCAACCAACGCCCCACCTTCAGCGCACGTATCAACGCACGTAGTCGTCGAATGCGCCTCCGGGCGCGACTGACCCGCTCCACCCATCAACCGGCGCCACTTCGCCATCCGGAGTTCGGCACGAATAGACGTGATAAGTGCCGGCATGCGCGCTCGCGACGAGCAGACCGAGCGCGAGGCTCGTGGCGAGTGCTGCGTTGAAGATCCGTCCGACCATCCACCTGTTTGTCGCCGTCTCGGGCTTCATGCCCGCCGGTCATCTTCGGTCAGCGCGGCGACTCCGGCAAACGGTGTTTCCAGCGTTCAGAGCGAGAAGGCGATCGGCAGCGCGGTGAGGCCGTAGATGCCGGAGACGCCGTCGAACTGCGGCTCGCCGTCGAGGCGCAGCTTGCGCAGGTTCTGCGAGAGGAAGGCGAGGCCCTCCTGCAACTCGACGCGCGCGAGGTTCGCGCCGAGGCAGTAGTGGACTCCGGCGCCGAACGTCAGCGGCCGCTCTCGCGCGCGCTCGGCAGTTATGTCGAAGGCGTCGGCGCCGCGCTCGCCGGCGGCGGCGGGCTCGAGGTCGCGGTTGGCGGTGAACGCGCAGACCATGACGATCGTGCCCTCGGGGAAGATGACGTCGCGGAACTCGACGTCCTCGACGAGGATGCGCGCGGTGAACGGCGTGATCGGCTCGTAGCGCAGCGCCTCCTCGACGGCGCGCGGTGCGAGCGATGGATCGCCGGCCAGCGCCGCCCACTGCTCGGGATGCTCGGCGAGCAGCCTGATCGCGTGCGCGAGCTGGCTCTGGCTCGTGTCGACGCCGCCGACGAGCACGTTGAAGACGAGGTTCACGCACTCGACGTCGCTGAGCTGCTCGGGCGGGTGCGCCGGATCGGCGGCGGCGATCAGCGTTGAGATCAGGTCCTCGCGCGGATCCTCGCGGCGCGCGCGCACGAGCTCTGAGGCGTACTCGTAGAACTCCTCGACGGCGCGCTCGATCGTCTCGATTTCGCTTGACATCGCGATCGCGTCGAACTGGCGCTGGATCACGTTCGACCAGTGATGCAGGCGCGGCGCGTCTGCGAGCGGCGCGCCCATCACGGTCGCGATCGCGAGCGACGGATACGGCTTGGCGAACGCCTCGACGAAGTCGCAGCGGACTCGCTCGCCGCTGCCGTTGACGCCGGTCGGCTCGGCCGCTTGCGCCGCCTGCGCCTCGCGCGAGGCGACGACGGCCTGCGCGAGCAGCTGCTCGAGGAACTCGCGCATCGCCGGGCGGTAGCGCTCGACGGCGCGTGGCGAGAGCGACGGGTTTACGAGGCTGCGCAGGCGCGTGTGGTCGGCGCCGTTGACATGCAGGATGTTGCGGCGCATCTGCTCGTACAGCGGGCCCTCGGTGACGCCGAAGATCTCGGCGATCTTCATGCCGGGGAAGATCGCCGAGCGCGTGCGCAGGAAGAACTCGCCGGCCTCGCGATCGAGCGTCATGTAGCCGAACGGGCTCCTCGCGAGCCAGCCATGCTCACGCATCTCGGCCATCGCCTCGTGGAAGCGCGCGCCGCGCATCTGCGCGTCGGTGTGGTCGAACGTCGGCAGGTCGAGATCGCCGGCTAGCGTCATCGCCCAGATCCTGTCAGCTGGCCGGGTGAGGGAGCCGGCCGTGAGTCCGGCCGGCTTGCGAGCTTCTTGCCGGGGTTCAACAGTCCCTTCGGATCGAACGCGCGCTTGATCGCTTCGTGCAGCTCGACGGCGCGCTCGATCCCACTGCGCCGAGAGCAGGCCGCGCTTGAGCAGCCCGACGCCGTGCTCGGCCGCGATCGATCCGCCGAGCTCGCGAACCAGCGCGAACAACTCGGCGCCGACGGCCTCGGCGGCGTCGAGCTCTGCGTCCGAGCTCGGGTCGACGAGCACGGTCGCGTGGACGTTGCCGTCGCCGCCGTGGCCCCAGCCGCACGAGCGCAGCCCGTGGCGCGCCGCGATCTGACCGAAGCGCTCGAGCGCCTCGGACAGACGCTCGATCGGGAACGCGACGTCCTCGCTGACCTTCGCGCCGCGCGCGGCCGCGACGACGCCGTTGAAGCCGTCGCGCCAGCGCCACAGCGCGCTGGAATCGCGCGGCTGCTCGACTGCGAGCGGCGACTTACCGAGTACCTCGAGCAGCTCGCCGCGCTCGCGCTCGACCTCGACGCGCGATCCGTCGAGCTCGATCAGCAGCGCAAAACCGGCGCCGGCCGGCGCCTCGCCGGGGTAGCCGTCGCGCACCAGCGCGAGCGTCTCGGCGTCGAGGAAGTCGAGCGCGGCCGGCTCGATGCCGGCGGCGAGCACGTCGAGCATCGCCGCACAGCCGGCCGCGCGGTCGTGCAGGAAGACGGCGAGCGTCAGCTGCGCCTCGGGCGCCGGCAGCAGGCGCAGGCGCACGGCCGTGATCACGCCGAGCGTCCCCTCCGAGCCGACCAGCAGGCTCTTCAGGTCATAGCCGGCGACGTCCTTGCGCCCGAAGCCGCCGAGCTCGACGAGCTCTCCGGGCGCGAGCACGACCTCCAGACCGGTCACCCAGGCGCCGGTCACGCCGTGCTTGAACGCATGCGGGCCGCCGGCGTTCGTCGCGACGTTGCCGCCGATCTGCGACTGCTCGGCGGCACCAGGGTCGGGCCCGAAGAACAGCCCGTTCTCGCGCGCCAGGCGCTGCACGTCGCGCGTGCTGACGCCGGCCTCCGCGTAGATCCGCCAGAGCGCCGGCTCGAGCTCGCGCACGCGGCGAAGGCGCTCGAGTGAGAGCACGACGCCGCCTTCGCTCGGCACGGCACCGCCGAGCAGGCCGGTGCCGCCACCGCGCGGCACGATCGCGACGTCGTGCGCGTAGCACCAGCGCACGACATCGGCGACCTGCTCGGCGCTGTCGGGCAGCACGACCGCATCGGCCCGCCCGAGGAGCCCGCGACGCGCCGCCGAGTCGCGGTTGTACGGCGAATCCGGCGGCGCCTCGAGCACCCGCTCGGCACCGACGATCCGGCTGAGCTCCTCGCGCATCACTACGGCCGAGGCTACTGCGCGAGTCGCTGCTGCAGGGCTTTCGCGACGACGCCGAGACGCTCGTCTCCTAAGAGCTTCGCAAGAGCCGCGCAACTTCGCCCGGGTTTGGCGTGCTGACGCTGAATAGGATCCGCATCGCCAGGACTTACGCTCTCGGAGGTTCGATGCAGGCAGGCACGCTACCGGCTGCGCTAACGCTGCTGGCGACGTTCGGCATAGCAGCACAGGCGCCGCTCGCGCGGGCCGACTCGCGCGCGCGTACGCAGGCGCACGCCGCGAGCTCGCTCTGCGCCGGCCGTGACGATCTCGCCGCTGGCGGGCACGCCGACGGCGCTGCCGCAGACGCAGATCAGCTTCCTCGGCGCATCTGCGCGCGAACTCAGCGCGATCTCGGTCGTCGGCTCGAAGACCGGCCACCACAGTGGCAGCCTCCACTCCTATGCCTCGGCGACCGGCGCGAGCTTCGTCCCGCGCACGCCGTTTCAGCCGGGCGAGCGAGTCACCGTGAGGGCGACGTTGGCCGGCACGCACACGACGCTGAGCGACTCGTTCACGATCGCGCAGCCGCGCTCGCCGTCGGGCGCCGAACTGCCGCCGGCGCCGGGCACGCCGGCCGACGTGCAGAGCTTTCAGTCGCAACCCGAACTGCACCCGCCGACGGTCACGATCGATCAGGCGGCCGGCGGCGGCGTCGCGCCGGGCTACGTCTTCGCGACGCCGGCAGCCGGAGCCGGGCCGTCCGGGCCGATGATCTTCGACAACTCGGGCAAGCTGATCTGGTTCCGGCCGCTGGCCGGCGGAGAAGATGCGGCCGATCTGCAGACACAGGTGTTCCGCTCCAAGAACGACCTCACCTGGTGGCAGGGCCGCACGCTGGCGCAGGGCTACGGGCTCGGCGAGGACGTGATCGCGAACGCGAACTACAAGACCGTCGCCGTCGTCAAGGCCGGCAACGGGCTGCAGGCCGACGAACATGAATTCCTGCTGACGCCCGAAGGCTCGGCGTTCATCACGGCCTACAGCCCGGTTCAGACGAGCCTCGCGTCCGTCGGCGGACCGTCGAGTGCGACCGTGCTCGACGGCGTCGTGCAGGAGATCGACGTGCACACGGGCTTGGTCATGTGGGAATGGCACAGCCTCGCGCACGTCGGCGCCGCCGAGTCCTACGCACCGCTTCCGGAAGATCCGGCCGATCCTTACGACTACTTCCACATCGACTCGCTTGCGCTCGGCAGCCACGGCGACCTGCTGATCTCGGCGCGCAACACGTGGGCGCTGTACGACGTCAGCCGCAGCAGCGGCTCGGTGCTGTGGCGGCTCGGCGGCAAGCGCAGCACGTTCAAGCTCGGCGCCGGCGTGCCGTTCGCCTACCAGCACGACGCGACGTTCCTGATCGACGGCGAGATCAGCCTGTTCGACGACGAGGGCGCACCGGCCGTCTCGCCGCCCTCGCGCGGCGAGTTCATCAAGCTCGACGCTCACAGCAAGACGGCGACGCTCGCCGGGCAGCTCGTGCACACCAGCGGCCCGCTGACGACGAGCGGCCAGGGCGACGTGCAGGAACTGCCGAACGGTGGCTCGATGGTCGGCTGGGGCGGGCTGCCCAACTTCACCGAATACGACTCGGCCGGGCAGATCGACTTCGACGGACAGCTGCCCGAAGGTGAGAGCAGCGATCGCGTCTACCGCGAGGCGTGGAGCGCGCAGCCGAGCGAACCGCCGGCGATCAGCGTGCACTCCAGCGGCGGTGCGACGGCGGTCTACGCAAGCTGGAACGGCGCCACGACGGTCGACTCCTGGCAGCTGTTGACCGGCTCGAGCGCCAGCCACATGACAGCAGCCTCGACGACGCCGAGGAGCGGCTTCGAGACGACGATCCCCTCGCCGCCGGCGGCCTACGTGCAGGTGCGAGCGCTGAGCGCCTCGGGCAAAGCGCTCGCCAGCTCCAAGGCGATCGCGACGGCGGGCGCGTGATCGGCCGCCGCTCCAAGCGCCGCCGCGCGGCCGAAGCGCGCGCGGCCGAGGAGCGCCAGCGCGCGGCCGAAGAGCGCGCGCGGGCTCGCGCCGAGCGCGCGCGCCTGGCGCAGGCGGAGCGTCGCTCAGAGGCTCGCGCCGATCACGCCGGCCTGCGGCGCGGGCTCGTGCTCGGCGGCGTCGCGATCGTGCTCGCCAGCGCGACGACGCTCGCATTCGCCTCGCGCCGGATCGCCTCCGAGCAGTCGGCGTTCGTCGCGCCCGCCGTCTCGCGCTGCGAACCGACGACGCTGAACCGCTCGGCGACGCTGCCCGGCACGCCGCTCAGCGTCTCGCCGCTGCCCGACTCCTACGACGCCTCGGCGCGTACGCAGATCAGCATGCTCGGCGCGCCGGCCGGCGCGATCTCCGACGTCGAGGCGACCGGCTCGCACAGCGGCAAGCACGACGGCAAGCTGCGCGCCTACTCGCAGGGCGACGGCGCGAGCTTCGTGCCGCAGGATCCGTTCACGCAGGGCGAGACGGTGACGGTCCGCGGCAAGGTCAAGAGCGGCGCGCGCACGCTCCCGTTCGCCTACCACTTCGTCGTCGCGACGCAGGACGTGCTCGCGCGAACGGCGCCGAATCCGCCGTCGGGCAAGGACTACAACGAGAAGCAGCACTTCCACTCGGCGCCGAGCCTCGAACCGCCGTCGGTCGAAGTGACCGCGCGATCGCCGCAGAGCACGCCGGGTGACATCTTCACCGCGCCCTACTCCGGACCGGGCCCGCCGGGGCCGATGATCTTCGACGAATCGGGCAACCTCGTCTGGTTCGACCCGCTGCCGAAGAACATCGTCGCGGCGACGAACCTGCAGGTGCAGCAGCTCGACGGCAAGCCGGTGCTGACCTGGTGGCAGGGCTACATCCCGAAGCAGGGCTTCGGCGAGGGCGAAGAGATCATCGACAACACCTCCTACCAGCAGATCGGCCGCGTACACGCCGGCAACGGCTACAAAGCCGACCTGCACGACTTCAAGCTGACCTCCGACGACACGGCGCTGTTGACGGTCTTCAATCCGATCGACTGCAACCTGTCGAGCGACGGCGGCCCGACCGGCGGCGCGGTGACCGACAGCGTGTTCGAGGAAATCGACCTGCACACGGGCCTCGTCCGGCGCGAGTGGCACAGCATCGACCACGTGCCGCTGTCGGCGTCCTACAGCTCCTCGACGCACGCCAGCAAGGAATGGCCGTTCGACTACTTCCACATCAACTCGATCGACCCGAGCGCGAGCGGCACGACGCTGATCTCCTCGCGCAACACCTGGTCGCTGTATGAGCTGAACACGACGACCGGCCAGATCCAGAGCACGATCGGCGGCCATCACTCGAGCGTGAAGATGGGCGAAGGCACGCGCCCCGCCTACCAGCACGACGCGACGACGCTGACCAACGGCGAGATCAGCGTGTTCGACAACGGCTCGGTGCCGAAGGTGCATCCGCAATCGCGCGGCATCGTGCTGGCGGTCAACCCGCAGAGCGGATCGGCGACGCTCGTATCGCAGTTCGAGCACAGCCCGGCGCTGACGTCCGACAGTCAGGGAAACATTCAACAACTCGAAGACGAGGACATGTTCGTAGGTTGGGGATCGGAGCCATACTTCTCGGAATACAACGCGGGCGGACAGCTGCTGTTCGACGCGCACATGCACGGCAGCTACGAGTCCTATCGGAGCTACAAGTTCGCCTGGACCGGCTCGCCGACGAGCCCTCCTGCGATCGCCGCAAGCTCGCTCGCCGGTGGCCGCGCGACGGTCTACGCGAGCTGGAACGGCGATACGCGCACGGCCAGCTGGCGCGTTCTGGCCGGCGCGACGGCGCAGTCGCTGACGCAGGTCGCGACCGCCGCGCGAAGCGGCTTCGAGACGGCGATCACGACGCCGGCGGCCGCGCCGTACGTACAGGTGCAGGCGCTCGACGCGAGCGGCAACGTGCTCGGCACCTCGCATGTGATCCGCGGCTGAGCGGACACGGCCGGCGCCGCTGATGAGCGGCCGCTAAGAAATGCACGGCGGTCTGAGATGACGCTTGGTACGCTTCGTCTGTTTGGCGTCAACGAGGGGTTCTCAACGGTCGACGGGCGATATGACGGTGCGTAGGGTCAACTCGAAGCCCGCGGACTCCGGCGGGGCTCGCTCGGACGGAGCGCGCTATCGCCGGCTGCCGACCGGTGCGCATGGCCTGACACGCGAGCAGGTCGAGCGCGATCAGCGCGAGCGGTTGCGCTCGGCGATGATCGAGCTGATCGCCCAGCGCGGTTATCCGGCGGTTCGGATCCTCGATCTGACGCAGCTCGCGCACGTCTCGCGCCCGACGTTCTACAACCTGTTCGCCGACAAGGAAGAGCTGCTGCTCAGCGCCTACGAGGACATCGCCGGGCGTACGACCGCACACGTCGCCGACGCGTTCGCGTCGGGTGAGACTCCCGAGCGCGGCGTCGAGCTCGCGCTGCAGGCGTTCGCAGAGATGGCAGCCGTCGAGTCCGAGGCGATGACGCTGGCACTGCTCGGCACGTTCGGCGCGGGGCCGCGCGCGCTGGAAAGCCGCAACCGGACGCTCAACGCGCTCGAGCAGCTCGTCGAGACCGCTCGCGGGCAGGCGCCGGGAAGCCGCCCGCGCGACTTCAGCGCGAAGTTCGTGATCGGCGGCATCCGCGAGGTCTCAGCGCGCCGGCTGCGCGCCGGCCGCGCGCCTGAGCTGATCGAGCTCGCCGGCGAGCTGAGTGCCTGGGCGGCGTCCTATCCGGACGAGTTGCCGTTGGGCCTCGACGGTCCGCCGCGCGTGCGCGAGCGCGAGCGCGAGGCGGACAGCGAGCCGGCGGTGGGCACGCGCAGCCGCCGGCCGGAGGGGCGGCTGCCGAGTGGGCGCCACGATCTGCCGCGCGAGGACGTCATCCGCAGCCAGCGCGAACGGATCGTCGATGCGACGGCGGCGATCGTTGCCGAGAAGGGCTTCGCGCGCCTGACGATCCCCGAGATCGCTTCGCGCGCGAACGTCTCGCACGAGACGTTCTACGAGATGTATCCGACCAAGCACGACGCCTTCCTCGGCGCGCAGAAGATCGGCATGCATCAGGCGCTGAGCGTGACGGCCGCCGCATACGAGGCGCACGAGGGCGACTGGCCGCAGCGGATCGCCGCCGGCATGCACGCGCTGCTCGGCTACATCTGCACAGAGCCCGAGCACGCACATCTGACGCTCGTCGACACGTTCGGCGCGAGCCCGCAGGCGATCGAGATCCGCGAAAGCGCGCTGGGCACGTTCGTCGAGTACCTGCAGCCGGGCTACGGGCACGCGCCGCCCGACGCCGAGGTCCTCTCGATCGCCGCCGAGGCCGTGACCGGCGGCGTCTGGCAGATCATGCACCACTACACCGAGCACCAGCGCGTCGAAGAGCTGTGCGACGCTGCGCCGCAGCTCGTCTACCTGACGCTGAGCCCGTTCATCGGCGCGGACGCGGCCGCCGATGTCGCGCGCAGCTCAGCGGCGCCGGCCTGAGCGGCCAACGCCCGCGCTGCCGCTCGACTCAGCCGAAGCGGCCGAGCGCGCGGCAGCGCGATCGCTTGCTAGCTGCTGAGCGCGGCGCCGTGCAGGCCTTCGGTGGGCCGCTCGCGCGCGTCCCACCAACCGTTGACGGCCGCCAGGCCGCCACCGATGATGCCCTCACGGAAGGCGTGCGTGTCGTTCAGCCGCGGCAGCGGCTCTTCCGGCACGGCGACTTCGAGGAAGTCGCACAGCGGCTCGTAGCCTTCGGCCGGATCCCAGACGAGCAACCGCTCGGCCGGCACCGTCGCCTTGACCTGCTCGTTCCAGGCGAGCATCGCGCTGGCGAGACCGTCGTCGCTTGCGTGATCGCCGGCCATCGCGCCCGTGCCGGGGGCCCAGTTCATGCCGTTCATCAGGTCCAGGTAGCGCCGCCACAGCGGGTCGACGGCCGCACGTGCCTCGGAGACGTGGTCGATCACCGAGCTCGAGTCATGGAACATCGCCCAGATCGTTCCGCGCATGCTTCCCACCCAGGCGTCGGCGTCGCGCACACTGAGCAGCACCTTCGCCTCGGGGTAGTAGTCGATCAGCGCGCGGTAGTAGTAGGCAGAGGGCCAGTCGACCGTCGAGACGATCGGGCGATCGCCACCGAAGATCGCGTCCCAGTCAGCGTCACCTTCGAAGGCCGCTTCCCACAGGGGCAGCCCCGTCTCGAGATCGGCCAGCAGGTCCCGCATGTGGTAACAGGGGCCGAAGCCGAGTTGTTCCAGCGCGAACATCTGCGTAGTCGTTGCCGTACGCGGAAGTCCGGCGCCGATGACCTTCATACCCACGGTCACCTCCACCTTAGTTTGCAGTCCACACTGCCAACGTAGCGACGCGTGGTCGCGAAATGGCGAGAACTGCTCAGGTCTTCGAGTTTTCTTAAAGACGATCCAGATGCGTTCGGGCGGCGTTTGCCGGGCATCGCCGCTGCTCGATGCGAGCTGCGCTGCAGCCACGTCTGCTCAGACGGCGAGCGGCTCGGCCTCGACGACGAGCGGCGTGTGCGGACCGAAGCTGACCTCGAGGCGGGCGCCGCCGCCGGCGGCGTTCGCGGCGCGCGCGTAGCCGCCGTGCGCTTCGGCCGCCTGGCGCACGATCGCCAGGCCGAGGCCCGAGCCGGGCAGCTTGCGCGCACGCTCGGAGCGGTAGAAGCGCTCGAACACGCGCGGCAGCTCGTCCTCGGCGAAGCCGGGGCCGAAGTCGCGCACGCTGAGCACGCCATCGTGCAGCACGACCTCGACGATCGCGCCCGCCGGGCTCCACTTGCGCGCGTTGTCGAGCAGGTTCGAGACGGCGCGCCCGATCCGATCGCCCTCACCACGCACGATCGTCGGTTCGAGCTCGAGCTCGAACTGCAGCTCGCCACGGCGCCGCGCGACAGCGACGGCGTCGCGAACGATCTCATCGACGCGCACGTCGCCGAGCTCGGCGTCGCTGCGCGCGCCGCGCGCCAGCTCGACGACGTCACCGACCAGCGCCGTCAGCTCGTCGAGCTCGTCGACGATGTCGGCGCGCAGACGCAGCTGCTCGGCCGGCGGCAGGCGTTCGGCGTCCTCGAGGATCTGGATGTTCGCACGCAGCGTTGCGATCGGCGTGCGCAGCTCGTGGCTCGCGTCGGCGATCAGCTGGCGCTGTGCCGCGAGCGCCGCCTCGAGCGCAGCGAGCGTCGTGTTGAAGCTGCGCGCAAGGCGCGCGAGCTCGTCGCGGCCGCCGACATCGAGGCGCTCGGACAGGTTCAACTCGCCGGTCAGCGACTCCGTGCGGCGTGTGAAGCGCACGATCGGCGCGAGCGCCGTGCGCGCGACGAGTGCGCCGAGCAGCGCCGCGAGCGCGATTCCGCAGACGCCGACGATCGCCAGGATCAAGAGGATCCGGCTGAGCTCGTGATCGACCTCGGTCAGCGGCAGCGCGATCATCACGGCTCCGCGCACGTCGGCACCGGCGGCCGGCGTGCCGGCACTCGCCGACGCGGCGCCGGACGCGCCGGTGCTGCCGGCCGCCGCAAACGCGGAGCTGCTCGGCACGTCGATGCCGACGGTCAGCACGCGCAGATGCGTGCCTTTCACGGTGCGATCGCTGAGCTGTCGCCCACTGCCGCGCGCCGCGATCGCCTGATCGCGCGCGTCTGGCGCGATCTTCGGCGTCGCGCCCTGCCCACCGGGCACGACGATCGCGCCGCTGTGCGAGATGAACTGCACGTAGCCGCTGGCGCCGCCGAAGCGGGCCGGCTGAACGTGGCGCGGCAGCCGCGCCTGGCCGCCTGTCGGCGGCGCGCCTGCGCGCAGCCTCGCGCGCGAGTTGCCAAGGCCGCCGTTGCGCAGCAGCGGGTCGCCGATGAATGCGTGCGTGCGCTGTGTCAGCGATTCGTCGACCTGCCCACGCAGGTCCGAGCGCACTGCGAGGTACAGGCTGATCGCCGCCGCGAGCACGGCCAGCGCGACGGCCAGACCGGCGACGCCGGCGATCCGCAGCCGCAGGCTCACGGCTCGCGCAGCACGTAGCCGACGCCGCGCACCGTGTGGATCAGCTCACGCGCGCCGATCTCCTGGAGCTTGCGGCGCAGGTAGCCGACGTAGACGCGCAGCGCGTTCGATGCCGGGCCGAAGTCATAGCCCCACACGCGGTCGTAGATCACGCTGCGAGTGAGCACCGTGCGCGGGTTGCGCAGGAACAGCTCGAGCAGCTGATACTCGGTCCGCGTCAGCTCCGCCACGCGGCCGTTGACGCTCGCGCCGTGGCGCGAGGTGTCGAGCGTGACCTCGGCGAACGACAGCTCGTCGAGCGTGCCGTCGCCCTCGGCCACTGTGCGTCGCATCAGCGCGCGCAGGCGCGCCTTCAGCTCGGCGTTGTCGAACGGCTTGACGAGATAGTCGTCGGCGCCGGCGTCGAGGCCGGCGACGCGATCCTGGATGTCGACGCGCGCGGTCAGCATCAGGATCGGCACGCGGTTGCCCAGCAGGCGCAACCTGCGGCAGACCTCGATGCCGTCGATCTCAGGCATGCCGACGTCGAGCACGACCGCATCGGGCACCGACCGGACGACCTGCTCGATCGCCTGAGCGCCGTCGTCGGCCGTCTCGACCTCGTAGCCCGCGAGCGTCAGCACGCGCCGCAGCGCGTCGCGAACGGCGCGATCGTCGTCAACTACGAGCAGCTTCATAGTGTCGATTGTTACCGACGCCGCGCGCTCGCGCCGAGGCTGCCTGGACGCTCCTACGTTGCTCTTAGGGGGTAACGATCTCGCATGTTCGGCGTAGGTTCGGTGATGGCTACTCGCACTACGCGTAGCGCGAGCGCGGCTCCGCCGGTCGCGGCCGAGTACGAGCCGAGGCTTCGCGCGCTCACGCTGCACGGCGAGCGGATCGCGTTCCGCGAAGCCGGCAGCGGGCCGGCGCTCGTGCTGATCCACGGCATCACCTCGAGCTCTGCCACCTGGCAGCGCGTGATGCCCTATCTCGCGCGCCACTTCACGGTGATCGCGCCAGACCTGATCGGCCACGGCGAATCGGACAAGCCGCGCGGCGACTACTCGCTCGGCGCGCACGCGAGCAACGTGCGCGACCTGATGGTCGTGCTCGGTCACGAGCGCGCCAGCGTCGTCGGGCACTCGCTCGGCGGTGGCATCGCGATGCAGTTCGCCTACCAGTTTCCCGAGCGTTGCGAACGGCTCGCGCTGATCGACTCCGGCGGGCTCGGACGCGAGGTCAACATCCTGCTGCGCGCCGCGACGCTGCCGGGCGCCGAGTACGTACTGCCGTTGCTCGCGGCGACGCGCGTGCTCGACGCCGGTCGCCTCGCCGGCGGCCTGCTCGGGCGGATCGGCCTGCGCGCGCGAACCGACGTCGAAGAGATCGCGCACGGGCACGCGACGCTGTCCGACGCGCAGGCGCGCGCCGCCTTCGTGCACACGTTGCGCGCCGTCGTCGAGCCGGGCGGGCAGCGCGTCGACGCCTCAAACCGCCTGCACCTCTCGGCGCACATCCCGTTCCTGCTGATCTGGGGCGAGCACGACTCGATCATCCCGCTGTCGCACGGCGAGGCCGCGCACGCGCGGCTCGCGACCAGTCGCCTCGAGGTGTTCCACGCCTCCGGGCACTTCCCGCAGCTCGACGAGCCCGAGCGCTTCGTCGACGTGCTGATCGACTTCCTGCAGAGCAGCGAGCCGGCGCCGACGCTCGACGCGCAGAGCTGGCGCGAACTGCTCGATCAGCGCTAGGGCGAGCCGCTAGGGCTCGCGCACGTCGAGCACGACCTTGCCGGTCGCGCGCCGCTCGTCGATCGCGTGCAGCGCATCGGCCGCGCGATCGAGCGGGAAGCGCTCGCCGACGATCGGCGAGATGAAGCCCTGGTCGATCATCCGCGCGATCTCGGCGCCGATTTCGCGCGTGACCTCGGGCCGGCCCATCACGTAGGCGCCCCAGCCGGCGCCGATCACCTCGGTGTTGTTGAGCAACAGCCGGTTGACCTTGACCTCGGGAATCGAGCCGCCGGTGAAGCCGACGACGACGACGCGCCCGTTCGCGCGCAGCGAACGCAGGCTGTCGGTGAAGCGATCGCCGCCGACCGGATCGATCACCATGTCGACGCCTCCGCCGGAGAGCTCCTTGACCTGGTCCTTCCAGTCGTCCGCCAGCAGCACGATCTGCTCGGCGCCGGCATCCTGCGCCACGCGACCCTTCTCCTCGCTGGAGACGAGCGCGATCGTGCGCGCGCCGAGCGCCTTGGCGACCTGCAGCGTCGCCGTGCCGACACCGCCGGCGGCGCCGTGCACGAGCACCGTCTCGCGCTCGCGCAGGCGACCGCGCGTGACCAGCGAGAAGTAGGCCGTGTGGTAGTTGAGGATCAGGCTCGCGCCCTGCGCGAAGTCGAGCGAGTCGGGCAGCGCGAAGGTGAAGTGCTCGGGCGCGACGGCGACCTCGGCGAAGCCGCCGAGCGCGCAGAACGCGGCGACGCGATCGCCGGCGCTGACCGACGCACCCTCGGGCGCGCTGCGGACGATGCCGGCGACCTCGCTGCCGGGTATGAACGGCAGCGGCGGCTTGACCTGGTAGGCGCCGCGCGTCTGCAGCACCTCGGGGAACGAGACGCCGGCGGCGTACACGTCGACGAGCACGCCGGAGCCGGGCGTCAGCGGGTGCGAGGCCTCCGGCTCGGGCAGCTCGAGCACGCGCAGCGCGCTGTCGGGCCCCGTTTCCTCGACGATCTGCACCGCTCTCATCGCGGCGATTATGTCCGAAACGCTATGCGCGAGCGTTGGCGAAGCGCGCGAGCGCGCTGCTGCTGGGCGCAGGCAGCGGCGCGATCACCTCGTGCGAGCCATCCTCGAGCACGATCACGCCGCCGTGGCGCAGGTGCGCACGCGCCGCACGCGGCCCGGCGAGCAGCGCGGCCTTCGCGCGAACCTCGGCCTCCAGCGCGCTCGGCGCGAGCGCCGTCGTCTGCACGATGCCGGTGAACGCCGGCCGGCCGCTGCCCGGATCCAGCAGGTGGTGCGCGCAGCCGCCGTCGGGCGCGCGCCAGCTGCGCCGCGTGATGCCGCTCGTCGCGACGCACTGCGCGCGCAGCTCGAACGTGTGCAGCACGCGCGCATCGAACGGGCTCTCGACGTGCACTCGCCGCACGATCCGTGCGCGTCCGCCGAGCGCGAGGTCGCCGGCGCAGTCGACGGCGAAGCCGGCGTGTCCCGCCAGCCGCGCGGCAAGCACGTCGGCGAACAGCCCCTTCGCGAGACCGCCGCTGTCGATCCGCACGCCGGGCGGGCGCTTGATCGTGCCCGCGCGCGCGTCGACCTCGACCGCGCGCCAGTTTGCCTCGATGCTCGCCGACGCCGGCCGGCGGCGCGGCGCCAGCTCGAGCGCCCGCTCGACGGCCAGCCGCTCGCCGAGATCGTGGCCGTAGCCGGCGCGCTCGAGCTGCCCGACGAGCGTCGCGTCGACCAGCCCTCCCGACAGCTCGCCGGCGAGGCGCACGGCCGCGGCCAGGCGCACCAGTAGCGCGCTGGCCGGCACGATCCGGCGCCGGTCGGCGTTCAAGCGCGAAAGCTCGCTGGCCGGCAGAAAGCGTGAGAAGCGCTGATGCCAGCGCTCGAGCGAGCGGCGTGCATCGAGCGCAGCTTCGCGCGCCGAGCGCTCGCCGTCGGCGCCGTCGACGAGCACCGAGCACCACGAGCCGAGGCACTCGAACCGCTCGATATGCTCGGCGCCGACCGTCACGACTGCGAGGTCGTCATCGGGCTCGCTTCCGAGCTCGATGACTGTTCGGAGCTCGATTCGCTCGCTTCGCCGGAGCTCGATTCGCTCGATTCGGCAGAGCTCGATTCGCTCGATTCGGCGGCGCTCGATTCGCTCGAGTTGCTCGTGCTCGATTCGCTGCCCGAGGAGCTGGAGTCGCTCGACGCTCCCGATTCACCGGAGCTCGAGGCGCCGGATTCGCCGGAGCTCGACGTCGTGCCGCTCGCTTGCGTGCTCGTCTGGCGCGCTTTCGAGGAGGCCGACAGTGCCGGGTCGTGGCCGGAGGCGAGCTGCACGTAGATCACGAGAAACAGTGCGACGAACACGGCCGTCGTGGTCGCTGCGACCGAGCGCCTGATGCGCCGTGCGCGACGCTGCAGCTCGACACGGCGCTCGCCGGCCAGCGCCCTGGCCTCGCGCTTGGTCATCGCGCCGCCCTGATGCTCGTCGTAGCCGCCGCCGTGCTGCCGGCGGCGAGCGGCTTGGAGCGTTTCAGCCAGCGCACGAGCAGCAGCCCGATCGCCGGCGCCGCTGCGATCGCGACCATCGCCAGGAACCACAGCTGCCCGGCGTCGGTGCCCTCGCCGAGCGAGTGCACGAGGCCGAGCAGCCAGGCCAGCGCGACGAGCCGATGCAGCACGCGCCAGCGCTGCACGCCGATTCGGGCGCGTGCGTAGTAGGAGAGACCGAGCGCGAGCATCGCCCAGAACGCGACGATGCCGAGCGTCGTCCAGACCGTCTCATAGCCGCTGACGAACGGCACCGTCAGGTCGGCGACGCTCGGCTTCAAGAAGCCGTCGCCGAGCAGCGCGAAGACGTGCACGAGCAGCGTTGCGATCGTCGCCAGTGAGAGCGCCTCGTGCGCGATCCGCAGGTCGCTCTTGCGTGCGCCGAGAACGCGGATGCCGATCGCCAGCCCGACGCAGACCGACACGCTCGACAGCAGCAGCGCCGCGGTGCCGGCGGCGCGACTCGTGATCCAGAAGAGATGCGGAGTGACGGCCGTCGCGAGAGAGCTCATGGCGGCAGTATCTGCCGCGCACCTCAGCTTTGTGTGTGCGAAAGCTCAGAGCTTCCTAAGGGGCCTCCGCGCGCTCGTGTGCGGTCAGCCGCGGGCGCGCGCATCGGCGCGCAGCCACGCGGCGAGCGCGATCGCGGCCGCGGCGAGCAACACGGCCGGCCACGCTCCGACCGCCAGGGCGAGCACGTGCGAGAGGACGAACGCGGCGAGGCCGCCAGCGGCGAGGATCACGGCCGTGCGCGCATCGTTGCGCCGGCGCCACTCGCGGATGCACCAGAGCCCGCCGGCGGCAAGCACGAGGCCGCCGAGCGGTCGCGAGCCGGTGCCGGCAGCGACGGCGTAGCCGGCGATCAGCGACGCGGCCGCGACCGGCGCCGTCGGCAGTGCTCGCAGGCCCGAGCGCGGCGGTGACTCGCTGGGCGCCGCGGCGTCGACCGCCGTGCTCACGCCTGACTCGACTGCGCCCACAGGTTGATCCCTCCGTCCTGCGCGTAGCGATCGATCTCGGCCAGTTCGGCATCGTCGAAGTCGGGGCGCTTCAGCGCCTCGACGTTCTGCTCGAGCTGGCGCACGCTGCTGGCACCGAGCAGCGCCGAGGTGACGCGCTCGTCGCGCAGCACCCAGGCGATCGCGAGCTGTGCCAGCGACTGCCCGCGGCGCGCGGCGATCTCGTTCAGCGCGCGTGCGCGCTCGAGGTTCTGCTCGCTGAGCAGCTGCTCGTCGAAGTAGTTGCCGCGGCGCACGCGTGAGTCCTGCTCGACACCGTCGAGGTAGCGATCGGTCAGCAGCCCCTGCGCCAGCGGCGAGAAGACGATCGCGCCGACGCCGTCGCGCGCCAGCACGTCGAGCAGCCCGTCCTCGATCCAGCGGTTGAACATCGAGTAGGACGGCTGATGGATCAACAGCGGCGTGCCCAGCTCGCGCAGCACGTCGACCGCCTCCTTGGTGCGCTCGGGCCCGTAGGAGGAGATACCGACATACCGCGCCTTGCCACTGCGCACGGCATAGTCGAGCGCGCCCATCGTCTCGCGCAGCGGCGTCTGCGGATCGAAGCGGTGCGAGTAGAAGATGTCGACGTACTCCAAGCCCATCCGCGCAAGGCTCTGATCGAGGCTGGCCAGCAGGTACTTGCGCGAGCCCCACTCGCCGTAGGGCCCGGGCCACATGTCATAGCCGGCCTTCGTCGAGATCACGAGCTCGTCGCGATAGGGCTTCAGATCCTCGGCCAGTACGCGGCCGAAGTTGATCTCGGCGCTGCCGTACGGCGGCCCGTAGTTGTTCGCCAGATCGAAGTGCGTGATGCCGAGGTCGAACGCGCGCCGCAGGATCGCGCGGCTGTCGCGCAGCGGCCGGTCGTCGCCGAAGTTCTGCCACAGCCCCAGCGAGATCGCCGGCAGTTGCAGGCCGCTGCGCCCGCAGCGCCTGTAGGACATCGAGTCGTAGCGCTCCTCGGCGGCGAGGTATCGAGTGGGCCCGAGCTCAGCGTTGTAGGGCACCGATCGAGTATCGCACCGGCGCTCGCCTCGCGGCGCGTTCCCGCGTGATCGCTCAGCGGTCGTGCTCGATCCGCGACAGCGCGTCGGCGTCGAGCTTCGCGCCGTGGCTCGGCGGCGCGACAGCGCCCGGCAGCTCGACGTGCAGGGCGCTTGCCGTGTCGAGCTGTGCGAGCGCCTCGAGCAGCGTGTAGCTGAGCACGTGGCCTCCGCGCGCGCGCCGCTCGTCGAGGAAGTGCAGGTGCGCGCCGGTCATCTCGATCCCGTCGAGCGCGTCGGGAAAGCAGAAGCCGACCATCGTGCCGACGACGTCTTCGAGCACGCTCACATGCTGCTCTTCGATCACCTCTGCCAGCGGCCTGTAGGGCGGTGATTGGCGCGGCACCGAACGTACGTGCACCTCGGCGAAGCGCCCATCGAGCCGCACGGCCGTCGGCCGTCGCGCGACACTGAGGCGCTCGCCCAGGCGCGCTTCCAGCTCGTCCTCGGAAAATGGCCCGATCAGCGCCAGCGGGCGCTCGGGCGCGAACGGAACGACGACCGCATACGGCGTCTTGCAAGCGAGCTCGGCGCGCGTCAGCGTGCAGTCGAGCTCCGCCTTCCAGGCCTCGCCCTCGAGCACGATCAGCTCGCCGTCGAGCCCGTCGAGCGTGCCGAGCCCGAAGTCGCCGTGCTCGAGCACCTCGGCGAGCGTCACGTCGCCGTCGTATGCGCCGGCCAGCAGCGCCTGCACGGTCGACGTCTGGAACAGCTCGTGCTCGGGGCGTTCGGCGTGCAGCTCGGCGTGGCGCAGCAGCTCGACCTGCAGCGCGCCGAGGAACTCGAGCTCGCTCACGCCGCCGCGTCGATCGGCTTCTGCGCGCGAAAGCGAAACGAGCGCGCGTGCTCGTCGATCGCCGGCTCGGCCAGGCCGGCCGAGCGCAGCCGCGCGGCGAGACCGTCGGGCGCGACCGGCACGAGGATGTCGCCGACATGCAGCAGCCGGAACAAGAGGCCGCGGCCGCAGTTGTCGGTGCCGGCGAACAGACCGCCCGGGCGCAGCACGCGCGCGACCTCTGCGAACAACCGATCCTGTGCCTCGCGCGAAGGCAGGTGGTGCAGCATCGTGAAGCAGACGACGGCCGAGAAGCTCCCGTCGTCGAATGGCATCGCCGTCGCGTCTCCCTGGACGACGCTCACGGCCACTCCCAGCTCGTCGCGAAGATGCGCGCAGTACCGCTCGTCGAGCTCGAGCACCGTGAGCGAGGACGGCGCGCGCGCGAGCACGCGCGTCGTCGCGCCGAAGCCAGGCCCGATCTCGAGCACCTCATCGCCGAGCTCCAGCGAGCCGACGCCCCACGGCAGCAGCTCGCGCTCGACGCTTCGCCGCCAAGCGCCCGACGAGCAGATCACGCCGTGCAAGCGGTTCACCGGGCCACTGTAACCCGAGGCGCCGTTCGGCCCGTTACAAGCGCGCGCCGAGCGCGAGCTTAGAGCGGATCGAGCCTGGGTGCAGGCGGCGCAGCGCGAACAGGCCGAGCAGCGCAACGAGCAGGCAGGAGATACCGCCGAGCCCGAGCCCTGCGCGCGCGCCGGCGGCAGCCATCACCCAGCCGACGATCGGCGCGCCGATCGGCGTCGAGCCCTGAAAGGCGACGAACCACAGCGACATCACGCGACCGCGCATCTCCGGAGCGGCCGTCAGCTGCAGGGTGGAGTTGGCCGTCGACATGAACGAGATGCTGGCGCCACCGGCGAGCGCCAGCGCGAAGATCTCGATCGGCAGGTTCGGCGCGACGCTCGCGAACAGCAGCACGGCGCCGAAGCCGGTCGCTGCGAGCACCAGCGGTGGCAGCCCGATGCGGCCCTTCGCGGCGACGATCAGGCCGCCGGCGACCGCGCCGACGCCCATCGCCGAGGTCATGAAGCCGTAGCCGGTCGCGCCGGAGTGCAGAGCCTGGCGCGCCATCACCGGCAGCGTCACCTGGAACTCGTACGCCAGGCAGCCTGCGAGCCCCATCATCAGCAGCGGCACGGCGAGCTCGGGCGTGCGCCTGACGTAACGAAGTCCCTCGCGCAGCTGTCCCGGCTCGCGGCCGGTCGGAGCACTCGGATGGATCGCGCTGCGGTCGAGCATGCTCAGCGAAGCGACTACTGCGACGAAGCTGGCGGCGTTGACGAGAAAGCAGACGCCCTCGCCGACCGTCGCGATCAACACGCCGGCGACCGCCGGGCCGATCACGCGCGCGACGTTGACGAGCACCGAGTTGAGGCTGACCGCATTGCGCAGGTTCTCCGGCCCGACCATCTCGAGCATGAACGACTGGCGCGCCGGATTCTCGAATGCGTTGTTCAGCCCGAGCAGCGCGGCGAGCACTCCGATCTCCCACAGACGCACCGCGCCGGTGACCGTCAGCACGCCGAGCACGAGCGCCTGCACGCCCATCGCGACCTGCAGTATGCGCATCAGCCGCAGCTTGTCGACGCGGTCTGCGATCACGCCGCCGTACGGGCCGAGCAGCAACACCGGCAGCGTCTGCAGCGCGACGATCAGCCCGAGCGTGGTCGCCGAGCGCGTGATCGTCAGAACGAGCCACGACTGGGCCGCCATCTGCATCCAGGTGCCGATCAGCGAGACCGACTGCCCGGAGATGTAGCGCCGGTAGTTCGGAATCGAGAACGCTGCGAACGTCGTCCGCCAGGCGTCGATCACGCGCTCCGCCCGGTCCACGCCGAGCAGGCGCGTCATGCGCGCCTCGCCGGCAGCCGCTCGGCGAGCTCCTCGAGCACCGGTAGCGCGCGCCACAACGTCTCGCGCTGCGACTCGTCGAGCTCGTCGACGTATCGCTGCAGCGCGCTCGTGCGCTCACGGTGGATCCGCTCGCGCAGCCGACGCCCCTGCGCCGTCGCCTCGACGAGCGCCGCGCGGCGGTCGTCCGGGTCGGCCGTGCGGCGGATCAGCCCGGCGTCGGTCAGCTGGCCGATGAAGCGCGAGAGCATCGTCGGGTTGAGCGACTCGAGCTCGGCGACATCGGACAGGCCCAGCGGCCCGTTGCGAACGATCGTGAACAGCACCGAGATCTGCGACGGCGTCAGCTGCGAGCCGGCGACCGTCGGGCGCAGGCGCCGCGAAAGCCGGCCGATCGCCGCGCGCAGCCGCGCAGTCGGCTCAGGCTCAGCCGCAGCGGCCGCCTGTGCCTGCTCCTCGCTCGCCGTTCGTGTACTCGCCGCCGTGTTCGACACCGCCGAAACTCCTCATCCCACAAAATAGTTGCTTGCCAGCAAGCATTATAGCGGCTCAGACATCGCGAACCGCCGCGGCCGCGAGTGCCGTCTGCAACTCTGCCTCGGCCGCACGCCCGAGCCGCCGGTTGTCGTCGCGTAGCTTCAGCGCGACCGCGGCGAGCACGATCAGGCCGCCGAGCACCGTCGGCACGTTCGGCCCTTCGCTCGTGCCGAGCCAGCCCCAGACGACGCCGAGCACCGACTCGAGCAGCAGGATCAGGCCCATCGCCGCGGCCGGGATCAGGCGCGCGCCGATCGTGAAGAAGACAAGGCCGAAACCCTGCTGGCCGAGGCCGAGCAGCGCAAGCCAGCCGACGTCGGCCGCGTGCAGCTGCCCGGCGTGCACGAACGGCAGCCAGACGAGCACGAGCAGCAGCTGCGCGAGCGCCGTCGCCGGAGCCATCGAGACGCCGCGATTGCGTCGCGCGACGACGATCACGACTGCAAACGACAGCGGTGAGAGGAACGCCATGCTCTCACCCAGCACGCTGCCGCCGCTCGGCACGCCGACCATCACGCCGATGCCCAGTACCGCGAGCGCCATCGCCGCCCATGTCCAGGCCGACAGCGGCTCGCGCAGCGCGGCGAACGCGAACAGCGCCGCAAGGATCGGCGTGACCGCCTGAATCACGAGCACGTGCGCGACGCTCGTGTTGTTGAGCGCGACGATGAAGCTCGCCGACGCGACGGCGATGCCGGCGGCGACGATCAGGCCCGGCACGTTCGCAACCGAGCGCAGCGCAGAGCCGAGCGTGACGCGTTCGCCGAGTCGCACGAAGGCGAGCACGGCGACGAACGCGAAGATCGCGCGCCCGACGATCTGGTCGGCCGCGCCGGCCGAGACCTGCCGCTGCAGGATCCCGCCGGTCGACCACGCAAGTGCCGCGCCGAGCGCATATGCCTGGCCGCGTCGATGCTCGCCGTGTGTCGTCGTGCTGGCGCTCGAGCCGCTCATCGCCTCCAAGCTACCGGCGCCGCGCATGCTGCCGGCGAGCGCTCGATCCGCGGCGCCGAAGGCTGCGAACAGCCCACCGAACTAGTCGCGATCAGTCGAACATCTCGTCGACGCCGCCCGCCGCGACGTGCAGCACACCGTCGATCTCGCCGAGCTCAGAACAACCGCTGCGGGCACTTCCGGACTCTCGAGGTGCCCGGGCGTGGGCGTCGAGGGAGGAGCTACTTCTTTGACGGGCGCCGCGCTAGGGCGCGGCGCCCTCGAAGCGCGGTAGGCCGTCGTCCGGAATCGGCTCCCACGGTGCCGCCGAGCCGACCCACTGGCGGTATTCGGGGCGGATCCCGGGATCGGCGTCGAGCGCGCCCATCCGCACGTAGACGTGCTCGCCGCCGTCCGGACGACTGAACAGGTGCCCGCCACACTCCGCGCAGTACCACTTCGCCTGGCCGCCCTGCGGCTGCCAGGCGCGCAGCGCCTCCGCGCCCTGCGCGATCGTGAAGGCAGCTGCCGCGACGCGCGCGTTCGGCGAGGACGACGTGCCGGTGCGGCGCTGGCAGTTGTGGCAGTGGCAGTAGCGCGCCGCTTCGAACGGAGCGCTCACCGCGAAGCGCACCGTGCCGCACGCGCAGCGGCCGGTCAGCGGCTGCTCGTTGCACGGTCTTCGAACGCTCATGCGGCGCAGCCTAACGCCCGCTCGCGGTCGCGCAACGCGGTGCGCCGGCTGTCCCGCCACAGCGCGAGACCGCACGCGATCTCATATGTCTTGATGGTAATATGATCGTCGGATGACCGCCTACGCCGCAGTAGCCGAGCCACACCGCAGGCAGATACTCGACCTGCTGCGCGGCGGCGAGCGGTCGGTCGGCGAGCTCGTCAGGCGCGTCGGGCTGAGCCAGCCGGGCGTCTCCAAGCACCTCAAGGTGCTTCGCCAGGCCGGTCTCGTCGACGTTCGAGCCGGCGGGCAAGGAGCGCTGGTACGGGCTCCGCGCAGAGCCGCTCGCGGAACTCGCCGAGTGGCTCGAGCCCTACCGCGCGTACTGGTCCGAGCGGCTCGATGCGCTCGAAGCAACACCTGGAGGAGAACCCATGACCGACGATTGCCTCTACCGCTGAGCTTGAACGACCACGACAGCGCAGTGACGCTTCATCTCGAGCGCCGCTACGAGCACCCGCGCGAGCGCGTCTGGAGAGCGATCACCGATCCGGCCGGAGCTGGCGCACTGGTTCCCGGCGAACGAGCCGCTGCAGATCACCGAGAGCGACCCACCGAGCCTGCTCTGCGGAACGTGGTTCGGCGACGTGCTGCGCTTCGAGCTGCGCCCCGACGGCGACGGCTGCGTGCTGCTGTTCAGCCACACCTTCAGCGGGCGCGAGAAGGCCGCGCGTGACGCGGCCGGCTGGGACCGCTGCTTCGCGCGCTTCGACGCGCTGCTCGCCGGCGCGCCGATCAGCGAGGTCGAGTCGCTGCGCGACTGGCCGCGAGACGCACGAGCGCTACGCCGAGCGCTTCGGGCTCGATCCGGAGCTCGGCCGCAAGACGTTCGCCGAGTATCAGGCGCGGCAGTAGCCGGCGAGCGTGCACGGCCGCGCCGAGCTCGCGCTAGAAGCTGTTGCCGCAGTCGTTGACGAGATACGCCGCCGCGCAGTAGGTCCGCGCGCGCCACTTGCGTCTGAACTGGGCGACGAACCGCACGATCGCCTGCTGCTTCTGCTTCGTGTCGCCGCGACCGCGCTGAATCCGCTGCTGGAGCGCGTTCGACGTCATGTTCAGACGGACGCGAAAAAGCAGGTCGGCGACCGTCTCGCCACTGCTGCGTAGGAACGCGTGGAACTGGCTGCGCCTGTGGAACTGCCGGTCGCGCGTGCGGTCGTATGAGCGCCGCACCTGCGCCGAAGAGACGTGGATGCCCAGCGCACGACCTTCCACGAGAATCCACTCGGAGGAGAGCAGGAAGCTGAGCGCTTGGTTGGCCGCCGGAACTTCGCCGCTCGCAGCCGCCGACGCCTTCCCCTTCGGCGACGCAGCGCGTTCGGCGACTGCCGTCCAGTGGGCGAGCGTCGCCCCCAGGATCGGCGTCGTTGCGACGCACGCGATCAGCGCTTCGGCGGCAGGCGGCGGTGGCGTGTTCGCTTCACTCAGCGGCGCGCTCTGCGGCGGCAGTGGCGTCGAGCTCGCCGGCGGGCAGCCGGCGCTCGACGCCGGCGCTACTGCGCCGGCAGCCGGCGCGAGCAGCAGACCGAGGGCGAGCAGCGCCACAGAGAGCACCACTGCCGCGTGGCCGCCGAACCTGGAGCGCCCTTGCTCCACAGTCATGGCGTACCCCCGCGCCTCGCAAACAAACGAGCGCTGCTCACTGCCGGCCCGACCGAGTCCTTCACGCGCCGGCGGCGGCGCTGACCCGTCGCAGCTCGGCAAAGCCTCGGTCCAGCAAGGCGACGAGATCTTCCTTGCCGCCGGCTGCCGCCCACGTCTCGATCGTCGCAGTCAGCACGGCGAAGCCGACCGTTGCGATCAGCCGCGGCGTCGCGTCGCGGCTGGCGTCCACGCCCATCCGCCCGGCGATGCCGTCGGCCAGCACGTCGTCCCAATCCTGATACTCGACGTCCGCACGCAGCGCTGGACCACCCTCGAACAGACGCATCAGCCCGAGCGTCAGCTCGGGCCTCTCGGCATATCCGGCCGCGACCTCAGCCAACGCCCGGTGCACGGCCTCGAGCGGCGGCTCGCCGGCAGGTCGCCCGGCGAGCGCCGTGCGCAGCTCATCTGCCATCTGCTGCTTCCAGGCGATCAGCACGTCCTCCTTGCGCGCGAAGTAGCGAAAGAACGTGCGCCGCGAGACATCCGCGACATGCGCGATCTCGTCGATCGTCACGCCGTCGAAACCGCGCTCGGCGAACAGTCGCAGTGCCGCGTCGGTGATCTGCTCGCGGCGGCGCAGCTTCTTGCGCTCGCGAAGGCCGACGCTCTCCTGCGCGGTGCTCGACATGATTGGAGTATACCCGGAGTGCCAATTGACACTTTTGCTGCCATTTGGCATCATGAGTGTCATAATGCTTCCGAGCGACGGCCGCCCACCGAGACGGCCGCCCACCATGTCTCGATGATTCGACGAAAGGCACCTCATGGCTGACAGCTACACCGTTCCCGACCAGACCGGCCGCATCGCGATCGTCACCGGCGCCAACAGCGGCATCGGCCTCGACGCCGCACGCGTACTCGCGCAGGCCGGCGCTCACGTCGTGCTCGCCTGCCGCGACACGGTCAAGGGCGAGACGGCCGCGGCGTCGATCCGCTCCGAGGCGCCCGGCGCCGACCTCGAGGTCGCCTCGCTCGACCTCGCTTCGCTGCAGTCCGTCCACACGTTCGCCGACGGCTACGCGCACGATCGTCTCGACCTGTTGATCAACAACGCCGGCGTGATGGCGGCGCCGTACAGCAAGACCGTCGACGGCTTCGAGCTGCAGTTCGGCACCAACCACCTCGGCCACTTCGCGCTCACCGGGCGGCTGCTCGATCGCCTGCTGACGACGCCGGCCGCGCGCGTCGTCACCGTCAGCAGCACCGCGCACAAGTTCGGCCGGATCGACTTCGACGACCTGCAGAGCGAGCGCTCCTACCGCCGCTGGCCGGCATATGGACAGTCCAAGCTCGCGAACCTGCTGTTCGCGCTGGAGCTCAACCGGCGGCTGCGCGCGCGTGACGCCGACGTGCTGAGCGTCGCCGCGCATCCCGGCTACGCCGCCACGAACCTGCAGTTCGCCGCGACGCCTTCGCGCGTCGAGCGGCTCGGCTCGATCGTGCTGAACCGCGTCGTCGCGCAGAGCGCCGAGCGCGGCGCCGAGCCGACGTTGTATGCCGCCACGGCAGAGATCGCGGGCGGCTCGTTCGTCGGGCCCGACGGCTTTCAGGAGATGCGCGGAGCGCCGACGCTCGTGCAGCCGACGCGCGCCGCTCGCGATCCTGAGACCGCGCGTCGCCTGTGGGAGGTCTCCGAGCAGCTCACGAGCGTGCGCTTCGCGTTCGACGGGCAGCCGCAGACGCCCGCGGCAGACGCCGCCGTCACCGCGAGCGCGCCGCGCGCGTGAAGCGCTCGCCGAGCACGCGCACCTGCTCGGCCAGCTCCGGCGGTTCGAGCACCTCGAAGTCGACGCCGAGCTCGGCGACGTAGACCGCGAGGCCGCCGATCCAGTCCGAGCCGGTGCGCAACAGGCAGCGCTCGTCGTCAAGCGGCTCGAGCGAGCCGACGTGGCGCGGCACCCGCCCGCTGAGCTGCGCGAGCGGACCGTGCAGGACGATCCGTGCCTGATGGCGATCGCGTAGTGCCGCGATCGAGCTCGCGACGTATCCGGCGATGTCGGCTGCAGGCGGCTCGCGCGCGGTGAAGCGGCGGTCGCGCGACAGCGGCGAGACGATCCGATCGACGCGAAACGTGCGCCAGTCCTCGCGCTCGCAGTCCCACGCGACGAGGTACCAGCGCCGGCCCGTGTGCACGAGCCGGTGCGGCTCGACCGTTCGCCGGCTGTGCTCGCCCTCGCGAGCGCGATAGCCGAATCGCAGCCGCTCGCAGTCGCGCGCAGCTGCCGCCGCAGTCGCGAGCATCTCCGCGTCGACTAGCGGCCCGAAGCCTGGATAGGAGGCCATCGCCGAGGCGAGCGCGCCGACGCGCCGTCGCGATGCCGACGGCAACAGCTGTTCGAGCTTCGCCAGCGCACGCACCGAGGTCTCCTCGATCCCGCTGACGCCGGCGCTCGCCGCGCTGCGCAGACCGACGGCGACCGCCACGGCCTCCTCTGCGTCGAGCAGCAGCGGCGGCAGCTCGGCGCCGGCGCCGAGCCGGTAACCGCCGCCGGCGCCGGGTCTCGCCACGATCGGATAGCCGAGCCCGCGCAACCGCTCGACGTCGCGGCGAATCGTGCGCTGGCCGACCTCGAGGCGCTCGGCCAGCTCGGCGCCCGGCCACTCGCGGCGGGACTGAAGCAGCGAGAGAAGCTCGAGCAGTCGCGCCGAGGTAGCGAGCACGACGCGAAGCATCTCATCATTTGCGGACCCAAACTGACCGCAATGCTCCCTAGCGTCCTCTTCGTCACGAACAACGAAACAGAGGAGTGTCAGATGGACTGGAAACTCGAGCTCGTGCAGGTCCCCGTAAGCGACATCGACCGGGCGAAGGCGTTCTACGTCGAGCAGCTCGGCTTCTCCGCCGATCAGGACGCGCAGGTCGACGAGAAGATCCGCTTCGTGCAGCTGACGCCGCCCGGCTCGGCCTGCTCGATCTCGCTGACGAGCGGCGTGCACGCGATGGCGCCCGGAACGATCGAGGGTCTGCAGGTCGTCGTCGACGACGCCGACGCGGCTCGCACGGAGCTGCTCGCGCACGACGTCGAGGCCGGCGATGTGCAGGAGTTCCCGTGGGGCAGGTTCGTCTACTTCGCTGACCCGGACGGCAACGCTTGGTCGCTGCAGCAGCTGCCTGCGCGCAGCTGAGCGCCTCGGGCGCGCGGCCGAGCGCTTGTAAGTCGGTGCCCGCAGCCTCGATAATCGGTTGCGATGGCAGGGATGCTCGGCGAACGCCACTATCGCGGGGTGCTCGACCTCGTCGGCGAGGCGCACGACGCCGGCGATCTCGAGGAGTTCCGCAGCGTGCTGCTGCCGGGCCTGCGACGGCTCGTGCCCTCCGAGTGGGCCTCCTACAACGAGATCCACGGGACCGCCGGCGTGCTCGCGACGATCGCCGAACCGGACATCGATCAGGCGCTGCTGCCGGCATGGCAGGCACACCACGCGCAGAACCCGCTCGTCGTGCGCTTCGCGCGCACGCGCGACGGGCGGGCAATGCGTTTCTCAGACGTCGCCACGCGCGATCAGCTCGAGCGACTGCCGCTGTTTCGCGAGGTCTACGGCCCGCTCGGCGTCGCTCACCAGATCGCCTTCACGCTGCCCTCGCCGGTGCCGATGACGATGGGCATCGCGCTCTCGCGCCGGCGCGCGGCCGGCGACTACGACGACGAGGAGCGGCTGATGCTCAACCTCGCCCGGCCGCACCTGATCCAGGCCTATCGCAACGCGCAGATCCGCCAGCGCATGACCGAGCTGCTCCTCGCCACCCAGCGCGGCCTCGACGGCGACGAACGCGGCATCGTGATGGTCGAGCGCGACGGCACGATCGCGTTCGCCAGCTCGACGGCGCTCGACCTGCTCGAGCAGCTCAGCGGCAAGCCGAGCGCGGTCGGCGAGCAGCTGCCGCGTCGGCTCGCGAGCTCGGCAGCCCGCGCGACGGCACAGCCCTGCTGGCGCTCGCCGATGACACCGTCCTCGTGCGCCGCGTTCGCTCGGGCGCGCTGACGGTGATCCTGCTCGAGCCTTCTCGTCGCGTGCTCTCGGCAGACGCGCTTCAGGGACTCGGACTGACCGCGCGCGAGGCGCAGGTGCTCGTCGCGATCGCGCGCGGGCGCTCGACCGCGCAGACCGCCGAAGACCTCACGATCAGCGACCGCACCGTCCACAAGCACCTGCAGCGGATCCACTCCAAGCTCGGCGTCAGCGGCCGCGCGCAGGCGATCGCGACCGCGTGGGCGGCAGCCGAAGCGGCGGGCGCGACCGGCGAGCAGGCGGCGGCCGTCGGCAGCTAGGCGAGCAGCCGCCGTTATGACGGCGCCTGGCGAAGACCGAACGGCGAGCCCTGATCGTCGCGGCAGAACGCGAACGTCCCCGACGGGCCAGGCCCCGAATGCTCGTTCAATTCCGCCTCGCCGCCCAGCTCGCGCACTTGCTCGATCGCCGAGTCGATGTCGTCGACGGCGAAGAACAGGTACGGCCCGGCTGCCTCGTCGCCGCCATGCAGGCCGCCGCTGACGTTGCCGCTGTCGATCTGGTAGCCGAGCTCGGCTCCCGAGGGGCCCGGCTGCATCTGCCAGCCGAACAGCGCGCCGTAGAACCTGCGCGCTCGCGCCGGCTCCTTCACTCCCAACTCGAAGAACGACACCTCACCGGCCATCTCCACCTCCCGTCCGGATCGCTGCGCGCCGGTCAGAGATTGACCGACGCCATCCCGGCCTCGTCGTAGCGCGCGCCCGACACCGGCGGCAGCTCGGCGTCGATCCGTGCGAGATCGTCCTCGCTCAGCTCGACCTCGACCGCAGCGGCGTTCTCTTCCAGATACGAGCGCCGCTTCGTGCCGGGAATCGGCACGAGATCCTGACCCTGCGCGAGGACCCAGGCGATCGCGAGCTGCGCCGGCGTGACGCCCTTGCCGTTCGCGATCTCCGCGACCTTCGCCGCGAGCTTCAGGTTCGCGTCGAGGTTCTCGCCCGTAAAGCGCGGTCCGCGGCGGCGGAAGTCTCCATCGTCGAGCTCCTCGGGCGACTTGAAGCGCCCCGAGAGGAAGCCGCGGCCGAGAGGCGAGTAGGGCACGAAGCCGATGCCGAGCTCGCGGCAGGTCGGCAGCACCTCGGACTCCGGATCGCGTGTCCACAGCGAGTACTCGGTCTGCACCGCCGTGATCGGATGCACCGCGTGCGCGCGGCGGATCGTCTCCGGCGCCGCCTCGCTGAGCCCGATGTGCAGGATCTTGCCCTGCTGCACGAGCTCGGCCATCGCGCCGACGGTCTCCTCGATCTCGACGTTCGGGTCGACGCGATGCTGGTAGTAGAGGTCGATTCGATCGGTTTTCAGCCGCTCCAGCGAGCCCTCGACAGACGCGTGCACCCACTCGGCCGAGCCGTCGACCGGCCCGATCGTCGACATGTCGCCGGGAGTCGACCGGTCGGTGCGCCGCGCGAACTTCGTCGCGATGACGTACTCGTCGCGACGCCCCTCGATCGCACGGCCGACGAGTTCCTCGTTGGTCAGCGGCCCGTACAGCTGCGCCGTGTCGATGAAGTCGATGCCCAGCTCGAGCGCGCGGCGGATCGTCGCGATCGCCTCGCTTTCGTCGGCCGAGCCGTAGAACGCCGACATCCCCATACAGCCGAGGCCGATCGCCGAGACCTCGAGGTCGGCAAGTTTGCGGTGCTCCATCATCGCTCCCATCTGTCGCGGTCTTCTCAAGCCTGCTCCTCACGATACGAAGCGCCCAGGCTCGGCGCCCCGCCACCAGATCGGCGAAGGTCGTCCAGTCCCGCGTCCGGCCGCCGCGGCGGGGATACACTCGACGTGAGGATCTGGTGAGCAAGCTGATTCCAGCGGTAGTGGCCGTTGCGGCCGCGCTGTTCCTGGCGAGCACGCTCGGCGTCGCCGTCGCCGAAGCGCCGACGAGCACGCCGCTGCGGACCGTCAGCGTCGAGGGCGTCGCCAGCGTGCCGATCGCCCAGGCGGCGAACGCCGCCAGCGGCGACGGCCGTCTACCGCGAAGCGATGGCCTCAGCGGTCACCGACGGTCAGAGCAAGGCGGCGTTCCTCGCCGAAAAGACCGCCACGACGCTCGGCTCGGTGCAGAGCATCGCCGAAGGCGGCGGCGAAATCTGGTGCCAGGGCGGCAGCGAAACCGAAGGCGCCGAATACGAAGGCGAACAGCCGGACTTCGGCACGAGTCGCGCCGTGATCGCCGCGCCCGAGGCCGCCGCCGCGACGCCGGCCGGCCAGCTGGCGCGACCGACCGAGCGCAAAACGACGCACCGCGCGAAGTCACGTTCGAAGGCCAAGGCGCCCGTCGCGAAGAAGGCCGCGGCGGGCACCTGCAAGCTCACCGCGCAGGTCTCGCTCGTCTACACGATCAACTGACGCCGGCGCGTCCACCGACGCCGGCCGACGACGCCGGCCGATCGACTCACGCCGGCGACCTGCCGACCGCGCCGTCATGGCGCGATCGGCAGCAGGACGTTCGACGGGTGCTGCGCGTCGTGCAGAACCGTCAGCGTCCCGCCCAGCTCCTGCCCGAGGCTCGGCAATGGCGTGAGCGTCGTGAACGTGTTCGCCGTGCCGATCGTCAGGCGCAGCCTGTTGCCCGGCTTGACGATGTCAGACGTCGGATAGATCTCGATCTTGTATTCGGTCGGTTCGTGCGGCGTCACGGCCTGCTGGCTTTCCTTCGTATACGGATGCCACGGGCGGATCATCAGGTGTTTCGGCCCGTAGGTCGAGAGTTCGGGGTCGAGGGCGCGCTGGCTCGCCAGCAGGTAGCCGGCGGTGATCTGATTCGACGCTCCCGACGGTTCGACTTCGCTGAGCACGGCGATCATCGTCGCGTCGGTCGTGCTCAGTTCCGCCCACAGGTTCGCGGTGATCAGGCCGGTGATCGTCGTGGCTCGCCTGCATCGGCGGTGTCGTATAGGTCAGTGAGGTCGCCTCGTAGGTGTTGTTGTTCGTGTCACAGACGCTGTTCGACGCCGCGCCGGCCGTCCACTGCGCGGTCATCCGCGAGCACGGGCTCGAGGCGGGCAGCAGCGGCTCGCTGTCGCCTGCTTCGCCGGCCGGCGGCGCGCTGCCGAGCGATCCGTCGTGCAGCGAGATCGCCGAGGAGCCCGACGCCGCACCGTTGAGATAGAGGTGCTCGTAGCGCGTTTTCGGCAACGGGAATTTGGTGAAGTGTTCCCAGTGTTCGCCGTTGATCGAGTAGAGATTCACCTTCGGCGTGCGCTGCGCACCGTTCTTCACCTTGCGCAGCCAGTGGCTGAACCATTCTTCCTTGAGGTTCGGCTGTTCCATCGCCGGGCCTTCGGTGATGTGGTAGTGCGGCGACATGAACAGCACGCGGTCGCGCGAGTTCTTCAGCGATTCCCACAGCAGCGGCTCGCCGCGCTGGAACAGGTCGTACCAGCCACCTTGGATCACGACCGGCACCGTGATTTCCGAAGCGCGTACGACCGGCGAGCGAAGGCGGTAGAACGGCCCGTCGTAGGACGCTTCTTCTCCGAGGCTCGCGCCGAGCAGCTTCTCGCCGCTGAATTCCGCGTTGCCGAGCAGGTGTTCGAGATAGATTTTCGCCGCTTCTTCGGGATTCGACGTCGTCGAGGAGGGCGGCAGGTCTGACAGTCCCGTCACCAGACCCAGCCACAGCGGCATGAAGCCCGAGTCCAGCGCGCCGCCCTGGAAGGTGACGTCGCGATAGGCGTCGGCCATCGGTATATCCGCCCAGACCGCTTCGACCGCGCGCGGCTTGCCTTCGGCGACGCGCGCGGCGTCGGCCTCGGCGATCAGCAGCGAGGTGATTCCCATGTATGACTCGCCGGTCGTCGCAACCTTCGAGTTCGACCACGGCTGTGCCTGGATCCAGTCCAGCACTTCCTTGTAGTCTTCCTGCGTTCGCTGGCCCCACGATTCCCACTTGCCGCCGCTCGAGCCGGTGCCGCGATCGTCGAACACCATCACCGCGAAGCCCTTTTCGGTCAGACCCGGTTCGTCGCCGGCGATGCCCTGAGAGGATTCACAGTTCTGCCCGGTCGGGTCAGCGGCGTCCTTGTTGTATCCGGTCGCCGTGAGGATCGTCGGGTATCGCCCGGAGCCGCTCGGCAGGTAGATGTTCGCGCGCAGCACGGTGCCGTCGCTCATCGTCATCGGGACGTTGCACATGCTGACGCTCGCGTGCGCGCTGGCTGCCGCGAAGCCGACGATCAGCAGCGCGAGCGACGCCGCGCGCCGCAGGAGCCTGCCCGATGACCTGCTCGCCCGCGCCGCTCGGCTCGATGAGCACGTTGCGCGGCCGGCCTGCTCGCAGCTAGCAGTACTGATGTTCACGGCGTTGGTCCTTCCCTTCGATCTCGTGGCGATTTCTCGTGGTCTCACGGCCGCCTCGCTAGCGCGGCAGTGTCTTTGTCAGTTCGACGACCTGCTGGAAGGTCGGCCGGTTCTGGAACGGGAACGGCGGCAGCGATACGCCGCTGGCGCTGACGAACCGGTTCATGTCAAAGCAGCTGGCCTGCGGGTTTTCCGCACATTCCCCGTGGCCGTAGATCTGCTGCGGCGTCACCGAGAGCGCTTCGAGCAGCGAGCTCTGCAGCGACGCGCGACAGGTTTGCAGCGACCCGCCGCCGCAGTAGATCTGCGAGTAGGCGCCGCGAGGACGCGGCCCCTCGCCGTTGGCCGCGAGCAGATCGCGCAGATCCTTGCTGACGTAGCCGAACCAGCCGTCGGCGAAGTCCGGAGCGGTCGGTTCGCCGCCCGGGTTGGGCAGCCCGAATTCGAGCATCCCGTGAAGTTCGTCGAACGCGCTTTCACCGAGCGTCGGGCGGAACTCGGCTTCGAGCAGTTTCGGCCACCACGCGTCCATGATCGTGATCGCTTCGTTGTGTTCGTAGGTGCCGGGGCTCGAGATGCTGGTGTTCGCGAGGTCGCGCCGGTGACCGCCGGCGGCGTACCAGCTTTCGAGCTCGGCGATCGCGTTCTGCAGACGCGGGTCGCTGGGCGAGCCGAGCACTTCCTTGAGGATCGGCCACAGCTCGACGCTGCGGATGTCCTGCGTCGCCGCTTCGTCCATCGCGCTGACGAGCTGCGCGGTTTCCATCTTCTTGCCGCCCGCGATGTCCTTTTCGATGAAGTTGCGGATCAGCTGCATCCGATAGACCGAGCCGAACGCGTACTTGTCGTCGGCAGCGGAGAAGCGTGGCGCCTGCTTGTTGTTCCATGACACGAGGAACGGCGGATCGATCGCGTTCGGATGCGCTTCGAAGGGGATGTCCTCGCTCGTGTGCAGTTGTGGGTTGAAGCCCTGCCAGTCGAATTCGCCGGTGCCGAAGATCGGGAAGTCGGGCGAGGTTCCCGGGCTCCGTTCGGGGTAGGCGCCCGACAGGTAGTAGGCGATGTGGTTGGCGTCGACGTATGCCCAGTTGAAGCCGAAGTTGACGTTCGAGGCAGCCACCTCGAACTGCTGCGGCGAGGTCATGAACGCCGGTTCGTTGAACTCGGAGAAGCCGATCGCCGAGTCGGCCTCGTGGAAGTAGGTGCTGCGGTCGCTCGCGAACGCGACCTTCTCGCCTTTCACCGTTCCGCGCGCGTAGACGATTCCGTGAACCGTGCGATAGACCGTCAGCGTTTCCGAGCCGGGCGGCGTCTGATCGGTCGCGTTCGGCGTCCACGTGTTCGTCCGTTCGAGCTTTTCCATCGGCAGGCATTCGCCCTTGTAGAGGTAGTGGTATTCGTCCTCGCAGAGCACCTCCGCGAACGTGTCGACGTTGTCCGCCGTCGCCGTCGTCGCGCTCCACGCGTAGTCGCGCCCGTGGCCCAGCTCGACGTACAGGTTCACCCCGGGGAAGGCCGCGCCACGGGCATCGATGCCGGGCCCGTGCAGGTCCTCCTCCATCAGGATCTGCGGGTTGTAGTAGCCGACCTGCGGCCCCATCACCGCGATCGCGTGACCGTCGGTCGAGTGCTTCGCGTTGATCAGCTCCCAGTTGGACATCAGGGCCGGGCCCGCGAGCGCGTCGTGCAGCAGCGACGCGCCGATCGAGCCGTCGTCGGGGATCGCGACGGGATCGGGCGTGTCGGTGCTCGCCTCACCGGCAGTGATCGGAGCTTGCGAGGAGCCGTCCTGCACGTAGCTGACCGAGCCCGGATCGGGCATCGCCAGGCCGGTCTTCGCGAACGGCGAGCCGGTCTCGTAGGGGAACGCCTTCTTCACCGTCGTCGGCGCTTCCGGATCGTTCTGCTCGCGGAAGCCCTTCCACGCCTTGCGGCCCGCCGCCTTGCCGAACCGCGCTTCGAAGGACTCGAGCGTCAGCGCCGAGCGCACCTCGGCGCCACCGCCCTTGCCGAAGATCCCGCCGATCAGCGAGGCGACCGCGATCACGTCGGTCGGCTTCCATTCTTCGGGCAGCTTGCCGAGCGCGGCGTACTCGGCCGGCAGCTTCGTCGGGTCCAGTCGCGCTTCGGCGATGTAGGCGTTGATGCCGGCGCAGTATTCGCGCACGTCTTCGACGACCTGCGCGCCTTTTGCTCCGTACAGGACGGGCGCGTTGGTCAGCTGCGACTGAAGGTCGGCTTCGGTGTAGGGCGCGATCGTCCACTGCACCTGGTCCATCGCGCGGTTTCCCGCCGAGCCGCCGACGAACGAGGACAGTTCGGCTTTGGCCGTATGGCGCAGCACGTCCATCAGGAACAGCCTGTCCTGAGCGCCGGCATAGCCGGCGCCGAACATCACTCCCGCTCGCGTGCTGCCGTAGATGTGCGGCACGCCGTAGGCGCTGTCGCGCTCGATCGTGACGTCAGAGCGAGGACTCACCGTCGATTCGACTTCACCTTCTTTGACGCCGAACGTCGCGTCCTTGAAGTAGCTGGCGATCTGTTCGTGTGTCAGCGCCGGCGAGGCATGCAGAAGGTTCGCGTAGAGCGGCAGCTGATCCTCGAAGTGCGGCGGGTAGGTGCCGTTCAGCTCGAATTCGGCAAGCTGAACGGCGTTGTCGAGCCCGTTCTCGCCGGCCGGCAGGACGTTGCGAAAGCCACCTGCGTCGTTCGTGCCATACGGCTGCACCGGCACTTCGGCGACGGCGCTCGAGACGAACGCCGTGCAGAGCAGCGCCACGAGCGCGCCGAGCAGCGACGCGCGACGCGCGATCCTGCCGAGCGCCGCCGAGCGACCGCGCACCATCATCGTGCCGCCCCGAGCGGCCTCGCTCCCCACCATTGACCCCTTGCTCGCTGTTCGACCCCGGCTTGTTCACTCGATACCCGAGTCGCCGGCCGGCCAAGCTGTTCGACCCGCACTGACTTGGCCGTCGTGGCTTGTGCACCTCGCACAAGCGGAGGTAAACTGGGCCAATGGGGACGCCGACGGTGGGCGGTGAGATGCTGACGGGCGCTCAGCGGCGCGTCCTCGAGACGCTGGTCGAGCACCAGCCCGAGCTGGTCGCCGCGGCAACCGACTCGATCCTCCGTACGCTGCCCGCCTACGCGACGAGCTCCGACTCCCTGCTGGGCGAGGAAATCGCGGCGCAGGTCTCCGCGCACATCGGCGCCTTCGTGCAGTGCGCGCGCGACGGATCGGCGCCCGGCTGCGACGAGCTCGGCTTCATCGGCGAGACCGTCGAGCGGCGGATCGACCAGGGGATCCCGGCCGAGCAGATCCTCGATGCCTACCGCGTCGCGCATCGCGTCCTGTGGCAGCTGATCGAGGAGTCCAGCACGCGCATCGGCGCCGACGAGGACGTGATCGCCTCGCTGGCGCTGCCGATGATGCGCTACACCGAGGCCGCCTGGTCGGAGATCGCGCGAAGCTACATCGGCGCGGAGCGGCGGCTCGCCGCCGACCTCGATCGCGGCCAGAGCCGGCTGGTCGAGGCGATGATCGACGGCCGTAGCGCATCCGAGGATCTGCGACAGCAGGCCGGCAGCTTCCCCGTCGGCGCGAGCGAGATCTACCTGGTGATGGTGCTCCGCGGCTTCCCCGACCACGCCGTAGGCGCGCTACGCAGCGCCGCCCGCCGGCTCGGCGACGGCAGACTCGTGCACGCGAGCATCGCGCACGTGCGCGACGACGACCTGATCTCGATCCTGGCGCTGGCGCGCGACGATCCGAGCGCCGCGAGCGAGCGCGTCGCGAGGGAGATGGCCGCGGCCGCGGACAAGCTCGGCTGCGCTCCGGCGCTCGGCATCGGCCTTCGCTCGCGCGGGCCCGAGCAGGTCGACGAGAGCTATCGCGAGGCCCGCGCCGCCGCCGCAGCCGCCGCGCCGGGTGGCCAGCTCTCACTGGCGAAGCTGTCGCTCGCCAGCAGGCTGACGCTGATGGTCGCGAGCGGCGCCGTGCCCGAGCGGCTGATTCCCGACCGCGTCCGCGCGTTCATCGACGAGGACCGTGACGGCCACGGTCAGCTGATCGAGACGCTGCGCGAGTACGCCGCCTGCGACCTCAACGCGCGCCGAGCCGCGACCGCGCTTTTCGTGCATCGCAACACCGTCCTCTACCGGCTGCAGCGCGTGCAGGAGCTGTCCGGTCTGGATCCGCACTCGCTGCCCGAGCTGGTCGATCTGATGGCGGCCGTGCGCCTGACCGAGGGAGCTCAGGCGACGGCCGCGGCGATCGCCCGGCCGGCGACGCGCCCGGAGAGCAGGCAGCCGCCGAGGAACGTCCCCTCCAGCGCGCGGTAGCCGTGCATGCCGCCGCCGCCGAAGCCGGCGACCTCGCCGGCGGCGTAGAGGCCGGCCAGCGGCTGCCTCGTCGACGCCGAGCACCTGCCCTGAGAGGTCGGTGTGCAGGCCGCCGAGCGTCTTGCGCGTGAGGATGTGCAGCTTGACCGCGATCAGCGGGCCGGCGTCGGGATCGAGCAGCGCGTGCGGCGCGGCGATTCGCGTGAAGCGGTCGGCCAGGTAGCGGCGGGCGCCGCGAATCGCGGTCACCTGCATGTCCTTGCTGTACGGGTTGACCATCTCGCGGTCGCGCGCGATCACCTCGCGCTCGACCTGCTCGAAGGACAGCAGCGGCTGCTCGGTCAGCGCGTTCATGCCCTCGACGAGCGCGCGCAGATCGCGCCGCACGACGAAGTCGGCGCCGTGCTGCTTGAACGCCTCGACCGGCGGCGGCGCACCGCTGCCGAGCCGTGACTTCGAGCACCTCGCGCACGCTGCGCTCGGTGATGTCGGGGTTCTGCTCGGAGCCTGAGAGCGCGAACTCGCGCTCGATGATCTTCTGGCTGAGCACGAACCACGTGTGCTCGTGGCCGGTCTTCATGATGTGCGCGAGCGTGCCGAGCGTGTCGAAGCCGGGGAACAGCGGCACCGGCAGACGCTCGCCGTTGCCGTCGAGCCACAGCGACGACGGTCCCGGGATGATGCGGATGCCGTGCATCGGCCAGATCGGGGCCCAGTTGCGGATGCCCTCGACGTAGTGCCACATGCGGTCGGGGTTGATCACCGCGCCGCCCGGCGCTCTGCGCGATCTCGATCATCCGCCCGTCGACGTGCGCCGGCACGCCGCTGATCATGTGCTTCGGCGGATCGCCGAGGCGTGCCGGCCAGCTGCGGCGCACGAGCTCGTGATTGCCGCCGATCCCGCCTGAGGCGACCAGCACGGCGCCGGCACGCAGCTCGAACTCGCCGATCTCCTCGCGGTTGCTCGACTGCCCCCGCACGCACGAGTCGGCGGCGAGCACGCGGCCCGAGACGCCCGTGACGGCGCCGTCGGCGACGCCCAGCGCGTCGACGCGGTGGCGGAAGCGCAACTCGACGAGCCCGCGCGCAGCCGCGGCGCGGACGCGCCGCACGAACGGCTCGATCACGCCGGGCCCGGTCCCCCAGGTGACGTGAAAGCGCGGCACCGAGTTGCCGTGGCCGATCGCTCCGTAGCCGCCGCGCTCGGCCCAGCCGACGTTCGGCAGCAGCTTGACTCCCTGCGCGGCGAGCCACGCCCGCTTCTCGCCGGCGGCGAAGTCGACATACGCTTCCGCCCAGCGCCGCGGCCAGTGGTCCTCGGGCCGGTCGAAGCCGGCCGTGCCGAGCCAGTCCTGCAGCGCGAGCTCGTGCGAGTCGCGGATGCCCATCCGCCGCTGCTCGGGGCTGTCGACGAAGAACAGCCCACCGAACGACCAGAACGCCTGGCCGCCGAGCGAGCCCTCCGGCTCCTGGTCGAGCAGGATCACGCGCCGGCCGGCGTCGGCCAGCTCGGCGGTCGCGACGAGTCCGGCGAGACCGGCGCCGATCACGATCGCGTCGGCGTCTGCAGTCGCGCTCATCGTCTGATTATCGCCGGAGCGGGCGCCTCACACTGCTGCGGCGAGACGCTCGTGCACCGAGCGCACCGCACTCGAGCCCTCGCCGACGGCCGCGGCGACGCGCTTCATCGAGTCGTGGCGCACGTCGCCGGCGGCGAACACGCCGGGCACCGACGTCTCGTACGGAAGCGGCTCGAACTCCAAGGCGACGCCGGACGACGCCAGCTGGCGATCGGTCAGGACGAAGCCGTGCTCGTCGAGCGCAACGCCGTCGCCGAGCCACTCGGTCGCCGGCGTGGCGCCGATGAAGCAGAACAGGCCGGAGCAGGCGACGGTCTCGCGCTCGCCGCGTCGCGCGCGCCTCCAGGACGACCTGCTCGAGGCGCTCGTCACCGGCCAGTCCACGGACTTCGACGCCGGTCTTCAAGCCGATCTTCGGATCGAGCTCGATCCGCTCGATCAGGTACTGCGACATCGTCGCGCGCAGGTCGTCCCGTCTGATCGCGATCGTCACGCCGCAGTTGTTCTGTGCGAGGTAGAGCGCCGCCTGCCCGGCCGAGTTGCCGCCGCCGATCACGAGCACCGATGTGCCGTTGCAGACTCGCGCCTCGAGGTCGGTCGCCGCGTAGTAGACGCCGGCGCCCTCGAAGCGCTCGAGCTGATCGACGTCGAGTCGCCGGTAGCGCGCGCCCGATGCGACGATCACCGCGCGCGTCGGGATCTCGCTGCCGTCGGTCAGCGTGATCACCTGAAAGCCGGTCTCGCTCCGCAGCGCGGCAACCTCGCACGGCGCGTTCAGCCGCGCGCCCAAGCGCATCGCCTGCACGGCCGCACGGCCTGTCAGGTCCTCGCCGGAGATGCCGTTGGGGAAGCCGGCGTAGTTCTCGATACGCGAGCTCGAGCCGGCCTGGCCGCCGACGGTGACGGCGTCGAGTGAGACCGTGCGCAGGCCCTCAGAGGCGCCGTAGACCGCCGCCGCGAGACCGGCCGGCCCGCTGCCGACGACGAGCAGATCGAAGATGTAGCCGGGCGTCGGCTGGAAGGTCAGCCCGAGATGCGCGGCGAACTCTCCGGCCGTCGGGCGCCGCAGCGTCTCGGTCGCCGTGATCACCGCGGGAACGTCCTCGCGTCGCAGGCCGAGGCTGGCTAGCAGCGCGTCGGCGTCGTCGCTCTCCTCGAGATCGATCCACGCGTGCGCGAGGTGCGAGTGCTCGGCGAACGAGCGCAGGCTCATCGCCTCCGGCGAGTAGCGCGAGCCGACGATCCGGATCGCCTCGGCGCCGGCGCCGGTGCGCAGCACCTCGCGGCGAGCGACGAGCGCGTTGAAGATCGGTTCAGCGAGCGCCGGGCGACCGCTCATCAGACGGCGGAACTGCTCTTGGGAGATGACCAGCACGCGGCCCGGCTGGACCACGCGGCAGCTCAGCGAGCGGCGCTGCCCGGTCAGGAGGTTGAGCTCGCCGGCGTATCCGCCGGGACCGTAGGTGACGATCGTGACCGGCTCGTCTCCCTCGAGTCGCAGGACTTCGATCTCGCCCTCGAGCACGACGAACAGGTCGTAAGAGGCTTCGCCGGCCTCGAACAGCAGCTCGCCGGCCGAGGTCGCGCGCTCCTCTCCGAACTCGCGAACCTGCGCGAGCTGCGACTCGCTCAGCGTGCGGAAGGCGACGTCGTCGAGATTCGCCGCGGCGCTCATCTTCAGCCGAGTCCGTCCTGCCGGGTAGTGCTCGCGGCGATCTGCACTTCCGGCGAAGTTAGCAAGCGACCTGCGACCGACCTCGCGTGGCGGGCCTCAGCGCCGCGATCGCCGGGCGGCCGGCGACGGCTGTTAGGTTGACGCGAGCGCAGCGCCCGTCCGAACAGCCCGTCCCCAGGAGAGCAATGTCCTCGACTCCAGCACTGAGCGCGCCGTCGGCCGGCGCGCCATTCGACACGACGACGATCGAGCGTCGCGAGCTCGGCGCTCGCGACGTGCTGATCGAGATCAGGTTCTGCGGCATCTGCCACAGCGACATCCATCAGATCAAGGACGAGTGGGGCAACTCGATCTTTCCGATGGTCCCGGGGCATGAGATCGTCGGCGTCGTCGCGGGTGTTGGCGCGGACGTCGAGAAGTTCTCCGCCGGAGATCGCGTCGGCGTCGGCTGCCTGGTCGACTCGTGCGGCGAGTGCGAGTACTGCCGGCTCGGCGAGGAGCAGTTCTGCACGAAGGGAGCCGTGCCGACCTACAACGGTCGCGGCTACGACGGCGAGCCGACCTACGGCGGCTACAGCCAGGCGGTCGTCGTCGACGAGCGCTTCGTCGTGAACGTGCCGGACAGCCTCGAGCTGCAGGACGCGGCGCCGCTGCTCTGCGCCGGCATCACGACGTACTCGCCGCTGAGACACTGGCACGTCGGCGAGGGCACGAAGGTCGCGATCGTCGGGATGGGCGGGCTCGGCCACGTCGCCGTGCAGATCGCAGCTGCGATGGGCGCCGAGGTGACCGTGCTCAGCCAGACGCTGAGCAAGCGCGAGGACGGCCTGCGCTTCGGCGCCAAGCACTACTACGCGACGTCCGAGCGCGCGACGTTCAAGGAGCTGAGCAGCAGCTTCGACCTGATCCTCAACACCGTCTCGGCGAACCTTCCCGTCGACGCATACCTCTCGCTGCTGCGCGTCGACGGCACGCTCGTCAACGTCGGCGCGCCGGCTGCGCCCGACTCCTATCGCGCGTTCTCGCTGATCGGCTCGCGTCGCAGCCTCGCCGGCTCGCCGATCGGCGGGCTCGCAGAGACGCAGGAGATGCTCGACTTCTGCGCCGCGCACGGCGTCAAGCCGGCGATCGAGCTGATCGACGCGGCGCAGGTGGGCGAGGCGTATGAGCGCGTCGAGAGCAGCGACGTGCGCTACCGCTTCGTGATCGACGTCGCGACGATCGGCTGACGCGCGTTCAGTCGCGCGAGCTGTACGGCTCGTCCTCGCCGCGCAGGTCGCGGTAGCGGCGGTCGAACAGCTCGAGCACGGCGGTCACGTCCGACGGACCGTTGATCTCGTGCGCGACGACGTCGGGATATGCGAGCGAGGCGACCGGCTCGGCATCGCCGCGTTCGACGAGCTCGTCGTACTCGGCCTTCGAGAAGCGCAGCTCGGCGATCGCGCGCTCGCTGTCGAGGATGCCGAGCTGCAGCTGCTCGTAGTGAACGATCACTTCGCTCGGCGAGACCCGCTCGATGCGCACGCCGGGCCAGGTCTCCAACTCGTTGGCGATCTCGTCGACCTGAGCATCGTGAGGCATCGCTCGATCCTATCGCCGCTCTGGCGCAGCTGCTCGTGGCGTCTCTCGCCAGGACCGATCGGCTTCAGCCGGCGGCTGAGAACTCGGTCACTGCGTAGACCGGATGCGGGATGCGCAGCGGCTGCGCCTCGCCATCGTCGGTCGGCTTCGTGTGAATCAGAAACGGCTCGTGCCGGCCGTGGTCGATGATCGCGCTGACGACGCGGCCGCCGGCGATCGTCTTTCCGACCTCGATCTCGGCGTCGGCGCCGTCGAGGCGGCAGCGCAGCTGGAAGATCCGCCGCGCGCGCGCCGGGCAGCCGGCGAGCTCCTGCGAGGTCTCGCGCAGCTCGCCGTAGGCGCGCTCGGCGAGCGTTCCGCGCGCGTCTGTCAGACCGCCGACGAAGAAGGCCGTCATCGGCGCTTCTCGGAGGGCTTCGTCGCGTAGCGCTTACGCTCCTCCGCGGTCATCTTGCGGATCTTCAACGAGCCGTCCTTGACCTGCTGCTGGATCTGCTCCAGCTTCACGCGGCGGCGCTCCGCAGCGCGATCAGCTTGTGTCAGCACACACTAAGGTTAGCGCGACACCCGTCCGCTGCTGGCACTTGCCGAGAATCGGCACTGTATGCTCGCTTGCCACACGTATGGGGGTGCGCCGGTCGGACCGGCCGATCACACCTCCAGGAAAGGGATCCATGATCCCAAGCGCCACGCAAGGCCAGCCGGCCGCAGGGACAGCTGCAACTGAGGTCGAAAAGCGATCCTCGGCCGACTCGCACGAGACTCCCGAGGATCTCGTCAGCTCGAACACGCGCGAGATCCTCGCTCGTTACGCGAAAGCGCACGACGGCCGTGCGGCGCTCGGCGTCGCCACCTCGGTCGCTCCCTACATCGCGCTGTCGGTCGGCATGTACTTCGCGCTGCGCGTCTCGGTCCTGCTGACGCTCGCGCTCGCCGTGCCGACCGGCGCGTTCCTCGTGCGCACGTTCATCGTCTTCCACGACTGCTCGCACGGCTCGTTCACGACCTCGAGGCGCGTCAACATGTGGCTCGGCATGTTCACGGGCGTGTTCCTGTTCATGCCGTTCGTGCGCTGGAAGCACGACCACGCGGTGCATCACGCGACCTCGGGCGACCTCGAGCGTCGCGGCGTCGGCGACGTGCAGACGCTCACGACGACCGAATACGAGGCGCTCGCGCCGCGCGCGCGCCTCGGCTACCGGATGCTTCGCAACCCGCTCGTGATGTTCGGGCTGGGACCGATCGTCGCGATGGTGATCGGTCCGCGAATCGTCGCGAAGGGCGCGCGCCCGCGGATGCGCAACAGCGTGCTGATCACAGACGTGGCGCTCGCTGCGCTGATCGGCGGGCTGTGCTTCTTGATCGGCTGGCGCGACTACCTGCTCGTCTTCGGCGTGCCGGCGCTGCTCGCCGGCTCGGCCGGAATCTGGCTGTTCTACGTGCAGCACCAGTTCGAGGACACCTACTGGGAGAGCGGCACGGACTGGAGCTACGACGATGCCGCGCTGCGCGGCAGCTCGTTCCTGAAGCTGCCGAAGGTCCTGCAGTTCGCCAGCGGCAACATCGGCTATCACCACGTGCACCACCTCAGCGCGCGGATTCCGAACTACAACCTGCAACGCGCGCACGATGAGAACCCGATGTTCCAGGCGGTGCCGACGCTGACGCTGTGGGACGGCATGCGGGCGGTGCGACTGAAGCTGTGGGACGAGGAGCAGAAGCGACTCGTCTCCTTCGCACAGGCGCGCAGGGCGCACGCCGGCTGATTCAGTCCGCTGCGGCGAGCGGCTCGAGCACGAAGATCTCGGCGGCCAGATCGGGCTCGAGATGGTTGGCGCTCATGAACGCGCGAACGCTGCGGCCGCTGATCTCCTCGACGGCGCGCACCGCCTCGCCCTCGATCATCAGCTGGTAGGCGCTTCGCGTGCTCAGCACGAGCTCGCGCTCGCCGTGGCTGACGAGGCTCAGCTCGCCCTTGCTGAGGACGTTGTGAAGCATGCAGACGATCAGGTTCTCTCCGAGCGTCGTCCAGGCGCGCGTCGCGCCGTGGCCGGTGTGCACGGCGAACAGCCGAGCGATCGCGTCTGAGATCCTCACGGTCACGCGGTCGCCCGGCGCCCCGTCGTCGGTTCGGTGCGGCATGGCCGGCCTCTCTGCCGCTCTCGAAAGACGCAAGGCGTCGTGCGCAAGGAAGAGCGGCAGACCAGTACGAACGACGACGCTTCCTTGAGACTAGCGCGTCTCGGAAAGCGGTCGAGTCGGCCGCGCAGGCACCGTGCAGGACCGCTGGCGAGGCGCCAGCACGGCCGCGCACCTCTGCTACGTTGCTCTCAGCGGTCGACAACTGTCAGCCGCGAGGCAGCTCGCTTGAGTACCGCTCATCACGGTTCGGGTCAGCATCAGCCTCCCGAACCGACGCGGCGCAAGCAGCCGCTCAAAGGAGTTGGATTGTCCATGAAGTCTTTCGCCGACCTCGGCGTGTCACGCCCTGTGGTCGATGTCCTGAACAGCCGCGGCATCACCGCGCCGTTCCCGGTCCAGAGCCTCGTCGTCAACGACGTGCTCGAGGGTCGCGACGTCCTCGTCAAGTCTCCGACCGGATCGGGCAAGACGCTCGCGTTCGGCATTCCGATCGTCGAGCGCCTGCGCGCCGACGGCCCGCGTCCGGCCGCGCTCGTGCTGGCGCCGACGCGTGAGCTCGCCAGCCAGATCGTCGAGGAGATTCGCGAAATCGCGCACTCTCGCGCGCTGCGCATCACCGCCGTCTACGGCGGCGTCGGCCTGACCAAGCAGGCGGCTGCGGCCGCCCGCTCGCACATCGTCGTCGCGACGCCGGGCCGGCTCGAGGACCTGCTCGATCGTGGCGCTTTCAAGCTCGACGCGATCCGCGTGCTCGTGCTCGACGAGGCCGACCGGATGCTCGACATGGGCTTTCGCCCGGCCGTCGATCGGATCGTCAAGGCCTGCCCGCGCGAGCGCCAGACGCTGTTCTTCTCGGCGACGCTCGAAGGCGCCGTCGGCAAGATCGCGGCGCAGTACACGCAGCGACGCGATCGCACACGAGCACGGACCGTCCGGCGACCATGCGGCCGCCGACGTCGAGCACCGCTTCGTGCGCGTCGACAGCGATGACCGCGTCGGCGCACTCGTCGGCGAGCTCTCGCAGGAGCGCGATCTGGCGCTCGTCTTCGTCCGCACCAAGCGCGGCGCCGACCGGCTCGTCAAGCGCCTCGCCGGCAGCGGCGTGAAGGCCGCCGCCGTGCACGGCAACCGCTCGCAGAAACAGCGCGAGCAGGCGCTCTCGCAGTTCCGCTCGGGCCGTGTCGACACGCTCGTCGCGACCGACGTCGCCGCACGCGGGATCGACGTGCAGGACATCTCGCACGTGATCAACTTCGACCTGCCGGGCGACCACGACGTCTACGTGCATCGCGTCGGGCGCACCGGGCGCGCGGGCCGGCCGGGCGTCGGCATCACGCTGGTCGGCGCAGGCGATCGCAACGAAGCGCGACAGATCGCCGATCGCCTGAACATCGAGCACGGGCTCGGCGCCGGACAGCCGCGCAACGGCAGCGCCGGCCGCGTGAGCGGCGGCTCGCGGGGCGGCAGCGGAGGCTCACGCAACGGTGGCGGCGGCTCGCCACGCCAGAACGGCGGCGGCTCGCGGAGCGGCGGCAGCTCGCAGGGCGGCGGCGGGCGCAACTCGCGCCGTCGCGGCTCGGGCGGCTCGCGCTCCTCGCGCGGCGCTCGCGTCTGATCAGGGCGCAGCGACGGCGCTGCGCTTCTGAAAGACGAGTCGGAAGTGGTCGAGCAGCTCGCGTTCGAAGCAGACCTTGTTCGTGCTGACGCCTGAGGCGAACGCGAGCCGGAAGTCGCGGCTGGTCAGGTAGCGCGGCACGAGCTCGAGCTTCAGCAGCGACTTGCGCAGGCTGCGCCGGCCGATTCGCGCATTCCACTGTTCGATCGTCTCGATGTAGTCGAGCCGGCCACTGACGCTCGAGACGAGCTCGAAGTCCGGCTCGGCGCAGGCGATCACCTGCTCCTGGCCGAACGGCAGCCACGAGCCCGGGAACTGGCGTGCGAGCAGCGCCAGATACCAGGCATCGGTGTGCGCCGGCGGCAGCGTCTGCAGCGCCTCGACCGCCTGCTCGGCGGCGATCATGTTGCGCCCGTAGACCATCGTCTGCAGGTACAGCCGCCCGCCCGGCTCGAGCAGGCTCGCGATCCGCTCGAAGAAGTCGCGATAGACCTGCTGCTGGCGCCCGGCGCGGTAGTCATCGGGCGAGCAGAAGTGCTCGAACGCACCGAGGCTGGCGACGGCGTCGAAGCTGCCGAAGCTATCGGGCGTGAGCTCGCGGCCGTCGTGCAGGTAGACGTCGAGGCCGTGCCGGCGGCAGGCGGCGAGCTGCGCCGAGGAGAGCGTCACGCCGACGCCGGTCGCTTCGCGTGCTCGGATGAAGTTCAGCAGCGCGCCCCAGCCGCAGCCGACATCGAGCACGCGGCTGCCCTGCTCGATGCCGATCTGCTCGGCGACGTACTCGTGCTTGCGTCGCTGCGCCTGCTCGAGCGTGAGCGAGAAGTCGCCGTCGTACTTTGCGCCGCTGAAGTCGGCGAGCTCGCCCATGCTGAGGCGAAAGACGCGATCGGTCAGCGAGTAGGTGAAGTCGATGTCGCTGCGGTCGGCCACCGGCTCGTTCTATCCGATCAGCCGGGCGGTAGCCGCGGAAGCGCCGGCGCGCCGGGCGCGCGCTCGGTCGCCTGCTCGGAGTGCTCGAGCGCGGCATTGACCTCGGCGCCGAAGATCAGCGCGACGTTCGTCAGCCACAGCCAGACGAGCAGGATGATCGCGGCGGCGAACGAGCCGTAGGTGACGTTGAAGCTCTTGAAGTTCGCGAGGTACGTCGAGAAGGCGGCCGAGGCGATCAGCCAGACGCCGACGCCGACGAGCGCGCCCGGCGTGATCCAGCGAAACGACCGCCGTCGCACGTCGGGCGTCACGTAGTAGATGAACGAGAAGACGAGCAGCGCGATCACGAACGCGCCCGGCCAGCGCACTACGCGCCAGATCGACGCGGCATCGCCGCCGAGCACTTCGTCGGCGATGCCGCCGCCGGCGAACATCAACAGCAGCGTGCTCAGCACGAGCGCGAGCAGCACGATCGTCGAGGCGATGTCGGTCAGCTTGCGGCGCACGAAGCTGCGTCCGCTGCGCGAGTGAAAGACGACGTTCAACGCGCGGCGAGCGGCCTCGAGGTAGCCGGTCGCGCCGTACAGCGCGGCGAGTACCGACAGCACAAGGCCTACCGCGGCCGTGCCTTTGCTCTTCAGCGCCGCGCGCACGGCGTCGTTCAGCGGCGCCAGCGTCGTCGCCGGCACGACGCCGCGCAGATGGTTGACGATCGCGTCGTAGGTGTTCGGATACTCGCCGAGCACGCCGAGCAGCGAGACGGCGAGCAGCAGCGTCGGAAACAGCGACATCAGCGCGTAGTACGTCAGCGCGGCCGCGTGATGCGTGCCCTGGTCCTCATAGAAGGCCAGCACCGAGCGCTTCGCGATGCGCCCCACGTGCCGCACCGGGCAACCGTACAGCGTCGGTCGGTGGCCTCCGCCGGGCAGCGGCCGGCTGCAATCGCTCAGCGATCGAGCTGTTCGAAATCCTCGTCGACCGCCGTCGACTCGACATCGGCCGGCCGGCGAGCACGCGCGCGCGCGCCGAAGCGGCCGCGGCTCGCGAAGATCCGCATCAGGCGAGCGGCGTAGTGGCGCGAGAGCCTGCGACGCACGAGCTTGCGCGTCGGTCGCAACAGCAGCAGCGCGCCGAGCGCATCGGTCACGAAGCCCGGAATCAGCAGCAGCAAGGCGCCGAGGAAGCCGAGCGCGCCGTCGATCGCAGCGTCGGCCGTCGGGCGCTGTCCGGCGGCGGCGAGCTGCAGGCGCGCGATCGCCGCGCGCCCCTGGATCCGCAGCACCTGCGCTCCGAGCAGCGACGTGCCGATCAGCAGCAGCAGCGCTGCCAGCCAGCCGATCGCCTCGCCGACCTCGATGAATACGAACACCTCGATCAGAGGCACGGCGATCAGCGCGAGCAGGAACATCAGCCCAGCCTAGGCGGTGGCGGTGCAGCGCTCGCGCGTATCAGCCGGCGCGACTGTTTGGAGAGCGCCGCTGATGCGGCGCCGATGAGCCGGTGACGGCTCAGGTACTGCGAGCGGCGCGCGTTCAGCGCGCCGCTACTGGTGCGTCTGCCGACCGCGAGGGCCGACAGACGCGTCAGGACTGCTAGATCGCCTGGACGTTGATGGCCTTGGGGCCCTTGTCGCCGGCTTCTGAGTCGTAGTTGACCTTCGCGCCTTCAGCGAGTGAGCGGTAGCCCTCGCCGATGATCGCGCTGTGATGTACGAAGAGATCCTTCGACTGGTCGTCGGGCGTGATGAACCCGAAACCCTTGTCGTCGCTGAACCACTTCACTGTTCCTGTAGCCATTGTTTTCCTCCGGCGTCGGTATGTGCTGCGAACGCGGAGATGCTATGAGCAAGGCTACGAGCGCTGGCACTACGGTTTGTTGGGCTTCAGCGCCCAACCTGTGATTGCGACGGTAGCAGGAACGGAGTGGTTTTGGGCTTTTGCCAGATCGGCGGCACTCGCCGGCGGCGACGCGAGCGCGAAATCGTGCGGCGCGAATGTAATGTCGGAAGCTCTGGCGGCCAATTAACCAGCAGTGAGCACGTCACAGCGGCACTTCGAGGAGACCTTCAGCGCCTGCTACGAGCCGGTCTACCGATACGCCGCGCGCCGCGTGCCGGCCGAGGCCGTTCAGGACGTCGTTGCCGACACCTTCCTGATCGCCTGGCGGCGCTACGGCGAGCTCGCCGGCGAGCCGTTGCCGTGGCTGCTCGGCATCGCGCGGCGGGTCGCCTCGACTCACCGCCGCGGCAGCTCGCGCCGCGATGCGCTGCGCGAGCGACTGCAGGCCGAGAGCCCGCCGCCGGCGCAGGTGGGCGAGTACAGCGGCCGCGACGTGCAGCTAGAGCTCGCACTCGCGAGCCTGCGTGAGCGCGATCGCGAAGCGCTGATGCTGGTCGCCTGGGATGGGCTCGACCACCGCACGGCAGCAAGCGTGATGGGCTGCACGACCGGCTCGCTGACCGTGCGTCTGCACCGCGCGCGCCGGCGACTTGCGCGGGCGCTGGCCGACGAGCAGCCGCAGCCGATCGAGCTGTGCAAGGAGGCGAGCTCGCCGTCATGAGCCGATCGATCGACACCGACTCGCGACTCGCCGCGGCCGACCCGGCACGCGAGGTCGCGATCGACGACCGCGCGCGCGCCGAGCTGTGGCGGCGGCTGCTGGCCGAGCAGGCGCAGCGCTCGGAGCCTGCTCCCGTCCGACGGCGCAGGCGCATCGTGCGCAGGCCGATGCTGCTGATCGCGCCGCTCGTGCTGGTGCTGGCGGCCGGCGCGCTCGCTGCAGGAGGCGTGATCGAGTTCGGCTCACCGGCAAAGCTGCCGTTCTCGCTGCTCGGCAACGCTCGCGAAGGCTCCGGCTCGCTGGCGCCCGGGACCGTCCGCCTGCTGCCGATCCACGCGCCCGATCCGGCCGGCGGTCCGGACTGGGGAATGCGCGTGCTCTCGACGACGCGCGGCGAAGGCTGCATTCAGATCGGCCGGCTGCTCGACGGCAAGCTCGGCGCGATCGGCCAGGACGGCGCGTTCGGGAACGACGCGCGCTTTCACGTGCTGCCGGTCAGCGCGGCTTTCAACTCGATCGGCTGCACGCTGCTCGACGGCAGCGGGCGCCTGTTCACGAACGTGACGGCCGACGAGCGACCGGCGAGCGGATGGATCGGAGACGGCGGGCGCCTCGGCGGCTGCGTGCCGGCCAGCGCCGGACCCTACGAAAAGGGCCTGCGGCTGACGCGCCGCGAAAGGGCCGAAGGAGCCAGGCCTGCGGCGATCTGCCGCCAGTCCGACCTGCGCAACATCTACTACGGCCTGCTCGGCCCGCAGGCGACGAGCATCACCTACAAGCTCGACGGCAGAGCGCCGCACGCTTGCGACGATCGGCTCCGACGGTGCCTACATGTTCGTCACGCGAGCATCGCCGCACCAGCTGCTCAACTTCGCCAATGCCGGCACCTCCGACGTCGTGCCGGTCGACGGCCCGATCGAGGAAATTCACTACCGCGGCGGCGCGACCTGTCACCTGACATCGAAGAGCTGGATCGGCGGTGTCGATGCCTGCACGCCGTCGCTGTCAGAGCCCGTCGGATTCGTTTCGGCCGGCAGTGCGCCGAAGGCTTCTGAAGTTGCCTCGCCGATCCACGCGCGGCTGACGCGCGGCCGCCATGGGCGACCGGTCGTCGTCGTCAGCTTCACGGCGCGCCTGGCAGTCAGCGACGCACGCCGCTCGTACACGCTGCGCTGGCGCGAAGCGCAGATGGCGCCGGGCGCCTACGGCGGCGACGCCGATCGACGCCGACATCAAGGCCGGAACGATCGTGAGGAGAACGATCGGCGCCTATGGCAGGCGACTTCGACCGGGGTTGATTCGCGGCAGCGTCGCGCTGGCGCAGGCAGTCGGTGCCGGCGGGCTGGAAGGGCCCGGCGGCAAGAGCGTGCCGGTCGGCAGCTTCGCGATTCGCGTGCCCTGAAGCCGAGCCTTGCGCGCCGGGAATGCGCGCGCTCGCTCGAGCAGCGAGTGCTGCCCACCGAGCGCGAAGCGCTCAGATCGAGGAGTCTGTGTGCGCGAGCGCCACACATTCGACGAACAGAGGCAACCGATGAAGATCCATGCGATTCAGACGGGAACGGTGCGTCTCAAGCACAGCTTCCTGTTTCCCAGCAGCGGCATCCGACGCCAGCTTGACCTGTTCATGCCCGGAGAGTGGTCGGATCCGATGCCGATCCTCTGCTGGGCGATCGAGCACGAAGGGCTGCTGCGGCTGATCGACACCGGCGAGACGGCGGCAGCGCGCAACGTGCCGTTCGCGCGCATGGAAGTGACACGCGAGCAGGAGCTTCCGGCGGCGTTCGAAGCCGCCGGGCTGAGCCTCGACGATGTCACCGAAGTCGTGCTGACGCATGCACACGGCGACCACATCGACGGGCTCGTGCACGTACGTGCGCGCGTGATCGCCAATCAGGTCGAGCTGGACTACCTGGCCTCGCTGCAACCGCGCGCGATGCGCCGGATCCTGCGCCAGCCGCTGCCGCCCGGCTTCGCGCCGGCGCCGCTCACGTTCGACGGCGTGCCGTTCGGCGCGTTCGAGCGCAGTCGCGCGCTGAGCGCCGACGGGCGCATCGTCGCGGTCGAGACGCCCGGGCACACGCCGGGCCACGTGTCGGTGATCTGCATCGACGACGACGGCCGCCACGTGATGCTCGCCGGCGACGCGGCCGACTCGCTCGAGCAGCTGCACGCGCTGCGCGCCGACGCGATCGCGCCGGACCCTGCCGTGCACGTTGCCAGCCTGCAGAAGATCCTCGCTCACTGCGCGCTGCAACCGACGATCTTCCTGCCCTCGCACGACCTCGACTCGGTCGCGCGACTGGCCGGCGCGATCACGGTCGGCGGAGACTCGGCCTCAGACGTCAGCGGAGCTCAGACGCTGAGCGCCTGACGGCGGCGCGCGAACCGCTCGAGCGCGAACGCGCCCGCCGGATGCTCGCGTGCGCGCTGCACCATCGCCGCCGTATCGGCACGCATCTGCGCGGGCTGCGGCAGCGCGACGCCGTAGACCGGCGGCACGATGACCGGCGCGGCGAGTGACGAGAAGGTCAGATCGGCTGCCGTGAAGCGCTCGCCGCAGAGGTAGGCGCGACCGTCTGCGAGCCGGCTCGCGACGAAGTCGAGCTCGGCCCAGACGGCCCGCTCGTCCTCTGCCTCGCTGCGCGGGCTCGATCTCGAGCGCTCGCCTGATCACCATGCCCATCGCCGGCCAGCCGTAGCGAATCACGCGCTCCTCCCACGCCGGCACGCCTTCGTTGTTGAAGCGCAGCGCAAGCGGTTTGTCGCGCAGCATGTGCACGTAGATCAGCCGTCGCGCGTGCGGCCCGAGGACCGTGTCGAAGCGATCGCAGAGCTGCTCGACCTCGTCGCGCGAGCCGTTGGCAGGAAACAGACGGCGCTCCTGCGGCAGGCGCTCGTCGACCCATTCGACGATCTGCTGTGACTCGCCGATCGCTCCTTCGGGTGTGACGAGCACCGGCACCGTTGCGCCGCCGCCCGCACGGCGCGCGGCGAAGCGATGGACGCCCTGCACGTGGCGTTCCTCGCGATAGGCGAGCCCAGCGCGCTCGAGACTCCAGCGCGCCTTCTCGCAGTAGTGGCTGATCGGAATCGTCAGAAGACGCAGCACGCGCCTGCCAGTATCGCGCGTGCGTCTTGCGCGTGGTCGTGGCGCGAGTTAGGCTGCGCTCGAGCGAACGGGAGTATCGCGTGTCGCGCTACGGCGACTTCTACGAGAATCGAGTCACGGGCGAGCGGGCCGTCGTGCTACGCGGAGACGCCGATTCGACAGCCGGTCAGAGCGCGTTCGCGCACCTCACGGTCGCGCCCGAAGGCGCCGTCGCCGGAGAGCATGTGCACCCGCAGATCACAGAGCGGTTCGCCGTCATCTCGGGCACGCTCGGCACCCGCCTGGACGGTGTCGAGCGCGATCTGCACGCCGGAGAAGAGGCGACGGCTACGCCCGGCATGACGCACGATTGGTGGAACGCCGGACGAGAGGAGGCGAGCGTGCTGATCGAGGTCGCCGGCCCGCGCGAGCAGGCGACGCGCTTCGAGGCGATGATCGGCACGATCTTCGGCCTGGCCAACGACGGCAAGACGAACGCGAAAGGCCTGCCGAGCCCGCCTCAGCTCGCGCTGATCGCGCAGGAGTTCGACGATGTGATCCGGTTCACGAGCCCGCCGCGCGCGCTGCAGCCGGCGCTGTTCGCCGTGCTCGGAGCGGTCGGCCGGATGCGCGGCATGCGAGCGCTCTACCCCGAGTACCTGCATCCGCACGGGCGCACGGTGCCCGATCCGGCAGTCGTCGCGTTCGCCGGCATCGCGCCTCCCGCCGACGGCGGCTAGCAGTGCCGGCGCCAGCTCAGCGCTGGCGCGTTTGCTGATGCCTGCGGCGGCGATGCGTCGCCCGCGGCGCAGGCGCCGTCGCGAAGCTGAGCGTCTGTGTCGCTGTCACCGGCGGCGTCGTCGTCACTTCGAATCCGCTGATCGTCTGCTGCGCTTCGCCGGTCCAGCCGATCTGCAGGGTGTAGGCCGTGCCCGGTTTCAGTGGCGGCGGAACCAACACCCCTCCATCGACCTCGGCGGCCACCTTGACGTCCGGCACCGTTGCTCCGGCGCTCGTCCTCAGCGAGATCGAGGTCGCCTTCGGGTTGAAGCCGAGACCGACGGCGAACAGCAGGATCTGCGGCCCGGTGCGTGTGCTCGCCGGCTCTCCGAGCTGCTGCTGCGGCGTCGTCGGCAACTCGCGCGCGAGCTCCGAAGCGACGGCGTAGCGCGGCCCTCGCTCGTTGACGAACGCGTAGAGAGACGGCGGCGAGGTGGAGATCGACGACAGAAGTTGCGGCTCGCCGACTCCCATGCAATCGCCGCCGCTCGCCGTGTGAACGTCGCCTGCGACGGTCGCCAGCGGCGCGTAGATCACGTACTGATGAAGCGGCGCGGTGCTGTACGGCGTCGCCGCGGCAGTCCATTCATCATCCGGCGCGGACACGCGACCCGTTTCTCCGTTGCTCGTCGGTACTTCGAACTCTCGCGGGCACCACGAGCTCGCGTACGTCTGTTCGAGCGTCGTGATCGGCGGAATCCCGTTGGCCGCCCGCTGCTTGTTGACGATCGCAATGACACTCGCGCCTTCCAGGCCGGCGGCACGGACAGCGCACGGAGCCAGCGCCGCGGCGAGGCTCGCACAGATCACGAGGCCGGTGATCCGAGACGACGCCTTGACACTCATGATCGCCATCACGTGACAGCGTAGGTCAATCGCCGCGCGAGCGGAGGCGCCGGCGGCGGCTATTCAGGCGTCGTGTCGATCTTGAAGTAGGAGTAGTCGCCCGGATAACCGTCGTGTCCCGGCTTGGTCATGCCGGGACAACCGGCGCGCAGGTTCTCGCAGTCCCACACTTCGCCGTTGTGGCGATGGATGTCCAGTCGCGAGAGGTAGTAGAAGGAGAACGCGTTGCCGTCGTGTCGCGGATCGACCGCTTCCTCATCGGCGTCTTCGCGCCAGCGGTTGGTCAGCAGGCGCTTGTCGGCAGAGCCCTGGTGGCGCAGGTACTTGTCAAACCAGGCGGACGTGTACCAGGCCACGAGATCGGGGCCGCGCAGCGAGGCGCCGAACGCCTGGTTGGGAATGAAGCTGAAGTCGAGGTGCGAGCCACCACGGATGATGATCTCGCCACTGTCGACTCCGGCTTCGCTGTAGGCGAGCGACTCGGTCGACTTGGCCTCAGGTTCGGGCAGCGAGGTGTTCGGCGTCGGCGGAAGACCGTAGTCGGCCGAGATGCCGAGGCCCGGCTTGGTGATCGGCACCGTCGTGCGGTCGGCCGGATCGGCCGGGCAGCCCTTCTCGCCGATCGTCTGCGAGCCGACGCCGCTCGAGCCCGGCACCGAGCCGGCTTCCGGACCGGGACCGCCGAGGTTGTCGAGCGCTACGACGGCGCCGACGCGCGGGTCCCACTGAGCGATGTAGGAGACGCCGGCGGCGCCGTAGGAGTGTCCGACGAGCCCGAGCTCCTTTGGATTGAGCATCTTCCAATAGGGGTTGTAGGCGGCGTCGAAGCCCTGCTTCACGCGTTCGTCCTGCTTGGCCGCGTGGCTGGTTCCGCTTTCGCAGCTGGGCACCGGCTCGTACGGGTGCTTGGCGCTCGAGAGGAAGAAGTCGATCGCATCCTCGGTGCCGTCGTAGAACGGCCGCCCGTCGGTCTGTGCCGGCACGCCCTCGAGTTCGTCCGGCGCGGCGCCGAGCGTGTCACTCTGCCCCTGGCCCTGCGGGTCGAACGTGAGCACGACGTAGCCGTCCTTCGCGAGCGTCTGCGCCTCGTACCAGTACATCTGTTCATCGGCCTGCACCGAGCCGTTGGTGATGACGACGCCGGGGCGGCGCTTTGGCCCGCGCGCAGTCGCCCAGACGCGGCCCGACAGCGTCGCGCCGTCGCGCGCGGTGAACAGCACCGGCTCGGAGATGCCGTCTCCGTTCGCCGCCCAATCGTTCAAGCGGATGTCGCCGGCGCAGCCGTTGCCGCGGTTCCAGCAGAGGTTGTTGGTGAAGAAGCGACCCGGGTCGGCCGCCTGAGCCGCAAGCGCTTCGGTCGCACTGGTCGCACTGTCAGCCGTCAGCTGCGCCTGATATTCGGGCGTGTCATAGATCGCCTGGCGCTCCTGCGTGACCGCGAAGTTCTCGGCCTCGAGCACAGGTTCGAAGGTGGTTGGTGGTTCGGGATAGGACGTCGCAGCCTGCGACGCCGCCGGCAGCGCAAGCATCGCGAGCAGCGCTCCGATCACGACAGCCGTGCGCCGAGCAGCGTGAATCCCCAACCCCATCCGACTCCCCTTCCTCGCATTCACATCGACGCCCGCGTGCGTCGACGAAGCAGTAGTTCCCTTCACCGATGAGAGCTAAACCCCGATCGGTTCACCTCGAGCGTGCGCCGCGCGACGCTCAGCCGACGGCGGTGATGACTTTCAGCTCCTCGAGTGACTCGCGCAGCAGCTCGCGAAAATCGCTCGGCCTCGACTTCGCGACCCAGCGCTCGAACGCGATCTTGAAGACGGCGATGCCGGCCTCGGCGGTGAGGCTGGCGGCCGGCTCGCCGACGCCGCGCCGGCGCAGCGTCGCGGCGATCGCCGCCGACAGCGATGCGAGCTTGATCAGCTCGCGCTCCTGCAGTTCCGAGTTGGCGTCGATCACGCGCTGGCGCTGACGCGCGAACTCGTGGCGGTCCTGGAAGAAGCTGCCGACGACGTCGAGCGCAGCGGCGACCGCGTCGATCGGCGCGAGGGACGGCGGCGCATCGGCGACGGCGTCGACGAACAGCTGCTGCAGCGCGTCGGCGCCGCCGAACAGGACCTCGCGCTTGTCGGCGAAGTGGCGGAAGAAGGTCCGCTCGGTCAGGCCGGCGCGCTCGGCGATCTGAGCGACGGTCGTCTGATCGAAGCCGTTCTCGCCGTAGAGCTCCATCGCCGCCTGCTGGAGCCGCCCGCGCGCATCTGGCTCCCATCGGACCATCGCGCAATCATAGCGATGGCAGTCGCTGACATCAGGTGCTACTGTGATGGCAGTAACTGACATCGCTCGCCAGTCACGCACGCTGCGTGACCGGCACGATCGACTCGACAGGAGGTTCTCTCATGCGCGTATTCGTCACCGGTGCATCAGGTTGGATCGGCTCCGCCGTCGTTCCCGAGCTGCTCGGAGCCGGCCATCAGGTCGTTGGCCTGGCCCGCTCGGACGCCTCGGCTGCGGCGCTCAGCGCGGCCGGAGCTGAGGTGCAGCACGGCACGCTCGACGATCTCGAGACGCTGCGCGACGCGGCCGGCGGCTGCGACGGCGTGATCCACCTGGCGTTCAAGCACGAGATCGCCTTCTCCGGCGACTTCCAGGGCGCGGCCGACGCCGACCGCCGCGCGATCGAGACGTTCGGCGAGGCGCTGGCCGGCACCGACCGGCCGCTCGTCATCGCGTCCGGCACGCTCGGCCTCGCGCCGGGACGCGTGGCGAGCGAGCGCGACGGCCGCGAGAGGGCCGAGCAGCCGCCGATCAGCGGCCACGCGACTCGGATGGACAATGCGCAGCTGACGCTCGCATTCGCCTCGCGCGGCATCCGCTCGTCCGTCCTGCGTCTGCCACCGACGGTGCACGGCGACGGTGACAACGGCTTCATGGCAGCGATCGTCGCGATCGCGCGAGAGAAGCGCGTAGCAGGCTACGTCGGCGACGGCAGCAACCGCTGGCCGGCGACCCATCGCCTCGACGTAGCCCAGCTCTTCCGCCTGGCGCTCGAGCAGGCGCCGGCCGGCTCGGTGCTGCACGGAATCGCTGAGCAGGGCGTGCCGATCCGCGACGTCGCCGAGGTGATCGGCCGGCAGCTCGAGGTGCCAGTGCAAAGCATCTCCGAGAACGACGCCGGCGAGCACTTCGGTTGGCTGGCGGGCTTCATCGGGCTCGACAGTCCCGCCTCCAGCGAGCTGACACGCGAGCTGATGGGATGGCAGCCGACGCACCCCGGGCTGATCGACGACCTCGAGCACGACTACTACTTCAGAGAGGCGGCGTCGGTCTGAGCCTGACTAGCATGCGGCGCGCATGCTGCTCTATGACTCTGCCGTTTCCGGCAACTGCTACAAGGTCCGGCTGCTGCTCGCACACCTCGGTCTGAGCTACGAGCGGCGGGAGCTCGACGTGATCGACCGCTCGAACCGTCGGGAGATCCTCGGCGGCCTCAACCCGGCGCTGCGCGTTCCCACGCTGGTGCTCGACGACGGCCGTTCGCTCGCCGAGTCCAACGCGATCCTGTGGCACCTGGCAGAAGGGACGTCCTACCTTCCCGAGGATCGGTTCCAGCGGGCGAAGGTGCTGCAGTGGCTGTTCTTCGAGCAGTACAGCCACGAGCCGTACATCGCCGTGCTTCGCTTCTGGCTGATCGTCGCGAAGCTGACGCCCACGGATGACGAGATCGACGCGAAGCGCAAGGGCGGCGAGGCCGCACTCGACGCACTCGAGGAGCAGCTCGAGCTCTCCGCCTTTCTCGTTGGCGATACGTACACGATCGCCGACATCGCGTTGTACGCCTACACGCACCACGCCGACGAGATGGGCTTCGACCTCGGCGTTCGCCCGGCGATTCGCCGATGGCTGGCGGCCGTCGAGGCGCAGCCCGAACACGTGCGGATCACCGATTAGCGGCAGTCAGGTACCGGGCGGCAGTGTGACGATCACGCCACGATCACCGTAGGGAATCCGTTTGCCTCGAAGGAGCCCTGCGAGGTTCCCCAGCAGCTTGGTTATCTTCGTCGTAAAGCCGTACTTGGCGACCACACGCTGGCGAATCGCGTCGAGCTCCTCGCCGGCGGCCAGTCGCGCGGTCGCCTCAACTGGATCCGTGCCCGGCTTGACCGATCCACGTGCATTGCTGGGCTGCACGATCACCCGCGAGGTGTGAGCCAGCCGCTTGGCCTTGCCCGAACCCGAGCTGGTCCAGAAGCCGATCTTCTCGTCGCCCAGATTCACCACCCAGACGGGAGTCGACACCGGAGTTCCATCGCGGCGGAACGTCGTGAAGCTCATGTACTTCTCGTCGGCCAAGGCCACGCGGCGATCGTACACCTCGCGTCGCGTTGTGGCCGTTGGCGGGCGGCGCTGTCGGCGAGGGGAAGGCTGGTCGCTTCGCCCGCCCGGCGGCGTCCGGTCGCCGAGCAAACCTAGAATACGTCGATGCCCGTTTTTTGGGACCGTCCCGATGACGGCTTATGGTCTGGGTGGGCGTTCGTCCCGGGCGGACACGCCATCAAACCTATTCGCCGCGAAACTCCACCCGTCTGGCTTGCAGACGCCGTAAGTGAGGTGATGCGCGACATGGAGCCGGCGAGCACGCTCGAATTCGTCGTCGGCTACCGGCACGAAGCCGAGCCGGAGCACTTCGGCGTTGTTTTCTTCGAGTCGCCCGACGGCACGGCGTTCGGCTTCGGCATCCTCGAGGACGACACGGCGAAGCTGCTGGTCGACCTCGCCGACGGGCTCCAAGAACACCTTCCCGAGTCGGCCGCGCTTTGGAGCCGGGCACTGCCGCAGTGCCCCGAGCACGCGCACCCGGCGCGTGCAGTCGTTGCCGATGGCGTTGCGTCGTGGCTCTGTCCGCAGAGCAACGCGCTGCTCGCGCCGATCGGCTCGTTGGCGCGACTCTCGTAGCCCGTCACGCGACGACCGCGCGACTGGCACGCCGGCCCAGCGGCCTACGTCCGGCGTGCTGCGCCCAAGATAGAACTGGCGCCGAGAATCAATGCGCCCTACATGGAACCGGCGCCGAGAATCAGTGCGCTCAGCACCGCGAGCCCCAGCAACGTCGCGGCGGTGGGATGTGCGGCCCACCATGGGACGCTCGCGGGATAGAGCAAGCGCGCATGCGCCGGGCGCAAGGCAGTCTGAAGGCGCTCGACAGGCAGTCCGAGGCTTCTGCTCAGCTCTTCCAGCTGTGGTTCGTCCCAGAGCTTGCGATTCAAGGCAAGCGCCGTTCGTCCTGACTCCTCGACCAGCAGCCAGAGCGACGAGACACGACCGGAGCGCCCGCCCCAGTCAACCTCCAACTCGACCACACGGGAGGGGCGGAGCGCGCGCTCGTGGAGAAGTCCGCTGAAGCTGAGTCGCCCGCCGGTCACGCTCAGCGCCGTTCGACGGACAGCCAGGAGGAGCGCGCCGAGCAAGCTCGCGGCGAATATGAGGGCGATGCCCAAGACGACGAGACGCGTCCAGCCGTGAAAGCGAAGCGAATACAGAATCGCGGCGAGCGCGCAAACGGCCGCGGCAATTCCGCCCCCTGCCCGACCGCCTCTCAGTGTCCTACTCGGGCGGAGGATTGTCGCGGCCTTGGGCGGGCGGTCCGGACGATCCGGCCTGCTTCGCGGTCTAACGTGCGGCACACTCCGAGCATCGGCATCAGCTAGGGCCTGTCTTGATCGTGACGCCCAGCAGACGGCCGATCCTGGCGAGCAGCGGAGCCGAGTGCGAAGTAGCCGTTGCGGGCAGGGCTTCGCCGTCGAGCGGCGGCTGCAACTTGCCACCGATCGTCAGCTGCACTCCCCGGCAACCGCCGGGGTCGATGCGCGCGACCGCCGCGGGAGCCGAACTTCCTCGTGCGTAGAAGGCGAGACGGATGATGATGCCCAGGTCCAAAGGGCAGCTTCTCAGGCCAGGCTGCGCGACCGGCAGCGAATTCAGCAGTGCAACGACAGCGGCTATCCGCTTCGGCGAGTCGACGCTGAACGGACGCTGTGCAGGCGCAGCGCCACCCTTGATCTCGCTGAGCGGGCTGACCGCGAGCCGATGCGCGCCGGCCGGAATCCTCTCGGATGCTGCTCGCGGTGTGACCCACACGACCTGTGCGTCGAGGCGCACGCCCGTCGACCCGTCTGAGAGCTGCGCGACAGTGACGACGAGCCAGCGCGTGCTCAACACGCCTGCACGTGCAGGCCACGCGAATGTTTGAGATTCAAACGTCGTCTCACCGGCGATGGCGCCACGATCCGAACCGGCCGGCGCCGCGCCTGCGGGCGGGTGCGAGCGGACAAACGCGAGCGTGGCCGAGCTCGAGCCCGGCACGATCCACCAGGTTCGATCATCGACGACGTTCGGCGTGGCCGGTGGGCCGAGGCCCGCGCTGGCGAGCGCACCGCCGTCACCGGCCGGCTCGGTCGAAGATGCGATCGCGCCTGCGGGAAGCGTCAGCGTGCCGAGCAGCGCAGCAGCGTCAGCTTCGGCGGCGTGCTCGTTCGTCGCTTCGTCGGGCGCGACAGACGATTCGCCTTCTGGCGACCGCGGGCCGGTGGCCGACACGGCTAGGGCCGACGCAGTACCCAAGGCGACGACGGCGGCGCAGACGAGCGCGCCGACGATCGGAGGCACCCGTCGCTCGCGGGCCACGCGTCAGCTGCCAGATCCGGCGGCTCGGAAGCCCGAGCAGAGCACCCGCATCCACTCGATTCGCCCGTCGCGCTCCGAGAGATAGGCCTGCTGCTCGACGACGAACGGACCGTCCGGGCAGCTCAGAGTGAACCGGTAGCCGACGCGTTCCCGGTCGGCGAACGTGGCTTCGTCCAGATGCTCGATCGCCTCGATCTCGTCCTGCTTCCCAAACCAGCGATCGAGAAAGATGGAGACGACGCCATCCGGATCGTTGGCCTCCCACGTCCGATTTGGCGTCATGCCGCGAAAGTCGATCTCGGAGTGCAACAGCTCGCGCATCCGGCTCGCGTTCTTCTCGGCCAGCGCGCGAGCGAACTCGACTCCAAGTGCGGTCGACTGATTCACCAGATGATTGTCTTCAAGCGCGCGCTGCGCGTCAACACCAACTCAGCCGTTCACCGAGCTCTCGTTTCGTGCCGCCGTGGTGGCCGGCGCGGCTTCACCGAGCTTCTCGCAGGGCACGGCGACGCTGATCCTTGGCCTCCTGACCGCAGTCGCTCATCGAGCACCAGCGCCGGTTGCCGCGCTTGGTCGTGTCGAGGAAGAACCAGCCGCATTGCTCACCGGGACACTGCTTCAGGCGCGAGGAGGGGTCGGCCTTAAGCAGATCGATCGCGCTGGCGACCACGACGTGGCGGATCGTGGCCAGCTCGGCTCGACTCCAGCGCCAACCGACAGCTCCGTCCTCGTCCAGTTCTAGATTCGCGGCGCCGTAGGCGGCGGCGCCGAGCTCGGCGAGCGCGGTGAGCTGCGCGTCGGAGGCCAAGCGGCCGCCGGCTCGCGCAAGGAAGATGGCGTAGAGAAGCTCGCGCGCCTCGAGCGCTCTGCGCAGCTCGGTCCGGCCGTCCCTGTCGGCGGAAGCCGACCCTGAGACCAACCCGTATCGCTCACCCCACGTGCGCAGATCGGCGGGCGATTTGAGCGCGTCGCCGGCCTCGGGATGGCCGCGGTCCTCGGCCGTATTGACGAAGTCAAGCGCCACGTCGCCGGCAATGAACGGGATCTCGGCGATCGACTCCATGGTCTCGATGTTACCGGCAATTGCTGCTTTGCTGGTACGCTGCGCCAGTGAAACAGCTTTTGCCGGTACATCTCGTTGCTCCACGGGGATCGGGCGCATGACGATTCTGCTGGCGATAGTCGCGGCCGTCGGGTGGGGCGCTACCGACTTCTACGGCGGCCAGGCGTCCCAGCGGGATACTTCGGTGTTCGTCGTCGTGGGCGTATCTGAGCTGCTCGGCGCGGCTCTGCTGATCCCGGTGCTCGTCGCTCGCGGGTCTGCGCCTCCGGCCAACCCGCGACTGCTGCTCGCGGGCGTCGCCGGACTTGCGGTGACGGCCGAGCTCAGCCTGATCTACCGCGCACTCAGCAAGGGCAACGCGTTCATCACCGCACCCGTCGGTGCGCTCGGTGCTGCTGCTGCCGTCACGATCGGCCTGATCGGCGGCGACCCGCTCGACATCGCGATCGCCGCCGGCCTGGCCTGCGCGCTGCTGGGTGGCGGCATCAGCGCGTGGAGCTGGCCGGCGGCCAGTCGTGCCACGAGCCTGCAGAGCGCCGCGATCTGTCTCGCGGCGGCGAGTGCCGTCGGGGTCACGCTGACGTGCCTGCACGCCGCCGGCCGCGTCGATCCATACTGGGCGACCGCAACCGAGCACGTCAGCACCGCGCTGTCTGCCGGGTTGGTCGTTGTCTTCCGCCAGCGCGCCGCGCTACGCCGCAGCCTCCCCCGTCGCGAGCATCTGCCGACGCTCGCGCTCGTCGCGACCGCCGGCGTCGGCGGTGACGTGGCGTACGCCGCCGCCTCACATCACGGTGCGCTCAGTGTCGTCTCTGCGATCTCCTCGCTCTATCCGCTCATGACGATCGCGCTCGGACGATTTGTGCGTGACCAACGCCCGACGCGCTTCCAGCTCGTCGGGATCGCTGTGGCATTGCTCGGCGCGGTCCTGTTGGGCATCGCCACGCGGTAGATCCGGGAGCTGCCGACGCCGAAGACCTCCACCACGCGATCCGCGCGGTCGGACGCGGTCGCCACGACAGCCACGCCGCGATCCGCCGACACATCATTGAGCGCGCTCATGCGCTTGGCATGGACGACGCGATCCCCGACACCTGGAACGCAGACGGGACGCTCGAGGGCGCTGACTGAGGGCGCGCGGCCAGCGCCAAAGCTGCGCACGTGACATCGATGTGTGACGCGGGCCGGCCGTGTGATCCGCCCGCCCAACTCGACGACTGGCCTTGGCGGATAATCGCTGGATGACCGGCCCGGTCTCGAGCCCCGAGTTCATCGGCCGCGAGCAAGAGCTCGTGGCACTCGAATCGCTGCTGGCCGGAGTCGCGGCGAGCGAGGGCGCCTTCGCGCTCGTATCGGGCGAATCCGGCGTCGGCAAGAGCCGGCTGGTTGCCGAGCTGAGTGCGCAGGCGCACTCGAGGGCGATGACCGTCCTGATCGGCGAGTGCCTCGAGCTCGCCGAGGGCGAGCTGCCCTACGCTCCGCTGATCGGCGCGCTGCGCACGCTGCTGCGCGAACGCAGCAGCGAGGAAGTGGACGCGCTGGTCGGCTCTCCTCACGGCGAGCTGAGAAGGTTGCTACCCGAGCTGGCGAGCAAGGACTCCGGACAGGAGCACCCGAGCACGGGCGAGGGCGCACAGGCGCGGCTGTTCGAGCAGCTCCTGTCGGTCATCTCCGCGGCCGCCCGGCAGGCGCCGCTGCTCCTGGTGATCGAGGATCTGCACTGGGCGGACCGCTCGACGCGCGACTTCATCGCTTTCCTGCTGCGCAACGCGCGGCAGGAGGCGCTCGTGCTGGTCCTCACCTACCGCAGCGACGAGCTTCACCGTCGCCACCCGGTCAAGTCGTTCGTCTCCGAGCTGCAACGCACCGCCGGCGTGCTGCGCGTCGATCTACGCCCCTTCAGCCGCGAGGAGCTCGCCCGCCAGGTAACCGCGATCGTCGGTGCCGAGCCCGACCCGGAGCTCGTTGCGCGGCTGCTCGAGCGATCGGAGGGCAACGCCTTCTTCGCCGAGGAGCTACTCGCCGCGAGCGATGCGGGCGGCGCGATCCCGGAATCGTTGCGCGATGCCCTGCTGATGCGCGTCGATGGTCTGCCTGCTGTTGCGCGCTCGCTGCTGGAGATCGCGGCGGTCGCCGGCCGGAAGGTCGATCACGAGCTGCTGCGGAAGATCGCCGCGCTCTCGGAGGAGCAGCTGAACGAAGGACTGCGCGCAGCCGTTGACAGCCAGATCCTCGTTCACGCGTCGGGCTCGATGGGTTACTCGTTCCGCCACGCGCTGCTGCGCGAGGCCGTTTACGACGACCTGCTGCCCGGCGAGCGCCGCGCTCGTCACATCGATCTCGCACGCGCGTTGAGTGAGCACCCGGAGCTCGCCGGCAGCTCCGCCGCGGCAGCCGCCGAGCTCGCACACCACTGGTATGCCGCGCACGAGTTGCGCGAGGCGCTGCCCGCGTCGATCCGGGCAGGAATGGAAGCGGAAGCGAGCCGCGCGCTGGCTGAGGCGATCGTTCACTACGACCGGGCACTCGACATCTGGGACGCGGCCGACGCCGACGAGCTGCCGTTGAGCCGCGCGCAGGTCCTTCAGCGCGCCGGCGAGGCAGAGCACCTCGCCGGCGACCCGGCCCGCGCCGCCAGTCTGGCCGAGAAGGCGATCGCCCTGATCGACGAGCGAACGGACCCCGTCATGGCAGCACTCGCGTACGAGCGCCTGGGCCGCTACATCTGGGTCGCCGGGCGCGACCAGGAAGCGCTGTCGATGTACCGTCGCGCGGTCGAGTTGATGCCCGCGCAGCCGCCCAGCGAGGAGCGTGCATTCGTGCTCGCCGCCGAGGGACAGGTGTTGATGCTCTGCGCGCGCTCGGCCGAGGCTGAGACGCGCTGCGAAGAAGCGATCGCGATAGCCGCCGAGGTCGGCGCGCCTGCCGTCGAGGCTCACGCGCTGAACACGATGATCCCTCTGCTCAGCGAACGCGATGCGTTCGACGACGCGCTCTCAGCTACGTCGAAGGCGCTGGCGATGGGAATCGATATGAGCCTCGCCGAGGAGATCGGCCGCAGCTACGTCAACGGCAGCGACGCGCTCGACCAGATCGGGCGCATCGAGGACTCGATCGCGCTCGCCCAGGAAGGCATCGAGCGCGTGCGTCGACTCGGCGCTGATCGGGGCTTCGGCGACTTCCTGCGCGGCGAGATCGCCGCTCGTCTGCTGCGGCTGGCGCGGTGGGACGAGGCGCACGCGCTGCTCGCCGAGCTCCTCGGTCGGGCCCCGACCGGAGTCAGCGAGGCGATGTGTCGCAACCATCTCGCGCAGCTGCTGGCCGAGCGCGGCGCGCTCGAGCAGGCGACGATCCACTACGAGCGTTCGCGAGAGGTACTGCTGGATGCGGCCGACTCGCAATGGCTGGGCATACTCAACCAGGCAGCGGCGACGATCGCCCTGTGGGAGGGCAGGCCCGGCGATGCCGCTGCCTCGATCGCCGCGTGTCTCGCAGCAGTCGAGGGAGCCGAGCGTCCGTTCATGACAGCCAGGCTCTACGAACTCGGCGTGCGTGCGTGCGCCGATCAGCTCCAGCGCGCACCTGCAGACCCCGATGAACGAAAGCGCCAGGAAGACGATCGCCGCTGGCCTGGTGGCGCGCTTGGACTCCGTCGTCGGCGGCAGCCCGGTGCGTCCCGTTGTGCGCGCCAGCCGCGCAGGCGCAGCGGCCGAGTTCTCTCGCATCTCCGGCGTCGAAGCGCCGGCGTCATGGGGGCGGGCAGAAGATGCGTGGGAGCGGCTCGGCGACTCCTACCTGGCGGCCTACGCTCGCTGGCGCCGCGCAGAAGCCATTCACGCCGCGGGCGATCGAGGCGAGGCCGAGCGGCTCGCCAGAGAGGCACTGGGGGTCGCAGTCAGGCTCGGCGCGCAGCCTCTGCGCGAACAGATCAGCGCGTTCGCGTCGCGTGCTCGGCTCGAACTGGAGCCATCGCCAGCAGCGTCGGGCGCGCAGGCCCTGGAACGCCTGGAACTCACCGCCCGCGAGCTCGAGGTGATGTCGCTACTGGCGGCTGGACGAACCAACCGCGAGATCGCGGCAGAGCTCGTCATCAGTGACAAGACTGCGAGCGTGCACGTCTCGCACATACTGACCAAGGTGGGAGCTCGCAACCGCGTGGAGGCCGCCTCTCTCGCCCACTCCCTCGGCTTCGGCGCGGCCGATCGGGCGGCGATTGACGAGGCCTGACACGGCTCAGCGTGTCGCGCCGGCGCGACACGGCGAGATCAGCATGCGTCCTGGCGCACCGGCGTTATGTCGATCGCCGGCGCTGTGCGCCTCAACCTGAACAGGCGCTCGAGCGGGTTGCGGCGGCGAGCCGGCTGAGCGGCCTGGCCATTTGAGATCTCGCGGTCGGCGCGGCGATGATGGTCGGCGATCTCGAGCTTTGCGGCGGCGTAACTGAGCTGGCTGTGCATGTCTCGGTCCTCCAGGATCGGATTCGAGTCGATGAAGCCAAGCTACGGCTAAGCCGATCGCGCGCCATCGGGCGTTCTCCTTATCTTTCGCCTTATCTGAGTAGGTTTGGGCAGGTTTCGCCTAAGCGTCGGAGCGCCGCCGATGCCGCGCGCCCGACGGGCCGCCACAAGGTGACGGTCGCCGCAGCTTTATTCAGCCCACCGACACCATTACCTCGGGTGCCCATTCTGGCCAGGCGGCAGCGCCGATTGGCAGTCCACCGAAGAACTCCGCGATCTTGAGTGGCCCAGCGCGCCGCGAGTTGTCATACAAGACAGCCCTGTCCGCCAGAGAAATAGCTTGCGCAACGAGTGGCCACAGCCGACGGTAGCGCTCCCGAATCTTAGGCTCCGGTACGTCGTGGCCGCCCGCCCGCACCCGGTACGCGACGCGCCTGACCGCCAGCTCCTCCGGCACGAGCATCACGTGCAGCACAACCTGATAGCCCGCCCCTTGCGCAGAACGAATCAGGTCGAGCTTCGACCGATGAGAGAAGACCGTCTCGGCAATGAAGGACTGACCGCTGGCAATTAGGTGCGCGCGAGTCTCGGCAGCTACCTGAGCGGCCTCGTAGGAGTGCGCATCGGAGTCGGTGGGCCATCTGGCCTTGGCGATTTCGTCCGCGTTGACATACACGTAGCCCGGCAGCTCCAGCGTGAGAAACGCTTCGAAGAACGTGGTCTTGCCGGAGCCATTCGGTCCAATGACCAAATGCAGCTGCTTCAAACGGAGGCGCTCGTTCCGTCAGGCCGATACTCGGTCAGTTCGCCTTGTTCGTTCAGCGCGACGGTCGTAACCCCGCGTGCAGCAAGGATGGCGCCAAGGTCGGTCGTTCGCAGACGCACGTCTAGCCGCGACTGCACCTCAGAATCGAACACGATTCCCTCCTCATCAGAGAGATGCTCGACCGGAAGAGCCCCTGCTAAAGCGGCTTCTACGCGATGCCTGGAAGCTGTCTGGCGTGCGCAAACCGACATCCCGACTCGCGCCCAGTGCTCAAGCTGCTGCTTGGCTGAACGGTTCTCTTTGGCGCCCTCGACGACTGCGCTGTCGAACAGGTCGGATGGAACTCGCGTTGGCCGGTCGGCAGCGGCAGCCATGTCATACTCCTTGGTAGAGGACTGATACGGACTGTAGCAGAGTGATACGAGGCGCGCACGTGAGCGCTCCGGGACGCGTGCCAACCATTTCCCTTGGCCACCCGTCAGCCTCCGAAGACACGTATGGACCGAGGTCGAGGCCCAGCGGCCGGCCGCCGCACGAGGACCTCCTCCCCTACTTTCAGGCGACGAGCCGCCACAGGTGACCGTCGGGAGGGGTCTCGAAAGCGGGAGCGACGGGACTCGAACCCGCGACCTCTGCCGTGACAGGGCAGCGCTCTAACCAACTGAGCTACGCCCCCGCGATGACGCGCCGAACGAATCGCATCGGGCGCGGGCACCCAGTATGCCAAGGCTCGGCTTCTGTCGGCGCGCCGGCCCGACGCTGCGCGCTCGCCGCTCGCCCAATGCAGGGCGCGATGCTCCTCGCGCGCCCTTACGGCGACCTCGCGCTGTTCCAGAACGCACCGGCACGAACGCTGCAGACGCTCACGCCATCACCAAGCACCTGAGGCGACGACGAGGTCGAGGCAGGCGAAACTGGCCATGCAGCCAGTCGACAAGCGCCTGGGCTACGCTTAGCTTGTGGCGCTCGTCGGACCTCCGCCGATGCTCGACAGCAATCCGTTCGCGGTGATGCTCGAAGACGTGCGCAGCGAGCGCTCGGGAGTGCCCTACCCACCCGGCGAGACGCGCTTCTCGATCCCGCGCACACGGCGCTTCGCGAACGAACCGCTCGAGATGCTGCTCGAGAGCTACGCGTGCTACGGGCCGATCTTCACGCTGCGCCTGTTCCACTCCAACGTCGTCTTCATGCTCGGGCCAGAGGCGAATCACTACATGCTCGTCTCACACGCGTCGAACTTCACCTGGCGCGACGGCCAGTTCCGTGACCTGATCGGCCTGATGGGCGACGGCCTGCTGACGATCGACGGCGAGTTCCATCGCCAGTCGCGACGGATCATGCTGCCGATGTTCCAGCGCGATCACGTCGCGGCGTCCTACGAGGCGATCCTCAGCGAGACCGAGCGTGCGCTCGACAACCTGCAGCCGGGCGAGCAGGTCGACCTCTATGCGTGGACGCGGCGGCTGGCGATGCGCGTCGCGATGCGCGCACTGTTCGGCGTCGATCCCGACGGTGAGCGCGCTCGCGCGATCGACGCGGCCGGGCTGTTCGAGGAGGCGCTCGCGTTCTACGCCTCCGACTACTTCCTGCGCGTGCTGCGCATGCGCGGCACGCCGTGGTGGCGGATGCAGCAGGCCGCGCGCAAGCTCGATGCGCTGATCTACGAGGAGATCGCCGAGCGCCGCGCGAGCGGGCGCCGCGGCGGAGACATCCTCAGCCTGTTGCTCGACGCCTCCGACGAGGACGGCAACACGCTCTCGGAGCTGCAGATCCGCGACGAGGTGATGACGCTGCTGTTCGCCGGACACGACACGACGACGTCAACCGTCTCGTTCATGTTCTACGAGCTCGCGCGCGAACCGCAGATAGCCGAGCGGCTGCTCGCCGAGCAGGACGCGACACTGGCCGGCGCGCGACCGAGCGCAGCGCAGCTGATGAGCGGCGAGCTGGCCGAGCTCGAGATGGTGCTCGACGAGACGCTGCGCAAGTACCCGCCGGCGTGGGTTGGACCGCGGCGCGCGATCGAGCCGTTCGAGCTCGGCGGCCACACGATTCCCGGCCGCGCGTTCGTCAACTACTGCTCGTGGGCGAGCCATCACCTTCCCGACGTCTTCGAGCAGCCCGACGAGTTCCGCCCCGAGCGCTTCGCGCCAGACGCCAAGGCGGCACTGCCGAAGGGCGCCTACGTGCCGTTCGGCGGTGGCTCGCGCACGTGCATCGGCATGCGCTTCGGCCAGCTCGAGGTGCGCACGATCGCGGCGCTGTTGATCTCGCGCTTCCAGTTCTCGCTACCGGAGGACTTCAAGCTCGAGATCCGCCAGATGCCGACGATCAGCCCCAGGCACGGCCTGCCGGTGCGCGTGCACGCGCGCAGCGGCGCAGCGCTCGCCGCGACCGCTCGCGCCTCGGCCGCCGCCTGAGCGCTCAGCGCAGGGTCGCGCTCGCTTCGAGCTCGTAGCCGCGATCGCCTTCGGCGCCGCTCGCCGCGCGAGCGGCGATGCTCTGCAGCGCGACCTGCGGCTCCGCGAAGAGCGTCAGCTTGAGCGACTCGAGCAGGCCCAGCGGGTGCACGACAAGCTTGCCTTCGCTCGCTTCGGCGACGGCATCGACCGACGCTCCGAGCCCGAAGAGCCCGCCGCTCGCGCGCACTTCGACGCGCCCGTCTTCGCTGGCGAGCAGCTGCACCGCGAAGCCGGGCGGTAGCGCCGCCTGCACGTCGGCGCTGCTCGTGAACGCACTCGCGTGCAGCGTGCTGCCGCGTTTGCGCAGTTGCAGGTCGCTGACCGGCAGCGGGCCCTCGCGCACGCTCTGCGCGCGCAGGTCGAGATCGTGCACGCCCTTCGCTTCCTCGAGCAGCGCGCCGGTCTGCGACGGGTTGAGGCTGAGGTGTGCCGCGCGCACATCGACCGAGTCGGCTTCGCTCCACAGCAGCTTCACGGCCGGCCACGCGCTGACCTGAACGCTCGTGACCTTGCCGTAGCGCCCAACGCGCGAGGAGATCCGGCTCGCCGCGAGTTTCGGGAGCAGCAGCTGCGCGAGGCCGAGCAGCACGATCAGCGCGCCCAGAAGCCACAGCGCGATGCGCACCGCCCTGCCGCTGCCGCCACCGCGCCGCATTCCCGACAGCTTGTCAGGAGATGCGGCGCGGAGCGGAGCCTCGGCTCAGGCGAGGTTGTTCGCCTTGAGGAACTGTTCGGCGACCGTCGCCGGCGCCTGCTTGTCGATGCTGACGGCCTTGTTCATCTGCTGGATCGCCGGAATCGTCAGCAGCGCCGAGACCTTGTTCAGCGTTTCGGCGAATGCCGGGCCCTCGGCGCTCAGCACGCTCTGCTTGACGACGGGCGCGACGTTCTGGAAGCCGAACACGTGCTTCGGGTCGGCCAGAACCTTGAACTTGCCGCCGAGCAGCTGCCCATCGGTCGAGAAGACGGACTGCACGTTGACCTGCCCGCTTTCGATCGCCTTGTAGGAGAGTTCGATCGAGACCGGCACGAATGTCGGTTCCACGTCGTATTCCTTCTTCAGACCGATCGAGCCCTCGAAGCGCGTCTTGAATTCGGGCGCGCCGCCGAGCTTCACCTTCTTGCCGAGCGGTTTCAGGTCGGCGATCGAGGAGAGGTGGTTCGCGCTCGCATACGCCGGCGTCGTGATCAGCGCGTTGGAGTCGTAGAACGGCGTTTTGTCGAGCAGCGTGAAGCCTTTCCCTTCGACGAACTTCTTCGCTTCCATGTAGGCCGCTTCGGCGCTCGCGGGCTCCGTCGTCTGTTCGGCGATCGCCGAGAGCAGCGTGCCGGTGTACTCCGGATACATGTCGATCTGGCCTGCCGTCAGCGCCTTGAAGATGATCTCCGAGGAGCCCAGTTCGGACTTCAGGTTGATCGTGTAACCCTTCGCTTTGAGCGCCTGCGCATAGAGCTGGCCGAGGATGTTCTCCTCGGCGAAGTTCTTGTCGCCGATCGTCACCGCCGGCTTGCCGGCGCCGGGACCGCTGGCGGCGCTCGTCGCGCTGGTGCTGCTCGAAGCCGTGCTCGAGCTGCTCGACGACGAAGAGGAGCTGCTGCCGCAAGCCGCCAGTCCGATGACCAGCGCACTCGTCGCGAACAGCATCGCAACGCTTCGACCGACAGACCTTCTCCCTCGCCCTTCCGGCATTAGCCGACTGCTCATCTGCCGCCTCCTGGTTGGGTTGTCTCCATTATTTATAACTTATCCGATCAGAATGGTATGAATTGCGACGGCTTCGGCCGCTACGTAAGGCCCGGCGCCGGTGCGCCGGGCGCTACGCGCGCCGCTTCCTCGATACGCAGACCGCGCGGCGTGAACGCGCGCTGTACGAGCCCCAGCGCGCCGTCCACGAGCAGCGCCAGCACAGCGACGCAGATCGCGGCGCCGAGCACGCCGTAGAAGTGGTAGCTCGTCTCGTTCGCGATCGGGTCGCCGAGCGTGCCGCTGAAGCCGGCGAGCGAGGCGATCGTCGTCGTCGAGACGACGAACACCGAAGCGGTGCGTAGCCCGGCGAAGATCAGCGGCAGCGCCAGCGGCAGCTCGACACGGCCAAGCACCTCGAGCTCGGACATGCCCATGCCGCGCGCCGCATCGACGAGCTCCGGGTCGACGCCGTCGACGCCGAGATAGGAGTTGGTGATGATCGGCGGCACGGCCAGCACGATCAGCGCAAGCTCGACGACGGTCAGCCCGAGCCCGAAGAACGCGTCGCCGATCGCGAGCACGGCGAGGCTTGGCAGCGCACGGCCGATGTTGCCGAGGTTGATCGCGAGGAACGATCCGCGATGGAGGTGCCCGAGCCAGAGACCGATCGGCACGGCGATCGCGGCCGAGACGACGAGGCCGATCGCGGCGACCTTCAGCGTCTCGAGCGCGAGGTGCGTCAGCGTCGGCAGCCCCGGCGTCCCGGAGATCGAGCCGTTGCGGCCGATGAATTCGAACGCTTCGACGAACGCGTGCATCGCTCAGCTCGCCCTCGCGCGCGCCCACGGCGTCAGCGCTCGCTGCACGAGCACGAGCAGCCCGTCGGCGGTCAGCGCCAGCAGCACGGTCAGCCCGCCGGCGGCGATCAGCTCGGTCTTGAACGGACCCTCGCCGAGCGCCGCGTGGATCGGCACGCCGAGACCCTTGTCGTAGATCGTGTAGACGATCGTCGCCAGCGCGATGATCGTCACGACCGCGATCCGCAGCCCGGCGATGATCGCCGGCAGCGCCAGTGGCAGCTCGACGCGCAACAGCGCCTGGCGGCGCGTCATGCCCATACCTTCTGCGGCGTCGAGCACGTCGCCCGGCACCTCGCGCAGCCCGGTCAGGATGTTGCGGAAGAGAATCAGGAGCGTGTAGGAGACGAGCGCGATCTCAGCGGCGAAGATGTTCGCGCCGACCGGCGCGACCAGCAGCTCGAACAGCGCCAGCGAAGGGATCGTGTAGAGGAACGTCGTGATCAACAGCGTCGGGCGCTCGATCGCGCGGTAGCGATGCGCGGCGAGTGCGAGCGCCATCGCGATGCAGAAGCCGATCGCGACGGCGATCGCCGTCAGCATGATGTGCTGGCGCAGCGCCGGCCAGAGCACGCTCGAGAAGTTCTTGCTGACCCACTCGCCGCAGAAGAAGTGGTTCTCGACGACGCACTTCGAGGTGTGAGCACCGAAGTTCGGGATCACCGGGCCGCTGGCAGCCAGCTGCACCGGCGGCGGCGCTCACGCGGCAGTCTCCTTGGCCTCGCCCTGATCGAGCGGGCGCCTCGGCGGCCTCGTCGGTCAGCAGCTGCTCGATCAGCGAGAGCGTCAAGAGCCCCTCTACGCGATCGTCGTCGTCGACGACCGTCAGTGGCGCGCCGTTGGCGCTGATGATCATCGACAGCGCGTCGCGCACGCTCGTCCGCGCCGGCGCGCGCAGCGCGCCCGGCTTCGTCCCGTTGGGCTCGAGCAGTCTCATCTCGTCGAGCCGCGTCAGCGACAGCCGCTTGATCCCGCGGTCGGCGCCGACGAACTGCGCGACGAACTCGTCGGCCGGATGCGTGAGGATCTCGCGCGGCGTGTCGTACTGCGCGAGCTGGCCACCCTCGCGGAGTATCACGATCCGGTCGCCCATCTTGATCGCCTCGTCGATGTCGTGCGTGACGAACACGATCGTCTTCTTCACTTTCCTCTGCAGCGCGAGGAACTCGTCCTGCAGCCGTGCGCGGTTGATCGGGTCGATCGCGCCGAACGGCTCGTCCATCAGCATCAACGGCGGGTCTGCGGCGAGCGCACGCGCGACGCCGACGCGCTGGCGTTGCCCGCCGGATAGCTGCGCCGGGTAACGCTCGCCGATGCCGTCCTCGTCGAGCCCGATCAGCACGAGCAGCTCGCTCACGCGCGCGGCGATCCGCTGCTTCGGCCAGCCGAGCAGGCCGGGCACGGTCGCGATGTTCTCGGCGATCGTCTGATGCGGGAACAGTCCGATCTGCTGGATCACGTAGCCGATCTCGCGGCGCAGCTGGCGCGCGTCGCGCTTCAGCACGCTGCGCCCGCCGAGCAGGATGTCTCCGCCGGTGATCGGGATCATCCTGTTGATCAGGCGCATCGCCGTCGTCTTGCCCGAGCCGGACGGGCCGACCAGAACGCACACCTCTCCGGCCGGCACGGTGAACGACAGGTCGGCGATCGCCGGCTTGCGTCTGGCCCGGATAGCGCTTGCTTACGTGCTGCAGCTCGAGCTCGGCAGCCCTTGACTCCTGTTCGCCTGACTTCGCGAACGCATTAGACCCCTCGTGATGGGCGGTGTCTGCAGTATTCAAAGGAAATCCCGGGCGACGGGGAGTGCGCCCATCCTAGCCAAAGCGCCACAATGCGTTCACATCGCGCGCCGCCGAGGTACGGCCGCGCCGCCGCGCCCAGCCGGCCACCGCCGGGCGGGCGGGCGGATCGATCAGCTCGCCCGCTAGCCTAGGGTCGGCCGGGCCACGGGCGCGTAGCTCAGTTGGCTAGAGCACCTCGTTTACACCGAGGGGGTCGCCCGTTCGAGTCGGGCCGCGCCCACTAGTGCCCCGCATGGGGTATCGCCCGCCTGGACCGCATTTCAGTGACAGACGACAGCACTCCCATCCGCATCGCCGTGATCGGCTCGGGTCCGGCCGGCTTCTACACCGCCGGGCACCTGCTGAAGGAGGCCTCGGGGCGGATCGAGGTGGACATGCTCGAGCGCCTGCCGACGCCGTGGGGGCTCGTGCGCTCGGGCGTCGCGCCGGACCATCCGAAGATCAAGTCGGTCACGCGCATCTACGAGAAGACCGCGGCGCACCCGCGCTTTCGCTACTTCGGCAACGTCTGCTTCGGCGAGCACGTCTCGCGTGAGGAGCTGCTCGGCCACTACCACGCGATCGTCTATGCGACCGGCTCACCGCTCGACCGCCCGCTCGGCATTCCCGGCGAAGAGCTGCCCGGCTCGCACGCGGCGACCGAGTTCGTCGGCTGGTACAACGGCCACCCCGATTACACCGGCATGGAGGTCGACCTCGTCTCGGCCGAGCGCGCAGTCGTGATCGGCAACGGCAACGTCGCCGTCGACGTGGCGCGGATGCTGATGCTGAGCGCCGAGGAGCTGGCGCCGACCGACACGGCCGACCACGCGCTGGAGGTGCTCGCGCGAAGCAGCGTGCAGGAGGTGCTCGTGATCGGCCGCCGCGGCCCCGCGCAGGCGGCCTTCACCAATCCCGAGCTGCTCGAGCTCGACGAGCTCGCAGGCGCCGACGTCCTGGTCGACAGAGAGGAGCTCGAGCGCGCGCTGGCCGTGCACGATGCCGCCGCAGAGCAAGACGCCACGGCGCGGCGCAACGTCGAGATCCTGCGCCGCTACGCCGAGCATTCGCCGACACCGGGAAACAAGCGGATCGTGCTGCGCTTCCTGCTCTCGCCGACGCGGCTGATCGCCGGCGCCGACGGCGCGCTTCAGGCCGTCGAGCTCGCTCGCAACGAGCTCTTCGCCGACGAGCAGGGCACGCTTCGCGCGCGCGCCGGCGGCGACTCGGAGACGATCGCGGCGGGGCTTCTGTTCCGCGCGATCGGCTACCGCGGCGTCGCGCTGCCCGGCGTCTCCTTCGACGAGCGCTCGGCGACGATTCTCAACGAGCGCGGCCGCGTGCTCGACCCGCAGACGCGCGCGCCGCTGCCAGGCGAGTACGTCGTCGGCTGGATCAAGCGCGGCCCCTCGGGCGTGATCGGCACGAACAAGAAGGACGCGCAGGAGACCGTCGATGCGATGCTCGAAGACCTCGCGCCCGGCGCCGCCGAGGCGCCGCGCCGCAACGAGCCGGCACAGGCCGATCCGGCCGCCGTGCAGGCGCTGCTCGCAGAACGCCAGCCGGCGCTCGTCAGCTACTCCGGCTGGGAGGCGATCGACCGCCACGAGCGCGCGCTCGGAGAGGCCAGCGGGCGCCCCCGCGTGAAGCTCACGCAGATCGAGGAGATGCTGCGGATCGCCGCGGCGCAGTAGGCGCACGGCTCGACTCCTCGCCGCGCACAGCCGGCTCCCTGACGGCCGGCCACGCTGGACATCCGTTGTAACTTCGCCGAGTGCGCCCGCTCGCCGGGTAACTGCGTTGTGCGGCACAACCTGGATTGCTCGCCGCAGACCGCATCTCTACGGAAGGAGCAGCACTGTGTCGAAGGGACTCTGCACACGTACGCTCGCGGCACCGCGCGCGATCAGGCGACTTGGTTTGCCGGCGCTCGCTACGGGCCTGATCGGGCTCGCGGCGGCGCTCCCGACCTCGGCATCCGCCGCGGCGCAGCCGCGAATCGAAGCTGCCCTACCAGGCGTCGCGACAGTGAACGGCTCGCTGTTCACACCGCAGGCCGTGCAGGAACTGCTCTCGCAGATTCCGGCCGGCGGCTCCGGCGGCATCGCGCCGGTCGACCTGGAAGTGCCCGAGCTGGCGAAAGTGCTCGTCGAACTGCCGGGCATCAACGGGCTGCCGGCGCTCAGCGGCCCGGGCGGCACCGAAGCGGTCGAAGCGGCACTGGAAGAAGCGATCGACAAACTGCTCGCGCATGAAGAACTGCCGCTTGGCGAACTGCTCTCGCCGCAGAAGCTGACCGGCGAACTCCTCTCCAAGCTCGAAGCCTCGACCGGGCTGCCGATCGCGACGCTCGTCGAAGCCCTTCTGCACAAGAGCCCCGAAGCGGTGCTGAACGAAGCCCTCAATTCGGTCGACCTCAGCGAACTGCTCGCGAAACTGCTGGGCTCCTCCGAAGATCCGACGCAGCTGATCGACGAGCTGCTCGAAAAGCTCAACCCGGCCACGCTCGAACAGCTGCTCGGCAGCTTGCCGACCGGCAGCCCGGTGCAGAACCTCGATCTCGCCGAACTCGCGGCCGAGCTCGCGAAGACCCCGCAGGCGCTGGCCGAATCGCTCGGGCAGACCTTGTCGACGCTGCCCGAAACGGCGGAAGCAGCCACGCAGGCGCTGAGCGGCGGCAACGAACTGGCAGTGATCAAAGGCCTGGAAGGCCTCAGCTTCGGACTGGTCGAACGAGCGAACGCAGGCGGAGGCGCAGGCGCAGGAGGCGGCAGCGGCAGCGGCAGCGGCAGCAACGGCTCGAACGGGTCCAACGGCGGCACGCCGGCGTCGAGCACCATCGTGGTGATGGTGCCGGCGAGCTCGACTCCCGGCGCGACGGTGGCGCCCGCCGCCGCAGCGGCGGTCGGCAAGGTCAAGATCATCAGCCACAAGGTCTCCGGGAACAAGGCGACGCTCGTCGTCCAGGTGCCGTCGGCCGGCCGGCTGACCGTCAGCGGCAACGGCTTCAAGAAGGTCACGCAGCAGGCGGCGAAGGCCGAGCGCGTGACCGTCCATACGACGCTGACGAAGGCCCGCGCGTCCTCGCTGCGCAAGCACCACAACCACAGGACGAGCATCAAGCTGACGAGCACGTTCGTGCCGGTCAGCGGCCACTCCTCGGCGGCGAGCGCGACCGTCAGCGTCCGCTAGCTCCAGATACGCCCACCCGCCCGGGCGGCCGCCTCGCGTGGCCGCCCGGGCCCGATCTCGCGAGGCGCGGCCGGATGCCGCTCCCGCGCCGAAGCTGCGCGACCGGGCTGCGTCGATATGGCAGACTGCTCGGCGCAGGGCCCCGTTAGCTCATCTGGTAGAGCGCCGGACTTTTAATCCGGTGGGGCGGGTTCGAGTCCCGCACGGGGCATAAGGCACGGAGCCGTGGAGGAGTACACCGTGCGCTACAGAAGCCTGACGACTTCGTGTGCGGCGCGTTCGCCGGTTTCGACTGCGCCATCGAGGTACCCCTCGTTTTCGAATGACGTGTGCTCGCCGGCGAACAGGATCGAGCCTTCAGGCGCGGCCGCGAGTGCCGCGTAGCTGGTCGCCTGGCCGACCTTCCAGAAGGAGTAGGCGCCGTGGATCCACGGGTCTTCGGCCCAGTGGTCCTCGTATGCGAGGCCGGTGAACGCAGCGCTGGTCCCCGGGAAGATCTGCTCGAGCTGCGCGAGCATCCACTTCACGTCACGTCGCGGAGCGGGGCCGTGCGCGGCTCCGGTGAGACCGCTGCGTCCCACGCGCCCTCCCGGATAGCCGGTGTAGAGCATCGCGCTGGCGTCTGCTCCCAGCGGGACGCTGTCGTCCCAGCCGCAGCACAGCCCTTCCCATTCGGTCAGGATGTCGCCGCTGTAGCCGAGCGCCGGCCAGCTCTCGCGATCCAGTTCGACGTGGATCTTCGCGTTCGTGCCCATCCCGTACGTCTCGATCACGTTGCGCTTGGCTGGCCGACAGGCCCGACTTCGAAAGGTCGACTTCGCTGAGCGTCGTGAACGGCAGCGTCAGCACGACGATGTCGGCCGTCGTTTCGCGCGTCGATCCGGCGACGTCGAGCACGAGCCTGTAGCTCCCGTCTGCCAGGGTCCGTAGCGCGATCAACTGGTGGCCGAGCTGAACGGTTTCCGCTGGCAGCTCGCCGAGCATCCGCGTGATCAGCTGGTCGTTGCCGCCGACGATGTGAAACCGTTCGTCGCCTTCGCCGGTGGTCAGCGCGCGGCGCGTGTTCTTTTCGCCGAACTCTTCGATCAGCAGCAGAGCGGACTGTTCTTCGGGGTCGCCACCCTGCTCGGCGACGCTGCACGCGAGCATCAGCTTGCCGAACCGGCTCGCGATGCCGATCTCGCTCCCCTCGAGCCATTCCGTCACCGAAATGCCGTCCAGCCGAGTCGCTCCGGCATTCGTTTCGGCTTCACGCAGAGCTCGATGAAAGGTGCGAAAGCCGACGCTGTCCCAGTCCGCCAGCGCTTCCTTGTTCGTGTAGATGCGACCGTCGATCAAATACGCTTCTTCGCCGGTCGGCAGGTTGCCGCCGTTGACGTCCTCCAGCTGCAGGCCGAGAGCGCGGGCGAGACGGCGAACCGCGTGCTGATCGGAGTTGATGAACTCACCGCCGTGCTCGGTGATCAGCCCGGATCCGAAGTAGTCGCGCAGCGTCCAACAGCGTCCACCGATGCGTTCCGGGTTGGCCTCGAAGACCGTCGAGGCGATCGGATCAGCGCGTTTGGCGTTCCACAGCAGGTGTGCGCAGCGAACGCCTGCCAGCCCCGACCCGACGATCGCTATGCGCGGAGCCGGCCTGCGCCGGAGCGAGCTCGCGAAGCTCAGCGCCGGGTTCGTCGCAAACGCCGCCGTGGTCGCGAGTCCCGCCGCCGTGGCCAGCAGCTCTCGCCGGCTCAGCTTGCGCGCGCTGCGCTCGAGCTCCGACTGCTCTCGCTCGCCGAGCACCTCCGCGACCGGCTAGGCGACGCCTCGCGGCCTCCTCGTGAGCGGAGAACAGCTCCGTCGACGCAAGCATCTTCGGACTGCGTGACGCCCTCGTTCGTCTGAGGATGCGCGTGTCATCCATCGCTCGGATCCTACGGCAAGCCCGTCCCGCGGCGAGTTTCGTGAACCAGCTGATCGGTCACCGCAACATGTGTCCGCCGCGCCCTCGGGCTGAGCTCGGGCCGGTCGATAATTTTCGCGTGTCCTCACTGTTGGAATCGCCTCGCGCGCGGCTCTGATCGAGACGTGGTCGAGAGATCGTGAGAGTGACGACGTCGCGGATCGCCCGCCGCCCGTCACACGACCCGAGCTCCGCAGCCACGACGTTTCATCGCACGAGCTGTGGCGCTATCTGCCGATCGCGCTGACGACGACCGTCGCGGTAGTCGCCGGACCTGCGTTGATCGTCACTGCAGCGATCCCCCAGCGAGGGATCGCCGTCTGCTTCCTCTCGGCAGCGCTGGCCGCGATCGGCTCGTTGGTGTTCGCCACGATCGGTGCAGCGCTGTGGAAGCGCAGCGCGCACTCGCGCGACGTTCTGTTCTCAGAGCTGATGCTGTGGTCCTGGCTGCGTCGCAACTGGGCCGAGCGACGACTCTCACAGCAGCGCGAGCTGTTCGAGCAGGCGAGCAGGACCGGCAGTGACATCGACATCGAGAAGCTGTCTGTGGCTGAGCAGGCTGCTCGAGGCTCGCGATCCATACGTTCACGGTCACAGCCGCCGGGTCGCGCGGCACGCGACGCGTGTTGCGCGCGCGCTCGGTCTCTCCAAGGAGCAGGTCGCGCAGATTCGCGTGGCCGCCGAGGTGCACGACATCGGCAAGCTCTTCACTCCACGCGAGATCCTGAACAACCCCGGGCGGCTGACGGACGCCGAATACTCGGTCATCCAGGAGCACGCGGCACGCGGCGCAGAGATGCTGCGACGGCGTCGGAGATCCGCAGATCACGGCGATGGTCCGCCATCACCACGAGCGGATCGACGGCTACGGATATCCCGATCGACTGAGCGGCACGGAGATTCCGATCGGCGCTCGGATAATCGCCGTCGCCGACACCTTCGACGCGATCACCTCCGCGCGCGCCTACCGGCCGGCCAGGTCGCACAAGCTGGCGCTCGACGTACTCGAGCGCGAGTCCGGCCTCCAGCTCGACGCTGCAGTCGTGGCGGCGTTCGTCGCCGGTTACACCTCACGACGCGCGATCGTCGCGGTGACGTTCCTCGGCAGTGGCCTGCAACGCCTGCCGTTCGCCCTTCAATCGGCCTCGATCGGCTCGCTCGCTCCGGCGATCGGCGTGGCAGGCGCCCTCGCCCTCACTCCCGTCGCTCTGAACGGCACCGCCACGAGCAGCCCCTGGCGCGCTCGGCCCGACCGCGCTCAGCAGTCGATCAACTCCGAAGCGAGCCGCCCGAGCAACGAGAACGTCGCCTTTCTCGAGGCGGCGGACCTCCGCGCCCGAGCGACGGGCCCGGCGGTGCCGCGAGGCGCACACCCGGTCGCGAGCATCGGCGATCCGTCGCGCAGCGAACAGCCGGCGACGGGCGGAGCGGGCACGCCCGGCTCGAGCGCCGCGCCGGGTTCTGCCTCGGAAGCTCCGTCGAGCCAGCCAGGCGGCGGCGGCAGCTCGCCACCTCCGTCGAGTCAGACGCCGGCGCCCTCGCCGACGCCGGCTGAACCGCCGCCGGCGGTGCCGCCGGTGAGCGTCCCCGCAGTCCCACCCGTCGCGACTCCCGCGATCCCGAGCGTCTCGACGTCCGAGCATCTCGACGCCGACCGTCTCGGTCGGTTCGGTCTCGGTTCCGTCGGTCACCGTCCCGTCGGTCACGCTGCCGACCGTCTCGACGCCGAGCCTCACCTCTCGCTGAGACCGCTCGCGCGGGTATAGCTTGAGGTAGTGGACGTCTTACACCAGCCGGCCTCGACCCTCCCGTACATATCGCTCGAGGAGATGCTCTCCGAGCTGCTCGAGCGGATTCGCGCCGAGCTGACGGCCGACACGGCGGCGGTTCTGCTGCTCGACGAGGACCGTGGCGTGCTCGTTGCACGCGCCGCGCGCGGGTTGGAGGAGGAGGTGCGCCAGGGCGTGCAGATCCCGCTCGCGCGCGGCTTCGCCGGGCGCGTCGCCTCCGAGGCCCGTCCGATCGTGATCGAGGATCTGAGCCGCGCCGAGGTCGTCAACCCGATCCTGCATCAACGCGGGATCCGCTCGATGCTGGGAGTGCCGCTGCACGTCGACGGCCGTGTGATCGGCGTCATGCACGTAGGCACGCTGCAGCCGCGCGACTTTGGTGAGCGCGACACTGCGGTTCTGCAACTCGCAGCCGATCGTGCGGCGGTCGCAATCGACACTGCACGCCTGACCGAGCAGCGCGCGGCGACGGAGATCATGCAGCGGACGCTGCTGCCCGAGGCGCTACCCGAGGTGCCCGGCCTGCGTTTCAGCGCGAAGTACCTGCCGGCGGGATCCGGCGTGCGGATCGGCGGCGACTGGTATGACATCTTCCAGGTCTCCGACGGGCAGCTCACGTTCGTGATCGGCGATGTCGTCGGCCGCGGTGTGCTCGCCGCGTCCGTGATGGCCGAGATCCGCACGGCGTTGCGCGCCTATCTGCTCGAGGGCCACGAGCTCGCGAAAGCGCTCTCGCTGCTCAACGATCTGCTCGTCTCGATGGGCCGCAAGCGCAGCGCTACGGCCTGCGATCCTCGAGCTCGACCTCGATAAGGGTGAGCTCGAGGCGGTCAGCGCCGGCCATCTTCCGCCACTGCTGATCGAAGCCGACGGCCGGGCTCGCTTCCTGGAGGCGTTGGGCGGGGTGCCGCTGGGCGTCCGCCGCGGCGTCGAATACGTCAGCGAGCACTACTCGCTACGGTGTCGGCAGCACGCTGCTGCTCTACACCGACGGGCTGGTCGAGCGTCGCGGCGAGGCGATCGACGTCGGGCTCGAGCGGCTGCGCGGTGGCGCTGCGACGTGCGGGCGTCGCGCAGGACGCATCGTTTGCCGATCGCGTCTATCGCGAGATGCTCGACGAGGCGCTGCTCGAGGACGACGTCGCGCTGTTGGCGATCGAGTCGCTGCCGCTCGGGCCGCGGCTCGAGCTGACGCTCGACGCGCACCCCGGCGTGCTCGCCGGGCTGCGCAACACGCTCGGGCGCTGGCTGAGCGGCGAGCGCTTTGACGATGACGAGGTGTTCGACGTCGCGCTGGCCACATCGGAGGCTGCGGCGAACGCCGTCGAGCACGCGTACGGCGCGCACGCGGCGACGTTCGCCGTGACCGGAGAACGGAACGCCCGCGAGATCATCATCGTCGTGCAGGACCGCGGCAACTGGCGCCAAGCGCGAACATCCGGTCGCGGCCGCGGGCTGGCGATAATGCGCGCGCTCGTCGACTCGGTCGAGATCGAGCGCAGCGAGCACGGCACGACGGTGACGTTGCGCAAGCGTCTCGACGGGCGAACGCCGTGATGGCGCTCGAGACCGAACGCCGCGAGGACGTGCCGGTCGCGCACGCGCACGCGAAGACATCGACGCAGCGAATGCCAGCAGGGTCGGCCTCGAAACTCGCCGAGACGATCGGCGGCGAGCGCGCGCTCGTGCTCGACCTGACCGAGACGCGCTATCTCGACAGCGCCGGCATCGACATGCTGTTCCGGCTCGGCGAGCGGCTGCGCGAGCGCCGGGCGCGCCTCGTGCTCGTGATCCCGGACAGCTCGCCGCTGAGGCGGCTCGTCGAGATCGTCGGGCTGCCGCGCTCCGCACCTGTATGCCAGACGCTCGAGCAGGCGCTCGCGGCGTGCTCCGACGGCGGCTGACCCCGCCCCGTGACGGTCCCTACCCGTCGCGACTACCGCGCTTTACCGTCGCGGCGATCGCTATCACGGATGAGTCCTCACCGAGATGCGACCCGCCCGGCTCGAGCGAGACCCCGTCCTCTCAGCCCTCGGCTTGGCGAGCACGCTCGTCGCGGCGCCTGCGCTCGTCGGCCTCGCTGTCGATGCGCTCTCCGATCGAGGGCCAGCGCTCGCGAAGTTCGCGCATGAAGTGAGCGGTCAAGACGACCGCGCGTATCGGTGTGGTCGCGACGACCGTCGCCGTCCGAGGAATGCCGTCCTCGAGGATCGCCAGCTCGCCGAGAAAGTCGCCCGGGCCCAGCGCGTTGATCTGTGAGCCGCCCTGAAAGACGTCCGCGGTGCCGTCCTCGATCACGAGGAACTCGTGCCCGTACTCGCCCTCGCGCATGATCTCCTCGCCCGCCTCGGCAGTGAGCTCATCGACGAGCCGCGCCAGCATCTGCCGCTGGCCCATCGAGAGCTCGGCGAACAGCTCGATCTTCCCGAGCCGCTCGGCGCCGTCGCGGCCGACCGTCTTTCGGTGCATTCGTGGATCCTCGCAGACGCGCAGGCCGCTCGAGCGCGTGATGTAGTCTCGTTCGGTGGCCTCCGCGAAAGCGCCCGCATACGACGTCAGCGGCCGCACGGTGTTCATCACCGGCGCCGCGCGCGGCATCGGCAAGGCGACGGCCGAGCGGCTGCATGCGAAGGGCGCGAACATCGCGCTGGTCGGCCTCGAGCCGCAGCGGCTGCAGGAGAACGCGGCGCGGCTGGGCGAGCGCGCGATCGCGATCGAGGCCGACGTCACCGACCTCGCCGCGCTCGAAGACGCAGTCGAGCAGACGGTCGCGCGCTTCGGAGCGATCGACGTGGCGATCGCGAACGCCGGCATCGCCTACTCGGGCTCGCTCGCGACGGCGCCGATCGAGCAGGTCGAGCGCACGCTCGCGGTCAACCTGCTCGGTGTCTGGCGCACCGACCGTGCGGTGATCGACCAGATCACCAAACAGCGCGGCTACCTGCTCAACATCGCTTCGCTCAGCGCGCTCTCGCACAGCCCGATGATGGGCCCGTACACGACGGCGAAGTCCGGCGTCGACGCGCTGACCGACGCGCTGAGGATGGAGAGCGCGCCGTTCGGCGCAGCCGTCGGCTGCGCCTACTTCGGCTTCCTCGACACCGACCTCGTGCGCGCAGGGTTCGCCGAGCCTTCGGCTCGCGCGGTCAAAGACAGGCTGCCGAGCTTCATCGGCAATCCGGCGCCGCTGTCGAAGGCGATCGATGCGATCGAGCGGGGCATCGAACGGCGCTCGCCGCGAATCTGGGCACCGCGCTGGGTCGGACCGATGCTCTATCTGCGCGGCGTGCTGCAGCCACTGACCGAACGCCTCGCCGCGAAAGACACGACCGACCTGGTCGAGGCGATCCGGCTCGCCGAGGAGTCGAACCGCGCGGACGGCGCGGGCTCGCCGCTCGGCGTCGCGGCGAAGGCGCTCGACTGAGCGCACGCACGCAGCGCGCGCGACCCGGCAAAAGACACCGTCCGCGCGCGCTGCCGGCTCGCCGCTAGTCCTTCGTCTTCGGCTCGCCGTCGGCGAGGATCCGGTAGAGCTCGCGCCGGGCCGTGTCGAGCACGTCGCGCGCCTTTGCCGATCTGCGCCTTGCTGCCGGTGCGCATCACCTGAACGGCGGCGAAGATCACCTGCCGGCCATGGCCGATCAGCTCGTGCGCCTCGTCTGAGACCTCACCGCTCATCTGCTCCCACGGCGCGGTAGCGTCGTCCGGTCGCGCCTCGACGACCGCACGGCCGTCGTCGGTGATCGCGAACAGCTTGCGCCCGTCGCTGTCGGTCGAGCGGATCAGGCCCTCGTCCTCGAGCTGCGCCAGCGCCGGATAGACCGAGCCGGGGCTCGGGCGCCAGACGCCATCGCTGCGCTGCTCGACCTCCTGCATGATCTGGTAGCCGTTGCGCGGCTCCTCGGCGAGCAGCAAGAGCGCCGCCGTGCGGATGTCGCCGCGGCGCGCCTTGCGGCCACGCCCGCGCGGACCGCCCGGGCCACCGGGCCCGAAGCCGAAGCCGCCGAAGCCCTCGGCGCCGCCGCCGAATCCGCGGTGACGGCCGTGACGGTGGCGGTGTCCGCCGCCGCGCTCCTGGCTCTCGCGCATCGCGCTCACTGCCCGGCGAAGTCCGCCGGCGGGATCGAATGGCTCGGTGCGCGCGCAGCGCCCCTCGCCGGTTGCATAGCTTGCATGCATTGCATTCTCCTATCGTGAAATATCAAAGTACGCTCACGATATATCGTTATGCTCGATTAATCAAGTCCCCCCGACGCATAGGCGTCGAGCAGAGCAGCACTGCGGCGCCCGCCCGCGTATGGCAGGCGCGCCTGAGACGAGGGCTTGCGCGACGGCGTTCGCTAGTGGCGGAAGTGGCGGATGCCGGTCGCGACCATCGCGGCGCCGGCTTCCTCGGCGGCCTCGATCACGACTTCGTCGCGAACCGAGCCGGCCGGCTGGATCACCGCAGCGACGCCGGCCGCGAAGGCGATCTGCGGCCCGTCGGCGAACGGGAAGAACGCGTCGGAGGCGAGCACCGCGCCGTCGAGCCGCTCGGGCTGCGTCGCCTGCGCCTTCTCGACGGCGATCCGCACCGCGTCGACGCGGCTCATCTGCCCGGCGCCGATGCCGATCGTCGCGCTGCCGAGCGATCTCGCCGTCGGCGTCGGCGATCGGCGTCGCGAGCACGATCGCATTCGAGCGCACGTGGCGGCATACCTTCCATGCGAACAGCAGGCTCTGCCACTCGGCCTCGCTCGGCTCGCGCTTGGTGATCGTGCTCATCTGCTCGCGCGTCTCGGCGACGACGTCGCGGGTCTGCACGAGCTGACCGCCGAGCACCGGCTTGGCTTCGACCTCGTGCGCCGGCGCCGGCCAGTGCGCCAGCTCGAGCAGGCGCACGTTCTTCTTCTCGCTGAGCAGCTCGAGCGCCTGCGGCTCGTAGCCGGGCGCGAGCAGCACCTCGATGAACTGCTTGGAGAGCTCCTGCGCGAAGGCCAGGTCGATCCGCCGGTTGACCGCGATCACGCCGCCGTAGGCGCTTTCCGGATCGCACGCGAAGGCGCGTTCGTAGGCGAGCTGACTCGTGTCCGCGACGGCGCAGCCGCACGGGTTGTTGTGCTTGAGGATCGCGCAGGCCGGCTCGTCGAACTCCTCGACCAGCTCGCGCGCCGAGCTGAGGTCGAGCAGGTTGTTGAACGACAGCTCCTTGCCGTGCAGCTGGCGCACGCCGTCGAGCAGATGCGTCGGCGCGCCGTTGCGCGCGTAGAACGCCGCCGACTGGTGCGGGTTCTCGCCGTAGCGCAGGTCCATGACCTTCTCGTAGGAGTCGGTCCAGGTCGGCGGAAAGCCGTCGTAGGTGCGCCGCGCGAACCACGACGCGATCGCCGCGTCGTATCGCGCCGTCACGGCGAACGCCTTCGCCGCCAGGCGCCTGCGCGTCTGCAGCGAGAGCCGCCCGTCGGAGTCACGCAGCTCCTCGAGCGTCGCCTCGTAGTCGTCCGGATCGACGAGCACGGCCGCGAAGCCGCTGTTCTTCGCCGCCGCGCGGATCATCGACGGGCCGCCGATGTCGATGTTCTCGATGATCTCCTGCTCGCCGGCGTCGCCACGCGCGACCGTCTGCTCGAACGGGTACAGGTTGACGCAGACCAGGTCGACCTGCTCGATCTGCTGCTCGCCGGCCGCCGCCAGGTGCGCGTCGTCGTCGCGCACGGCCAGCAGGCCGGCGTAGAGGCGCGGATGAAGCGTCTTCACACGGCCGTCCATCATCTCCGGAAAGCCCGTGAAGTCCTCGATCGCGCGCGTCGCGACGCCGGCGCCGTCGAGCTCGCGTGCGGTGCCGCCGGTCGAGACGAGCTCGACGCCGAGCCGCTCCAGGCCGCGTGCGAAGTCGACTACGCCGCGCTTGTCGGAGACCGACAGCAGCGCCCGGCGCACGCGCACCTCGCCGGCCGCCGCGCGCTCCATTCCGGTGCCGCGCGGAGTGATCGATTCGCGAGCAGAGGCCATGCTCAGAGCCTATCCCGCCGCAGCGGGCGGCGCGGATCGGCGGGATCGATCGCCAGCTCGCCGCGCGCGAACATCCGCACCGCCTCGGCCAGCATGCCGTGCTCGAGCGGGCGCAACGCGCCGAGCACCTCCTGCTCCTCGCGCGCGCCTGGCAGCTCGACCGCGCGCTGCAGGATCACCGGGCCGGTGTCGACGCCCTCGTCGACGAAGTGGACGGTCACGCCGAACACCTGCACGCCGTACGCCAGCGCCTGCGCGATCGCACCGACGCCGGGAAAGGCCGGCAGCAGCGACGGGTGCACGTTGATCAGCGCGCCTGCGAAACGCCCGACGAAAGGTGCGCCGAGCAGCTCCATGTAGCCGGCGAGCACTACCAGCCGCGCGCCGCGCTGCTCCAGCCAATCGCCGAGCGCCTGATCGCGCGCGGCGCGGTCGGCGTAGTCGGCGCGTGCGAAGACGGCCGTCGGCACGCCTCGCTCGCTCGCGCGCGAGAGCGCCGCCGCGCCGGCCGTGCTCGAGGCGACCGCGACGATCTCGGCCTCGCGCTGATGCACCGTGTCGAGCAGCGCCTGCAGGTTCGTGCCGGCGCCTGATACGAGCACTGCGATCGGTAGGCGCTCGCTCACGCGCCGCACGATATCTGCGTCCGCCGGACGCTTGTCTGATTCGAGTAAGCAGAACTCTGTGACCAAGCTCACAGACGGACTCGGCCTGCGCGCCTTGAATCAGTCACGAGGACGGAGAGCGGTGCGTGACCCGCGAAAGGACAATGTCCATGCTCACAGCCATCCTCATCACGCTGCTGCTGGTCGCAGCGCTCGGCGGCTCCTTCGGCGCGAGCCGCGTCGGCGGATCGATCCTCCGCCGCCCCTACAACAACCGCTACAACGACGCCTCCGGCGCGCGCGAGGACAACCTCTCCTAGACGCGTCAGCCTGAGCGGCCGGCCGGCGTCTGCCGGGCGCCGGCCCGGTCAGGCCTTGACGAGCGGCAGGATCTGATCGTCCTCGAGCGAGTACTTGCCGGCCGCGTCTTCGCTGTCGGCCAGCGGGTACTCGCCGCTGAAGCACGCGTCGCAGTGCGTCGCGCGCTCACCGCGCACGGCCTCGTAGACGCCCTCCAGCGAGAGGTAGTGCAGCGAGTCGCAGCCGAGCTCGGCCGCGACCTCCTCGCTGCTGCGCCCGTGCGCGATCATCTCCTCGCGCGTCGACATGTCGATGCCGTAGTGGCACGGGTGCTTGATCGGCGGCGCCGAGATCCGCATGTGCACCTCCGCCGCGCCGGCGTCCTTCAGCATCTGCACGATCTGGCGCGTCGTGTTGCCGCGCACGATCGAGTCGTCGACGACGACGAGCCGCTGGCCGGCGACGACCTCCGGCAGCGGGTTGAACTTCAGCCGCAGGCCGTGCTTGCGCAGCTCCTGGCCGGGCTGGATGAACGTGCGCGCGACGTACCGGTTCTTGACGAAGCCGTCGTCCTGCGGCAGGCCGGCGGCGCGTGCCAGTCCGCGCGCGGCCGGGTTGCCGGAGTCGGGCACGGCGATCACCACGTCGGCCTCGACCGGCGCCTCGTGCCACAGCCGTTCGCCCATCCGCCCGCGCGCGACCTGCAGCACCTGGTCGTTCATCCGCGAGTCCGGGCGCGCGAAGTAGATGTACTCGAACACGCAGAACGCGCGCCGCGCTCCGGGCGTGATCATCCGGCTGCGCAGACCGGCCTCGTCGAGCGTGACCATCTCGCCGGGCTCGACGTCGCGCACGAGCTTCGCGCCGATGATGTCGAACGCGCACGACTCGCTCGCGACGCAGTAGCGCAGCTGCCCGCCCGGATCGTCGGCCGCCGGCTCGAGCGCACCGATCGACAGCGGCCGCAGGCCGGCCGGGTCGCGGAAGGCGATCACGCGGTCCTTCGTCATCACGACCGTCGAGAAGGCGCCCTGCAGTCGCGGCATCACCGCGGCGATCGCGTCCTCGACGCAGCTCGGCCGGGTGCGTCGCGATCAGCGCCGCGATGATCTCCGAGTCCGACGTCGAGCTGAACGTGACGCCGTCGGCGAGCAGCTCGTTGTGCAGCTGGACGGCGTTGATCAGGTTGCCGTTGTGCGCCAGCGCGAGCTCGCGTCGCGAGCCGTTCGTGCCCTCCGAGCGCTGCACCGGCTGCGAGTTCTCCCATGCGTTGGAGCCGGTCGTCGAGTAGCGCACGTGGCCGATCGCGAGCTCGCCGGCGAGCGTGCGCAGGTCGCTCTCGGTGAAGACCTGGTTGACCAGGCCGAGCTCGCGCCGCGTGATGATGTGACCGTTGCGGTCGGCCGCCGCGATGCCGGCCGACTCCTGACCGCGGTGCTGCAGCGCGTACAGCGCGAAGTACGACAACCGTGACACCTCGTGACCGGGCGCATAAAGGCCGAAGACTCCGCACTCATCGCGCGGTCCATCACGCATTGACGAGACGCTAGCACGGGCCGGGCGCGCGCCTGGGGCGCTCATCGCGAGACCGCAGCGCTGTCTCGTGCGCGCGCATTCAGGCGAACAGCTCCGCCAGCTTGCCGTGCGCGACGGCGAGCTGCTCGAGCGTCAGGTCGAGGTCGGGCGTCGAGCGGCCACGGATCGTCAGGTGCTCGCCGCCGACCACTCCGAGCCGCCACGTCGTGACGTGGCGCTCGAGCTCGTCGAGCGCCTGCTCGCTGCCGCTCAGCAGGAACCCGCCGGGGCCCTCGCCGAACAGCGCCGCCGCAGGTCCGGCGCCGTCGGCCCAGTCGGCCGCGTCCAGCTCGACCGCGGCGCCGAGGTCGCCGGCGAGGCAGCACTCGGCCAGCGCCACCGCGAGCCCGCCCTCGGCGATGTCGTGCGCGCTCGACAGCGCGCCCGAGCGGACCGCCTCGCGGACCGCCGCCTGCGCCTTGCAGAGTGCGGCGAGATCGATCTCGCCGAGGCCATCGGGCAGCGCCTCGCCGCGCAGCTTCGCGAGCTCGCTGGCGGCTAGTGAGGATCTGAAGGGGCCGGCCAGCACGATCTGATCGCCGGCGCGCGCGAAGCCGAGCCGCCCGGCGCGGCGCGCGTCGGGCATCCGTCCAACCATGCCGATCACCGGCGTCGGGTAGATCGGGCCGGTCGCGCCCTCGTTGTACAGCGAGACGTTGCCGCCGACGATCGGCGCCTGCAGCGCGCGGCAGGCCTCGCCGAGCCCGCGAACGGCTTCGGTCAGCTGCCAGGCGATGTGCGGCTTCTCCGGGTTGCCGAAGTTGAGGTTGTTCGTCGTGCCGAGCGGCTCGGCGCCGGCGCAGGCCAGGTTCGCGGCGCACTCGAGCACGCTCTCGATCGTGCCGCGGTAGGGATCGGCGGCGACGCGCCTGCCGTTGCAGTCGATGCTGACGGCCAGCGCGCTGCCGTCCGGGAGCGCCAGCACCGCCGCGTCGGCCTGCTCGGGGCGGCGCACGGTGCGCGACTGCACGATCGCGTCGTACTGCTCGAACAGCGGCCGGCGCGAGGCGATGTTCGGGCTCGACAGCAGCGCCAGAAGCGTGTCGGCGGCGTCGGCGCGCGGAGCGAGCGTGGCGCGCGGCGCGGCGTAGACCGGCGCGCTCGGCTTCTGTGGCTGCAGGTCATACAGCGGGCAGTCGTCGACCAGCGCGCGCACCGGCATGTCGCCGAGCAGCTGCTCGCCGGCCAGCACGCGCACGCGATGACCGTCGGTGACCGTGCCGATCACGGCGCCGCCGACCTCCCACTTCTCGCACAGCGCGAGCACCGCCTCGACGTTGTGCGGCTCGACGACGCAGAGCATCCGCTCCTGCGACTCGGAGACCATCACCTCGAACGGCTCCATGTCGGCCTCGCGCAGCGGCACGCGCTCGACGTCGATCTCGATGCCGACCTCGCCCTTGGAGGCCATCTCGACCGCCGCCGAGGTCAGCCCGGCCGCGCCGAGGTCCTGCAGTGAGACGAGCAGCTCGCGCGCGAGCAGCTCCAGCGAGCACTCGAGCAGCTTCTTCTCCTCGAACGGGTCGCCGACCTGCACGGTCGGTCGCTTCGCCGAGTCGCCGGAGCCGGTGTCGCTGGCGTCGAGCTCGGCCGAGGCCAGCACCGACGCGCCGCCGATGCCGTCACGGCCGGTCGAGGCACCGAACAGCACGAGCAGGTTGCCGGCGCCGGCGGCGGCGCTGCGCACGAGGCGCTCACGCTCGGCGAGGCCGAGCGCCATCGCGTTGACAAGGCAGTTGTGCTCGTAGGGCGCCTCGAAGTAGACCTCGCCGCCGATCGTCGGCACGCCGATCGAGTTGCCGTAGTGCCCGATGCCGGCGACAGCGCCGTCGAGCAGGTAGCGCGTCCGCGCGCGCACCCTCGCCGTCGGGCTCGCCGAAGCGCAGCGAGTCGAGCACGGCGATCGGCCGCGCGCCGATCGCGAAGATGTCGCGCAGAATCCCGCCGACGCCGGTCGCGGCTCCCTGGAACGGCTCGACCGCGCTCGGATGGTTGTGCGACTCGACCTTGAACGCACAGGCCAGGCCCGAGCCGACGTCGACGGCGCCGGCGTTCTCGCCCGGTCCCATCACGACGTGCGGGCCCTCGGTCGGCAGCGTGCGAAGCAGCTTCTTCGAGTGCTTGTAGGCGCAGTGCTCGCTCCACAGCAGCGAGTACATCGCCAGCTCGAGCACGTTCGGCGGGCCGTCCTGCTTCTCGCAGACCAGCTCGTACTCGGCCGCCGTCAGGCCGAGCGCGAGAGCGTCCTGCAAATTCGGCTGGACTGCGGCCGCAGCCATCAGTCGCACCCGGCGCTCATCGCACGGCGCCCTCGACGGCGAGCCGGATCGACTCGAAGATCTTCAGCCCGTCGGCCGAGCCACCGGTCAGCTCCTCGACGGCGTGCTCGGGATGCGGCATCAGCCCGAACACGTTGCCCTGCTCGTTGCAGACTCCGGCGATGTCGTGCAGCGATCCGTTGAAGTTCTCGCCGGGTGCGTAGCGCAGCACGATCTGGCCGGAGCTGTCCATCGCTGCCAACGTGCGCTGGTCGGCGTAGTAGCGCCCCCAGGCGTGCTTGGCCGGAATGCTCAGCCGCTCGCCCAGCGAGCAGGCCCGCGTGAACGTGCCGCCGCTGTTCAGCACCTCGAGCTGCACCTGGCGGAAGGTGAAGCGCAGGTTCTTGTTCGGCAGCAGCGCGCCCGGCAGCAGGCGCGCCTCGCATAGCACCTGAAAGCCGTTGCATATGCCGAGCACCGGTCCGCCTTCGCGTGCGAACTCGATCACGGCTTCCATCGCCGGCGCGAACCGCGCGATCGCTCCCGCGCGGAGGTAGTCGCCGTAGGAGAAACCGCCGGGAACGATGATCGCGTCGGCGCCGTGCAGGTCGCGCTCGCGGTGCCAGATCAGCTCCGCCTCGCCGACCCGTTCGGCTGCCCGCAGCGCGTCGACCTCGTCGCAGCTGCCAGGAAACCGAAGTACGCCGAACTTCATCGCGAACGCGTCCCAGACCGCATTTGTGACTCAGTCAATGACTATCTCGTAGTCCTCGACCAGCGGGTTGGCGAGCAGCTTCTCGCACATCGGCTCGAGCAGCGAGACGTCCTCGACGTCGAGCTCGACGAGCCGCCCGACGTGAACGTTCGCGACGCCGGCGAAGCCGAGCGCCGGCAGCGCGCGCTCGACGGCGACGCCCTGCGGGTCGAGGATGCCCTGCTTCGGGCGGATCAGCACGCGCGCCCTCAAGCTGCGCTTCCCGAGCCGCCGGCGACCGCGCCCTCGTCTGCGGCACCTGCGCCGGAACGCTCGAGCCAGGCCGCGAACGGCTCGCCCGTGATCAGCTCGTAGGCCTCGATGTAGCGCGCGCGTGTGCCGGCGACGACATCGGCGGGAATCGCCGGCGCCGGCGGCTTCTTGTCCCAGCCGCTGCCGGCCGCCCAGTCGCGCACGTACTGCTTGTCGAAGCTCGGCTGGCCGTGGCCGACCTCGAAGCCGTCGGCCGGCCAGTAGCGCGAGGAGTCGGGCGTCAGCACCTCGTCGCCGAGCACCAGCTGACCGTTCTCGTCCAGGCCGAACTCGAACTTCGTGTCGGCGAGGATCACGCCGCGGGCTCGCGCGTGCTCGGCGGCGAACGAGTAGAGCTCGACCGAGACGTCGCGCACGCGCTGCATCAGCGCAGCGTCGCCGACGAGCTCCGCCGCCCGCTGCAGGTCGATCGCCTCGTCGTGACCGATGTCGGCCTTCGTGCTCGGCGTGAAGATCGGCTCGGGCAGCTGCTGGGACTCCTGCAGGCCGGCCGGAAGCGCGATGCCCGAGACCGTGCCGGTCGCCTGGTAGTCCTTCCAGCCCGAGCCGGTGATGTAGCCGCGCACGACGCACTCGACCGGCAGCATCTGCAGCCGGCGGACGACCAGCGCGCGCCCGCGCGCCTCCTCCGGCACGCCCTCGACGGCCGAGATCATGTGGTTGGCGACGAGCCCTTCGGTCAGGCCGAACCAGAACACCGAGAGGCCGGTCAGCACCCTGCCCTTGTCGGGAATCGGCGTCGGGTGGACCGCGTCGTAGGTCGAGATGCGGTCGCTGGCGACCATCAGCAGCGGTGCCGGCTGCAGCTGCGAGCTGCCCTCGAGGTCGTACATCTCACGGACCTTCCCGCTGGCAACTAGGGGCAGGTCGGCGAGCGTCGTCACGCGAGGCGATGCTACCAACGACGCCGGGCACTTCGAAGGCCCGCGCCGCGCTCGCTCACGCGAGCTCCTGCGCCGGAGCGAGCGCGCCGTCGAGGCGGCCGACGATCTCCTGCGCGTAGCGCACGTAGTGCGCGTAGTCGAAGATCGCATCGAGGTCGAGACCGAGCGAGCGCACGCGATCGTCCTCGGCGAGCAGCTCGCGCAGCGGCGTGCCCTCGTCCCACGCGCGCTGCGCCAGCTCCTGCGTCAGCCGGTAGGCGTCGTCGCGCGAGAAGCCGTGCTCGACCAGCGCGAGCAGCACGCGCTGGGAGAACAGCGCGCCGTGTGTCAGCTCGAGGTTCTCGAGCATTCGCGCCGGATCGACGGTCATGCCCTGCACGAGCGCGATCGTGCGCTGCTGCAGGTAGTCGAGCAGGATCGTCGAGTCGGGCAGGATCACGCGCTCGACCGAGGAGTGGCTGATGTCGCGCTCGTGCCACAGCGCGACGTCCTCGAGCGCCGCCTGCGCGTTGCCGCGCAGCACTCGCGCCAGCCCGGAGATCTGCTCGGCCTTGATCGGGTTGCGCTTGTGCGGCATCGCCGAGGAGCCCTTCTGGCCCGCACGAAACGGCTCCTGCACCTCGCGCACCTCGGTGCGCTGCAGGCCTCTGACCTCCGTCGCGAAGCGCTCCATGCCGGCGCCGGCCAGCGCGATCGCGCTGAGCAGCTCGGCGTGGCGGTCGCGCGCGACGACCTGCGTAGAGACGTCCTCGCGCGCCAGGCCGAGGCGCCCGAGCACGCGCTCCTCGAACTCGGGGCTGGTCGCCGCGTAGGTGCCGACGGCGCCGGAGATCGCGCCGACCTCGACCTGCGCGAAGGCGCGCTCGAGCCGGCGCGCGTTGCGCTGCGCCTCGAAGGCGAAGCCGGCGAGCTTCACGCCGAACGTCGTCGGCTCGGCGTGGACGCCGTGCGTGCGCCCGACGCACAGCGTCGAGACGTGTTCGCGCGCGCGCTCGCTCGAGCGCGGCGAACAGCGCATAGGCGCCCGGCACGATGACCTCGCCGACGGCGCGCAGCTGCAGCGCCAGCGCCGTGTCGAGCACGTCGGAGGAGGTCAGCCCGTAGTGGATCCAGCGGCCCGCATCGCCGGCCGAGGCGCCGAGCACGTCGACGAACGCCGCGACGTCGTGATCGGTCGCGCGCTCGCGCTCGTTGACCTGCTCGACCGTGAACGTCGCTGCGCGGATCGCGCGCAGCTGCTCCTCGCTCGGGCCCTCGCTGCCGAGCAGCAGCGGCAGCTCCTCGCAGGCCGCGACCTCGACCCGCCGCCAGCTCTCCATCCGCGCCGCGTCGGTCCACAGCGCGCCAAGCTCTTCGCGCGTGTAGCGCGCGATCATCGCCTGCGCGCCTCGCGCGGCGTCATGCGCCGAGGATCTGTGCCGCCAGGATCGCCGCGTTGCGCGCGTTGTCGAGGCCGACGCAGGCGACGGGCACGCCCGGCGGCATCTGCACGATCGAGAGGATCGCGTCGAGCCCGCCGGCGGCGCTGAGCCGCCCGCTCAGCGGCACACCGATGACGGGCAGGTCGGTGTGTGCGGCGACGGCGCCCGGCAGCGCCGCCGAGATGCCGGCGCCGGCGATGATCACGCGCAGGCCACGCATGTGCGCGTTCTTCGCGTAGTCGGCGACGACATCCGGTTCGCGATGCGCCGACATCACGCGCATCTCGTGCAGGATGCCACGCTCTTCGAGCTCTTTGCCGGCTTTCTCCATCGCCTCCATGTCGCTCTTCGAGCCCATCAGGATGCCGACGCGCGGCGCATCGACGTCGATGTCGTCGAGCTGCGCCTGAACCTCGGACTCCTGCATCGGCTCGGGCGCCAGCGACAGGCCCGGTGCGCCGGGATCGCCCTCGGAGCGCCCGATGGTCGGATCCTCGCCGCGCGTGCCCGTGCTCGTCTGCTCGTTGTCGCTCATGCCCGCAGCATACGCAGCGTCAAGGATCAAAGCGATTTGATGAAGTCCTCGATTCCGATCGCCGCGAGCGTCTCGTAGCGACCGGTGCCACGTGAGCCGAGCTCGAGCGAGACGCGCGCCATCGTCGCCTCGTCGGGCGCCTCGACGACCGAGATGAAGTCGACGTGGCCGAGCGTCGCCCACTGCGCCTTGACGCTGGCGCCGAGCTGCTCGACCTCTTTGTTGACCTCGAGAATCCGCTCGGGGTTGTTCTTGACCGTCTGCACTCCCTCGGGCGTGAGGGTCGAAAGCATGATGTAGGTAGGCATGTGACTCCTCCGGTAGTCGGCTTGGCAGCGCTCGCGCCGCAGGCGCTCGTCCTCCTTCTACCCGATCGGCTGGCGCTGCGCGCTCGCAGTGGCGTCCGCGGCGTGCGTCTCGAGCACGAGCTCGCCGTCGCGCACGTCGACATCGACGTGCTCGCCTTCGTGGATCTCACCCGACAGCAGCGCCAGCGCCAGCCGATCGGTCAGCTGCTTCTGGATCACGCGGCGCAGCGGTCGCGCGCCGTAGGTCGGGTCATAGCCCATGTCGCCGAGCAGCTGCCTCGCGCTCTCGGAGATCGTCACCTGCACGCCACGCTCGGCGACGCGCGCGATCACGCGCTCGACCTGCAGCTCGACGATCTCGGAGATCTGCTCGCGCGTCAGGGCGTTGAAGCGCACGACGTCGTCCAGCCGGTTGATGAACTCGGGCTTGAAGTACGGCATCAGTTCCTCGCGCAGGCGCGCATCGGCCTGCACCGCCTCGTGCGTTCCCTCGCCGTCGTCCTCGCGGCCTTTGACGGGGATGTTCGAGGTCATGATCAGGACCGTGTTCTTGAAGTCGACCGTGCGACCCTGCCCGTCGGTCAGGCGCCCGTCGTCCATCACCTGCAGCAGCGTGTTGAACACGTCGCTGTGCGCCTTCTCGATCTCGTCGAGCAGCACGACCGCGTACGGGCGCCGGCGGACGGCCTCGGTCAGCTGACCGCCCTCCTCGTATCCGACATAGCCGGGCGGCGCGCCGACGAGCCGCGAGACGGAGTGTTTCTCCATGTACTCGGACATGTCGATCCGGATCATCGCCTCCTGCGAGTCGAACATGAACTCCGCCAGAGCGCGCGCGAGCTCGGTCTTGCCGACGCCGGTCGGCCCGAGAAACAGGAAGTTGCCGATCGGACGATCGGGATCCTGCAGGCCGGCGCGCGAGCGGCGCAGCGCCGTCGCGACCGCCTCGATCGCCTCGTCCTGGCCGACGACGCGCTCGTGCAGGCGCTCCTCCATGTGTACGAGCTTCTCCGTTTCGCCCTCCATCAGGCGGCTCACCGGGATGCCGGTCCAGCGCGCGACGACCTCGGCGATGTCGTCGGCGTCGACCTCCTCTTTGAGGAACACCGGAGCGTCGCCGCCGGTGCTCTCGCGCTCCTGCGATTCGTATTCGGCGATCTTGCGTTCGAGCTCGGGAATCTCGCCGTAGCGCAGCTCGGCGGCACGCTGCAGGTCCGCCTCGCGTTCGGCGCGCTCCATCTCCACGCGCGCGGCGTCGAGCCGTTCCTTGGTCTCGGAGATGCCGGCGATCGCCTGCTTCTCGGCTTCCCACTGCTCGGTCATCTCGCGCTCGCGCGCTTCCAGCTCGGAGACCTCCTGCTCGATCGCCGCGCGGCGCTGCTTGGCGGCGTCGTCTTTCTCCTTGCGCAGCGACTCGAGCTCGATCTTCAGCTGCATCACGCGCCGTTTGACCTCGTCGATCTCGGTCGGCAGCGAGTCGATCTCGATGCGGATCTTCGACGCGGCCTCGTCGACCAGATCGATCGCCTTGTCGGGCAGGAAGCGGTCGGCGATGTAGCGGTTGGAGAGCGTCGCGGCGGCGATCAGCGCGCTGTCCTGGATCGAGACGCCGTGGTGCACCTCGTAGCGCTCCTTCAGGCCGCGCAGGATCGCGATCGTGTCCTCGACGGTCGGCTCGCCGACGGTGACCGGCTGAAAGCGTCGCTCGAGCGCGGCGTCCTTCTCGATGTACTTCGTGTACTCGTCGAGCGTCGTCGCGCCGACGGCGCGCAGTTCGCCGCGCGCCAGCATCGGCTTCAGCAGGTTCGAGGCGTCGACCGAGCCCTGCGCCGCGCCGGCGCCGACGATCGTGTGCAGCTCGTCGAGGAACAGGATGATCGCGCCCTGCGCGTCGGAGACCTCTTTGAGCACGCCCTTGAGCCGTTCCTCGAACTCGCCGCGGTAGGCCGCGCCGGCGATCAGCGCGCCCATGTCGAGTGCGATCACGCGCCGGTCGCGCAGCGACTCGGGCACGTCCTTGGAGACGATCCGCTGGGCCAGGCCCTCGACGATCGCCGTCTTGCCGACGCCGGGCTCGCCGATCAGCACCGGGTTGTTCTTGGTGCGCCGCGAGAGCACCTGGATCACGCGACGGATCTCCTCGTCGCGGCCGATCACCGGATCGAGCTTGCCTTCCTCGGCGATCTCGGTCAGGTCGCGGCCGAAGCGCTCGAGTGGGCTCTGCTCCTCCTCGGGAGCCTGCGCTGCTGCGTTGGTCGGATTGGCTGCCATCAGGACTCCTCTCTGGGCGGGGCTGCGTTCTCGGGCCGCCTTGCGAACGGCGAGCGCGCGTCGGCGGCGCGCACCAGCTGGCCGCCGCGGTAGGGCACCGAGAGCTCGGCGCGGAAAGAGCGGCGCACCTGCTCGAGCTCCTCGGCGAGCGCTACCTTCGTGCGCAGCGCCTGCAGCTCGAGGTCTTCGATCTGCGCGTTCATCGCCTCGACCTTCTGCTCGAGCTCGAGCACGCGCTCGACGCCTGCCAGGTTGAGGCCGAGCTCGCTCGTCATCTCCTGGATCCGGCGCAGCCGCTCGACGTCCTCCTGCGAGTACAGGCGCGTGCCCTTGGGCGAGCGCTGCGGCTCGATCAGACCGCGCGCCTCGTACATGCGCAGCGTCTGCGGATGCATCTGCGCGAGCTCGGCGGCGACCGAGATCATGAACACGCCGCGGCCGGATTCGACCGTCACGCGCGTGACGCTACGCCGTGCCATCGCCGGCCTCGCTCTGCGTAGCGCCCGAGTGCTGCGCGCCGGCGGCGGCGAACAGCTTCGCGCGCGGGTCGCTGCCGTTGAACGCCTTCGAGAGCTCCTCGACGGCGGCCTTCTGCTCCTTGCTCAGCTTGTTCGGCACGTCGATCACGAAGCGATAGCGCAGGTCGCCGCGCTGTGGAGGCGAGCCGCTGTTGAGCTTCGGCGGACCCTCGCCGCGCAGGCGCTGGATCGTTCCATGCGTCGTGCCCGGCTTGACCCGCAGGGTCTTCGTTCCGTTCAGCGTCGGCACCTGCACGTCGGCTCCGTTGAGCGCCTCGGGGATGCTCAGCGGCACCTCGATCTCGAAGTTCTCGCCCTTGCGCGTGAAGACCGGCGAGGGCGTCACGTGCGTGATCAGGTAGAGATCCCCGGGCGGTCCGCCGCGATGACCGGGCTCGCCCTTGCCGGCGAGCCGGATGCGGCTGCCGTCGCGGACGCCGGCCGGGATGTTCACGCGCAGGCGCTTGACCGTGCGCACGGCGCCGGAGCCGTGGCAGGTCGGGCATGGGTCCTCGATGATCGTTCCCGAGCCGCCGCAGCGCGAGCATGGCTGGGAGATCGAGAAGGCGCCCTGACCCTGCGTCTCGACGCCGCGGCCTTCGCAGCGCGGGCAGACGCTCGGCGTCGTGCCCGGCTTGGCGCCGGTGCCGTGGCAGGTGTCGCAACTCGCCTGCATCGGCACCTGCAGCGGAACCTGCGCGCCGGAGACGGCCTGGTCGAAGGAGATCGAGACCTGCGCCTCGAGGTCGGCGCCGCGTTCCGGTCGCGGGCGCTGGCGCGCCGTTCGACCGCCACCGCCGCCGGCGCCGCCGAACAGGTTGGAGAGGATGTCGCCCATCGAGGACGCATCGAAGTCGAAGTTGCCGAAGCCGCCGAAGCCGCCGCCGGGACCGGCGCCGGTCGCGAACGGCCCCGAGCCGCTGTCGTACTGCTTGCGCTTCTCCGGGTCGCCGAGCACGTCGTGAGCCTGTGAGATCTCCTTGAATTTCGCCTCGGCGTCCTTGTTGTCCGGGTTCGCGTCGGGGTGGTACTGGCGCGCGAGCTTGCGGTAGGCCTTCTTGATCTCATCGGGCGTCGCCTTCTTGTCGACGCCGAGCGTCTTGTAGTAGTCGGGGCGCGATGCCATCCGCTGTCCTCCTGCTAAGCCGCCACGACGACGCGCGCGGGACGGATCACGACGTCGCCGAGCCGGTAGCCGTCCTGGTAGACCTCGACGACGGTGCCGCTCGCGGCGCCGCCCTCGGGCGGCTGCGGCACGCTCGCCATCGCCTCGTGCACGGACGGGTCGAAGGCCTCGCCGAGCGGCGAGAACGACTCGACGCCGACGCGCGCCAGCCCGGCGCTCAGCTCCGAGCGCACGAGGCGAACGCCGTCGAGCAGCGGATCGTCGTTCGCGGCCGCGCCGAGCGCTCGGTCGAGGTTGTCGATCGCCGGCAGCAGCTCCTTCGCGAGCTTGGCGACGCCACGCTCGTGCGCGACGGCCGACTCGCGCGCGACGCGCTTTCGGTAGTTCTCGAAATCGGCCTGCGTGCGCTGTGCGAGCGCGAGATACTCATCGCGCTTGGCCGCCAGCGCGCCGAGCTCGTCGAGATCGCCCTGCAGCTGCGCCGCGCCGTCGACGGCGCGGGCGGCCTGCTCCCCCGGCGCGCTCGCGCCGGGGGTCTTGGGCTGCTCGCCGCCGGGCGCCTGCTGGCACCCGGCGGGCTGCTCGGAGTCGGGCGCGGGCCCGTTGACCGGGATCGTCTGCTTGGACTCTGACATCGCGCCTTACGCCTTCGGCTCGTCGACTACCTCGGCGTCGACGACGTCCTCGTCCTCGGCACCCGCGCCCGAGTCATCGGCCGAGGCGCCGTTGCCGGCGGCCGCGGCGGACTCCTGCGCGCGCTGGTACATCGCCTCGGAGATCGCGTGGAACGCGGTCTGCAGCGACTCGGTCTTGGCGTTGATCGCGGCCGGGTCCTCGGCCTCGAGCGACTCGCGCACCTCTTTGATCGCACCCTCGATCCGCTGCTTGGAGTCGGCGTCCACCTGGTCGCCCAGCTCGCTGAGCTGTTTCTCGGCCTGGTAGGCGGCGTTCTCACCGTTGTTGCGCGCCTCTGCGAGCTCGCGCGCACGGCGGTCCTCCTCGGCGTGCGACTCGGCGTCGGAGACCATGTTCTTGATCTCGTCCTCGGACAGGCCGGAACCGGCCTTGATCTCGATCTTCTGCTCTTTGCCGGTGCCGAGATCCTTCGCCGAGACGTTGAGGATGCCGTTGGCGTCGATGTCGAAGGCGACCTCGACCTGCGGGATGCCGCGCGGCGCCGGCGGGATGCCGGTCAGCTGGAACTTGCCGAGCGACTTGTTGTACTGAGCCATCTCGCGCTCGCCCTGCAGCACGTGGATCTCAACCGACGGCTGGTTGTCCTCGGCGGTCGAGAAGACCTCGCCCTTGCGGGTCGGGATCGTCGTGTTGCGCTCGATCAGCTTCGTCATCACGCCACCCTTGGTCTCGATGCCGAGCGTCAGCGGAGTGACGTCCAGCAGCAGCACGTCCTTGACGTCGCCGGCCAGCACGCCCGCCTGGATCGCGGCGCCGACTGCGACGACCTCGTCCGGGTTGACGCCGCGGTGCGGCTCCTTCTTGGTCAGCTCCTTGACCTTCTCCTGGACGGCCGGCATGCGCGTCATGCCACCGACGAGCACGACGTGTTCGATTTCCTTGACGCCCTTGTCTTTGGCGTCGTCGATCGCCTGCCTGACCGGTGCGACGACGCGGTCGAGCAGGTCGGAGGTCAGCTCGGCGAGCTTGGCGCGCGTGAGGCGCGTGTCGAGGTGCTTCGGCCCGGAGGCGTCGGCGGTGATGAACGGCAGGTTGATCTGCGTCTCCTGGGTCGTCGAGAGCTCGATCTTGGCCTTCTCCGAGGCCTCGTAGAGACGCTGCAGCGCCATCGGGTCGGCGCTCAGGTCGATGCCCTGGGACTTCTTGAACTCGGATACGAGCCAGTCGACGATCGCCTTGTCGAAGTTGTCGCCGCCGAGGTGGTTGTCACCTGCCGTCGACTTCACCTCGAAGACGCCGTCGCCGATCTCGAGCACGGACACGTCGAACGTGCCGCCGCCGAGGTCGAAGACGAGGATCGTCTGGTCTGACTCCTTGTCGAGGCCGTACGCCAGCGAAGCGGCGGTCGGCTCGTTGATGATGCGCTTGACGTCGAGGCCGGCGATCTTGCCGGCGTCCTTGGTCGCCTGGCGCTGGTCGTCGTTGAAGTAGGCCGGGACGGTGATCACGGCCGAGTCGACGGCTTCGCCCAAATACGCTTCGGCGTCGGTCTTCAGCTTCTGCAGGATCATCGCCGAGATCTCGGGCGGCGAGAACTGCTCGCCGTTCGCTTCGACGCGGGCGTCGCCATTCGGTCCTGAGACGACCTTGTAGGGGACGATCGACTCCTCCTCGCGCACCTCGGCCTCCTTGCGGCCCATGAAGCGCTTGATCGAGAAGATCGTGTTCTGCGGGTTGGTTACGGCCTGGCGCTTGGCCACCGTGCCGACCAGGCGCTCGCCGGAAGCCGTGAATGCGACGACCGAGGGAGTCGTGCGACCACCCTCGGAGTTCTCGATCACGGTTGGCTCGCCGCCCTCTAGCACGGCCATGCACGAGTTCGTCGTGCCGAGGTCGATGCCTATGGTCTTGGCCATGTGGGATTGCTCCTTCGATTACGCGGTATAAATCTAAGTCGGATTGTGACAGATTTTCTGAGGAGAGTCAAGCTGATCGGCTGACGGCGCGAATCGCCCGTGGAGCCTGATCGGGCGGTCGTGCAGCGCCTCGCGGGCGGCTCCGGAAGACGCCGAACGCGCTACCTTGTAGCTGTGGACTCGGTAGCCGTACGCGCTGCCTCGCTTGCTCCGACGCTACCGGTCAAGCCGCGATTGCGCGGCGTCTTCCACCAGTACGCGTTCTTCGTCTCGATCGGCTGCGGCGCCGGCCTGATCCTCGCCGCCTCGAACGGCCGCGCGCGGCTCGCCGCGGTGATCTACGCGGTCGCCGTCTCGGCGCTGCTCGGCACCAGCGCGCTCTACCACCGCGTCACCTGGCGTCCGACGGCGCGGCGCTGGATGCGGCGCCTGGACCACTCGATGATCTTCGTGCTGATCGCCGGCACCTACACGCCGGTCGCGCTGCTCGCGCTGCGCGGCGGCCTGGCGACGACGATCCTGATCGTGCTGTGGGCCGGAGCGCTCGGCGGCGTGATCTTCAAGCTCGCCTGGATCGACGCGCCGAAGTGGCTGTTCGCGCTCGTCTACGTCGTGCTCGGCCTGGTCACGGCGACCGTCTTCGGTGAGCTGCCGGCGAAGATCGGCTGGCTCGGCGCAGCCGGGCTCGCGGCCGGCGGGCTGCTGTACGTGATCGGCGCCGTGATCTACGCCAGCGGCAAGCCGAATCCGTGGCCGAAGGTGTTCGGCTACCACGAGGTCTTCCACACGCTCGTGCTCGCCGCGGCAGGCCTGCACTACGCCGTGATCGCCTTCGCCGTGCTGCCGCACCGCTGAGCCGGCGGCGGACTAGGAGCCGGCCACCTCGTCGGGCCGCAGACGCTTGCGACCCTTCTGATCGACTCTGCCGGTGCCGATGCAGTCGCGACAGACGATCCACCTGCCCTCCGGCTCGCCCTCGAACCAGGTCCAGCCGGCACCTGAGCAGGTCGTGCATCGGTCCTTCTCAGCGATCGCGCGGTCGCTCTGCGTCATCGGCCAAGCCTACATCGCGCGCCGACGGCCGGTGGCCACGCGCGCTCGTCGCTCAGACGAACAGGTGCCGGCTCGGGCACATCCGCGCAAGCGCACAGACGTCGCATTCGGGCGAGCGCGCGTGGCAGGTGCGGCGCCCGTGGCGCAGCATGTTGACGTGCAGCTCGAGCTCCTGGCCGGGCGGTGTCAGCGCCAGCATCTGATCGTGCATCCGCTCGAAAGGCGCGCCGTCCTGCAGCAGATGCAGTCGTGCACCGACGCGCGAGACGTGCGTGTCGACGGGAACGTCGCGCAGCCCGTAGGCGAACAGCAGCACGCAGGCGGCGGTCTTGCGCCCGACACCCGGCAGCGCGATGAGGAAGTCGCGCGCGTCGAGCAGCGGAACGCGCGGCAGCCAGTCGAGCGTGAGCTCCTCGGGTGGCGCATCGCAGCCGGGCGCGGGCGCCTCTGAGATCGCGCGCAGGATCGCCTGGATTCGAACAGACTTGACCTTCGAGATGCCGCCCGGGCGGATCGCCTCCTCGATCTCGGCGAGCGGCGCGTCGCGCACGGCCGGCCACGAGGGAAAGCGCGAGCGCAGCCGCAGGAACGCGACGTCGCGGTTGCGGTCGTTGGTCGACTGCGAGAGAACCGTCAGGACGAGCTCGGCGATCGGATGCCCGTGCGGCTTGATCAGCGGGACGCCGTAGACGGCGCGCAGCCGGTCGCGCACCCGCACGACGCGCGCACGCGACGGCGGGCTCCAGGGCGCGGCGCGGCGCGGCTTGCGCGAACGGCTCGCGGCGGGCGTCATCGCGCCACCGTATCCCGAGTTATCCTCGCGCGGTGCCCGACGTCAGCGAGCGACACGGCGAGATCGATGGGCTGCCGATCTTCTGGCGCGAGGCGCCGAACGCCGCCGCCGGCGCAGGTGGCGGCGGGTCGGCCGTGCCGCTGTACCTGCACGGTGTGCCGACGAACTCCGACGACTGGATCGAGTTCATCGCTCGCGGCGGCGGCGTCGCGCCGGACCTGCCCGGCTTCGGCCGCTCGGGCAAGCCCGGCTCGCGCAGCTACACGATCGCCGAGTACGCCGACTTCATCGAAGCGTTCCTCGAGCTCGCCGGAATCGAGCGCGTCAGCCTCGTCATGCACGACTGGGGCGCCGTCGGGCTGGCCTTCGCGCAGCGCCATCCGGAGCGGATCGAGCGGCTCGTCGTGATCAACGCGGTGCCGCTGCTGCCGGGCTATCGCTGGCATCGCACCGCGCGGATCTGGCGCACGCCGGTGCTCGGCGAGCTGCTGATGGGCGCGACGACGCGGCGCACGCTGCGGCTCTCCTCGCGCGAGAGCAACGCGACGCCGGGACCGCTGCCGGAGCAGTTCCTGGACACTGTGCTCGACCACTTCGACCAGGGAACGCAGCGGGCGATCCTGCGCCTGTATCGCAGCTCGCCGCCGGAAGCGCTCGCGGCTGCCGGCGGTCGGCTCGGCGAGATCGGCGCGCCGGCGCTGGTCGTGTGGGGCGAGCGAGACCCCTACATTCCGGCGCGCTTCGCGGCAGAGTATGCGGCGGCGCTCGGAGGCGCCGAGCTGCTCGAGCTCGACGACGCCGGACACTGGCCGTGGCTCGACCGGCCGGACGTGATCGAGCGCGTCGTCGAGTTCGTCAGCGCGCCGCGGTGAGCATGCTCGCGCGGCGCTCGCGCGAGACGGGCGCGGCGGTGGCGGACGGGGGATCAACGGCTGCGCTCGCCGAACGCGGCCCGGGCACCGGCCGCGCGCGCCGGCAGAGCGACGGCGGCGGCGCACCTGGCTGCTCGCGCCGGTCGCGCTCGCGGCCGCGCTCGCGCTCGCCTACGTGCTGCTCGCTCCGAACAGCAGCGACCTGGCCGCGGCGGGCTACCGCAGCGAACTGTTCTCGCGCGACGGCTTCACGCTGTGGGACAACGGCTGGTACGGCGGCCACCATCTGCTCGCCTACTCGCTGCTGGCGCCGGCGCTCGGCTCGCTGCTGGGCACGCAGCCGCTCGGCGCGCTCGCGACCGTGCTCGCAGTCGTGCTGTTCGGCGCGCTGATCGACGGTCGCTTCTCGCCGCGCGCGACGCGCGCGGCGACGGTGTGGTTCGCGCTCGGCGCGTCGATCTCGCTGCTCGCCAACCGAATCCCGTTCGAGCTCGGCGTCGCCGTCGGGCTCGCGTCGCTGCTGGCCGCGCAGCGCGCGCGAGGCCGGCGCCTGCCGGGCGTGCTGGCGTTGGCGCTCGCCGTGCTGAGCGCGCTCGCGAGCCCGGTCGCCGGCGCGTTCGTCGGCCTTGCGGCGCTCGCCTGGGCGCTCGAGCGGGTGACCGCGCGTGCGCCGTCGCGTTCGACGTCGCGCTGGCCTCAGCGCTGGCGCTGGCGGCGCTGGCGCCGGTCGTGCTGCTCGCGGTCGCGTTTCCCGAAGGCGGCGCACAGCCGTTCGTCGCCTCGGCGTTCTGGCCGCCGCTCGTCGTGGTGCTCCTGCTCGCGCTGACGCTGGGCGCACGCGAGCGACTGTTGCGGATCGGCACGCTGCTCTACGCGCTGGCGCTGATCGCGGCCTACGCGATTCCGACGGCCGTCGGCGGCAACGCCGATCGGCTCGGCGCGCTGTTCGCCGGGCCGCTGCTGGCGTGCGTGCTGATCGATCGAGGCGTCAGCGGCGCGCGACGTGACTGGCGCGTGTGGACGCTGCTGGCGCTCGCGCCGGCGCTGCTCTACTGGCAGCTGCGCTCGCCGATCGCCGACACCGTCTCGGCAGCAGACGATCCGGCGGCCAAGCGCTCGTTCTTCGCGCCGCTGCTCGGCGAGCTGCGGAGGCTCGACGTCGGCTATGGCGCAGACGCCGCGCGCGTCGAGGTCGTGCCGACGCGCGAGCACGCCGAAGCGCGTTTCGTCGCCGCGCAGGTGATGATCGCGCGCGGCTGGGAGCGTCAGCTCGATACCGAGCGAAACGCGCTGTTCTACTCGGGCGCCTCGGCGCTGACGCCGGCGCGCTACCGCGCGTGGCTCGCTCAGAACGCGATCTCCTACGTCGCGCTCGCCGACGCACCGCTGGACTACTCCGGCCGCGCCGAGGCGCGCCTGATCGGAGCGGGTCAACCGTACCTGCGTGAAGTCTGGCGCTCGGCGCACTGGCGCCTGTTCGCCGTGCGCGCGCCGAGCGCCCTGGCGCAGCTGCCGAGCGAGCTGACGAACATCACCAGCGACTCGTTCACGCTGCGCGCGCCGCGTGCGGGCACGTATGAGGTGCGCGTTCGCTTCACGCCGTACTGGGCGCTGGCGAGCGCGCACGGATGCGTGCGCCGCGCGCCGGGCGCAGCTGAATGGACCGACGTGAGCACTCGCGCGCGCGGCGTTCTGCGTGTCGTGATCGACTTCTCGCCGGCGCGCATCTTCGAGCACGGCGCGCGCTGCCGCTGAGCGGCTCGCGTGCCCGCGCGAGGCGGCGTCGCCGGACCGGTTGCAGCGAGCGTCGTCTAGGCTTCACAGCGATGCTCGCTCGCGCTCGTCTCCTGCAGGAGCGCGTCCTGCCGCACGGCTGGCTCGACGCGCTGCGGCAGATCTCGCTGTTCGCTGCCGTCTACTTCGCGTACAAGCTCGTGCGCGGGCTGGCCGAGGGCGACGCCAACGCGGCGTTCGCGCACGCACGCGACGTGATCACGCTGGAGACCAAGCTGCACCTGTTCGTCGAGCCGTCGGTGCAGGCGTGGGCGTCGGGAAGCCACATCGTCATGGTCGGCGCGAGCTGGCTGTATGTGAACGCGCAGACGACGGTCACGCTGACGGCGCTGCTCTACCTCTACCTGCGCCACAACCGCTCGTTCTACTTCGTGCGCAACATGTTCATGATCGCGATGGCGATCGCGCTGGTCGGCTACATCGTCTTCCCGACGGCGCCGCCGCGGTTCATGCCGGAGTACGGCTTCATCGACACCGTCTCGGACCTGACGGGCGTGCACGTCTCGCACGCCAGCGGCGCGCTGACCGCACTTGTCAACCCGTACGCAGCGGTGCCGTCGGTGCACGTCGCGTTCGCGCTGATGATCGGCTGGCCGCTGGCGAAGCTCTCGAAGCACAGCATCGTGCGCGTCCTGTGGCTGCTCTATCCGTTCCTGATCGTGTTCGTGATCATCGTGACGGCGAACCACTTCATCTTCGACGCGCTGCTCGGCGCGATGACGGCCGGCGCGTCGGCATACGGCGCGCGCTGGCTGGCGCGAGCGCGGCCGACCGTCTGGCGCTTCTCGACGGTCGCCGTCGCCGCACGTGCCGGTGGGCGGATAGCGGGCGCACGCGGTGGCACCCAGGCAACACGCCTCGCCGCGGCGCGCTCGCCGCGGCGGCTACCGTGCGGGCCGCGCGGCCGCCGGGCGGCGTGCGCGCGCGCCGATCGGCTCGGGCGAACGCCGCGAGCTGATGCGCAACCGGCTGATCGAGTCGCGCCTGACGCCGAACGCGATCTCGCTGACCGGCTTCGTGCTGAACGTCGTCGCGGCCGTGCTGATCTGGGAGAAGCTGTTCTTCCTCGGCGGCATCGCCTTCATCGTCGGCTCGATCATGGACACGCTCGACGGCCGCTACTCGCGGATGTCGGGCAAGGGCACGCCGTTCGGCGCGTTCCTGGACTCGACGCTCGACCGCGTCGAGGAGGGCATCGTGCTGACGGCCGTCGCCGGCTACTTCGCCTCGCGCGGCGACCGCTTCGCGGCGGCGGCTGTCGTCGTCGCGGTGCTCGCGTCGCTGATGGTCAGCTACACGCGAGCGCGCGCCGAGGCGCTCGGCGTCGAGTGCAAGGTCGGCATCGCGACGCGCCCGGTGCGCGTCGTGATCCTCTCGATCGGGCTGATCTTCGCGCGCGGCGCCTCGCTCGGCGACTTCCAGCTGCTGGCGCCGGCCGTCTACGTGCTCGCGGCGCTCAGCCTCGTGACGGTCGGGCAGCGGATCTGGCATGTGCGACGCGAGCTCGTCGGTGTGACCTAGCGGCGACTGCGGAGTAGTCTGCGGAAAGCCTTACGGGCTTCGTGAACCGCGCCTCGGCCCTCGAGCGCCGAGCCCTCAGCAAAGGACGTTCTTCGTGACCGAGCAGCACTCAAACGGCAATGGCCGCGCCGCGACCGGCGCCGCCTCCAGCAACGGCGCCGCGCGCTACCAGAAAGACAAGGTCCGCGTGGCGATCGTCGGCGTCGGCAACTGCGCCTCTGCGTTCGTGCAGGGCGTGCACTACTACCGCGATGCAGACCCGAGCGAGCGCGTACCGGGTCTGATGCACGTCGACCTCGGCGGCTACCACGTCAGTGACATCGAATTCACGGCGGCCTTCGACATCGACTCGAAGAAGGTCGGCAAAGACCTCGGCCAAGCGATCTGGGCAGGCCAGAACAACACGATGAAGTTCGCCAAGGTGCCGCGCAAGCTCGGCGTGCCGGTGCACCGCGGGATGACGCTCGACGGCCTCGGCAAGTACCTCAAGCAGAAGATCACGAAGGCGCCGGGCGAGACCTCGGACGTCGTGCAGATCCTCAAGGACACGCACACCGACGTCGTCGTCTCCTACCTGCCGGTCGGCTCTGAGGACGCGACCAAGTGGTATGTCGAGCAGGTGCTCGAGGCCGGCTGTGGCTTCGTCAACTGCATTCCGGTCTTCATCGCGCGCGAGAACTACTGGGACAAGCGCTTCAAGGCGGCCGGGCTGCCGATCGTCGGTGACGACATCAAGTCGCAGGTCGGCGCGACGATCGTGCACCGCACGCTCGCGCGGCTGTTCGCCGATCGCGGCGTGAAGATGCTCCGCACCTCGCAGCTGAACGTCGGCGGCAACATGGACTTCTACAACATGCTCGAGCGCGAGCGGCTGGAGTCGAAGAAGATCTCGAAGACGAACGCCGTGACGTCGATCATGGACGAGAAGCTGCCGGCCGACGACGTCTACATCGGGCCGTCGGACTACGTGCCGTGGCTGACCGATCGCAAGTGGGCGCACATTCGCGTCGAGGGACAGGCGTTCGGCGACGTACCGCTGAACGTCGAGATGAAGCTCGAGGTATGGGACTCGCCGAACTCGGCCGGCATCGTGATCGACGCGGTGCGCTGCTGCAAGCTCGCGCTGAACCACGGCGTCGGCGGACAGCTCGACGGGCCCTCGTCCTACCTGATGAAGTCGCCGCACAACCAGCGACCCGACGACCAGGCGCGGACCGACACGGAGAAGTTCATCGCGAAGTACTCCGGGCGGCCGGGCACGGCAGCGAAACGCCAGGCGCGCACGAAAGCGAAGGCGAAAGCGCCGGCGCGTGCCAAAGCGGGCGCGGCGCGTTAGCGTCGCGCCCTAGCAGGAGGCGGTTCCGGCGCGCCGAGCGCTCGCGGCGCGCTCTCCTCGGCGAGCGCGCAGGGGGCATAATCGAGCAGTCGATGCAAGCGCGCTTCTCGATCGCACACGTCAGCCCATATCCATGGGAGGCGCACGAGAACGAGGTCAACGCGCACGTCGCGGCGGTCTGCGCCGAGCTCTCGCGGCGCGGGCATCGCGTGATCGTGCTGGCGCCGTCGCAGTCGCAGGAGCGCGTGCGCGAGTCGCGCCGCGAGCTGCGCGCCGCTCGCGGGCGCCCGCAGGCGCTGCTCGAGGGCGCCGACGACGGCTCGCCACGGGTGATCGCGGTCGGCGAGGTGCTCGACGTGGCGGCCTCCTCGCGACGGCGCAGCTCGGCGCTGTCGATCGACGTGGCGCGCACGATCGAGGAACTGCTGGGCACGGTCGAGCTCGACTTCGTGCACGTGCACGAGCCGTTCGCTCCGAGCACGGCGAGCGCCGCGCTGCGTCACTCGCGCGCGCTGAACGTCGGCTCCTTTCACTCCTCCAGCGAGCGCCTGCTCTCGACGCTCGTCGCGCGGCGCTTCGTCGAGAGCTTCTTCGGCCGGCTCGACGCGCGCACGGCGAGCACGGCCGAAACGGCGGCGCTGATGGAGCGCCACTTCCCGGGCGACTACCAGCTCGTGCCCGATGACTCCTCGGCAGCCGACCGTTTCGAGCAGATCTACGCGACGCTCGCGCGCCGCCGCCACGCGCGCGAGGGCGACGAGCGGCTGCGCCGCGAGCTCGCCGGCCGGCCGCTGATCGACGTCGATCTGCACATGCACACCGATCACTCCGGCGACTGCGCGACGCCGGTCGAGGTGCTGCTCGCGACGGCGCGCGCGCAGGGACTGGGCGCGATCGCGGTGACCGATCACAACGAGATCTCCGGCGCTCTCGAGGCTCGCGCGCAGGCGGCTGAATCGGATGCGCAGCCGCCCGTCAAGGTGATCGTCGGCGAGGAGGTCAAGACGGCCGACCAGGGCGAGGTGATCGGCCTGTTCATCGAGGAGAAGATCGCGCGCGGGATGACGCTCGAGCAGACGGTCGCCGAGATCAAGCGCCAGGGCGGCGTCGTCTACGTGCCGCATCCGTTCGACCGGATGCACTCGGTGCCCGACTACGAGAACCTGCTGAAGATCCTCGACGACGTCGACGCGATCGAGGTGTTCAACCCGCGCGTGGCGATTCCGTCGTTCAACGAGGAGGCGCAGCGCTTCGCGGCGAAGTACCGGATCCTCGCGGGCGCCGGCTCGGACTCGCACGTCGCGCAGGGGCTCGGCTCGGCGCGGATCCGGATGCACGACTTCGACGGGCCGGCCGAGTTCCTGCAGTCGCTGCGCGACGCCGAGATCGTCACCGGGCGCTCGTCGCTGCTCTACGTGCAGGCGCTGAAGTTCCTGCAGACGCGAGCGACGCCGGCGGCGGCGCAGCGCGCAAGTCGCGCGCGTCGCGTCAAGCGCGTGCGGCGCGCGGCCGGAGGGCGCGGGCGCGGCTGAGGCGGGGCCGCCAGAACGGGCGAATGAGCGAGGCCGGCGGATGAGCGAGAGAAAGCGAGAGGCCGAGCGCGCGCAAGGACCGGTGCACGGCCAAGGACAACCGTCCGCCCCGTCAAATCTCTCGGGGCCGATGCCCGTGACCGACGATGAGATCCGTGAGAAGTACCTCGAGCGCGCGATTCGCGAGCTGAACACGCTGACGCGCGAGGTGCAGTCGTGCCCGCACTGCCCGCGCGGCAACCTGATGCCGGTGCTCGGATCGGGACATCCGCAGGCCGACATCATGCTGCTCAAGTACTCGGCGCTGCCGTCGGAGATCGAGGAGGGCGTCGCCTTCTACGGCCGCGCCGGCGGCGCGCTGATGAAGTCGCTCAAGCGCCTGCAGATCGACCCGCTGGCGGTCTACGGGACGCTCTGCGTGAAGTGCCCGCTGAGCGACTCCTCACTGGCCGATCCCGAGTGCATCGCGCGTGTCGTCGCCGAGCTGGCGATCGTGCAGCCGAAGATCGTCGTCGTGATGGGCGAGGACGCGCTGGCGGCGTTCAACGAGATGGAGATTCCGCTGGCGCACCCGCTGGAGCCGCGCCTCGGGCAGATCCAGCAGCTGACGCCGACGATCGACGCGCTGTATGTGCCGAACATCGACGACTCGCTCGACGAGCAGGACTCCAAGCGCGCCTTCTGGGACAGCTTTCGCGCGCTCGGCGAGTGGTATGCGGCGCTGCCGCCGTACTGATCGGCGCGATCGAGCATGAGCGGACACGGCGGCTACAGCGAGAAGCAGTTCGAGCAGCTCGTTGGCTCGGCGCTCGACGATCTGCCGATCGAGTTCCAGCGCGCGCTCGAGAACGTCGCGATCGTCGTCTCCGACCGCGGCGCCGAGAATCACGCCTATGGCATGTACGTCGGCCTGAAGGTCGGCGGCGGCACGTTCTTCGGCGGCGGCGGCCCGCCGGACGAGATCCTGATCTTCCGCGACACGCTCGTGCGCGACTTCGGCTCCGATCCCAAGCGCCTGCGAGCGCAGGTCGTAAAGACGCTGCGCCACGAGGTCGGCCACCACTTCGGCTTCGACGAGAGCGGCGTTCGCAAGCTCGGCCTGTGACGGTCTTGATTGCCCGCGGCAAGCCGCGGGCGAGATGGATCGGCTTCAGCGCAGACGACGCGTGCGCGGAGCGATGTCAGTCGCCGATCGTGATCACGACCTTGCCGAGCTTGCCGCCTGCGGCGAAGTGCTCGTAGGCGTCGGCCGCGCGATCGAGCGGGAAGGTCTCGGCGATCGGCACGCGCAGCTCGCCGGTCTCGAACAGCGGCAGCACCTCGCGTTCGAGGCGGCGTGCGACGATCGCTTTGTCCTCGAGCGTGCGCGCACGAAGGGTCGAGCCGTGGATCCGTGCGCGCTTGCCCATCAGCGCCAGCAGGTTCAGCTCGCTCTTGGCGCCGGCGCTGACGCCGATCACGGCGATCCGGCCGCCGCTCGCCAGCGCCGCCAGGTTCTCGCTCATGTTCGGCGCGCCGACGAGCTCGAGGATCACGTCGAACGGGCCGTGCTCGGCAAAGCCCTCCGGCGCGATCACGCTGGCGCCGAGCTGCGCGACGGCCTCGCGATGCGCCTCGTTGCGCACGGTCGCGGTGACGCGCGCGCCGGCGGCATGCCCGAGCTGCACTGCAGCGGTGCCGACACCGCCGGCGCCGCCGTGCACGAGCAGGCGTTCGCCGGTGCGCAGCTCGCCCTGCGTGAAGACGGCGTCATGCGCCGTCGCGAAGACCTCCGGCAGACCGCCGGCGGCGACCCAGTCGAGCGCGGCGGGCACCGGCATCAGCTGGCGCTCGTTGACGAGGCACAGCTCGGCCTGCGCGCCGCCGCCGACGATCGCCATCACGTGCGCGCCGACCTCGAAGCGTTCGACGCCGGGACCGAGCGCGGCGACCTCGCCGGCCAGATCCATCCCCGGAATGTCCGGCGGCGAGCCGGGCGGCGCCGGGTAGAGGCCGCGCCGCTGCATCATGTCGGCTCCGTTCAGCGCGGCGGCGCGAACGCGCACGAGCACCTCTCCCTTGCCCGGCTCGGGGTCGGGATGCTGCTCGATCACGATCTGCTGGTCGCGAATTGTGGCGGCGCGCATCGCGGGCGGAAGCCTAGCGTCCGGGCGATGCGCGCCTGAGCTGGAGGCTTGCTAGCCGACCGGAATCGCCGAGCCGTACAGGTCGCACTGCTCGAACATGCCGCCGTTTTCGGCAGTCGCCTCATAGGAGAGCTGCTCGAGCGTCGATTCGTCGACGAGGAAGCCGTGCAGCTCCTGCTGGCGCTTGCTGGCGACGGCGGTCTGAAAGCCGGAGCCTTCGGTCGAGCCGTGGTCGTTGACGGTCGTGCCGGGCGCGCCGGGATCGCCGAACGTGCTCGTGTAGTCGAGCGTGCCGGGACCTTTGATCGCGAGTCTCGCTTCGCCTGCGAGGCAGCTGAACGTCAGCTTCCACAGCCCGAGCGTGAACGTCTCGGGCGCCGCGGCGCTGATCTCCTCGGCGATCAGCTTCTGCGCGCCCGGCCGCTGCGCGCCGACCTGACGATCAGCGCGCGTGCCGAGGACCGCGCGTTTGGCATTCGCGGCGCCCGGCGCACGCGCCGGGCCGGTCGAGACGGTGACGTGGTGGCGCGCATAGTAGGCGGCGAGCGTGTCGACCTGCGCCGTCGTCAACGTCTTCGGCACCGGCTTCTTCTGCTTGCCCGCAGCGTTTCTCGCACGCGTGGCCCATGTCATTGCGGCATAGCCGGTTCCGCCGAGCGAGATGAACAGTGCGAGCCCCGCGATCAGCAGTGCCGTCGACGGCCGTCGCAGCCGTAGTTTGAGCATCAATGCTCCTTTTTTAGGGAGATAGGGCCAACCCCGGAGGCCCTTGGCGGGCCGACCGTATCTGCGCGGTCGGTCGTCAGCCGCGCTCGAACAGCGCGACGCACTCGATGTGATGCGTCTGCGGGAACATGTCGACCGGAGTCACCTCACGCAGCTTCCAGCCGGCCTCGACGAGTTCGGCGGCGTTCGGCGCGAGCGTCGTCGGATTGCACGAGACGTAGACGATCCGCTTCGGCGAGGCGTCGATGATCCGGTGCACGACCTTCTTCGAGAGGCCGGCCCGCGGCGGGTCGACGACGAGCACGTCGGGGCGCCCGGCGCGGGCCAGCAGCTCGGGCAGCGCCAGGCGCGTGTCGCCGGCGAAGAAGCTCGCCTTGGTGATCTCGTTGCGCCGCGCAGCGGCGATCGCATCGGCGACGGCGTCCTCGATCAGCTCGATGCCCCACAGCTCGCCGGCGCGCGGCGCGAGCGTCAAGGCGATCGTGCCGATGCCGCTGTACAGGTCGTAGACGCGCTCCCATCCCTCCAGCGCGGCGTAGTCGGCGACGATGCCGTAGAGCCGCTCGGCCATCTCCGTGTTCGTCTGAAAGAACGCCTCGGCGGAGATCTGCAGGTCGAGCTCGCCGAGTCGCTCGGGCAGCTTCGCCTCGCCCCAGACGAGCTCGGTCTCGCCGCCGCCGGTCGTCTCGGCGAGGCTGTCCGAGCGCGTCCAGAGCACGCCCGAGAGCTGCTCGCCGAGCGCCTCGCTGAGCGCTGCCGCCAGCTCGCCGACCTCCAGCTCGCCCGCCGTCGTGACGATCCGGACCTGCAGCTGGCCGCTGCGGCGCCCTTCGCGCACGACGAGGTTTCGCAGCCGTGCGCGCCCGTCGGGCGCCGGGCCGATGCGCTCCTCGCGCACGCGCTCGCGCCGGCCGCGCCGCTCGCGCCCGCCGCGCTGGCCTCCCTCGCGCGGCACGTTCGGCTCGACCGCCGCCGGACGGGCGCGATCCCATGCCGTCAGACCCTCGACGCGGCACCAGCGCAGCGCGACCTCGCGCGCGAGGTTGCCGCGCTCGGATGCCAGCAGGCAGTCGCGCATCGGCGTGACGCGATTGCCGCCGGCCGGCGCGTGAAAGCCGCAGATCAGCTCGCCCGGCTCGCCGTCTCCGTCGCCGACGGCTTCGCCGAAGGAGTACTCGAGCTTGTTGCGGTAGCGCCACTGCTCGACGGCCGGCACGATCTCGCGCAGCTCGAAGCCGTCGAGATGGCCGATCCGCCGCAACGCCTCATCGACCTGCTGCTGCTTGATCTCGAGCTGGCGCTCGTAGGGAAGCACCTGCCAGGGGACGCCCGGATGCCCGGCGAGCGGCTCGATCCGCTCGGGGCTCGGCTCGAGCACCTCGAGCGTGCGCGCGTGCGCGTAGCTGCGCTTGCGCTTGTGCACGACGGCGCGCACCCGATCGCCGGGGATCGCGCCGGCGACGAACACGACGTAGCCGCCGTCGCCGATTCGCGCGACGCCCTCGCCGCCGAACGCCAGCGACTCGATCGCAAGCACGAGCTCGTCGCCTCGCTGTGGGCGCTTGAACTCCTCGGCAGCAGCGATCGTCGTGCTCGCCTCGGGTAGATCCGTCGAGGCGTTCACGACGGCTCCGGCGCGAGCAGCTCGAGCAGCGCCTTCTGCGCGTGACGGCGGTTCTCGGCCTGATCCCAGATCCGCTGGCGCGGGCCGTAGAGGACCTCGGCGGTGATCTCCTCGCCGGCATGCGCCGGCAGGTCGTGCAGCGCGATCGCGCCCGGCGCGGCGGCGTCGAGCAGCGCGTCATCGACGCGATAGCCGGCCAGCGCCGCGCGTCGCTCGGCGGCCGTCTGCTCGTCGCCCATGCTGACCCATACGTCGGTGTAGACGGCGCTCGCGCCGGCGACGGCCTCGCGCGGGTCCTGGTGCAGCGACAGCGCGCCGCTCGCCTCGGCCGGCAGCTGCAGGTCGTGCTCCAGCGTGTAGCCGGGCGGCGAGGCGATCGCGACGTCGAGTCCGGCGAGCGTTCCGAGGATCGCGAGCGAGCGAGCGACGTTGTTGCCGTCGCCCACGTACGCCAGCCGGCGGCCGGCCAGCGAGCCGAACGCCTCACGCAGCGTCAACAGGTCGGCGAGCGCCTGGCACGGGTGGTGCTCGTCGGTGAGCATGTTGATGACCGGAATCGAGCCGTGCTCGGCGAGCCCCTCGACCGTCGCCTGCGGGCCCGTGCGCACGCCGACGATCGCGACGTGGCGCGAGAGCACGAGTGCGGTGTCGCGCAGCGGCTCGCCGCGCGAGAGCTGCATCTCGTCGGAGCGCAGCACGACCGGATGGCCGCCGAGCTCGTGGATGCCGACGTCGAACGACAGCCGCGTGCGCGTCGAGGGCTTCTCGAAGATCAGCGCGACGCTGCGCCCGTCCAGCGCGCGCGAGGACAGCGGGTCGGCCTTCAGCTCGAGCGCGCGCGTCAAGAGCGCGTCGAGCTCGGCCGCCGATAGCTCGGCACCGGTGAGAAATGAGCGTCGCATGGACGAGCCAGTCTAGGCTAGGGTCCGCGAGCAGATGAACCGCCCGGCTTTCACCGGCGCCGTGTGCGCGCTGTTGCTGGCTCTGGCCGGCTGCGGCTCGTCGAGCAGCTCGTCGAGCTCGAGCAGCACCGCCGCGAGCGCGCCGAGCAAGACCGCTTCGTCGAGCGCCGCGAGCACCTCGACGCAGGCGACCGGCAGCTTGAAGGTGACGACGACGCCGAAGTTCGCGACTGCGACGGGAGCGGTGCAGAGCGGCGCGATCGCGATCGCCTACCGCAACATCGCGATCGCGCCGGACGCGGTTCGCGTCAAGGTCGGCAGCACGATCAAGTGGACGAACTACGACAACATCGAGCACAACGTGACGAGCGAGGGCGGTCCGCAGAAGTTCGCCTCACAGAACTTCGGCGAAAAAGGCACGTTCGAGATCAAGGCGCTGAAGCCGGGTGTGATCCACTACGAGTGCACGAACCATCCGGCGTCGATGAACGGGACGATCGAAGTCGTGAAGTGACGCCGCGCAGCGCGCAGCTCGAGTGCTCTGCTCGCTCGCCGTCGGCGAGCGAATGTGCGCTTTCGTGGAGCGGTGGCAAGGACTCGGCGCTGGCGCTCCACGCCCTGCGCCGCGAAGGCATCGAGCCGGCTGCGCTGATCACGACGGTCACCGATCGCTACGAGCGGATCAGCATGCACGGCGTGCGGCGCGAGCTGCTGCAGGCGCAGGCCGCGGCGTGCGCGATCGCGCTCGTCGAGGTGCGAATTCCGCCGGGCGCCACGAACGAGCTCTACGAGGCGCAGCTCGCACAGGCGTTGGCGAGCGCACCGCTCGCGCACGTCGAGACGGTCGCCTTCGGCGACCTCTACCTCGAGGACGTTCGCGCCTACCGCGAACGCCAGCTCGCCGCGCAGCGCAAACGCGGGCTGTTCCCGTTGTGGGCGCGCGACACCAGCGAGCTGGCGCGCGAGTTCATCGCCGCCGGCTTCGAGGCGTCGATCGTCTGCCTGGACCCACGTGTGCTCGATCGGTCGTTCGCCGGGCGACGCTTCGACGAGCAGCTGCTCGACGAGCTGCCGGCCGGCGTCGACGCGTGCGGCGAGAACGGCGAGTTCCACACGTTCGTGCACGCCGGACCGATCTTCGCCGAGCCGATCGCGGTGCAGAGCGGCGAGGTGCTCGAGCGCGACGGCTTCGTCTTCTGCGACCTGCTGCCGGCCTGAGCGGCGCGCCGGCGAGCTAGCTCGCGAAGTCCGCGAGGCCCTCGTCGGGCGTCGAAGCGGTCGCGTAGAGCCGCCGCGGGATCCGCCCGGCACCACGCGCCAGGCGGCCCGCCTGCACGGCCGCGCGCATCGCCTGCGCCATTCGCACCGGCTCGGCGGCACGCGAGATCGCCGAGGCGGCCATCACGGCGTCGCAGCCGAGCTCCATCGCGAGCGCCGCGTCGGAGGCCGTGCCGACGCCTGCATCGAGCACGACCGGCAGCTCGACGGCCTCGCGGATCAGCGCGATGTTGTACGGGTTGCGGATGCCCATGCCGCTGCCGATCGGCGAGCCGAGCGGCATCACCGCGGCGCAGCCGAGGTCGGCAAGGCGCTTCGCCAGCACCGGGTCGTCGGTCGTGTACGCCAGCACGACGAAGCCTTCGTCGACGAGCTGCTCGGCCGCGCGCAGCAGCTCCGGCGCATCGGGCATCAGCGTGTCCTCGTCGCCGATCACCTCGAGCTTGATCCAGTCGGTCGCAAACGCCTCGCGCGCGAGCTGCGCCGTCAGCACGGCATCGCGCGCCGTGTAGCAGCCGGCTGTGTTCGGCAGCAGCTCGACGCGCGCGTCGGCGAGCACGTCGATCAGCGATCCGCGCGCCTGCGGATCGACACGGCGCAGCGCAACCGTGACGAGCTCGGAGCCGCTCGCCGAGATCGCCGCGGCCAGGACCGCAAGCGATGGAAAGCCGCCGGTGCCGAGCAACAGCCGCGAGCGAAATACGCGCCCGGCGATCGTCAGCTCGTCGAGCGACGCCGTCGCGCCGTTCTGCGGTAGATCGCTCGCCGTCTCGCTCATCGCCCGATCATCCTCCCTGCATCGCCGTCAGCACCTCGACGCGCGCGTGCTCGCCGAGCGCGAAGGACTGCCAGTCGGCGCGCGGCACGACCTCGCCGTCGACCGCGACCGCGACGCCGCGCGCGTCGACATTGAGGTGAAGCCGCGCCAGCACCGCCGCGACGGTCTCACCGGCGCGCACATCGGACTCCTCGCCGTTGAGCCTGATCACGAGCGCGCCGCCCGTGCGCCGGACGCCGCCGCGCGCTCGATTCGCGTCGGCACGGCGAGCGCCTCGTCGATCGGTGAGTCCGCCGCCGCGCGCGCGAAGCGCTGCGGCGAGCATGCGCGCAGCAGCTCCGGCTCGACGTCTTCGCCGGCCAACAGCGCGACCACGAGCTGCGCCGTCAGAGGCGCCAGCAGGATCCCGTTGCGGTAGTGGCCTGTCGCCCAAAGGAGACCGTCCGGCTCGCCGAAGCCGATCGCCGGCGCGTTGTCGGGCGTGCCCGGTCGCAGACCGACGCACAGCTCCTCGATCTTCAGCTCGCTGACGCCCGGCAGCAGCTCGTGCGCGTCGCGCAGCAGCTCATAGGTCGCGCCGGCGTCCGGCTGCAGGTCGAAGCCGCGTTCCTCGACGGTCGCACCGAGCACGTAGCGCCCATCCGCGCGCGGCACGATGTAGCCGCCGTCGAAGCGCACGACCGTGCTCAGCAGCCCCGGTCCGGCCGGATCGCGCAGCCGCAGCAGCTGGCCTCGGACCGGCCGCACCGGAATGCTCGCGCCCGGCGCGAGGCCGCCGATCTCGCTGCTCCAGACGCCGCTCGCGACGCACGACGCGCTCGCTCGCGAGGAACTCGCCCGCCGCCGGGTCGCGCTCGCCGGTGCCGCCCGCGAGCACGACGCCGGTGACGCGCTCGCCGGCCTGATCGGTTGCGATTCGCATGGCGCGCGCTCGCTCGCGGATACGCACTCCAGCCGACAGGCACGCGGCACGTAGCGCCTCGAGCACCTTGCGCGGGTCGACCGAGTGGTCGTCGGGCGCTTCCAGGGCCAGCCGCATGGCCGGCGCGAGCGCCGGCTCGCGCTCGCGCGCCTCGCTTGCACGCAGACGCCGCGTGGCGAGTCCGAGCGACTCGCGCAGGGCGATCTGACGGTCGAGCTCGCGCGCCTCGTCGGCATCGCGCGCCAGCATCAGCGTGCCGGTGCGCAGATAGCCGACGTCCTGCTCGCCGGCCGCCTGCAGCTGCTCGGCGAACAGCGGCCACAGCTCCGCCGAGCGCAGCCCCAGCTCGAGCACCCGCCGGCCGTCCTCGCCGAACTCCGCCTCGGCGACCGGCGCGAGCATGCCTGCGGCGACGCGCGAGGTGCCGCTGCCGGTCTGCTCGCGCTCGAGCACGGTCACCGAGATGCCGCGCTGACGTGCGCGCCATGCGATCGCCAGACCGATCACGCCGCCGCCGACCACGAGCAGATCGGGCGCTTCGTGCGATTCGGGCATAGCGCTGATGCTAGCCCGCGCGGCCTGCACCGACTCGACGCACGCGGCGCCCTGCGAGACTTGAGGCGATGATCGATCTCGGCTCAGAACGGCGCGAACAGATCGCCGCGGCGCGGCTGTATCTGGTGTGCGACGCCAAACCGGGCGGCCACGAGCTCCCCGACGTGATTCGCGCGGCCGTCGCGGGCGGCGTCGACGTGGTGCAGCTGCGCGAGAAGCAGCTCGGCGACGAAGAGCTCGTCGCGGTCGCGAACGCCGCGCGCGCGCTGTGCGAGCGGATCGGTGCGCTGCTGATCGTCAACGACCGGCCGCTGGTCGCGCGCGAGGCAGGCGCCGACGGCGTGCACGTCGGGCAGGAGGACATGCCCGTCGCCGAGGTCCGCGCGCTGCTCGGCGAGGACATGTTGATCGGCCTCTCGACGCACGCCGAGAGCGAGATCGACGCGGCCGCGCCGCGCGACGCCGACGGCGCGCCGCTGGTCGACTACATCGGCGTCGGTCCGGTCCACGAGACGCCGACCAAGCCCGGCCGCGCCGCCGTCGGCGTCGGGCTGGTGCGCTACGCGGCAGCGCACGCGCAGGTGCCGTTCTTCGCGATCGGCGGCATCGACGAGCAGAACGTCGGCGAGGTGCTCGAAGCCGGCGCGCAGCGGATCGTCGTGCTGCGCGCGATCGCCGACGCCGGCGATCCGCAGGCGGCCGCGAAAGCGCTGCGCAATCGGCTCGATCGGCGCTCCGAGGGAGGCGAGCTTGCCGACGCGCGAGCGTAGCCGCAAGCCTCGCGCCTCGGCGCGGCCGCGTGGCGAGGAGCGCGAAGCGCTCGTCCGCGCAGCGCTGCGGCCGCTCGGCGCAGACGAGCGACCGCCGGCGCTGCGCGTCGCGATCGGCGTATGCGTGGTGCTCGCAGCTGCGATCCTCGCCGGCGCGGCGAGCATCCACGACCTCAGCCGCCACGGCGGCTCGCTGCCCGGCGCGGCGCTGCTCGCGATCGTGCTGGCGCTGCTCGCGCAGGGCATGTACCGGCGGCGCTACTGGGCGGTGCTCTCCTTCGAGGCGCTGCTCGCGTTTCAGATCATCGTCACGTCGCTCGCGCTCGTCGTCGCCTCGACGTGGCTCGCCGCGGCGATCTGCCTCGTCAGCGTCGGCCTCGGCGGCTGGCTGTTCTGGAAGCTCGTTCGCGTGATGGGCCGGATCCAGGCCGGCGAGCTGCCGCAGGCGGAGAAGCGCTAGCCGGGTCGCGGACGGATGTAGCCGCTCCAGGACCGATGAATCGAACGTGGCGGGCTCGTCGGCGCGGCTTCGATAGGCTCAGCGCGCGATGGCGAACGAGACCTACGACTGCATCGTGATCGGCTCCGGGCCGGGCGGCTACGTCGCCGCGATCCGCGCCGCGCAGCTCGGCAAAAAGACGGCGGTCGTCGAGCGCGACAAGCTCGGCGGGCGCTGCCTGAACTACGCCTGCATCCCCGCCAAGGCGGTGCTGCGCTCGGCCGACCTGCTGGCCGAGATCGGCGAGGCCGGCGAGTACGGGCTGAAGGTCGCAGGCGTCGAGGTCGACTTCGCCGGCGTGATGGCGCGCCGCGAGAAGGTCGTCGAGACGCTCACCGTCCGGCGTCGGCGGCCTGTTCAAGAAAAACAAGATCGACGTGATCGAGGGCGACGCGACGCTGACCGCCGAGGGCCAGGTGCTGCGTCGGCGAGGAGACCTACTCGGCCGCGACGATCATCCTCGCGACCGGCTCGGTCGCGCGCTCGATTCCCGGAGTCGAGTTCGGCGAGCGGATCATCGGCACCGAGCAGGCCTGGGCGCTGTCGGAGCTGCCCGCCAGGCTCGCCGTCGTCGGCGCCGGCGCCTCAGGCTCTGAGATCGCCTCCGGCTACGCGCGGCTCGGCTCGCAGGTGCGCCTGATGGAGATGCTCGAGCGCGTGCTGCCGAGCGAGGACGCCGACGTCTCACGGCTGGTCGAGCGCGGCTTCAAGCGCCAGGGCATCAGCGTGCACACCGGCGACCCGATCTCCGACGTCAAGAGCGGCTCTGACAGCGTCACGTTCACGCACGGCGAGGACGCCGGCCTCGAGGTCGACTACCTCGTGATCGCCGCCGGCCGCGGCGCCGACGTCGTCGGCCTCGGCCTCGAGGACGCCGGCGTCGAGCTCGACGAACGCGGCCTGATCGCCGTCGACGGCGCACTGCGCACGAGCCGCGCCGGCATCTACGCGATCGGCGACCTGGTCGCCGGGCCGGCGCTCGCGCACAAGGCATCGGACGAGGGCATCATCGCCGCCGAGGACTCGGCCGGCCTTGCGACGCATCCGATCGTGCACGTCGACATCCCGCGCGCGACCTTCTGCACGCCGAACGTCGGCTCGTTCGGCCTGACCGAGGAGCAGGCGCGCGAGGAGGGCTATGACGTCGTCGTCGGCAAGGTGCCCTACGGCGCCGTCGGCGGCGGCATCGTCTACGGCGACCGCAGCGGCATGATCAAGCTCGTCGGCGAGTCCAAGTACGGCGAGCTGCTCGGCGGGCACATCGTCGGCACGCGCGCGACCGAGCTGATCCAGGAGCTCGTCAACGTGCGCGCGCTGGAGGGCGGCTTCGCCGAGGTCGGGCGGATCATCCACGGGCATCCGACGCTGTCGGAGGCCGTCATGGAGGCCGGCCGCGCGGCAGACGGCTGGCTGATTCACGGCTGAGCCGTGAGCGCTTCGGCCAGCTTCTACTTCGACCTGCAGAGTCCGCTCGCGTACCTCGCCGCAGAGCGCGTGCTGCACGTGCTTCCCGGCCCCGCCGAGTGGCAGCCGGTGCTCGAGCGCGAGCTGTCCGGCGGCGCAGGACTACGACGCGTTGCGCTGCGAGCACGAGCGCGAGGTCTTTCGCGACGAGCTCGACCGCCGCGCGCGCGAGCTGGAGCTGCAGCCGCTGCGCTGGCCCGAGCCGTTCCCGTTCGACAGCGAGCCGGCGATGCGCGCGGCGACGTATGCGAAGTCGATCGGGCGCGTCGTGCCGTTCGCGCAGGCCGCCTTCCGCCAGGCGTTCGCCGGCGGGCGCGACCTCTCGCAGACCGACAACGTGCTGATCGCGGCCGCCGCCTGCGAGATGCACCCGGCGGCGCTGCTGCGCGGCATCGAGCTGCGTTCGGTCGCCGCGCAGCTCGCGACGGCGACCGACGACGCGGCGCGCGCCGGCGTCAGCGCAGTGCCGGCGCTCGTCGTCGAGGGCGCCGTCTTCGAAGGCGAGCGCGCGATCGAGCAGGCGGCCGCGCAGATGCTCGCGCACGGAGCGCTCGCGCGATGAAGGCGAAGGCCGCCTACCGGCTGATCGTCACGCGCGGCGGGCGCGCGCCGGCGCTGCTCGCCGACGTCGAGCGCGTCGATCACATCGAGCTCGTCGAGATCGACAGCGGCGAAGTGGTGCTGTTCTGGGATCTGCCGCCGCAGGAGGCCTCACGCCGGGCGCGCGCGCTGCGCGAGGAGCTCGCGCGACTCGACGCGGCCGAGTTCATCGCGCGCTGGAGTACCGTGGAGGGCTGATGGCAGAGCCGCTCGAGCGCAACGGCGCGCACGACCTTCCCGAGCCCGACGTGGCGCGCGAGTGGCTGGCGACGATGACGCTGATCCGCCGCTTCGAGGAGCGCGCCGGCGAGATGTACGCGCGCGCCAAGGTCGGCGGCTTCCTGCACCTCTCGATCGGCGAGGAGGCGACGATCGTCGGCAGCGCGCGCGCCCTGCGCGAGCACGACTACCTGATCTCGACCTACCGTTCGCACGGGCACGCGCTGGTCCGCGGCACGCCGCCGGAGAACGTCATGGCCGAGCTGTTCGGGCGCGTCGACGGCTGCTCCGGCGGACGCGGCGGCTCGATGCACATGTTCGACATCGCGCGGCGTTTCATGGGCGGCTACGGCATCGTCGGCGGCAACCTGCCGATCGCCGCCGGCCTCGCGCTGGCCGCCGACTACGAAGGCAGCGAGGACGTCACGCTGTGCACGTTCGGCGACGGCGCCTCCAACCAGGGCACGTTCGGCGAGACGCTCAACCTGGCCGCGCTGTGGCGGCTGCCGGTCGTCTTCATGGTCACGAACAACCAGTTCGGCATGGGCACGGCGCTCGGCCGCCACTCGGCCGTCACCGATCTGCAGCGCAAGGGCGAGAGCCTCGGCGTGCCCGGCATGCGCTGCGACGGAATGGACGTGCTCGACACGCACGCCGTGCTCTGCGAGGCGGTGAGGCGCGTGCGCGAGGAGCGCCGCCCGCTGCTCGTCGAGGCCGTCACCTACCGCTTCCGCGGGCACTCGATGGCCGATCCGGAGCAGTACCGCTCCAAGGAGGAGGTCGCGCAGTGGCGCGAGCGCGATCCGATTCCGGCGTTCGGCGAGCGGCTCGTGCGCGAGGGCGTGATCGACGAGAGCGAGCGCGCGCGGATCGACGCCGATGCGATCGCGCGCGTCGACGCCGCCGTCGAGTTCGCCGACGCCTCGCCGTTTCCGGCGCCCGAGTCGCTGTACGACGACGTCTACGTGCTCGACGCCGCCTCCAGCGGCACGTACTCGGTGCGCACCAGCGACCCGCGCCGTGACGCCGAGGAGTCGGCCGAGTCGTCCGACTTCTCGCACTCACGCGACGACGAGCGGATCGAGCAGCAGATGACCGACGCGCTTGCACGCGAGGAACGAGCCTGATGGCCGAGCTGCGCTATCGCGACGCACTCAACCAGGCGCTGCGCGAGGAGCTCGCGCGCGACGAGCGCGTGATGTTGATGGGCGAGGACATCGGCGTCTTCGGCGGCGCCTTCAAGGTCACCGCCGGCCTGCTCGAGGAGTTCGGCGAGCGGCGCGTGCGCGACACGCCGATCTCCGAGAACACGATCGTCGGCATCGGCGTCGGCGCCGCGATGGCCGGCCTGCGGCCGGTCGTCGAGCTGATGACGATCAACTTCGCGCTGCTCGCGTTCGACCAGATCGTCAACCACGCAGCGCACATCCACTACATGTTCGCCGGCCAGGCGACCGTGCCGCTGGTAGTGCGCATGCCGCAGGGCGCAGGCCACCAGCTCGGCCCGACGCACTCGCACTGCTTCGAGGCGCTGTTCCTGCACATCCCCGGACTGCTCGTCGCGACGCCGGCGACGGCCGCCGACGCGAAGGGCCTGTTGAAGAGCGCGATCCGCGACGAGAACCCGGTCATCTTCATCGAGCACGAGTCGCTCTACGGCGTCCGCGGCGAGGTGCCCGACGGCGAGCAGCTCGTCGAGTTCGGCAGGGCGCGCATCGCTCGCGAGGGCTCCGACGTGACGATCGTCGGCGTCTCGCGGATGGCCCTGACGGCCGAGCGCGCCGCACAGACGCTGGCCGACGAGCACGGCGTGCAGGCCGAGGTGATCGACCCGCGCACGCTGCGGCCGCTCGACCTCGACACGATCCTCGCCTCCGTGCACAAGACCAACCGCTGCGTGATCGTCGAGGAGGGCTGGCCGCACGGCGGCGTCGGCGCGAACCTCGCCGCGCTGATCTCCGAGCAGGCATTCGACGACCTCGATGCGCCGGTCCGCCGCGTCTCCGGCGCCGACGTGCCGATGCCCTACTCCAAGCCGCTCGAGGACATCGCCTACCCGCACGAGCCGCAGGTCCTCAGCGCCGTGCTCGAGACGCTCGGCCTGGCGCCGCTGCGCGGAGCGCCGGCCTGATGGGCGAGATCGTCATGCCACGCCTCTCCGACACGATGGAGGAGGGCACGATCCTGCGCTGGCTGAAGGCCGACGGCGAGGAGGTCGCGCGCGGCGAGGAGCTCGTCGAGATCGAGACCGACAAGGCGACGATGACCTACGAGTCAGACCAGCAGGGCACGCTGCAGACGCTCGCGCGCGAGGGCGACACGCTGCCGGTCGGCGAGCCGATCGCGCGCGTCGGCGAGCCCGGCGACGGAGAGGCGGCAGCGGCAGGACCCGGCGCCGATGCAGCTCGCCTGCACCCCGTGCCCGACGCGCCCGTCGCCAGTCCGGCCACCGTGAGCAACGGCGCCGTCGAGGCGACCGAGAGCGCCACGGCCACTCCGTCGCCGCCGGTCTCGCATCAACCCGCGCCCGGCGGGCGGATCAAGGCCTCGCCGCTGGCCCGCCGGATCGCGCGCGAGACCGGCGTCGAGCTATCGGCGCTGAGCGGCAGCGGGCCGGGCGGGCGGATCGTTCGAGCCGACGTGCAGGCAGCCGGCGACGCTGCGAGCGATCGCGGCGGCGCCACGGCGGCGGCCCCGGTGTCGGCAACGCCGCCGAGCGGCGCGAGCGGCACAGCGCCGCCGCCGGCGCCCGCGCCCGCGCCCGCGCTCGGGCTCGCCGACGTGACGAAGGCGAAGGGCGAGACGACGACCGAGTCGCTCAACCGCATGCAGCAGACGATCGCGCGGCGGATGGCCGAGTCGAAGGCGACGATCCCGGACTTCACGCTGCAGAGCGACGTCGACATGCAGGAGTGCGTGCGGCTGCGCGAGGAGCTGAAGCGGATCTCGGCCAGCGAAGCGCCGACGTACAACGACATGGTCGTCAAGGCAGCTGCGCTCGCGCTGCGCGAGCATCCGCGCGCGAACGGCAGCTACAAGGACGGCGCGCTGCAGCTGCACTCTCGCGTCAACGTCGGCGTCGCCGTTGCCGCCGACGACGCGCTCGTCGTGCCGACCGTGTTCGACGCCGACGCCAAGGCGCTCGGCGAGATCGCGCGCGAGACGCGTGCGCTGGCCGCTCGCGTGCGCGACGCGAGCATCACGCCGCCGGAGCTCGGCGGCGGCACGTTCACCGTCTCGAACCTCGGCATGTACGGCGTCAAGAGCTTCACGGCGATCATCAACCCACCGCAGGCCGCGATCCTCTCCGTCGGCTCCGTCGAGCAGCGCGCCGTCGTGCGCGACGAGCAGCTCGTCGCGCGCCAGACGATGACGCTGACGCTCGTCTGCGACCACCGCATCCTCTACGGCGCCGACGCGGCGCAGTTCCTCGCGCGGATCCGCGAGCTGCTGCAGGCGCCCGCGTCGCTGACCCTGTGAGCGCACAGCCGGACTCCGCTTCTCGGCAGGCGCCGGATGCCGGCCGGCTACGAGCTACGCCCGCTGCGCGATGCAGACGCCGCCGAGCTGCACGCGCTGATCGAAGACAACCGCGCCCGGCTGGCGCGCTGGATCCAGTGGGCGCGCGAGCAGACACTGCAGGACACGCGCCAGTTCATCGCACGATCGCGCGCGATGGAGCAGGATGGCAGCGGGCTCAGCCGCGGCATCGTCGCGGGCGGCCGCCTCGCCGGCGTCGTCGGCATCACGATCGACCGCGGCAATCGCTCGGGCGCGATCGGCTACTGGCTCGACGAGCGCAGCGAGGGCAACGGCGTCGTGACGGCGGCAGTCGCCGCGCTGGCCGGCGACGGCTTCGATCTGCACCGGCTGGTGCGCGTCGAGATTCGCGCCGACATCGAGAACGCGGCCAGCCGCGCCGTCGCCGAGCGGCTCGGCTTCAAGCTCGAGGGTGTGCTGCGCCAGAGCTACCGCGTCAACGACGAGCAGTACAGCGACGACGCCGTCTACTCGCTGCTCGCCGCCGAGGCGGATCGACTCAGCTGAGCGCCGGCCGCGTGGCACGAAGCGCAGGCCGCTAGGCTGAGTCGAGCACGCGAATGCGCAGCACGTCACCCCGAAGAAGCGCCACATCCGACCTCTGGGTCTGCCAGCTGGGCATCGTGCCGTACACGCAGGCCGTCGCGATCCAGGAGCAGATCCGCGCGCGGCGGATCGCCGGCGAGCTGCCCGACACGCTGCTGCTGCTCGAGCACCCGCCGGTCTACACGCATGGCCGGCGCTCGCGCCCCGAGGACCTGCCGCTCGGCGAGGCCTTCTATCGCGCCAAAGGCATCGACGTCGTCGCGACCGACCGCGGCGGCAAGCTCACTTACCACGGGCCAGGACAGCTGGTCGGCTATCCGATCATGGCGATCGACGACGTCGGCCGCTACCTGCGCACGATCGAAGCGGCGATCGTCGCCGCGCTTTCAGAGCAGCAGATCGTCGCTCGCTCACGCGCTGACGAGGGCATCGACTACACCGGCGTCTGGGTCTCCGAGCGCAAGATCGCCTCGATCGGCGTGCACGTCTCGCGCGGCGTCACGACGCACGGCTTCGCCGTCAACGTGCAGAACGACCTCGAGCCGTTCTCGTGGGTCGTCGCCTGCGGGCTGCCCGACGTGCAGATGACCTCGATCGCCGCCGAGCTGGGCGCCGGCGCGCCGGGTCTGGCCTGCTTTCGCAAGGAGATCGCCTACCGCTTCTGTGAGGCGCACGGCAGGCGCCAGCGGCTCGTCTCGCCGGCGCGCCTCGGCATCGCCACGACGAACGCCACCAGCGGAGCCCCGACAGGGGCGGAGCCGATCGAATCGATCGCCGTCGAGGCGGTGCTCGCATGAGTGCGACGCGCTCGCGCGCCAATCCGGGCGGCGCGAACGTGCTCGACGTGCTCGGTCCCGACGTGCGGCCGTTGCGCGAGCGCAAGCCGCCGTGGTTCAAGGTGCCGGCGCCCGGCGGCCGGCGCTACCGCGAGCTGACCGAGCTGATCCGCTCCGAGAACCTGCACACGGTCTGCCAGGAGGCCGCCTGCCCGAACGTCGGCGAGTGCTGGGAGCGCGGCACGGCGACCTTCATGATCCTCGGCGACACATGCACGCGCCGCTGCGGCTTCTGCAACGTCAAGACCGGCAAGCCGACCTGGAACGACCCACTCGAGCCGGCGCGCGTCGCGCGCTCGATCGCGCGCATGGGGCTACGCCACGCCGTCATCACCTCAGTCGACCGCGACGACCTGCCCGACAAGGGCGCCTCGGCCTTCGTCGGCGTCATCCGCCAGGTCCGCCGCCAGGCGCCCGACTGCCAGATCGAGGTGCTGACGCCCGACTTCCAGGGACAGGAGATGCCGCTCGCGAAGGTCATCGCCGAGCGCCCCGACGTGTTCAACCACAACGTCGAGGTCGTGCCGCGGCTGTACCCGCTAGCCCGGCGCGGCTCCGAATTCCTGCGCTCGTGCCGCGTGCTGCGCCTGGCCGGCGAGATGGGCGAAGACGAGGTCGTCACGAAGTCCGGCCTGATGGTCGGGCTCGGCGAGACGCACGACGAGCTCGTCGAGACGTTCGGCGTGCTGCGCGAGCACGGCGTCGGCGTGCTCACCGTCGGGCAGTACCTGCGTCCGTCCGAGCGCCACCTGCCGGTCGTTCGCTACTGGCACCCCGACGAGTTCGCCGCACTCGAGGCCGCTGCCTACGCGCTCGGCTTCGACCACGTCGCCGCCGGCCCGCTCGTGCGCTCCTCCTACCACGCCGACCAGCACGTCCCGCAGCCGCGCGCCGGCGTCGGCCCGCTCGCCGCACACGCCTGATCGCGCGCCGCGCGAGCGCCGATAGTCTCGCGCGATCGTCCCTGTAAAAGACAACGTCAGGCTCCTGCGCTTCCCGCTCGTCACGGTCGCGCTCGTGCTCGCCAACGTCGTCGTCTACCTGATCGCGATCGTTCACGGCGGCGACTTCTTCGCCGGCCCGTCCGCCGGCACGGCCATCCGTCACGGCGCGATCCCGTTCGAGCTCGCGCACCCCGGCAGCGCATGTGGCGGGCCGACGGTCGGCTCCGGTTCCGCTGCTCGGATTTTGCTCGTCTGTGTGCGCGACCCCGCAGCGCAGCCGCTGCCGCCGTTCCCACCGCAGCCCGCGACGTGGCAGACCGTCGTCAGCTCGATCTTCCTGCACGGCAGCTTCGTCGCGCTGCTGGCCAACTGCGCAGCGCTGGCGCTGTTCGGCCTGAACGTCGAGGACGCGCTCGGCCGGCTGCGCTTCCTCGCCTTCTACCTGCTCGGCGCGCTCGTCGCGCTGGCGCTGACCGTGCTGTTCGCGCCCGACTCGCACGTGCCGCAGCTCGGCGCGACCGGCGCGACGGCCGCCGTGCTCGGCGCCTACCTCGCGCTCTACCCGCGCGCTCGCGTGATCGGCCTCGCGCTGATCCCGTTCCTCGCGACGATCGTCGAGGTGCCGGCTGCGCTGCTGATCGGCGTCTGGCTGCTCGTGCAGCTGTGGATCGGCGCGGCCGGCCTGAACGGACCGATCGACGGCCGCTGGGCGGTCGCCTACGCGGCGCAGTGCTGCGCGCTGCTGCTCGGCGCGCTCACCGTCGCGACCGCTCGCCGACCGCGAGCGGCGCGCGGCGAAACGGCGCCCGCCGCCGCCCCAGCCGGTGTACTGAGCCGTCGTGAGCTCTCGCCGGGCAACGCACTGCAGCGCCGCGCGCGCATGAGGCGTAACGTCGTCCTGACTGCCGTGCTCGTCTTCATCGCCGGCTTCGCCTTCCTCACGTTCGCCTCGATCGTCGAACAGGGCCTGACAGTCGCCGCCGTCCTCTCGATCCTGATCCTCGTGCTGCTGTCGGTCGGCATCGTCGGCGCGCTGCGCAATCCTCCGCGCTGATTTGAGCTCACCCGCCGCCACCCCGCAACGATCCTCCTGACGCGCGAGTTTGATGGCGGCATGAGCATCTCTCCGTTCATGACGCCCGACCAGAGCAGGCGACGGCGTGAGCATGCGCGCCGCCGGCGCCAGCGCCGCCGTGCGATCACGGCCGGCGTGCTCGTGCTGGCGATCGCCGCGATCGCGGCAGCCGTCGTCGTGCTGGCCAAACCGAGCGGCAGTCGAGCGCACAAGGCGTCCGCGAGCACTCGCCGCGCAGGGCACGCGACGCCGCCGGCGCCGAAGCTGTCCGCCACCGGCCTGCCGCTCGGCAAGCCGCCGCTCGTGCTCAAAGGGCTCGGAGACCCCTCGCAGGATCCCGTCAAGATCGACTTCCGCCACCCCCCGCGCGCCGGCCTGCTGTTCAACCTCACGACCGGCCAGGTGCTGTGGCAGCACGACCCCGACACGCGCCTGCGCATCGCGAGCATCACGAAGATGATGACCGCGCTGTTGACCGTCCAGACGCAGCCGTCCGGCGCGCGCGTGCTCGTCACGAAGGCCGCCGTCGAAGCGGCCGGCTCGAAGGTCGGCGTGCTGCCGCGCGGCAAGCACGTGCAGCTGGAAACGATGCTCTACGGCCTGCTGCTGCCCTCGGGCAACGACGCCGCGATCGCGCTGGCGCAGCACGACGCCGGCAGCATCCAGCGCTTCGTCGCGCAGATGAACGCCGAGGCGGCCAAGCTCGGCATGGGCTGCACGCGCTACTCCTCGCCCTCCGGCTACGTCGACGCGGGCAACTTCTCCTGCGCCGCCGACCTCGCCGTGCTCGCGCACGTCGATCTGCAGCAGCCGCGCCTCGCGAAGATCGTGCGCACCTACAGCGCCTCGCTGCCGCTGCCGATCAAGGGCGGCAAGGTCTACCTGTACAACAACAACCCGCTGCTGATCTACCACTACCCGGGCGCGACCGGCCTGAAGACCGGATTCACCGACGCCGCCGGCCGCTGCCTGGTCGCGACGGCCGATCGCGACGGCGTGCAGCTCGGCGCGATCGTGCTCAACTCGCGCGACCCCGGCACGCAGGCCCGGCAACTGCTCAACCGCGGCTTCGAGGACGTCTATCACCAGGCGCCGCGCCAAGAACTGCCGATGCCGCCCGGCGCCTGAGCGCGCGCCGGCGCAGCACGCCCTCGCGCGCAAGCGCGCACGCGGCCGCCGCCGCGCGCCACTCGGGGCATCGCACGCCCCGGAGGAGTACCGTTCTTGCTCTAGATTGACTGGTCAGTCAGCCAAAGGAGAACGACGTGGATCTCGACGACACACAGGAGCAGGCCGACTACCGCGCGCAGGTGCGTAGCTGGCTCGACGAGCACAAGTCCGAGGCTCCCGTCCTCGAGGGTCCGGACGCGATCACCGACGAGTCCGAGGTGATCGCCGCCCGGCGCGCCTGGCAGGGCAAGCTCGCCGAGGGCGGCCTGGCCGGCGTGACCTGGCCGAAGGAGTACGGCGGTCAGGGCCTCGGCCCGATCGAGCAGGTGATCTGCAACCAGGAGATCGCCCGAGCGAAAGTGCCCGGCATCCTCGACGCGATCGGCGTCGGCATGCTCGGACCGACGATCATCGCGCACGGCACCGACGAGCAGAAGACGCGCTACCTCGGCCCGATGCTGCACGGCGACGAGGTCTGGTGCCAGCTGTTCTCCGAGCCGGCCGCCGGCTCTGACCTCGCCGCGGTGCAGACGCGCGCGCGCCTGCAGGACGACGGCAGCTGGCGGCTCACCGGCCAGAAGGTCTGGACGACGAACGCGCAGTTCGCCTCCTACGGGCTGCTGCTCGCGCGCACCGACGCCGACCAGCCCAAGCACAAGGGCCTGACGATGTTCATCGTGCCGATCGACGCGCCCGGCGTGACCGTCCGCGGCCTGCGCCAGATATCCGGCGAGGCCGAGTTCAACGAGGTCTTCTTCGACGACCTCGCAGTCGACGGCGACGCCGTCGTCGGCGGCGTCGGCAACGGCTGGGGCACGGCGCTGACGACGCTGATGTTCGAGCGCGTCACGATCGGGCTCGGCAGCGAGGGGCTCGGCTACAACTCCGGGCGCTTCGCGCAGGCGATCGCCGGCGACGCCGCCGCGCGCCGCGACCCCAGCGTGCGACACCAGCTCGGCGAGATCGCCAGCGAAATGCTCGCCGTGCGCTTCACCGGCTACCGCACGCTCTCGGCGCTGCAGAAAGGCCAGGTGCCCGGTCCGGAGTCGGGTCTCGCGAAGATCACGATCGTCAACGGCGCGATCAAAGCCGGCGACCTGATCGCCGACGTGCTCGGCCCGGACGCGCTCGCCGAGGACAGCCAGTGGGCCTACATGATCTCGTTCCTGCCCGGCCTGAAGTCGGCCGGCGGCACCGAAGAGATCCTGCGCAACACGGTCGGCGAGCGCGTGCTCGGGCTGCCGCCCGCGCCGCGGCTCGACAAGGGCATCCCGTTCTCGGAGCTGCGCTCCAAGGAAACGACCGCCGCCTAGCGCGACGTCCAGCCGACGAACTTCGAGATTGAAGGAGATTCGATGAACCTGTCCCTCTCAGACGAGCAGGAATTCCTGCGCGAGGCAGCACGCGGAGCGCTCTCGCGGCACAAGACGTTCGAGGCCACGCGCGAAGCGCTCGACGGCAAGCCCGACGCGCTGCCCGACCTGTGGCCGACCGCGAAGGAGGCCGGCTGGCCCGGCCTGCTGATCGACGAGCAGCACGGCGGCGCCGGTCTCGACGCGTTCGACGCGATGCTCGTGCTCGGCGAGTGCGGTCGCGTGCTCGCGCCGATCGCGCTGCTCGGCCACCTGCCGGCGACCGCGATCCTGAACGACGCACCGGCCGGCGCGTCGTTGCTCGAGGACCTCGCCACCGGCGAGCGGCGCGCCGCCTACCTGCCGGTCAGCCCGCCCGACGATTTGTCAAACGCCTGGAGCGCCGACCCGCGCAGCGGCCTCGAGCGCGCTCCCGCGCCGAGCGCCGTCGCCGACGGAGACGGCGCGCGCGTCAGCGGCGAGCTCGCGTTCGTTCCCGACGCACCCGGCGCCGACGTGCTCGTCGGCGTGGCGCTGCTCGACGGCAAGCCCGTCGGCGTCGCGATCGAGGCCGGCGCCGACGGCGTCAGCGTCGAGTCGACGACGCGCTACGACGCGACGCGCTCGCTCGGTCACGTGACGCTGTCAGGCGCGCCCGCGACCGTGCTCGACGCGCCCGTCGAGTCGCTCGCCTCCGCCTGGCTGCTCGCGCAGTCGCTGATCGCCGCCGAGTCGCTCGGCACCGTCGAAACGGCGCTCGACGTGTCCGTCGAATACGCCAAGGAGCGGCACACGTTCGGTCGCGCGATCGGCTCCTACCAGGCCGTCAAGCACGCGCTCACCGAGGTCCTGCGCCAGCTCGACAACGGCCGCTCGCTGCTCTACTACGCCGGCTGGGCGCGTCACGGCGGTCCCGACGAGTTCCCGCTCGCCGCGAGCGCCGCGCGCTCGGTCGCCGGTCGCGCGCTCGACAACGCCGCGCGCACGATGATCTCCGTGCACGGCGGCATCGGCGCGACCTGGGAGCACGACGCACCGCTCTACTTCCGCCGCGCGCAGCTCTCGCGCCGCCTGCTCGGCGGCACGAGCCACGCAACCGACCGCGTCGCCGGCGAGCTGATGGCGCAGGCCGACGCCGCTTAGCTCAAGCGAAAGCTGCAAACCACCGAAGCCTCTCCCAGGCAGGCCGCCGACGCTGCGTGCGCCGGCGCGGCCTCGATGGCGTCGAAGCCGGAGGTGTGAGTTGGCTGCCGCAAAGCTCAAAGTCGCGATCGCGATCGGCATCGCGCTCGCGTGCGCCGCGCTCGCGCTCGGCCCGACCGTCACGCAGGCACTCGCCGCAGCGCCGCTCACGGTTCGAATCGGCCGTGCACCGTCGCTGCCGCGCGGCGCGCGCACGGGTTGGCGCCGGCCCGGCGGCCGAACCGCCGCCGACCGGCGGCCCGCAGCCCTGCCCGGCCGCGCGCGAAGTCACCGAAGCGCTCGGCGAGGGCGAGACGGCCGACGACATCGCGAGCGCCTACCAGCTCGGCGACCTCTACAAAGCCGGCGACTTCGGCGCCGGCCAAACGATCGCCGTCTACGAGCAGGAGGCGTACTCGCCCTTCGACATCGACGCCTTCCAGGCCTGTTACGGCACGGACGCCACGGTCACGAACATCAACGTCGACGGCGGCCCGCCGCCGTTCGAAGGCAACGACCTCGAGTCAGCGCTCGACATCGAGCAGATCATCGGCCTCGCGCCGGCCGCGCACGTGCTCGTCTACCAGGGACCGATCGAACAGAAAGTCGCGCCGATCGACATCCTCTCGCGGATCGTCTCCGACGACAGCGCGAAGGCGATCTCGACCTCTTGGGGGCTCTGTGAGGCGTTCACCTTCCTGGCCGGAGCCGGCGTGATCCAGTTCGAGAACACGCTGCTGCAGGAGGCCGCCGCGCAGGGACAGTCGTTCTTCGCCGCCTCAGGCGACAGTGGCTCTTCGCAGTGCGAACAGATCGAAGAAGAAGACACCGAACTCTCCGTCAACAACCCCGCAAGCCAGCCGTTCGCGACCGGCGTCGGCGGCACCACGCTGTTCTCGCGAGACGGCTCTGAAGAGCTCCGCTACGACGGCACGCTCGCACCCGTCGAAGGCGTCTGGAACACCGGCAAGCGGTCCGAAGGCCTCGGCGGCAGCGGCGGTGGGCTCTCCGAGGTCTGGACGCGTCTCCGAAGCGCCCACGGCTAGTGCACAGCCGCGCCCGGGACGGCCGGCTCGGTACCTGCCGTGAGCGGCCTGGAGCGTTCACAGGTTGTGGAGCGGAGGCCGGCTCGGCGAGAAGCCAGGATGGCGTTCTCTAGCGGAGGCCGGCTCGGCGAGAAGCCGGATGGCGTTCTCGAGCGGAGGCCGGCTCGGCGAGAAGCCGGGATGGCGTTCACTTGTGAGTTCGCTTGACCTCGCGTGCGCCGCTTCGCGCGTGCGCGCCGCCTTTTCCGCGCCTGCGCTGCAGCTTCCGCTTCGAGCGCCGCCAGCACCGGCGCGCCGTACGCCGCATGCACCGCTTCGACGATCGTCTGATCGACGCCGCAGTTGATGCAGAAGCCGTGCTGCGACCAGCCGATCGCGCGCCCGAGCACCTGGTCGGCGTACGTCACGCCGGTCGCGTCGTGCCCGTAGTAGTCATACGCCGCGTCCCACGCGCTCGCATCCAGCGCGTAGCCGGCGCCATCGGCCGAGAGCAGGTGCGCGGCGCCCATGATCGCGTCGAAGTCGTCGTAGATCGACGGGTGCTTCGCCGTCTCGTGGTCGTATACCGCCGGGCGGCGCGCGTAGCGGTAGGAGTCGCTGACGAGCGCCCACGTCGTGACCGGACCGTTCGTCACGTTGAACTGCATCGGCCCGCCGCAGCAGTGCGCGAAGTTGAGCCCTTCGTAGGTTCCCGGCGCCGTCGAGAAGGCCGACTCCTGGCGGTGGATCGACGCGAGCAGCAGCCAGTTGACGCCGAACGTGCGCTGCGCCGTCGTGTAGATCGGATAGAAGCCTTCCATCCAGCGCCGCGCGATGTGCACCTGCGTCGGCGCGGCGAAGCGTGACGCCTCGAGCTGCTGCTGCGCCGGCGAGGGCTGCGCGACGATCGCGCCGCCGCGGTTCGTGCTCGGCGCCGGCGCTCGAGGACGCACCGGCCAGCGCGCTCGCCGAGGACGACGCGCTCGCCACGGGCGTGCTCGCGACCGTCACGAGCGCCGGCGGCGGCGCCGAGCGCGACGTCGAGTCGCCGCCGCGCAGCACGAGCGCCGCGACGAGCACGCCGAGGCCGATCAGCGCGAGCGCGAGCGCGAGCAGCCAGACGCCGCGCTCCGACGGCGGTTCGGGCACGTTCGCGTCGTTCGCGATCGGTCAGCAGCTGCTCGGTCGACATCGCGCTAACCGTAGCCGCACGAGTCCTCGCAGCTACCCGCTCCGCCGCGACATCCGCCTAACGTCGGTGTTCGCACTCCTATGCGCCGCCGCCCGCTCACGCTCGCCGCCGCACTGCTCGCGGCGCTGGCGCTCGCTCCTGCCGTGCTGGCCGACGCCGCGCGCGACGCCGCGCGCGCCGCCGGTCGCAGCTCTCGCACCGGCACTCGGCGCGCCCGCGGCGGCGCCGCTGACGAGCACGCAGCAGCACTACCTGCAGCTCGCGCAGAGCGGCGTCGCGCGCGCCAAACAGCGCTGGCGCGACGCGCGCCAGGGTTGGTATGACGAGCTGCTGCACGACAGCGCGCGCTACCCGCTCGCGACGATCTGGGACATCGTGCCGCTGTTCGAGTCGCTCGACGCGATCGCGATCGCGCAGCCGACGCCGGCCAACCGCGCCGCGCTGACGCAGTTCGCGCGCGGCGCCGAGCGCTACCTGAACCGCGGACTGCGCCCGACCGCCGGATACTCGCCCTATCCCGGCGATCGCACCGCCGCCACCGAGACGTGGTTCGACGACAACGGCTGGTGGGGCATCGCATTCGTCAACGCCTACCGCGCGACCGGCTCGCGAAGGTGGCTCGACGACGCCCAGCGCGCGCTGAAGTACGTCGCGGCCGCCGGCTGGGACGCGCAGGGCGGCGGCATCTGGTGGAACACGAGCCACCCCTACAAGTCCGGCCCGGCGCTCGCCGCCGACACGCTGCTGGCGGCGCTGCTCTACGAGCAGAGCGGCTCGAGCTTCGACCTCGCACGAGGCGCGCAAGTTCCTCGCCTGGGCGAACACCTCGGGCTTCAGCGCGCCCGATCAGCTGTACGCCGACAGCAACCTCAACTCGACGCCGATCGACTACATCGAGGCGCCGCTGATCTACGCGCAGGCGCTGCTCTGCCGGCTGACCTCGACGCCGAGCGAATGCGCGCGCGCCGAGGAACTGAAGGCGACCGCGCTGCACCGCTTCGGCTACCTGCTCGACTTCTCGCCGCAGTACGACGCGATCTACCTGCAGTGGATGCTCGCGCTCGGCGCGCTCGATCACGACGGCACGCTCTACACGCTCGCCGCCGACAACGCGCGCGACGCCGAAACGCGCGCGCTCAACTCCGAAGGGCTCTACCTGCTCTCCTGGAACGGCGAAACGCTGCCGGCGATCGACGCGAAACCGGGCATGCTGCAGACTCAGGCCGCGACGACGAGCCTGTTCGCCTGGCTGGCGGCATACCGGCCGTCGGCGTGAGCCGGCCGGCGCTCGCGGCGCGGCGCCGGCGACGCGGCGCTCAGACGCCGAGTGCGCGGCGCGCGAGACGATCGAAGACGTGATCGGGCAGCAGCCGGCGAACGACGATCATCGCGCGCGCGTCGCGGCCGATCACGTAGCGCGACTTCATCCGCTTCGAGCTCAGCGCGCGCTCGATCGTCTCGGCGACGAGCTCCGGCGGCACGCCTCGCTTGGCCGTGTCCTCGAGCACCTTGTCCATCGCTTGCGGCACGTGCCCGTACTCGGCCTGCAGGCTCGCAGGAATCGTCACACCGTCGGCCAGCTCGCGGCTCTTGTCCCAGATCGGCGTCGCGACCGAGCCCGGCTCGATCAGCGCGACCTGCACGTGCGAGGTGCGCAGCTCGACGCGCAGCGCGTCGCCGATCGCCTCGATCGCGTGCTTGGACGCGGCGTACGGCGCAGTGAAGGCCATCGCCACGCGGCCGCCGACCGAGGAGACGAACACGATCCGTCCATGCGCGGCGCGCAGCGCCGGCAGCAGACGCCTGCGTGACGCTGACCTGGCCGAGCACGTTGACGTCGAACTGCTTGCGCATGTCATCGGGATCGATCAGCTCGAGCGGCCCGCCGAAACCGACACCCGCGTTGTTGACGAGCGCGTCGAGCCGGCCGGGCGAGCCCTCGCCGCCGCCGCCAGCTCGCCGACGCGTGCCGCCGCCTGGCGGATCTGTCCGAGGTCGGTCACGTCGAGCGTCAGCGCCTCGATCCGTCCCGCCGGAGCTTCGCCCACGAGCCGCTCGCCGTCCGCTTCTGGCGCGCACTCCCGCCAGCACGCTCCAGCCGGCGCGCGCGAGCCGCAGCGCGGTCGCCTGGCCGATCCCCGTCGAAGCACCGGTGATCAGCACGGTCGGCATCGCTGAAAGCTACCTCACCAGCGCGTTAACCACGGCTTAGGATCCTGCTCGATGCTCTCGCCCGTGAGCAGCCGCCCGATCCGCCGCCGCGCGCGCTTTGCCCGTGCGGCCGTCGCGCTGCTCGCGCTGCTCGCGCTCGCCGCGCTACTGGTCACGGTGAGCGGCTGCGGCGCGTCGCTGAAGCACGTCGCCGACGACGACGCGAGCGCCGACGTCGACTCACCGACGACCGGCTCGTGTCCGGCGACGGTGCTCGCCGTGCTCGGCCAGGTCGCCGAACGCGTCTACCGCGAGGGCGTCTCCAGCGAACGAACGCTCAGCGCGACGCGGATGATCGAGAGCTCGACGGCACTGCGCAGCGCAGTCGAAGCCGGCGATCCCGCCGGCGTGCGCGCCGCTGCTCGCGCGCTGATCGCGACGCGGCACATGACGAACCTGCGCGTCGTCCGCGACGGCAGGGCGCTGGCAGAACTCGGCGGGCCGGCGCTCGCTCCGGTCGCAGGCAAGCTGACCGACGCGAGCGGCAAGCCGCTGGCCAGCTATGTCACGAGCGTGTGGGCCGACAACGGCCTGATCGCCGAGACCGACGGCATCGCCGAAGCGACCACTCTGCTCCGCACCGAACCGTCCTCGGGAGACGGGCGGACGCTCAGCGGCGTGTTCGAGCTTCCGGCCGGCAAGCTGCCGAGCAGCGGCACGTTCACGCACGAAGACAAGGCGTATGAGTTCACCTCCTTCCCGGTGAGCTCGTTTCCGAGCGGCGAGCCGCTGCGTGTGTTCGTGCTGCGCACGATCGAATCGCTGCAGCCACTGTGCGGCGCGAGCGCCGACGACACGACCTACAACACGCTGACGCGGATCGCGCGGCTGATCTACGCCGGCGAGGCCGGCCGGCGCACGCTGCCGCAGGTCCGGCGCGTGCAGCGCAACCAGGCGCTGCTGAGCGCCGTCGCCGCGCGCGACCCGAGCGCGACCCGCGTGGCCGTCGAAGCGCTGCTGCACGAGCACATCGTCCGTCTGCGCGTCAGCGCCGGCGGGCGCGTGCTGGCCGACGACGGCGGCCCCTACGTGCTCGCTCCGGTGCGCGCGCCGCTGACCCTGCATGGCCGCACGATCGGCAGCGTGCTGCTCTCGATCCAGGACGACGAGGGCTACAAGCGCCTCGCCAACCGGCTCGTCGGGCTCGACGTGCTGATGTACATGCGCGGTCGCCTGGTCAAGAGCACGATCGGATTCTCGCCCGGAACCGTGCCCCAGAGCGGGCCGTTCAGCTACGCCGGCAAGAGCTACCGCGCCTACACGTTCAACGCCGACGCGTTCCCGTCGGGCCCGCTTCGCATCACGGTGCTCGTTCCGCTGCCCTACCCCTGAGCGCCGCGTGCAGCGCTTCGGCGCGCGAGCCCGGCGGCGCGTTCAGGCCGGAACGAGCGCCGAGCGCTTCTGCTCGAGCGACTGCAGCAGCTCTTCGAAGGAGGCCGCGAATTTTTCGACGCCCTCGCGCTCGAGCGTGTCGGTCAGATCCTTGTAGTCGACGCCTGCCGCCGCCAGCTGGTCGAACAGCGCGCGTGCCTGCTCGAGGTCGGACTCGAGCGTCAGACGCGCCTTGCCGTGATCCTGGAAGTCGTGAATCGTCTCCTCGGGCATCGTGTTGACCGTGTCCGGCCCGATCAGCTCCTCGACGTACAGCGTGTCGCGGTAGGCCGGATTCTTGACCGACGTCGAGGCCCACAGCACCCGCTGCGGCGTTGCGCCCTTGGACGCGAGGTACTCCCAGCGCGGGCCGGAGAAGATCTTCTTGTAGCTCTGATAGGCGAGCCGCGCGTTGGCGATCGCCAGCTTGCCCTTCAGCTCGTCGTGGCCGCCGACCTCGTCCAGTCGTTTGTCGGCCTCGGTGTCGATCCGCGAGACGAAGAAGCTCGCGACCGACGCGACCGCGCGCGGATCGCCGGCCTCGGCGACGAGCCGCTCGAGTCCGCGCACGTATGACTCGGCGACCTGCTCGTAGCGTTCGAGCGAGAAGATCAGCGTGACGTTGATCGATTTCCCCTTCGCGATCACATCCTCGATCGCCGCGAGCCCGGGCTTCGTCGCCGGGATCTTCACCATCAGGTTCGGCCGCTGCACCGACTCGTGGATCCGCACCGCTTCGCGGAACGTCGCGAGCGTGTCGTAGGCCAGGCCGGGGTCGACCTCGAGCGAGACGTAGCCGTCGCGTCCGCCGCCGCCGTCCCAGATCGGGCGGAACACGTCGCATGCGTCGCGGATGTCGTCTTCGGCGAGCGTCCAGAAGACGTCCTTGATCGGCAGGCCGGAGTCGAGTTCGCGCAGCTGCTCGTCGTAGGCCTCGCCGGCGGTCATCGCCTTCTCGAAGATCGTCGGGTTCGAGGTCGCGCCGACGACCGAGTCCTCGTCGATCAGCTGCTGCAGGTGGCCGTTGCGGTTGGTTTCGCGCGAGAGGTTGTCGACCCAGACGCTCTGTCCGAGCGCGGAGAGCAGTCGCAGCGGCGTGAGGTTCTCGGTTGCAGACACGATTGCGGTCTCCCTTTTGGCTCGAGTTCGTTCAGCTGGATGCGCTCGGCGCGCGCTCGAGCAGCGCTCGCGCGCGCTTGGCGATGTTCTCGTCGGTGAAGCCGAGGTGCTCGAGCACCTGCGTGCCCGGCGCCGAGGCGCCGAAGCGATCGAGCCCGAGCACGTCGCCGTCGAGGCCGACCCACTTCCACCAGCTCATCGTCGCGCCGGGCTCGACCGCGAGCCGGGCGAGCACGGCGCGCGGCAGCACCTCGTCGCGGTACTCCTGCGACTGCGCTTCGAACAGCTCCATGCACGGCATCGAGACGACGCGGACCTTGACGCCCTCGACGGCAAGCGTTTCGGCCGCGTGCAGCGTCGTCGGCACCTCCGCTCCGGTCGAGATCAGGATCAGCTCGGGCGTCGCCGCGGACTCGGAGTCCCATAGGACGTAGCCGCCGCGCTCGAGCCCGTCGGCGCTCGGCGACCTTTTCGCGGTCGAGCACCGGGATGTTCTGGCGCGAGAGCAGCAGCGCGACGGGCCCGTCGGAGCGCTCGAGCGCGACGCGCCAGGCGACCGCCGTCTCGTTGGCGTCGGCCGGGCGCACCACCCACAGATGCGGGATCGCGCGCAGCGAGGCGTAGTGCTCGATCGGCTGGTGCGTCGGGCCGTCCTCGCCGAGCGCGACCGAGTCGTGCGTCCAGACCCACACGACCGGCAGGCCCATCAGCGCCGACAGCCGCACGCTGCCGCGCATGTAGTCGGAGAACATCAGGAACGTCGAGCCGTACGGCTTGACGATGCCGCCGTGCGCCGAGGCTCCGTTGACGATCGCGCCCATGCCGTGCTCGCGGATGCCGAACGGAACGTTACGGCCGACGTGAACTCGCGAGTACTCTCCGGCGCCGTCGAAGACCGTCTTCGTCGACTCGACCAGGTCGGCCGCGCCGCCGATCATCGTCGGCCCGAACTCCGCGAACGCGGCCATCGTCTTCTGCCCGGCAGAGCGCGTCGCGATCTGCTCGCCGGCGTCGAACTCCGGCAGCTTCTGTTGCCATCCGGCGCGCAGCTCGCCGCGCCACGCAAGGTCCCAGTCCTTCGCCATCTCGGGAAAGCGCTCGCGCCACGGCGCCAGTTTGTGCTGCTCCCAATCGCGCTGCGCGATCACGCCGCTGTCGTCCAGCGACATGTGCTCGTACACGCGCTGATCGACCCAGAACTTCTTGTCGGGATCGAAGCCCATCACTTCCTTGGTCGCGCGCACCTCGTCTTCGCCGAGCGCAGCGCCGTGCGATTTGGCGGTGTCGATCGCGTGCGGCGCCGGATAGGCGATGTGCGAGCGGATCGAGATGAACGACGGCTGCGATTCGTGATCGCGCGCCGTCGCGATCGCGTGCTCGAGCGCGTCGAGATCCTCGGAGTCCTCGACTCGCTGCACGTGCCAGCCCTCGGCCTCGAAGCGCTGCAGATGGCTCTCCGAATCGAACGAGAGCGCCGTCGTGCCGTCGATCGTGATGTGGTTGTCGTCGTAGCAGAGGATCAGCTTGCCGAGACCGAAGTGGCCGGCGATCGAGGCCGCCTCCTGGCTGATGCCCTCCATCAGGTCGCCGTCGGAGCAGATCGCGTAGGTGTGGTGGTCGACCAGCTCGTGCCCGGGACGGTTGAAGCGCTCGGCCAGGAACCGCTCGGCCATCGCCATGCCGACGGCGTTGCCGACGCCCTGCCCGAGCGGGCCGGTCGTCACCTCGATGCCCGGCGTGTCGCCGCGCTCGGGGTGGCCCGGCGTGCGCGAGCCCCACTGGCGGAACTGCTGCAGATCCTCGATCTTCAGGTCGTAGCCGCACAGGTGCAGCAGCGAGTACTGCAGCACGCACGCGTGCCCGGAGCTCAGCACGAAGCGATCGCGATCGCGCCAATCGGGGTCGCCCGGATTGGCCTTGAGGAAGCGCTTGAACAGCGTGTAGCCGAGCGGCGCGAGCGCCATCGCCGTCCCCGGGTGGCCCGCGTTGGCCTTCTGCACGGAGTCCATCGCCAGTCCGCGGATCGTGTCGATCGAGAGCTTGCGGATCTCCTCGTCTTCCATCACTGCCGATCCTAGCGACGTTCGCTCGCTAGAGTCCGTGGATCATGGAGGAGCAATTCTGCGACGTCGGCAGGGGGATCACGCTCTGCTACGAGACCTTCGGCAAGGCGTCGGATCCGGCGGCCCTTCTGATCATGGGTCTCGGCACCCAGATGGTCGCCTGGCACGAGGATTTCTGCCGCGACCTGGCGACTCGCGGCTACTACGTCGTGCGCTTCGACAACCGCGACATCGGCCGCTCGACGCACGTCGGCGGGCCGCCGCCGACGATCACGCAGCTGCTGCTGCGCTCCAAGCGCGCCGCGCGCTACACGCTCGCCGACATGGCCGACGACGCGGCGGGCCTGCTGCGCGAGCTCGGGCTCGCGCCGGCGCACGTGATCGGAGCGTCGATGGGCGGGATGATCGCGCAGACGCTGGCCGCGCGCCATCCGGATCAGGTTCGCTCGCTGACCTCGATCATGTCGAACACGGGAGCGCTGACCAACGGCCAGCCGGCGCTGCGGCTGTATCCGTTCTTCCTGCGCCGCCGGCCGGTCGGGCTCGACGAGTACGTCGCCCACTTCGCGCGCCTGTTCGCGGCGATCGGCTCGACCGGGATGCCGCGCGACCCTGACGAGATCCGCGCGCTCGCGGGGATCAGCTATGAGCGCGACCACGACATCGCCGGCCCGGGGCGCCAGCTCGCGGCGATCATCGCTTCGGGCGATCGGACGCGCGAACTTCGCAAAGTCGCTCGCGCCGACGCTGGTCGTGCACGGCACCGCGGACCCGCTGGTCAGCCCCTCGGGCGGGCGGGCGACGGCGCGTGCGATCAAAGGCGCCAAGCTGATGAACGTCGACGGCATGGGCCACGACCTGCCGCGCGCGGTCTGGCCGCGGCTGATCGACGCGATCGCCGAGAACACGCGCAAGAGCGGGTGGTCCCCCGGACCACCACCCGCCCCTGCTCGCCTCCCGCTCGCCCCTCGCGGGCCTCTCCGGCTAGTCCCCGCGGCGTCCCTCAATCGCCGTGCGGCCGCCGTCGGTTGGTCGGCAGCCCTGCCGTCGAGTGCGCGCGCACGGTCGAGCAGACGCTCGAGCCGGCGCGGATGCGCACGAGCCAATGCAGGTCGTGGCGGCAGTGGGAGCGGCGGTATGGCCAGCGGCCGTGCAGCGAACGCAGCATGCGCCCGCCCTGGCAGCCGGACACCCTCATCGTCCGCCGCCCTTTCCCCGATCCCTACTACGTGAGCCAAGACCCATCTGACAGGCCCTCCTGAATCCCTCATACCACCCGAGCGCGCTGCCTTCGAGTGAGCGGAAGGCTCTCTCCCGCTGCGACATATAAATCATGTTTTACGCGGAATGTCAACACGTGACCGCAGCCGGAGATCCTCCCGGCAAGCACTCATCACGATGACCAGAATGCGCGCACTTCGCTGCGAGCATCAGCTCCCGGCGGCTCAGCCATCTTCGCGCGGCGCCAGCAGCAGCAGATGGCTGTTGACGACCGCGGAGGCCACGTCGACGAGCTTTTCGCCCGTGCGCTGCGACTGGTCGCGCAGCATCGCAAAGCCCTTCTCGGCGCCGATGCCGTGGCGCGCCATCAGGATTCCCTTCGCCTGCTCGATCATGGCCCGGCGCCCGAACGCGCCCTCGAGGTCGTGGTATTCGGCGAACCGCAGCGAGCGTGATGTCGATCGCGCTCTGCAGCTCCTCGGGCACGGTGTCGACGATGTAGGCGAAGACCCCACGATCGGCCGCCTCACGAATGAAGATCGGATCCTCGGCCGCCAGCAGAGCGATCACGGGGCAACTGGATTCGTGGACGATCCGATCGATCAGCTCGAGCGCGTGTTGCGAGGACTCACCGAGCCCTACGAGGGCGACGTTCGGGTGCTCTCGCGCGGTCGCCGGGCCGACGTCGCTGACATTGATCTCGACGGCGACCACCTCGTGGCCGAGACCGGCGACGACGTTCGCGAGCAGGTCGAGCCGATCGCGTCGCTCGTTGGCGATCAGGACCCGAAGCGGGGTGATCTCGCTCTCAGCTCCCATCCATCACCAAGCCGCCGACGACCCCATCGCCCTTCTCACCATGCGCCTCCTTCTCGCGCAATCACCCGGTCCGGACAATTGCGCCCACTGCGATCATCCCACATGCTCCACAATGACGCTGCCCGCTTGCGACGCGCCTAAACGCGACGACCGAGCTCGCCGGGACGGCCGCGGACGGTGCGCTACCGGGCTGCCCGAGCGAGCCGTCGAGCTCAGCTCACGTGATGTCGACCGGCGTGCCGATCGCTATGAGATGCCACAGACGAGCGATCTCGGGGTTCCGCATGCGCACGCAGCCATGCGAGGGATCGCCCGGGATCAGCAGAGGCTGGTCGGTCCCGTGGATGCCGATGACGCCGCCTCCGGGCCACTCGCTGAGGCTCGGCGCGTAGGCGCTGGTCCCGATCGCATATGGCCCGAATAGCGGGCTGTTGAATGCCCGCAGCTTCTCGACCACGTAGAAGTGACCCGCCGGCGTCGGCAGCGACGCTCGGCCGACCCCGACAGGGGCGCTCCAGAGGACACGCCCAGACCGGTCGTACAGCGTCGCGCGGAACTGCGAGCGAGACACCAGCAGGTACCCACCGACCACGTGAAGCGGGTCGAGTGCGCCCGCCTCGACCCATCCGGTGACACCGTTCGGACGCTCCGGCAGCGAGACCTCGATCCAGGCGACGCCACTCTGCGCGATCCGCGTCTCGCGCAGGCCATGTAGACCTCGGCCTGACCGTCCTCGGTGAGGAAGTGCAGCTGCCCGACCCGCGCGGCAGTTCGAGCAGGAGCCTGACGGACGATGCCGGCCCTACGTGCATAGGCCCATCGCGAGACCGTACGGCCGTTGGAGAGCGAGACGCCCACGAGCCGGTCCCCGGATGGCGATGTTCGCGCGCGCGCCGCCCCGGCGGCAGACCCGAACGCCAGCAGCGCGATGCCGAGGCTGACCGCGAGCAGCCGACCGTGGCGAATGTCGAGACGTGGCACGGCAGCACGCGCCAACATCAGCCGGTGAACTTCGGCGAGTGCGACCTGGGCTTCACGTGGATGAACGTGCCCGCGACGGCAGCGCTCGCACAGTTCGGCCTGAGCATCGTCACCTTCGCTGTCAGCTGGTGGACGCCGAAGCTGAACCTCACGCGTCCCGATCGTGATCGCAAAGTGGTGATGCGAGGGCTTGGTCAGCGTCGCGATCCTGCGGTTGTCGACGTAGAAGGTGACGCTCTTGATGCCGGCGGCAGGCAGGGAGGCAGACAGCGAAGTCCCGACGGTTTCCGCGAGACCATGCAGCGTCACGGGCCTCACGCAGACCGGCGGCGCGACGGTCGACCGCTCGGCCGGGTCGTGGCAGGAGGCCGACAGGCTCCTGTTGTTCGCGTCGCCGCCGTAGACCGCAACCCACTGATATGAACCCGCCCTGGCACGCTTGATCTGCGGCGAGACGTAGCTGCCGTCACCGTTGACGACCACCGCGACGCTGTGCAGAGCCTTCGAGCAGGTCAAATCCTTGCGCCGAATAGAGCGAGAACGTGATCGTGCCGGTCGGCGAGGATCCGCCGCTCAACACCGCCGTGTCGCGAATCACGCCACCGGGCGTCGAAGCCGACAACGCCTTTGTCGAGAGCGCCACCGTCGCCGGCAGCGGCGGCGGAGGGCCTGGCAACGCGAGAGGAGTCGACGGTTTTCCGACGTCCGACGTTGTCGCGGGCGGCGACGCCCCCGTAGCGGTCGAGGGCGAAATCGGCGGTTCGTCGGGAGGCGGCGGTTTTGACGGGCGGTGGCGGTTTGACGGGCGGCGGCGGTTTGACCGGAGGCGGCGGTTTGACGCGGAGGCGGCGGTTTGACGGGCGGCGGCGGTTTGACGGGCGGGCGGCGGCGGTTTGATCGGAGGCGGCATGCAGTCGCCGGTCATCTGGCTCTTCAGAATCGAATTGAAGGTGCGCGTCGCGCATCTCGGCCGCGTACGACGACGCCGTCGCGACGCGATTGCCGCTCCCGCACCGCGAGCGAGGACGAAGGGCTGGCGAATGATGCCGTCGCGCCTGCGGCGAAGATCGTCAGCAACGCGCCCACAAGAACAGCGATGCGGGACGACCGACGAACGGTCTCGTGGATGGGACGGACTCCGTTTGCGTCCGAAGTGAATCGCTCAGTGCTCATACGCACACTCCTCTCGAATGGGTTCTAGATCCGTCGGTGCCAAGCGGGGCGATCCGCTTGAGCTGACTGGCGACGAGGAGGTGTGTCGCAGGGGCCGTCAGACTTCGACGAGCGCGGGTTGAGCTCCCGGCGCGAAAATCCGGCTCCAAGGCCTCATGACCTGAGTGCCGCCGGCTGGGTCTCTCACAGCCGGAACGTCTGCGCCCGCCCGGGTTTAGGGCGGATTGCGAAATCTATATCGGTCGCTCCACGCAGTAACTTAAAGTCGAGAATCCGCGCGGCTCAACGGAGCTACGTCGGGGCCCAATCGAGCGTTGGAGCCCGGCCGCCGCCCGAGCTCCAAGAGGATGTAGCGGGCAGACACGATTCGGCGGTCGGCAGGAGGTCGAGCGCCGTGTGGCAAGGCCGGTGGCCTTCGGTCGCCGCCAGCAGAAGCAGAAGCAGCGGCACGGTGCGATCCCGCGCCTACCGGGAAATCGCCGTTTCTCAAAGTGCGCCCGGCGGGAATCGAACCCGCGGCCTGCGGCTTGAAAGACCGCTGCTCTTTGGCTCCCCGAAGAGAACCGTTGACCACTGAGCTACGGGCGCGTGCGCTGGCAGTGTCGCGGCCAATCACGCGACTGTCAACGCCGTAATCTAAGCATGCATCAGAGCGCGCCGGCAAAAGCGACGATCTCGGGCGTCACGCGTGGCGCATCCTCGCGATGCGGCCAGTGTCCGGCACGGTCGACGATCAGCGCCCGGCTCGGCGCTCCGAGCAGCTCGGCCGTCGCGCGAAACAGCTCCGCGTCGACCAGGTCCTCGGTGCCGCCGACGCACAACGTCGGCACGTTCGGCGGCTCGTCGAGCAGCCGCGAGCCGCCGAGCGGCAGCGCGCGGTAGTAGTCGATCGCGCCGCCGAGCGTCGCCGGCGTCGACAGCGCCTGCTTGACGAACAGCAGCGATGCTTCGCGGTCGGGCCCGTTCCAGTTCGGCGCCCACCGCCGGTACAGCGTCTCCAGGTAGGCGAAGTCGCGCCTGCTCACCGTCCGCGCCGCCCACGGCATCTTCAAGCCGAGGAAGTGCCGCGCCTTGAACAGCGACGCAGGCGTGCGCTTCAACAGGCTCGGGTGCGGGATCGCCAGCGTCACGAGGCCGCGCGTGCGCTCCGGCGCGAGCGTCGCCATCACGTAGGCGATCAGCGCGCCCCAGTCGTGCCCGACGATCACCGCGCGCTGCGCTCCGATCGCGTCGAGCAGCGCCAGACCGTCACGGCCGAGCGTCGCGAAGTCGTAGGGGCGACCGGGCACGATCGTCTCGGCGTGATAGCCACGCAGCCACGGCACCGTCACGCGCCAGCCGGCGCGCACGAGCTCGCCCTGAAGCTCGGCGTAGGAGTGCGGCGTGTCGGGAAAGCCGTGCAGCAGCACGATGTCCGGCCCGTCGCCCTCCTGCGAGACGACGAACGGCTGCGTCCCGTCGGAGATCGTGTCGAACTCCATCGACGCAGAGTACGCGGCCGGCGCGATCTACCGGCGGCTCGCGCCTGCCGGCGCCCGACGCGCGCCGATCGAGCGGGCTCAGTCGACGGGAACGAGGCCGCGCCGCGGGTCGAGCCTGCGCGAGACCTCGACCGTGTGGAACAGCGCGTCCGGCGGCGCGGCCAGCAGCGACGGAAGCTCACCCATGAACGCGCCCGTGTGCGGTTGGCCGAAGTGCCTCTGCAAGCCCTCGTCGTCGGCCCACTCCTCGACGATCACGTAGTGGTCGTCCTGCTCGAGGTCGGCGTATACGCGGTAGCCGCTGCAGGCATCCTCTTCGCGCGAGCGGCTGCACATCTCGGTCGCGATCGTGACGAAGCGCTCCTGGTTCTCGGGAGCGATCTGCACGCGGCCGGTGACGACGATCATCGGCTCTGAGCCTACGCCTTCTGTGAGCAGCTCGCGTGCAACAGGACGTCGTCGCGCCGCGCAGGAATAGGCTCGGCCGATCGAGCGCTCGGAGATGACCTTCGCATCGGGTGACGCGCACTGCGCGGCGTGGCTCTACCGGCCGCCGTCGGCGACGGCGCCGACGGCGTGCGTCGTGATGGGACACGGCTTCTCGCTGACGCGCCACGACGGACTCGCGCCCTACGCCGAGCGCCTGGCCGACGCCGGCGCAGCAGTGCTCGTGTTCGACCACCGTTACCTCGGCGACTCCGGCGGCGAGCCGCGCCAGCGCCTGCGAACCGGCGCGCAGCGCGAGGACTGGCGCAACGCGGTCGCCTTCGCGCGCTCGCTCGACGGCGTCGATCCCGGCGCGGATCGTGCTGTGGGGCTTCTCCTTCGGCGGCTCGCACGCTGTCGAGACTGCGCTGGCCGACGCTCAGATCGCCGCGACGATCGCGCTGTGCCCGATGGTCGACGGGCTCGCGCGAACGCTGGCGACGCCGCTGTCGCTCTCGGCGTGGCTGGTTCCGCGTGCGCTGGCCGATCAGCTCGGGCGCCACAACCTCGTGCCGGTGACCGGCCAGCCCGGCGCGCATGCCGTGATGACGCTGCCCGGCGAGGCCGACGGCTTCGCCGCGACCGTGTCCGACGGATCGCCGTGGCGCAACGAGATCTCGCCGGCGATGTTGCTGACCGTCGCGACGGTGCGCCCGGTCAGACGTGCCACGTCGCCTGCGCGCGCCGCTGTGGGCGGGCCTCGGCGAGCGCGACGTGACGGTCTCGGCGCGCGCGGTCGAAGCGCTCGCAGCGCGTGCGCCGCGCGGCGAGCTGCACCGCTACCCCTACGACCACTTCGGCGCGTTCACCGGCGACGGGCCCGAACGCGTCGCCGCCGACCAGGTCGACTTCCTGCGCCGCAGCGAGCTGCTCGCCGGCTGAGCGCGCCGCGCGCCTGCGCCGGCCGCGCCGGCGCCGCAACGCCGCTCGGCAGCGCTCGCGCCGCCAGCGCCGGCGGCGTATGCTGAGGCGGGGAAGAAAGCCGGACGATGCGAGGTGAGGAGAGCGCGGATGGAGAGTAGTGCCACACAGCTGAACCCGAGTCGCGCGGCGACCGAGGCAGAGACGGTCGCCGAGGCGTTTCGGATCACCGTCGACGAGCGCCCGGAGCAGGTCGCGATCCGGACCAAGGGAGACGCCTTCACGATCACCTGGGGCGAGCTCGCCGAGCGCGTCGACGCACTCGCCGGCGGGCTCGCGAAGCTCGGCGTCGGCCGCGGCCAGACCGTCGCGCTGATGCTCTCCAACCGTCCCGAGTTCCACCTCTGCGACCTCGCCGCGATGATGCTCGGCGCGACGCCCTTCTCGATCTACAACACCTACGCGCCCGCGCAGATCGGCTACCTGCTGGGCGACGCAGAAGCGCGCGTGGTGATCTGCGAGCAGCAGTACCTGCCGCAGATCCTCGAGGCGAAGGAGGCGGCGCCGCTGCGTCGAGCACGTGATCGTCGTCGACGGCGAGGCGCCGGAGGGCACGCTCGCGCTGGCCGACGTCGAGGGATCGAACCCCGACTTCGACGTCGACGCGTCGGTCGCGCAGCTGAAGGGCTCCGACGTGCTGACGCTGATCTACACCTCCGGCACGACCGGGCCGCCGAAGGGCGTGCAGCTGATCCACCGCAACCTGATCGCGGCCGTCGAGGGGCTCGACGAGCTGATCCGCTTCCCCGAGGACGGGCGCGTGATCTCGTGGCTGCCGGCGGCGCACATCGCCGAGCGCAACGCGCACCACTACCTGCCGATCGTCTTCGGCCTGCAGATCACCTGCTGCGACGACCCGCGCCAGGTGCTCTCCTACCTGCCCGAAGTGCGGCCGAGCTGGTTCTTCGCCGTGCCGCGGATCTGGGAGAAGCTGAAGTCGGGCCTCGAGACGATGATCGCGGCGCAGCCCGAGGAGCAGCGCAACGCGACGCAGGCGGCGCTCGACGCGGCGCTGCGCAAGGTGCGCCTCGAGCAGCGTGAAGAGCCCGTCCCGGCCGAGCTCGCCGAGCAGGTGCGCGAGGCCGACGAGCAGATCTTCGCCGGCCTGCGCGAGACGCTCGGCCTCGACCAGGTCGAGGCGATCAACGTCGGCGCCGCGCCGACGCCGGTCGAGGTGCTCGAGTTCTTCCACGCGATCGGCCTGCCGCTGTCGGAGCTGTGGGGCATGAGCGAGACCTGCGGCGCCGGCTCGGTCAACCCGACCGGCAAGATCAAGATCGGCACGGTCGGGCCGCCGGCGCCGGGCGTGCAGCTGAAGCTCGCCGAGGACGGCGAGCTGCTGATCAAGTCCGATGTCGTGATGCCCGGCTATCGCAACCTGCCGGAGAAGACGGCGGAGACGTTCACCGAGGATGGCTGGCTGCGGACCGGCGACATCGCCGAGTTCGACGAGGACGGCTACATGCGGATCGTCGATCGCAAGAAGGAGCTGATCATCAGCGCCGCCGGCAAGAACATGTCGCCGGCGAACATCGAGGCGACGATCAAGAGCTCCTCGCCGCTGATCGCGCAGGCCTGCTGCATCGGCGACGGCCGCCCCTACAACACGGCGCTGATCGTGCTCGATCCGGACTTCGCGCCGATGTGGGCCTCCGGCCAGGGCATCGAGCAGACGACGCTCGAGGCGCTCGCGAACGACGAGCGGATGCGCGCGGCGATCGAGCAGGCCGTCGACGAGGCCAACCAGAAGCTCGCGCGCGTCGAACAGATCAAGCGCTTCACGATCGTCGAGGGCGACTGGCTGCCCAGCGGCGATGAGCTGACGCCGACGATGAAGCTGAAGCGCAAGCCGATCGCCGAGAAGTACGCGACGGCGATCGCGACGATGTACGCCTAGCCGGCCGCCTGCAGGCGCTCGAGCGTGACCGGGTCGTGCGAGCAGAGCAGCTCGACCTCGCCGGCGGCGCGCTGCGCCAGCTCGCGCAGCCGCTCGGCGTTGGCGCGGCGCGTGGCGTTGTCGACCGAGTTGATGTTCTGAAACGCCTTCAGCACCGGCGGGCAGTGCGGCGGCGTCGCCATCTCGTCGCGATGAAAGAACGCATCGCCGCAGTGCAGCAGCCAGCGATCGCCGCTGCGCACGGCGACGCCGGTGTGCCCACGCGTGTGCCCGATGAGTGGCACGAGCACGATCTCGGGGCCGGCTCCCGGCAGGATGCGAACGCCCTGGAAGCCGAACCAGTCGTCGCCGTCGACGCCGTGCTCGACCCAGCTCGGCCCGTGCGCCCAGTGCACCGCGACGTAGCGCTCGCGTTCGCGCAGCCTGGGATGCAGCGCCGCCTCAGCTCTGCCGCCAGCACGTGCACGTTCGCCTCGGGAAAGTCGGGCAGGCCGCCGGCGTGGTCGACGTCGAGGTGCGTCAGCACGATCTCGCGCACGTCCTGCGGCTGGTAGCCGAGCGCGCGAACCTGCTCGATCGCCGTCTCGGCCGGGCCGCGCCTGCGGGCCGAACAGCGTGTCGAAGATGCCGTCCGAGCTGGCGCGTGTTGCGCATGTCCGCCAGCCCGAAGCCGGTGTCGATCAGCACCAGCCCGTCGCCGCGCTCGACGAGCATGCAGTGGCAGACCAGCCGCGCCTTGCCGAGCAGGCTGCCTTCGCCGTTGATCAACCGCTCGCCGTGCGGGCACATCGTGCCGCAGCCGAGATGGCGGATCGTGCTTGGAGCAGCGCTCACGTGGCGCAGCCTATTCGGCTTGGCAGGCGCCCGCACAGCGAGCTGCCGCCACTAGCTCGCGACGAGCACACCCAGCTCGGCGAGCCGCCCGTCGAGCTCGGTGATCCTGGCGGTGTCCTCGTAGAAGTCCTCCTGCTCGACGATCTTGCCCCAGCGCGAGCGCGCCAGCAGCAGCGTGCGGTTGCGATAGAGCTGCGCGCCGTCGGGCCCGTGCGCGTGGTCGTCGAAGCGCACGAGCAGCGACAGCCGCCACGGCGGGCCGGCGATGAACAGCTCGATCACCTCGCCTTCGATGCCGGCGGCGACGAAGTTGCGGAAGAAGCGCTCGAGCGCCGCCCGGCCACGATGCTCGCCGGCCCAGCGATGCTCGCCCTCGTTGAAGCGCAGCACCGCGTCCTCGGCATAGCCGGCCAGCAGCGGCGCGTAGTCGCCGGCGTTCAGCGCGCGCACGTCGCGGCGCAGCTTGACCAGGATCAGCGCCTTCAACAGGCGACGCGCGCCGATCGCGCCGATCGCTCCGGCGAGGATCGGCAGGACCGAGCTCGATCTCGCTGTCTCGTTCTGCATCGCACGCTCCTCTCGTGTTTCCCGACACTAGATAGATCGCTCAATTCGAGAGCCTACCGGAGGGCGGGCAGGCGTGCCTCGCCGCCGCGCGCTCGGCGCGCCGGTTGCTGCACAATGGAGGGCGTGATCGTCAGGCGCACGAGCGCGCGCTACGCGCAGGTTCTCGACTCGCTGCTCGCGGCGATCGAGCGCCGCGGCCTGACGGTCTTCGCGCAGATCGATCATGCGGCCGGCGCGCGCGCCGCCGGCCTGGAGCTGGCCGACGAGCTGCTCGTCGTGTTCGGCAACGCGCGCAGCGGCACGCCGCTGATGCAGAGCGACGCGCGCGTCGGCATCGAGCTGCCGCTGAAGATGCTGCTGTGGAGCGAGGGCGAGCAGTCGCTGCTCGGCTACTGCGATCCGCGCGATCTGCTCGACAGCTACGACCTCGGTGGGCACGAGGCGATCCTCGAGCAGATGGCGCAGATGCTCGGCGAGCTCGCCGACGAGGCCGCCGGCGCAGCGCAGGGCTGAGCGGGCGATGCCGGCCAGAGCAGCCACGGTCGCCGTGATCGGCGGCGGCGTCGTCGGCTGCGCGGTCGCGCACGCGCTCGCGCGCCGCGGCGTCGAGGCACTCGTGCTCGAGGCCGAGAGCGGGCTCGCGCTCGGCGCCAGCGGCACGAACTCCGGCATCCTGCACACCGGCTTCGACTCCGAGCCGGGCACGCTCGAGACGCGGCTGATCCTGCGCGCGGCGGAGCTGCGCGAGCGGCTGCTCGACGAGCTGGGCGTGACGGCCGTGCGCTGCGGCGCGCGGCTGAGCCGCGCGCACCGACGAGCGAGCACGACGCCGTCGCGGCGCTGCTCGAGACGGGCCGGCGTCAACGGCGTCGAGGTCGCGCGCGACAGCGAGGGCTCGCTGCGCATCCCCGGCGAGTCGATCACCGATCCGGTCGCGTTCGTGCACGCGCTGGCCGGCGCGGCGCTCGGCGGCGGCGCCGAGGTGCTGCTGAACGCGCGCGTGCTCGCGCTGCGCGAGCGCGGCGGCGCGATCGAGCTGACGCTCGCCGACGGCGGCACTGGTGCGCGCCGAGGCGGCGGTCAACTGCGCCGGCCTGTTCGCCGACGATGTCGCGGCGCTGGCAGGCGAGCGGCCGGTCCAGATCTACCCGCGAAAGGGCGAGTTCCTCGTGTTCCGCCCGCCCGAGCCGCTGAGCGAGATCATCCTGCCGGTGCCCTCGGCGCTCGGCAAGGGCGTGCTCGTCTTCCCGACGCTCGTCGAGGGCCTCGCGATCGCCGGGCCGACCGCGCGCGAGCGCGAGGACAAGCACGACTGGACGGTCGAGCACGACGCGAGCGCGCTGATCTGTCGAGCGCGCGCGAAGCGTCTACCCGCCGCTCGCGCGCGCCGAGCTCGTCGACTCCTACGCCGGCCTGCGACCGGCCGGGCGCGGCGGCCAACTACGTGATCGAGCCCTCGCGCACGCTGCCGCGGCTGCTGCACGTCGCCGCGATCCGCTCGACCGGGCTCTCGGCTTCGCTGGCGATCGGCGAGCACGTCGCGGCTCTGCTCGCCGAGCACGCTGCGATCGAGCTCGGCGCCGAGCGCGCACTGCCGGCCGCGCCGGACGTGCCGGCGCGGCGAGGACGCGCGCTGGTGGCGGCGCGCGCGGCGCGCTACCACGAGTCGCGCGCGATGAGCGCGCCGCTGCTGCTCGGCATCGACGAGGGAACGACCGCGGTCAAGGCCGCGCTGTTCGACGAGCAGCTGAATCGATTCGCCGCTTCGCGGCGCGAGATGCCAGTCGCGCATCCGCGGCGCCGGCTGGGTCGAGCAGGACGCCGAGCTGATCCTCGACGCGGTGATCGACGTCGTCGCCGAGCTGCTCGAGCGCGCCGACGGCAGGGAGGTGATCGCCGCCGGGCTCGACCACCAGGGCGAGTCGGTGCTCGCGTGGGAGGCCGGCGGACGCTCGCTCACGCCGGTGATCGTGTGGCAGGACAAGCGCCAGCAGGCGCTGCTCGACGACGATCGACCGCGGCGAGCGTCGCGCGCTCGCGCCTGCCGCTCGACCCGTACTTCTCGGCCGGCAAGCTCGCCTGGCTGCTCGCCAACGATCCCGCGGTGCAGCGCGCGCGCGAGCGCGGCACGCTGCGCCTGGGCACCGTCGACGCGTACCTCGGCGAACGCCTCGGCGGGCGCTTCGCGACCGATCTGTCGACGGCCTCGCGCACGCAGCTGCTCGCCGCCGGCGGCCGCGACTGGGACGAGCAGCTGCTGCAGGTGTTCGGCCTGCGGCGCGCAGTGGCTGCCGCAGATCGGACCGACGTTCGGCTCGCTCGGCGAGCTTCGCCACGAGCGCTGGAGCCGTGCGCGCTGGCGCTCTGCGCGCAGCTCGTCGACCAGCAGGCCGCGCTCGCCGGCTCGGGCGCGGTCGCGCCCGGCGAGCTGAAGGCGAGCTACGGCACCGGCGTGTTCGTGCTCGGCCGCAGCGAGCACGACCGGCCGACGCGGGCGCGCTGCTGCCGACCGTCGCCTGGGCGGCGCCCGATCGCGGCCGGCGGCATCGGCGAGGTCGCCGGCGCGCTCGACGGCGGCGTCTTCGCGGCCGGCTCGCTGCTCGAGTGGCTGGCGCACGGCCTCGGCCTGGCCGCCGACGCGCCGAGCCTCGTCGCGGCGCGCCGGCGAGGTGCCCGACAGCGCCGGCGTGCGCGTGCTGCCGGCGCTCGCCGGTCTCGGCGCGCCGTGGTGGCGGCCGCACGCGCACGGCGTGATCGCCGGGCTGCACGGCGGCGTCGGCGCGGCGCACGTCGCGCACGCGGCGCTCGAGGCGATCGCCTGGCGCGTCGCCGACATCGTCGAGGCCTTCGCCGCGCTCGCGCCGGTCGAGCGCCTGCGCGTCGACGGCGGCCTGACCGCCTCGCCGACGCTGCTGGCGCTGCAGGCCGACGCCGCCGGGCTGCCGGTCAGCGTCGGCGCCTCCGAGACGACCGTGCTCGGCGCCGCGCTGCTGGCCGGCGTCGGCGCCGGCGTCTTCTCGAGCGTCGCCGACGGCGCCGCGCGGCTGCCGCCGCCGCGCGCGCGTGATCGACGCCGCGCCTCGGCGACAGCGAGCGTGCGCGCCGGCACGCGCGCTGGCGCGAGTTCGTGCAGGCAGCCGCCGAGCTGTAGCGAAGCCGCGGCGAGCTGCGACTACTCGAAGGCGACCTCGTATCCGGCCTGCTCGAGCGTCGCGCGCAGCTGCTCGGTGTGCTCGGGCCCGCGCGTCTCGAGCGTCAGCTCGATGCCGGTCTCGCGCACGTTCAGCGAGACCGCCTCGCGCACGTGCTCGAGCGTCACCAGGTTCGCGCGCGCGCTCGCGATCAGGTTGAGCAGCTCGGCCAGCGCGCCCGGGCGGTCGGGCACCCGCGTGAATACCCGCACGCGGCGCCCCTCGGCCGTTTCGCGCCGTCGCAGCAGCGACGCGAGCAGGCCGTTGTCGACGTTGCCGCCCGAGACGATCGCGACCGTCGTGCCGGCGACCGGCGCCAGGCGGCCGCTGGCGATCGCCGCGGCGGCGACCGCGCCGGCGCCCTCGGCGACCAGCTTCGAGTGTTCGGCGAGCAGCACCATCGCGTCGGCGATCTCCTCCTCGCCGACCGCGACGACAGAGCCGAGCAGCTCGCGCAGCAGCGGCAAGCGTCAGCTCGCCGGGATGCTTCAGCGCGATCCCGTCGGCGATCGTCGCCGCGCCCGGCACGTCCGGCGCGGCCGCGCCCGCGGAGGATTCATCGAGCGCCGCGGCAAGCGGCGCGCAGGCGCTCGCCTGCACGCCGATCAGCTCGACCTCTCTGCCGCTCGCGTCGCAGCGCCAGGCCGATGCCGCTGGCCAGGCCGCCGCCGCCGACCGGCACGACGACGCGCGCGAGATCCGGCAGCTCGCGCGCCAGCTCCAACCCGAGCGTGCCCTGCCCGGCGATCACGTCGAGGTCGTCGAACGGGTGGATCAGCGCGCCGCCTGTCTCGGCGGCGCGCGCCACGGCCAGCTCGACGGCCTCCTCGACCGAGCCGCCGCTGAGGCGGACGCTCGCGCCGAGGCGCTCGACCGCGGCGACCTTCGAGACGGGCGCGTCGCGCGGCATGAACACCTCGCAGCCGACACCCGCGATCCGCGCGGCCTGCGCGACGGCGCGCGCGTGGTTGCCGGCGCTCGCGGCGATCAGACCGTCGCGCGAGCGCTCGCCCAGCGCAGCCAGCTTGGCGAGCGCGCCGCGCAGCTTGAACGAGCCCGAGACCTGCAGCGACTCGGCCTTCAGCACGACCGGCCCGCCGGCGAGCTCGCTCAGCTCCGCGCTGGCGAGCGTCGGCGTCAGCGACCGCGCCGCGCCCGATCGCGCGCTCGGCGGCGGCGAGGTCGACGCCCGCGCTCAGCGCGGCGAAGTCGCGCTCGCCCGCCGCGCTCGGCGACGGCTCCCGCCTGATCTCTGCTCCAGACCGCCTGCATGCGGCCCTACGCTACAGCGGCGTCGTGTAGGCGCCGCTGAGACCGCCGTCGACGAGGAACGTCGAGGCGGTCACGTAGCTCGACTCATCGGAGGCGAGGAACAGCGCGGCCGCGGCGATCTCCTCGGCGCGCGCGAAGCGGCCGAGCGGCACGTGCACGAGCCGGCGCTCGGCCTGCTTGGGGTCGGCAGCGTAGAGCTCGCGCAACAGCGGCGTGTCGACGGGGCCGGGGCAGAGCGCGTTGACGCGCACGCCACGGCGCGCGAACTCGACGCCCAGCTCGCGCGAGAGCGCGAGCACTCCTCCCTTCGAGGCGGTGTAGGAGATCTGCGAGGTCGCCGCGCCCATCACCGCGACGAACGAGGCCGTGTTGATCACCGAGCCGCCACCGGCGGCCAGCAGCTGCGGGATGCCGTGCTTGCAGCAGAGGAAGACGCTTCGCAGGTTCGCGTCCTGCACGTGCTGCCACGCCTCGAGCGTCGTGTCGAGCACGGAGCCGTCGTCGGGCGGCGAGATGCCGGCGTTGTTGAACAGCACCTGAGGCGGCCCCAGCTCGGCGGCGACGCGCTCGTACATCGCGACGACCTGCTGCTCGTCGGTCACGTCGACCTGCAGCGAGAGCTCGCCGGGCGCGCCAGGCGCGAGATCGACGCCGGCGACGCGCGCGCCCTCGCGCTCGAACAGCGCGACCGTCGCGGCGCCGATCCCGCCGCTGGCGCCGGTGACCACGCATACCTTGCCCTCGAGTCTCATCCGCTCACCACTCCGATCCTCGTCATCCCGTCGCGTAGTAGATCGTCTTCGTCTCGGTGTAGGCCTCGAGCGCGTGCGGCCCGAGCTCGCGCCCGTAGCCGGACTGCTTGAAGCCGCCGAACGGCGTGCTCACGCGGACCGACGTGTTCGAGTTGACCGAGATCACGCCGGTCTCGATCGCCCGCGTCATCCGCAGCGCGCGCGCTCCGTCGCGCGTCCAGACCGATCCCGACAGCCCGTAGATCGTGTCGTTGGCCAGGCGCACCGCCTCGGCCTCGTCGGAGAACGCGATCACCGCCGCGATCGGCCCGAAGATCTCCTCGCGCGCGACGCGCGAGTCCGGCGCGACGGGCGCGAGCACGGTCGGCGCGAACCAGTAGCCGGGCCCGTCGGGCTCGCTGCCGCGGATCGCGACCGGCTCCGGCCCCTCGCAGGAACGAGCCGACGCTCTCGCGCTGCGCGGCTGAGATCAGCGGCCCCATCTGCGTCGCCTCATCGAGCGGCTGGCCGACGACGATCGCCTGCACGGCCTCTGCGAGCAGCTCCATGAAGCGATCGACTGCGCCCTCCTGCACGAGGATCCGCGATCGCGCGCAGCAGTCCTGTCCGGAGTTGCCGAACACGGCCATCGGCGCCGCCGCCGCGGCCGCCTCGAGGTCGGCGTCGGCGAAGATCACGTTGGCCGACTTGCCGCCGAGCTCGAGCGTCACGCGCTTGATCGTCTGCGCCGCGCCGGCCGCGATCGAGCGGCCGACCTCGGTCGATCCGGTGAACGCGATCTTCGCGACGTCGGGATGCTCGACCAGGCGCGCGCCGCAGACGCTGCCGGGACCGACGACGACGTTGACGACGCCCGGCGCGATGCCCGCCTCGAGCGCGATCTCGGCGAAGCGCAGCGCGGTCAGCGGTGTCAGCTCGGCCGGCTTCAGCACGACCGTGTTGCCGGCGGCGAGCGCCGGCGCGAGCTTCCACGAGGCGATCGCCAGCGGGAAGTTCCACGGCGTGATCAGGCCGACGACGCCGAGCGGCTCGCGCACCGTCCAGGCCTGGCCGCCGGCGACCGGAATCGTGTCGCCGAGCAGCCGCTCGGGCGCGCCGGCGTAGTAGCGGAACGTGTCGACGACCATCGCCATCTCGCCGCGCGCGTCGCCGATCGGCTTGCCGGCGTTGCGCGCCTCGAGCACGGCCAGCTCCTCGGCGTGCTGCTCGAGCGCGTCGGCGAGCTCGCGCAGCCGGCCGGCGCGCGCGCCCGGCTCCAGCGCGCGCCACGCCGGCAGCGCCGCGCGCGCGGCGGCGACCGCCTCGTCGACCTCGGCGACGCCGGCACGCGGGATCTGCTCGAGCACCGCCTCGGTGGCGGGCTCGATCACTGACAGCAGCTCGGCCAGCTCAGCCGTCCATCGCCGGCCGCAGCGCGGTCTCCGATTTGCGTCGCATCGATCCGGCCTAGGGGTACTGCGCCACGTCGGGCAGCGACTCGGCCGCGTTCAGCTCGTCGATCGTGCGGACCGGCCCCTTGAAGCTGTTTTTCGCCGACACCGCGTACCAGATCGTGACCGCCAGCATCACGCCGATCGTCACCAGCGGCGCGTAGTTGACGGCCGACCAGTTGAAGCCGCTCTTGAAGAACACGCCTTCCGGCGAGAACGGCAGGCAGAAGATGATCACGCACAGGGCGACCCACAGGAACGCCGCCGGGTTGATCCATTTGTACTTGTTGCCGAGCGTCCAAGAGCCCGGTTTGAACTCGTCTTTCATCCGCCAGCGCAGGAACACGGGGATCGTGTAGGCGATGTACAGGCCGATCACCGAGATCGAGGTCACGGCGAGGAACGCGACCGGCGTGCCCAGTTTGTTCGGGAAGTAGGCCGGGAACGTGATGATCGCCGCGAACACGACGACGAACAGCACCGACCAGGTCGGCGTCTTGTTCTTGCCCAGCCGGCGCCACAGGTTGTGGCCGGGCACGGCGCCGTCGCGCGAGAAGGCGAAGGTCATGCGCGAGGCGCTCGTGCAGCACGCCACACCGCAGAACAGCTGCCCGACCGTCGAGATCAGGATCACGGCCTTGGCGGCGGCCGAGCTGAGCGCGGTCGTGAAGATCGTCAGCGCCGGATAGCCGGCCTTGTAGATTTCTTCGGAGTGGCCCTTCTGGATCGCGAAGGTGATCGCGAGCAGCACGATCCAGCCGATCACAGCCGAGTAGAAGACCGACCGCCAGATGCCTTTCGGCGCGGCATCTTCGGCGTCGTGCGTCTCCTCGGAGACGTGCGCCGAGGCGTCGTAGCCGGTGATCGTGTACATCGTCAGCAGGAACCCGAGCGGCAGCACGTAGAACCAGTACATGTGGCCGCTGAAGCCGGACAGGTTCGCGCGGTGCCCGAAGACGTAGGACAGGCTCGCGTGGTGGCTCGGCACGGCGACCAGCAGCACGACGATCACGGCGACGCCGATCACGTGCCACCAGACCGAGACGCCGTTGAAGAGCGAGACGAGGTGACTCGAGAAGACGTTGACGATCAGGTCGAAGGCGAGGATCACGAGGAACACCGCGAACTCGACGTGCGCCGTGTAGTGGACGTCGGTCGCAGCCGCCGCCTTGGCGAAGTTGAAGATGAAGTGGACGTTGTAGAGGCCCAGCAGGAACACGAGGAACGTCGCACTGACGTAGACGACCGAGGCGACCACGGCGACCAGGCCGATCAGGTTGAACCAGCCGGTGAACCAGCCCCAGCCGGCGCCGCCGAGCTTCGAGGCCCAGTAGTAGATGCCGCCCGCGGTCGGCATCGAGGAGGCGAGTTCCGACATCGAGAAGGCGACGAACAGGATCATCACGCTGATCAGCGGCCACGCGATCGAGATCGCGATCGGGCCGCCGTTCTTCAGCGCCTGGCCGTAGGTCGTGAAGCACCCGGCCAGCACGGAGATGATCGAGAAGGAGATCGCGAAGTTGGAGAACCCGCTCCAGCCGCGCTTGAGCTCCTGTTTGTATCCGAGCTCGGCAAGGCGTTGCTCGTCGGTGCCCAACGTGCCCTCGGCTGTGCTCATCTAGTCGCCCCCTCGCAGAGAAAAGGTTTGGTCTTCCGTCCTTCGATCGTGACAATACGCGCGATCGTCGATCGAAGTCAAGAGCAACTGACCAAATTGCGGGCGAGCCGTTCGGACAGCCGGCCCAGCGCCGCTCAATCGCCCGGAAGCAGGCCGGCGAGCACGCGCTCGGTTCCCTGCAGGTGCTCGCTCATCACGCGCGCCGCGCGCAGCGTGTCGCGCTCGCGCACGGCCGCGAGGATCCTGCGGTGCTGCTCGTTGGAGGAGGCCAGCACCTCCGGCGGATGCGCGATGTAGGCGATCAGATCGGTCATCGCGCCCTGCACGTCGGTCATCACGCGGACGAGTCGCGCCGAGCTCGTCGCTTCGGCCAGACCGACGTGCAGGCGAATATCCGTCTGCCGGTATGCGGCGAAGTCCTCGAGCTCGTCCTCGAGCTGCGCGACCAGCTCCTCGAGCGCGACGAGCTCGTCCTCCTCGGCGCGTTCGGCGGCGAGCACGGCGACGCCGAGCTCGACCGCGAGGCGCTCGTCGCACGTCTCGCGCCAGCGCGCCAGCACCTGCGGCGAGGCCCGCTCGGCAGGCGGCAGCGGGTCGGCGACGAACGTGCCGCCGCCGCGCCCGCGCGTGGCGTAGACGTGGCCGCTGTGCGTGAGCGCGGTCAGCGCCTGGCGCAGCGTCGAGCGTGCGATGCCGAGCCGCGCGCACAGCTCGCGCTCGGCCGGAAGCCGCGTGCCGGCGGGCAGCAGCCCGAGCTTGATCGCGGTGCCGAGGCGTTCGACCGTCTCCTCGAACGCCGTCTGCGAGCGCACCGGCGCGAAGACGGTCGTCGCGGAGAGCAGCGCCGTCGGTCACAACCGCTCGAAGCCTCGGTAGCGCTCCCAGTCGGTCACCGAAGCGCCGAACGCGGCCAGCTCGACGTCGGCGGCGTTGACGTAGTGATCGACGACGTCGTCGCCGAACGCCTCGCGCGCGATCGCGCTCTGCGCGAACAGCTCGCGCGCGTCGCGCAGCGTCGCCGGCACGCGCGGCTTCTCATCGGCTGCATACGCGTTGCCTTCGAAGACCGGCTCGAGCTCGAGCTCGTGCTCGACGCCGTGCAGCCCGGCGGCGATGATCGCGCTGAGCGCCATGTAGGGGTTCAGATCGGCGCCGCCGACGCGATTCTCGAAGCGCAGCGACGGCCCGTGCCCGACGACGCGCAGCGCGCAGGTGCGGTTGTCGCGACCCCAGGCGACGGCTGTCGGCGCGAACGTCGCGGCGGCGAAGCGCTTGTAGGAGTTGACGTTCGGCGCGAGCAGCAGCGTCAGCTCGCGCAGCGCCGCCAGCTGACCGGCGAGGAACGACTCGAACAGCGCGCGATCGCGCTCGAACAGCGCGCCCTCCGAGTCGGCCAGCGAGAAGTGGATGTGACAGGAGTTGCCCTCGCGCTCGTCGTACTTGGCCATGAACGTGACCGACATGCCTTCGAGCGCGGCGATCTCCTTGACGCCGTTCTTGTAGATCGCGTGCTCGTCGGCCGTGCGCAGGGCATCGCAGTAGTGGAAGTTGACCTCGTGCTGGCCGAAGTTGCACTCGCCCTTGGAGTCCTCGCAGAGCATGCCGGCCGCTTCCATGCTGTTGCGGATCCGCCGGATCAGCGGCTCGACGCGCGCCGTGCCGAGCAGCGAGTAGTCGACGTTGTAGAGGTTCGCCGGACGCATCTCGCGGTAGCCCTTCTGCCAGGCGTCCTCGTAGGTGTCGCGGAACACGATGAACTCGAGCTCGGTGCCGGCGTTCGCGCTCCAGCCGCGCTCGGCCAGGCGCGCCAGCTGGCGCGCCAGCACCTGCCGCGGCGAGACCGTCACCTCCGAGCCGTCCTCCCAGGCGACGTCGGCGAGGCAGACGACGGTCGCCTCCTGCCAGGGCACGGGCCGCAGCGTCGCGAGGTCGGGACGCAGCACGAAGTCGCCGTAGCCGCGCTCCCAGGAGAACAGCTCGTAGCCGTCGACCGTCGCCATGTCGACGTCGACGCCGAGCAGGTAGTTGCAGCCCTCGGCGCCGTGCTCGGCGACCTCGGCGAGAAAGTGGCGGGCGGTCAGGCGCTTGCCCTGGAGCCTCCCCTGCATGTCTGTCAGCGCCAGCAGGACGGTGTCGATCGTGCCGGCGTCGACCTCCGCGCGCAGTTCCTCAAGGTTCATCCGGTTGCACTCCTCACGTGGCGTGACGATGAAGGTATAGGTTGTGAGCCTTATGGTCCGAGGAGGCTACCGCGGGGATGGCCGGCGAGCTTAGCGACATCGTCGCGCTGCTCGAGTCGACGCTCGCACCGCTGCGCGGTGAGCCGCGCGAGCTCGACGGCGGCATCACCAACCGCAACTTCCGCGTCGCGCTCGGTGACTCCGAATACGTCGTGCGCCGGCCCGGCAAGGACACCGACCTGCTCGGCATCGATCGCGCCGCCGAGCGCCTCGCCAACGGCGCGGCGGCCGAGCTCGGGATCGCGCCCGCGGTAGCCGCGTCGCTCGAGCAGTGCCTCGTGACCGAGTACGTGCTCAGCAGCCCGCTGAGCGCGCAGGACGTCGCGGGCGCCGCCGCGGAGATCGCCGCGGCGCTGCGTGCGTTCCACGAATCCGACGTGCTGCTGCCGGTGCGCTTTCACGTTCCCGACCTGCTCCTCTCATACGCAGCGATCGTCCGCGCGCGCGGTGGCGAGATGCCGGCGCAGTACGCCGAGGCGCAGGCCGTCGCCGAGCGGATCGACGCGGCGCTGCCGCTGCACGACCCGCGCCCGTGCCACAACGACCTGCTGACGAGCAACATGATTCGCGCGCACGACCGAGAGCGGATCCTGATCGTCGACTGGGAGTACGCCGGCATGGGCGATCCGCGCTTCGACCTCGGCAACCTGTCCGTCGGCAACGAGTTCGACGAGGCGGCCGACGATGCGCTGATCGCCGCCTACTACGGCGAGCCGCCGGACGACGCCCGGCGTGCGGCGCTGAAACTGATGCGCGTGCTCTCCGACGCGCGCGAAGCGGCGTGGGGCGTCGTGCAGGCCGAGATCTCCGAGCTCGAGTTCGACTTCATCGGCTACGCGCAGCCGTTCTTCGACCGCGTGCACACGACCGCCGCCGATCCGCAGTTCGAGCAGTGGATCGGCGTCGCGTCCGAGCAGAGGAGCGCCGATGGTCCGGCCGCGTGAGCTGCCCGCGCGCGCGCGCGTCGTGATCGTCGGTGGCGGCGTCGGCGGCGCGGCCGTCGCGCACCACCTCGCCAGGCTCGGCGAGCGCGACGTCGTGCTGCTCGAGCGCAGCGAGCTGACGAGCGGCTCGACGTTCCACTCGGCCGGTCTCGTCGGGCAGCTGCGCTCGAGCGTCTCGCTGACGCGGCTGATGATGGACTCGGTCGAGCTGTACCGCACGCTCGACTGCGGCTGGGTGCAGTGCGGCGGCGTGCGCCTGGCCTGCACGCCCGAGCGCGAGCAGGAGGTGATGCGCCAGGTCGCCTGGGCGAAGACCTTCGGCCTGCCGCTCGAGCTGATCTCGGCCGAGCAGGCGCAGGCGCTGTTCCCGCTGATGAGCACCGACGGCGTGCGCTGCGCCTCCTACCTGCCGAGCGACGGCTACCTCGACCCGTCGCTGCTGACGACGGCGCTCGTCGACGGCGCGCGCGAGGGCGGCTGCCGCGTGTTCACGCACACGCGCGTGACGGGCATCGACGTCGAGCGCGGACCATCGAGCGCGCGCGTGCGCGGCGTGCAGACCGAGTGGGGCCCGATCGAGGCCGAGGTCGTCGTCAACGCCGGCGGCATGTTCGCTGCCGAGATCGGCCGTCTCGCCGGCGTGCGCGTCCCGATCGTGCCGTTCGCGCACGAGTACCTGGTGACACAGCCGTTCCGCGAGCGCACGCCCGGTGAGCACCTGCCGACGCTGCGCGATCCGGACCTGCTGATCTACTTCCGCGAGGAGGGCGCCGGGCTGGTGATGGGCGGCTACGAGCGCAACTCGGCGCCGTGGGCGCTGGACGAGCACGGCGTCGACGCGATCCCGGCGGACTTCAACGGACGGCTGCTCGAGGAGGATTGGCCGCGCTTCGAGGAGATCGCGAAGAACTCGTCGAGGCGCGTGCCGGCGATGGACGAGATCACCGTGACGAAGCTGATCAACGGCCCGGAGGCGTTCACGCCCGACAACGAGTTCTGCCTGGGCGAGACAGAGGTCTCAGGACTGTTCGTCGCGGCCGGCTTCTGCGCGCACGGGCTGGCGGGCGCCGGCGGCATCGGTCGCGTGATCGCCGAGTGGATCCTCGCGGGCGAGCCGACCTCAGACGTGTGGGAGATGGACATCCGCCGCTTCGGCCCGCACTTCCGCTCACCGAGCTACACGCTGAAGCGCACGAAGGAGGTCTATGAGACCTACTACGACATCCGCTACCCGGGCCACGAGCGCCAGGCCGGGCGTCCGCTGCGCGTCTCAAGCGCCTACCGCTGGCACGCAGAGCACGGCGCCGCGTTCGGCGAGAAGTCCGGCTGGGAGCGCGTGAACTGGTACGAGTCGAACGCGCCCGACGGCGATCAGTCGCTGCGCCCGCGCGGCTGGGCGGGCATGCACTGGTCGCCGGCGATCGGCGCCGAGCACCGCGCGACGCGCGAGCGCGCCGGTCTGTTCGACGAGTCCTCGTTCGCGAAGCTCGAGGTTGCCGGACCCGGCGCGGCGGGGTTCCTGGAACGGCTGTGCGACAACGCGGTCGCGCGCGACGTTGGCGCGATCACCTACACGCAGATGCTCAACGAGCGCGGCGGAATCGAGTGTGACTTCACCGTGACGCGCGTCGAGCAGGAGCTCTTCTCGATCGTCACGGGCACCGCCTTCGGCAACCACGACCTCAGCTGGATCCGCCGCCACGCGCCGCGCGACGGCAGCGTGCGCTGCACCGACGTCACTTCCCGCTGGTCGTGCTTCGCGCTGTGGGGGCCGCGTGCGCGCGACGTGCTCGCGCCGCTCAGCGACGATCCGCTCGACTTCTCCTACATGCAGATGCGCGATCTGACCGTCGGCGACGTGCCCGTGCGCGCGCTGCGCGTGACCTTCGTCGGCGAGCTCGGCTGGGAGCTGTACTGCCCCAGCGAGTACGGCGCGGGCCTGTGGCGCACTCTGTGGCAGGCCGGACGCGAGCACGAGATGATCGCCGGCGGCTACCGCGCGATCGACTCGCTGCGCCTGGAGAAGGGCTACCGCGTATGGGCGGCCGACATCACCGCCGACGAGACGCCGTTCGAGGCCGGCCTCGGCTTCTGCGTGAAGAAGACGACCGGCGAGTTCAACGGCGCCGCCGCGCTCGGCATCGCGTCCGACGGCGAGCGCACGGCGGCGCCGCCGAGCCGGCGCCTTCGCTGCATCGTGCTCGATGACCCGCGCTCGGTGGTGCTCGGCAACGAGCCGGTGCGCGTCGGGAACGACGTGGTCGGGCGCGTGACGAGCGGCGGCTACGGCTACACCGTCGAGCGCTCGATCGCCTACGCGTACGTCCCCAGCGAGGTCGAGCTGGGCAGCGCCGTCGAGATCGACGTGTTCGGCGAGTGGATCGCCGGCGAGGTCTCGCGCGAGCCACTGTTCGACCCCAAGGGCGAGCGCGTGCGAGGCTAGCCCGCGTGCCTGCGTTCGTGACGGCCGGCGGCGGCTTCCTGCTCGCCGTGCTGTGGTTCGACCTGATGTTCGACGTGCAGGCGCTCGGACAGGGCGGAGCTGAGCTGCCCGATCAGGTGCTGAGCTCGATCGCCGGCTACTACGCACGCGTCACGACGGCCGCGCGGCCGATGAACCGCCTGATCGCGACGGTGATGCTCGCGACGGTCGCCGCGATCGTCGTCGAGATCGCTCGCGGCGGAGCGCCGGCGGCGATCGCCTGGGTCTCGCTGGCGCTGGCGGTCGCGCCGATCGCGCTCGCCGGCGCTCGCACCGTGCCGAGCGCCGTGCGCCTCGGCACGCGCCGCGACACGCTCGAGCGTCAGAGCGAACTCGCGCGCTCGATCCTGCGCGAGCACGTCGCGTGCTTCGCCTCGATCGCGGCGCTGCTCGTGGTCCAGCTCGCCTCGACGTGAGCTGAGGCGAGCGATCGCCGAGCTTCGCCTCAGCCTTTTGGCGGCAGGCTGCGCGCATGCTCGACGCCGCGGCGCACCCAGACGCCGAGCTCGCGCTTGGTCTTGACGCCCGCGGCGTCGACCCGCAGCCAGTCCTTCATCTCCCGCCCGCGCATCACCATCGGCTGCGCATGCGGCGAGGCGAGCGCTCGCTCGGCGCCGTCGGGCGAGACGCGCACGAGCAGGCCGCCCTGTCCTGAGGCGGCGACCGACATGTTCCCGTTGACGAGAAACGCGAGTCCACCGAACATCTTCATCTCGGTGACCGCGCTCTCGTCGACGAGCAGCTCGCGAATGCGGTGCGCGAGATCCTCGTCGTAGGCCATCTCAGTCGGCCGCCCGTTCAGCGACGGCGGCGCCGGCTGCTCTCGTCAGACGCATATGGATGTCTTACATCACCGGAATCGTCTCGTACACGTCAACGCTGCCGCCGCTGCTGAGCACGGGGCAGCCATCGACCAGCTTCACCGCCGCGTCGAGGCTGTCCGACTTGATCACCGAGTAGCCGCTCAGCCCTGAGCCGCCGGCTCCGTTCCCGCCGACCGACGTCGATGGCCCGAACGGGTTTCCGGGATCGACGATCGCGTCGCCGAGCCCACCGAACCAGGCGCCCCACGCGGCCATCGCGGCCTCGCGCTCCTCGTCGGTCGTGGCCATGCCTGCGCCTCCTCGATATGCGAACAGGTAGTTGCTCATCGCTTCAACCTCCGTTGTCGTGTTTGTCCGGCTGCCGCTGCTCGGCGTCCGGAAAGATCCGGCTTGCGAGTTTCTCGAACGCTCCGTTCCAGCCCCAGCCGTGGTTTTCGCGCGACTCCTCCGAGGAGAGACCGCTGTGTTCAAGTACGACCGTCGTCCTTTCGCCGTTGGCGAAGAACTCGACGCTGACGAGGCTTACGTGTCCCGGCGGCGGGCCGCCGCCGCGCTCCCAGCACCACGTGTAGACGAGCCGGCGCGGTCGCTCGATCTCGCGATACTCGCCGCCGACGATGTGCAGCTCGCCGTCGTCGTCGAGCATGTGCAGCGCGTAGTGGCCGCCGACGCGCAGGTCGACCTCGCAGGTCGGCGTGGTCCACGTCGGTCGCGCGCCCCACCAGCGCTTCAGCACCTCGGGGCTCGTCCATGCATCGAACACCTCGTCCGGCGACGCCGCGAACGTGCGCTCGAGCCTGAACGCGGCGACCTCGCTCGCCTGCCCACGGTCGTTGGGCGTGCTCATTGCCGGCGCGCCCGCTGCTCGGCGAGAAACTGCTCGACCGTGTCGAACTTGCGCTCCCACAGTGCGCGCAGCTCGCCCAGCCAGTCGCCGGCGTCCTCGAACGGCTGCTCCTTCAAGCTGATCCGGTGCGTGCGCCCGTCGACAACGCGGGCGATCGCGCCGGCCTCTTCGAGCACGCGCAGATGACGGCTGATCGCCGGCTTGGAGACGGCGAAATCGCGCGTCGCCTCGCCGACCGTCATCTCGCCGCCGGCGAGGCGCTCGACGATGCCACGGCGAATCGGGTGCGAGCAGGCGGCGAAGGCGCGATCGAGGAGCAGTTGGTTAGCCATGTGGTTAACAGTAGCGGATAATCGCTCGGACATGCGAGCGAGACCGGTTGGCATCGCATTGGCGACTCTGCTGAGCGCACTGCTCAGCGCCGGCGTCGCGAGCGCGAGAACGGTCGTGTTCGGGCGCTCGCTCGACGGGCGCCCGCTGCTCGCGCATGTCCTCGGCGCGAGCTCGGCGCCGCGCAAGATCCTGCTCGTCGGCTGCATCCACGGAAACGAGTGCGCCGGCCGCGCGATCCTCGCGGCGCTGGGAAGCGAGCCGGTGCCGGCCGGAGTGCAGCTGTGGCTCGTACCGAGCATGAATCCCGACGGCGAGGCGGCCGGCACGCGCCAGAACGCGCGCGGCGTCGATCTCAATCGCAACTTCCCCTATCAGTGGCGCCCAGGCGGCGGCCCGGTCTACTACGCCGGCCCGCGGCCCGCCTCGGAGCCCGAGACGCGCGCCGCCGAGCGCCTGATCGCGCGCGTCAGGCCGGCCGTCACGATCTGGTACCACCAGCACGAGGATCTCGTCGACATGGCCGGCGGCGATCGTGGCCTCGCGCGCCGCTACGCCCAGTTGGCAGGGCTGCGCGCGACTTGCCTGCCGTTCCTGCCGGGCACGGCGACGGCATGGTCGAATCACCACTTCCCGGGCACGACGGCGTTCGTCGTCGAGCTGCCTGCCGGCGCGGTCGGACACGCCGCGCTGGCGCGGCATCTGCGCGCCGTGCGCGCGATCGAGCACGCTCAGCGCAGCGGCTCACGCAGCAGCTGTACCGGCTGATCGCCGGCGATGCCGCGCGAGAAGCCGGCGGCCGAGCGCTAGTCGTCTTTGCCGAGCACGTAGCGCTCGATCGCGATCGCGAAGCCCTCTTCCTGATTGGACGCAGTCACCCTCGTCGCGGCTGCTTTGACTTCCTCACTCGCGTTGCCCATCGCAACGCTCAGACCGGCGCCCTTGAACATCAGCATGTCGTTGGGCTGATCGCCGAACGTCGCGATCCGCTCGAGCGGGATCGCGTACTCGCGCGAGAAGTAGTGCAGCACTGCGCCCTTGTTCGCTTCCGGATGAGTGACGTCGAGGTAGTAGGGCTGGGAGCGCGCAGCCGAGACATGATCACCGAAGCGCTCGCGCGCGGCCGCCTCCGCATCGGCGACGCGCGCAAGATCGTCGCCGATGCCGACGATCTTGACGATGCCCTTCGTGATGCCGTCGAAGCTCTCGACGACGGTCGGCGCAAAGCGGACCGTGTCGGCCTCTTTGGCGACGTGCGCGGCGTGCGGATCGCGCAGCAGCCAGTCCGAGCCGCGATAGAGCCAGACGTCGAGCTCGTGCTCGCCGATCAGCTTCACGATCTGCGCGACCAGCGCCGGGTCGATCGAGCGTTCCTCGAGCACCGACATGTCCGGTCGCGCGTACAGGCCGCCGTTGAACGCCGCGAGCGGAAGCTCCAGCTGCAGCGGCTCGACGAGCATCTGCATCCCGCGCGGCGGGCGCCCGCTGGTGACCGCGAACTTGACTCCGGCCTCGCCCAGCGAGCGCACCGCCGCGATCGCGCGGTCGGTCAGCTGCTTCTCGTTGGTCACGAGCGTGCCGTCGACGTCGGCCAGCACGAGCTCGATCTTCGTGTCCTGACTCTGCTCGGCCACGATCTGCTCCAAGCTCGCTCGAGCGCTAGGCGAAGCGCTTGACGAAGGCCAGCGCCGTGTCGGCGACCTCACGCCAGCCGCTGTCGATCGTCAGCGCGTGCCCGCGGTTCGGCAGCTCGACGAACTCGGTCACGCCCTCGTTGCGCTTCTGCTTCTTGTAGGACGCCTTCGCGATCGCGAGCGGCACGGTGTTGTCCTTCTCGCCGTTGATGATCAGCAGCGGGCCGCGCTCGGGGTTCTTGCTGTTGACCTTCGCCTCGGTCCACGGGTTGAGGTTCGCGGTCGCCGCCTGGAACAGCGGCAGCCCCGAGGCCGGCACGGCGTAGGTCGTGTAGAGCTGCTTGGCCTCTTCCTCGTCGACGGCGTTGGCGAAGCCGAAGCGGAACTGCTCGTAGGTCAGCGGCACGGCGCGGTTGCGGTTGGCCGGGTTGCCGAGCACCGGGCTGGCGGACTTCAGCGCCGAGATCGGCAGCGGCAGCACGCCGCGGAACGGCGCCGGGTCGATCGCGACGCTCACGGCGGACAACCCGCGACCGGCCACGATCTGCGTGAGAAGCCCGCCGAAGGAATGCCCGATCACGGCCGGCTTCTTCTCGAGCCGGTCGATCACCTCGCCGAAGTGCTGGGCGACCTCGCCCACCGACTTGTGCGCGAACACCTCCGGTTTCGCGTTGGCCTGCTCGACGGTCTGCGGGTCGTCGGGCCAGCCGGGCGTCAGCGTCGCGTAGCCCGCCTCTGCGAACACCTCCGCCCAGCGATCCCAGCTGCTCGGCAGCAGCCACAGCCCGTGGATGAAGACGACCGGCGTGAGGCCGGTCGCATTGGCCTGCTCGACCTGCTGCTGCTCGTACTCGGTGATCGTCATCGTGCTCTCCCAAGTCGGTTGTCGATGCGCCCAGGGTCTCGATCGTCGCCGCCTGCCGCCGAGGCGAGACCATCTTCGCACGCTGCGTTATCGTGCTCGGCCAAGCTCGAATGGGGGTCATCGCGTGGTTCGTCCAGGTTCTTCGCAGTGTCGTCGCACTTCTCTCGCGGGCCTCGTCGCGGCGCTCGGCGCGACAGCCGCGCTGTGCAGCGCGAGCGCGCTCGGCTCGCCCCTGGCGACCGGCGCAACCGCCCGGTCGATCACCTGCAGGGGCGGCGGCAACTCGTGCACGGCCGTCGTCGGCCTGGCCGGTGGTGCGAGCAACGAGCGGCTCCGCATCGCCCTGTCGGACACCGACCTGAAGCTCGTCGCCGTCGCCGCCAAGCCCGCATACATACACGGCGCCTACCAGCTCTCGGGCGGTTCCTACTCGCTCGGCGGCTCGCTCTACACGGTCACGCTGAACGCGGTCCAGTCGATCCCGAAGGGCGCGACGCTGACGCTGAGCTTCGCCGTGCCGGTGCAGGCGCTCCGCTGCGCGAGCGTGACGCGCAACATCTCGCACCTGTCGATCGCGAAGCTCGCCGGCAGGCAGGCACGCGGCGCCTACGGCTGCCAGCAGGCGAATGCCGTCAGCAACACCTGGGCGCTGCGCTTCGAAGCGCGCATGCAGGTGCAGTCGTTCACGGTCAACGACATCGCCTACAGGTGCAAGCTCGCGCCGAGCGTGCCGCAGAACACGCAGTGCGAAGGTGGCGGCACGCGCGTCAAGTTCGCCGCGCCGACGGGCCACTGACCGGACGCGCCGCTTGCCTAAGCCTCGCCGTGGTGAATCGTCACGCGCCCCAGGCCGATCACCTCGAGCTCCTGCTGCGGCGCGCAGATCGCGATCTCCTGCGCCTCGTCGCGCAGCGTCCGGCGCAGGAAGATGAAGGCGATGCCGCCGATCACGGCCGGCACCGAGAGCGCGATCGCGCGGTAGGCCAGCACGGCGCCGACGCCCGAGGCGAGCGAGACGCCGTACAGCGCGAGCGTGCCGACCAGTCCCGCTTCGACGCCACCGATTCCGCCGGGCACCGGGATCAGGCCGCCGAGCTCGCCGATCAGATAGGCCATCCACAGGATCGCGAGCGGCGGCGCCGGGCCGAGCGCGCGAAACGTCGCCCAGACGATCATCACGTCGAACGCGAGATAGGCGATCAACCCGAGGATCAGCACTAGGTTGCCCTCGCGCAACAGCTCAACCGCCTGCTCGACGCCCTCGCCGATCGCCGTCAGCGACTTCATCAGCGTCTGCTTGGCGCGCGAGAGCTCGCCGCCACCGCGACGCTCGAGCCGCTTGCCCCAGCGCTTGGCCAGGCGCCCGGCGAGCAGCACGAGGACGACGCCGGCGACGGCGATCGCGGCAGGCAGCGCGGTCAGCAGCAGATTGCTCTCACCGCCGAACAGGCCGGTCGCGAGCCCGATGCCGATGATGATCACGCCCAGCACGTTCGGCACGCTCGTCAGCAGAAAGAAGGCGACCGTGCGACGGGCGATGAAGTCGCCGGGCATGCCGCCGCGTTTGAGCGCCCATGCGCCGAGCGCCAGCCCGCCGGCGCCGCCGGTCGGGATCACCGCGTTGGCGCCGAGCTCGGACATGCCGATCTGATAGCTGACGCGCCAGGACATGCGCCGGCAGAAGATCGCGCGGAAGACGGCGACGTAGCCGAAGCCGGAGAACACCTTCAGCACGATTCCCAAAGCCAGCCAGCTCGGCTTGGCGTGCTCCAGGCGAGAGCGCAGTTCGCCGAGGCCCGGCAACAGCGTCACCGCCGCGACGACGACGATCGCGAGCGCGAGCACGAACAGCAGCCGCCTGCGCACGCTGTGGCTGTTGAGCCCTTCGGGGATGTCCAGCTCGCCGCGAGCGACGCGCGGAGGATCCTCGACCGATGTGCTCATCCGTGCATTGTGGTCGCTCTTGCCAGAAGAGCCGGGCCGGCCCGAGCGGCGGTCCTCCGAAGATCGCCTTTGCGATAGTTCGCGCCGATGAGCACGGCCTACTCGGTGGGTGACTGGACCGACTTCTTCGTCGCCAGCGCGGGCGCCTCGGCGGCGCTGACGGGCCTGCTGTTCGTCGCCGTCTCGGTCAACATCCAGGACATCCTGAAGAACCCAGGCCTGCCCGGGCGAGCGCTGCAGACGTTGCTGCTGCTGCTCAGCGCCGTCGTGGTCTCGCTCGTCGGACTGATCCCCGGGCAGAGCACGACGGCGCTCGGCATCGAGCTGCTCGCGCTGAGCCTCGCCTTCGGCATCTGGATCTTCGTGCTCGCGGCGCGCTCGATACCGGAGGTACGCGAGTACATCCATCCCGTTTGGCACATCGCGCTCGTGACGCCGGGCACCGTGCCGTTCGTGCTCGGCGGCGCCAGCGTTCTCGCGCAGTCCGGCGGTGGGCTCTACTGGACCGTCGGCGGCATCGTCGGCGCGCGTGCTCGGCGCGTCGGTCAACGCGTGGGTGCTGCTCGTCGAGATCCTGCGCTAGCCGTACTGCGCTGGAGGAGCGCGGCCGATCAGCGCGAAGAGCGGTGCGATGGCCGAGCTCCCCGACGGCATCACGCTCGAGCGCAACCGCGACCGCGTTGGTCAGGCGCCGGCGGTCTGGACGCGGCGCGTCCTGCTGAGCTGCGTCGCGGCGCTGCCCGTTCTTGCACTGCTCGGCGTATTCGGGCAGCACCCCTCGACCAGCTCGGCCGCCGGCGCGGAGGCGAGCTTCACCGTGACCGCGCCCACACGGCTTCGGAGCGGGCTGATCTTCCAGGTCAAGGTGGCCGTCGTCGCGCATCGAGAAGTCGGCCAACTTCAGATCGCCTTCGACGAAGGCTGGTGGGAATCGATGAGCGTCAACTCGATCGTGCCGGAACCGAGCAGCGAGACCTCGCACGACGGTCAGGTCGTCCTCTCCTACGGCAACCTGCAGGCGGGCAAACGTCTGGTCTGCTGGATCTACTTCCAGGTCAACCCGACGAACGTCGGCCAGCGCCGCGAGGATGTCACGCTCGAGGACGGCTCGCGGGTGCTCGCCCACGTCCACCGCTCGTTGACGATCTTTCCCTGAGCCATGGACCTCGTCATCCGCGCGGCGGTCATCTTCTTCTTCGTCTTCCTCGTGACACGCGTGGTCGGGCGGCGGCAGCTCAGCCAGCTCGAGCCGTTCGACCTGATCCTGCTCGTCGTGATCGGCGACCTCGTGCAGCAGGGCGTGACTCAGAGCGACGAGTCGGTGACCGGCGCGTTGATCGTGATCTCGACGATCGGCGTGCTGTCGGTAGCGGTCAGCTGGATCTCGTTTCACTCTCGAGCAGTGCGAGTGATCACCGAGGGCGAGCCGATCGTCCTCGTTCAGGACGGGCGTCCGATCGAGCGCAACATGCGACGCGAGCGCATCACGATCGAAGACATCGAGGAGGAGGCGCGTCAGTCGCAGATCACCTCGATCGCCGACCTGCGCTGGGCGATCCTCGAGGACGGCGGGCGGATCAGCTGCATCTCACGCTGAGCGGCGGTCCTCGAGCAGCGCGCGCAGCGGCGGGCGCTCCTCGACGCTGACCCTCCTCGACTCCATCGCGGCGCCGTCCTCGAGGCTTGGCAGCGCGATCGAGCCGCAGGCGTGCGCATCGGCGAACTCGCTGCCGAGCAGCCGGCTCTGCGCCGCTACGAGCACGGCGTAGGACATCGCCGAGAGCTCGCGCAGCGGCTGGTGGCGGTTCTGGCGAACGCCGAGGTCGACCTGCGCGAGACCGTCGAGCCCGGCGATCCGCCAGGCATCGAGCAGCATCGCGATCTCGACTCCGTAGCCGGCGGCAAATGGAATCCGCTCGAGCAGCTCACGGCGGGCCGCGGTCTCGCCCGCGAGTGGCTGATCGAAGACGGCCAGCTCGGGCGCGTGCAGGTTCAGCAGCGGCCGCGCCATCAGCTCGGTGACCCGGCCACCGCCGTGGAGCGCGAGCGAGCCTTGCGAACGGAACGGTCGCCGGAAGCGGCCCTTGACGAGTTGCACCGCCGGCTCGCAGAGCAGCGGTCCGAGCAGGCCGGTGATGAAGTGCTCGCCGAAGTCCTCCGTGTCGGTGTCGGCGAACGCGACGATCTCGCTGTCCAGCGCGCGCGTCGCGCGCCACATCGCGTCGCCCTTGCCGCGCGCCGGCCCGAGCTCCGGCGAGAGCGCGTCCTCCTGCGCGACCGGCAGACCGGCCCGTTCTGCGATCTCGGCGCTGCCGTCACTGGAGGCGGCGTCGACGACGAGCACCTCGTCGAGTAGGCCGACATCGCACAACCGCGCCGCGGCGTCGGCGATCGGCCCGATCGTCGCGGCGACATCGCGCGCCGGCAGTACCAAAGCGATCGTCGCGTCCTTCGCGGCGAGCAACCGCTCGAGCGGGAACTGCGCGGCTCGGTAGGACCGGCGCGCGCGCCAGCTCGAGCGCGCGAGGTCGTGCGCCAGGCCCCGGGGAGCGCGGCCGTCGGTGCGCGCCGATGTTTGCACGCGCACGTCGCGGCTGCGGTGAATCGCGACTCCGCGCAGGCGCAGCTCGTGCTCGAGCGCCTCGTCCTCGAGTGCCGCGCGAACCGGCAGCCCTCCGCATCGCCGGTAGGTGGCCGCCGTCAGCGCCAGCGAGGCGCCGCTGAACTGATGGTGCTCGCTGACGACGTCCGGCGAGGAGTCGGCGAGCACGGTGCGCATCCGCTCAGCAGCACGCTGGTCGCGCTCGTGGAGCGCATCCGAGGGAAGCTCGCCGGCATCGGCTGCCAACAGCTCGATCCGCCCGCCGATCGCGCGCGCCCCGCGGGCGATCAGCTCGAGCTGCACGGCAAGCCAGTCCGCCGCGGCGACGCTGTCGGCATCGGTGGTCGTGATCAGTCCGTCCTCGCGTCCGAGCGCGAGCAGGCGCTCGCAGGCGAGGTCCATTCCGCAACGGCGCGCGCGTCCGACTCCTACCGGCTCGGGCAGCACGATCGTCTGCAGGCGCAGCGTCGGCTCTTCAGCTGCGAGCTCCTGCACGCGGTCGGCCGTGGCGTCGCGGCAGCCGTCGAGCACGACGATCACCTCATACTGCTCGCGCGCGACTCCACGCTGGCGGGCCAAGGCGCGCAGGCAGCGGCCGATCAGCGCCTCCTCGTCGCGCGCGGGAACGACGACGACAGCGCGCAGCGCGCGCGAGGGCACGAGTGTCAGCGATCCGTCCGTCTGCGACGTTCACGGCGCCGAGCTCCCGGCGCGCACGAGCTCGCGACCGCGCGCATACGCCTCATCGCAATCGTGCGTCAGCACGCCGACGAGCACGCCGTCGCGCGAGTAGGAGATCGAGAACGACTGATCATCGCCCGTGTGCAGCCGCGCGTCGTCGTAGCCGTCGCCCCAGGCCGCGTACTTCAGCGTGTGCGAGCCGATCGTCGACCAGAAACCCGGTACGCCATCCCAGCTTCGACGCTCGCCGGCCAGGCGCGCGCCGGCGACCGCGCCCTGCTCGAGCGCGTCGCCCCAGTGTTCGACTCGCAGGTGCCGATCGGCGCTGACGTTGTATGTATGCGCAACGTCGCCGGCGGCGAATACCGCAGGTGAGTGCTCGCTCGCGCGCATCGAGGCGTCGACGACGACCGCGCCGTCATCGCTGATCGCCAGGCCTGCCTGGCGTGCGAGCTCGCCGCGTGGACGCGAGCCGAGCGCCAGCACGACGCATGTCCCGCGCAGGCGCACCCCGTTCGCCAGCTCGACGGTCCTGCCGTCGTGAACGGCCGCGACGCCTGCGTCGGTCATGCAGCTCGACGCCGAGCTCGCGCAGCCAATCGCTGATCCGCTGGGCCGCCTGATCGCCCAGACGCGCGAGCTGCGGCGGTTCCTGGCCGATCAACGTCACACGCTCGCCGCGCGCAGCCAGCGAGGCGGCGATCTCGCAGCCGACGAAGCCGGTGCCGAGCACGAGCACCCGACCGCCCTGACCGCTTCGCTCGAGCAGGCCGACGCTGTCCGGCAGCCTCCTGATCGTGATCAGCTCCGGATGATCGAGGCCGGGAAGCTCCGGACGCAGCGGCTCCGAGCCGGTCGCCAACACGATCGCGTCGACGTCGAGTCGCTCGCCGCCCTCGAGCAGCACGCCGCCGTGCTCCGCCGCGATCGAGATGACGCGCTCGCCGATCCTCAAGCCGATCTCGCGCTCCTCGAACCACTCACGTCGCTCGAGCGCGAGCTCGCCCGCGTCGATCTCGCCGCGCAGCAGCTGCTTCGAAAGCGGCGGCCGTTCGTAGGGAAGCAACGGCTCCTCACCGATCATCGTCAGCTCGCCGCCGCCGCCGTGATCGCGGTAGGCGCGTGCCGTCGCCAGTCCGGCCGGCCCGGCGCCGACGATCGCGATCCGCTCAGCGGCCATCGCCGTCGAACCGGTCGAGCCTGTAGGCGTCGCGGCGGCCATCGAGCGCGTGCCAGCGTCCGAGCTCGCCGAGCGAGCCGCTCGTGTGCCTCGTCGCCGCTGAGCGGCTCCTCCGCTCCGTCGCCGCGCCAGCTGACCGCGAGCACGCTCGCGCCGCGCTGCAGCTGGGCGCGAAGCCAGGCGATCGCGCTGATGAGCGCCGGCTCGTCGAGGTAGTAGAGAACCTCCGAGCAGACGATCAGATCCCACTCGCCCTCCGGCACCTGCTCGGGAAAGCTCGCACGGCGCAGCTCGACGTTGACGACGCCGGCGAGCTCCTCGCGCGCGAGCCTCAGCGCGTGCGCGGAGAAGTCGATCGCGACGAGCTGCTCGCAGCGCGTGGCGAGCAGTCGCGAGAAGACTCCGATCGAGCAGCCGACCTCGAGCGCGCGGGTGAGCGGGCGTCGCGGCAAGCGCGGCGAGCGTCGCCGCGTACTTGTTGCGCTCGTACGCGCTCGTACGGTAGCCCCAAGGATCCGCACTCGTTTCGTATTTGCGCTCGAAGCGCTCGCGCCCGACCCGCATCGCCTGCTTCGCCTCACTCATCGCGGAGCGTCCGCGAGCGCCGACGCACCGAGCTCGACCAGCTTCGGATCGAGACGGTGCTGGAGCAGGAACAGGTCGAGATCGCGACGCGCGAGGTCGAGCGCGCCGCCGACGACGAGCTCGCGCGAACCGGCGGCGCGCACCGCCTCGCTGGAGATCGTGCGACCGCAGCCGGCCAGCGCCAGGCGGCATTCGCTCGACAGCGTGCGCCACCGCGCGGCGAGCGCGGCCTCGAGCTCGAGCGAGTTCGGATCCGCCGCGAGGCCGGACGGCTCCGCGGCGGCGGCCTCGTGCAGGCGCGTGACGGCGTGATCCAGCCAGCGGTCGATCGACGATCGCTCGACGCGCATCCGCCCGAGCGCGTGCAGCCTCAGCTCATCGGCAGGCTTGCCCGACAGCGCCGCGACGGTCGCCGCCAGGATCCGGTCGGCGATGCCGGCCCAGGTCGCCGCCGTACGCACGGCGTCGCGCGAGAACCACGGCTCGCGCACGATCTCGTCGCGGTCGCCGAGCAGCGCGAGCACGGGAGCGTCGTGGAACTCGACGCGATGGCTCTCCGACGCGCGCAGGCCCGAGGCGCGGTACCAGCGACCGGTCGATCGCGACTCCGTGGCTCAGCTCGACGTACGCGAGCCGGCGGTCGCCGTGCTCGTCGCGAGCGATCACGAGCGCCCGCTGAACGCCGCCGGCGCCCGAGCAGAACGTCTTCGCGCCGCGCAACGTCAGCTCGCCGGCGCGCCCGTGCAGCTGCGCCGGCGCGCCCTCGCCGGGACCCGGATCGGCGCCCCACACGCCGAGCAGCAGCTCGCCGCGCGCGACCGCCGCCAGCTCGCGCTCGAGCAGCTCCGGCTCGGCCAGCAGCACGAGCCGCTCGACGCCGTTGAGGTGGCCGTCGAGGATCCGAGCTGTCGACGCGTCGGCGGCCGCTACGGCGCGCACGAGCGCTGCCTCGACTCGCAGATCGCAGCGCTCGCGTTCAGCCGGCAGCTGCAGCACGCCGGCCGCGGCCAGCGCCTCGAAGTTCTCGGCCGGGAAACGCGGGCTCGCGTCGAGCGCGGCGGCACGGCCGGCGATCAGCTCGAGTGCGCTCGCCAGCGCTTGCGAGTCCAGACCGCTGCCGAGCGGCGCCGCCGCGGCCGGCTCGAGCAGGTGCTGAGTGCTCATCGCGCGGCTGGCGCGAGCGCCGGCTCGCCGGCGGGCACTCGCTCGGCCACGCTCGCGGGGCGTGGCAGTGCGCCGACGCTGAGGCCGCGAGCGCGCGCCTCGGCGATCAGCGGCTCGAGCAGCTCGATCGTGTTCTGCACGCTCGCGCGACGCGAGCCCGGCCCGAGCGCGTCGTGCATCAGCACCACCGCGCCCGGCACGAGTCGCGCGCGAGCGCCGGCGAGCATCGCGGCGGGCGAGTCGCCGCGCCAGTCGTGCGTATCGATCGTCCATCCGGTCAGCGAGAGGCCGTGACGCGCCGCAACACGCTCGCTCGCCGCAGTCACGATGCCCCACGGAGTGCGCCAGCGGCTCGGTCGCACGTCGATCGCCGCGAGCGCGTCGAGCGCCGCGCGCGTGTCGCGCTCGATCGCCTGCTCGTCGAGCTCGCTGTGGCGGATGTGGCGGTCGGCGTGCAGCTGGACGTCGAAGCCGGCGTCGCGGACCGCGCGGGCGAGCCCGGGCGCTGCCCGAACGCGCTCGCCGAGCATGAAGAACGTCGCGCCGACGCCGAGTCTGCAGAGCGCCGCCAGCATGTGCGAGGTCGAAGCCCGCTCGGGCCCGTCGTCGAAGGTCAGGCTCAGCGTGCCGCTCACCGGGCGCACGCCGTTCTGCGATGTCAGCATCGATGCTCCTGCTCGAATCGGGGGACGTTGTACGGCTACCCGCTGCCACGCGGGCCCCAATCGAGCGCGCCCGGGGCCGGAGGCCGCGCTGGCGCCACCCGCTATTAGTGGGCGCGATGCCACGACTTCGTCGTTCGGACTGCAGCGCTCCCGGGATCGCCCGCCGGCGGCGCGGGCGCGGCTACGAGTACCTCGACCCGGCCGCCGAGCGGATCGACGATCCGGAGGTTCTCGAGCGGATCGGCCGACTGGCGATCCCGCCGGCGTGGCGCGAGGTCTGGATCTGCATGGACCCGCGCGGACACCTGCAGGCGACCGGCATCGATGCGGCCGGGCGCAAGCAGTACCTCTACCACGAGGATTGGCGCGCGCATCGCGACCGGCGGAAGTTCGGCTCGATGATCGCGTTCGGGCAGGCGCTGCCGAAGCTGCGCCGGCGCGTCGCGCGAGAGCTGCACGCCGGCCGGCGGACCGCCGCCGGCTCGCTCGACGAGCGGCTCTCGCGCGAGCGTGTGCTGGCCTGCTCGGTTCGCCTGCTCGACGTCGGCTTCTTCCGGATCGGCTCCGACGACTATGCCGAGCGCAACGAGTCCTACGGCTTGACGACGATGCTGCGAAAGCACGTGACGATCGAGCGCGACGAGCTGATCTTCGACTTCCCGGCGAAGTCCGGCCAGCGGCGCGTTCAGGCGATCACCGATGCGGACGCGCGCGAGCTCGTAGCCGAGCTGAAGCGACGCCGCAGCGGAGCGCAGCTGCTCGCCTACCGCGAAGCCGGGCGGTGGGTGGAGCTCGATGCGCAAGAGGTCAACGACTACCTCAAGCGCCACACGGCCGCAGACTTCAGCGCAAAGGACTTCCGCACGTGGAACGCGACCGTGCTGGCGGCCGTCGCGCTCGCCGCGCGTGACGGCGAGGTCCGCGCCGCCGGCAGGGCGACGACGCACGCGGCCCGCGAGCGGCAGGTGAAAGGCGCGGTCAAGACCGTCGCGGCCTACCTCGGCAACACGCCTGCCGTCTGCCGCGCCTCCTACGTCGACCCGCGCGTGATCGACCGTTACAAGGCAGGCGTGACGATCGGCGAGACGCTCGCAGGATTGCCGGCCGGCGAGCCAGATCTGGCAAAGCCGCGCGTGCGCAACCGGATCGAGCAGGCCGTGCTCGAGCTGCTCGCCGACGCGGGCTGAGCGGGCGGCGCCGCGGTCAGCGGCGCGCCAGCCTACGTCCGCTCTCGGTCGCGATCGGCGTGTAGTTCAGCTCGAAGTGGTGGTAGAGCGCCGACTCGTCGTCCTGCGAGAGCTCCTCGCCGTGCTCTGCGAGGTTGGGCGCGTCCTGCACCTGCGCCTTCGTCACGGCGACCTGCAGCGCGTCCGGGCTGACGGTCAGGCCACCGAGCGGCACGAACGTCAGGTGCCGGCCGATCAGCCCTTCCTTGACGGTCGCGAACTGCGGCACGTCGGTCTCGACGTCGACGTAGACGTCCTGAGCTTGCCGATCTTCTCGCCGTCGACGTCGACGATCGTGCGCCCGTGCCAGTCGGCGACGTTGAGCTCGGGCGTGTCGTTCTGCTCGCTGCTCATCGCGTACCTGCTGCTTTCCGCCTCGGCGCTGCTTTCGCTTTCGCGCGTTTGGCTTTTGGTTTGACGGATGTGGCTTTTGCTTTCGCGGACGTCGCTTTCAGCTCTTCCGGAGACGCTCGCTTTCGTTTCGCTTCCGCCGCGTTGCGACGCGGGGATCTCCGCTTTCGCCACGGCTTTGGTGAAGCGCGGGATCTGTTTCTGCAGATAGGAGAGCATTCGCTCCTCCTCGCGGCGAATCGCTCGCGCGAGTCGCTGCGTGTCGAGGTCGCCGAGCGTCGCGGCGAGCGTCTCGATCGAGCTGTAGGTGGCGATCTCCTCAGCCTCGGCGGAGTACTCGCTCTTGGCGTTCTTCAGCTGCTTCTCCTCCTCGCCGGTGCCGCGGATCGCGTGCAGCGAACCCTGCGCGAGCGCGAGCGCCTTCTGTGCGCCACCGAGCACAGCCTGGGCGGCCTCGCCGATCGGTGCGGGCCCTGGCGCGTCGACGCTCGTCGCCTGGCCTCCGAGCTGCTTGATCCGTTTGGCGACCTCGCGGCCGTGGCGCTTGGTTTCGGTGAGATGCTCGCGCAGGCGCTTCTTGTAGGGCGCGGACGTCGCCGTCGCGATATGTGCCTGCAGCGCGGTCTCCAGCCGCTGCTCGAGTCCGTAGGCCTCGTTGAGGTACTGGATCAGCTTCTGATCTGCGACGGACGGCGCGGCCATGGTGGCTCCTCCTCTGCGCTCAGCATGCGGCGAGCTGGGCGACGTGATTGCAGTTTGCGAACGCGGTCCTGCTTGCCTACCCACGATAGGGCGCGGCAACCGTCGCGCGAGCGCCCGCTTCTATCCTCGAGCAGATGGACAGCCCGCACGCACTCGTGCTCGGCGGCGGAGGCGTGCTCGGAGAGGCCTGGATCTGGGCGGTGCTCGCCGGGCTCGAGCACGACGAGCGGTTCGACGCGCGCGCGTGCGGATGCTTCGTCGGCACCTCGGCGGGATCGATCGTCGCGGCGCTGCTCAGCGCCGGCGTCGCGCCGCACGAGCGGCTCGGTGGCACGAGCGGCGGCGAGGATGTCGCAGAGGCCGCCGCTGCGTCCGCGTTCGAGCGCGCGCTGGGCGGAGCGGCGGGCGTCCTTGCGACGGCAGGCGCGCCGCTCGCCTCGCTCGTGCTCGGATCGGCGACGGTGCCTCGCGCCGCGCTCCGTCGCGCTGTCCTGCGCGCGGCGCCACGTGGACGTCGCTCGCTCGATCAGCTCGGCGCGATCATCGAGCATGCGGTCGCGAGTTGGGACGCTCGCCTGCGCCTCGTCGCAGTCGAGCTCGGCAGCGGCCGGCGCGTCGTGTTCGGCGCGCCAGGCGCGCCGCAGGTCTCCGTCGCTGTCGCGGTGCAGGCCTCGTGCGCGATCCCGGGCGTGTTTCGGCCGGTGCTCGCCGACGGTCGCGAGTTCGTCGATGGCGGCGTCTGGAGCCCGACGAACGCCGATGCTGCCGAGGCCGGCCGCGGCGATCGCGTGCTGTGCCTGAATCCGACCGGCTCGCTGCGCCCTACGCGGCGCTCGCTGACGGGCGCCTTCGGTCCGATCTCGCGCGGCATCGCAGGCGCCGAGTCGCTGGCGCTGCGCGGTCGCGGCGCCAGCATGCGCACGATCAACCCGGACCGCGCCAGTGCAGCCGCGATGGGAGTCAATCTGATGAGTACCTCGCGGCGCGGCGCGGTGATCGAGGCCGGGCTCGCGCAGGGACGGCGAATCAGCTCGTCATCCGGCGGTTGAGCGGCAGCCGAGCTTCGAGGAGAGTCGACGCCGGCGTAGAACTCTGCAGGCATGGTCGCGCTGCTCTTGGCAGCCGCACTGGTGGGCCTGACGGTGCTGGCGTTGCTGCTCGCCGGCGCGCTCGTGGCGGCGGTGGTCGCGCTTGCGATGTTGAACGTGTGGCTGGTCGCGTTGGGAGCGAGGCTGCGGCGCGTGAACGAAGCGCGAGCGCGGCGCGTCGAGCGCTGGCGCCCGTCGGCCTTCCGCCTGCCGCCCGAGCTGCCGCTCGAATCCGAGGACCCCGCGAGCATGCGGATCGAGCGCCTCTGAGCGGCGGCGGCTAGTGTGCCATAGCGATGCGCAGGGGGAGGGTGTCACTCGTGCTGGCGGCGCTCACAGCGGCGTCGCTGCTGCTGCCGGCAGCCGCCGCGCGGGCGAGCAGCGCGACGACGTTCGTGCGGATCGATCAGGTCGGCTACGCCGGTGCCGGACCGAAGCGCGCCTACGTGATGTCGCGTCGCGAAGTCGCCGGCGCGCCGTATTCGCTGGTGCGTGAGAGCGACGGCGCGACGCTGGCGCAGGGCCTGCTTCCCAGCTCGATCGGAGCGTGGAGCAAGCGCTTCGGGCATGTCTATCCGCTCGACTTCGATGCCGTCCAGGCGCCCGGAACCTACACGCTCGTGCTCGGTGGCAAGGCAGCGGCGAGCTCGCCGCCGTTCGCGATCGGCGCGCCCGCGTCGCTGTACGCAGCGCCGCTGGCGAACGCGCTCTCGTTCTACGAGAACGAGCGAGACGGCCCCGAATACATCGCCTCGGCGCTGCGCAGCGCGCCGGCGCACCTCAACGACGAGCACGCGTCCGTCTTCCAGACGCCGGCGGTCAACGCCAACGGCGAGTTCAAGGGCGAGCTGACGAGCACCGGCGAAACGATCGACGCCGCCGGCGGCTGGTGGGACGCCGGCGACTACCTGAAGTTCGTGCAGACGACGAGCTACACGGTCGATCTGATGCTCGCCGGCGTGCGCGACTTCCCGGCCGAGATGGGCGCGTCGGCCGGCGCGTCGAACTTCACAGCGGAGGCGCGCTTCGGCGTGGAATGGCTGCTGCGGATGTGGAACGACCAAACGCGCACGCTCTACTACCAGGTCGGCATCGGCGAGGGCAACGCAAAGACGCTCGGCGACCACGACATCTGGCGGCTGCCGCAGGCCGACGACAGCTACGGCGGCGAAGACTACGAAGCGCGCTACATCCGCCATCGGCCGGTGTTCCGCGCGGGCGCTCCGGGCGCTCCGGTCAGCCCGAACCTGGCCGGACGCGATGCGGCCGCCTTCGCGCTCTGCTACCAGGTGTTCGCGAGCACGCTGCCCGAACTGGCGGCTCGCTGCCTGAAAGCCGGCGAGGACATCTTCGAACAGGCCGACACCGATCCGTCCGGCCGGCTGCTGAGCACGATCCCGTTCGATTTCTATCCGGAGACCGAATGGCGCGACGACCTCGAGTTGGGCGCGAGCGAGCTCGCGATCGCGCTCGGCGCCGGGCACAGGCTACCCGGCGGGCTCGCGCACTCCTCGCCGTCGTACTACCTGCAGCGCGCCGCCGAATGGGCTGGTGCGTACATCGCGCACTCCGGCACGGGCGAACCGCTGAACCTGTACGACGTCAGCGGGCTTGCGCACTTCGAGCTCATCCGCGCGCTGCGCGCCGCCGGCGATCCTTCCGGCCTCGCCGTCTCCGAAGCGCAGCTGATCGCCAACCTTCGCGAACAGCTCGAAGCGGCCGTTGCGCAGGCGGCGCGCGACCCGTTCGGCTTCGGCTTCCCGTGGAACGAAGCCGACACCGCCTCGCACGGCGACGGGCTCTCGGTGATGGCCTCGGAGTACGACTACCTTGTCGCTGCGCCGACCTACGCGCCGTTCGCGGCGCGCTGGCTCGGCAACGTGCTCGGCGCGAACGCCTGGGGCGTGTCGTTCGCGATCGGCGACGGCAGCACGTTCGTCGACTGCCCTTCGCACCAGGTCGCGAACCTCGTCGGCTCGCTCGAAGGCTCGCCGCCGGTACTCGCGGGCGGCGTCGTCGAGGGCCCCAGCAACGCGTCGAGCAGCGGAAAGGTGAGCGGCATGCGCAGGTGCCCGGCCGGCGGCGGCAACGCGTACGCGCGCTTCGACAGCAGAGCGGTGTTCAAGGACAACGTCCAGTCCTACACGACGACCGAGCCGGCGATCGACCTGACGGCCTCCTCGCCGCTGGCCTTCTCCTGGCTGACGGCCGCTCCCGCGCCGCTGGCGCGCTGAGATGTCGCAGCAGTACGTATTCGGCTACGGCTCGCTGACACGCTACGGCCGCGACGCCGAGCGCACCGAGATTCGCACGTGCCGGCTGCGCGACCATCGCCGCACGTGGAACGTGGCGATGGACAACACGCTCGAGGAGCCCGGCTACAAGTACTACCTCAGCGAGGACGGCAGCTCTCGCCCCGCGGTCTTCGTGACGTTCCTGAACGTCGCGCCGGCGCCGGGCGACTCGGTCAACGGCGTTCTGCTGAAGACCGACGAGGCCGAGCTGCTTGCGCTCGACCGGCGCGAGCGCAACTACGAGCGGATCGACGTCGCCGAGCTGCTCGATGTCCGGCTCGCCGGACGCGTCTGGTGCTACCTCGGCAGCCGCGCCGCGCGCGAGCGCTTCGAGCTCGGGCTCGCAGGCGGCACGGCCGTCGTCGACGCGCGCTACCGCGACGCCGTACGCGAGAGCTTCGCGCTGCTCGGCGCCGAGGCGCTGGCCGAGTTCGACGCGAGCACCGATCCTCCGCGCTGCCCGGTCACCGCGCTGACGCGAGTCGATACATAGCGGCGTTCTAAGCTCGATTGCGTGAGCAACGACAGCAGCCAGCGCGCCCTCTCTCCGCGACTGGTCCTGCTGATGGCGGTCGCGTGTGGTGCAGCGGTCGCGAACATCTACTACGCGCAGCCGTTGCTGAGCACGATCGCTCACGACTTCTCGGTCTCCGACGGGACCGCCGGACTGCTCGTGACGGCCTCGCAGGTCGGCTATGCCGCCGGCCTCGTGCTGCTCGTCCCGCTCGGCGACCTGCTCGAGCGGCGCAGCCTGATCACCGGCATCCTGTTGATCACCGCGCTCGCGCTGCTCGCGACGGCGCTCGCTCCGAGCTTCAGCGTGCTGGCTGCGGCGCTGCTCGTCGTCGGCGTGACGTCGGTCGTCGCGCAGATCCTCGTACCGCTGGCGAGCTCGCTCGCCGCCGAGGAGGAACGCGGGCGAGTGCTGGGCAAGGTGATGAGCGGCCTGCTGATCGGCATCCTCGTCGCGCGCACCGCCAGCGGGCTGCTCTCCGAGCTCGACGGCTGGCGGCTCGTGTTCGCGATCTCAGCCGCGCTGATGCTGGCGCTCAGCCTCGTGCTGCACCGCAATCTGCCGCGCGTGCGCCCGACCACCGAGCTCTCCTATCCGGCGCTGCTGAGGTCGGTCGGGCGGCTCGTCGTCGAGCAGCCGACGTTGCGCGTGCGGATGCTCTACGGCGCGCTTGGAATGGGTCAGTTCAGCGTTCTGTGGACGACGATCGCGTTCCTGCTGGCCGGACGCCCGTACAACTACGGCGACGCGACGATCGGCCTGTTCGGACTCGTCGGGCTGGCCGGTGCGGTGGCGGCGCAGGGCGCAGGGCGGCTCGCCGACCGCGGCCACCATCACCTCTCGACCGGCCTGTTCTTCGCCACGATGCTCCTCTCGTGGGGAGCGATCGCGGCGGGCAAGTCCTCGCTGGGCGCGCTGATCGCCGGCATCGCCGTGCTCGACCTCGGCATCCAGGGAGCGCAGATCACCAACCAGAGCGTGATCTACGCACTCGATCCGGCCGCACGCAGCCGGATCACGACGGCATACATGGCGACGCTGTTCGCGGCGGCCGCGATCTTCTCGGCGCTCGCCTCGACGATCTACGACGCCGGCGGCTGGAGCGACGTCGCGATGCTCGGCGGCGCGCTGGCCGCGATCGGCGTGATCGTCTGGGCGATCGAGCATGCGCTCGGGCGTCGCCGCGATGCTCGCACGACGCAGGCGAGGCAGTTGGCCTCCTAGAATCGAGCCGGCGATGAGCGAGTTCCCCGACTCCCACAGAGACCTGCTCGAGGCGCAGTTCGCGACGCTCGCGACGATCGGCCGCGACGGCGGGCCGCAACTGACCGAGGTCTGGTTCCTCTACGAGGACGGTGAGCTGCGGCTCTCGCTCAACACGGCGCGGCTGAAGACGAGGAACCTGAAAGCGCGAGCGCAGTGCAGCTTGTTCCTACTGGACCTGGAGAACCCGTACCGCTATCTCGACGTGCGCGGCCACGCGCAGATCGAGTCAGACGACGACTACGTCTTTGCCGACCGCGTCGGCGCGAAGTACGGCTCGGACCTGCGCGAGCACGACGGGCCCGAGGACGCGCGCGTCACCGTGACGATCGTGCCCGACCGCGTCTTCGCGGTCGACATGTCGGCCTAACCGGCCCGGCTCAGCCGAGACGATCGACCAGATCGGCGACCGAGTCGACGATCTGCGAGGCGCGATACGGGAAGCGCTCGGCAGCCTCGCGCGTCGTCACGCCGCTGAGCACGAGGATCGTCTCCATGCCGGCCTCCAGGCCCGAGACGACGTCGGTGTCCATCCGATCGCCGATCATCGCAGCCGTCTCTGAGTGCGCGTCGATCGCGTTCAGCGCCGAGCGCATCATCAGCGGATTGGGCTTGCCGACGAAGTACGGCTCGATGCCGGTCGCGCGACTGATCAGCGCCGCGACCGAGCCGGTCGCCGGCACCGGCCCGGCGGCCGTCGGGCCGGTCGGGTCCGGGTTCGTCGCGATGAACCTCGCGCCGCCGGCGATCAGCCGGATCGCACGCGTGATCCGCTCGAACGAGTAGGTGCGCGTCTCGCCCAGGACGACGTAGTCGGTGTCGCGCTCGGCCAGCGTGTAGCCGGCGTTGTGCAGCGCCGTCGTCAAGCCGGACTCTCCGATCACGAACGCCGAGCCGCCGGGACGCTGGTTCTCGAGGAACCGCGCGGTCGCCAGCGCCGAGGTCCAGATCGCCTCCTCGGGCACCTCCAGGCCGCTCGCCGAGAGCCGCGCGACCAGGTCGCGCGCGGTGTAGATCGAGTTGTTCGTGAGCAGCAGGAACGGCAGTTCGAGCTCGCGCAGGCGCGCGAGAAAGCGGTCGGCGCCGGGGATCGCCTGGTCCTCGCGCACGAGCACGCCGTCCATGTCCATCAGCCACGAGCGGATCTCGCGTTTGTGGTGCGTCGGCTCCACCAGCGTCAAGGATGACGCACGCGCGAGCGGTCGACCTGCCGGCCGGCGCTAGCTGCCGTTCGCACGGGCCCGGCGTTCATGCCACCAGCCGGCGCCGCGCGTTCGGATCAGGAATCGCTCGAGGCGGTTGCGCCGTGACCAGAGGCTCAGTTCGACGCCCTCCAGCTGGCGGCGGTGCTCGCCCGTCAACCTCAGCTCGCGTTCGACCTGCTCGAGCGCGAGCGCGGCGAGCTCTCCCTGGGACTCGGCGTCGTGCGTCTGCTCGAAGCGCTCGCGCATCCGGCGCAGCTCCTCCTCGGCGTCGGCAAAACCGCGCGCCGACTCCGACGGCAGCACGAGTCGCTCGCCGAGATCGGGAGGAGGCTCAGGCTGGGCGCTCACGGCTCGACCTCGCGAACGGCGGTGCTCGCCTTCGCCTCGTCGCTCTGCTCCTCGGTCAGGCGGCTCGTCGAGGATCGCGCGCGTCCGGAGGCGGTGTCCTCGGCGTGCACGATCAGCACCGGAACCGGCGAGTGATGCAGCACGTAGTGGCTGACGCTGCCGAGCAGCACCGAGCGGACCGCGCCGCGCCCGCGCGAGCCCATCACCAGCAGGTCGTGATCGCCCTGCTCGAGCTGGCGCAGAATCGCCGGCCGCGCCGGCTCTTTGCTCAGTACCGTCGTCACCGAGACGTCGTCGGGGACCTGCTCGAGCGCCGCGCGCAGCAGCTTTTCGCTGTCCGCTTCCGCTTCTTCGGTCAGCTTCGTCACGACGTCGCCGCCCATTCCGGTGTAGGCGAACGACGGCGGCGGCACGACGGCGCTGAACAGCGTCAATCGCGCGTGCTCGGACTCTGCCAGGTCGCTCGCCTGCGTCAGCGCCTGCTCGGAATCGGGAGACCCGTCGATCGCCGCGAGGATGTTGCGAAACATCGTCTCACCTCTTTCGCTCGTCCGATGTCATACGTTCATCCTAGCGATCTTATGCTTACGTAAACGTTAGTTTGTCGAGGAATGCGTGCCCGGCCCGCCGCGCGCTCTCGCATTCGGTCAGCCTAGGACGCCGGCGGGCTCGCTGCCGACTGCGGCAGCTTCGTCGTGCGGCGAGCTCCGGCCGGCGCGGAGGGCGGCGGCACGACCGGGCCGATGTCGCCATCGGGCGCCTCGTCGAGGTCGACGATCACCGGCGCGTGATCGCTCGGCTTCGTGCCCTTGCGCGCCTGCCGATCGACCCACGCCGCCCGCACCCGCTCGGCGACCGGCGTGCTCGCGAGCACCAGGTCGATGCGCATGCCGAGATCCTGGTGGAACATTCCCGCGCGGTAGTCCCAGTAGGTGAAGATCCGCTGCTGCGGCCAGTGCTCGCGCACGACGTCGTGCAGGCCGAGCGCCTCCAGCTGCGACAGCGCCGCGCGCTCCGGCGCGGTCACGTGCGTGTGTCCGACATACGCCGCCGGATCGAACACGTCGATGTCGGCCGGCGCGATGTTGACGTCGCCGCAGACGATCGTGCTCTGGCCCTCGGCCGCGAGCTGCTCGCGCAGCGAGGCCAGCCAGGCGAGCTTGTAGCGGTAGTGCTCGGAGTCCGGCTCTCTGCCGTTCGGCACGTAGACGCAGTGCACGCGGATCCCGCCGCACGTCGCCGCGATCGCGCGCGCCTCGACGCCGGGAAAGCCGGGCGCGCCGGGAATCCCGACCTCGATCTCCTCGATGCCGACGCGCGAGAGGATCGCGACGCCGTTCCACTGCGCCTCACCGTGGCGCGCGACGGCATATCCGCGCTCGGCGAGCGCCTCGCCGAGCAGCGCGTCGAAGGCATCGTCGCCGAGCTTGGTCTCCTGCAGGCAGAGCGACATCGGGGCGGCGCTGCTCGAGCCAGGGCAGAAGCCGCGGCAGGCGCTGCTTGACCGAGTTCACGTTCCATGTCGCGACTCGCACCCGGCAACGGTAGCGCCGCGGTCGGGGCCGGAGCGGTCAGCTGGCTAACGTAGGTCGCACGATGATGAGCACCGACACGATGAACGCGCGCGCCGCGCACTACACGGCGCTGGTCGAGACGATCGACCACCACGGCGCAGCGAAGCTGCACGCGCGCGAGCGCGAGCAGCTGCTCGAGGCGGCCGACGCGCTGCTGTTCGGCGAGCCGGAGAGCGTCGAGCTGGTGCGCGCCGCCGAAGCGGTGATCGAGAATCTCGAGTCGAGCGAACGCTGGTCCAGCGAGGGCTGCGACCAGCTGCGCGAGCATCTCTACGGCTGCGACGAGCCCGCCGCGACGAGCTAGCTTCCGAGCAGGATCGCTACCCGGGCGCGACTGCGTCTACTTCGGCGTGATGTAGACAATCGCGTTGCTGATCAGAACGCGCTTGGAGTTCGAGCAGGCCTGGCCACGCAGGCTCGCGCTGAACGCGCATTTCCAACCGGCAGGCGAGATGCCTTTGCCGGCGGCGCCCGGCTGCAGGAAGCTCTTTTCGAACGCGGACATCACTTTCCTTGCCTTCGCACAGGAGATCGTGCCGCGGTGGATGAAGGTGTGAATCTGCGGGACGGCGTCGGCCGCCACGTTGGTCGGGCGCGGACCGCCGAAGCCGCCGATCAGCGTGGCCTTGCCGCAGTCCTGGCCGGTCGGCTTCTTGTATGTGTAGGCCGAGGCCGTCGCCGTCAGGACCAAGAGCAGGGCGGCGAGCGCGAGGGGCAGTCCAGACGCGGCATGGCGGTTGCGCATCGCTGTCGCTCCTACTGGACGGATCGAGTTTCGCGAAGACGCCAATGCCGAGAGCCTCAGTCGCTGCTCGCCGGCTGCAGTTTGACGAGCGTCTTGACCGCTTCGGAGTCCTCGATGTCGAACGTCGTGACCTCGCCCGATTCGGCGAGGTAGATCCTCTGCGGGTGGTAGACGATGTGCTCGAGATCCTCGGAGGAGCCGCCCTGCACGTCGAGGCCGATCACGAGGATGTCGTCTCCGTGGTCGTAGGTGATGCTGGTCAGCGTCGAGCGCTCGGCCTCCAGCTGCGAGCCGAGTTCCTCGCCCGCGACCTCGACGGTCGCCAGCGGTCCCTCGAGGTCGCGGCTGAAGTCGTCGAAGAACGTACCCCACTCGGCGCGCGGAATCTCGCGAGTCTCCTCTGCCATCAGAGTGAAAGTCTAGGACGATCGCGGCGCGAGCGCAAGTCGTAGGCTGCAGTCGATGAGCGATGAGTTGCTCGAGGAGCTGATCGGCTGGCTGCAGATCCCGTCGGTCTCGACCGGCGGCGGCGATCCGGCCGCGCTCGAGCGCGCGGCGAGCTGGGCGATCGAGCGGATCCGCGCGGCCGGCGGCAGCGGCGATCTGGTGCGCGTCGGCAGTGGCAACCCGCTCGCGGTCGGCGAGCTGCGCGCGGCCGACGCGGCAGCGCCGACGGTGCTGATCTACGGCCACTACGACGTCCAGGGCGCCGGCCCGCCCGAGCTGTGGAGCTCGCCCGCGTTCGCGCCGGAGATTCGCGACGGTCGCCTCTACGCGCGCGGCGCGGCTGACGACAAGGGGAACTTCCTGCCGCTGCTGCACGTCGCCTGCGCGATGGCGCGAGCCGGCGAGCTGCCGGTCCACGTGCGCGTGCTGATCGAGGGCGAGGAGGAGGTCGGTGGCGAGTCGGTCGCTACGTGGGTGCGCGACGACAGCGGTCCGGTCGATGTCGCGATCGTGTTCGACTCGGGCATGCCGGACCCGCAGACGCCGGCGATCACCGTCGGGCTGCGCGGCGTCGTGCAGCTCTCGCTCGAGGTGCGGACCGCCTCGCACAACCTGCACTCCGGGCTGTACGGCGGCAGCGTGCTGAACGCGCTGCACGTCCTGCATTGCGCTGCTGGCGCAGGTGCTGCCGGGGCCCGACGGGCGGCTGCGCGAGGAGCTGCGTGCCGGGATCAGCCCGCCGAGCGAGGCCGAGCTCGCTTCATGGCAGCGCCTGATCCCCGGCGAGCAGGTGCTCGCGCAGGCCGGAGGCCTCCCGGCATACGCCGGTGCCGGCGAGCAGTACTACCTGCGAAACGGCGCCGATGCCTCGCTCGACGTCAACGAGGTGCACGGCGGCGAGCCGCGGACCGTCGTGCCCGGGCAGGCCGGCGCGACGCTGACGATGCGCCTGGCGCCGCGGCAGGACCCCGAGCTGATGCGGGCGACGCTGGAGCGGTTGCTGCGCGAGGCGCTGCCGGCCGGCGCACAGCTCGAGATCGGCGCGATGGCGGCGGCTCCGGCGTTGTTCGATCCCGAGCAGCCGGCGCTTGCAGCTGGCGGCGGCGGCGCTGCAGCGCGCGTGCGGAAGCGCGCCGGCCTTCCTGCGCTCGGGCGGCAGCATTCCGATCGTCGCCGAGATGGCCAAGCGCGGATACCCGGTGATCGTCGGCGGCTTCGGCCTGCCGGACGACCGCATCCACGCGGCCGACGAGTCCTTCTCGCTGCAGAGCCTCGCCTTCGGCGAGGCGGCGGCGCGAGAGCTCTATCTCGCGCTCGCATCGCTTCGCAGCTGAAGCGTCGCAGCGGCGGATAGGCTCGCAGCGTGCTCGTTCGAGACGACGGCGAGGGCGCGCTCGTGATCGGCCAGCAGTCGCATGCGTGGCTGTCGGGCCAGCTGGCGCGAGCGTGGGGCAACGAGCGGTTTCCGGCGCCCGATCCGCGCGAGCCGATCGCGCTCGGAGCCGAGCAACACGACGTCGGCTGGGCGCTGGCCGACCTCGAGCCGCGGCTCGACGACGCAAGCGGGCTGCCGCGGAGCTTCTTGCAGAGCAGCGTCGAGGAGCACCTCGCGATCTGGCGCGCGGCGCCCGATCATCTGCTCAGCCAGAGCCTCTATGCGGCGCTGGTCGTCTCGCTGCACGGTCGTGCGCTGTCCGAGCATCGCGCCGAGCGCACGCCCGCGCTCGCCGCTCAGCTGCAGCCGCACATCGATGCCGAGCGTGCGCGCCAGGCCCAGTCTATGCTCGGCACTGGCGATCTCGGAGTCCGCCGCGGTGACGGTCGGCCGGCAGATGTGGGCATGGGACGGTCTCTCGCTGGCGCTCTGCAACGGCTGGGATCCGTTCACGGCAAAGGACGTTCCGGCGGCCGCGGGACTCGTCGACTTGGAGCTGCGCGGACACGCCGACGGGACGGCTTCGATCGCGCCGTGGCCGTTCTCGCTGCGAGCAGCTCGAGGTCCGCTGCGAGGCGCGGCGGCTGCCGGCGCGCTACCGCGACGAGGAGGAGATGAGGCGAGCGCTCGAGCTTGCCGAGCCGATCTCGCTGAGCTTCTCGTTGCGAGCGGACGGCCGATCGCCGAACGGCGCCGGGCGCGCGATGTAGTAGCCCTGGGCGAAGTCGACGCCGACGCTCGAGAGCAGCTCGAGCGTCGCGGCGTCCTCGACGCCCTCGCCGACGGTCCGCAGTTTGAACTCGCGCGCCATCGCCACGACGACGTCGACGACGTGGCGGCTGGCGCTGCTGCTCGTCAGGTCGGAGACGAATTCGATGTCGAGCTTGAGGTAGTCGACCGGTATCTGCTTGAGGTATGTGAGCGTTCCGTAGCCGGTGCCGAAGTCGTCGAGCGCCACCTCGCAGCCGAGCACGTGCAGGCGCTCGGCGAAGGTCCGCGCCGCGCGCTCGTCCTTGACGATCGCCGTCTCGGTGATCTCGAAGACCAGCGTGCCCGGCTGCACGTCGTGCTCCTCGACGCACCGTTCGATGTGTTCGAGCACGTCGGGGTCGCCGACCGAGCGCGCCGAGATGTTCAGCTGCACCGGCGAGCCGAGGCCGGCCAGGCGCGTGGCCTGCTTGATCACCCACCAGTCGATCTCGCCGATCAGCGCGCTCTGCTCTGCCACCGGCAGGAACTCTCCGGGCGCGACGATCTGCCCGTCGCGCTCGCGCATCCGCAGCAGCAGCTCGTGCTTGACGACGCGGCCGCTGCGCAGATCGAGGATCGGCTGGGCGTAGAGCAGGAAGCGGTCCTCGGCGAGCGCCTGCTCGACTCGGTTCAGGCAGGCGATCGTCTCGGCGTCGCGCGCGGTGCTCCTCCTCGCGACGCTTGCGCTCGGTGATGTCCTGGAAGACGACGACGCAGCCGCCGGCGATGCCGTCGCTGCTGAACGGAGCCGCCGTGTAGGAGACCGGGATCTGGCCTCCGCCGCGAACGGTGAAGACGTCGTCCTCGACGCCGATCGTGCGCGCCTCGAGCAGCGAGCGAAGCGGCGGCGAGGACTCGAGCGACTCGCCGGCTGCCGGCCGGCGCGCCGTGAAACGCCTCGCTGAAGAGCTTGCCGCGCAGTTCGGCCTCTGACCAGCCGAGCAGACTCTCGGCGGTCCGGTTCATGTAGGTCAGGCGGCAGTCGCGGTCGAGCGTGAACAGGCCCTCGCCCATCGATTCGGTGATCGCCTGCGCGTAGTCGCGCGAGCGCTGCAGCTCGTCGACGGCCGCCACGCGCGCGGAGATGTCGATCGCCACGCCGACGACGGCGGCGGGCTCGCCGGCCTCGTCGCGGAGCAGGCGGTTGCGCACGTAGGCCATGAACGACTCGCCGTTCTTGCGCCGCACGAGCAGCTCGCCGTTCCAGCTGCCGTCGCTGGAGAGCTGCTCGACGAGGCGTTCCGCCGGAGCGGTGTCCTCGGGAACGATCAGCTCGCGCGCGTTGCGTCCGACGGCCTCGGCGGCGCTCCAGCCGTACAGCACCTCCGCGCCGCGGTTCCAGCTGATCACGAGTCCCTCGAGGTCGGTCACGAGCACCGAGGCGTCGATCTCCTCGAGCAGGAACGCCTGCAGGTCGGCTCTGTCCTGCGCGCGACGCCCGTGCAGAGCGTGCGAGATCGTCGGCTCGGACGCGGGCGGGCCTTCGGCCGCGGCGCGCGCGGGGAAATCGGCGGTGACCGTGCTCGCAGAGACGACGCGGTTGCGCCCGGCGATCTTCGCTTCGTAGAGCGCGATGTCGGCGCGCCGCAGGACGTCCTGCGGCGTGTCGCCCGGCGCCGCCGCGGCGAGGCCTGCGCTGGCCGTCAGTACGCCGTGCGGGATGTTGGACGGATGCTCCACGGCAAGCTCCTCGATCTGCTCGCGCAGACGCTCGGCCAGCGCGCGGGCGGCGTCGAGATCGACGTCGCGCAGGACCAGCAGAAGCTCCTCGCCGCCGTAGCGGTAGACCCGCTCGCCGCCGCGCACGCCGGCGCTCAGGAGCTGCCCGACGCGGGCCAGCACCTCGTCGCCGGCCTGGTGGCCGTGGTTGTCGTTGTAGTCCTTGAACCGATCGAGATCGAGCAGGATCAGGCAGAAGCCGATCGACGCGGTGCTCGGCTCGCTGGCGCGCGAGGCTCGTCAGATCCTCCTCGAGCCGCAGGCGGTTGAACAGGCCCGTCAGCGCGTCGCGGCGCGACTCCTGACTGAGCAGTGCGTTGGCGTCGCTGAGGCGACCGTTGACGTCGCGCAACTCGGCCTCGCGCTCGTGCAGCTCCTCGACGAGTCGCGCCTGACGGCGCCGCAGGGCAGCGGCGTGCGCGATCAGTGTCAGTCCGACGATCGCCAGGCCGACGGCGAGCACGAGCAGCTGCACGTCGTCACGCGCGCCGTAGGCGATCTGCACGGCGGCGAGCAGCACGAACGTCGCGGCGGGCAGCGCGCCCGCGCGATTCGGCGCGCTGCGCGACACCTCGCTCGCGCTGTGCAGCGGGTGCGAGGCCCAAGCGCCGGTGCCGAGTGCGAGCATTCCGAGCACCCACATCGCATCGACGAAGCTCGTGCCCGCGACGTAGTCGTTGGCGAGCAGGTCAGGCGCCCAGAAGGCGAAGCCGACCGCCGTCAGCACGAGGCCGGCGAGCATGCCGGCGATGCCGGCGTTGCGTCTCAGGTCCAGTCGCCGCGCGAGCACGGCCTGAACCATGATCAGCGCGGCGGAGGCGTAGAAGATCGGGTAGGCGAGCGAGGTCGCCTCGGCCGCGCCGGAGAGTTGCGAGCTGCGCAGGTCGCCCGTCAGCAGCGAGATCACCAGCGTCCAGGTGGCGACGATCAGCGGCGCGATCTCGAGCAGTGAGATCTTGATCGAGTCGCGGTCGCGGCGACAGAGCAGATGGACGCCGACAGCCGCCAGCACCGCGAAGCCGAGCCAGCAGAAGTCGGCGGGATTCGGCGAGGGCGGGTAGGAGGTCGCACCGTAGGCATCCCAGAACAGCTGGCCGGCGAGCCACAACAGCGAACCGCACAGCAGCAGCGTCCATCCACGGCGGCTGGGCTGCGCGCTGCGACGGGTCGCGTCGGCCACGCCGAGCACCGCACCGAGCGCTGCGAGCGTCCAGGCGCCGTCGGCGAGCCACAGCGCGGAGTGCGCCGGCGCGAGGTAGTCGCCGGCGACGAAGGCGAGCGCGAAGATCCAGCACGCGACGAGCGTCCAGCCGACGCGGCGATCGCGGACAGGCGCCGATCCAAGCCCTCCTCGGGGCGGGTCGCTGCCGGCTGGCTGGTTCTCGGGCATATCTCTTGGCAGCTGGGCGGTCTTCGTGAGACCCCTGGCTTTGCGAGCCCGCCTCGCGGCGAGGGTGCCTTTTCTCTCGAGTGCCCGAAAGTGGGCTGCTTTTACATCGGCACGCACGCCTGTCTGATTTAGCCCGGCGGCGCGGGCGTCCGCGTGGCGCCGCGGGCGGCATCCGGCCGCCCCTTCAGCTTTGCGCGCGAGCTGCCGATCTGATGGCGAACCCCGAGAGAGGAGCGCCATGGCTGCCCCGGTCCAAGAGAAGTGCCGTCTCGTCACCCGCAGCGACTTCGATGGGCTGGTCTGCGCCGCCCTGCTGAAAGAGCTCGAGATGATCGACGAGATCAAGTTCGTCCACCCGAAGGACGTGCAGGACGGGCTCGTCCAGATCGGCGCTCACGACATCACGACGAACCTCCCTTACGTTGCAAGCGCGCGGCTCGCGTTCGACCACCACGAGAGCGAGACGCTGCGAGTGCAGGGCAGCGCCGAGAACCACGTGATCATCGCCGGCGCCCAGTCTGCGGCGCGCGTCGTCTATGACTACTTCGGCGGCGGCGAGCGCTTCTCGCGAGTGCCGGTCGAGCTGATGGACGCCGTCGACAAGGCCGACAGCGCGAGCTTCTCGATCGACGAGATCACCTCTCCGAGCGGCTGGATCCTGCTGAGCTTCTTGATGGACCCGCGGACCGGCCTGGGCCGCTTCCGCGACTTTCGGATCTCCAACTACGAGCTGATGATGGAGCTGATCGACGCCTGCCTGGAGCTCAGCGCCGAGCAGATCCTCGAGTTGCCAGACGTCGCCGAACGCGTCGCGCTCTACCGCGAGCACGCGGCCGCGGCCGAGGCGCAGTTGCTCGGCATGCTCGACCGTCCACGGCGACGTCGTCGTGCTCGACCTTCGCGACGAGCAGGAGATCCATCCGACGAACCGCTTCATGATCTACGCGCTGCGACGCGAGTGCAACCTCTCGATCCATGTGCTGTGGGGACTGAAACGGCAGAACACGGTCTTCGCGATGGGCAAGTCGATCATCGACCGCACGCAGCCGCGTGAACGTCGGCGCGCTGATGCTCGCGCACGGCGGTGGCGGGCACGAGGCGGCCGGCACCTGTCAGGTGGCCAACGACGACGCCGCACGGGTGCTCGCGGAGCTCCTCGCCGAGACCGCTTCGCAGGCGTGAGGCGCGGCCGACAGCCGGGCACGCCGGACGCTCTAGCCCATCGCCTTCATCGTCTGCATCGCGCCGGGCGAGCCCGGCACGACAAAGCCCGGGACGTCGTGTGGCACGGTGAGAATCGCAGCCGCCAGCACGACGAGCACGCCGGCGGTCGCCAACCTCGCGCCGCGCCGCCACGATCCGACCTTCTCGAGCGCGACGAGCACGGCGATCAGGGCCATCCAGGTGAGGCTCATCACGCCGAGCGCGAACAGCGCGGCCATCAACGCCCACGAGCATCCGAGACACCATCCGCCGTTGCGCAGACCGATCAGCAGGCGCGCCGCGCCGCGTGTCCTGCCGGCTGGCTGTCGAGCAGTCGCAGGGGACTGCGGCAGCGCATCAGGAAGGCGCGCTTGAGCGTCGTCAGCTGGTAGAGCGCGGCGAGCGCGAGCACGCCCGCCGCGAGCCAGCGGCCACCGTCGTGCCAGGCCAGCGAGCCGCCGATCAGGCTCTTTCCGAGCTCGAACAGGCCGTAGGCGACGACGCCCGCGGCGCTCCAGACCAGCAGGTAGCCGCCGGCGAACAGGAGCAGCCGGCTGAGCTCGCGGCGGACGGACGCCGCAAAGATCGCTGCGCCCGGCGCCAGCGACGGCAGCATCATCGCCGCCATCATCGCCGCCCACACGCCGGTGAACCAGCCGACCGAGCCGAGCGCGGTTCCCGGGCCTGCGTTCATCCCGGCCATCCGCTCGGCCGTCCACCACCACGCCGAGCCCGCCGCGGCGAGCAGCGCCGCGACCGTGCCGAGCTCCCTGCGCATCGCCGTCCAGGGCGAGAAGGCCACGGGTCAGGCTCCGTCGTATTCGTCGTGGCGGCGCCACCAGATGCCGCTCTCGTTGCGCCCGCGCGGAGCGCGGTCGAGCCACGAGTACATTCCCCACAGGCCGTCGACGCCTCGCCCGTAGGCGGAGTAGGTGTGGAACACGACGCCGTCCTCGAGCGCGAACGCGCTCATGCCGGGGCCCTCTTTTCTGAACGTCGCCGGATCCGTGCCGGCGCTGCGGGCGATCTCGATCAGACCGGCGCTCCGCTCAGAGGGCCGGAAGTCGGCAGTGCGGAAGTTGTACTCGACGGCGCCCGACTGCCATTCCTGCTCGGTGTGCGAGGTGTGAAAGTCGTAGTTGAAGTCGCTCTCGAACGAAGACGCCCAGGGAAAGCTCCAGCCCATCCGGCGCTTGTAGTCCTGCAGCTTTGCCAGCGGCGCTCGCGACACGGCGGTGAAGGCGACGTCGTGGTTGGCCAGGTGAACGACCGAGCCGGAGAAGCCATCGGCGATCGCCGAGCAGGACGGGCAGCCGGCAGTGAAGTCCGGGCCGAACATGAAGTGGTAGACGAGCAGCTGCGAGCGTCCTTCGAACAGGTCGGCGAGCGAGGCGACTCCCTGATCGGTCTCGAAGCGGTACTCCTTCTCGATCGCGACCCACGGCAGCTGCCGGCGCAGCTCGGCCAGCCGATCGCCGCGTCGCGTCAGCTCCTTCTCGGCGTCGAGCAGCTCGAGCCTGGCCGCCAGCCACTCCTCACGAGTTCCGGTCCTGTGGTCGGTCATCGCATCCTCCTGTCGAATTAGAGATCGGTTCCGGCTTCCGCCTGAACGGCCTCGGCGAGCCGCTTGATCCGTGCCAGGCGCCTGTCCCACTGCGCGGCCACGCGCGCCATCGCCGCGGCGGCGTCGTCCATTCGCTGCGGGCGAATCGCGTAGCGCACCTCGCGCCCGCTGCGTCGCCCGGCCACCAGGCCGACACGATTCAGCACGACCAGGTGCTTGGCGACGGCCTGACGTGTGACCGGCAGGCCCTGCGCGATGCGTCGTCGTGTTCGCCTCGCCGTGCTCGAGCAGCGCGTCGAGCACGCGCCGGCGCGTCGGGTCGGCGACGGCCGCCCACAGAGCGTCCTCCTCGGCGAGCGCGCTCGCCATCAACGCGTTGCCTCGCGGGCCTTCGAGGCGAGGTACTCGAGCAGTTCGCCGAGGTGCCGCTGCCAGCCGTGTTCGTGCTCGTCGGCGTACCGCGTCTTGGCCTGCTCGTCGTCGGTCACGAGGTCGATGCCGCTCTCGACGACCCGCAGGCGCGTCCCGCCGGATTCCTCGATCAGGCTGAACTCGACCAGCGCCGAGTTGCTCTGATCGGGTTCGGCGCCCTGCGGGTGGTTCCAGCGAAAGGAGAACCGGCGGAAGGGCTCGGCCTCGACGACGCGGATCGGCACGACCATGTCGCGCTCTCTCTCGCCGCCGCGACCTCCAGGCCTCCACGTGAGCGTGCCGTTCGCGCCGACGCGCCCGCTCGACTCGGCCTCGTCGCTGAACCAGCGGCTGATCTGCTGCGGCTCGGTGATCACGCCCCAGACGACCTCGGGGCTCGCCTCGATCAGGATCTCTCGTTCGACGCTGTCAGCGGCCACGCTCGCTCCTCTCCGATTGATGTGCAACCGATGGTTGCGTATCTTCGCCAGAATAGCGCATGCCGTTCGCTGGCCCCGTCGACTGGCATTCGCTGGCGCGGCGGTGCCGTCGTTTTGCGCAGCCGCGCATCTCAGTCGGCGATTCGCCGCCTGCTAAAACGCCGAAGACGGGCAGGGCCGTCGCACCGCGACCCATCCCGCCATCACGACATGACAGGCAGGTCGCCCTCCCTCCTCCCAACCAGCCGACAGCGGCCACGCGCCCGCGTCGCTGGATCGTGCACGTCGCTCAGGCTCGCGCCGCAGGACGGTGATCGCTGATGCGCCAGGGACCGCTCGCCGGGCGCTATCCGGCGGTCGCAGCGATGGTCATGTTCGCGCTGATCCCCTACCTCGCCCTGTCCGCGGCGCTCGAGCCGCTGACGCCGATCATCGCCAAGCAGCTGCACATGAGCCTGCAGACGATGAGCCTCAGCTCGGGCCTTGCGAACGCCGCATACGCGGCCGGCACGGTGCTCGCGGTGCAGTTCGCCCAGCACCTGCCGCAGCGCAGGATGCTGATCGTCTACGCCTCGCTGCTGGTGATCGGTTCGGCGCTCGCGGCCGCGGCGCAGGATCCGGCGATGTACATCGCCGGCCACGTCCTGCAGGGTCTCTGCACGAGCCTGTTGCTGATCTCTGCCGTGCCACCGCTGGCGATCGGCTACCCGGCGGCGAAGCTGCGCACGACGGCGATGATCATGAACCTGTGCATCTTCGGAGCCGTCGCGCTCGGACCGGCGATCGGCGGGCTGCAGGCGCAGTCCGACGCATGGCGGCCGCTGTTCTGGATCATCGCCGCAATCGCCGCCAGCGCGCTCGCGCTCGCGGTGCTGACGTTCGACGACGCGCCGCCCGCCGATCCCGACTCGCCGCTTGACCCGCTCGCGATCGCGCTGGCAGCCGTCGGTTGTGTGGCCGCGTTCTTCGGCGCCTCGGAGTTGCTGACCCACCCGTTTCTCTCCGCCGAGACGATCGCTCCGCTGCTCGGCGGCCTGGCGACGATCATCGTCCTGATCGTCTACCAGTTCCGTGCGAAGCGACCGCTGTTGACGATCCGCACGATGCTGACCAGCACGATGCCGGTTGCCGGCATCGCCGTGGCGCTGTTCGCGGCGGCGGCCTCGGTCTCGGCGACCGCGCTGACCGCGGGCGCGCTGGTCGGACGCTACGGGCCACTGCACATCGGCCTGCTCTACCTGCCGGAGGTCGCCGGCGCGGGGATCACCGCAGTGCTGCTCGGCCTGCTGATCACCAAACGTGCGATCCACTACCTGCCGCTGGCCGGCATGGTCTTCCTCGCCGCCGGCATCGCCGTCTTCCGGATCGACGTGCCGTCGAGTCAGGCGGCGACGCTGATCGGCTCCGGACTGACCGGCATCGGTCTCGGCGCGACCGTCGCGCCGGCGCTGTTCGTCGCCGGCTTCTCGCTGCCCTCCGCCAGCCTCCAGCGCGTCTTCGCGATCGTCGAGCTGATGCGTGCCGTGGCGGCGTTCATGATCGCGCCGATCTTCGCGCACCTCGCCGCGACGGTCGGCGGCAACGTCTACGCCGGGACCGGCATCGCCCTGTGGATCGGCCTCGGGCTCGCGCTCGGCGGAGGTGCGATCGGCATCGCGATCTACGCGGCCGGCGGCGCCCGGCCGCAGACGCCTGACATCGAGGGATTCGTCGAGGGCGACGGCCCTGCCTGGTACTCGCCGCCGCTGCTGGCGAGACTCCGCCCAGGCCTGAGCGTCGGCCGTGCCGCGACCGAGAGCGCCAACTGACGTGGCATCGAGCGACACACCCCCACGCGTCCCGCCCGCCGGCCCGGTGTTGTTCGGCTACGACGGCTCAGAGCTGGCGAAGCTCGCGATCGAGCTGGCCGGCGCGCAACTCGCGCCCGGACGCGACGCGCTGGTCGTCTGCGTGTGGCAGCCGGGCGACGTCGGATTCGTGTGCGCCGACCCTGAGCACCTGAAGGCAAACGATGCCGCGCAGGTCCGCAAGGCCGCCGAGGAGACCGCTGCGCAGGGAGCGGCGCAGGCGGCGCAGGCGGGGTTCGTGCCCCAGAGCCTGGCGATCGAGTCCGCTCCTACCTGGAAGGGAATCGTCGCCGTCGCCGAGCAGCGCGACGCGAGCCTGATCGTGCTCGGCGCGCATCGCCGCAGCGGGCTCGCGGGGCATCTGCTCGGCAGCGTCTCAGCCGCCGTGCTCGCCCACGCCGCGCCGCCCGTGCTGATCGTGCACTCCTGAGCCGGCCGCCGTGACGCCGACGGGCTGGCGTGTTGCTCGTCGTCGCCGGGCCGGTCCTGCGATGTCGTGGATGTAGGCGGAGATCACCGCATCCGAGGACACGCGCACGCGCGTGCGGCGCGAGGCGATTCGGCCGGCTCCGGGACGACGGGCGAAGCTCGGCCGTCCGCCGACGATCGTGTCGTTGATCTGAGTCATGCGGCCTGAGGCTCCATTTCGAGGTCGTCGAGGGCGGTGGCGTCGTCGCTTGCAGTGACGTCGGTCAGCTGCAACGCAGGGCTGGGACTGCGCGGGCGCAGCAGCGCCAGCGCCAGCAGCAGGCCGACGGCGATCACCGCCGAGCCGGTCAGGAAGGCGAGGTGGTAGCCGCTGATCAGAGAGCTCGTGACGCCCTGGTGTTCGTTCAGCAGTGCTTTCGTGTGGTCGGTCGCGAGCGTCCCGAGCACCGTCAGGCCGAGTGCGCCGCTGACCTGCTGCGAGACGTTCGTGATCCCCGAGCCGAGGCCGGCGTCGGCCGGCGGCACGTCTGCCATCGCGATCGTCAGCAGCGGCATGAAGGCGTTGCCGATGCCGAACCCGATCGCGAAACAGGCGAAGAAGATCGTCGGGAAGAAAGCCGTGTCGGGCCCCGATGTGCTGAACAGCAGCAGCCCGACGATCGCGCTTGCCATCCCGGCGACGAGCACCCGCAGCGCGCCGAAGCGGTTGACGAAGCTGGTCGTGATGCCGCGCGAGAGGATCGCGACCGTGATCGTCCACGGCAGGAAGGCTGCGCCGGTCTGCACTGCGGTGTAGTGGCGGACGTGCTCGAGGTACAGCGTGCCGAGGAAGAACGTCGAGTACATGCCGGTCACGAGCAGCCCTCTGATCAGGTTGGCAGTAACCATCCCGCGCACCGCGAGGATGCGCAGCGGCATGATCGGGTTTGCGACGCGCGTCTCGGTCACGACGAACGCGGCCATCAAGACGGCCGCAAGGCCGGCAAATCCAAGGACCTGCGTGGAGATCCAACCGTGCGCCGTGACGCCGACGATCGCGTAGATCGCGCTCATCAGCGATGAGGTGACGAGCAGCGAGCCGAGCCAGTCGACGCCGCTGCCCGAGACCGAGCCCGCGGTCGGCTGGGATGATCAGCCGCCCGAGCGCGAGCGTCGCCGAGGCCGATCGGCACGTTGACGAAGAAGATCCAGTGCCAGTCGAGCGCCTGCGTCAGAAGGCCGCCGGCGAGCAGACCGAGCGAGCCGCCTGCGACCGAGACGAAGACGTACGCGCTCATCGCGCGTGCGCGCTCGGCAGGCTCCGGGAACTCGGTGACGATGATCGCGAGGATCACCGAGGCCTGGCTCGCCGCGCCGACGCCCTGCAGGAAGCGAGCGCCGATCAGCAAGCCCTGGCTCGAGGCGATGCCGCACAGCATCGAGGCGCCGGTGAAGAGCACGACGCCGGCGAGGAACACGCGCTTGCGTCCCAGCAGGTCGCCGAGCCGGCCGGCCAGCAGCAGCAGGCTGCCGAAGGTGATCAGGAAGGCGCTGACGACCCACGTCAGGTTGGCCTGGCTGAAGTGCAGATCGTGCTGGATCGAGGGCAGCGCGACGTTCACGATCGTCACGTCGAGCACGATCATCAGCTGCGCGAGGCAGACCACGAGCAGCGTCGCCCAGCGCTGGCGCGCCGGTGAGAGAGGGAAGGCGGAGGTGAGGTTCATGCGAGCTCCAACGAGAGTGGTGAGGAGGATGTGGAAGTCATGTCTTGCAAGCGGATCGAAGTCGAGCTAAAATGGAGGGCGCCTCCAGAAGTAAGTGGAGGCTTCCTCCGGAACTATACGGAGGCCCCCTCCATTTGTCAAGCGAGTCTACGTGAACGCAACCGAGACACTCCCCGAGACCCTCCTCGCCGCGCCCCAAGCGCGCCGACGCGCGGCGCAACTACGAGAAGGTGCTCGCGGCCGCGCGCGACGCCTTCGCCGAGGGCGGCGAGAGCACCTCGCTGGAGCAGATCGCGCGCCGCGCAGGCGTCGGCATCGGCACGCTCTACCGCCACTTCCCGACGCGCCAGGCGCTACTCGAGGCGGTCTACGTCGACGAGGTCACGGAGGTCTGCCACACGGCTGCGCAGCTCGACGGCGGCAACCCCTGGGAGGCTCTGCAGAGCTGGTTCGACCGTCTGCTCGCCTACATGGCGACCAAGCAGGCGCTCTCGCACGAGCTGCTCAACTACCTCGAGCGCGACGCCGAGCTCTTCCAGAGCTGCCGCGCGGCGCTGTTCGCTGCCGGCGATCCGCTGCTCGAAGCGCGCCCAGCAGGCGGGCGACGTGCGATCCGACGTGACGATCGGACAGGTCGTCCAGATCGTGATGGCGATCAGCAAGGCACCGACGAGCGACCCTGAGCAGACCCGGCATCTGGTGCACATCGCGCTCGACGGGCTGCGCCACCGCCCAGACGCGTACGCGGCTTCTCAGCGCACCTTCGATCCGTGCCGGACAGCTCGTGCACGGCCGGCAGATCGAGCGCGCTGACGAGCGCTAATCCCGCGACCGCGAAGTGTCGATGTAACGGATAGGCCGACGAGGCCGGGGAGCGCATCCCCTTTCAGCGCGGTTGTTGACCGTAGTCAGGAGACGCCCACGAACCGTGGCGTCCCACAGAGCAAGGCGTCGCCCTCCGGCGATTGTCGCCGCAGTGAGACGGTCCGGCCGATGCGCGCACGCGCTCTCCGCGCTTGCCGCGGCGCTACTCGCACTGACCCTGGCGAGCGCCATCCCTGCGATCGCGGCAGGCCGCTCGGCGCATCTCGCCGCGTGCAGGCCGGCGGCGTTCACGGGACGCGTTCGGATCTGCGCGCCCGGCCCTGTGTGCAGACCCCGTTCAACCGGCTCTCGGGCAGCGTGGACCACGAGGACGTGACGGAGCGCGCGGCAAGACCGGTGCTCGCGGGTGTCTCCGGACGGTCCGGTGGCGCAGGTCCAGCCGGCGTCGCCGGCTCGACCGGACCGGCCGGCCTCGACCGGCGTGGCAGGCGCCGCGTGGCTCGGCGGGCGGATCGGGACCCGCTGGGCTGATCGGAGCAGTAGGAGCGACCGGCGCAAGAGGAGCAACCGGCTTCGAAGGGCTCCCCGGGCCGGCCGGCGCGACAGGACCGACCGGCCTCGGCGGTCTTGCCGGAGCGCAGGGCGAAACCGGAGCGTCAGGTCGTCGCGGGCGCCGCCGGCGCACGCGGAGCGACAGGAGCTGCGGGAGCGACCGGAGCTTCGGGACCGACGGGAGCCCTTCGGGCGCGACGGGAGCGTCGGGACCGACGGGAGCGTCAGGAACAACGGGGGCCACGGGCGAAACAGGGCCCGCCGGAACGACCGGCCCGACCGGCCCGGCCGCGTCGCCTTCTTACGCGGAGTTCTACGCGCGCATGCCAGCCGACAACTCGAGCACGGTCGCCGCCGGAGAACCGATTCCGCTGCCGCGCGAAGGCCCGGCGCTGGGCGGCATCACGCGGATCAGCGCAGCCGAATTCGTACTGCCCGACATCGCCACCGTACAGGCGTGAGCTTCAACGCATCGGTGACCGAGTCGGCGCAGCTCGTGATCGCACTCGACAGCGGCGCCGGCATGACCGAACTGCCGTACACGCTCTACGGGCGAGCGGTCGGCGCCAGCCAGATCAGCGGCGAGGCACTCGTCACGACGACGACCGTCAACTCGATACTCGAGCTTCGCAACCCTGAAGGGAACCCGGTGCTCACGCTGACGCCATCTGCGGGAGGCGCGCAGCCGGTCGTCGGCATCGATGATCATCCAGCAGCTCGCGTGATCTGGGCGCGGCCCTACAGACGCGAGACGAGTTCAGCCACGATCTCCGCCGCGGGCTGTGTCTGCTTGGCGAGCGCAACGCTCTGCCCGGCCCAGAGCGATAGCGCCTCGATCTCGCCCGTCGTGCCAACGAGTGGCGGCGCAGGCGCATAGCGGACGATCGGTTCGCCCGAGGGGAAGTGCGCGATCACCTCGCCTTCGCCCGGGCGACTGCCCGGCTGCGGGCGCCCCGCCGCCTCCCACATCGCGGCGGTCGAGTTGTGGATCGCGCGGTGCGGAGAGTTCGGCCACCCCACCTCGTAGAGGTTCGGATACCACTCTGCATCGGTCTCGCTCGCGGCGAGCAGACGACGCCGATACTCCTCGTGGATCGGCATCTCTGCGGCCAACAGAAATCGGGTGCCCAGCCACGCGGCCTGCGCGCCGAGTGCGAGCACGGCCGCGACTCCTCGAGCGTCGCCGATCCCGCCGGCGGCGATGACCGGCACCGGTGCCACCGCGTCGACTACCGCGGGTACCAACGGCAGTGTCGCCACGCCACTCCATACGTGCCCGCCGGCCTCCCAGCCCTGCGCGACGATGATGTCCACTCCAGATGCGACTGCGCGCCGCGCTTCCTCGGCACTCCCGACAGTGTGCAGAACAAGCCCTCCGGCGTCATGCACCGGCTCGACATAGCTGTCGGGATCGCCCCACAGGAACGAGACGATCCGCAGACCGGCCGAAAGTGCCTGATCCAGTCGACGGTGCTGATCGGAGGCGAGGACGAAGTTGCCCGCGAAGGGCCGTTTGGTGAGCGCCGCCGTTTCACGAACCCAGTCTCCGGCGTCGTCGGCCCACCACAGCGCCACGCTGCCGAGTCCGCCGGCATTGGAGACCGCCGCGGGTAGCCGAGGATCCGAAGCCACCGGAGCCTGGACGATCGGGTGTTCGATGCCCAACAACTCGCACACCGGCGTGAGAGCGCTCATCGGCATGGCCCTCCTTCAGCGCTCGTGGCGCCCGTTGACTACGTTGACTAGGCTCAATCTAGACCCACAGACAGGAGCAGACCATGCGCAGCGACATCGCCCCCGGCGGCGCCTTCCCCGACTACGAGCTGCCCGACCACGAGAACGTCACTCGTAAGCTCAGCGAGATCCAGGGCGACGACCCCCTGGTCCTGACGCTCGCGCGCGGGCACTACTGCCCCAAGGAGCACCAGCAGCATCTCGAACTTGCAGCCAACTACCCGAAGGTCGCCGTGGCCTACACGCAGATCGCCACGATCTCGACCGACGACCATCACACCAATCAGGAGTTCCGTGCCTCGGTCGGCGCCCAGTGGCCCTTCCTGTCAGACCCGGAGCGGACCGTCCAGAAGGATCTCGAGATCCAGGAGTACACCGACCCCGAGCACAACCCGATGGTCCCGCACACGATCGTGCTCAAGCCTGGGCTGGTGGTCCACAGCATCTACAACGGCTACTGGTTCTGGGGGCGTCCCTCCTTCGCCGAGCTCTGGACCGACCTACGGACCGTGACGAGCGAGGCCCGCCCCGACTGGGATCTGGGCAAGCCCGGGCTGCGCGAGGCTTGGGACGCGCGCGACTTCTCGCAGTTCCATGGATGGAACAAGCAGGACCCAGCGTCGATCCCCACGTCCTACACAGGCTGACGCCGCGGCCGACGCTTGCCGGTCGCGGATGTCGCAGCGGACTGCGGAGCAGCGTTGCCGGGTCGCGGGCCGGCAACGCCAGCGGCGCCGCCCCCGGAGGGGCGACGCCGTCGCGCCGACGTCAGCCGCCGAAGCGGCCGCTTTCGTTCGTCCTAAGGGCAGAGCGGATCGCTCGGAACACCTTCACAGGGGTTCGGCATCGTTTCCTGCGCACCGGGAGCCGGCTGGCCTTTCGGTTCCCTGATCGCAGCGCCCTCTTCGCTGAGGAACACGACCCATTCGAGGCCACCGATCCCGAGATTCGGGTTCGGCGTCGTCGTGTTCTGACATCCCCACGTTTCCTGCAGTTCCGGTTCCGCCGGAAAGACGGGATCTGTGAAGTGGTTGCCTTCGACGCAGTCCATCGTCGACTGTGACTTGCCCGAGCCGAAGATTCCGCCCTCCAGGAAGAAGTCACCTGCGTACGGGCCGCCCCCGGAGCCGTTGTTGACGAAGGTGTTTTCGGCGAACCTGTTGCCCGCGTCCTGGAAGTAGATCGTTTCTTCCGTCGGCGGATACGGGTTCGGGTACTCGTGCGCCAGGATCCCGTCCGTCGGGTTGTTTTCGAACGTGTTGTCTTCTACGTCATACGCGTAGTCGCCCGCGAGCTCCATACCGACTCCGAACGGCGCAATTTCCGTGGAGCCGTTCTCCGGCGCCGTGGTGTTGTCGTTTTCTGCGTACAGATTGTGGCGGTAGATCTCGCACCGTTCGATCTGCGTCGTCTTGAAGTGCGGCGTCGGATCTGGTTTGGCGTTGTTGGTGCGATGACATGCGCCGTCATTCGGCGGCGGTGGGTCGCCGGGGTTTTCACCGTCCGGCGACATCCCGTTGAAGTTGTGCTTGAAGACGGAGTTCTGGAAGATCAGCTGTCCGCCGGAGTTGGAGCCCGAGTACCCGAGCGAGTTGTTTTCCATCGTCGCGTTGTTGATCAGCGCGCGGCATTCCTGACAAGCGCCCAAGTACAGCCCGGAGTCGTTGAAGCCCGAGGCGTACACGTTGTTCCATTGGCCGATCGTCTCGTTGCCGGTGAAGATCCCGTAGGAACCTTCAAGTCCCGTGACGTAGGCGGTCAGGTAGGCCCCGTACCAACCACGCGCCTTCACGCGTCCCGACTCCGCACCGCCGTTCCACCAGATCTCGTTACCGCCGCCGCCACCGTGTTCTTCGAAGTTGCGGACAGTCAGGTTTTCGATCCAGACGTAGCTGGTTTCCTTGACTTCGATCCCGTTGGAGCCGGGAGTGTTGATGTTCGATCCGTCGAGAATCACCCCGTTGCGATCCATCCCGCGAATCCAGATCTTGTGGCGGGGTTTTTCGACCTTGACTTCTTCTTCGTAGACGCCCGGTTCGATCAGAACCCAGTCGTTGAATTTCGTGGCGTCGACAGCTTCCTGGATCTTGTGGAAGTAGTGCGTGTTTTTCGGCACGCCTTCCGTCGGGAACGTACCCTGCGTGACGATCTCGACCTGGCCGTTGGCGAACGCCGCAGTGGCGGTCGCGCGAGCGCTGCGATGGCCAGCACCAGCAGACTCGCGAAGCGGCGACCCGCGCGGCGGCGGCTCAAAGACCTGCGCCTTGTAGGCATGACGTCAATCCCCTCCCTCTCTCGCTTGAGATGCGGCTGGCGATCGTTGGGAAGTGATCAGGTTCGTGGCGTGGCACTCCATGCCCGACCCCGACTGCCTCACCCGCGAGGCGCGCCGCAACAGCCCTACGAACGGCGGGTCGAGTCTACACCTGCGGGCCGGAACAGTGCTCGGAAATATCGCTCTGCTCGTGGACCTGTCGACGTGTCAGGCGAGCTCGATCAATGGAAAGGCACGGTGCGCTCGCGGTGGAACGAGGAAGTTCTGCCGCCTCGTCGCCGTGATGAAGCGCTCCAGCCCGAGGTTGTCTTGCGGGACGTTGTTCTGTTGCGCGAGGTCGAGCGAAGCCTGATTGCGCCTCATCGTCCTGAAGAAATCGGCAGTCGGGACGAAGATGCTGAAGTTGAGCTTCGGCTGCTGTGAGCCGCCGGGGACGTCGAGCGAGTCGAATCCCGGACCGTCGGCGCGAATGTGGATCGGTTTGGTGTTGGCCGCGCGGCTCGAGCGCTGGATCGCGGTCGTGTGGCCGATGTGACGCTGGTGGTCGAACTCGGCGGGCGATTCCGCTTCACCGGAGGCCGTCAGGCTGCTCAGGAACGAGTTTCGCAGGGCGGCGGGTCCGCCGCCGTTGGTGTACTGATCGGCATAGCCATGGCTGGGCAGTGGGTTCGATCCGAACATCGCCGCAGTGCGTCGCTCGTAGGTTTCTTTCGGACGTTCGTAGAACTGCGCCAGATCTTGGATCAGATGTGAGAGGTGCTGGATCGAACCGTGAGCGAGATAGTCGCGCTTGGCTGCCGTCGTCATCGTCGCCGTAGCGTTTCCGAGGAACGTGACGACTGGAGGAGCGCCACTGCTGCCGACCTGCTGGGAGAAGAAGCCCATCCACATGGGCGACTGCGGATTGATCATTTCGGCATAGGGCAGCTGCTGTTCTTCGGCGATCTTGCGCGGCAGGCCCTGCTGAACGAACGTCAGCCTCCGCGAGGTGACGCTGAGAAGTTCGCCGAGCCCCGAGCCACCCACCTGCGCGCCGGCGAGTGTTGAGCTCGCACCCGACAGCCAGTTCACGACGTCGTCGATGATCGCGGTCGAGTCACTGCGGAGCGTGAGGAGCACGTCGTTGGCCTCGATCTGGACCGGCACGGAAAAGCGCTCCTTGGTGATGCCGGGGTTGAGCGGCGAGACATCGGTCGGCCCCGGCACCGCCTCCTCGAGCACGTAGCGTTCTGGTTCGGTTCTCAGTCGCGGCATATGGGCGGCGACCAGCGCGCCCGTCATCCCGCCGGGCAGGCGTTCGAAGTAGGGGATGCCGTACGCGATCGTCATGAAGACGCCGCTGGGAGCAAACGGGTAGCTCGCCTCGATCCTCGTCAGGGCGTTCGCGAGAGTCTGCTGATCAGCCTCGGTCGGCGTCCGTGTCAGAGCGAAGGTGACAAAGGTCGTGTAAACCGGCGCGAGCTGGACGCGCACGTGTTCGACCGCGAAAGCGGGCGCGATGTATTTTTCGATCTGGAACTGTATTTCCGGCAGCTTCTTGCTCGCGGCGAGCGCGCGCTCCGGCACGAGAGCGAGCAGATCCAGCGCTCCGAGCGTAGAGGCGGCAACACCCAGGCCGGCTGCTCGCTGCAGCAGCGTGCGCCGCGTGATCGCCGATTCGCCGAGCGTCGCGCCAGGTGCGCGGGTCGGCCCCTCTGCGCCTTGCCATGAGCCGTCGCCAGCCGTCATCCCTCGCCTGTCCGCCCCTCACCCGGTTCGCTCACGCCACCCTGAGTCGCGCTCCTCGGTGGAGCACAAGGTCCGCGTGCAGCTTTTCGCGCAGTCTCGCACGACGCGGTTGGCGATTCAAACCGGACGCGTCTCCGCGCGCCTAGCCTGTATTCGAGCTGCTCACGACGCCGATTCGACCCAACCAAAAGTCTAGTTCCGGGCGCTATTGTCGTTTGGAAAGCTAGTCCAGCATGTCCAGTCGAGGGCCCAACATCACGCCGCTGTCGATACGCGAGACCGTCCGTGCCGGAACGCACACGCTCGCGCTGACCGGAGAGCTCGATCTTGACTCGGCGAACGACCTCGAGGAGGCGGTTCGCAAGGTTTGCGCCTCCGGCGCCGGGCTTGTGATCGACCTGCGGAAGGTGACCTTCATGGACTCCACCGGGCTCCGCGTGCTGATCGTCGCAGCGACGTTGTGCGAGGAGCAGGGCCACGAGTTGCGGATAATCCCCGGCGAAGAGATTCAGCGCATCCTGGAGATGACCGGCCTGGATCGCGTGTTGCAGTTCACCTCGCGGTGAGCCTCAGGCGCCGCTGCGCGAGTCTCCCCCGGCAGAGGCCCGCGTCCCGCTGCGGCCCGCTGCTGCTCCCAACAGCAGCCCGTCGATCAGATCGTGGATCACGGTGTGCGCCTCTTGGCTCTCACGAACCGGATCCGTCGCGTTGGCGATGATCATCGCGGCCTCGTCGAGCGCGGCAAGGACGATCGTGGCCAGAGGACGCGTGGGCTGTGCCCTGAGCTCGCCGCAGTCGATTGCAGCGCCGAGCAGCTGCTCGGTCATGCCCAATCCGTAGCGCTGGGAGACCTCGCGGAATCCCGCCCAGCCGAGAATGCTCGGCGCGTCGAGCAGCATCAGCTGCCTGATCTCGGGCTCGACAGCGATGCGCAGCCAAGCATCGGCAGTGATGTGGAGGGTCTCGGCGGGCGTGCTCGGTTCGGCAGCGATCACGTCTGCGGTCAGCCGCGCGATCACCTCCTCCTCGATCGCTTCGATGACGGCGAGAAAGAGCTCGGTCTTGTTGGCGTACTGGTGGTACATGGCTCCGCGCGTAACGCCGGCAGCCTCGGCGATTTCCGGAGTGGAGGCGGCCGCATAGCCGCGTTCGCCCCACAGCCTCCTGGCGGCCGATACGAGCGCTTCCTTGGTGGCGGTAGACCGCTCTATCTGAGTTCTTGACATTACCGGCAGGCTGTTGGTATCTTACGGGCAGGCTGCATGTAAACAAGCGATGGAGGATCATATGCCAAGCGTCACGCTCAACAGCGGAACGATCCATTATGAGAAGTCAGGCCCTCCCGATGGACACCCGCTGGTCTTCGTCCACGGCTACATGATGGGCGCCTCCCTCTGGCGGCCGCTGTGCGAGCGGCTCTCCAAGCGCGGCTTTCTGTGCTTCGCGCCGACCTGGCCGTTGGGTGCTCAGCCGGAGCCGATGCGCCAGGACGCGGACCTGACGATGGAGGGCATCGCCGCGATCGTCGGCGACTTCCTCGACTCACTCGACCTCGAGGACGTCGTCCTCGTCGGCAACGACACCGGCGGCGCCGTTGCTCAGATCCTCGCGACAACGGCCGATCAGCGCCTCGCGGGGCTTGTCCTGACGAGCTGCGATGCGTTCGAGCACTTCCCGCCGCCGATCATCAGTCCGTTGATCGGCGCCGCCCGCGCACGGCCGTCGTTCCTCGCCGCGCTCCAGCCGCTCCGCACGCAGTTCGCGCGCCGGCGCGCCTTCTGGGCGCTCGCACATGAGGACATCGACCCGCTCGTGCGTGAATGGCTCGGACCGCCTCTCAGCGACAGCCGCGTGCGCGCCGACCTTCGGCGGTTCACCGAGCTCGCTGAACCGCCAGAGCACGGTGCAAGCCGGCGGACGTCTGCCGCAGTTCACGAAGCCGGCGCTGATCGCGTGGTCGGCCGACGACGAGTTCTTCCCGCTCGAAGACGCCAATCGCCTGGCCGACGCCCTGCCGAACTCACGAGTCGAGGTGATCCCAGACGCCAAGACGTTCTCGATGATCGACCAGCCGGACGTCCTCGCCGACCTGATTGCCGAATTCGCCGCCGCTGACGCCGCCCCCGAGTGGCGCGCCAGCGCTCGCTCGGTGGCTTAGGAGGGCGCGCGTTCAGGCTCGCGCGGAGAAGCTGCAGTCCATTCGCTTGACGCCATGGATGAACGCGCTGCGCAAGAGCTCGGGCTCCTGCGCCTCGATGTCGGGCATCACGCGAAGGAGCTCGCCGAAGATCGAGCGCAGCTGCGTGCGGGCCAGCGAGGCGCCGAGGCAGTAGTGCGGGCCGCCGCCGCCGAAGCCCAGGTGACGGTTCGGCTCGCGCGTCACGTCGAACCGCCAGGGGTCCTCAAACGCCCGCTCGTCTCGGTTGCCCGAGTGGTAGAAGAGCACGACCTTCTCGCCGGGCGCCAAGCGCTGGCCGTGGAGCTCTACCTCGCGGGTGGTTGTGCGGCGGAAGGTCATCACCGGAGAGGCCCAGCGCACGAACTCCTCGACGGCGGCCGGCAAGCGCTCGTCGAGGTCTTCCATCAGCACGGCTCGCTGATCGGGGTTGGTGCTCAACGCGCGCATCGCGTGCGAAGTGGTGTGCCGCGTCGTGTCGTTGCCGGCCACAGCCAGCAGCACGAAGAACGCAGCGATCTCGGCGTGCGTGAGACGCTCGCCGTCGACCTCGGCCTGTACGAGCGCCGTCATCAGATCGTCCTGTGGGCTCTGTTCGCGGTGCGCAGCCAGCTCGGTTGCGAAGCTCGTCAGCGTCCACAGCGCCTCGCCGAGCACTTCGATCGGCGGCCGCTCACCGAATGCCTCGGGGTCCGAGGTCGTGACGAGCAGGTCGGCGGCGGCGACCACGCGCTCACGGTCGGCCTCCGGCACGCCGATCATGTCCGAGATCGTGACGAGCGGCAGGCGCTTTGCGATCAGCTCGACGAAGTCGCCGCCTCCGCTCGGCGCCGCCTCAGCGACTATCCGACGCGCGTTCACCCGGATCCCGTCCTCGATGCGCGCGACCTGACGGGGCGTGAAGGCCGCCGAGACGAGGCCGCGCAGCTTCGTGTGCCGCGGCGCATCCATCGCCAGGAAGGAGAGCGATGCCTCGAGGAACTCCGGCGGCGCATCGGCGAACTGCGTGCCCTGCCCTGAGCAGAACGTCTCCGGGTCTCGCGAGATGCGCCGCACGTCCTCGTAGCGCACGATCGCCCAGTAGCTCATACGCCCCTGATCGGGCAGGCCCAACACATCCTCTGGCGGCTCGTGGAGCGAGATCGGCGCGTCGCGGCGAAGCTCTGCGAAGTAACGGTCGCGCTCCTCTGCCGGCGTGCCCCAGAAGTCCAGTGAACCCAAGTCCACCTTCGGTGAATGCGAGCTCTCCGAAGCCGCCACGATGACCGCGACTCTACTCGCGTGCGCCGAGTCCCGCGGAGCTCGAGCTCGCAGCGCCTTATGATCGGTGTCGCGAGCGCTCCGCACCACGACCGCGAGGAGCAGTAGACCGACGATGGCGACCGTGCAAGACAGTGTCGAGATCAAGTCCTCTCCGCAGGAGACCATGGCGCTTCTGAGCGACGCCAGTCGCTGGCCGGACTGGTATCCGGGCATGACGGAGATCGACATCGTCGCTCCCTTCCCGGACAAAGGCGGCAGGGTCGTCTTCAAGGTGAAGTCGGCGGGCATCTCGATGTCGATCGCCGAGACGGTTCTCGACTACCAGCCGGGCAAGCTGCAGCTTCTCAGCATGGAGGGCATGTTGTCGGGGCAGGCTCGCTGGGAGCTCATGCCGCAAGGCGATCATACGCGCCTGACGACGACGTTCGACTACGCGCTGCCGGGTGGCCTGTTCGGCAAGATCGCCGATGCGCTCATCGTCAGGCGCATGAACGACAGGAGTCTCGGAGAAGCACTCGAGAACTTCAAGGCGCTCGTCGAGCGAAAGTAGTTCGCGAAGCCTCGAAGGCCTTACCGCGATCGAGTTTCAGGAATTCACTCGTGTAGCGGACACGCGCAGGCGCGCTCCGAGAGCCGGGTGAGCTGTACCTCGACCGATTCCAGTAGCGCCGTCTGTTGTCTTGCTCCTGTCGCAAGTCGCGCGTCGAGAGGGCTCATGTGACGAAAGCCTCGCAGCGTCATCTGCGCCACCTCTGCCTCGTGGCGTGCGTAAAGCGCGGCGAGTCGCCCGCGCCAGCGGCGCGTCTCGGGGTGGTTTGCGTAACCGCGTTTTCCGGTCGTCAGGATGGACCAGACCGCGTGTAGCTCGCGGTGCTCGCCAAGCAGGTGCTGGTCACAGAGGAGTGCGGCGTCGAGATCCCAGATGCGCACCGCTCGAAGGCTAGCCGCCGTGTGCCAGCCCCCGCCCTGCCGCGAGCCCGGCGCCGAGTCCGATCGCGACGCCGACGCTGACCAGGCTCGCACTGCGCAGCGGTTTGCGCTGCGCCTTCGACGCGAGCCCGTGCATGCCGTGCCGTGCCGTCACCTTGGTCGCCTTGATGCCGATCATGCGCTTTAGATGGGCCACGTTCTCTCCTTTGGTCGGGTGTCTCTCTCCGCTCTGCTACCCGCACCGAGGCCCGTCGAACAACGCGCGCGCGCAGCACGCCACATCGGAATCGCGTTTCGAGCCTGCCCGTTCGTCTTTATGGAACGGACCGGACACCATTTCAACCCCTTGGGATCCTTGAGGGCCCTGCTCGATTGCCGAGGCCTCTAGAGTTCTTCTTGCATGTTCCGGAGGAGTTCGGTGCCGCACACGCCTATGGGCTGCTCGTGGTCGACATCGCAGATCTGTGCGATTCCGATCTCGGCAGCAAAGTCGATTTCCTGCCCCGGTAGCGAGCTGGGTTCTGCCATCGTCGTCGCGATCGCCTGCCAGGACATGCCGGCGATCACGCCAGGATTGGCGTAGTTTTGCGTTTCCCACTCGTTAGCGAAATCTGTGAAGGAATAGTCTTCGACATGGAGAGCTTCGAGTAGTTCGAGCTCGCTGGCAGTGGGTTCCTGAAGGAGCGTCCAAAAAGTGGTGGCTGCTTCCAGCGGAGCAAACGCCACATGGGAGCTCTTGTATTTGGACCGGTAGAACGTCACTGTGTGCGTCGCGGGGAAGATGTCGCGCGTCGAGGACACGGTGGGAGCCAGCGCAGAGAACTTGCCAAACCGTGCCAGCGCCGCTGCGAGCGACCAACGGTCGACGCCGCAGAATGGGCATCCCTCTGAGCCAAAGAAGAAGACCTCGGGCTTGCCTTCATCGGTCAATGGCGGGAGTTCAGTAATCGGCTTGACGAGTTCATGCAGGAAACCCGGCGGCAGGTTTTCTCTGGCGATGTAGGCGGTCGCTGCCTGTTCGAGGGTTGCCTGGGGCACGCTCGTGACTGCGTTGGTGATCTGCTTGGCGAGCGCCTTGAATGCGCTCTTCCATTTCGTCTCGGCGGTCCCGGGCGGCGTCCGCATGCCTTGGACTTCTTCGACCGCGACGGCGGCGAGATCATCTTCGGCTTCGAGGATTTCTGTGCTCGCGCTCAGCAGTGCTTCTTCGGAGACCGTGCGATCGTCGACGATCTTGTAGAGCTCCTTGACAGCAGCGGTGGCCTTTCTGAAGACCGCGTCGCCGTAGGGAGGCGGCACTGCGTCGCTCGGATCGACCCACAGGCCACCGAACGCCGGCGCTGGGAGACTTTCGGCCGTTGCTTCTTCGAGATCCGCAACTGCCGCGTCAAGCGCCACTTTCGCTCGCGTATCGCCCGTGCTGACTAGCGCAGATATGTTCGATTGCGCCTGCTGCAACTCGGTCAACGGAGGTGTCGGAGCCGCAAGCGCCTGGCCCGCCAGCGCCAAGTACATCCCCGCAGCCACACATCCGCCGACAGCCGCGAATCGAGCAGTCCTGAGACCCGCCATGCCCCACGCCCCCCGCAGATAGCACCCGCTCCGCCTCTTATGAGAACTGCTACCAGATCGATTCAGCTGCCGCAGTGAAAACTTCGCAAAGAGCGTCATATCTGTTGCAAGGTGAGTGGAGATCGCCGGCTACGCTCGCGCCCTCGCCAACTGCTGCGAGGGCCAGGACGACCCGCTCGTCTGGCCGGTCCGCGACGCAGCCGAGCGCCTGGCGGGAGCCGCCGTGTTGGTCAGCGACGGCGGTGTCCGGCTCCAGAACTGGACTGATGGCGTCAGTGCCGAGCGCGACCTGTACTCGCGGTGGCCCAGGTCGGTCGGCTGGAGCTCGTGCAGGCCGCTTCCTGTTAGAGAGTCCCGCCGGCCAGGGGACCCGCTTGCGAGCGAGGCTGAGCGGGGGGCGATCGAAGCGATCAGCGGGGCGATGGCATAGCGATACCCGCCGCGGGGACCGGTTGCCCTGACGGCACGCGAGAAGGGCACCTCCGACGATATTCCTACGCATCTCACAGCTTGCCCCCAGGGGCGGCGCCCATGATGGGACACGCATCATCGCGCCCATCAACAGAAAGGCTCAGGACAATGCGAATCTCAAGAATGCTCGGAGCTACGATGGTCGCCGGGGCCCTCGCCACCGGCGGCGCGATGGCGGGCATCTCCGGCGCGTCCGCCGCGACGAGTTCGACTACCACCACGCCAGCACCGTCGACATCCACCACCGAAGCGCCCAAAACCTCCAAACCGGAATCGACTACCAAACATCCCTGCCCCAACATGGGGTCGAGCTCACAGGGCGGACACAGCGGATCGGGCTCGAGCTCGGGCTCCGCGTTCTCCCCCGGCGGCCCGGGAGTCACCTACCAGTAACCGGACTTGGTCGTTAGCAGGCTCGACGGCGGCTCGCGACTGCTTCCCCGGGCCGCGCCGGAACTGGGCGGAGGCGGAGCGTGCGGAAAGCTGGCGATCGTGGTGATCGCGCTGCTGGCGCTGGCGGGTTGCGGGGGCGGGACGGCCACGCGGCGCACCTCGGCGCTCGTGGCAATCGGCGCCGGCCTGAAGGGCCCTGCAGGGCTGAAGGCCACCGTGTACGCGCAGGGTCCCCCGACGACGGCGGCGTTCACCTTCGATCCCCAGGGGGGGCTGTGGCTGACAGCGGCGGGGCTTGAAACCCACGGCGCCGACGGCGTGTACGTGATCGCCGAACCGGGCGGCGTTGCACGCAGGGTGATCGCGGGACTGGACGATCCGCTCGGCCTGGCTTGGTATGACGGCAGGCTCTACGTGGCCTCGGTCGGACGCGTCGACGCCTATTGGGCGTTCGACGGCACGCGCTTCCGGCACCACACGCGGATCCTCGCCGGACCCGTGGCCGGCGGTGAGAACAACCTCTTGGTGATGGCGCCCGACGGGCGCTTCGTGATGGGCGTGACCGCCACCTGCGACCACTGCCTCCCCGCCTCCCCCTACTCGGGATCGATCGTGTCCTTTCGCCCCGACGGCCGCGACCTTCGCGTCTACGCCGCCCGCATCCGGGCCCCTTTCGGGCTCGCGTTCTTCCCGGGAACGAGCGACTTGTTCGTCACCATGAACCAGCGCGACGACCTCGGCACGAGGACTCCCGGCGACTGGCTGTCGCTCGTGGGTGAAGGCCAGAACTGGCGCTTTCCTGGCTGCTACGGCCAGGGCGGCTCCGTGTGCTCGGGCGTGCCCAAGCCGACCGCCGTGCTCGACAAACACGCGGCGGTCGGCGGCGTGGCGATCGTGACCGGCCAGCTCGGTAAAAGCATCGGGACCGCGGCGATCTTCCCCGAGTGGGAGGTCGCCAAGGTGCAGCTGGTGGCCCTGAAGAAGGGCCCAGCCGGCTACGAAGCCTCCGTCGCGTCCTCGTTGACGGGAATAGCCCACCCCCTCGCGATAACGCTCGCGCCCGGCGGGTCGGTCATCGTCGGCGACTGGGCGACCGGGAAGATCTACCGCATCACCTAGCCGGTACGTATTCAACGAGGACGACAGCACCGATCGCACCCGGGGAGTGGCTGCTTCTCAGGAAACTCCCAGCGAGCCCTGACGTCGTTCAGACGCCGGTGCTGTGGACTAGCGGTTGCCTAGCGGCCAGATGGAGCCGCACTCCATGACGAGAGGAATCTGAACGATGGTCAAGCTGCCGGGAAATCCGAGCAAGAAACGCGTGGCCGTGCTCGCCATGGGCGGAAGCGTCGCGCTGATCGTCGTCGTCTTCCTGGTGGTCTACCTCGTCGTCTTCCCGACGTCCTCGCCCAAGCCGTTCAAACTCGCCACCTCCACCCGCGCCTCGACCGGCAGCACGAGCTCCGCGTCCACCTCGACCGCGAGCGCGGGCGGACGCTGGAGCGTCGGCAGCGGCTCGAAGGCCGGCTACCGCGTGCGCGAGAAGCTCGGGTTCCTGCCCGCGCAGAGCGACGCGGTCGGGCGCACCTCATCGATCACCGGCGCAGCGGTGCTCACCGAGTCCAAAGGCACGATCACGATTACCGCCGCTTCCTTCGACGTTGCGGTCAACACGCTCAAAAGTGACCGCTCGATGCGGGATGAAAAAATCCATGAAATCGGCCTTGAAAGCAGCCGCTATCCGAAGGCCACGTTCGTGCTCTCGACTCCCGTCACGCTCACCAAGAACGCTGTTTCCGGCCACGTCGCGCGGGTGTCGGTGACTGGTGTCTTCACCATTCACGGTACCTCCAGGCGCGAGATACTCCCGGTCGAATTCAGTCTGGCGGGGTCGACCCTCGAGGCAGCAGGCTCGCTCACCTTCCCCTGGAGCGAGTTCGGGATGACGGCTCCAAGCGTAGCCGGCTTCGTCAACGTGACCGACAAAGCGACCATGGAATTCGACCTGCGCCTGCAGCGAGCGTAGGGCGACGCCCGGCAGTCCAACCACTCACCGCGTGTTGGTTGTCGACGACGAGCCGGGCCTCGCGGAGGTCGTCACGATGGCGTTGCGCTTTCCGGCTGGTTGGGACACGAGCGACTACGTCCTTCGCGAGTGGAGCCAACCGGGATCGAACCCCCAATAAGCTCGGAGAATACCCTCCCGGCGCGGGCTAACGGCGATAACCATCCACTCAGGGTGGGTTACGTACCGAGGAACACGAGGACGGCCCGTACGCGGCGATGGTCCTCGGCCGCCGGGGCAAGGTTGAGCTTCGCGAAGATACTCGTGACGTGCCTCTCGACGGCGCGCTCAGTGATCACGAGTATCTCGGCGATTGCCTTATTGCTGCGACCCTCTGCCATCAGGCCAAGCACCTCGCGCTCCCGCGCGGTCAGCACGCTCAGTGGATCGTCTGTGCGTTTGCGACCCAGCATCTCTGAGACGACCTCGGGATCGAGCGCGGAGCCTCCCTCGGCGACTCTTCTGATCGCATCGGCGAAGCGCTCTAGGTCCGAGACGCGGTCCTTGAGCAAGTAGCCGACGCCGGCGGCGTCGTCTCCCAGTAGCTCCAGCGCGTAGGCCTCCTCGACGTACTGCGAGAGCACCAGCACACCAGTGTCCGGCATCTCTTCCCGGATCACGCGCGCCGCACGCAGCCCCTCGTCTGTGTGGGTGGGCGGCATGCGGATGTCGATGATTGCGATGTCGGGCTTGTGCGCCCTGGCCTTTCGCAGCAGCTCCTCGGCATCACCGGCCTGACCGACTACCTCGAACTTGGCCTCCTCGAGCAGCCGCACCATGCCTTCCCGCAGCAGCAAGGAATCCTCTGCGACGATCACGCGCACGGGATCGTCGCCCTGAGGATGGTGCCCAACCCCTGCGGACTCGTCAGCTCGAGGCGGCCGTCGAGCGCCGCGACCCGATCTTGAAGCCCTCGCAGCCCCGAGCCCTGATCGGCGTCGGCGCCCCCGACGCCGTCGTCGCTCACCTCGACGTCGACGTGGCCGTTGTCGCGGACGACCCCCACCGTTACCGTTTGCGCGCGCGAGTAGCGGGCCGCGTTCGTAAGGGCCTCGGCGACGACGAAGTAGACCGCCGACTCGACCGACGGCGGGAGCCTGTCGGCCGGCGTCTGGAGCAGTTCCACAGGAACCGGGGAGCGGCTGGCGAGGCCTTTGAGCGCTGCGTGCAGGCCGCGATTTGTGAGCACGGCCGGGTGGATCCCTCGTGCGAGCTCGCGCAGCTCCGCGGTCGCCTCGTTCAACTCGTGGAGTGATTCGTCGAGGAGCTCCGCCGCCCCTTGTGGGTCGTGCTCGATGCGTTCTCTTACCATTCGTAGGTCGATGCCGAGGGCCATGAGTCGCTGCTGGGCGCCGTCGTGGAGGTCCCGCTCGAGTCGGCGCCTTTGCTCATAGCCGGCCTGCACGATGCGTGAGCGTGAGGCCTGAAGCTCGGCAACCTTCGCCCGTAGTTCGGCGGCCAATCGTTCGTTTCTGAGCGTCAGCCCGGCGGCGGCGCCCGCTGTCTGCACCAGTTCGCGTTCCTCCGCGAGGCCCGGACTGTGCACGATCGCAGCGATTCGTTCGCCCTCGTGCTCGATGATCGTGGAGACCTTGCCCGCCGGCGCGGGATCGACCCGAACCGCCTGACCGTCGGCGTCCACGTAGGCGTCCTGGTCCGGTACCCAATATGCGAGCTCCAAGGTCGGGTCTCCAAGCGCGTCCGCGAGCGCGTCGCGCAACGCTCCGCGGCCACCACCCTCACCGAGCTGGGCCAAGAGCTCGCTGATCGCGTCGGCTTCGCTGAACCGGGATCGCAGGAGGCCCACCAAGAAGGCAAACGGTAGGCAGGCGATGGACGCGAACAAAGCCAACGTCTGCGCGTCAGAAATGTCGCTCGACAGGCCGGCCTGTTCGACGATGAGGGCGGCCATCAGCAGCAGAAACGTGAGCCCGCCGACGGCGACGATCGGGGCGAACACCCTCGCTCGCCCTGGGGTGCCGCTTCGCCAGCGTCGATAGAGGACCGCGACCACGGCACCCAGCAACGCGATCGAGATGTCTAGTTGCGCCGCTTCGAGTACCTTGGCAGCCTCGGAGTGTTCGATCAGCAGCGGGTTACTGGGACAGCGGGTGCAGCCCGCCTTTGAGTCGGTGAACAGGAACACTCCAAGCTGCACCACCGTCGTGTTGACGTAGGCGATGGTGACCAGGAGACGGTCCAGCCGGGTTTCGAGCCTCCCCGAGGGAAACGACAGCAGCAGCTGGATGAGCACCGCGTAGATCAGCACCTCCCCGACCGAGGCGATCGCGAACACGACGCTGTCGTTGGAAAAGGCCAACCCCTTCACGAAGGCGCTGAGGCCGACCGCGACCATGAGCGGACCGATGTTGCCGGCCGGCCGCTGCTTCCAAACCCATAGCCCGACTCCCACGAACCCCCAGCCGGTGGCCAGGAACAAGCCGGCATACGCGCCCCGGTGAACGTTGTGCTCGCCGTTGAGCATGACCACGAACGCGGCGACGCCCATCAGGAACGCCAAGCCGGCGAGACCGATCAGGGTGCGTCGCGATGCGGTCAGCGGATGAGTAAAGAGATCGCCTCCGCGCTCAGCTCGCTCTTGGCGACGAACCCGCGCGCGCCGCTGGCGCCCACCGCCTCGTCAAGGTCGGTGAAGTCATGGCTCGAGACAAGCACTATCTGCGGGGTAGCGCCGTTCGCATCGAGTAGTCGCCGCGTCACCTCGAAGCCGTCGATGTCGGGTAGGTGCACGTCGAGTAGCACAACCTCTGGGTTCAGCTTCTCCACGGCAGCCACCACGCCGTCACCGTTGTCGAGCTCCCCAACGACGTCGTAGCCGTTGGCTTCGAGCATGCGCCTCGCGCTGGCGCGGAAGCTGGGGTGATCATCCACGATCAGGACAGTCTCTCTCATGAGGGCTGATCATCGCGCAGCGGCCGCGATTGGTTCCATACGGCTGGCCGCCCCGAGCTGGCGGCAAACCGACGTATCCCGGGCCGCTACCCGACGTCACAGACGCCTGCCAGGCCCCCTGGTCTCTTCCTCGCTGAACGGAGAGCCTGTCGTCATGGCCGAAGTCCAGCCCAAAGGAGGAGTGGCAGCATGACCGCAACGACCCAGCATGCTGGCGAAGCAAGCACCGAGCGGCGCACGCCGTGACGACCAACGAGAAAGAACGAACCATGCATCCCTCGACCAGACGCTTCAGTCGCGGCCGGATCACGGGCCTGACCCTGATCGCCGTCCTCGCGCTCGGGCTCGGCTACCTCCACTTCGCCGGCAGTTCTACGGCCGTCTCCGTGCCTGCCGGCGCGCATGCAGGCCAGCTGACGCTCAAAAGCTGTACCTACAACACCGAGAAGGGCGCCTACGCCGCCGACTGCGGAACGCTCGTGGTGCCCGAGAACCGCGCCGACCCGCACTCGCGGCTGATCGCGCTGCCGGTCATCCGGATCCGTGCGCATTCGGCACACCCGGGCGCCCCGATCTTCCGCCTGGAAGGCGGCCCCGGCATCACGAACATGAAGTTCGCAGACGCCAGTCGGTTCACCGCCAACCACGACGTCGTCCTCGTCGGCTACCGCGGCGTCGACGGCTCCGTCCGGCTCAACTGCCCGGAGGTCGAATCGGCCCTCGAGCACTCCGCCGACTTCCTCGGCCAGAAGTCCCTCGATGCCTACTCGAACGCGCTCCGCTCGTGCGCGAAGCGGCTCGAGGCAAACGGCGTCGATCTCGCCGGCTACACACTCCCCCAACGGGTCGACGACCTCGAGGCGGCACGGAAAGCCCTCGGCTACCACCAGATCGACCTGTTGAGCGAAAGCGCGGGCACCCGCACCGCGATGATCTACTCCTGGCGCTACCCGACCGCCATCCACCGTTCAGTGATGATCGGCGTCAACCCACCCGGCAACTTCATCTGGCACCCGAAGACGACGGACGAACAGATCGGCCGCTACGCCCGCCTCTGTGCGCAAGACGCGACGTGCCACAAGCGCACCGGCGATCTCGCCGCGTCGCTGAAGCGGACCGTCGCGCACATGCCGAACCGCTGGTTGTTCTTTCCGATCAGGAAGGGCAACGCACGGATCGCCAGCTTCTTCGGACTCATGGAGACGACGGAAAATGCCTCGCCGCTCTCCGGACCGATGACCCTGGACGCCTGGCTCTCGGCCGCCCACGGTGACTCGAGCGGGCTCTGGTTCGAGTCGCTCCTCGCCCAGATCGCTTTCCCGACGGCGTTTGTCTGGGGCGACGTCGCAGCTGTCGGAATGGCTGACAACCAAGCTGGCGAGCGTTACTACTCGTCAAGCGAACACGACGGCCCCTCGATTATCGGCAACCCCGGAACGGAATTCCTCTTCGGCGGCGGAGGCCTCCTGCACGCATGGCCGGCCAACCCGGCCGACAACGAATACACCCATGTCCAGACATCGAACGTGCAGACGCTCCTGATCGGCGGCAGTCTCGACTTCGCCACCCCGCCCCAGAACGCGACCAAGGAGCTCCTCCCCTACCTGCCCAACGGCCACCAGGTCATCCTCGCCAACCTCGGCCACACAACCTCCTTCTGGACCGAACAGACCAAGGCGAGCACGCACCTGATCAACACCTACTTCGACACAGGCAAGGTCGACGACTCGCTGTACAAACCTCAAGCGGTTAAACTCACGCCCGAATCCACACAGACCGGACCCGGCAAGGCCATCGCCGGCGCGATGATCGGCTTCGGACTCCTCACGATCCTGTCACTGCTACTGATGTGGCGCCGGACGCACAAGCGCGGCGGCTTCGGGCGCAAGGCGAGCGCGATCCTGCGCTCCGTCTACCTGCTGGTGCTCGGCCTCGGCGGATGGTTCATCGGCCTGATCATCGTGCTGGTGGCTTTGCCGACAGTGCCCCTCGACAGCGAGCTCATGGCTGTCCTCTCCATCGGCACGCCGATCGGCCTCGGCACCTACTGGGCCTGGGTCAACCGCGACCGGCCGGCCAGGGCCACGAGGATCGGGTTCGGGGTCGCGCTGACGGGCGCCCTCGTCGGCGCGCTGCTGGGGTTCAACGCAACAGCCGGGCTCATGGCGGTCATCACCACGATCATCGGAGCAGCTGCCGGTGCGAACCTCGGCCTGATCGCCCTCGACGTCGCACGAATCGGCGAGCGGCCGGAGACCGTTCCGCCCATCGCCAACCGATCCAGCGCCCATCGCCATTCCAGCGGTCGAACACTGACCCCCGGAGTCCGTTCGCGCAGAGCATGTGGCGGTGGCTGGTTGCCGCCACGTGCTCTGCTGGCGTACGTGCGCGCTCAGTGGTCTGAACGACTTCATCAAGCCATCGGCGCGGCCGGATTTTGGAAGACACGAGAGAGCGCGCCAGGGTCGTCGCATTTCAGCTCGTCTACTGCCACGGAAAGCGCGCCTACAACGCTGTCGAGTGGTACTTCCTGCAGCACGCCGAGCACTTCAGCGCGAGCAGCTACATCGAAGTCTGCACCGGCGAATACCACGAAGGACAGGCTGCGCTAGGCACGACTCAACACTTAGCCGCAGAGACTCTTGACGCGCTGATAGACAGCCGTCGCACCCGCGATCGGAGCAACGCTGAGTTGTTCCTGCATTGATGTGTGAAGGCTGTTTCCCACCAATAGGAAGCAACGGCCCGTGGAGAAGAAGACGTTGGCTGCGCCTCCTGCGTGGCCGGCTTCAGTCGCACTGAAGCCGAATGATCCAGGGATCGCGGCGACCTTGAACCGGATGATCACAGCTTTGCCTTGGGCCTTGAGGCTTTCGGAGATGCTGGCCTTGAGTTCCTGCTCGGCAACTCGAGGCGAGCTGAAGACGACTGCAGTCGACAGGACTTCGCCCTGTCGACCGGGCAACAGCTCCTGGACACCCTCCTGAAAGCCCCTGCGCTCAAGCCTGGCGACTTCCCTGCCCCCTTCACGTCCACTCTCGCCGAGCACGACCTTGACATAGCGGGTCGCAGACGTGGCCGAACGGAGCTTGATCTTAGTGGCGGTAAAGCCAGGGAGATCGTCCGCGTGTGCCACCAGCGAGCGGGGCGGTACCGCTGCTCCCGCTAGGGCGGGCCAAGCCACCGCGACAGCGCAGCCGAGCGAAACCGAAAACGCCCTCCAGCGCGGCACAAGCCGACCCTACTCGATTCGACGCGGCCCGAGCAGTGGCCGAGCGCATGTGGTGCTCGCGCGACTGACGCCCCGGGATGTCATAGCGCCGAACAGCAGAGCTGCGCGCAAGGAAAACGCGAGCCCTCGGCCGCTGGACTCAAGCGAAGAGGCCAATTTGCAGGTATTCGTAAGGTGGAGCCAACCGCGATCGAACCGGTGACCTCCTGCTTGCAAAGCGCGCGGGACGATGCGTGACTACGCCAAAAACGCCCAAGAGTACGGGCCAGTTGGCCAATCGCCCGGCTCAACGCGACGAGTCAGGATCCGAGCAGATCCGAGATGTTCCGAGCGCTTATCGGGCGCTGGCGCCCGATACTGCGCGAATCGCGACGCGGAGCATGTCGAGTCAGCTCTCGGGTTGGAGGGGCGACCCAGCGAGGCTACGCTGCGAGCACCTGAACGCGAGCGTCCAGCTGCTGTTGCAGATTCGTCAGGAGCCGCGCCAGAGTGTTGCCACAGGTACGCTCCCCGAGCAGTACGCGGATGCGATCTGGAGAGATCTCAAGGCGCAGAGGCTCGCCGACGTGGAGGTCACCCGCGTTTGCCTCCCATTCGCTGTCGCCCACACGACGAGGGACCGTCCAGAGCCGGAAAGGCTCCTTTGCCGCGAACATCAACGTCCTCAATTCGGTCCTCGAACCACAACACTGCGATGTCGCTGTCAATCGAGATACCCGACCGAGCGTGGGCATCACCGGCGAAGTGCATCTGATGTCCGCTCTCAAGGGCGATGACGAACGCGGCATAACGCTCTGCCGCGCGCGTCACAGCGCTTGCCCCGGCGTTCAGGTCACCCTGACCAATGATGAAGTCTCCTCGCCAGTCACCCCGCCGACCGGCCACAAAGGCCGACGCCTGCTTTTCGTCCAACGCGAGCGCCAGTACGCCCGCTACTCGGGCACCCGCTCCGCCCGCAAAGCGGAACGGTGCTGGCACATGCCGTGACGCCCAGGCCACCACGGCGGACAGCCTCGGTGGCCCGACCGCGAGGGCCGGGCCACCGGTTTGGGTCATGTTCGCTCCCGCTCAGCAGGAACCCTTGCTAGGTGTCACGGCTGCACAAAGCTTTCTTTCAGCGTAACCGTGCCGCCTTCGCTGAATATGCCCGCGCCTTCTTTGGCCGTGTTCCCGGCGACGACGCTTTGCCTGCCCGTGACTTCGTCGCCGTCGTTGAAGATGCCGCCGCCCTTTTCACTTGCGCTGTTGAAGACGATCGCCGCCTGGAGGAGCGTGAGCGTACTTCCCGCCTTGGGGTACATGAAGGCCCCGCCACCGTAGGTGGCCCTGTTGAATGCCACCACGGTGTCCTTCAGCGTGATGGCTCCGTTGCCGGCGATGCCGGCGCCATAGGGAGCGGAGTTGCCGCTCACCGCGCTGAAGGCCAGCGTCGCCGTGGCGGCGTTGTAGACGCCGCCACCATTGCCGGTGGCGGTGTCGCCGTTGACGGCGCTGTTGTTCATTGTCAGCGTGCCCCAGTTATCGACGCCGCCGCCGCCGCTGGCATGGTTGCCGCCGTCGATGATGCTGTTGTTCACGGTCAGCGTACCTGCGTTGTAGATGCCGCCGCCAAAGGTACCGGTGTTGCCGCTGACGGTGCTGTTGTTCAGCGTCAGCGTGTGACTACCGGGGGAGTTGTTGATGCCGCCGCCGTATTCGGCACCGGTGTTACCGCTGACAGTGCTGTTGGTCAGCGTCAGTGTGCCGCCGGGGGCGTTTTCGATGCCACCGCCGAGCCTGCTGACGGTGTTACCGCTGATACTGCTGTTGATAAGCGTCACCGTGCCGAAGCTGTAGATGCCGCCGCCTTGGACGGCGCTGTTCTCGTTGACGGTGCTGTTGGTCAGCGTCACAGTGCCACCGGTGCCGTTGTAGATCCCGGCGCCGAACGTGGCGGAGTTGCCGCTGATCGTGCTGTTGGCCAGCGTTAGCGCGCCTTCGTTTTCGATGCCGCCACCATGGCTGTGGCTGGTGCCGCCGGTGATCGTGACACCGCTGATCGTCGCCGACGCGCCCGAGTTGATCGCGACGACTGGACTGCCGCCGCTGATCGTGGTTTTAGTCGCGCCCGCGCCTTGCAGCGTGAGCTTCTCTGTCGACGTCGATGTTGCCTTTGTAGGTGCCGGCGGCGATCTTGATCGTGTCGCCCGGCGAGGCGGCTTCGATCGCTGGCTGGATTTCTGTGTATTCGCAGCCGCTCGGGCACACCGTGCGAGTCGCCGCCAGCGCCGCAGGCGCCCAGGCGAGCGCCACCGCCATCGCTACCAACGCGCCGACGCCCGCGGCCGTCAAATGCCGCAGGCCCGTTCCTCCGGTAGACATGCTGCCCCCTTAGTGTTGCCCCCATCCTTCGCGGCACGGACGGCTGCTGGCCCCCCGCGGGTCGCGACCAGTCGGGCACCGCGCTAGCGGCGGGGAGGCTACGCCCTTTGCTTACGCGGTGTCGGCTGCGGATGGACGGGGACCCAGAAGAAGGCTGTCCATACCGAGGAGCGCGTTGCGTCTGCCCGGCACATCGCTTGGGATGCCACGACGTAAACCTTCGCGCCGGAGACATCGTGCGCTTCGCGCTCCCGCAATTCGCGGCGAGCATCGGGAGGGCTTGATCGAGACGGCACGAGAGCTGGCGAGCGTCGTGATCAGATCCGCGCCCCTCCGCGTCTAGTCGGGGAGTGGGGCTCTCAACGAGGTTGTCGGCCGCCGAACTACCCAGCGGCAAACCATCTCGAACAGCAACCCTCGCGTGGTGGCGGGCTTCCAAGACGCTTCCACTGGACGCCCATGGACGGCGTCGGCGCAACCTGGCCAGCAGCGATTCCGCTTGTTTGCGGGCAATTCTCCGAGTGGACGGAAGCGGAAGAAGGTCGAACAAACGGCGAACACGGCCCGTCCGGGTCCTTTGCCGCCTCCTGGCAGGCGTTGGGCTGGCCCAGGTCGGGCTGCCAGGCCGACAGGGCTTGGTAGACGGGGGTGGTGGTGACGTCGGTGAGTTGACCATCGTCGCCGACCTCGATGCGTTGGAAGATCGCCTTGTTCATGACACGTCGCTCTAGGGGCGTGGCGTCCAGATAGACGCGGTGCGGGTTGCGAACCCTTCGCAGCGCTTGCTCAAGATTTTGCTCGACGTCTTCAGTTTGGACGTTCGCGGAGGTTCGCAGGCGCTCGACTGCGCGCCGCTCGGTCCCTTGAGCTTCTCCTGCTCTCGCTCTAATACGTCCTCGGAGACGAGGTCTTTGTAGTAGAGCTGGATGAGCTTCTCCTGCTTGCTCTCGATCCGCTTCAGGGTGCGCTCGTGGCGGTCGGCCTCGACTCGGATCACCGCCGCACGCTCATTGAGCTCGTCGCGCAGCTCGCGACGGATAACGTCCTGCACGACCTTTGGGGATCCGGAGGGTCGCGTAGAGGTGCTCGATCTCACGCTCTACCTGCTCGACCGAGTAGTGGCCGCTAGGGCATTTCATGTTGCGGCGTCGTCGGGCGGCGCGGTCGTGCAGCTGAAGTACTCGTAGTAGAGGCCAGAGCGGCTGCGGTGACGTCCATAGAGCAGCCTGCCCTGGCAGTGCTCGCACACAACGGTTAGCGCAGGTAGTGCTCATGGATCTGCGGTCGGTCTCCGCCGATCCGCGCAGCGGCGAGCAGGATCTGGACCTGGTCGAAGGTCTCGGGGCTCACGAGCTGCTCGTGACGTCCCGGGTAGCGTCGCCCGTCCCAGAGGACGATCCCCTTGTAATAGGGGTTACGCAGCAGGTCATGGATGCGGTTATGTCCGAGGGGACGCTCAGGCAGCTTCCGTGTTGCCCGGTAGCGAAGCCCTGTTCTTCGAGATGAGCGGCGAGGCCGTGGAGCGACCATTCCCCGGTCCATATAGCTGGAATGCAAGCCGGATGAGCGGGGCCCGCTCGGATCGAGCACGACGCTGCGAATGTCCTTACCCGCGATCAGCTCTCGGTGGGACATATACCCGATGGCGGTCTGAGGGGTGTGCCGCCGTTTTCGTGCTTCTGGCGCAGACCCTTCTGATCTCGGTGGCCAGGTTGTTCGAGTAGTACTCGGCGAAGGTGGCGAGCATCCCGTGCATCAGCCGTCCAGCCGGCGTCTCGTCGATGTTCTCGGAGGCCGAGACAAGCGTGATGCCCATCTCGACGAGCCGCTGGTAGAGCGTGGCGTCATCGAGCCGGTTGCGGGCCATCGGTCCACCTTGTGGACGATCAGATACTTGACCCAGCTCCGGTAGCTCGCCGGAGCATCTGCTGCAGCACCGGCCGGTCGTCGCTCTTGGCTGACTCGGCGCGCTCAATGTAGGCCTTTGCGACGGTGGCGCCTCGATCGTGCGCCTCACGCTGACAGGCCTTTACCTGAGCGGGGATCGAGTAGCCGTCTTCGTCTCCGTCGCGGCCGAGTTGGCCTGTGCTCGACACGCGCACATAGATTGCCGCTGTCTCTAGCTCCTTGGGTCGGCCTGTGCGTCCTCTCGCGCTTGTTGGTCTTGTGACACCGTTATCCCTCCTTTCTCTTGTTATGCCCTGGCTGGGCGTTAACCATTTTCCCGTTAACTGATTGATTTGGCAACGTGTTACGCTGGTGGCGTGGGCCGATCCAAAAAGACCGACTGGCCCACACCTGGGCCTAATTCAACGCCTCTAGGCGCGTCGTGATGGCGTCCTTGCGCTCCTTAGCGGAGTCGCGTAGTGCCTCGTATTTGGCCTTCGCCTCATCGGCGCGGGCTTTAGCTCGGTCTGATCGCGGTCGATCGAGTCGATGGCGTGCTGTAGCGCTGCCCGCGCGTCCGCGAGGGCATCGTCGCCTGGCCGAGCACAGCCCGTTCGTGTTGTAGGAATCTGGATGACCTGCAATGGATCGATGAGGCATCGGCCGCGCTGCTGCACCTCCTGGCCGCAGCGCGATTCCGGCCTGTTGCTGGCGGGCTCCGCGCGGCCGAGTGAGCTGGACGACAATCCCTGGGCCAAGCGGCTGTTCCAGTCGCTCGCCAAGGACAGGCTCTTGGAGCGCCTCGCCGCAGCCGCTGAGCAGCACCGAGATCGCCGCGCGCACCGGGTCTGCGCCC
>CAWEVS010000003.1:0-54047 GCA_963812575.1 uncultured Solirubrobacteraceae bacterium | reverse complement strand
GCGAACACTCGATCGACGCGCGCGTATAGAGTCGGCGGCGACTTGCCGATGAGGGCGGCTAAGGGAGATTGGGGACTTGAGCCTGTTGGCGAAGAAGCTCGTCGGGGTGGGCGCCGCAACCGCGGTACTCGGCGTCCTGATCGCGCTCTACGTCGGCAGCTGGGCGACAAGCTTTCCGCGCAGCGTCGCCGCATCGAGCAGCAGCACCACGGCCGGCGTCAGCGCCGATCTGACGCTCGAGACCGTGGCGGCCGCCGGGCCCAAGTACAGCCCGTCGCATCCCGACTGGGTCTCCTACCTGATCAAGATCACGGCAAGTGGGTCCACAGCACCGACTTCAACGTGCCGGCCAACTCGATCGTCCACGTGACGATCTACCAGTACGACGGCGACAGCGGCCTGCGCAATCCGTTCCTCTCGCAGGCGCAGGGCACGGTCGGCGGCACGGAGACGATCGACGGCAAGACGATCGGCCGATCAACCCCGAAGAAGCCTCGCACACGTTCATCGTCCCGCAGCTCGGCGTGTTCGTGCCGCTGCCCGGCGTGGCTGAAAAAGCAAAGAACCAGTGCGAATTCGCACCTTGAAGGCACGGCGGCCATCGCACGATCAAATTCAGCTTCCGCACGGGCAAGAAGGGCCGCTACCGCTGGCAGTGCTTCGTGCCGTGCGCCGCCGGCTTCATCACCGGCTTCGGGGGACCGATGCAGACGCTGGGCTACATGGACGGGTTCATCGATGTCGTGTAGCGATGTCTGAGCCGAATCACGCGCGGCGCTTCGGCGCGATCTGGATCGTCGCATCGTTCATCGCGACGCCGCTGGTGGTCGTGCTGCTCGGCCCGATCCTGCCCCCGGGCAACGGCAGCGAACAGGCCTCCGGCCACGTCACCGACAACACGGTCCTGCTGGCGATGGCCACGCCGGTGCTGCTGATGGTCGTGATCTATCTGATCTACGCGGTGATCTTCTTCCGCCAGCCCAAGGGCGGCATGCTCGAAGGGCCGGCGATTCGCGGCAACGCGCGGATCCAGACCACCTGGCTATCGTGACCTCGGCGCTCGTGCTCTCGCTCGCCGCCTACGGAACGGTGCGCCTGCGACGACAACGGCGCCGGCTCCGGCAGCGGGCCGACGCCGCTGACCAAGCCGAAGGGCCCGAAGCTCCAGGTGCAGGTGATCGCCCAGCAGTGGGCATTCACTTACCGCTACCCGAGCTACGGCGGCGTCGAGACGACGCACCTGGTCCTGCCGGTGAACCAGATGGTCGAACTGCACGTCACCTCGCTCGACGTGATCCATTCCTTCTGGGCGTATCAGCTCGGCGTCAAGGCGGACGCGAACCCGGACGTCGACAACGTCGTGTTCGTCAAGCCGACCAAGGAACAGGCCTTCGACGTCCGCTGCGCGGAGCTGTGCGGCATCTGGCACGGCTACATGTTCGACCGCGGGCACGTCGTCAGCACGGCCGCTTTCGACACCTGGATCCACCAGCAGCAGGCCGCCTTCGCGCCCGCCACGAAGGTGCTGCCGCCGTACAGCAAGACCTACCTCCCCGAACCGACGAGGCGCGCCGAATGAGCACGACGACCGCAGCTGCTTCCGCCCTGCCACCGACCCGGCGCCCGCTGTGGCGGCGGCTGCTCGGCTTCAACCTGCTGACCGCCGTCTTGCTTGGGGTCGGCGGCTACTACCTCGGCTGGTTCATCGGCCATCAGATCGGCGGCAAAAGCTACGAATACCAACTGAAAACCGACGAGAACGACGTCGCGCTGCTTCTCGCCTACATATTCGGCGTCGTCGGCTTCCTGATCGGCCTCGGCTTCGCCAACTACCCCGTCTCGCGGCTGCTCGGACGCCCGTCGTCGCTGCGCGAGAAGGAGGACGAGGGAATCGGCCGCTACTTCGGGCTCTGCACCGACCACAAGGTCGTCGGCATCCAGTACCTCGTCGGCATCGGCGTGTTCTTCTTCGTCGGCGGCCTCAACGCGATGCTGATCCGCACCGAGCTGCTGCACAGCTCGCCGACGTTCGTGGGGCCGAACCAGTACCTCTCGCTGGTCGGCGAGCACGGCACGATGATGATGGGGATGATGACCTCCGGCATCCTCGGGCCGTTCGCCAACTACTTCGTGCCGATCATGATCGGCGCTCGGCGCATGGCCTTCCCGCGGATCGAGGCGCTCACCTTCTGGCTGCTGATGGCCGCCGGCTTCATCCTCACCTCGACGATCTTCTTCGGCGGCTTCCCGACCGGCTGGACGGGCTATGAGCCACTCAACGACCAGGCGGTGATGGGGATGGACTCCTACATCATCTTCTTCGCGCTCGTCGGCATCTCGATGTGCCTGCTCGGGCTGAACATGATGGCCACGATCATCACGATGCGCGCGCCCGGGCTGACCTGGTCGCGGCTGCCGATCTTCGTGTGGTCGGTGTTCGCGACGTCGGTGCTGATGGTGCTCGCGGCGCCGATGCTGATCGGCACGCTGTCGATGGCGGCGCTCGACCGCACGATCAGCACTTCGTTCTTCATCCCCGGCGGTGGCGGCAGCCCGTACCTGTTCGAGAACCTGTTCTGGTTCTTCGGCCACCCCGAGGTCTACATCCTCGCGCTGCCCGGCTTCGGGATCGTGCTCGAGCTGCTGCCGGTGTTCACGCGCAAGCCGCTGTGGGGCTACCGGCTCGCCGTCTCGGGGATGCTCGGCGTCGCCCTGCTGAGCTTCTTCGTCTGGCAGCACCACCTGTTCGTGAGCGGGATCAACGCCGACCTGCGTCCGTTCTACATGCTCTCGACCGAGATCATCTCGATCCCCACCGGCTTCATCTTCCTGTGCGTGATGGGCACGCTGTGGAAGGCACGCAGCTCGTTCACCGTGCCGATGCTGTTCTGCCTCGGCTGGACCTTCAACTTCCTCATCGGCGGGCTCTCGGGCGTGTTCCTCTCGGATACGCCGAGCGACACCGACACCCACGGCAGCTTCTTCGTGATGGCCCACTTCCACTACACGATCATGGGCGGGCTGATCTTCACGTTCTTCGCGGCGATCTACTACTGGGTGCCGAAGATGACCGGCCTGCGCTTCAACGAGACGCTCGCGAAATGGCACTTCTGGCTGATGTTCGTCGCGTTCAACTCGACCTTCCTGCCGCTGTTCGTGCTCGGCATGAAAGGCATGCCGCGCCGCGTGAGCACCTATGCGCCGAACCTGCACGGCCTCAACGTGTGGGTTTCGATCTCGGCCTTCGTGCTCGGCTTCTCGATGCTGATCTTCCTCGCCAACACCGTCTACTCGCTGATCTTCGCCCGCGTCAAAGCCGAGCCCAACCCGTGGCGCTCGAAGTCGCTGGAGTGGCAGGTGCCGACGCCGGTGCCGGTGAACAACTTCGAGCAGATCCCGATCTTCGACTCCGACCCCTACGACTACGGAACGCCGATGCAGATCGGCGGCCCGCAGTCGGCCTCGGCGGGGGTTTGACGATGGCGAGCGAGGGGAGCAGCGGCCGCTCGGCCTGATGATCCCGCCGGTCGCGGCGGGCGTCGAGATCCCGCCGGAGCCGCCGGACGTCGGAGCGCGCGCACTGTCCGTCGCGGCACGCCTGCTCGCCGGCGCTTCGACGTTCTTCTTCCTCGCGTTCGTGTTCGCCTACTTCTACCTGCGCTCGCTCAACCAGGATCACATGTGGCGCCCGGCGGCGTCTCTGCCGAGCAGGGGCTGGGCGTCGCGATGATCGCCTGTGTCGTGCTCAGCGCGAGCCTGTCGATCGTTGCCGGGCGTCGGATGAAGGGCAGACGCGCACATGGCTGGGCCGGCCACCGGGGCGCTACTGCTGGGGCTCGCCGCGATCGCGTTGCAGTGCATCGAGTACACCAGCCAGAAATTCGGTCCCACCGACGGCGGCTACGCGAGCGTGTTCTGCGCCTGGACCGCCTTCTACCTGATTGCGGTGCTCGGGACGATGTACTGGCTGGAGACGCAGGTCGCGACCGAGCTGCGCGCGCGCCGCGAACCGGCTCCACGCGACGGCGACATCAAGAACCCCGACCGGCTGATCGCGCCCGGGCTCGACGCGGCCGTCTTCTACTGGGGCTTCCTCGCCGCGATCGGCGTGCTCACCTACGTGACGCTGTACCTGCTCTGGTGCTCGCGACAGCAGCCCCCGGGATCTGGGACTGGTCGTTGGACCCGGCGCTCGCGCTGATCGTGCTCACGGGGGTCCTCTACCGGCTCGGGAGCAGCCGCACGATCACGCCGGCGCGCGCCGCGCGCGAGCAGCGCGGCAGGAGCGCCTGCTTCTACGGCGCGCTCGCGGTGCTCGTGCTCGCCCTGGCCTCACCGCTCGACGCGCTCAGCGAGCAACTGTTCTGGGCGCACATGACCCAGCACGTGCTGCTGCTCGTGGTCGCACCGCCGCTGCTGGTGATCGCCCGCCCGTGGGTTCGCCTGTGGCGCGCTCTGCCGCTGGACCACGCCGCCGCTGGCGCGCGACCTGGCCGTGAGCGAGCGCACCGCGCCGCTGCGCCGCCTGGTGAGCATCCTCGGGCGACCGGCGAGCAGCTTCGCGCTGTTCGCGCTGGTGCTGCTCGGCTGGCACATCCCGGCCCTGTTCGACGCGACGCTCAGCTCCGAAGCCCTGCACGCGCTCGAGCACACGCTGTTCTTCTGCACTGCGACGATGTTCTGGAAGCAGGTGATCGCCTCGCCACCGCTGCACGCCCGCCTGAGCCCGCCCGAGCGCGTCGGCTATGTGATCGGCGCGATGATCGTGAGCTGGGTGCTGGCCGTGATCCTCGCGCTCGCCCCCCATGCGCTCTACTCGCACTACGCCCATGAGGCTAGCCGGCCGGGTGGGATCACGGCGCTGGCCGATCAGCAGATCGCGGCGGGGATCATGTGGGTTCCCGGCTCGATCACATTTGTAATCGTCATATTCGCCTACGTCCATCGCTGGCTCGCCCCCGGCTCGCTGCCGGGCTCCGGCTCGCGGCTGGCGGGCGAGCACCTAGGAGGCTCGATGCGACCAGCATTTCCCGATCGCAGCTCACTTCCTGACCGGCTCGATCCTGACGCTCGTGCTGCCGCTGGGCGTCCTGATCCTCGTCGCCCTCTGGTACGTGCTCGGCTGCGCGGGCACGGAGAACGCTGAGCCCGCGCCGAGAGGCACGTCTCAGTCGTCCCTCTCCACCCCTGCCTTGAATCGGGGGGCTCCGCTCAGTCGAGCGCCGGCGAGAGGCGTCGTCGCGGCGCGCTCCTCGCGCGCCTTCGCAGCAGTGCGCTGCGCCGGGCGGCGGAGCGGGTCGCGTAGCTGCCAGACGTTGCCGGTGATTCCGGGCCGGTGGGGGGTCAGCTTGGCTGCGCGGGTCATGGCAAACGCCAGGCCGGCGAGCAGCGCGAGGTCGAGCAGGATGTTCGCTAGGAGGATGATCGTGAATGTGGTCATGCGATGACTCTGCCCGCGAACCTCAGGCGAAACTGAGATATCGCGTGAGGATCAGCTCACAGTTCGTTCCTTTCAGTTCGTGCGAATGCCTCGATCTAGAGGCGCCGCGCGGCGCGCGACGGCTCTACAGAGCCGATCTCGAGAGGCGCAGATTCGGCTATTGCGCGGCGAGCAGCGGAACGTCGTGCACGATCTGGTGTGGTTCGAAGCTAGACGGATATACGGTGCGCAGCCTGCCGCTGGCGTCGACGCCGTAGACGAGCGCCGAGTGAGCCACGAGCTGCGGCTGGCCGGCCTCACGCTCTGAACCGACGCTCCACGCTTTCCAGATTCGTGACAGCGCTGAAGAGGAGCCGATCAGGTACTGCATCCGGCCGACCATCTGGTGCTCCGCGAGAAAGTGCGCGACCGCGCGTGGCGTGTCGCCGCGCGGATCGACCGAAACCGCGATCACCTGCACTCGGCGCGCGCTCGCGCCGAGCCGGTCGAGCGCATTGTGCAGGTTGGCCGTGATCAGCGGGCAGATGTCGGGACAGTTCGTGTACAGGAACGTGACGAGAACGGCCTTGCCGCGGTACTGATCGATGTTGACCTGCTGCCCCAGGTAGTTGCGCAGCTGCAGTGGTGGCGCCGGCTTCGCCGGCAACGCGAGCGTGCCGTAGAAGCCGTGTCCGGCGGCGGTCTGCTGCACACCGCCTGGCAGCGTTGGCTTGTTCGAGCCGCCGATCAGCAGAAAGCTGAGTAGCCCGGCCAGCGCGAGCAGCACGAGCGCCGGGAGAGCCAGGCGAAAGAGGCTCCGACGAGGGCGTTTCGTGTCGTTGATGCGCTCGCTCACAGTGACACGCTACATCGTGTGTGCAGCGCTGTGCGAGAGACGCGGATCACTCGGGCGTCGAGGGCCGGCGTTGGCGCGCGCGGCGCCACTTGTTTGGCGAGCAGCTACTTCGGTCGCGGACGGGCCGCAACCGCGCCATCCACGCGATTCGCTGAGCCGCGGCCCCTGCGGGATACTGGCCCGGCGATGTCTGAAGAGTCCACAACTCCCGACCTGGCCGAGCTGGCCCGCCGCGCTTTCCAGCCAACGAGGAGTCGTGACATTGGCGGGATCATGAGCTTCTATCGTCCCGACGCCGTGTTCGATCTCTCGGCTGGAGGGCTGGGGGTGTTTCGGGGCCGCACGGCGATCCAAGAGTTCATGGAAGACTGGTTTCGCCCCTACGACCGGATCGCAACAGACCTCGAGGCGGTGGTGCAGCTTGGCAGCGGAGTTACCTGCACGGTGGTAACGCAGAAGGGTCGTTTGGCTGACGGCGGCGGCGAGGTCGCGGTCCACTACGCAGTAGTCAACGTATGGGTAGACGGCTTGATCGAGCGGAGCGTGAACTACACCGACATCGACGAGGCCCGTGCTGCCGCCGAACGCCTCGCCGAAGAACGGGAGTAGGCGGTGTCGAAGGAGAACGCTGCGACGTCCCGCTCCGTCGAGGAGCGCGTCCTCCTGTGGTTGCCGCCGCCAATCGTACGGCTGCTGTCGCGGGCCTTTGCGTCCCTGCCGCCCGGATCGCATCTGCGTCGGCGCGTGATGAAGCGTTTTATCACGCGCGTCTATGAGGGCCTGAACCGCAAGGACGATGTATTCGCGCTTCTGATCTATGAGCCGGATATAGCCATTCAGTCGTCGGAGGAGTTCGCACGCCTTTTGGGCTTGCCGGAACGCTACGACGGGCACGAGGGGTACCTGGCCTGGTGGCGCGACGTGAGACAAGGCATGTACCGGGTGCAGGCTCGACCCGAGCAGGTCATCGACCTCGGCGAGCGCGTGGCCATCCGCCTCGCATTTCTCACGCAGGGCCGAGCAAGTGCCGTGACCACAAGCCGAACCGTCGGCATCATCGCGCACATGACGAGACGCGGGCGTGTTCCGCGACTGGAGTGGTACTGGACCTGGGAGGAAGCCCTCGAAGCTCTCAGCGAGTACACCGAACCATCGGGTTCTGCGGGCACGGAGGAGTAGGCGATGTCGCAGCAGAACGTGGAGATCGTGCGGCGGCACCTCGACGCCTACAGTCGGCGCGATCTCAAGCTGCTGCGCGCTCTCAGCGATCCCGATCCTGAAATCGATTGGTCCTCGTCCCAAGGGTGCTCGCAGGCGTATATCGAGGGCTCGATGAGGCCATGCGCTTCTACGCAGATTGGTTTGAGACCTTCCAGATGACGGTCGCGGAGCCGGACAGCTTCGCAGACGTCGGCGAGTCGGTCGTGGTCACGAACGTCGCGCGTCAGCGCGGCCGCGACGGCATTGAAGTGTCGGCGCGAAACACCCTCCTCTATACAGTTCGCGGGGGGAAGATCTGGCGAATCCGCCTCTACTTGGACCCGGAGCCGGCCCTTAAAGCCGTCGGCCTCGCCGAGTAGGCGATGTCCCTCCATCCCGAGGACCCTCGATCGGCTGCTCTCGCCAGAAGTCTCTCGGCTCGATGCCGAGCGAGAGATGGTCGCCAGTTGAGAATCGGGTGAGGGCGTCCTGTCCCCAGTTCGACATTCGACGAGCGCGCGTCGACTCATCCCGCGATTCGGAGTCCCTGGGCATGTCTGGCGCAAATCCTGGCGCAAGCCAACCTCCGAAACGCAAAGCGCCCCGCAAAGACGGGGCGCAACGTACTCCGGGACAGGGACTCGAACCCCAAATTCGTGCTCCAGAGGCACGCGTGTTGCCAATTACACCATCCCGGATCGGGGGCCCGCCGCGGCGCGGCGCATCGCCGGGCCCGATCGCGGCTCCACAGGATAGTGGGCGGCGCGCCGAGGTCAGATGTCGCGGTGCCCGTTCGGCGCGAAGTAGGCCGTGATCGCCTCCTCGAGCCCGGGATCGAGCACCAGCAGGACTTCGTCGCCGGCTTCGATCACAGTGTCCTGCTTGGGCACGAAGCCCGTTCCGTCGCGCAGCACGGAGATGATCAGGCTGCCCTCGGGCAGCTCGATGTCGGTGACCGCTTGGCCGACCGTCGGCGCATCGGGGCTGACCTCGAGCTCGATGATCTCCAGGCGCTCCTCTTCGAGCGCGAGCAGGTGCACGAGCCCGTAGCGCGGCACCTCGTGCTCGATCAGCCGCAGGATCAGGTCGGTCGCCGAGACGGCCGGCTGGATGCCCAGCAGGCGGAAGTGGTCGTGATTGCGCGGGTTGTTGACGCGCGCGATGATCCGGTCGCAGAGGTACTTCTCCTTGGCGACCTGACAGACGAGCATGTTGTCCTCGTCGTCGCCGGTCACCGCGATCACGAGGTCGGCGCGCTGGATCCCGGCGCGCTCGAGCACCCACAGCTCGGTCGCGTCGCCGTACTGCGCCGAGTGCTCGAACTCGTCCTCGATCGTCAGGTAGCGCGGGCGCGAGGACTCGATCAGCGTCACCTCGTGACCCTTGTCGATCAGCTCCCGCGCGAGGTTGCGGCCGACCTTGCCGGCGCCGACGATGATCGCGTACATCGCGTCAGGCCGGCTCTGGCGCCAGAGCGCGCTCGAACATCTCGATCGCGTGCTGCGTCGGGGAGATCGTATGCAGGCCCTGCTCGCCGTACCAGTTCGCGCGCGCCGGGTCCATCACGCGCGCGATCACGCGCTCGACGCCGAAGCGGCGCTGCGCGATCTGGGCGATGATCAGGTTGGTGTTGTCGCCGTCGGTCGACGCGATGAACACGTCGGCGTTCTCGATGCCGGCCTGGACGAGCGCATCGACCTCGAGCGCCGTGCCGACCGTGAACTGTCCGCCGGAGTCCTCCCAGCTCTCGCTCTGTCCCGCATCGAGGCGCTCGTGCGACAGCGGATCCTCGTCGAGCACGGACACCGCGTTGCCGCCGGCGAGCGCCGACTTGGCGACTGCCGAGCCGACGCGGCCCGCTCCGACGATCAACACGAACATGCGCCGCAGATTAGAGGATCGGGGGCCTCATGCGAGCGGCAGCCGACGCTCACGAGCCGGCGCGCGCCAGTCGCGCGCGCCGCTCGGCGACCGAGTCGCCGGCAGCAGGCGCCGTCACGATCACGCGGCAGTGCGCCTTGCTGATCACGTACTTCGTGACGTCTCCAACGAAGTTCTCGAGCGGACCGCCTTTGCCGCCCAGGCGCGCGCCGCCGCGGATCAGCGACGGCTCCTCGGCGCCGAGCACGATCGCCTCGACGCCGCGACGCCGCGCCTCGTCGACGATCGCAAAGCCCGCTCTGCGCGTGCGCACCGTCGCCGTCGCGACCTGCACGCCGGTGTACTCCTCGCCGACCGCCTTCGCCCGCGCCAGCGCCTGGCGGGCTTCCTTGATCTGCGCCTCCGGCAGACGCGCGTCCAGCGGCAGCGACATCGGAATCACGAACACCCAGACAGCCTCGATCGTCGCCTCGTCGATCGCCGCCTCGTCGGTCGGCTCGCCGGAGACGAGCAGCGCTGCCGTCTGCACGATGTCCTCGTCCAGGCTCGTGCCGAACAGCGGCACGAGGATCGAGCCATAGTCGCGCTCGCGCGGCGGCTCGGCGCGCAGCACCTCGGGAGCGACCGTGACGCGACGCAGCAGCGAGGTCTCGTCCGCGCGACGGTAGATCACGTACATCGCCGTGCCCGCCAGCATCCAGCCCAGCCCGACATAGCGCGCCGGGCTGTGCACGACCATCACCGCGACCCAGCCGGCGAAGGAGGCGAGCGCGCCGAACGCCGCCGGCAGCGGCAGGCTCGCGCCGCGGAACTCGATCGAGAACGGGATCCTGTACGGCCGCGGCGCCTCGCGCTCCTTGTAGCGCAGCCGGACGATCGAGACGTGCGCGATCGTGAACGCGAGCAGCGCGCCGAACGCGTAGATGCCGACGAGGAAGTCGAGATTCTCGGGCACGACCAGCCCGGCCGCGATCACGCCCGCGCCGATGATCAGCACGTACGGCGTCGAGCGCTGCGGATGCAGGCGGCCCAGGCCACTCGGGATCTGGCGGTTGGTCGAGAGCGAGTACGCCAGCCGCGAGAGTCCGAGCATCGCCGAGTTGGCGGCGGCGACGAGCGTCAATGCGGCAAGCGCGCCGACGACGTAGCGCAGCGTCCGCGCCAGCCAGTGCGGGTGTACCTGCGTGACGATGCCGATGATCGGATCGTTGACGTAGCGCGTCGCGAGCTCTGTGTGCCCGTCGTGGACCGGCAGTGCCGTCAGCGCGACCAGCGCGATTCCGACGTAGACGACCACGACCGTCAGCGTGCCGGTGCCGACGAGCCGCTTCAGCGCGCCGGTGCTGATCTTGACCTCGCCGGCGAGCCCGGCCGCCGACTCCAGGCTGGTGAACGAGATCGCCGCGACGGTCAGCGCGAAGATCAGGTCCGACCACTTCGGCGCGCTGCCGAGGTGGATCGGATCGAGCAGCGTGTGCGGATTGAAGAACAGCACCAGCCCGAGCACGACGATCAGCGCCTGCAGAGCGAGATCGGCGGCGACGATCGCCGTGATCCGCCGCGGGCGGTTCCAGCCGACGCCGCGGATGTTCGCGAGCACGACGATCGCGATGAAGACGATCGAGAGTCCGAGCGACGCGCCGCGGTCACCGAGCGGATGCCAGAAGACACGCAGGTAGTGCGTCGCCGAGAAGCAGGTGACGGCGATCAGGATCACGTAGTCGAGCAGCACCGCCCAGCCGGCGATGAAGCTGATCAGCTCGTTGAACGCGTAGCGCGCGAAGACCGTCGAGCCGCTGCGCTCCTGGTGCAGCGCCGCGCCCTCGGCGTAGGTCATCGCGGTCAGCGCGAACAGCAACGCGGCGACGAGGAAGACGAGCGGCGTCAGCCCGAGCGCGTGGCCGGAGATGACGCCGAGCGCGAAGTACAGCGCGCTCGCCAGCGGCGTGTAGACGATCGCGAACAGCAGCGGCGAGCCGACGCTGCGGCGAGCCGTCGAGAGCGAGCGGGCGGAGATCTGCAGCGCGATCCGCTCGGCCTCGGCGCGCGCCAGCTCGGCCTGCACTTTCGCGCCCGAAGCGCCACCGCCGCGCCCGGTGGCGGGCGGCGCGGCGCCCGGTGAGAGCCCGCCGCCGTCTGCGCCGTCTCCAGCGCCCTCGGCACCCGACGCAGCGCCTGCGTCGGGCGGGTGCTGCTCGTCGCTCACGACTGACGCCCTCGTTTGCGCTCGAGATACAGGCGCGCGACGCCGGCGGCAAGGAACAGCAGACCGAGCAGCATGCGCGCGGACAGCACGGTGCCGGTGCCGGCGAGGATCTGGCCGATCAGCGCGAGGCCGATCGCGACCATCGCGACCGAGAGCAGCACGGTGCCCGAGCGATGGACGGTTCGACCACTCATCTCACCCTGAGCTTACGGTTCGCTTGGCCGGCCGTCCGGGCCGGCCGCTCAAGTTATGAGCGGAATGATCAGGATCGCGACGATGTTCGCGACCTTGATCATCGGGTTGATCGCCGGCCCGGCGGTGTCCTTGAACGGATCGCCGACGGTGTCACCCGTAACCGAAGCTGCGTGCGCTTCCGAGCCCTTGCCGCCGAACGCTCCGTCCTCGATCAGCTTCTTCGCGTTGTCCCACGCGCCACCGCCGGCCGTCATCATCACGGCGAAGAAGAAGCCGACGACGATCACGCCGATCAGCAGCCCGCCGAGCGCCTGCTGGTCGATCAGCCCGACGACCAGCGTCAGCAGGATCGGCAGCAGCGAAGGGATGATCATCTCGCGCTGCGCCGTCTTCGTGACGATGTCGACGCAGGTCGCGTAGTCCGGCTCTTCGGTGTAGTCCATGATGCCCGGGTGCTCGCGGAACTGGCGGCGCACCTCCTCGACGACCGCGCCGCCGGCGCGCCCGACCGCCTCGATCGACAGCGACGCGAACAGGCAGACCATCAGCCCGCCGAGCAGCAGCCCGATCAGCACGGGCGGTTCGTTGATCCCGAACGAGATCACGTGACCGACCTTCGCCTCGAGTTCTTTCTGGAACCCGGCGAACAGGACGACCGCGGCGAGCACCGCCGAGCCGATCGCGTAGCCCTTGGTGACGGCCTTCGTCGTGTTGCCGACGGCGTCGAGCCGGTCGGTCACTTTGCGCACGTCCTCCGGCAGCTCGGCCATCTCGGCGATGCCGCCGGCGTTGTCGGTGATCGGGCCGAACGCGTCGAGCGCGACGATCAGGCCGGTCAGCGAGAGCAGCCCCATCACGGCGACGCCGATGCCGTAGATCCCGCTGACGCCGCCGCCCGCGAGCTTCCATGCGCCGAGGATGCCGAGCACGATCACGATCGCCGGCAGCGCCGTCGCCTGCAGGCCCGAGGAGAAGCCCTGGATGATGTTCGTCGCGTGCCCGGTGACCGACGCTTTCGCGGTCTTCTTGACCGGTCCGAAACGGGTCGAAGTGTAGTATTCGGTTATTCCGAATAGCAGTGCGGTGACGGCGATGCCGATCAGCGAGCACAGGTACAGGTGCCACCACTTCGGAGCGTTGACCGCGTCGCCGACCGTCTTGAACGTCAGCGTGTGCATCAGCCAGTAGGTGATCGGCGCGAACGCTGCCGCCGCCAGCACGCCGGATACGACCAGCCCCTGCAGCAGCGCCCGCTCGACGTTGCCTGACTTCGAGCGCACGGCGTAGGTGCCGATGATCGACGCGATGATCGCCGCGCCACCGATCACCAGCGGGTAGAGCGCGACTTTGGTCGCCTCGTGGAAGGTCAGCACGCCGAGCAGGATCACGGCGACGGCCGTCACCGCGTAGGTCTCGAACAGGTCGGCAGCCATGCCGGCGCAGTCGCCGACGTTGTCGCCGACGTTGTCGGCGATCGTCGCCGGGTTGCGCGGGTCGTCCTCGGGAATGCCCGCCTCGACCTTGCCGACGAGGTCGGCGCCGACGTCAGCGGCCTTCGTGAAGATGCCGCCGCCCAGCCTCGCGAAGACGGAGATCAGCGAGCCGCCGAAGCCGAGGCCGACGAGCGCGTCGACTGCCGTCTTCGGGCTGTCGTTGAAGACCGCCGTCAACAGGCCGTAGTAGCCGGCGACGCCGAGCAGCGCGAGCCCGACGACGAGCATGCCGGTGATCGCGCCGCCGCGGAAGGCGACACGCAGCGCCGGCGTCACGCCGGCGCGCGCCGCCTCGGCGACGCGCGCGTTCGAGCGAACCGAGACGTTCATGCCGATGTAGCCGGTCGAGCCCGACAGCAGGCCGCCGATCGCGAAGCCGCCGGCGACGGCGATGTTCTGGATGAAGATCAGCGCGACGAACAGCACCACGCCGACGCCTGCGATCGTCAGGTACTGACGATTCAGATAGGCGCGGGCGCCTTGCTGGACGGCAAGCGAGATGCTCTGCATCTTCTCGTTGCCGGGCGAGAGCGAAAGCAGGGCGCGCGTCGTCAGCAGGCCGTAGGCAACGGCACATGCGGCGCAAACGAGTGCGACGACGACCCCATGGTTCGTCAGAAAGCTGCTCAACTGAAAATCCTCCGCGGTCTGATTGGAGTGCCGCGCGAGGACCGTCGCGCGCACATTTGCGGACCGGCGCGCCCGGACAGGGCGGCGTTCCGGTGCAAACGCGCGGGCAGTCTATCGTGCCCGCGCGCGGAAGGCCGGCTGGCGCCGGTCGCCGGCGCCGGCGCCGGCTCAGCGGCCGGGCACCCAGAGCCGGCCGCTGGACTCGGCCGGGCCCGGTCCGGGCGGTCCCTCCTCGCCGCCGCGGCGCCTCGGGCGCCTGCGAGCCGCCACTCGAGGCTCGGTGGCGCTCCCCCACCCTGCGGCGCCGCGCCCGCGCCGGAATCACCGGCCGCCTGCGCCTCGCGCGCGTAGATCATCTGCAGCTGCGAGAGCGCGTTGCGCAGCGGCGCGGTCTCGTCCGGCATCCGCCGCTCGATGATCTCGAGCAGCGCGCGCACGGCGTCGATCGCGTCGCGTGCCTGCTCGAGATCGGCCGGCGAAGGCGGCTGTGGCGAGGCCCCGCCGGCGTCGCCACCGGGCGCTCGCGGAGCGAGCCGGTAGCTGCCGACGTTCAGCAGCGACACGGCGGCCTGGAGCATCAGCTCCGCGCTCGTGATCCGGCTGAGTTCGGCTTCGTAGGCAGCGCGCAGCTCCTCTTCGCTCGGCTGCCGCTCGGCGCCAGCCGTGCCGGGCTGCTCGCCCGCCGCGCCCGCCGTCGGGTCGTTCGTGCTCATACGGTCGTCACCTCCTCGGAGTATGTCTGAAGCGTCTCGGCGACCGAAGCCGCGAATACCTCCTCGCGCGAGGCGCCGGCCTCGATCATCGCGCGCTGGCGCTGTGCGCCGTTGCGCTCGGGAAACGCGAGCTCGATGCCGAGCTCGGCGCGTACCGGTGCCGTCCAGTCGGCGAGACGCTCGATCGCCGCGCGCGCCGGGTACTCCTCCGCAGCGCGGAGGTCGATCAGGCGGCCGTCGAGCCCGAAGCGAATCGCGCGCCACATGTTCTCCTCGATCATCCGCGGCGCCGGATCGACGAACGGCACGCCGTCGTCGACGTCGCGCACCGCCTGCGCGATGCAGGCGACGATCAGCGAGGCGAGCGCGTCGGACTCCTGCGCGGTCGCCTGCGCGTCGCAGATCCGCATCTCGACGGTGCCGAAGCTGAAGTGCGGGCGCACCGACCACCACACCTGCGTGTACTCGACGATCGAGCGCGTGCGCTTCAGGAAGTCGATGTACTCGCGATACGCCGGCCAGCCGCCGAACGCGTCGGGCACGCCGCACCGCGGAAAGCTCTTGGTGAAGCTCTGCGTACGCGCCGACTGCAGGCCGCTGTCGCGTCCGTCGAGATACGGCGAGTTCGCAGAGATCGCCAGCAGCAGCGGCAGCAACGGCCGCAGGCGGTCGCAGACGCGCACGGCGCGGTCGAGATCGCGTACGCCGAGATGCACGTGCAGGCTGAACGTGTTGTTGCGCCAGGCGACGTATTTCAGCCCTTCGGCGACGCGCCGGTAGTGCTCGGTGTCGATGATCGGCTGCTCGCGATAGTCGGCCCACGGGTGCGTGCCGGTCGCGCCGAGCGCGGCGTGCTCATCGGCGGCCAGCGCGAACAGGCGTCGCCGGCGCTCGCGCTGGCGCGCCAGCGCATCGTGCAGGTCGGCACCGGTGCCGGAGATGATCTCGATCTCCGAGGAGATCAGCTCGCCGGTTATGTGCTCGTGCAGCAGCGGATCGCGCTCGGCGGCGACGTCCCGCAGCTGCTCGAATCGCGGCACGAGTTCGAGCGTGCGCGGATCGAGGATCGAGAACTCCTCCTCGATGCCGACCGTGCCATCGCGCGCCTCGGCGAACGTCTCGGCCGCTCGGTCTAGGTCCAGGCTGATCATGGCGTTTGCGTATTTTTACGCGCTGGTCGTGGTTGAGCGCGGGCGCTGCATCGTGACGGCTCCGTCTAGCGAGCGAGCCGCCTCAGGTCAGGTAGAAGTACAGCGCGTAGAGCAGATCGACCGCCGGGCTGGAGGTGTGCACGGTCACCTCCGGCGGCACCAGCAACAGCGACTCCGAGTAGTTGAAGATGATCTTCACGCCGGCGGCGACCAGCTCGTCGGCGAGGCCCTGCGCCGCCCGCGTCGGCACGGCGAGTACGCCGACGACGATGTCCTCGTCCTCGACGACCTGGCGCAGCTCGCCGGTGTGTCGTACGACCTGCGCGCCGACCTTCGTGCCGACCTTGTCGTCGTCGACGTCGAAGATCGCGACGACGCGGAAGCCGTGGTCGGCGAAGATGTCCGACGAGGCGATCGCCTTGCCGAGGTGCCCCGCGCCGAGCAGCGCGATGTTGTGCTGTCCGGCAGTCCGCAGGATCTTGCGGATCTGCGAGACGAGCGCCTCGACGTTGTAGCCGACGCCGCGCTTGCCGAACTTGCCGAAACCGGACAGGTCGCGGCGGATCTGCGTCGAGTTGACGTGCGTGTAGTCGGACAGCTCCTGCGAGGAGATCGTCTCCTTGCCCATCTTCTTGGCCTGCGTGAGCACCTGCAGATAGCGCGACAGGCGGGCGGCGACGCCGAGCGACAGTCGCTCGACGGAGGGCCCGGCGCCGTCGCCGTTCAGCTCGCGCGGGCGGCTCGTTGTTTCTCCGTAGCTCATGTTCGTGACTCTAGACGCTCGCGCAGGAGCGACTCGTCGACGAAATAGTCGAACAGCTCCTCGCCGTCGAGCGCGATCACCGGGATGCGCTCGAAATAGGCGCGTTGGAGCGCCTCGTCGGCGTCGATGTCGCGCGTCTCGATCGAGAAGCCGAGCTCGGGCTGAAGCCGGCGCAGCGTGGCGAGCGCCTCGGCGCAGAGGTGGCAGTCGGCGCGCGCGTAGATCGTGACCGATGCTCATCGCGCTCGCTCGCCGGTCGCGTAGGCGTCGAGGCCCAGGTAGTCGGGGTATGCAAGGCGCTCGCCGTAGCGCGCGGCGCTGGCGATCATCGCCGCGTTGTCGGTGCACAGCACGCGCGCCGGCACGTGCAGCTCGGCGTCGATCCCGACGAGTCGCTCGCGCAGCACGCCGTTCGCCGCCACGCCGCCGCCGACGGCCAGACGGCGCGAGCCGGTCTGCGCCAGCGCCCGCTCGGCGCGGTCGACGAGGCTGTCGACGATCGCCGCCTGGTAGGAGGCGGCCAGGTCGGCGGCGCGCGCCGCCGCGTCGGTCTCGGAGAGCTCGCGCAGCTTGTACAGCAGCGCCGTCTTCAGGCCGGCGAAGGAGAAGTCGAGTCCGCGCGCGAATGCCTCGCGCTGGGCGCCGCGGCCGCCCCTGGCGCGCTCGGCGTGCGAGCCGGGGAAGCTGAACGCCTCGGGATCGCCCTCGCGAGCCAGGCGTTCCAGCGCGGCGCCGCCCGGGTATCCGAGACCGAGCATCCGCGCGCCCTTGTCGAACGCCTCGCCGGCTGCGTCGTCGAGCGTCCGCCCGAGCACGTCGAAGCCGTCGTGATCGCGAACGTGCGCGAGCAGCGTGTGGCCGCCGCTGGCGATCAGGCAGACGAACGGCGGCTCGAACGCGCCCTCCTGCGCGTCCTCGAGCAGGAAGTTCGCGGCGACGTGGCCCTGCAGGTGATCGACCGGCGCGAACGGCAGCTCGCGCGCTGCCGCCAGCGCCTTGGCCGTCGAAAGGCCGACGAGCAGCGCGCCGACGAGCCCGGGGCCCTGCGTCGCGGCGACCAGCTCGATCCGCTCGAGCCCGATCGCCGCCTGCTCCAGAGCGCGCGCGACGATCGCGTTGACGATCTCGAGGTGATGGCGCGAGGCGATCTCCGGCACGACGCCGCCGAAATCCTCGTGCGCGACCTGCGAGGAGATCACGTTGGCGCGAATCGTGCCGTCTGACTCGATCACGGCGGCGCACGTGTCGTCGCAGCTGGTCTCCAGCGCGAGGATGCTCATCGCTGCGTGATCGCCGCCTTCGCCGGCGCGCAGCTCATATCGGCCCGGGATTCGGCACGTCCTCGAGCGACCCGGCGAGCGTCGCCGGCGTGCGCCACATCACCAGCGCGTCCTCGCCGTTGTCCTGGTAGTAGCGCCGGCGCGTGCCGGCCGCGCGGAAGCCCTCGCGCTCGTAGAGATGGATCGCGACCGCATTCGAGCGCCGCACCTCGAGCGTGTAGCGCGCCGAGCTCGTCGCCGACGCGCGCATACAGCTCGCCGAGCAGTCGCGAGGCGATGCCGCCGCGCTGGCGATCGAGATCGACGGCGACGTTCATGATGTGCCAGACGGTGTCGTAGCGCGAGCAGATCAGGTAGCCGATCAGGCGCTCGGAGCCGTACGCCTCGCTGGCGTCCGGAGCCGTCTGCTCGGTCGCCGCCAGGCAGATGCCGGTCTGCTTGGAGAGCTCGAGCACGAACATCGCAAGCGACCAGGGCGTCGGGAAGACGCGGCGCTCGACCGCCAGCACGTTAGGCAGATCGGGATAGGTGAGCGCGCGGATCCGCACGGCGGGAGCCTGCTCGCGGTCCTGCGCGCGTGGCTGTAGCTGGTCGCTCACGAGCTCGAGCCCCCCACGGCAAGTGGCCGCGGCCGCGCGAGCACCGCGTCGGGCGCGCGCCGGTAGTCAGGCACGATCGCCTCGAGCGCCGTCGCCGCGGCGGCGCCGGCGCCGAGCTCGCACAGCGCGCCAGCGTCGAGCAGGTGCAGCGCAGAGCCCTCGCCCGGCACCTCGGCGCCGCGCGGCGCGAAGCTCGGCCGCGAAGTGCAGCGCGCCGTCGCCGACCGCGAGCCAGCTGCAGCCGATCGGAGCGCCGCGACGCTCGATCGTTGCGACGATCGTTTCGAGCTCACCCCCGTCGAGCGGCTGCGCGAAGGCGATCTCCTGATCGAGCCCGGCATATGCGGCTGCGAACGCCTCGCCGCGACGGGCGTCGATCACAGCGATCGTCGCCCCGCCCGAGGACCCGCCGGATGAGGAGCGCGCGCGCGAGGCGCCCAGCGCGAGCGCACGCAGACTGGAGACGCCGACGAGCTCGGCGCCGGAGGACTGCGCCAGACCGCGAGCCGTCGCGATTCCGACGCGCAGTCCGGTGAAGCGGCCGGGTCCCAGCCCGACGGCGATCCGCTCGACCTGCGCCCAACGCGAGCCCGGCATCGTCGAGCAGCCCGCCGGCCATCGCCAGCAGGCGCGTGGCGTGTCCGGGATGTGCGGCCGGCTGCGGATCGTCGCGCGCCTGCAGCGTGGCACCATCGGCCAGCCGCAGTCCGACGACGCTCGCCTGCGTCGCCGTGTCGAAGCCGAGCACGATCACCGTTCGAGCACCTCGATCTGGCGGCGATCTGCGCCACGATGCGCGAGCGAGACCTCGAGCCGCGCGCCTGCCAGCTCGCGCTCGGCATCAGGCGGCCACTCGACGAACGCGATCCGCCCGGCGCCGAGGTAGTCGGCGAGCAGCTCCGGGTCCTCCTGCTCGAGCCCGGCCAGGCGGTAGAGATCGAGATGCGAGACCGTCAGCCCATCGGTCGCGCGGTAGCGATGGCCGATGCTGAAGCTCGGACTGGTCACCGGGTCGCTCACGCCGAGCGCGCGAGCGGCGCCGCGCACCAGCGTCGTCTTGCCCGCGCCGAGCTCGCCGCGAACGAGCACGACATCGCCCTCGCGCAGCCGCTCGGCGAGCTTTGCTCCAAACGATTCTGTCTCCGCCGGATCGGCGGTCTCGACGACGTGCACGGCCACGACGAGACTGTAGAGCGAAGCGCTTTGCGGCGTTAAATGCGACCGGCCCGCGGGAGAAAGGGACGCGGGCCGATCGTTACTTCTGGAGGGATGGAGACAAGGGCTGTATCGGCGGACACGACTACCGACTTGAGACCTCGTGCAGAAAATCTTCGAGCAGAGCGCGCGAACTCCTCTCGCCCCGTGATTGCTGGGCAATAGCGCCCAGAGAAGATCGAACGAACGTCCAGTGCCCGATCTAGAACAGGCCGAGCTGATCGGGCTCGAGCAGATCGGCGGCGGAGCCGGCCGCCGGCGCCGCGCCGGCGTCGCCACCCGCCGGCTGCTCTGCCGCCGCCGGCGGCTCCTCGAGCTCGCCCGCCGCCGCACGCTCGAGCTCGTCGTCTGCGGTCGGCTGCTCGGGCGCGCCCTGCGCGAGCAGCTCCGGCAGGCGTGAGAAGTCCTCGCGCAGCGTCTCGAGCATGCGCGGCGTGTACAGCGCGGCGGCCGGATGGAAGATCGGGTAGAGCCGGACCGCGCGGCGGCCGAGCGTCAGCACCTCGGGCTGGCCGTGCAGGCGCGTGATCCCCGTCGGGTCGCCGCGCAGCAGCTTCGTCGAGAAGTTGCCGAGCGTGCAGATCACGGTCGGCTCGATCAGCTCGACCTGTCGATGCAGATAGTCCTGGCAGTTCTCGAGCTCGATCGGCAGCGGATCGCGATTGCCGGGCGGCCTGCACTTCAGGGTGTTGCAGACGAACACCTCGGCACGCGTCAGGCCGATCTCGCCGAGCAGCTGGTCGAGCAGCTTGCCGGCGCGCCCGACGAACGGCACGCCCTGCTCGTCCTCGTTGGCGCCGGGAGCCTCGCCGACGAACATCAGATCGGCATTTGCGTTGCCCGAGCCGAACACGACGGTCTTTCGCGTCGCCGCGAGCTCGGGGCATCGCGTGCAGCACTTGGCCTGCGCGAACAGGCCCTTCAGCAGCTCGCGCCGCTCGGACGCTGCGCCTGCCACGTCGGTCGAGGCCATCGACGTGATGCTAATCGGTGCTCGCGAGAGTGCGTTAGGGCGCGCGCAGGCGGCATCCGAGCAAATTCCGGACTTTGGCTGCGGTGAACGGCAACCGGAGTCGCGCGCCGCGCTGCGCAATGATCCCGCCGTGAGCTCAGCCGAGCAGCTGACCGTCAAGGCGCCGTTCGCCGGCGTCGTCGTCTCGATCGCGCACGCCGTGCGCGATCCGGTCGCGGCCGGCGCGCCGTTGCTGGTGCTCGAGGCGATGAAGATGGAGCACGAGGTGCTCGCCGAGAGCGCCGGCGTCGTGCACAGCGTCGAGGTCGTCGCCGGCGAGGCGGTCGAGGAGGGCCAGCTGCTGCTCGTGCTGAGCGCGGGTGACGGACAGGCCGGCGGCGTGGCCCTCGAGCAGCAGGCGGCCGCCGCGGCGCAGCCGGCAGAGCGCTCGCGCCGACCTCGAGGCCGTCCGCGAGCGCCACGACGTCGGGCTCGACGCGGCCCGCCCCGAGGCCGTCGCGCGGCGGCGCAAGCGGGGCCGGCGCACGGCGCGCGAGAACCTTGCCGAGCTCGTCGACGAGGGCACCTACGTCGAGTACGGCCCGCTGCTGTTCGCGGCGCAGGAGCAGGAGGCGCTCGCGCGAGGAGCTGATCGCACGCACGCCCGCCGACGGCCTCGTGGCCGGCGTCGGCGAGATCGAAGGCCACGCCTGCGTGGCGATGTCCTACGACTACACGGTGCTCGCCGGAACGCAGGGCATGCGCAACCACGCCAAGAAGGACCGCCTGTTCGAGATCGCCGAGCGCCGCCGGCTGCCGCTCGTGCTGTTCGCCGAGGGCGGCGGCGGACGCCCCGGTGACGTCGACATGCCGATCGTCGCCGGCCTCGACTGCCGCGCCTTCGCGCTGTTCGCGCAGCTCAGCGGCCTCGTGCCGCTCGTCGGCATCGCCTCGGGATACTGCTTCGCCGGCAACGCGGCGCTGCTGGGCTGCTGCGACGTCGTGATCGCCAGCGAGGATGCGAGCATCGGCATGGGCGGCCCGGCGATGATCGAGGGCGGCGGGCTGGGCGTGTTCGAGCCGGGCGAGGTCGGCCCGATCGACGTGCAGGACGCAAATGGCGTCGTCGACCTGCGCGTCGCCGACGACCGCGCGGCGGTCGCCGCCGCCAAGCGCTACCTCTCCTACTTCCACGGCCCGAGCGAGCCGCGAGCGCTGCCCGACCAGGAGGCGCTTCGCACGCTGATCCCGCAGGAGCGAAAGCGCGTCTACGACGTTCGTCGCGTGATCGACGGCCTGTTCGACGATGGCTCGGTGCTCGAGCTGCGCCGCGGCTTCGGCGCCGGCATGGTGACGGCGCTGGCGCGCCACGAAGGCCGGCCGCTGGGCGTCGTCGCCAACGACCCGCGCCACCTGGGCGGCGCGATCGACGCCGACGCGGCCGACAAGGCGGCGCGCTTCATCGGCCTGTGCGATGCGTTTGGCCTGCCGCTGCTGCTGCTCTGCGACACGCCAGGCTTCATGGTCGGCCCCGACGCCGAGCGCACGGCGACCGTGCGCCACTTCGCGCGGATGTTCCTCGGCGGCGCCAATCTCAGCGTGCCGTGCGGCACGATCGTGCTGCGCAAGGGCTACGGCCTCGGCGCGCAGGCGATGGCCGGCGGCGGCTTCAAGGCGCCGCTGTTCACGGTCGGCTGGCCGACGTCGGAGTTCGGCGGCATGGGCCTGGAGGGAGCGGTGCGGCTGGGCATGCGCCGCGAGCTCGATGCGGCCGCCGACGAGCAGGAGCGCGAGCGGCTGTTCGAGACGTTCGTCGCCGCCGCCTACGAGCGTGGACGCGGGCTGAACATGGCCGCCTACGGCGAGATCGACGACGTGATCGACCCAGCCGACTCGGCGCGCTGGATCTCGATGCTGTTCGACGAGCACGCCGTGCCGTGGTGGAAGCGGCCGGGCAAGGCGCGCCCTTACGTCGACTCCTGGTAGCGCGCGCGGCGCCCGCTCGCGGCTGCTCGAGGCCTGGCGATCGGCGCCTGCGGCCAGGCCGCAGCGCGATCGTTGCGGAGCCCGCGAAAGGCGCTGTATCATTCTCGGCAGGCCGTCACCGGGCTCGCCCGGGCCGGACCGAAGCAAAACCGCACCACCATCTTTTGTCGCGCCGGTATCCGTAAGGAACTGGACCGAAACCGATGAACCGACACCTTCGACCGCTGCCGCGCGCATGAGGACCGTTGCGCGCCGTCGACGAGCTGCGCTCGGCGCTTGCTCCAGCGCGCCGAGCGGGCGAGCGGATCGGCCTGGTGCCGACGATGGGCGCCCTGCACGACGGCCACCTTTCGCTGATCCGTCGCGCCCGCCGCGAGTGCGACGTCGTCGTCGTCTCGCTGTTCGTCAACCCGGCGCAGTTCGACGAGCCGTCCGACCTCGAGCGCTATCCGCGCAGCGAGCAGCGCGACGCGGAGCTCGCGCTGGAGTGCGGCGCCGACATCCTGTTCGCGCCTGCCGCCGAAGAGATCTATCCGCCGGGCTTTGCGACCTTCGTCGAAGTCGCCGGTCTCAGCGACCGGCTCGAGGGCGCCGTGCGCGGCGCCGAGCACTTCCGCGGCGTCTGCACGGTCGTCGCGAAGCTGCTCGGCATGTCGCTGCCCGACGTCGCCTACTTCGGCCAGAAGGATGCGCAGCAGCTCGCCGTGATCCGCCGGATGGCCGCCGACCTGAACCTGCCGGTGCGGATCCAATCGTGCCCGACCGTGCGCGAGCCCGACGGTCTGGCGATGTCCAGCCGCAACGCACGCCTGAACGCCGAGCAGCGCGAACGCGCGGTCGCGCTGTCGGCGGCGCTGCAGGCGGCCGCGCGCGAGGCCGCAGACGGCGAGCGCTCGGCCGAGGCGCTGCTCGAGACCGCGCGCGCGACGATGATCGCGCGCGGCGTCGAGCCCGAGTACGTCGAGCTGGTCGATCCCGACACGCTCGAGCCGTGCGAGCAGCTCGAGCGCGACGCGCTGTTGCTGATCGCTGCGCGGATCGGCGAGACGCGTTTGATCGACAACGCGCCGCTGAGAGCTTCGCTCACACCCTCCCCACTCCAACCGCACGCGAGAAAGGCGATCGCCTGATGCAACGGACGATGCTCAAGTCAAAGATCCACCGGGCGACGATCACCGACTGCGATCTGCACTACGTCGGCTCGATCACGATCGACCCCGATCTGCTCGAGGCGGCAGACATCCGCGAGCACGAGCAGGTGCACGTGCTCGACATCGACAACGGCGCGCGCTTCGAGACGTACACGATCACCGGCGAGCGAGGCTCGGGCGTGATGACGATCAACGGCGCCGCCGCGCGGCTCGTGCAGCGCGGCGACACGATCATCGTCGTCTCCTACGCGAGCTACGACGAGGCCGAGCTCGAGCACTACGAACCTCGCGTCGTGCACGTCGAGGCGCAGACCAACCGGATCATCACCGTCGACGACGCGGTGGCGACTCTGCTCACGCAGAGCGTCAACTGACGTCAGAGAGGAACGCACCAATGTCCAGCCATCCAGACATACAGGCTCCGTCGGACCCCGGCCGCCTGCCGATGACATTGCCGCTGCTGGCCGAGAAGAAGCGGCTCAGCGACCCGATCGTGATGGTCACGGCCTACGACTACCCGAGCGCGCGCGCGGCCGAGTCGGCCGGCGTCGATCTCGTGCTGGTCGGCGACTCGGCCGCGACGACCGTGCTCGGCTACAGCGCGACGACTCCGGTCGGGCTCGACGACATGCTCGTGCTCGCTCGTGCCGTGCGGCGCGGGCTCCGCACGCCGATGATGATCGGCGACCTGCCGTTCGGCTCCTACGAGGTCTCAGACGAGCAGGCGATCACGACGGCGATGCGGATGGTCAAGGAGGCCGGCTGCGAGGCCGTCAAGCTCGAGGGCGGCGGCGAGGCGTCGGTCAAACGCGCGCGGGCGATCGTCGGCGCCGGGATTCCGGTGATGGGCCACGTCGGCCTGACGCCACAGACGGCGACGGCGCTGGGCGGCTGGAAGGCGCAGGGGCGCACCGCGGCAGCCGCCGCGCAGATCGCCGGCGAGGCGCTCGCGCTGCAGCAGGCCGGCTGCTTCGCGCTCGTCTTCGAGGCGATCCCGGCCGCCGTCACCGAGGAGCTGATGGCGCTGATCGAGATCCCCGTGATCGGCATCGGCGCCGGCGCCGCAACGGACGGTCAGGTGCTCGTCTTCCACGACCTGCTCGGCATCCGCGACGGGCTCGGCGCGCGCTTCGTCAAGCGCTACGCGAACATCCAGCAGGAGATGAACGACGGCGTCGCGGCGTACGCCGACGACGTTCGCACGCGTCGCTATCCGGGTCCGGAGCACACCTACAAGATCAAGCCGGAGGAGCTCGCCGAGTTGCGCTCGCTGCTCGCCTGAGCGCGGACTGAGCGACGGCTCGCCGGATGCGGAGGCGCTAGCGCGCCGGGTATTCGACGCGCTTGATCACCTTCGCCGGCAGGCCGGCGGCCACCGAGAACGGCTCGACGTCGCGCGTCACGACGCTGTTGGCACCGATCACGCAGCGCTCGCCGATCTTCACGCCGCTGGTCACGACGACGTTCGCGCCGAGCCAGCAGTTGTCGCCGATCCGCGTCGGCCCCTTGCTCTCGAACCCCTGCCAGGTGATCGGCTTCTCGGGATCGTCGTGGCGGTGGTTGGCGTCGGAGACGAAGCAGCCGTTGGCGAGCATGCAGTGCTCGCCGATCTCCACGAGCTGCTCGGCGGCGAGCATCACGCCTTTGTTGAGGAACGTGCCGGCGCCGATCCGCACGCGCGCGTCGCCGGGCGCCGTGATCCAGACGCCCGGCTCGAGCAGCACTTCCGGGCCGACCTCGAGTCGCCCCTCGCGCAGCGCCTCGAGCACGTTGCCGTGCACCGGCCAGCGCACGAACGCCTGGCGACGCATGAACTGCCAGTGGATCTGCGCACGGTTCCACGGCAGCGAGTTGCGCTCATACCAGCGCCACTTCTGCGCCCAGAGGCGCGCCTGCGGAGCGAGTCTCGCCTGCTGCCGAGCCGGCGGAAGCGGTCTCCTGCCCCGTCGCCGCCGGGTCGCCGCCGTCGCTCAAGCAGCGACCTTGGCGGCGCGTTTGCGAGGCGGTTTCTTTGCGGCGCCCGCGCCGCGCTTGACCGTCGGCGTGAGGATCTCGGCGAGGAACTGGCCGGTGTAGGAAGAGCGTTCGGCGGCGACCTCCTCGGGCGTGCCGACGGCGATCGCCATGCCGCCCTCCTCGCCGCCCTCCGGACCCATGTCGATCAGCCGGTCGGCCGACTTGATGATGTCGAGGTTGTGCTCGATCACGACGACGCTGTTGCCCGCGTCGACGAGCCGCTGCAGCACCTCGAGCAGCCGCTGCACGTCAGCGAAGTGCAGACCGGTCGTCGGCTCGTCGAGGATGTAGAGCGTCCGCCCTGTCGCGATCTTCGAGAGCTCTGTCGCGAGCTTGACGCGCTGCGCCTCGCCGCCCGACAGCGTCGTCGCCGGCTGGCCGAGCCGCACGTAGCCGAGTCCGACCGCGTTGAGCGTCTCCAGCCGGCGGCGGACCTTCGGGATGTGCTCGAAGAACGTCAGCGCCTCCTCGACGGGCATGTCGAGCACGTCGGCGATGCTCTTTCCCTTGAAGCGCACTTCGAGCGTCTCGCGGTTGTAGCGCTTGCCGTGGCACTGCTCGCACGGCACGTAGACGTCGGGCAGGAAGTGCATCTCGATCTTGATCTGACCGTCGCCGCGACAGACCTCGCAGCGCCCGCCCTTGACGTTGAAGCTGAAGCGACCGGGCTTGTAGCCGCGCACGCGCGCCTCCTGCGTCTTTGAGAAGAGATCGCGGATCACGTCGAACAGGCCCGTGTAGGTCGCCGGGTTCGAGCGCGGCGTGCGCCCGATCGGCGACTGATCGACGGCGATGATCTTGTCGAGCTGGTCGAGGCCGTGGATCGCGCGATGCGCGCCCGGCCGCTGGCGCGCCCGGTGCAGGCGATTGGCAACCGCCTTGTAGAGCACTTCGTTGACGAGCGTCGACTTGCCCGAGCCGGACACGCCGGTGACGCACGTCAGCACGCCGAGCGGAATGTGCACGTCGATGTCGCGCAGGTTGTGTTCTGAGGCGCCGAGGATCTCGATGTAGCCGGTCGGCGTGCGCCGCCGCGCGGGCGGCTCGATCGTGCGCGTCCCGGCCAGGTACTGGCCCGTCAGCGACTCCTTGACGCGCTGGACCTGCGCGGCCGTGCCCTGCGCGACGATCCGCCCGCCGTGCTCGCCGGCGCCGGGTCCGAGGTCGACGAGATGATCGGCGCTGCGCATCGTCTGCTCGTCGTGCTCGACGACGATCACGGTGTTACCGAGGTCGCGCAGGCGCTCGAGCGTCCCGATCAGCTTCGAGTTGTCGCGCTGGTGCAGGCCGATCGACGGCTCGTCGAGGATGTAGAGGACACCGACCAGCGAGGAGCCGATCTGCGTCGCCAGGCGGATCCGCTGTGCCTCGCCGCCTGACAGCGTCGCCGCGGCGCGGTCCATCGAGAGGTAGCCGATGCCGACGTTCTCGAGGAACTGAAGCCGCTCGGAGATCTCGCGCAGGATCAGCCGCGCGACGTGGCGGTCGGTCTCGGACAGCTCGACCTCCTCGAGCCACTCGAGCGCGCGCCGCGCCGAGAGCGCGCAGAAGTCCTCGATCCGCGTGCCGCCGACGAGCACCGCGCGCGACTCGGCGCGGAGCCGCGCGCCACCGCAGACCGGGCAGGCGCGCAGCGACATGAACTCCTCGATCTTCTCGCGCGTCCACTCCGAGTCGGTCTCGCGATAGCGGCGCTCGAGGTTCTTGACGATCCCCTCGAAGCGGGTCGCGTAGGAACGCCGCCGCCCGTAGCGGTTGCGGTAGGTGACCTGCACCGGATCGCCGTTCGTGCCGTACAGGAACAGGTCCTGCTGCTCGGCCGCCAGCTCCTGCCAGGGAGCTTCGAGGTCGACGCCGTAGCGGTCGGCGATCGCCTCGGTGACCTGCTCGTAGTAGTTCGAGCTGCTGTTCGCCCACGGCGCGATCGCGCCTTCGCCGATCGACAGCGACGGGTCGGGCACGACGAGATCCGGGTCGATCTCCATCTGCGATCCGAGCCCGGTGCACCGCTCGCAGGCGCCGTGCGGGCTGTTGAACGAGAAGATCCGCGGCTCGAGCTCGACCAGCGAGGGACCGTGCTCGGGGCAGGCGAAGCGCTCGGAGAAGGTGAAGATCGTGCCGGGCTCGGGCGTCTCGCCGGGGACGATCTGCGCGGACGCCGCGCGCGGGCCCTTCGCTCCCTTCGCGCCCTTCGGCTCGGCCTCGGCCGGCTGCTCGGTCGCGCTCGAGCGCCCGACGACCTCGAGCTCGACCAGGCCCTCAGCGCGGGCGACGGCCGTCTCGATCGAGTCGGCCAGCCGCTTGCGCACGTCGTGGCGCATCACGAGCCGGTCGACGACCACCGAGATGTCGTGCTTGTAGCGCTTGTCGAGCACGATCGACTCTTCGAGCATCCGCACGCGATCGTCGATCTTCACGCGCGTGAAGCCGTCCGCGCGCAGCTCCTCCAGCAGCTTGCCGTACTCGCCCTTGCGCCCGCGCACGACCGGCGCGAGCACCATGAAGCGCGTGCCCTCGGCCAGCTCCATCGCCTGGTCGATGATCTGCTCGGCCGACTGTCCGACGATCGGCCGCCCGCAGATCGGGCAGTGCGGCTTGCCGACACGCGACCACAGCAGTCGCAGGTAGTCGTAGATCTCGGTCACCGTGCCGACCGTCGAGCGCGGGTTGCGCGAGGTCGTCTTCTGGTCGATCGAGATCGCCGGCGAGAGCCCCTCGATCGAGTCGACGTCGGGCTTGTCCATCTGCCCGAGGAACTGCCGCGCGTAGGCCGACAGCGACTCGACGTAGCGGCGCTGCCCCTCGGCGTAGATCGTGTCGAACGCGAGCGAGCTCTTGCCCGATCCCGACAGGCCCGTGATCACGACCAGCGCGTCACGCGGCAGCGAGAGCGAGATGTCCTTGAGGTTGTGCTCTCGGGCGCCCGAGACCACGATCTGATCGCCTGCTGGCATAGGCGAGCTATTCTATGACGGCGAACAGACGTTCGTGTCGAGGCCCTTCGGCGACCTCCTGAGACGACGCGGAGCGGCGGCTCGATCTCAGACGATCGGCGCCCCGGCGCGGCCGGCCTGCGCCGCCGTCTCAGGTCTCCGTGTTGATCTCCACGCCTTCTTCGTTGGTCTGCGCCAGCTTCGCTTTGATCCCGGCCTGTTCGGCGGCGCCCGCGTCGATCTTCAGAGCCAGCGACGCCGCGGGCCGTTCTTTCAGCTCGTGCTGTTCCTGCACGCCCTTCTTCTCGGCCGCCTTCAGCGTCATCGCCGTCGTCGTCACGTCTTCCTTTCCGTACAGACCGACGAAAGCGCCGCTGAGCGTCACTTCGTGGGTGCCGCATGTGAATGCCGCAAGCGTTTCACCGGAGGCCGGGCTGAGCTGCAGGCCGGCGTCGTAGATCGCCGCTTTGTTCGTCGTGTAGCCGAGCTGCCCGGTGAGCGGTTCGAAGCGGACTTCGCCTTCGCTCGCCGCCGGGCTGTGGCACGCTCCGAGCCCGGTGCCGCTGCAACCCGTGAGGACGAGGCTTGCAACCCTCGTCGCTTTCGCGGCGCTGAATTCGCCGCTGCCGTAACCGCCCGAGCAGGTGACCTTGCGTTTGCCGACCGATTCGAACGTGATCTTCGCGCTCGACAGCGTGAAGCCTCGTTTCACCAGCGGTCGAGCGCCACCGAACCCGGGATGCCATTCGTAGCGGAATTTGAGTTCGCCTTCGATCTCGCAGCCCTTGTCGGAGTAGTTGCCTCCACCGCCCGTACAGCGACCGAATTCCGGCGCTTCCGTGTAGGTGAACTGGTCCGCCGCCGTCGTTTCGCTCGTGCCCGCGGGGTTGGTGACAGTCACGTCGACGACGCCGCCCTGACCGGCGGGCGAGGTCGCGGTGACTTCATGGTCGCTTTGCACGGTGAACGAGGCCGCCGGCGCGGAACCGAAGCTCACGGCGCTCACGTTGCCGAGGTTGGTGCCGCCGATCGTGACGACGGTGCCGCCGGTGCCAGGGCCCGTCCGGTTCACGATCGACGTCACTGCGGGCTGCGCGGAGTAGGTGAACCAGTCGCCGCGCTGCTTCTCGCTGGTCGCGTGCGGGCTCGTCACCGTCACGTCGACCGTTTCGCTTCCGACCGGCGCCGTAGCGGTGATCTGCGTGGGCGACTGCACGGTGAACGAGACCGCCGGCGTCGAGCCGAACAGCACCTGCGAGACCGCAGCGAGCGTCGTGCCCGTGATCGTCACTTCGGTGCCGCCGGCCGGCGGCCCTTCGACCGGTGACACCGAGGAGACGACCGGACAGGTCTCCTGCGCTTCTCCCCACGCGTAGCCCACCTTCAAGCCGGCCGCCACCCCCTGCAGGCCCGTCAGGCCGCAGGCGAGCGCGATCGGGACCTTGCTGTCGGCGCCGTGCGCCCCGTCACCGAGCGCGTCGTACTCGCCTGAGCCCCAGACCTCGACCTTGCCGCCGCCGAGCAGCGCGAAGCTGTGGCTGCCGGAGGCGGCGAGCGCCGTGACGCCGGAGAGGCCGCTGACCGAAACGGGCGTCGTGCTCTGGTATCCCGATTTACCGCCGTCGCCGAGTTCGCCGAAGGCGTTCGAGCCCCACGCCATCACCTTGCCGTCGGCGAGCAGCGCAAGCGTGTGCGCTTCGCCGGCAGCGGCGGCGGTGGCTTCAGAGATGCCCGTGACGCTCACCGGTACGTCACTGCCCGTCGTGCCGCCGTCGCCCAGCTGTCCGTAGTTGTTCCGCCCCCAGGTGCGGACTTCGCCGTCGCGCAGCACGGCCACGCTGAACTGCAGGCCGGCGGCGATCGCGATCGCTTCGGTGATGCCGGTGACCGCGACCGGCGCGTCTTTCTCGGTCGTCGTGCCGTCACCCACCTGGCCGTATTTGTTGGACCCCCAACTCTCGATCGTGCCATTTTCGAGCAACGCCAGCGCGTGGTTTCCCGCCGCCGCGATCGCCCGAACCCCACTCAGGCCCGGAATCACGACGGGCGAGTTGCTACACGCCAGCCCGGAGCAGACCTGAGGCCCGCTGTCGCTGCCGAGGCCGAGCTGCCCTTCGGCGTTCGTCCCCCACGCATCGACCGTGCCACCGTCGAGCAGCGCCAGGCTGAAGAGGTTGCCCGCCGCAACGGCCTTGCCTTCGCCGAGCCCGCTCACAGGCACCGGCACGTCGCTCGCGCTGGTCGAGCCGTTGCCCAGCTGCCCGTGCCCGTTCGCGCCCCACGCGACGGCGCTGCCATCGGCTTTGAGCGCGACCGCGTGCACTTCGCCGCCCGCGATCTGTGTCACTTCACTCAGACCCGTGACCGCCAGCGGCAGATCGGAGGATTCGAGCTGCTGTGTTTCGAGGCCGACGCCAAGCGCGTCGAACGAGTTCGAGCCCCAGCTGAACACGCCGCTCTGCGCCTGCGAGAGCTGCGGCGCGAGAAGCATGACGGCGAACGCCGCAATCGTGAGCAACGCCGCCAGCCCGGTCCCCCTCGTCCCCATCAGCACTGCTACCGCTCCGATCCTCAGACGGTATCCCCCAGCGAAGATATTCGCCCCGATCCTCAGGTGTCAACCCCAGTCATGGGACCGCGGGCGCCGCGTCGCGCCGGTCAGCAGCGTCCTACGCCTCGATCGCCGCGAATACCTCGTCGACCAGCTTGCCCCGATCGGCGAGCTGGTAGTTCTCGGCGAGGTAGCGATCGGTGCTCTCGCGCGATTCTCCGTTGAGCGCCATGTTCAGCGCGACCAGCCGGGCGCTGTCGAGGTCGCCATCGCCGCCCGATGCGCCGCCGGCAGGCGCGACGATCCGCTGCTGGCGCGGCGTCTCGGGATCGAGGTGGGCGTCGGCGAGCGTCGTCTGCGGCGCGGAGAGCGGCGGCGGCGCGCCGCCCGCGGCTGCCGGCACCTGCGGCGCGGCAGCGCCCGAGGCGGGTGCGGGAACCGGTGGAGCGGGGATCGGCGGAGCGACAGCGGCAGGCTGCGGCCGCGCGGGCGGCGCCGGAATCTCGTGTTGTGCCGGGTGCTCGCCGGCGACCGCTCGTGCCGGTGCCTGTCCGGAGGCAGCGTCGTAGAGCTCACCCATGTTCGTCTCCAGCGCCGCGAGCTCGCCGGCCAGGCGCCCGGCGCCGGCGCGCAGGCTCTCGACCAGCACGCTGACCTCGCCGTCCATCGCGCCGACGCGCTCGAGCAGCACGGCCGTCGCCTGCGCGACGGCTGCGACATGCGCACGCGCCTGCGCGATCGCGTCTTCGCGGGTGCTCGCTGCGTCGCGCTCGGCCTGCTCGCGCGTCGTCGCAGCGCCGTCGCGAGCCTGGCGCTCGATGTCCGCCGCGGCTGCCTCGGCGGCGGCGAGGATGCTCTGCACCTGCGTGCCGGCTGTCGTCGCCAGCGAGGGCTCGGGGCCGCCGGCGGAGCGCTCGCGCTCGAGCGCTTCGATCTCGCTGGCGAGCGCGCGCAGGTGCGCGTCGACCGAGGCCGGCTCGTAGCCGCGCCGCGCGATCGGAAAGTCGCGCCGCTCGATCGCCTGACGGTCGATCTCCACGGCGGCGAATCCTAGGCGATGGGCCGGGTGGGAGTCTCACGCGCAGGCGCAGGCTCGTCGAGCTGCGCCGCCGCGTCCGGCTCGATCGCTCCGGCGCCGTCGGGCCCCTCGCCGGCGTGAATCTCGCGCAGGTCGCGGCGCAGCTCGCGCAGCTCGTCGCGCAGTTGCGCGGCGTACTCGAAGCGCAGCTCGTCGGCCGCCGCGATCATCTCCTCCTCGAGCTCGACGACCATCTTCTCCAGCTCGTGCTTGGGCATCTCCTCGGCCTTGCCGCGCTTGGCCGTGCGCCGTTTGCGGCCCTTCGGCAGCTTCGACTCGGCCTGCAGGAACTCGGCGATGTCGGAGATGCCCTTGACGATCGTCGCCGCGGTGATGCCGTGCTCCTCGTTGTAGGCCAGCTGGATCTCGCGCCGGCGGTCGGTCTCGGAGATCGCTGCGCGCATCGCCTTGGTCTCTTTGTCGGCGTACATCAGCACCGTCCCGTCGACGTTTCGCGCGGCCCGGCCGATCGTCTGGATCAGCGAGGTCTCGCCGCGCAGGAAGCCCTCCTTGTCGGCGTCGAGGATCGCGACGAGCGAGACCTCGGGCAGGTCCAGCCCCTCGCGCAGCAGGTTGACGCCGACGAGCACGTCGTACTCGCCGAGACGCAGGTCGCGGATGATCTGGATCCGTTCGAGCGTGTCGATCTCCGAGTGCAGGTAGCGCGTCTTGAAGCCCATCTCGAGCAGGTACTGCGAGAGATCCTCGGACATCTTCTTCGTCAGCGTCGTCACGAGCACGCGCTCGTCGCGCTCGACGCGCTTGCGCACTTCGTTCATCAGATCGTCGATCTGGTTCTTCGTCTCGCGCACCTCGACGCGCGGATCGACGATCCCGGTCGGGCGCACGATCTGCTCGACGATGCGCGTCGAGCGAGTGCGCTCGTACTCACCGGGCGTCGCCGAGATGAACAGCAGCTGCGGCGTGATCGAGAGGAACTCCTCGAAGCGCTGCGGCCGGTTGTCCATCGCGCTCGGCAGGCGGAAGCCGTAGTCGACGAGCGTCTGCTTGCGCGAGCGGTCGCCCTCGAACATGCCGCCGATCTGCGGCACGGTCTGGTGGGACTCGTCGATGAAGCAGATGAAGTCCTTCGGGAAGTAGTCGATCAGGCAGTACGGCCGCTCGCCGGGCGCGCGTTTGTCGAGGATCCGCGAGTAGTTCTCGATGCCCGAGCAGAAGCCCATCTCGCGCAGCATCTCCATGTCGTACTGCGTGCGCTGGCGCAGGCGGTGGGACTCGAGCAGCTTGCCCTCGGCCTCGAGCTGCTCGCAGCGCTCGTTCAGCTCGCGCCCGATCTCGGCGACACCGTCCTCGATCGTGCCCTCCTTGACGTTGTAGTGCGTCGCCGGCCAGATCGCGACGTGCTCGAGGTCGTCCTCGATCAGCTCGCCGGTCAGCGGGTCGAAGTGCTGCAGGCGCTCGACCTCCTCGCCGAACAGCGTCGCGCGGAACGCCGTCTCGGCGTACGCCGGGAACACCTCGAGCGTCTCGCCGCGCACGCGGAAGCTGCCGCGCGAGAGCACCTGGTCGTTGCGCGTGTACTGGATCGAGACGAGTTTGCGCAGCAGCGCGTCGCGATCGATCTCCTGGCCGCGGCGCAGGATCTGCATGTTCATCTCGTAGGTCTCCGGCGAGCCGAGGCCGTAGATGCAGGAGACCGAGGCGACGACGATCACGTCGCGGCGCGCGAACACGGCGGCCGTCGCGGCGTGGCGCAGGCGATCGACCTCCTGGTTGATCGCCGAGTCCTTCTCGATGTACAGGTCGCGGCTCGGCACGTAGGCCTCGGGCTGGTAGTAGTCGTAGTAGGAGACGAAGTACTCGACGGCGTTGTCCGGGAAGAACGTGCGGAACTCGTTGCACAGCTGCGCCGCCAGCGTCTTGTTGTGCGCGATCACGAGCGTCGGGCGCTGGACGGCCTCGATCACGCCGGCCATCGCCATCGTCTTGCCAGTGCCGGTCGCGCCGAGCAGCGTCTGGAACTGTTCGCCCCGCTGCACGCCGTCGGCCAGCCCGGCGATCGCCTTCGGCTGGTCGGCCGTCGGCGTGAAGATCGAGTCGAGCTTGAAGTCGGGCACCGTCTCTACCGTAGCGAGCGCTTCAAGGGGCGCTCATCGGGCGGCTGCGCCTGAGCTGCGCGGCCCTTCAGTGAAGTCCGAGCTGGCGCGCGTAGGAGGCGCGGTAGGCCTGCTGCGCGCTGAGCACGCGTTCGACGTACGCGCGCGTCTCCGGGAAAGGGATCGCCGCGACGGTCAGGCTGCGACCCTGCGCCCGCTCGGCGGCGACCCAGCGGTCGACGTTGGCGAGGCCGGCGTTGTAGGCGGCGACGGCGAGCATCTCGTCGCCGTCGTAGTGGTCGAGCAGGTAGCGCAGGTAGTAGGTGCCGTAGGCGACGTTGATCCGCGGCGTCGCCAGGTCGCTGGCGGTGAACGCCGTGCCGCCGGAGAGATGCGCGATGAAGTACGCCGTTTCCGGCAGGATCTGCATCAGGCCCTCGGCGCCGGCCGACGACGGGCGCGGTTCGAATTTGCTCTCGGCATAGATCACGGCGGCGACCAGCGCCGGGTCCAGACGCTTGGCCGTCGCCTCTTCGCGGATCACTTCGGTGTGCGACAGCGGCAGCCCGAGCCTGCCGACGGCGTGGTGCAGCTCGGAGGCGATCACGATCGCCAGCCCGACGACGAGGAGCAGCGCGATCAGCGTGCCGAGCCCGCGCCGCCCGCTCTTGCGCCCGGCCGCCTTGCGACTCAGCGAGTGCTGCGCGATCGCCGTCTGCCGGCTCATCTACCTAGCTTGTCAAGCACTGACGACAACTCGCGCTCCAGATCCCGCTCGCTGCCGTCGTTTCTGACGACGAACGTCGCCTGGCGCTGCCTTCTCCTCCTGGGAGAGCTGGCGCGCAGCGCGCTCGTCGACCAGCGCATGGCCGCGCGTGTCGGCGCGCCGCCGGCGCACCGACTCCTCGGAGACGACCGCGATCGTCGCGTCGTAGACCGAGGCGAGACCGGCCTCGAACAGCAGCGGCACCTCGACGACTGCTGCTCGCGGGCGCGTCACGCCGTCGGCGCCGCGCACCGGCGTCGCCGCGCGCACCTCGGCGAGCCACGCCGCGACGCGTGCACCGACGAGCGGCCACAGCAGGCCCTCCAGCCACTGCCGCTCGGCGTCGCTGGCGAAGGCCCGTTCGGCCAGCGCCGCGCGATCGACGGCGCCGCCGGGCGCGACCTGCTCGCCCCAGCGCTCGACGACGGCACGCCGCAGCTCCTCGTCGGTCTCGTACAGCTCGTGCACGAGCGCATCGCTCGACTGCACCGCGGCGCCCAGTCGCTCGAGCGCCGCGAGCGCCGTCGACTTGCCCGCACCCATGCCGCCGGTCAGGCCGACGAACGGCACGATCGACGTCACCGGCTCGGCGCCGCTCAGCGCGCGTCAGTCCTGCGCCGGCTCGGCCGTGGCGTCCGGTGCCACACCGTTCGTCGCCGGGTCGGCGGGTGCCGGCTCGGCGACCTGCGCGCTCGCTGCCGCCGGCGTCTCGACCGGCTCGCTGGCCGTCGTCTCGGCGGTCGGCGCCTCTGCCTCTACGGCCGGCGCCTCTGCCTCGGCGGCGGCCGGCTGCTCGGCCTCGGCCGGCGCCGGCTGCTCGGGCGCCTCGACTGCAGCCTGTGGCTCTGCGGCCTGGCTCCGCGTCGGTCTCGGCGGCCGGCTCGGTCGGCTCGGTGCCGGGCTCGAGCTCGGCTCGCCCTGCGGCTCGCCGGGACGCGCGACCGGCAGGATCTGGTCCTCGACGCGCTTGGCCGAAAGCGACAGACGGCGGCGCTCGGAGTCGATCTCGAGAATCTTCACGCGGATCTCGTCGCCCGGGTGGACGATCTCGCGCGGGCTCTCGACGTGATGCGGCGCGAGCTCGGAGATGTGCACGAGTCCCTCGACGCCGTCGAGGATCTCGACGAACGCGCCGAACGTGACGACCTTCGTGACCTTGCCCTCGAGCTCGTCGCCGACGTTGTAGGTGTCGACGATCCGCTGCCACGGATCCTCCTGCGTCTGCTTCAGGCCGAGTGAGATGCGCTGGCGGTCGCGATCGATGTCGAGCACCTTGACCTTCACGGTGTCGCCGATCGAGAGGATCTCGCTGGGGTGGTTCACGTGCGACCAGGAAAGCTCTGAGATGTGGATCAGGCCGTCGATCCCGTCGAGGTCGACGAACGCGCCGAAGTCGACGATGTTCGAGATCTGGCCTTCGACGACCAGGCCCGGCTGCAGGCGGTCGAGGATCTGCTGGCGAACCTCCTTGCGCTCCTCCTCGAGCACGGCGCGGCGCGAGAGCACGACGTTGTTGCGCGAGCGGTTGAGCTCGATCACCTTCGTCTCGATCTTCGTGCCCATGTACTCGTCGAGGTTCGGCACGCGGCGGATGTCGACCAGCGACGCCGGCAGGAAGCCGCGCACGCCGAGGTCGATGATCAGGCCGCCCTTGACGACCTCGATCACGGTGCCCTCGACCGGCTCGCCCGACTCTGCGGCTGTTTCGATCCGGCGCCAGGCCTTCTCGAAGCGGGCGCGCTTCTTCGACATGATCAGGCGACCGTCCTGGTCCTCCTTGGTCATGACGATCGCGTCGACCTCCTCGCCGAGGTGGACCTCGTCTTTCGGATCGACCGACTTGCGGATCGAAAGCTCGTTGGCCGGGATGACGCCCTCGGACTTGTAGCCGATGTCGACCAGCACCTCGTCCTTGTCGATCCGAACGACGTGGCCGGTGACGACCTCGCCCTCCTCGATCGTCCGGAACGTGGCCTCGTAGTTGGGCACGATCGCACCGTCGACTTCGAGCAGCAGCCCGTTCGACCCGTCGACGACCTTGCCCTGAGGATTCTCCATCAGCGTTTGCACCGGCGAAGCCTAGCGCAGCCTTGCGCGCGCCGTACGTATCATTGTCGCGAAGATGCCCGTACGAGCGACGACGCGAGGGGCGGCGCGCACGCCGCTGGAGCGCGACTGCGACGTCTTGGTGTGCGGCGCCAGCTTCGCCGGCCTGACGATCGCACGCGAGCTGGCCGGCTCGGGCGCGCGCGTGCTCGTGCTCGACCGCTACGAGATCGGCGAGCGTCAGACCTCGGCCTGCGCGATGCCGACGCGCTGGCTGAACGCGATGGAGCTGCAGTCCTCGCATCGCCAGACGTTCGACGAGCTCGTCGTGCACACGCCGTTTCGGACCGCTCGCTGGTCGCTGCCGTGGTCGTTCTCGACGTTCGACTACCGCGAGCTGTGCGCGCTGTTGTGGGAACAGGCCGACGACGGCGAGCTCGAGTTCGAGACGGCGACGATCACCGGCCGCGAAGGCGACACCGTGCTCACCGACCGCGGCCGGCTCAGCGCTCCGCTCGTCGTCGACGCGCTCGGCTGGCGACGCGTGCTCTCCAACGGGCCGACGATCCAGCCGCCGAACGCGCGTCTCTCGCGCGGGCTGGAGGTGCACCCGCATGCGCCAGGCGCGCAGATGGAGCTGTGGGTCGACCCGCGCTATGTGCGCGCCGGCTACTCGTGGAGCTTTCCCGCCGACGGAGAGCTGCGCGTCGGCGTCGGCTCGTTCTGGCCGTCGCACCACGTCAAGGAGCCGACCGTCAAGCTCGCCGCTGATCTCGGCGTGCCGGCCGAGCGCTACCAGGGCAACTGGATCCCGCATCAGCTGCGCCCGGCGGTCGAGGACGGCGTGTTCTTCGTCGGCGACTCGGCCGGGCACTGCCTGCCGCTGACGGCCGAGGGGATCCGCACGGCGCTCTACTTCGGCCTGGCCTGCGGGCGCGAGCTGCGCGCGGTCGTCGAAGGTCGCCGCACGCGCGACTCGGCGCTCACCCGCTACGGCGCCTTCTCGGCGGCGCACGCGCGCAAGTTCAACCTGATGCTGCGCGTGCAGCAGGCGGTCGGGCGGATCACTCCGAGCCGCTCGATGACGGCGATCGTCGCCGCGTTCGAGAATCGCCGGATCTGCGGCTGGGCGTTCGACCAGTACCTCGCGATCGCGCCGCCGACGTTCGTCGCCGACGGCACACGCGCGCTGACGCGCTCGCGGCTGACGGCGCTGGCGGCGAACGCGCCGGCCTCGGCCTGAGATTCGCGCGGCGAGGCGCCGCGCGCTCAGGCGACCTCGCGCAGGATCGCGCCGGGCCTGACGGCCGGCACTGACGCGAGCGCGAGCCGGCTCGCCTCGACGGCACTCGCCCACGAGACCTCGCAGAGCAGGCCCGGAGCGGCGAGCATGTCGCCGGCGAGGAACACGCCGTCGCCGCGGTCGACGGCAGGACGGTCGCGCCACGTGGCGCCCGGCGGGTCGAGCGCTCCCGAGCGGCCGTCCATCACCTGCCGGCGGCGCCAGGTCTCGCGCGACTGCCAGTCCTCGAGCGAGTCGTCGAGCAGTCGCTGCAGCCTCAGCGCCGTCTGCTCGACGCTCTCTTCGGGCCGGATCGGCATCTGCGCCTGGATCAGCTCCTCGCCGGCGGGCGCGATCGACGGGTTGGTAGTCGAGTAGCGGCCGATCCAGCCTGCTTCGTCCATATCGGAGACGATCGCCGGGTCGCCGTGGCTGCGCCGCAGGCCGAGGTCGAGGCAGACGGTGTTGCCGCTCTGCCAGCGCAGGCTCTCGTCGCCGAGCAGCTCGCGCGCCTGCGCGAGCTCGGTCGCGAGGATCACCGGCGTGTCCTGCGGCAGCTCGCCGACGCGCGTCTCGGTCTGGACCTCGACGCCGAGCTCGCGCACACGCCGCTCGAGCGCGTCGACGAGCGTGCTCCAGCCGCCGACCGGGTAGCGCACGCAGGTCGGCACCGACATCAGCAGGCGCACGGCGCGCGACCAGACGAACGCGGCTGACAGCGCGCCGGGATCGTGATGGAAGGTGTAGACGCCGGCCGCCGACGAGAGCATCTCGGCAGTCGCCGAGTCGGTGTGCTGCGAGGCCCACGTGCGGAAGTCGACGTCGACCGGCGCCTCGCGGCCGCGCAGGCGAAGCACGGCCGGGATCGCGCCGAGCGGCGGCGTGCGGCGCAGCGTGCCGCCGAGGCGCACGCGCGCGCCGGTCAGCCGCGGCCGCACGTTCTCGGGCAGCAGCGCGCGCTCCTGCATCCAGTTCCAGAACGGGCCGGTGTAGAGCGCGTGCGGACCGAGATTCGCTTTGTACGGGCCGTCGGCGCTGCGCGCTCGGCCGCCGAGGCGCTCGTGCGCCTCGAGCAGCCGCACTCGTGCGCCCTCTTCGGCGCAGGCGATCGCCGAGATCATTCCGGCGAGCCCGCCTCCGACGATCGTGATCTCGCGACGTGCGGTGCCGTTGCCTCGATTGGAGCTCATGGCGATGCCTCCGGGTTCGGATGTCGATCGGGCCGAGGCCCATCTGCTCACGCTGAGAGCAAGGTACGACGCGACTGGACTTGATTACAGTTCCAGTAGTGCGATCGCAGACAGGGCCAGTTCCGAATGACGCGTCTCGCGGCGGGGCCAGCTGGGCCGGAGCTGCTGCTCGAGCTGCAGCGCGACGGCGAGCTGCCGCTGCACGAGCAGATCGAGCGCGCGCTGCGCGAGCAGATCCGCTCGGGCCGCCTGCCGGCGAACGCGCGCGTGCCCTCGACGCGAACGCTCGCCGCGACGCTCGGCGTCTCGCGCGGCGTCGTCAGCGAGGCCTACGGCCAGCTGGCTGCAGAGGGCTATCTGACGACGCGCCAGGGCGCTCCGGTGCGGGTCGCGCGCGTCGTGCACGGCGTGACGCGCCCGCCGGCCGGCTCGCTGCTGCGGCACTTCGCCTACCACTTCCACCCCGGCCTGCCCGACCTCGCCGGCTTCCCGCGGGAGGCGTGGGCGCGCTCGGTCCGCGCAGGCCTGCGCGACTCGCCGCTCGACGCGCTCGGCTACGGCGATCCGCGCGGCGTGCCGGCCTTGCGCGAAGCGCTCGCCGAATACCTCGGACGGGTGCGCGGCGCCGACGCCGATCCCGAGCACATGGTGCTGTGCACGGGCTTCATGCAGGGCTTCTCGCTGCTGTGCCGAGCACTGCGCAGCCGCGGCATCGAGCGGATCGCGCTCGAGGATCCGGGCTGGCACGTCCACCGCCTGATCGTCGAGCAGGCCGGGCTCGAGATCGTGCCGATTCCGGTCGACGATGGCGGCATCGTCGTCGAGGCGCTCGCGGCGACCGACGTCGCAGCGGTACTCGTGACGCCGACCAACCAGTTTCCGACGGGCGCCGTGCTCGGACCAGAGCGCCGCGCGGCGCTCGTCGACTGGGCCGGCGACGAACGCTTGATCGTCGAGGACGACTACGACTCGGAGTACCGCTACGACCGCGTCGCGGTGGGCGCGCTGCAGGGTCTTGCGCCGGAGCGGATCGCCTACATCGGCTCCGCCAGCAAGCGGCTCGCGCCGGGCATGCGGCTCGGCTGGATGCTGTTGCCGTCGTGGCTTACGTGGGAGCTGACGGCGGCCAAGGCCGTCGAGGACGGCGGCTCTGAGGTGATCGGTCAGCTCGCGCTGAGCGACTTCATCGGCCAGGGCGAGCTCGACCGCCACGTCAGGCGGATGCGCCTGATCTACCGCGCCAGGCGCGAGGCGCTGCTCGCGGCGCTCGCGCGCGAGCTGCCGGGCTGCCGGCTGCTGAGCCGAGGCGCCGGCGGCCTCTACGTGCTCCTCGGCCTGCCGCATGGCGTCGAGGAGGCGTCGCTCGAGGCGGCGGCAGCGGCGCGCGGCGTCGGCGTCGAGGGACTCGCGCTGCACCGCTTCGCAGCTCAGGGAGAGGCCGGCCTGCTTCTCGGCTACGGCAGCCTCGCGGAGCCTGCGATCGAGCAGGGCATGCGCCTTCTCGGCGAGGCGTTCGCCGAGCTCTGAAGGCTACTTCGCGGGGCCCGACTACTTCGCCTCGAGCCAGGTGCGCCCGATGCCGACGTCGACGGCGAGCGGTGGCTCGCGGTCCCAGACGCCGCACATCTCCGATTCGATCAGCGCGCGCGCGTCGTCGCTCTCCTGCGGCAAGGCTTCGAACAGCAGCTCGTCGTGGATCGTCAGCAGCAGTCGCGTGCTCAGCTTCGACTCGGCCAGCGCGGCGTGGCAGCGGACCATCGCGAGCTTGATGATGTCGGCGGCCGTGCCCTGCACGACGGTGTTGACGGCGAGCCGCTCGCCGAGCGTGCGGACCTGGTAGTTGCGCGCCTGCAGCTCCGGGATCTGGCGGCGCCGGCCCCACAGCGTCGTGACGTAGCCCTGCTGCTTGGCCTGCTCGATCGTCTCGGCGATGAACGCGGCGACGCGCGGGAAGCGCTCGAGGTAGGTGTCGATGAACTCCTTGGCCTCCTCGCGCGGGATGTTCAGGCGGTCGGCGAGCCCGAAGTCGGAGAGCCCGTAGACGATGCCGTAGTTGATCATCTTCGACTTCGAGCGCATGCCCGGGTCGATCTGCTCGGGCGCGACCTGGAAGACCTGCGAGGCGGTCGCCGTGTGCACGTCCTCGCCGCGCTCGAAGATCTCCTTCAGCACGGGCTCGTCAGCCACGTTGGCGAGCACGCGCAGCTCGATCTGCGAGTAGTCGGCGGAGATCAGCACCTTGCCCTCCTCCGCCTCGAAGCAGCCGCGGATCTCGCGGCCGAGCGGCGTGCGGATCGGGACGTTCTGCATGTTCGGGTTGGTGCTCGCCAGCCGGCCGGTCTGAGCGCCGGCCTGCAGGAACGTCGTGTGGATGCGCGAGCGCTCGTCGACCTCCTCGGGCAGCACGTCGAGATAGGTCTTGGCAAGCGTCGAGAGCTCGCGCCAGCGCTCGATCTTCGGCACGATCTCGTGCTCTGAGCGAATCGCCTGCAGCACGCGCGCGTCGGTCGAGTAGCCGGTCTTGCCGCGGCGCTTGCGCGAGAGGCCGAGCTTCTCGAACAGGATCTGCCCGAGCTGCTGTGGCGAGCCGATCGTGAACTCCTCCTCGGCCAGCGCGAAGATCTCGCCTTCCAGCCCGGCCAGCTCCTCGCGCACGCGGCCGCTGATCTCGGCCAGGCGCTCGAGGTCGAGCCGCACTCCGAGCAGCTCCATCTCGCGGAGCACTGCGACCAGCGGCAGCTCGATGTCGAGCATCACGCCCTCCAGGCCGCGCTCGGCGATCTGCTCGCGCTGCCAGTCGGCCAGCGCGTCGAGCAGCACCGCGTCGGCGGCGAGCGGGTCCTCGAGGTCGCTGGCCAGGCCGCGCTCTTCGCAGAGCTCGGCGAACGGGTAGCCGCGCCGCGCCGGCTCGAGCAGGTAGGCGCCGAGCAGCGTGTCGTGGACCAGCGCCGGCGGCACCAGACCGAGCGACTTGGCGTCGTGCGCGATGACGGGCCGGTGCCCGCACTCGGCGACGAGCTGCTCGGGCGAGTCGCAGTCGCCGACGAGCACCTCGGGCCGTTCGGCGGCGCGCGCGAGGCGCTCTGCTCGCGGTCGCCGTGCTCGGCGGCGAGCACGGCGAAGCGCCACGGCGCGCCCTCGGCGAACAGCTCGCCGTCGGGCACCTCGGCTGCTGCGACCGCAAGCGCCAGCTCGGCGGCGCTCGAGCCGAAGCGGACGACGTCGGCCGGCGCGCCGTTGCGCACGCGCCCGCTGAGCCTGACCTCGGCGGGCGCCGCCGGCGCGGCGACATCGGGGTCGCCGAGCGCCTCCTCCAGGCGGCGCAGCGGGTCGCGCAGCTCGTACTCGCGGAAGACCTCGCGCACGCGCGAGCGATCGGGCTCGCGCACGTGCTCGGCGGCGACGTCGAAGTCGACGGCGACGTCGCGCTGGACGGTCGCCAGCTGCTTTGAGACGCGCGCGTCCTCGGCGTGCGTCTCGAGGTTCTCTTTTCGCTTGGCGCCTTTGATCTGCTCGATGTTCGCGAGCACGTCCTCGAGCGAGCCGTAGCTCTGCAGCAGCTCGCTGGCGGTCTTGTCGCCGATGCCGGGAACGCCGGGGATGTTGTCGGAGGTGTCGCCCTTCAGGCCGTAGAAGTCGGGGATCTGCTCGGGCGCGATGCCGTAGCGGTCGATCACGGCCTGGCGGTCGTAGATCTTCGTCTCGGTGATGCCGCGCGAGGTCGCCATCACCTTGACGAGGCCGTCGGCGTCGATCAGCTGGAAGGCGTCGCGGTCGCCGGTGACGATCATCACCGGCACGCTCGGCTCGGCGCGCAGCGCGCGCTCGGTCAGCGAGGCGATCACGTCGTCGGCCTCGTAGCCGTCGATCTTCACGTTCGAGTAGCCGAACGCCTCGACGAGCGGTTCCATCGCCGGCCACTGCTGCTTGAGCAGGTCCGGCCGCGAGCGCCGCTGCGCCTTGTACTCGGAGTAGACCTCGGTGCGTCCGCTGGAGCCGGCGTCCCAGGCGACGACGGTCGGCTGCACGCCGTACTCGGTGACGATCTTGACGAGCATCGAGGCGAAGCCGAAGATCGCGTTGGTCGGCACGCCGGTCGAGGTCGCGATCGACTCGGGCAGCGCGAAGAAGGCGCGGTAGACGAGACTCGGGCCGTCGATCAGGAACAGGCGCCGCTCGCCGCTCGCAGGCGCGCTCGCGGGCGCTTTCGCGCGTGTCCTCGTGGCCGGCATCGACAGGTCACTCTACGAGGACGCGGCGGGCCGTGGAGCGCGAGCGCGCGGCGCGATCGTCGCGAGCCGGTCACGCGCCGAAGCGCGCCTTCTGCCTAACATGCCGTGCCCCCGACTCCGAGGAGACCAGTTCAGTGAGTGCCACACCGAGCGCGCAGTTCCGCTTGACGATCCGCGTCAACATCGACGACGCTCACGGCACGCTCGCGCACCTGACGGGCGCGATCGGCGAGGCCGGCGGGATCGTCGGCGCGGTCGACCTCGTCGAGGTCGACGGCAGCCACAGCCTGCGCGACATCGTCGTCGACGCATCGGGCAAGGAGCACTGGCAGCGGATCGTCGAGGCGGTCGAGGCGGTCGCCGGCGTCGAGCTGATCGACACGACCGACCGGACCTTCCAGCTGCACGTCGGCGGCAAGATCGAACAGCAGAACAAGCATCCGCTGAAGACGCGCGAGGACCTCTCGATGGCCTACACGCCGGGCGTCGCGCGGGTCAGCCTGGCGATCGCCGACGACGCCGATCGCGCGTTCCAGTACACGATCAAGCGCAACACGGTCGCGGTCGTCTCCGACGGCACGGCGGTGCTCGGGCTCGGCGACATCGGCCCGCTGCGCGGCGATGCCGGTGATGGAGGGCAAGTGCTGCCTGTTCAAGGAGTTCGCCGAGGTCGACGCGTTTCCGATCTGCCTCGACACGACCGATCCGGACGAGATCGTGCGGACGGTCAAGCTGATCGCGCCGGCGTTCGGCGGGATCAACCTCGAGGACATCTCGGCGCCGCGCTGCTTCGAGATCGAGGACCGGCTCAAGCGCGAGCTCGACATACCGGTCTTTCACGACGACCAGCACGGCACGGCCGTCGTCGTGATGGCGGCGCTGCTCAACGCGGTCAAGCTGACGGGCAAGCGGATCGAGCAGCTCAACGTGCTGATCATCGGCCTCGGCGCGGCCGGGCATCGCGGTGACGAAGATCCTGCTGGCCGGCGGCGTCACGAAAATCATCGGCGCCGACTCGAAAGGCGCGCTTCACGTGCAGCGCGAGGACTACCTCGACGGATCGATGAACGCGACCAAGCGCTGGTTCGCGGAGGCGACGAACCCCGACTGCCGCGCCGGCTCGCCCGGCGAGGTGATCGACGGCGAGGATCTGCTGATCGGGCTGTCCGGCGCGCGCACGATGCCGGCCGAGGCGCTCGCGCGGATGGCCGACGACGCGATGGTCTTCGCGATGGCCAATCCGAACCCGGAGGTCTCGCCCGGAGGAGGCCGAGCGATACGTGAGGATCATCGCGACGGGCCGCTCGGACTATCCGAATCAGATCAACAACGTGCTCTGCTTTCCGGGCGTCTTCCGCGGCGCGCTCGACGTGCGCGCGCCGAGCATCACCGAGCCGATGAAGATGGCGGCGGCGCACGCGATCGCGGCGACGGTCGCCGAGGACGAACTGCGCGAGGACTACATCATCCCGTCGGTCTTCAACCGCGAGGTCGCGCCGGCGGTCGCGGCGGCGGTCGCCGACGAGGCGCGCGCGTCGGGAACGGCGCGCGCCGGGCTCGAGGTCGGCTTCGCGCAGGGCGACACGATGACGCCGAGCTCGCCGAACTGGAGAGATCCGCTGGGCGCGCTGGCGCGTATGAGAGGCTAGGCCGATGGATCGGACTCGCGTGACGGTGACCGGAGCGACGGGCCTGATCGGCCCGGCGCTGATCGCTGCGCTGCAGCAGCGCGGCGCCGAGGTGACGGTCCTCTCGCGCGACGCCGAGCGCGCCAAGCGGCGCCTCGAGCGACGCGGGGCTCGCGCCGGTCGAGGCGTTCGACTGGGACCTGCTCGGCGAAGCGGCGCCGGCGGCGGCGCTCGAGGGGCGCGATGCGGTCGTGCATCTGGCCGGCGAGAACGTGGCGCAGCGCTGGAGCGAGGCGTCCAAGCGGGCGATCCGCGAGAGCCGCGTGCGCGGCACGCGCAACCTGCTGGCGGGCATCGAGCAGACCGACAGCCGTCCGGGCACGCTCGTCGGCTCCTCGGCGATCGGCTACTACGGCGCGCACGGCGAAGAGCCGCTCGACGAGGACGCTCCGCCCGGCCTGGACTTCCTCGCGCGCGTCTGCGTCGAGTGGGAGGCCGAGACGCAGAAGGCGGCGGCGCTCGGCATGCGCGTCGTGCTCGTGCGCACCGGCGTCGTGCTCGACCGCGACGGCGGCGCGCTCGAGAAGATGCTGCCGCCCTTTCGGCTGGGACTCGGCGGGCCGGTGGCGGGCGGTCGCCAGTACATCTCGTGGGTGCATCGCGACGACGTCGTCGGGATCTATCGTGACGGCGCTCGAAGACGAGCGCTGGAGCGGGCCGGTCAACGCGACGGGGCCGGAGCCGGTGAGCAACCGCGACTTCTCACACGCGCTCGGTCGCGCGCTGCACCGCCCGGCGTTCGTGCCGGTGCCGGGAGCGGCACTCGCGCTGCTGTACGGCGAGATGGCCGAGATCGTCACGCAGGGCGCGCGCGTGATGCCGGCGAAGGCGCTGGTGCTCGGCTACGAGTTCGCGCACGCGCAGCTCGACGAGGCGCTTGCCGCGGCGCTGGAGCGCGACTGAGGCGGCTATCCGAGCACGGTCGCGGGCTCGCGTGCGGGCTCGGGCGCCGGCGGCGGGCGGTTCTCGGTCTCGATGATCACGCGGCAGGGGCGCTTGGCGAGCAGGTAGGCGGCGGTCGGGCCGATGCCGCGCTCGCCGGCCGGCGCGTGGACGGTCGACCAGTAGATCACGTCGGCGCCGACGCGCTGCGCTTCCTCGACCAGCGCGGCGCCGGGATTGCGCGTGCGGATCAGGCCGGTGTGGATCTTGATGCGCGACGCGGCGCGCCTGGATGCGCGCGCTCTCGAGCACCGAGCGGCCCTGCGCTTCCTCGCGCTCGAGGCCGGCGTCGAGCGAGAGCTGGCTGGGCACGGGCAGCACGAAGATCGCGTAGACGACGCCCTCCTCGCCGATCAGCTTGGCGGCGCCGTGCAGCGCGCTGGCGCTGACGTCGGCGCCGAAGATCGGCACGAGCGCGGTGCGGTAGTCGAACGCCTCGAAGTCGGGCGGGCGCTGCGGTCGCTCGATCTTGTAGGACCTGCGCGGATCGAGGCCCTGGCGCCGGCGGTAGATGAAGTAGCCGCCCATGCCGAGGACCATCCAGGGAATGCCGATCGTGCGCGCCTCGCCGTGCAGCACGACGACGGCGACCCAGGCGCCGAACGTGCCGATCGCGCCGAGCACTGCGGTCAGCGGGATCACGTGGCCGCGGAACGGCACGTTCCAGGGCATTCGGTAGGGCCGCGGCTGATCGGGGCGCTTGATCCGCAGCGCGATGACCGAGACGTGCGCGGTCGTGAACGAGAGCATCGCGCCGAACGAGTAGAGGTTGCCGAGCAGCGTCGTTTCGCCGGGCAGGATCAGCAGGCCGGCGAGCACCGAGAAGGCGACGATCGTGAACCACGGCGTGCGGTACTTCGGATGCAGGCGCGAGAACAGGCTCGGCAGCTGGCGGTGCTCGGCGAGCGACCACGACAGCCGCGAGATGCCGATCAGGCCGGCGTTCGTCGCGATGAACAGGATCGTCGCGGCGAGCACGCCGACGTAGTCCTTGGCGATCGTCAGCACGGTGCCGTGCAGGCCGAGCCGCGAGACGATTCCCAGCACCGGGTCGTTTTCGTAGTGGCCGCCGAGCGCGGTCGCGTAGCCGGCGTGGCTGTAGCTCTGCGAGAGCGCGTGACTGAAGCCGACGCCGTGGTGGATGACCGGCAGCGCCGAGAGCGCGACGACGGAGATGCCGGCGTAGACGCCGAGCACGGCGATCAGCACGAGGTTGACGGCCTTGGGGATGTCGTGGCCCGGGTTCTTCGACTCCTCGGCCATGTTCGAGACGGTCTCGATGCCGGTGTAGGCGACCATCGCGACCGACAGCGCGAAGATCAGCTGCGTCCAGCTCGGCGCGAGCCCGAGATGGACCTGGTTGACGAGCAGCGAGGGGTTCAGCACGAGCACGATGCCGAGGCCGACGAGCAGCACCTGCGTGCAGAGGTCGGCGATGGCCAGGAACAGGTTCAGTTTCGCCGACTCGCCGAGGCCGCGGATGTTCAGGCCGGCGAGCAGCGCGATCGTGACGATCCCGCCGATGATGTCTCCGGGGTTGTGCGTCAGCGCCGGGAAGAACGCGCCGAGGTAGTGCGGCACGAAGAACGCGGAGATCGCGATCGTGATGATGTAGTCGAGGCTCAGCGCCCAGCCGGCGAAGAACGAGACGACGTCGTTGAAGGCGTGGCGCGCGAACGAGGAGGAGCCGCCTGCCTCGGGGAACATCGAGGCGCCCTCGGCATACGTCTTGGCGGTCAGCACGAACAGCCCGCCGGCGAACAGGAAGACGAGCGGCGTGAGGCCGAGCGCGTGCGCGGCGACGAGGCCGAGCGCGTAGTAGATCGAGGAGCCGACGTTGCCGTAGGCGGTCGCGAACAGCCCGGACACGCCGACCGAGCGGCGCAGGCCGTGCTCGGAGAGGCGTGCCATTCGCGACCGACGCTAGGCGCGCGGCCATGACGCCCGCATAACGATCGGCGCCCAGCGCATAACGATTTTGTGACGATTGGATGGGCAGCGTGGCTGCGCGGGCGACGCCGAGCCTCAGACGCGCGGACTGCTCGTGTCAGCGGCGCCGCTCAGGCTGGCACGGGCGTGCGCTCGCGCGTCGGCGCGGGCGGATTCTCGGTCTCGATGATCACGCGGCAGGGACGCTTGGCCGAGCAGGTAGGCGGCGGTCGGGCCGATCTTCTGCTCGCCGGAGGAGGCGTGGATCGTCGACCAGTAGATCACGTCGGCGCCGACCCGTTCGGCCTCCTGCACGAGCGAGGCGCCGGGGTTGCGCGTGCGGATCAGCGCCGTGTGGATCTTGATGCCGGCGCGGCGCGCCTGTGATGCGCGCGCTCTCGAGCACCGAGCGCCCGTGCGCCTCCTCCTGCTCGAGGCCCGAGTCGAGCGAGAGCTGGCTCGGCACCGGCAGCACGTAGATCGCATAGACGACGCCGTGCTCGCCGATCAGCTTGGCGGCGTGGCCGAGCACGCTGGCGCTGATGTCCTTGCCGAAGATCGGCACGAGCGCGGTGCGGTAGTCGAACTCGGCGAAGTCGGGCGGTCGCTCGCGCCTTGCCATTTTCGTCGTCGTGCGCAGGTCGAGCCCCTGGCTGCGGCGATAGACGACGTACAGCACCATGCCGAGCGCGAGCCAGAACACGCCGGCGACGGCGACGGCCAGATGCAGCACGGTGACGACGATGAACGCGAGGCCCGTGCCGAGGATGCCGAACAGCGCGAACAGCGGCAGTTCGGCGCCTTTGAAGCGAAGCGTGCCCGGCCCGCGGTAGGGGCGCGGGCGATCGGGCTCCTTGATCCGCAGCCGGATCACGGAGAGGTGCGCGACGGTGAACGACAGCATCGCGCCGAACGCGTACATGTTGCCGAGGAATTCGGCCTTGCCGGGGATGATCGTCAGGCAGGCGACGCCGCCGAACAGGAGGATGCCGATCCACGGCGTCGAGAAGCGCGGGTGCAGGCGGCTGAGACGGTCGGGCACCTGTCGGTGCAGGCCCATCGAGTAGACCAGCCGCGAGGCGCCGATGATGCCGGCGTTGGCGGCGATGAACAGGATCGTCGCGGCGAGCAGCCCGACGTAGATCTCGCCGGCGCCCTGCAGCGCGCCGAGGTGCAGGTGCTTGACGATCCCGAGCACCGGATCGCCGGCGAAGCCGCCCTTGTTGTCGGGCGTGCCGAGCAGCGTCGTGTACTTGCCGGCGGCGTCTTTGTGGACGGGCAGCGCCGAGAGCGCGACCATCGGCAGCGCCGCGTAGATCGCGAAGACGGCGAGCACGACGAACTTGATCGCGCGCGGCACCGTCTTGGTCTCATCGCGCGCCTCCTCGGCCATGTTCGAGATCGTCTCGATGCCCGTATAGGCGATCATGCCGACGGGAATCGCGACGAGGAAGTCTTTCCAGCTCGGCGCGACGCCGAGGTGCACGTTGTGGATCAGCACGTGCGGCGAGAGCACGAGCAGGATGCCGACGATCACGAGCAGCAGCTGCGTGGCGAGATCGGTGATCGCCAGCACGATGTTCAGCCCGGCGGCCTCTTTGACGCCGACGACGTTGACGACCGACAGCAGCGCGACGACGCCGATGCCGAAGATCGACGTCGCCCGGCCCGTGTTCGAGTGCCGGCCAGAACAGCCCGCCGATGTAGTGCGGCACGAAGAACGCGGAGATCGCGATCGTGATCGTGTAGTTGAGCATCTGCGCCCACGCGGCGAAGAACGACCACAGCTCGTTGAACGCGTGACGCGCGAAGCTCGAGGAGCCGCCGGCCTCGGGATACATCGCCGTCGCCTCGGCGTACGTCGCGGCGGTGAGGTAGAAGATCACGCCGGTCAGCAGGAAGACGATCGGCGTCAGGCCGAGCGCGTAGGAGGCGACCAGGCCGAGCGCGTAGTAGATCGAGGAGCCGACGTTGCCGTAGGCGGTCGAGAACAGCGCGCTCGTGCCGAGAACTCGGCGTAGACCGTGTTGGGAGAGCCGTGCGATCTCGGCAGGGTATAGAGCGCGTTGCCGAGACACGGCGGACGCGAGCGCGTCTCGCCTCGTGTCAGAGGCCGGCGGCCCTGGCCGTCGGCGTGCGCTTCGACAGGCCGGAATACGTGCAAGAACGCATGCATCGCAAGCGGCCGAGAAGGAACCAGCCGTATGATCCCGACGACCCGCAGCGCTCCCCTGCGCTGGCGGGACTTTCTCGTCATGGACCCTTCGCGCCGCGGAAACTACGACTCCGGAGAGGACTTCGTCCTCGAATACGGCGAGCTGCGTTTTACGTTCAACGAAGAGGACTTCGCCGAGCGCTGCGAGCAGGCCGCGATCAAGGTCGGCTTCGTCGGCGGCCGGCTCGGCGAGGAGGAGCTCGAAGACCTCGTCAACCTCGCCGTCAACGGCGAGATCTCAGACCCCGCATCGGCGCTCGGACAGCACGTCAACGACTGCTGGCCCGAGCTCGTCGGCCCGGCCGAGCGCTCGCTCGTGCACTGGCTGCGCCGGCTCGTCTTCCGCGGCGCATGGCTCGACCAGCGCGTCAACGAGGGCGAGCTGAGCGTGTCCTTCGACGAAGAGACCGGCAGCTTCGCCTACGTGCAGCCGGTCGACCCGCTGACGGCCGCCGGCGGCGAGCCGATCGAGCTCGCGCCCGAGCCGTCGTGGGGCCGCGTCGCCTACCGGGGCTGAGGCACGACGCCACCCAGGGCGTCGCTGGCCAAGCGGGTCAAGGACGTAGCCTGACGGGCACAAGCAGTTCGCGTGGCGTGCTGGCCGAAACGGCGATTCGAGCGAAGCGAGTGTCTCCCGGCTTCGGTACGCGAGCGACCGAGGACGCCGACACGCGCCGCACCAGCGCCGTCCTAGGTTCCTGAGTCGATCGCTTCCGCTCGGGCCTTCGTGATCGCCTGCGCGCCGTCCTCGCCGACGAGCAGCTCCGGGCGCAGCGTGCCGCTGGCGGCGAGGTCGAGGATCGGCTGGCGGCCGGTTGCGGTCAGCGCGACGTCGAGCGCGATCACCGTGCTCTCGCCGCCGAGCGGCCGCGTGGCGGTCGCGATCAGCGTCAGTGAGCCTCCCTCGCGCAGGTTGCGAGCGGCGGCCAGCGCGCGGCGTGCGGCGTGCGGCGGCAGCCCGTCGAGGCTGTCGATCAGCACGACGGCGTGACCGCCGCGCGAGGCGACGCGCTTGGCGGCGTCGAGCGCGCGCTCGACCGCCTGCGCCTGCACGTCGGAGGAGACGGCGAAGCTGAGCGCGGCAGCCGGCGCAAGCTCGCCGGCCTGCCACTGTGAGATCTCCTCCGGCCTTGCGCCGGCGAGCACGAGCGTCAGCTCGAGCCCGTCGCGGCCGTTCAGCGCGCCGATCAGCTTCCGCAGCGTCTCGGTCTTGCCGGCGCGCGAATCGCCGACGATCAGCACGCGTGAGCCGCGGCCGAACGGCGTCAGCCATTCGACGGCTTCCAGCGTCGCGTCCTTCGCCTCGAGCGCGAAGCGCTCACTGGGAAAGTCGACCGGCAGGTCCTCGTAGCGCGTCCCCGCGGCAACCGCGTCGGCCGAAGCGCCGTTGATCTGCTCGACGCGGACCAGCGACGGATAGCGCTCGGAGCGGCGCGGCGTGCGGGCTGGCCCGGCGACACGATCGCCGGAGACCAACTCGCAGCGGCGCACCTGCGCGGCCGAGATGTAGACGTCGCCGTCGGAGGGCTCGGGCGGGTCGATCCGCAGAAACGCCGATCCGTTGCCGAGAACCTCGACGACGCCCTCGACGAGCTCGCCGTCGCCGGCCTGCTCGTCGTCGCGAGGCTCAGGCGCGCTCGCGCGCGGTGAGCGACGCGAGCGCGCGGCCGGCCGCTCGTCCTCCTGCTCGCTGTCGCTGCGCGCGCTGGAGCGGCGCGAGCGCGCCGCCGGCTTCGCCTCGACATCGTCCTGCTCGTCCTTTTTTGCTGCGCGGCTGCGCCGCGAGCGCGGCGCAGGTTTGGCCTGCTCGCCGTCCTCGGCGTCGTCGGACTCCTCGTCAGAGTCCGTCCCCTCCGAGGCCGCGCCGCCACGACGCGAGCGTCCGCCACGGCGCCTGGGCCGCGAACGCGTGCTCGACTCGCCGTCGCTTGCCTGCGACTCGGCCGAGGGCTCCTCGCCGGAGCCGGCGCCGTCCTCGCCGACGATGCGGTCGATCAGCTCGCCCTTGCGCAGGCGCCTGAATCCATCGAGGCCGAGCTGGTCGGCGATTGCGTGAAGATCGGCGAGCGGGCTCGCTTCGAGCTCGGCACGATCGAGTACTGCTGGCATGTTCTCTCCTAGTCTTCGAATGGGCGGCTGGCGTCCCGCGGCGTTGGACAGCCGCAGGCACCCGTGTATTGACTTCAAAGCCTAGCGGCTGCTGCGGCCGCTCGGCTGGCTCTTGATTCCTCGGAGCACGCCGGATCCCTGCCCGGATCGTGCGTCAGCTCGCGCGCGAGCGCTCGTGGCGCAGCTGCTCGGCGAGCTGCAGATCGCCGCTCGGCAGAGCCTCGCCGCGCAGCGCTTCGCGGACGGCGAGGAAGTCGGCCGCCGCGGCGACGTCGTGCACGCGGAAGATGTGCCCGCCGGCGTCGAGCCCGTGAGCGAGCGCCGCGAGCGTCCCGGCGAGCCGCTCGCGCGGAGCGCGGCCGGTCAGCGCGCCGACGAAGTCCTTGCGCGATATCGCCAGCAGCAGTGGATGACCGAGCTCGTGAAGCCGCTCGACTTCGCTGAGCAGGCGGATCGTCTGCGCCGGCGTCTTTGCGAAGTCGGGTCCGGGATCGACGATCAGCTGCTCCGGCGCGACGCCGGCCGCGATCGCGACCGCGATCCGCTCGCGCAGAAACGCCAGCACGTCGGCCGTCACGTCGTCATACAGGTCGGCTCGCTGCAGGCGTTCGCGCGGCGCTGCGCGGGTGTGCATCAGCACCAGCGCGGCGCCCGTCTCGGCGCAGACGCTCGCGAGCTCCGGGTCGCGCAGACCGCTGACGTCGTTGACGATCGCGGCGCCGGCCGCGATCGCGGCGCGCGCGACGTCCGGCTTGTAGGTGTCAACCGAGACGAGCGCCCCGAGACCGCCGGCGATCCGCTCGACGAGCGGCGCGACGAGCTCGATCTCGCGCTCGATCTCGACCGGCGGGCGCTCGGTCGTCGCCGACTCGCCGCCGATATCGATGATCGCCGCGCCGTCTGCCAGCAGCTGCTCGGCGAGCGCGACGCGCGCAGTCGAGCGTCGCGTGGCGGCCGCCGTCGCTGAACGAGTCGGGCGAGGCGTTGACGATGCCCATCAGCAGCGGGCGCGAGCCGAGCTCGATGCGCGCGCTCGCGGCCCGCAGACGGTAGGCCGGCGCCTCGCGCAGCGCGCTCACGGCTGCACGAGCCCCTCGGCTCGTGCCTCCTCGGCGAAGCTCGCGACCTCCTCACCGCGACGCGGCGCGCTCCACTCGAGCTCGCCGCCGAGCACCGCCACGACGCGCTCGACGGCGCTCGACTCGCCGGTCAGCTCGCGCGCTGCCAAGAGGCCCAGGCGCGTACGGCGCAGCAGCACGTCGCCGATGCTGCGCGCCTGCTCGCGACGCGCCGCCAGTGCGACCTCGGCGAGCAGGTCGGGCT
>CAWEVS010000002.1:0-719940 GCA_963812575.1 uncultured Solirubrobacteraceae bacterium | reverse complement strand
TATAGCGATCGCGAGCACGCTCGCGCGCTACTCTCCGAAAGCGATGTCGGACACGGGCAAGGTCGCGAAGAACCTCGAGCGCTTCGCACAGGCGGTCGCGGCGCACGATCGCGAGAATCCGACGCACACTGCGCACGGCATCGGCTTGGCGCATTTCGACATGGAGCGCCTCGGCTTCGACGAGGGCGAGGAGATCCTGCCGGGCATCACGATCCACGCCGACAGCGGCGTGACGGGCAACTTCCGCGTGCTCTGCGACGGCGAGCACGACGAGCAGGCTCGAGGAGGCCGAGCAGGAGGTCGTCGAGGCGGTCGCCACACGTCGGTGCCGAGCGGCGCTCCGGCCGCGGCGCCGTTCCCATTCGAGCTAGCGCGCCACTGCCGATTTTGTGATTGGCCGCTTCGCGGCCGTTGACTGTGCGCGTCTCAACGGACGGCGGCGATTTTGGACGCGCGGCCAACGGCAAACGCGCTCGCGGCGCGCAGACTGCGCGCGTGGACGCGGGTGAGCGGCGCGACCGCTCCCTCTGCGGATCCGCTCGAGTGCCGCGACTGGCTCGGGCACGTGATCGTCTGCGGGCTGAACGACGTCGCGCTGCGCACGGTCGAGCAGCTGCACCTGGCCGGCGCGCGCGTCGCGGTGCTCGACGACGAGCCGGACGAGCGGCTCGTGCGGATCGTGCGCGGCTGGGGCATCCCGCACCTGCCGCGCGGCGGACACCTCTCAGAGCCGCTGTTCGACGCCGGCATCGCCGGCGCGTCGGCGGTCGTCTGCGCCGAGAGCACCGACCTGCGCACGCTCGAGACGGTGCTGCAGATCCACGACCTGCGCCCGGACGTGCACGTCGTCGCGGACCTCGACAACCCGTCGGTCGCGCACGCGCTCGAGGGCGTGCTGCGCTCGGTCGGCGTGCTCGACGTCGCCGCGCTGTTCGCGCCGGCCGTCGTCGAAACGTGCGTCGGACGGCGCGCGCGAGAGATCGAGCTCGGCGACACGTCGTTCGTGGCGGCCGAGGTGCTCGCGCCGCGCGACGGGCACGCTGCGCGAGCTGTACGGCAGCCTCGCGCCGATCGGCGTCGTCACCGAGGCCGACGACGAGCTGATCGCCTGCCCGGGCGCGACCAGCGGGTCTCGGCGCGCGACCGCGTGACGCTGCTCGGCACGCGCGCCGAGCTCGACGCGGCCGGGCTGACGCGCCAGGAGTCGGGCACCGGCGGCATGGCGGCCGCAGCTGCGCGCGCGCGCAGCTTCCTCGAGCGCCAGCGCAGCGCGATCGCGGGGATCATCGACCGGCCGCTGCGGATCGCGCTGCGTGCTCGGCCTCGTGCTGCTGGTCGTCTCGACGATCGTGCTGCACTTCGCCTATCACGAGCCGCTCGGACGCTCGCATCTGAGTCTGCTCGACGCCGTCTACTTCACCGTCGAGACGGTCGCGACGGTCGGCTTCGGCGACTATTCGTTCGCGTCGCAGCCGAGCGGCATGGTCGCATTCGGCATCTTCCTGATCGTCGCCGGCGTGACGCTGACGACGACGATGTTCGCGCTGTTGACGAACGCGCTCGTCAGCCGCCGCCTGGCGCAGTCGCTCGGGCACGGGCGGATTCCCGGCATGCACGGGCACGTCGTGCTCGTCGGCCTCGGCAGCGTCGGCATGAAGGTGCTCGAAGGGCTGCTCGACGCCGGCGCCGAGGTCGTCGTGATCGAGCGGATGGAGAACAACCCGTACCTGACCGAGGCGCGCGCGCTGCACGCGCCGCTGGTGCTCGGCGACGCGACGCTCGCGCGCACGCTCGACTCGGTCAACCTGTCGGAGGCGGCGGCCGTCGCGATCCTCACCTCAGATGACCTGACGAACATCGAGACGGGCCTGGCGATCCGTGACCACCTCGGCGAGCGCTGGGTCGACGTGCCGGTCGTGCTGCGCGTGTTCGACCGCGCGCTCGGGCACCGCCTCGAGCAGAGCTTCGGCTTCCGCCACGTCTGGTCGACCTCGGCGATCGCAGCGCCGTGGTTCGTCGGCGCGGCGCTCGGCCTGGAGGTGCTGTTCACGTTCTACGTCGGCAACCACCCGTTCCTGCTGGCGCGCCTGCGCGTCAGCTCCGGCGGCGGCCTCGACGGCATGGCGATGCGCGAGCTGCCTGGCACCGTGCGCGTGGTCGCGATCCGCCGGGCGGCGAGCTCGGGCGCGCTCGAGCATCCGCCGCGGCGCGACACGCGCCTGGCGCCCGACGACGACGCCTACCTCGTCGGCCCGTATGCCGAGCTGCTCGAGATCCTGCGCCACGACCGCGCGACGCGCTAGCGCGCGGAGCGCTCGACGCGCGCTTCGATCATCGCGACGAGCCGCTCGATCGTCGGGCACCGCAGACCGTGGCGCGCCGCCGCGCGCAGCACCGAGCCGGGAATAGCGTCGAGCTCGGGCTCGCGCCGGGCGGCGATGTCGCGCTGCATCGAGCTACCGAGCGTCGCGTGCGCGCGGTCGAGCTCGGCGATCGCCTTCGCCGCGTCGACGTCGGCGGCGCCCTCGGCCTGGCCGGCCGCCGCGGCCTCCTCGATCGCGCCGACGAGGTCGGCGCGCAGCGCCGGCGTGTCGCGGATCTCGCCGAGCAGCTTGTCGTAGGCGCTCGTCGTGCAGGCGAGCGCGTTCAGGCGCACGAGCTTCGACCACATGACCTGCGCTTCGGAGCCGGCTGCGATCGGCCAGTCGTCGCGAGTCGACACGCCGGCCGCGCTCAGCGCGCCGGCGAGCGCGTGCATCGGCGCGGCTGCAGACTCATAGCGGCTGGCCATTTCGATCAGCAGGAACTGGCTCGTGTGGACGATCACGCCGGGCTCGGGACGGTCGGCCTCGACGCGAATCGTGCCGGCCAGCACCAGCTGGGAGCCGAAGCGCTCGCGCAGCAGCGCGATGTGGTCGAGGCCGTTGAGCAGCGGCAGCACGATCGGCGGCCGGCCGGCGATCCGCTGCAGCGCATCCTGCAGGCCGGCCGCCTTCGTCGCGACGAGCAGCGCGTCGACCGGCTCGTGCAGCTGCGCCGTCGCACGCGGGCGCGCGATGAAATCGCCGAGCGTGACGCTGGCGACGCGCACGCCGTGCTCGGCGATCAGCGCCGCCGTCGGCTCGCGACCGACGACCGTCACATCCTCGCCCGCGCGCGCGAGCGCGCCGGCCAGCAGGCCGCCGACGCCGCCCGGGCCGAGCACAGCGATCTTCACGCCGGCGCCGGCCCGCCGGGCTGCGCGTCGATCAGCACGCCCGGATTCATGATCGCGCGCGGATCGACTGCGGCCTTGGCGCCGGCGAAGGCGGCCGCGAAGAGCTCCGGGCGCTGCTCGTCATACCAAGGGCGATGGTCGCGCCCGACGGCGTGATGGTGCGTGATCGTCGCGCCTGCTGCGATCAACTCGTCCGAGACGGCGCGCTTGATCTGCTGCCACTGCTCGACCTCCTCGCCGCGGCGCGCCGGCGCGATCACCGTGAAGTAGGCCGCCGGTCCGTCGGCATAGACGTGCGTGAAGCGCGTCGAGATGCCGCCGCCCTCGCCGCACAGCTCGCGCAGCGCCTGCTCGCCGGCGCCGAGCACGCGCTCGTGCATCGCCGCGAAGCGCTCCCAGGTGATCGCCGTCTCGAACGTCTCGGCGAGCACGCCGAGCGCGACGAGCGCGTCGCGCGTGTAGGGAGCGGCGAGGAACGCGTCGCGCCAGGAGTCGACGGCCGCGGCGCCGCGCTCGCCGGCGGACTGCCGCTCAGCGCCGCTCGCGGCGGCGCCGCCCTCCGCGACGAGCCCGCCGTGATCGCGGCAGATCGCAAGCGCGCGCGCAAGCTGCTCCTCGACCGGGTGGTCGGTCGACTCGAAGCCGAGCACCAGCAGCGAGTGCTGGCCGATCTTCGATCGGTCCGCGCCATCGTGATGCGCGCTTCGCGCGCATCGATCAGACGGCAGTTGCTCGGGTCGAGCCCCGACTGCGAGAGCTCGCGCACGCACTGCACGCCGTCGGCGAAGCGCTCGAAGCGCACGCCTGCCGAGCGCTTGTAGCGAGGACGCGGCTGCACGCGCATCCACGCCTCGGTGATCACGCCGAGCGCGCCCTCCGAGCCGGCGAGCATCCGGTCGGGGCTCGGCCCGGCGCCGGAGCCGGGCAGCCGCCGCGACTCCCACGCGCCGCGCGGCGTGATCGCGCGGACCGACTCGACGAAGTCCTCGATGTGCGTGCGCACGGTCGCGAAGTGCCCGGCCGCGCGCGTCGCGATCCAGCCGCCGAGCGTCGCGTACTCGAACGACTGCGGGAAGTGGCGCAGCGTCAGGCCGTGCTCGGCCAGCTGGCGCTCCAGCACCGGGCCGGCCGCGCCGGCTTGGATCCGCGCGGCGCGCGAGACCGCGTCGACCTCGAGCACACGATCGAGCGCGCGCAGGTCGAGCGTGATCGCGCCCGCATAACCGGCCGGCACGTCGGGCGTCACACCGCCGACGACCGATGTGCCGCCGCCGTAGGCGATCGCGGCGACGCGCTCGGCCGAGCACCACTCGAGCAGCTGCTCGACGTCGCGCTCGTCGCGCGGGCGCGCGACGAAGTCGGGAGGATGCGCGAAGCGGCCGCGAAAGCCTTCGACGACATCGCAGTAGGACTTGCCGAGCGCGTGCGAGGCGCGTGCGTGTAGATCGTCAGCGCAGATCTCGGCCAGCGACGGCGGCGGCGCGACGCGCGGCGCGGGCAGCGAGAGCGCCTCGAGCGCGACCGGCGCCTCGAGCTCGCCGAGCGCCAGGCCGAGATGCTCGCCGACGGCCGCTGCCGTCGCGCGCAGCTGCTGCGCGCTCGGCTGCTGGTCCTCATAGCCCCAGCCCCAGTGCTTGAAACGCCGAACGTTCACGCGCGCGAGTCTATGCTCACTTAGGCTTGGCTCGAACGCCGAGCGCCCTCTTCAGAGATGTCGACAAGCACAGACCCGACAGCCGCCGAACTGCCCGAGATCCTCGCTCGCGGGCCGTGGGAGCTCGAGCAGATCTCGGCGCACTGGCGCGAGGAGGAGTTCGAGCCCTCGCCGCAGCACACCGAGGCGGCCGACGCCGCGATCACCGCGCTGCGCGAGCGCGGCTCGCCGAGCCACGACGGCGTCTCGGCGCGGCTGGTCGACTTTCGCGTCGATGGCGACGGCATCGCGATCGAGCTGCAGCCGCTGCGCTGGGCGCTGCGGCTGGTCGCCGGCGACGCCTCGCGCAGCATCGCCGCGCTGTGCGTCACGCGCTCGGCCGACGGCCGCTGGCTGGCCGGCCGGCGGGCGCCGTGGGTCGCCTCGTGGGCGGGCCGCTGGGCGCTCGGCGCCGGCGGCGCCGTCGACCTCGGCGAGAGCCCGGCCGAGACGCTCGTGCGCGAGCTCGACGAGGAGTGGTCGGTCGCGCCCGAGCGCGTTCGCGGCGAGGCGCTGATCTGCCTGCCGCAGAGGATGGTCATGTTCGTCGGCCAGGCGTGGATCGCGCCGGGCGCACGAGGACGCCGTGCGACCGGACGCCGAGCACGACGAGTACGCCTGGTGGCCGCGCGAGATCGACGAGTGGCCGGCCGAGGCGGGCGAGGTGCTGCCGCGGATGGCTCGGTGGCTGTCGCAGTGAGCAGCGTCGTGCGCGAGCCGGGCCGTCGCTCGCCCGTCGCTGGGCCCGCCGGCGCGGCGCGCCGGCGCCGGTCCGCTGACGTTCACGCGCCTGAAGTGGGTCTCGCTCGCGCACTCGTGCGTCTACACGGCGCTCTTGATCTGCGCGTTCGCAGCCGGCAGCCCGCAGCCGCTGACGTTCGTGCTCGGCCTCTCGCACGGCCTGCTGTGGATCTTCATGTCGATCGCCTGCCTGGCCGCCGCGAGGCTGCGGATCGTCTCGCTGCGGCTGGCCGTCGCAGTCGCCGTGCTCGGCGGCATCGGGCCGTTCTTCGGCAGCTACGAGTTCCTTCGCGAGCAGCGCCAGCGCAAGGCGCGCGCGGGTGTAAGTGACGCGGACGCGTCGCGCTAGAGTAGAGAACCGATGGCCACAGGCACCACGGCGCAGCAGATAGTCGATGTCGTGACGCCGGCCGCAGGTGAGTCGGTCACCGAGGGAACGATCCTCGAATGGCATGTCAAGGTCGGCGACAGCATCGCGGTCGACGCGACGATCGTCGAGATCTCGACCGACAAGGTCGACGTCGAGCTGCCGTCTCCGGCGAGCGGCACGGTCACTGAGCTGCTGGTCGAGGAGGGCGACACCGTCACGGTCGGCCAGGTGATCGCGCGGATCGCCGTAGGCGAGACGAACGGCGCCGACGCCGGGCGACGGCAGCTGCTCCGGCAGCGCAGGCCGCCGAGGCCAAGCGCGAGAGCACGCCGCCGGCCGAGGCGAACGGCGCCGGCAACGGCACCGCCGACGGAGCTGCAGCGACCGCCGACGGCGACGCGACGGGCGCGCAGCCGGCGAGCGGCAAGCTCGTCGACGTGCTCACGCCGGCCGCCGGCGAGTCGGTCACCGAGGGCACGATCCTCGAATGGCGCGCGCAGGTCGGAGACTTCATCAAGGCGAGCGACACGATCGTCGAGATCTCGACGGACAAGGTCGACGTCGAGCTGCCGGCGCCTGCCAGCGGCACGATCAGCGAGCTGCTCGTGGCCGAGGGCGACACCGTGACGGTCGGCCAGGTGATCGCGCGGATCCTCGTCGGCGACGCCGATTCGGCGCCGGCCGCGCGGCGGCTCGGACGCGCCGGCGCGCGGCCGGCGCCGCGCCCGCGGCGGTACCCGACGGCGCGAAGGTCTCGCCGGTCGCGGCGCGCGCGGCGGCGGTCGAGGGCGTCGATCTGGCGAGCGTCGCCGGCAGCGGGCCGGCCGGGCGGATCACGAAGTCCGACGTGCTCTCGGCGGCCGGCAACGGCGCGCCGCGCACCGAGGCGGCGCCGAGCAACGGCGCCGGCGCGAGCGCCGAGCCGAAACTGATGAAGGGCGGCGCGGCGGCGCTCGCGCGCTACATGGAGCAGTCGCGCTCGATCCCGACGGCGACGAGCTTCCGCACGCTCGCCGTGACGACGCTCGACGGCCGGCGCAAGGAGCTGAAGGCGGCCGGGCGCAAGGTCTCGTTCACGCACCTGATCGCCTACGCGATCGCGCGCGCGGCCGAAGACATGGCGGTGATGGCCGACCACTTCGTCGAGATCGACGGCAAGCCGCATCGCGTGCACGACGGACAGGTCAACATCGGCCTGGCGGTCGACGTCGAGAAGAAAGACGGCACGCGCACGCTGATGGTGCCGGTGATCCGCGACGCCGGGCGGATGGCGTTCGCCGACTTCCTCGCCGCGTACGACGCGCTGGTCGAGAAGGCGCGCACGAACACGCTGACGGCCGACGACCTGCAGGGCGCCAACATCACGCTGACGAACCCCGGCGGGATCGGCACGATCGCCTCGGTGCCGCGGCTGATGACCGGCCAGGGCACGATCGTCGCGACCGGCTCGATCGCCTATCCGCCGGGGCTCGCGAACATCGGCGCGATGATCGGCGCCGAGAAGGTCATGACGATGACCTCGACCTACGACCACCGGATCATCCAGGGCGCCGAGTCCGGGCGCTTCCTGAAGCTGATCGAGGAATACCTGCAGGGCGAGAACGGCTTCTACGACGGCGTGTTCGCGCTCGCTCGGCATCGACCTCGGCCCGACGCCGGCCTCGCCGGCTCCGGCCGCCGCGGCATCGGCATCGGCGGCGGCCGTCGCGAGCAGCGACGCCGCGAGCACTCCGGCGACGAGCGACGAGCTGCTCAAAGCGGTGCACGCGGCGACGGTGCTCGTCAGCCGCTACCGCAGCCACGGCCACCTCGCGGCGCGCCTGGACCCGCTCGAATCCGAGCCCGAGGGCGATCCCGGGCTCGACCCGGAGTCGCTCGGCCTGACGCCCGAGATCCAGGCGAAGATCCCGGCGAAGGTGCTGAACATGTACGTGCCAGGCGCGACGCTGGCCGACGCGCTGCCGCATCTGCACGAGACCTACTGCGGCACGATCGCGTACGAGATCGAGCACATCGCCTCGCACCGCCAGCGCGTCTGGCTGCGCGAGAAGATCGAGTCGGGCGCGTTCCGCGAGCCGCTGACCAACGAGGAGAGCCGCTGGCTGCTGCGCCGGCTGGTCAAGGTCGACGCGCTCGAGCGCTTCATGCACAAGGCCTATCTCGGCCAGCACCAGTTCTCGATCGAGGGCCTCGACATGGCCGTGCCGATGGTCGACGAACTGATCCGCCTCTCGGCGGCGCACGGCGGCAAGGAGGTCGTGATCGGGATGGCGCACCGCGGCCGCCTGAACGTGCTGGCGCACAACCTCGGCCGCCCGTACGACACGATCTTCGCCGAGTTCGAGGGCGCCTCGACGCTCGAGGCGGTGACGACGATCCCGCAGGGCGGCACCGGCGACGTCAAGTACCACCACGGCGCGCAGGGCTCCTACGACCTCGACAACGGCGAGACGATTCGCGTCAACCTGGAGTCCAACCCGAGCCACCTCGAGTACGTCTATCCGGTCGTCGAGGGCGCGACGCGCGCGGCGCAGACGACGCGCCAGGGCCCGCACGCGCACCAGGACACCGACGCGGCCGTGCCGATCGTGATCCACGGCGACGCCTCGTTCCCCGGCCAGGGCGTCGTCTCGGAGACGCTCAACCTGCAGGCGCTCGACGGCTACAAGGTCGGCGGCACGGTGCACATCATCACGAACAACCAGATCGGCTTCACGACCGACCCCGACGACGCGCGCTCGACGCGCTGGGCATCGGACCTGGCGAAGGGCTTCGACGTGCCGATCGTGCACGTCAACGCCGACGACGTGCAGGCCTGCATGAGCGCCGTGCGGCTCGCCTTCGCATTCCGCCAGGAGTTCGGCCACGACGTGCTGATCGACCTGATCGGCTACCGCCGCTTCGGCCACAACGAGTCCGACGAGCCCGCCTACACGCAGCCGGAGATGTACGCGAAGATCAAGGCGAAGAAGCGTGTCACCGAGCTGCTGGCCGACCGGCTCGTCGCCGAAGGCGTCGTCACGCGTGAGGAAGTCGACCAGCAGGCGCAGGAGGTCTGGGACCACATGACGCTCCTGCACCAGCGCCTGAAGGCGAAGATCGCCGCCGCTTCAGAGCACGGCGAGCATCGCGACCGGCGAGTACGAGCTCGACCGCTCGCCGAGCCCCGAAGTCGAGACGGCCGTGCCGGCCGAGCGCCTGCGCGAGCTCGGCGAGGAGCTGCTCCGCGTGCCGGAGGGCTTCACGGTGCATCCGAAGCTCGTCAAACAGCTCGAGCGCCGCCGCGAGGCGCTGGGCGACGAGGGCGGTGTCGACTGGGCGCACGGCGAGGCGCTCGCGTTCGCGTCGCTGTTGACCGAGGGCACGCCGATCCGGCTGACCGGCCAGGACACCGAGCGCGGCACGTTCAGCCAGCGCCACATGGTGCTGCACGACGCGAAGACCGGCCAGACGGTCTGCCCGATCCAGAGCCTGCCCGACGCGCTGGCGCCGCTCGAGCTGCACAACAGCCCGCTCTCCGAGCTCGCGTGCATGGGCTTCGAGTACGGCTACAGCCAGGAGGCGCCCGAGACGTTCGTGCTGTGGGAGGCGCAGTTCGGCGACTTCGTCAACTCGGCGCAGGTGATCGTCGACCAGTTCATCGTCTCCGGCCTCGCCAAGTGGGGACAGACCTCGCGCCTGACGCTGCTGCTGCCGCACGGCTACGAGGGCTCGGGCCCCGAGCACTCCTCGGCACGGCTCGAGCGGTTCCTCGCGCTGGCCGCCGAGGGCAACATCCGCGTCGCCAACCCGACGACGCCGGCGCAGTACTTCCACCTGCTGCGCCGCCAGGCGCGGATCGCCAAGCAGCGCCCGCTGATCGTGATGACGCCGAAGTCGCTGCTGCGCCTGCCGCAGGCGACGAGCTCGATCGCCGACATGGCCGAGGGAACGCGCTTTGAGCCCGTGCTGGCCGAGCCCGGCGTCGATGACGCGAAGGTCACGCGCCTGTTGCTCTGCACCGGCAAGGTCTACTACGACCTCGTCGGCCATCCCGACCGCGCCTCACATCCCGGCCTGGCAGTCGCGCGCGTCGAGCTGCTCTATCCCTTCCCCGAAGCTCAGATCCTCGCGCTGATCCGCCGCTATCCGAACCTCAAGGAGGTCGTCTGGGTGCAGGAGGAGCCGCGCAACGTCGGCGCGCGCGCCCACATGTTCCCGCGGCTGATGCAGATCATGCCCGACGACATCCGCTTCGGCTTCATCGGCCGTCCCGAGCGCGCCAGCCCCGGCGAGGGCTATCCGGCCGCGCACATCGCCGAACAGAACCGCATCGTCACGACCGCGATCGACCTCGACAAGGCGATCTCGCAGTACCCGCGAAAGACGCCGGGCGAGCGCTGATGTGGGCGCTGTGGAAGCGGTTCCTCGAGCTCCGCCGCCAGCGCAAGCGCAAGAAGCTAGCGGGCCGCTGAGCGGCGCCATACGGCGTCCTCGGTGCTCGCGTGCGTCAGCACGCCACGCTCCCTGCGTCCTTGTCTGGCTTGCCCAGCGACCCGCTGGGCACCGACGTACCTCAGCGCCCTTTCCAGACGGGCTCGCGCTTCTCCTTGAACGCGCTCGCGCCCTCCTTGGCGTCCTCCGAGCCCATCACCGGCCCGGTGATCTCGCCCTGCTTCTGCCACATCTCCTCGGTGCTCCAGTCGAACTGCTCCTGCAGGATGCGCTTGGAGCCGATCAGCGCGAGCGGGCCGTTCTTGACGATCCGGCCGGCCAGCTCGATCGCGACGTCGACCGCCTCGCCGGGCTCGGCCAGGTGGTTGACGAGGCCGAATTCGTAGAAGCGGTCGGCGGGCAGCGGGTCGCCCGTCAGCGCCAGCTCCATGACGACGTGGTAGGGCATCCGTCGCGGCAGGCGCAGCAGCGCGCCGCCGGCGGCGACCAGCGAGCGCTTGGACTCGGGGATGCCCATTTTCGCGCCCTTCGCGGCGACGATCAGGTCGCAGGCCAGCGCCAGCTCCATGCCGCCGGCGAGTGCGAATCCCTCGACGGCGGCGATCAGCGGCTTGCGCGCCGAGCGCTGCGCGATGCCGCCGAAGCCGCGGTCGCCGAACCACGGCGATTCGCCTTTGACGAAGGCGCCGAGGTCCATGCCGGCGCTGAAGTAGCCGCCCGTGCCGGTCAGCACGCCGACCGACAGTCCGTCGTCCTCGTCGAGCTCGATCGAGCGCACCCGCGATCCCCTCGGCGACGGCGCCGTTGACGGCGTTGCGCACGTCGGGGCGGTTGATCGTGATCAGCAGGACGTTGCCGCGCTGCTCGGCGAGGACGGCCTCGCTGGAGACGGCGGCTTGCTCGGCGCTCATTTGCATCTGCTCCTTGGTCGGGACGAGATGCGCTGAGCCTATTCGGCGTCGGGCTCGCTCGCCCGCTCGACGGCCTGAGGCTCCGGCGGCGCGGCCGCGGAGGCGTCGGCTGGTGCAGCTGCAGGCAGCGGCAGCGCGGTGGCGCTCTGCGTGCTCGATCCGGCCGCAGCGACGATCTCGGCGACCGGCGGCAGGAGTCGTGGCATCGGTCGCGGCCGGCGCAGGCGCCGGAGCGGGCGTGGCCGAGGAGGCGCTCGGCGCGGAGACGACGCTCGCGGCAGGCGGTGCGCTCGGCTCTGCTCCGCCGGCGCCGAGGTCGAGCGACTGGCGGAACTCGCGGATGCCCTGGCCGAGCGCTTTGGCGAGATCGGGCAGGCGCTTCGGGCCGAGCACGACGAGCGCGATGATCGCTATGAACGCCAGATGGACCGGATTGTCGATTCCCATGAGATCTCCTCGCCGTCGAGCGGATGCGAGACGGCGCTGATCGAAGGCTAGCGCTACGGCCGAGGCGAGTCGTAGGCTCCGCGCGTGGCCTCACAACCAGCCGCGACCGGGCGCGTCTACCCGCCGCCGCCCGACAGCGAGCCGTTCTGGCCGGCACAGCTGACGGTGCTGGCGGCGATCGGCATCCAGCTGCTGCTGCCCGAGCGGCTGACGGCGGGCCCGCAGTGGCTCGTTCCGTCGCTCGAGGGCGTGCTGCTGATCGGTCTGTTCGTCGTCACGCCGAACGACATCGAGGACGAGCATCCGCGCCGCCGGCGCACGGCGCTCTCGCTGACGGCGTTCGTGAGCGCCGCGAACATCTTCTCGCTCGGCGCGCTGACGCACTTCCTGCTGCACCACAACGTCCAGGACGGCCGCGGCCTGGTCGTCGCCGGCATCCTGATCTGGCTGACGAACCTGCTGATCTTCGCGCTGTGGTACTGGGAGATGGACCGTGGCGGCCCGGGCCATCGTGCGGCCGGCCACGACGGGCCGCCCGACTTCCTGTTCCCGCAGATGAGCGACGACCGGATCGAGCCGCTCGACTGGCGGCCGAAATTCTTCGACTACTTCTACGTCTCGCTGACAAACAACACGGCGTTCTCGCCGACCGACACGATGCCGCTGACGCCGATGGCGAAGGCGATCATGGGCGTGCAGTCGGTCGTCTCGCTGCTGACGATCGGGCTGATCGTCTCGCGCGCCGTGAACATCCTCTAGCGACGCTCAGACGGCCGTCGCGGCGCTGCGCGGCTCGAGCGCGAGCGCCTCTTCGATCAGCGCGCGGACCTCGCCGCCGGCGCCGAGCAGCGAGGCCTGGCGCAGCGCCTGCAGCGTTCCCTCACGGTCGAGCAGGCGCAGTCGCAGGCGCCCGAGACGCTCCCACGCGGCCGCGTCGCTCGGGCCCGCGGTCGACGGCGCGCTCGGCGGCCTCCTCGGCCAGGTCGATCGCGCCGATGTCCTCGTAGATGCGCGAGGCGAAGCGGTGCGGCGCCGGCTTGGCGCCGTCGACGCGCGCCCAGTCGCGCACCGCGCGCGCGGCCTCCTCGAGTTTGCCGGCCTGCCAGAAGGCGAGCGTCATCAGCCGCAGCACGGCGATGTTGTCGCGGTTCGGCGTCGCGCGCGTAGATCAGCCGCTGCGCCGCCAGCTCGTACTCGCCTTCGGCCATCGCGCGCTGCGCGGCGAGCATGAAGCGTTCGACGCGCTCCTCGCCGGGATCGGGCTTGGAGAAGTCGACGAAACGCATGCTGCCGGCCGGCACCGTGCGCACGCCGTGGCTGAATTTGACGCGCGCCCATTGCTGCACCTCCTCGCCGCCGTCGGGATCCTCGGTGAAGTAGATGCCGGCGACCGTGCCGACGCCCCACTCCGGGTAGGACAGGCAGCGCGCATAGCGGTGCACGACGGAGTGATCGGGCACGCGGCTGGCGAACGGATCGTGTTTCGCTTTGTCTTCGGCCTGCGCGCGAGCGCGCTGCTCGGCTTCGTAGTTGCGCCGTCCGGCCTCCTCGCGCTCGCGTCGCGCCGCGCTGGCGCTGGCGCGGACGGCGTTTCGCGAGACCTTGCCGCCGCGCATGCCCTCGGCGAGGCGCTCGAGCTGGTCGGCCGCCTCGTTGATCGCCTTCAGATGGCGCTCGTGCTCGAACTGGCGCCCGGCAGGTGCGATGTCGGGGTGCCAGCGCTTGGCCATGCGACGGCGCGCGAGCTGAACATCGCGCTTGTCGAATGGCGCCTCCAGCTCCAGCAGGAGCATGTGCTGCTCGACGTCAAGGACGGTTGTAGGCATGACGCATGAACGTTAGCGAGCGCGGCGACCTCCTATCCTGCCTGCGAATGTCCTCTCAATACATCTTCACGATGCACCGCCTGTCAAAGACGCATCCGCCCGACAAGAAGGTGCTCGACGACGTCTCGCTGGCCTTCTACCCGGGCGCGAAGATCGGCGTGCTCGGATACAACGGCGCCGGCAAGTCGACGCTGCTGCGGATCATGGCCGGAGTCGAGCAGGAGTACCGCGGCGAGGCGCAGCTGGCGCCCGGCGCGAGCGTCGGCATGCTCGAGCAGGAGCCGCAGCTCGACGAGAGCAAGGACGTCAAGGGCAACGTCGAGGACGGCGTCGCCGCGACGAAGGCGCTGCTCGACCGCTTCAACGAGCTGGCCGCCAACTACTCCGATGAGACGGCCGAGGAGTTCGGGCGCGTGCAGGCGCAGATCGAAGCGGCCGACGCCTGGAACCTCGACACGCAGCTCGAATACGCGATGGACGCGCTCCGCCTGCCGCCGCCCGACGCCGAGGTCGGCCCGCTGTCCGGCGGCGAGCGCCGCCGCGTGGCGCTCTGCCGGCTGCTGCTTGAGCGCGCCCGACCTGCTGCTGCTCGACGAGCCGACGAACCACCTCGACGCCGAGTCGGTCGCCTGGCTCGAGCAGCACCTGAGCGAGTACAAGGGCGCGATCGTCGCGGTCACGCACGATCGCTACTTCCTCGACAACGTCGCCGGCTGGATCCTCGAGCTCGACCGCGGCAAGGGCATCCCCTACGAAGGCAACTACTCGAGCTGGCTCGAGCAGAAGCAGGCGCGGATGGCTCAGGAAGAGCGCGTCGAAAAGGGCCGCGAGCGGACGATCGCGGCCGAGCTCGAATGGGTCAGGACCAACCCGAAGGGCAAACGCACGAAGTCCAAGGCGCGCCTGGCGCGCTACGAGGAGCTGATCTCCGAGGATCGCAACATCAAGCTCGACGAGGTCCAGATCCACATCCCGCCGGGGCCGCGCCTCGGCGAGAAGGTGCTGCGCGCGAACGACCTGCGCAAGGGCTTCGGCGACCGCCTGCTGATCGAGGACCTGAGCTTCGATCTGCCGCGCGCCGGCATCGTCGGCGTGATCGGCGCCAACGGCGCCGGCAAGACGACGCTGTTCCGGATGATCACCGGCCAGGAGGCGCCCGACAGCGGCACGCTGGAGCTCGGCGACACCGTGCAGCTCGCCTACGTCGACCAGTCGCGCGACGCGCTCGACCCGAACAAGACCGTCTGGGAGGAGATCTCCGAAGGCTACGAGCACCTCAAGGTCGGCGATCGCGAGGTCAACTCGCGCCAGTACACGGCCGGCTTCAACTTCAAGGGCTCGAGCCAGCAGGCGAAGATCGGCAAGCTCTCCGGCGGCGAGCGCAACCGCGTGCACATGGCCAAGCTGCTGCGCAGCGGCGGCAACCTGCTGCTGCTCGACGAGCCTACGAACGACCTCGACGTCGACACGCTGCGAGCGCTCGAGAACGCGCTGCTGGCGTTCCCCGGCTGCGCGATCGTGATCTCGCACGATCGCTGGTTCCTCGACCGCGTCGCGACGCACGTGCTCGCGTTCGAGGGCGATTCGCAGGTGACCTGGTTCGAGGGCAACTTCGAGGCCTATGAGGAGCACCGCCACGCGCTGCTGGGCGCCGCCGCCGACCGGCCGCACCGGATCACCTACAAGCGGCTCGTGCGTGGCTGACGCCGAGCGGACCGCCAACCCGCCGGAGCACTCGGCGAGGCAGGGCCGAGCCGACGCAGTTCGATCGCGACACAGCCGTTCGATTGGTCGAGCGGATCGAGCGCGACGGGCACGCCGGCGGCGCCGAGCTCGCAGCCGACGTCTCGCCGGAGTGGCGCGCCGGGCGCGGCCCGCACGGCGGCTATCTCGCGGCGATGATCCTTCGCGCGCTGCTGGCGACGGTCGACGACACCGCGCGCGCACCGCGTTCGCTGACGATCCACTACGCGCGCGCGCCGCTGCCCGGCGCCGGTGAGGATCCACACGACGATCGAGCGCGCCGGGCGCTCGCTGAGCACGCTCTCGGCGCGGCTCGAGCAGGACGGCTCGCTTGTCGCGCTCGCGCTCGCGGCCTTCTCGGTGCCGTGGAGCGCGCCGGAGATCTCCGAGCTCCAGATGCCTGCCGTCGCGCCGCCCGATCCGCGGCGCGAGACGGGCAAACTGCTGTTCGAGGCCGCGCCGCCGTTCACGCGGCATCTGGTGCTGCAGCCGCGGATCGGCGTCGTCCCGTTTCAGGGCGCGAGCGATCCGATGGACGTCGGCGCCTGGATCGGCCTGGCCGAACCGCGCGCGGTCGACGCGCTGACGTTGGCGTTTCTCAGCGACGCGATGTTCTCGCCTCCGTTCATCCGCATGGACCAGCCGGCGACCTCGCCGACGATCGATCTGACGATCCACTTCCGCAGCGCGCTCGCGCCGGCCGGCAGCGCCGGCCAGCGCGACCCCGACGAGCTGTGCTTCGCGCGCTTTCGCACCGGTCGCGTGCACGAAGGCTTCTTCGAGGAGGACGGCGCGATCTGGGGCGCCGACGGCTCGCTGCTGGCACAGTCGCGCCAGCTCGCGATCCTGATGCCGCTGCCGCCGCGCTAGTAGCGCCTGTTGCTTTCGAAGCTGTAGGATCGCGCGATGGCCGACTACACAGCGAAGCGACTCGAGGAGATGCAGGCCGCCTTCGGCGGCGGATTCGTCAAGGTGCGCGCCGAGCTCGGCGTCTCCGCGTTCGGCATGCAGGTGATCCAGCTGCCGCCCAACTACGCCGACTATCCCGAGCACGATCACGCCGAGAGCGGCCAGGAGGAGGTCTTCTACGCGATCTCCGGCTCCGGCACGATCGAGGTCGACGGCGAGCGCAGCGAGCTCGACGGCGAGACGTTCGTGCGCGTCGGCCCGGACGCCAGGCGCAAGGTCTTCGCCGGCCCCGAGGGTCTGCGCATGCTCGTGATCGGCGGCGCGCCCGGCGAGCCCTACAAGATCGTCGCGACGACCGAGCTCGACGCGGCCTGACGCAGCAGCGCCGAGCGCCGGCGCAGGCGAACAGCCGGGCCTCGCCTGCCTCTGTAGCTAGGGCTTGAAGCTTCGCTCGGCGCCGAGCCGCAGCGCGGCGGCCGCGATCAGCCGCGCCGCGCCATCGACGTCGTCGAGCTGCACCAGTTCGACCGGCGAGTGCATGTAGCGCAGCGGGATCGAGACGAGCGCCGTCGGAATGCCTCCGCGCGCGAGGTGCACGGCATCGGCATCGGTGCCCGTGCCGCGCGCGGTCGCCTCGACCGTGAACGGCGATGCCCTCGTCCTCGGCCGTCTCGTAGAGCAGCTCGAACAGCTCGTCGTTGAGCGTCGCGCCGCGGCTCAGCACCGGGCCGGAGCCGAGCTCGTGCTTGCCGGCCTCCTTGACGTCGATGCCCGGCGCATCGGTCGCGTGAGTCACGTCGATCACGATCGCCGCGTCGGGCGCCAGCGCGAACGCGCTCGTGCGCGAGCCGCCGAAGGTGATCTCCTCCTGCACGGCGGCGACAGCCGCCACCTCCCACTCCGAGCCGCCCGCCTCGGCGACCAGGCGCGCGGCCTGGAGCGCGACGTAGGAGCCGAGCCGGTTGTCGAGCGCGCGCGCTGTGATCCGGCCGTTTGGCAGCGACGCGGGCTGCGCGTCGATCACGGCGACGTCGCCGATCCGCACGCGCTCGCGCGCCTCCTCGCCGTCGCGCGCGCCGATGTCGATGTGCATCTCGCGAATATCGGCGACCTTCTTGCGCTCCTCGTCGCGCAGCAGGTGGATCGGCTTCTTGCCGACGACTCCCGTCACCGGCCCCTCGCGCGTGTCGATCACGAGCCGCTGGCCGACGAGAATCTGCGCGTCCCAGCCGCCGACGCCGCGGAACCAGAGAAAGCCCTCGTCGTCGATGTGCGTGACGATCAGGCCGATCTCGTCGATGTGGCCCATCACCATCAGCCGATGCGGCGAGGCCTCGAAGCCGTGCTTCGGCGCGACACGCGCCAGCGGCGTGCCGATGCCGTCGATGCTCGCCTCCGCGAACTCGCTCGCCGCCGCGCGCCAGACGGCGGCAGGCACCTCCTCATAGCCGGACGGGCCGCGCGCGGAGAGCAGCTCGAGCAGCACCGGCGGCGCGCCCATCGGCGCCTTGTCGTGCCCCTCGAGGTCGTCCTCGCCGACCTGCGGCGGGTCCATGCCGGGTGCGTCGCTCATCGTGCCAGCAGTGTTCGCAGGACGTACTGCAGGATGCCGCCGTGGCGGAAGTACTCGCTCTCGCGCGGCGTGTCGATCCGCAGGCGCGCCTCGAACTCGACGGTCTCGCCGCCGTCGCGCTCGGCGCGCACCGAGACGCTCTGCGCACCCTGGCCGTCCTCGACGGCCGCGACGGCGGCCGCGATGCCGTCCACCGAGAAGACCTCCTCGCCGCTCAGCCCGAGCGACTCGGCGCTCTCGCCGTCGGCGAACTGCAGCGGCAGCACGCCCATTCCGACGAGGTTCGAGCGGTGGATCCGCTCGTAGCTCTGCGCGATCACCGCGCGCACGCCGAGCAGCCGCGTTCCCTTCGCCGCCCAGTCGCGCGAGGAGCCCGAGCCGTACTCCTTGCCGGCCAGCACGATCAGCGGCACGCCTTCGTCGGCGTAGCGCATCGCCGCGTCGTAGATCGAGGTCTGCTCCCCGACCAACGGACCTCCGTCCGTCGGTGCCCGCAGGTGCCGCGTGACGCCGCCCTCGGTGCCCGGCGCGAGCTGGTTGCGCAGGCGGATGTTGGCGAACGTGCCGCGCATCATCACCTCGTGGTTGCCGCGGCGCGAGCCGTAGGAGTTGAAGTCGCGCGGCTCGACGCCCTGCTGCTGCAGGTAGGCGCCGGCCGGGCCGTCGCGCTTGATCGCGCCGGCCGGCGAGATGTGGTCGGTCGTGACGCTGTCGCCGAGCTTCGCCAGAACGCGCGCACCGCTCAGCTCGGTGATCGCCTCGGGCTCGGCCGGCATGCCGTCGAAGTACGGCGGCAGCCGCACGTAGGTCGAGCCCGGGTCCCACGCGAAGCGCTCGCCCTGCGGCACCTCGAGCCCGTTCCAGCGCTCGTCGCCGGCGAACACCTCGCCGTAGCTCTTGCGGAACATGTCCGACTGCACCGCCTCGCCGACGGTCTTCGCGATCTCCTGCTCGCTCGGCCAGACGTCGCGCAGGAAGACGTCCTGTCCGCTCTCGTCCTGCCCGAGCGGGTCGTGCAGCAGGTCGACGTCCATCGTGCCTGCGAGCGCGTAGGCGACGCACAGCGGCGGCGAGGCGAGGTAGTTCATCTTCACGTCCGGATTGATCCGCCCCTCGAAGTTGCGATTGCCCGACAGCACCGAGACGACGGCGAGGTCTCCCTCTGCGACGGCGTCTGAGATCTCCTGCGAGAGCGGGCCGGAGTTGCCGATGCAGGTCGTGCAGCCGTAGCCGACGAGGTTGAAGCCGAGCTGCTCGAGCGGCTCGGTCAGACCGGCGCGGTCGAGGTATTCGGTGACGACCTTCGAGCCCGGCGCGAGCGAGGTCTTGACCCACGGCTTGCTCGTCAGCCCGCGCGCGAGCGCGTTGCGCGCGAGGATGCCGGCGCCGACCATCACCGACGGGTTCGACGTGTTCGTGCAGCTCGTGATCGCCGCGATCACGACGTGGCCGTGGTCGAGCTCGAAGCTCTCGCCATCGACCGTCACGTTCTTCGCCGTGCCGTTGTGCGGAAGCGCCGTCGCAGTGCCGCCTTCCGGCAGCTGCGGCTGCTGCGCAGTGCTGAGTTCGGCGTGACCGGGCTCGTTCGCCGGCGGGTCCGACGCCGGATAGGACTCCGCGACGGCCTCGTCCTGCGCGTCGACCTGGTCGCCGTCGCTTGGGATGTAATCGCGAAGCGCCTCCTGGAAGACGACCTGCGACTCGCTCAGCGCGACGCGGTCCTGCGGGCGCTTGGGGCCGGCGAGACTCGGCTCGACGCTCGCCAGATCGAGCTCGATCTCATCGGAGAACGTCGGCTTCTCGGAGTGCTCGTCGTGCCACAGCCCCTGCGCCCTGGCGTAGGCCTCGACGAGCGCGATCTGCTCGGGCGGGCGGCCGGTCAGCTCGAGGTAGGTCAGCGTCTCGGCGTCGATCGGGAAGATCGCGCAGGTCGAGCCGAACTCGGGCGACATGTTGCCGATCGTCGCCCGGTCGGCCAGCGGCAGGCCCGACAGGCCGGCGCCGTAGAACTCGACGAACATGCCGACGACGCCGCGCTCGCGCAGCTTCTCGGTCACGGTCAGCACCAGATCGGTCGCCGTCGCGCCCTCGGGCAGCGCGCCGTGCAGGCGAAAGCCGAGCACCTGCGGGATCAGCATCGACATCGGCTGGCCGAGCATCGCCGCCTCCGCCTCGATCCCGCCGACGCCCCAGCCGAGCACGCCGAGGCCATTGACCATCGTCGTGTGCGAGTCGGTGCCGACGAGCGTGTCCGGGTAGGCCTGGCCGTTGTTCTCGTTGGAGAAGACGACGCGCGCGAGGTACTCGAGGTTGACCTGGTGAACGATGCCGGTGTCCGGCGGCACGACGGCGAAGTCGTCGAACGCGCCCTGGCCCCAGCGCAGGAACGAGTAGCGCTCCTGGTTGCGCTCGAACTCGCGCTCGGCGTTGACGCGGAACGCATCGCGCGTACCGAACGCGTCGACCTGGACGGAGTGATCGATCACGAGCTCGGCCGGCACGAGCGGATTGATCTGCGCCGCGTCGCCACCCATGCCGGCGATCGCGTCGCGCATCGCCGCGAGGTCGACGACGGCCGGCACGCCGGTGAAGTCCTGCATCAGCACGCGCGCGGGCGTGAACGCGATCTCCTTGCTCGGCTGCGCCTTCGCGTCCCAGCTGGCGAGCGCCTCGATGTCGGCCGCTGCGACCGAACCGTTGCCCTCTGTGCGGAGCAGGTTCTCGAGCAGCACCTTCAGCGAGAACGGCAGGCGCGCTACGTCAAAGCGCTGCTGCAGAGCGTCGATCCGGAAGATCTCATAGCTCTTCTCGCCGACCTCGAGAGTGCTCTTCGCGCCAAAGCTGTTCTGCGTCATTCACGTCTCCTGGGCGTTCCGGCTGGACAGTGCAGGGGCTCCCCGCAGTCTCGCAGAGTCGGGCGCCAGCCCGGCGAAACGCGCCCGCTCAGACGGCCGAAGCGCCGGCGCGCGTGACGCGGCCCTTGCCCTCGCGCTTGGAGCGCAGCAGCGCCAGGTCGCACGCTTCGAGCAGCTCGTCCGTGCTCATCGGCGCGTGCCACTCGGCGACGCCGATCGACGCGCCGATCCCGAGCTCGCCGTGCGCGGTCGGCACGGCGCGCAGGCTGTCGAGCGCGCGCGTCGCCGCCAGCGCGGCGTTGCGCAGGTCGGCGTTGGGCAGGATCACGACGAACTCATCGCCGCCGTAGCGCGCGACTCGATCGGCCAGGCGGAACTCGCCGACGAGCGTCTGCACGACCTCGCGCAGCACGGCATCGCCGGCCTGGTGGCCGTACTGATCGTTGACGAGCTTGAAGTCGTCGAGGTCGAGCAGGATGCAGGAGAGCGGGCTGCCGGCGCGCGTCGCGCGCTCGATCTCCTCGTCCAGGCGCCGGCGCATCGCGCGGTGGTTCATGCAGCCGGCGACCGCGTCGGTTCCAGCTTCGGCGCGTGCACGCACGAGCGCCAGTGCTGCAGCGGCCTGGTCGACGAGCGTGCGAGCAAGCTCGACCGAGCGCTCGTCGAACGCAGTCGAGTCGCGGCGCACGAGCGTCACGACCGCCTCGATCTCGCCGTGCTCGGTGATCGGCAGGAGCAACGCGCTGCCGGCCGTACCGGTCGCGGTCAGCCGTGGCATGCTCTCTGCGAGCTTGCTGGCGCTGGCGATCAGCACGTTGCGGCCGGTGTGCACGACCCATTCGACGCCGGGCGGGCGCTCGGCGCGCGGGGTCAGGTAGCTGAGCCGCCCGTCGCCCTCGAACAGGTAGACGACGACGAGCTCCCTGTCGTCCTGGCGCGAGAGATGATGAACGTGGACCTCCTCGGCGCCCGGCGAGGCGAGCAGCTCGCGCGCCAGCGCACGGAGCACGGAGTCGACGTCGCGCGCATCGTCGGCCAGCAGCGACAGCCGCCGCACCCCTGCGAGCAGGACATCCGTGTCCGGGGCTTGTGTCTCGGTATCCGTACCTGTGACAACGCCCATGCCAGCAATCTAGGGCATGGCGCGACGGTAGGCAAGCAGTGGCCGCCCAGCGGCCATTCGCGCGCAGCGCCAGGGCAGGCGCGCGATCTCGTGGGGGTCTCAGGCGAGGATCAGGGCGGTGCCGCGCCGGTCTTCGGCTGGTCTCGGGCGCGTCTCGGGCGGGTCGCCTTGATCTCGGACGGATCTCGCGCGAGCCCAGAAACGCCGGAGGCGGCCACATGGCCGCCTCCGGAAGTTCGCTACTGGCGCCAGCGCTCTGGCGCTACTGGCTTGGCGCGCTACTCAGAAGGTCACCGTGGTGAACGCGACTGAGGTCCGCGCGCCCTTGGCCTTCGGCACGAAGCCGACGCGCACCTTGACCTTGAACGGCCTGTGCCTGCCGCGTGCGCGGCTCGAGAGCGGCACCTTCAGCGTGATCGCTTTCTGCGCCTTGCCGAGCTTGCGGAACCTCGTCGCCAGGCCCGTGCCTTTGCCGCTGATGCGTCCGGCGGCGAAGGTTTGCACGGTCAGGTACGCCGTATTACCGACGACCTTGTGACCGACGACCCGCACGCCGCATTCGGCGACGGCGATTTTCGTGTTCTGCACGACCGGCGCCGCGCCGCTCTGCGCCGTGATCGTCGTCGGCATCACCAGCGAGTTGGCACACAGGTTGCCGTTCGCCGCCAGTGCGCTGTGCGCGCCGAGCGGCAGGTTCACCGTGATGCTCGACACCGGCACGTCCGGCGGCGAGGCGAACGTCGTCGTCGTGATGCCTTTTTTGATGTCCGTGTTGCCGACCAGGATCGTGCGGACGCCATTGGCTTCCATCACGAGGTCGAGGTCGGGGAACGCCGCACTCGCGTGCGAGACCAGAATCGCCGGGCCCTGCAGTTTGCCGGGCAGCGTCGGCGTGTTGGCGCGCGCGCCGCCGACGAACGAGCCGGCCGGGCAGTGGTACGGGTTGTTTTCGAACGTCGCCGCCGGGCACGCTTTCTGCAGCGTCGTCAGACGCGACGGCAGTGCCTTCGGCAGCTGCACCTTGACCGACTTGATGTTCGACTGGCCCGGGACCTCGTTGAGCGTCGTTTCAAGGCTCGCGCCGTTCGCTTTCGAGGTCCTTGCACTGGTTTTCGCCTTGAACGTCGGCTTGAACTTCAGCGCGCTGCAGTTGGTCAGCTGCAGCGTGCTGTTCGGCAGCGTCTGCGTCGTGCCGAACGTCGAGATGGCCGTCGTTTCGGTTGCCAGCTGCGAGCAGCTCGTCGGGTTCAGCAGGAAGCCCTGCTTGTTGATCGAGACGCTCACTCCGCGCAGTCGGATCGGCACGCCCTTGACGATCGTCGGCAGCGTCGCCGTCGTCGTCACGCGGGCGGTGTAGGGGTCGATGTTGATCGTCGCTCGCGTCGTCACCGGGCCGAGGTTGAACGGTCCAGCGATGGCCGGCACGACGATCGAGAGGCCGAACGGAGCGCCGTTGTACGGGCCCGTCAGGTAGACCGCGCCGTTGCCGAACGTGAACGGCGTCGGGCCGGAGCCGGAGATCGCCGAAGCGGTCCCGATCTGGCTCGATGACGGGCACGTGTTGCTCGAAGCCTGCGCTTCGGTGCACTGCGTCGCCTTCGGAATCTGGCCGACCAGGCCCTCAGGCAGCGTCGTCTTGACGGTCTTGATGTATTGGTTGCCTTCCGGACGTTTCAGTTCGAAGTTGTAGCTCGTGTTCCCGCCTGCGGTTTTCGTCTGGTTCGACGTCGCCTGGCTGAGCGAGAACGGAATCGGGTTGGCGCAGCCGCTCGACGCAAACGCGCCGGTCAACGATTTCGACGCCACTTCCGGCGCAACCGGCGAGAAGCTCGCCGTCAGCGGGCCCGATTCACAGGTCAGCGGGTTTGCGATCGGAGCCAATGCGCCGCCCTTGAAGTGCAGCGCGATGCTCGTGAACGGCTGTTCCGGGTTTTCCGAGAATACCGTCGTCACACGCCCGGTCGCTTCGTTCGGGATCGTTTCGCCTTTCAGGCGAACCGAGACGCCGTAGTGTTCGGACTCGGCGTCGACGTAGATCGTGTACGGCGGGCCGGTGATCGGACCCGATTCCGGGCCACCGAGATAGATCTTGCCTGTCAGCGAGCCGTCGGGCAGCGTCGGCACGTTGAGATTGACCGTGCCGAGTTCTGAGCTCGCCGGACACGCGGTTCCTTTTTCAGAGCTGTGGATGCGCGCCTGCGCCGGCGTGCAAGCCGTCAGCCCTGCGGCCGCCGACGGGTTCAGCGTCATGCCTTCAGGCAAGGTGATCGCCGCGGTCTTCAGCTGTGAGCTGCTGATTTCATTTGTGGGAACCTGCGGCAACGTGACTTCGGCCGTGATGCCATCGGGCGAGTCGGTGTTGGTTTCGTTCGTGCCGGGAGTCAGCGCGAAGCCAGGGCTGAACGGCGACATCAGCGCGCAGCCGTTCAAGCCGAGCAGCGTCGTGTACGGCCTTCTGACGAATTCTCTGACGCCACTTTCGAGGTGCGCTTTGACTTCTGCTTTGGTGCCGATCGGAACGCCTTCCAATGACAGGTTCGTGGTGTTGTCACCAGGACAGTTGGTCGCGTTCGTGATGAACGCTTCGTTGCCGGCCATCCCGTAGTCCTCCTGCCGCGACCTGATGACGGGCAGCGCCGGAGAGACGGTCGACTTCGAAGTAGTCGTGGTAGTCGCCGGCGTTCGTGCCCTTCGATTCTTTACCCCATTCGACGTTGCCTTCGACGAGCGTGTGGACGTAGTACTGCGCGCCTTTCTCGCCCGGTCTTCGCCGGTGGAACCGCCGCGAAGGGAGGTTCGACAGAATCTGTTCCGTGAGCGGTTTCGGCAGTTTCGAGCGCGGCCCCGAACAGCGACGCGCGAGCCGTCGCGGGAGGGTCGGGCTGGACGAGGTTGTAGAGCGTTCCGGAGAGGGTGACACGTCGCCGGCAGCCCCGGCGAAGCTACATGACGATCGCCGTTTCTTCGCCGATCACGGCACTTTCCGGTCCGATTCCGTGGAGGCCGGGGCCCGTTTTGCATGTCGGTTTCGTGAAGAAGCCGGCGCCTTTGAAGACTTCTACGCCGAATTCTTCCATTGTGCACTGGGGCACCGCAGCAGGACTCGTCGCAAGTCCTGCTGCCACGTCGACGCGGACATGCGTCACGACCTGGTTCGGGACCGCGTTTTTTCCGGCGAAGCTTCCCGGTGTGTTTGAGCGTGAAGTCCGTCACGCCGAACGGCACGTGGCCGCCGGCCTGGCGGTAGCCTTCTTTTTCGGATTCTTTGATTTCGGGTTCGACCGTTTCCGCGATCGGGCGTTCCGAAGACGTCCGTTGCTCCGGTTGCTTTTTCGCCGCATTTTTCGAAGCCCACGCCGCAGTTGACGCCGACGAACTTTTCGACTTCGAGCGGGGCAGCGTCAGCGCTCGCAGGCGCTGCAATTGCAACGAGCACGCCGAGAAGCAGCGCGAGAAACGAAAAACGGACGCTAGACCTCATCCCAAACCTCCCAAATTGACCAGGGCCCTATGCCCCTGAAGACTCCGATACGCCCCAAAAGTTGCGATCCAATCGGCGTATTTGGACGGATCGGTCGAGATTCCTGCCTGCTGGAGCGATCGGCGCATGCGCTGGCCGGGTGATCCACCTCGACCCGGCATGCGGACGACGGATCGCGCTCGACCACGACCTCACCTTCTACGACGCCTCCTATCTCGCGATCGCCGCGCGAACCGGGCGCGTGCTCGTGTCAGCAGATCGAGATCTGCTCGAGCCTGGCCTCGCTGTTGGCCTCGCCGCGATCTACAACGAGCAGCCGAGCTTGCGTCTCACGCGCTTGCCAGCGCGCTTGCGTCGCCCCGGCAGTCGTATAGACCTGTGCCGCTCGTGCCTTCTGAGGCCGCTGCGCCTGCGGTGCCTTCGCTCGAGAACAGGCTCGCCGTGCCGGCAGTGGTCGTGCTCGTGCCGGTGCCCAGCGAGACACGCTTGCAGACCTTCGCAGCCGCGCTCATCGCCGCTTTCGAGCCTGCGCGCGTGTCGCCCGGCAGTGCCCCGCCGCCGCGCCCGCCGGCCGCGCCGAAGCCCGACTGTTCGACGAGCACCCAGCGGATCGCGCCGGAGCGGACCTCCTGCGCCAGCCAGCTGACGCTCACGTCGCTCTCGCGGCCGGAGAAGCCGCCGATGCCGGCGACCTTCGCGCCGCTGGCGATGATCGCGCTCGCCGCGCTCGACTGGCTCGAGACCGCGACGGTGCCGCCGCCGTGCTGCTTCGCATAGGCGAGCGCCTCGGTGATCGTCTGGTCGTTGCCCATCGGCGCGCCGATCGCGCCGCCGCCGAACCCGCCGGGCGCGGCGCCGAGCGCCGCCTGCGCGCGCCGGCTTCGCGTTGCCCGCCAGAGGAGCAGCCGCCGCCGGCGCCGCCGAACAGCGGAACGACCGCCGCCGGCTCTGTTCGCTCGCCGGCTTCGCTCGCCGGCCCGCCCGCACGGCCGGCGCCGGCCTGACCGCCGCCTTCGGCGCCGAGCGCGCCGAATCGCGCCGCCGGCAGGAGGCGCTCCCCGCGCCCGACGCGCCCGGCGCGAAGCCGCCGAAGCCACCCGCGCGACCGCCCGGTCCGCCGCGCCCGCCCGCTCCGCCGAACATGCCGCCGGCCGTCTGCACGTTGCCCGGCCCGCCTTCGGGGAACGTGCCGCTGGTCGCGTGGCCGAGCGTGTCGACCGCCCAGACGGCCGGTGCCAGCAGCAGCGCTGCGAGCGCAACGGCCAGTGCGATCAGGCGCAGGCGCTTGACGCGTAGCAGCGCCAGCGCCAGCGCCGCGAGCACGCACAGCGCGATCAGCACCGGCGCCAGCCAGCTGAGCTGGCCCGGATAGTCGTGCAGCACGGCGAGCTCTGTCGCAACTGCCGGCGGCGATCGCGAGCGGCGCGATCACGCGCGCCTGCAGGCCGCCGCCGATCAGCTGCGCCGCGCCGGCGCCGACCAGCGCGGCGATGAACGGCGCCAGCAGCGAGACGTAGTAGGGATGGAAGATGCCGCTTGCCGAGCTGAACAGCACGGCCGTCGTCAGGAACGCGCCGCCGACCGCGATCAGCCAGCCGCTGCGCGCGTCGGCGCGCCGCAGCCGGCTCGCGACGAGCATGCCGATGCCCGCTGACGAGCGCGAAGCCGAGCAGCCAGCCGGCCTGTCCGCCGAGCGCCGAGTTGAGCAGCCGCAGCGGCCCGGCGCTGCCGCCGAACACGCTGCCGCCGCCCAGGCCGCCCGGGCCCGCCGGCCTGTCCGTCGACGCGCCCGAGCCCGTTGTATTCGAAGATCAGCGACAGGATGCTGTTGTCGCTCGTGCCCGAGATCCACGGCCGGTTGGCCGCCGGAGTCAGCGCGACGAGCGCCGGCCAGGCGCCGCCGACGATCAGCATCGCCAGGCCGCCGGACGAGCAGCTGGCGCAGCGCGCGCAGCCTGCCGCGCGGCGCCACGTACAGGTAGGCGAGCGCGATGCCCGGGACGACGCAAAGCGCGACGAGCATCTTCGTCTCAAAGCCCAGCCCGACGCTGACGCCGGCCAGCACGAGCCAGCGCGTGCGTCCGTCTTCGAGCGCGCGCACCGTGAACCACAGCGCCGCGACGCAGCAGAGGATCAGCAGCACGTCGGGGTTGTTGTGGCGCGAGATCGCGACCGTGATCGGCGTCAGCGCCAGCGCCAGCCCGGCGACGAAGCCGCCGAGGCGGCCGAAGCGCCGCCGCACGAGGTCGTAGATCAGCGCGACGCTCGCGACGCCCATCAGCGCCTGCGGCACGAGCATGCTCAGCGGGTGGTAGCCGAACACGCGAACCGACAGCGACTGCACCCACAGGTCGAGCGGCGGCTTGTCGACGCGTCATCACGCCGCTCGGATCGGCTGAGGCGAACAGGAAGTTGTGCCAGCTCGAGCTCATCGAGCGCACGGCCGCGCTGTAGTAGTCGTTCGCCCAGCCGTTGCGACCGAGCGCCCAGAGGTCGAGCAGCGCAGCGAGCACGATCAGCGCGCTCAGCTCCGGACGCGGCAGGCGGGCGGTCAGCGCGCGCAGCCGCGGACGCACGCCGGCGCCCGCGCCCAGCAGTCGAGGCGCCGGCCGGATTGGCAGGCGAGGCGGCCGAGGAGGACTGCCAGGAGAAGCTCATCGGCGCAGGCTTGCGAGCGCGTGTCAGAGCAGTGTGTGAGCTTGCTGAGTGTTGCCGAAGCGGGCGCATGCGCCGGCGCTGCGCGGTTCACCGCCATCGCGAGCGCTGCGCCGGATGTCCAGGCGCGCCGGTGCAACTTCATACGGCGGTCCATATTAGGTTCGCCGCCATCAGGCGAACCTGATTCAGACTGTCCGAGTAATACCGAGCGAGAGAGTGCAAGACGAACCGATGCGATCGCGAACGCCACAGATCGTCGCCCTCGGAGGCGGCGGCTTCTCGATGGAGCGCGACAGCTCGCTGCTCGACGACTACGTGCTGTCGCTGACCGACGCCGAACGCCCGCGCGTCTGCTTTCTGCCGACCGCCTCGGGCGACGCCGACCACTACGTCGTGCGCTTCTACCGCCGCTTCGCCGCGAGCTGCGACGCCAGCCACGTCTCGCTGTTCCGCCGCGACCAGGGCACCGGCGGCGTCGAGGACGACCTCGCCAGCCACCTGCTCGCGCAGGATCTGATCTACGTCGGCGGCGGTAACGTCGTCAGCATGCTCGGCGCTTGGCGCGCATACGGCCTCGACGACGTGCTGCGCCGCGCCTGGCGCAAGGGCGTCGTGCTGTGCGGCCCGTCGGCCGGCTCGCTGTGCTGGTTCGACGAGGCGCTGAGCGCCTTCCACGGCGCGCCGCGCGGCGTTCGTGGCCTCGGCCTGCTGCCGTACTCGAACTGCGTGCACTACGACGCCGAGCCGGCGCGACGCGCCGAGTACCACCGCTTCGTCGGCGACGGCATGCGCGCCGGGCTTCGCCGCCGAGGACGGCGTCGCTCTGCACTTCCGCCGCACGCGCCTGCAGCGCGTCGTCAGCTCGCGGCCGGACGGCTGCCGCCTACCGCGTCGAGCACGCCGCACGACGGCGTCGTCGAGACGCCGCTCGACGTCAGCTACCTCGGCGCCGAGCCGCCCGCGCCCGAGCAGCCCGCGACGTGCGGTCGCGACACGGCGCCCGCGCCGGCGTGCGGTGCGTCGCGCCGCGGCAGCCGTCGCAGCCGCCGGCGAGCGCCGCCCGGTCGCGCCGCGATCCGGTCGCCGCGCCGGTCCCGGCGTAGCTCCGTGAGCGCACCTCAGGAGATCCCGCTCGAGCAGCGCCAGATCCTCGCGATGGGCGGCGGCGGCTTCACGATGGAGCCGACCAACCCGCTGCTCGACGACTTCGTGCTGTCGCTGAGCGCCGCGAAGGAGCCGCGCGTGCTGTTCCTGCCGACCGCCTCCGGCGACACGACGGCGCAGATCAACGCCTTCCAGGCGCGCTTCGCCGATCGCTGGTGCGTGCACGAGCACCTTTCGCTGTTTCGCATGCGCGAGAGCACGGCGGCCGCTCGCCGAGATCGTGCGCGAGCAGGACATCATCTACGTCGGCGGCGGCTCGATGCGAAACCTGCTCGCCGTCTGGCGCGCGCACGGTCTCGACGAGCTGCTGATCGAGGCCTGGCGCGCCGGCACCGTGCTGGCCGGCCTGAGCGCCGGCGCGATGTGCTGGTTCCAGGGCGGCGTCACGCGCTCCAGCGGCCCGCCCGAGCCGCTCGCCGGACTCGGCCTGATCGAGGGCTCGCTGACCGTGCACGCCGACGGCGAGCCCGAGCGGCTGCCGGTCTGGCTGGCGAGCGTGCGCGACGGCACGCTGCCGGGCGGCTGGGCGCTCGACGACGGCGTCGGGCTGCTGTTCAAGGGCCTGCGCATGGCGCGCGTCGTCAGCTCGCGCCCGGGCGCCGGCGCCCAGCGCGTCGACCAGGTCGCCGGCGAGCTCGTGCGCCACCGGCTCGAGCCCGAGCTGCTCGGCGACGGCGCAGCCGGGCACGCTGATCGCCGAGGACGAGGCGATCCAGGAGCTGCGCCGCGTGCAGCGCATGCGGCGCGGGCTCGGCGAGCGCTGAGCGCTACGGCGCGCCGGTCAGGTACGTCGCGCTGACGTCTTCATCGCCGTGCGCCGGCACCGCCGCCTGCATCCGCCGCGCGATCGCCGCGAGCACCGGCAGATCGAGCCCATGGCGCTCGGCTGATTCGGTCGCGAGCCTGGCGTCCTTCGTCGCGAGCTTCAGCGCGAACGTCGGCTCGAAGTCTCGCTCGATCATCGCCTTCGCCTTGATTCGCGCGTAGGGAGCGTCGAGCGCCTGGCCTTCGATCGCCTCGAGGAACAGCGCCGGGTCGAGGTCGAGCCCCTGTGCGAGCGTGACCGCCTCGGCCACGCCGGCGACGACGCTGACCAGCCAGGCGTTCGTGACGAGCTTCAGGCGGCTGCCGGCGCCGGCCTCGCCGACCCAGATCGTGCGCTGGCCGACGGCGTCGAAGACCGGCTGCACGCGATCGCGCAGCTGCTCGGGACCGGAGGCCATCACGACGAGCTTGCCTTCGGCAGCCGGTTGCTTGGTGCCCAGCACCGGCGCGTCGACGAACTCGACGCCGTGCTCGGCGACGACCTCGATGCAGCGCTCGGTGCCCTGCTCGCCGATCGTGCTCATCTGCACCCAGACGCTGCCGTCCCGCGCGCCGGCCAGCGCCGCCGTGCTCGCCGCACATCGTCGCCAGCACGACGTCGGCGTCGGGCAGCATCGTCACGATCACGTCGGCCTCGGCGGCCGCCTCGGCGGGCGTCGCGCTGATCCGCGCTCCCTCGGCCGCGAACGGCTCGACCTTCGCGCGCGTGCGGTCCCACACGCTCAGCTCGATGCCCGCGTGCGCGATGTTGCGCGCCATGCCCGAGCCCATCGTGCCGCCGGCGCCGAGCACCGCGACGCTCAGCGAATGCGCCATCGCACCACCACCCTGCTCGAGCGTCGCGTCGCGATGCTGCTCGGCGCCGCCACGATCGCTCAGGGGCGAATGAACGTGTCCGGATCGCCGCCGATCCGCGTGCCCGCGTCGAGCGCGTCGATCGCCTGCATCTGCTCGTCGTTCAGCTCGAAGTCGAACACGTCGAAGTTCTCGGCGATCCGCGCCGGCGTCACCGACTTCGGGATCACGACGTCGCCGAGCTGCAGGTGCCAGCGGATCACCGTCTGCGCCGCCGACTTGCCGTGCTCGCGCGCGATCGCGACGATCACCGGATCTTCGAGCTCGAGCCCCTGCCCGAGCGGGCTGTAGTCCTCGGTCACGATCCCCAGCCGCGCGTCCTCGCGGCGCAGCCCGACCTGCTGGAAGTACGGATGCAGCTCGACCTGGTTGATCGCCGGCGTCACGCCGGTCTCGGCGATCACCCGCTCGAGGTGCTCGGGCTGGAAGTTCGAGACGCCGATCGAGCGCACCAGCCCTTCCTGCTGCAGCTCGATGAACGCCTTCCAGGTCTCGACGTAGCGGTCGTGCGCCGGCACCGGCCAGTGGATCAGGTAGAGGTCGAGGTGGCTCAGCTCGAGCCGCTCGAGGCTCGCGCGGCAGGCGCGCTTGGCCTGCTCGTAGCCCTGGTCTTCGTTCCAGCACTTCGTCGTCACGAACAGCTCGTCGCGGTCGATTCCCGACGTGCGCAGCGCCAGGCCGACGCCCGCCTCGTTGCCGTACGCAGCGGCCGTGTCGATGTGGCGGTAGCCGACCGACAGCGCCTCGGCGACGACCTGCTCTGTCTCGCGCGGCGGCACCTGAAAGACGCCGTAGCCGAGCTGTGGGATCCGCTCGTTCTCACCGAGCGCGACCGTCGGAACCTGTTGGGCTTGACTGCTCATACCGAACTCAGATGCCCACTATGCCCGATGCGAAACGCCGATGACGTGCGCTCGCCGGCAGCGCTCGGCGCGCGAGCCGTATAGTCGCTGCGATGGGGGCGCAGAGGCTGCGCGACAAGGTCGCGCTGATCACCGGCGCGGCCGGCGGAATCGGCGCCGCCGCGGCGCAGCGCTTCGTGCAGGAGGGAGCGCTCGTGCTGTTGACCGATCTCGACGGCCAACGTGCAGAGGCGCTCGCCGAGCAGCTGGGAGAGCGCGCCAGCGCGCACGCGCACGACGTCGCCAGCGAGAGCGACTGGCAGGCGGTGCTGGCCGCGGCGCTCGCGCGCCACGGCCGGCTCGACGTGTTGCTGAACAACGCCGGCCTGTTCTTCGCGGCGCCGCTGGCCGAGACCTCGCTCGCGGCGTTTCGCGGCGTGCTCGAGGTCAACGTGCTCGGCGCGTTCCTCGGCATGAGAACGGTCGCGCCCGCGATGATCGAGCAGCGCGCCGGCTCGATCATCAACGTCTCCTCGCTCGCCGGCCTCACGGGCGCGCCCTATCTGACCGCTTACGGCTCGAGCAAGTGGGCCGTCCGCGGGATGACCAAGACGCTCGCGCGCGAGCTCGCGCACGCGAACGTCCGTGTCAACTCGCTGCACCCCGGCCAGATCGACACTGCGATGAACGCAGAGCAGCGCGAGCGCACGCCGGAGCTGATCGAGCGCCTGATCAAGGCCGTGCCGCTGAAACGGATCGGCCTGCCGGCCGAGGTCGCCGACGCCGCCGTCTATCTGGCCTCCGACGAGAGCGTCTACGTCACCGGCGCCGAGCTGGCGATCGACGGCGGCGCCTCCGCATGAGCTTCACGATCGACGAACCCAACCGCCTGGAGGCGAGAAGATGAGCCCGACCAACCGCCAGCTGCGCCTCGCCGCGCGCCCGACCGGCCTACCGAAGGAGTCCGACTGGAACCTCGTCGAGGAGCCCGTGCCGGCGCCCGGCGACGGCGAGTTCGTCGTCGAGGTCTCGCACATCTCGCTCGATCCGGCGATGCGCGGCTGGATGAACGCCGGCGCCTCCTACATCGAGCCGGTCGAGATCGGCGACGTGATGCGCGCCGGCTGCGTCGGGCGCGTGACGGCCTCGCAGCACCCCGGATTCGCCGTCGGCGAGCACGTCTACGGCACCTTCGGCGTGCAGGAGCACGCGCTCTCCGACGGCAAGGGCGCGATCAAGATCGACCCGTCGCTGGCGCCGGCGCCGACCTACCTGGGAACGCTCGGAATGACCGGCCTGACCGCCTACTTCGGGATGCTCGACGTCGGCAAGGTCAAACAGGGCGAGACGGTCGTCGTCTCCGGCGCCGCCGGCGCCGTCGGCAGCGTCGCCGGACAGATCGCGAAGCTCAAGGGAGCGCGCGCGATCGGCATCGCCGGCGGTCAGGAGAAGTGCCGCTGGCTGGTCGAGGAGCTCGGCTTCGACGCGGCGATCGACTACAAGAGCGAGGACGTGCGCCGGGCGCTGCGCACGCATGCTCCCGGCGGCGTCGACGTGTTCTTCGACAACGTCGGCGGCGAGATCCTCGACGCGGTGCTGACGCGTCTGGCACGCGGCGCGCGGATCGTGATCTGTGGCGCCGTCTCGCAGTACAACAACACCGAGCCGGTGCGCGGCCCGTCGAACTACATGTCGCTGCTCGTGTTCCGCGCGAGCATGATCGGCATGGTCGTGTTCGACTACGCAGCGCGCTACGGCGAGGCGATGACCGAGCTCGCCGGCTGGATGCGCGAAGGGCGGATCGTCTCGCGCGAGCACATCGTGCCGGGCGGCGTCGAGGCGTTCAACGAGTCGCTTTTGAAGCTGTTCGCCGGCGAGAACGTCGGCAAGCTCGTGCTGGCGCTCGGCGAGCGCTGAACGCTCGAGCGAGCGGTCGCGTCTCACTCGGCCGGCACGAGCGCGCGCACGAGCTCGCTCCAGCCGTGCGCGAGCTGCTGCGCGCTGAGCGCCCGCTCGCGACGCTGGAACAGCACCAGTTCGCTGCTCAGCGCCGACAGCAGCGCGTCGGCCAGATAGCCGATCTCACCGCCGTAGCCGCTCTGCTCGAGCAGCGCAACGACGTGCGCGCGGTAGGCCGCGTAGACGCTGTGGCGCAGTCGCTCGCCGGGCGCGCCGTTCTCGGCGGCCAACAGCAGATCTCCCTGGATCTCGATGTGCTCGTACATCTGCTCGCCGAACGCGATCAGCCGCTCGCGCGGCGGCGCGCCCGGCCCGAGCGGCGCCGGCCCGCGGATGAACTGCTCCTGGAAGGCACGCTCGCGCTCGTCGAGCAGCGCCCGCATCAGCCCGCAGCGATCGCCGAAGTGGCGGAACAGCGTTCCCTTGCCGACGCCGGCGCAGCTCGCGACGCGATCCATCGTGATCGTGCTCGCGCCTTCTGAGCCGACCAGCGCCTCGGCCGTCGCCAGGATCGTCGAGCGGTTGCGGGCCGCATCGGCCCGCTCGTGCCGCTCGCTGCCGAGCATCGGCAGCGCAATCGGATCGCCGCCCCCAGGCACGATCGCCAGTCTATTCTCAACGGTATGCGGACTACGGTCCATTTCTGTTAGCATAGCGGGTATCCGGACTACGGTCCGCAAATCGGCGAACGGAAGTTCGACGATCAATCCCACAAAAGGAGCCCCGATGTCAGCACCAGCAACAGACACCCAGACGCAGCTTCCGGTAGGCACTTGGAAGCTCGACCCGACGCACTCCTCGGCGAGCTTCGCCGTCAAGCACATGGTCGTCGCGACGTTCCGCGGCCGCTTCGAGCAGTTCGACGCGACGCTGACCGTTGACGCCGACGGGCACGGCCAGTTCAGCGGCACCGTCGAGGCCGGCTCGATCCACGTCAAGGACGAGAACCTGCAGGCGCACCTCGGGTCGCCCGACTTCTTCGACACCGAGCGCTACCCGCAGCTGAGCTTCACCTCCAAGGAGATCCGCCGCAGCGGCGACGAGCTGATCGTCGACGGCGAGCTGACGATCAAGGATCAGACGCACCCGGTCGAGGCTCGCGGCACGATCACCGACCCGCACGAGACGCTCGGCGGCGCCGTCAAGATCGGCGTCACGCTCGAGACGATCATCGACCGCACGCAGTTCGGCCTGAACTGGAACGCGCCGCTGCCGAAAGGCGGCTTTGCCGTGGCCGACGACGTCAAGCTGACGGTCGAGCTCGAGCTCGGCCGCGACGACGCCTAGGCCGATCATGCAGGTTCTCGGAATCGCCGGCTCGCTCCGCCGCGACTCGCACAACCTGCGCCTGCTTCGGGCGGCAGCACTGCTGCTGCCGCCCGACGCCGAGCTCGTCGAGTTCACCACGCTGAAGGCGATCCCGCCATTCGACGAGGACGACGAGAGCGCGCCGGGCGCGGCAGTCGAAGAGTGGCGCGAGCGGATCGTCCAGGCCGACGCGCTGCTGTTCGTCACGCCGGAGTACAACTCCTCGATCCCCGGCGCGCTGAAGAACGCCGTCGACTGGGCCTCGCGGCCATTTGCGACGGCCGCGCTGCGCAACAAACCGGCGGCCGTCATCGGCACGAGCACCGGCATGTTCGGCGCCGTCTGGGCGCAGGCCGAGCTGCGCAAGGCACTGGCCGCGGCCGGCGCGCGTGTGCTCGATCGCGAACTGCCGGTCCCCGACGCCGAGAACGCCTTCGACGGCGACGGCACGCTGCGCGAGCACGACCAGGAGCTCGAGCTCGGCGAGATCCTCGCCGAGCTGCTCGCCGAAGCGCACGCGAGAGCTGCCGCATAGCGACAATGACCGGATGGCGACCGACAAGCAGCTCGCGCCCGAGCGCGTCAGCGACGAGCTCGAGCGCTGGCTGGCCGGCGAGCAGGAGAAGACGCTCGGCGGCCTGATCGACACGTTCGGCGAGGGCAGCTTTGCGCTGATCTTCGTGCTGCTGATGGCCGTCCCCGCGCTGCCGCTGCCGACCGGCGGCGTCACCCACGTGCTCGAGGTGATCGTGATGCTGCTCTCGCTCGAGCTGATCGTCGGGCGCCGCCAGGTCTGGCTGCCACGGCGCTGGCGCGCCGTCGAGCTCGGCGGCGCGCGGCGGCAGCGGTTCATCGACACGCTGTTGCGACGGATCCGCACGCTCGAGCGCATCTCGCGTCCGCGCGGGCGACGGTTCCTCGGCAACCGCGTAAGCGCCGGCGTGTTCGGCGCGATCGTGCTCGCGCTTGCACTCTGCGCCTTCCTCGCGCCGCCCTTCTCCGGCCTCGACACCGTCCCCTCGATCGGCGTCGTAGTGCTCGCGCTCGGCTATCTGATGGGCGACCTGCTGCTCGCAGCGCTCGGCGCCGTCATCGGAGCACTCGGCGTCCTCTCGGTGATCTTCCTCGGCAGCATCGCCGTCAAATTCTTCGAAGGCGTCTTCTGATCGATCGCGATCGGTTGCGCCGGGCGCGTCGTGAGTGCGTCGGCGAGGCGGCGACGGCTCAGCGGCTCAGCGCGCCGTGCGTTCGACCTCTTTGGCCAGTTGCACCAGGTTCACGTTCAGCGCGCCCGCCAGTCGCCGCACCGTCATCCAGCCCGGGTTGTTCAGCCCGCGCTCGATTCGCGACAGCGCCGAGGCCGTGATGCCGGCCTCGAACGCGAGCTGCTCCTGCGTGATATCCCGATCCTCGCGCAGCTGTTTGATGATCTCGGCGAGCGCCAGGTCGGGCTGATCGTGCACCTACGAAACATCTCGGAGTCCTAGGGTCAATGTCTAGGGCTTTCAGTCCTAGGTCTCAAGCCCTCTCCCTGTCCCCGTCGTCCCCGTCCCCGTCCCCGTCGAGTCGCGCCCCGCCGACGCGCACGAGGTGCCTGCGCGTTGCACTGCCGGTACAGCTCTTCGAGCGTCGCTCGCGCCGCCGGCACTGCGAAACGCTCGTCGACGATCTCGAGCGCGCCGGCGCTGAGCGACCGATAGAGCCCGGGCGTCTCCCAGCACATCGCCAAGCGCTCGCTGATCGCGTCGGCGAGCGAGTTCGTCGCGGCTTCGTAAGCCGCCATGAAGCCGCGCTCGCGCGTCCTGTAGGTCCACGCCCATCGCCCGATCTCGCCGTCGGACTCGAGCGGCAGCAGGAACCCGTTGCGAGCATCCTCGACCAGCTCGGGCAGGGCGTTCGTGGCGCTGGCGATCACCGGCGTGCCGCAGGCGAGCGCCTCGAGCACGACGTATCCGAACGTATCGTGGAGCGTCGGAAAGAGCAGGAAGTCGGCCTCCTCCATCAGCTCGCGCACGCGCGCGAGCGGCAGCTCGCCGAAGTGCTCGACGCCCGGTTGGTCGAGCTTCGCCCTGGTCGTCTCGACCAGCTGCTCGGACGGCGGGTCCACGTAGGAGTCGTCCGGCTTCCAGCGAAGCGAGGAGACGAACGTGGTCCTCACGGGAATGCCTTTCGCGCGAAGCTGCGCGTGCGCCCCGAGCACGGCCGGTGCGCCCTTGCGCATGAAGTCGCGCCCGACGAACAGCAGCTTCAGCTCGGACTCGGGGTCCGGCTTCGGCGTAGAGCGACGCGCCGCGATCGCCGGGTAGCGAAGCGTCATCTTCGCTTCCAGACTCGCGCTCCCGGCGAACCCTCTGCTCTGATGGCGAAACTGACGCTTGGCGTAGTGCGACATCGCCAGCAGCGCCGTGCAGCGCTCACTCATCAGCGTGCGCTGCAGCACGCGCTCCAGGGCCCCGATGTAGCGGTCCTCGGGAACCCGCGGCAGGTAGTCCTCGAACGACACGACGAACGGTCGCCGCGAGAGCACCGGCACGGCATTCAGCGAATGCACGATGTCGTAGTCCGGTTCCGGCAGGACAGTGAACGCATCGGCCCACTCGAACACCCGGCGCAAGGGCGTCCACGGCCGTTCCAGGAAGGTGACGTCGCGTTGCCCGAGGTTGACGACGTACGGCACGTGGTAGTCACGCCGCGTTCGCACCCGAAGCTGTCCGGGCGCCGCGGTCATGTGCGTAGGCTACTCGACGACTCGGCTGCCTGCCGGCGAAAGCGAGCCGTGCCGTCGTCGCGCGCCGCCCTGGCCGGTGGTAGTAGCGCGCGGGAACGTACACGGCCAGTCGCCGACGCGCTCGCGTGAGCGCCACGTAGAACAGCCGTCGCTCCTCCGCGATGCCCTCCTCCGTGCCCGTGCTCATGTCGGCCGGGAAGTTGCCGTCGTAGGCGGCGATCAGATGCACGGCCTCCCACTCGAGGCCCTTCGCCGAGTGCACCGTGCTCAGCACGAGGTAGTCCTCGTCGAGATGTGGCGGACCTGCGAGAGTCCGACGCTCGAGGAAGGCGGGTCGAGCACGAGCTCTGAGACGAAGTGGCGAACGTCCTCGTACCCTCGCGCGGCGATGCACGAGTTGCTCGAGATCTGAGACGCGGATCGAACCGTCGGGGTAGTGCAGGCGGATCGCGCGGCGTGATCGCGGCGCACAGCCGCTCGACCTGTCACGTCCGTCCGGCTCGCCGCCGCTGCCGCCGGTCGCGATTAAAACGCCTCGATCATCGCGCCGGCGTGCTCGCGCGAGCACTCCGGCAGCTGTTCGGCTGCTCATCGGCCACCGTCTCGAGCTCGGGTGAGCCTCCCTCGGCCTCGCGAGCGCCTCGAGCACTCGACGAGAGCGGTCGGCCCGACGCCCTCGAGTAGTTGCAGCAGCCGGAACCAGCTCAGCTCATCCGCGGGGTTGTCCGCGAGACGCAGCAGCGCGATGAAGTCCTTCACGTGCGCCGCCTCCAGGTAGCGCAGCCCGCCGTACTTCACGTACGGAATTCGCCGGCGCGTAAGCTCGACCTCGAGCAGTCGCAGAGTCGTGATTGGTGCGGAACAGCACCGCCTGCTCGCGCAGCTCCATCCCCTCCTCGCGTGCCTCTCATCACGCTGTCGCACACCGCCCTGGCCTGCTCGGCCTCGTCGCGCGGAACGACAGTTCGGGCGGAGCGCCACCGTCGCGCTCGGTCCAAAGCGTCTTCGGAAACCCGCTCTCGGTCCTGCGCGGAGACCGCGTTGGCCACGGCGAGGATCGCCGCCGTCGAGCGGTAGTTGCGCTCGAGCTTCGCGGTCTGCGCGCCGGCGAACTGCTGCGGGAACTCGAGGATGTGGCGGGCGCTCGCAGAGCGGAAGCCGTAGATCGCCTGAAAGTCGTCGCCGACCACGGTCAGACCTGGCTGCGTCGTGCGCATGTCGCGCACGATCTCGACCTGCAGGCCGTTGACGTCCTGATACTCATCGACGAGCACGTGCTCGTATTCGGCGGCGATCAGCGGGCCGGTCACCGGGTCGGCCGCCAGTGCGCGCCAGTAGAGCAGCAGGTCGTCGAGGTCGAGCACGCCGAGCGTTCGCTTGCGTGCGCCGTAGGCGCGGTAGATCTCCGCGAGCGCCTCGTGGTGCTCCTCGCACCACGGAAAGAACTCCGCCAGGACCTCGCTCAGCGGAGTCTGCGCGTTCACGGTACGCGAGTAGATGTCGAGCATCGTCGCCGCGCGCGGGAAACGCCGTGCGCTCTGCGCGCGTTCCATGTTCCTGGCGGGGAGGGGGAGGGATTCGAACCCTCGTCGGAGGAATCTCCCCCGAAACAGTTTTCGAGACTGCCGCATTCAACCGCTCTGCCACCCCTCCGGGCGCTTGCGGACGGCCTGAAGGCTAGTAGATCGGCGGTTCTCCTCGAGACAGCGTGCAACGCTCGCCGGGTTCCGCACGACGCCGCGCGACGGCGTACCGTGGGTCGACGAATGACCGAGCCTCGCGGAACGGAGCTGATCGCTCGATATCGCGCCAACTACGGCCTGCCGCCGGACAGCGAGCTCACGGAGGCGATGGTTCTCGAGCACTGGCGCCTGGAGCGGCTACTGACCGACGAGCTGCTCGCTTCGACGCCAGAGACCCGTGCCGCGGTCTTCGAGCGCTGCTACAGCGAGCTGTATCGCTCGGTGCCGTGGCTGCGCGAGGGATCGGGCGACGCGGGCACCGACCGACTCGCCGAGCAGGCCGCGTGGCCACTGCTGATCGGGCCGCCGCCGCGCGACGTCTACGAGGTCGGCTCCGGCGACGGCTCGCTCGCGCGATATCTCGCGACGGTCGGCTACAACTGCCGCGCGACGGAGATAACCAGCGAGCGGGGCGATCGCACCCCCGAGCGCGGGCTCACATGGAGCGTGACCGATGGCGTGAAGCTCGACTCGTTCGAGGCGCCTGGGTCATTCGACGCAGTCATCTCAAACCAGGTCATCGAGCACCTTCACCCCGACGACCTCCCGGTTCACCTGCGTTCGGCGCGCGCGTTGCTGCGCCCCGGCGGGCGGATTGCCTTTGCGACGCCGCACGCATACACCGGGCCGCACGACATCTCTCGTGTCTTCGCACTCGACGCCCCGCGCGGCATGCACCTTCACGAGTACACCTACCGCGAGCTCGCAGCTGCGCTGAGACAGGCAGGATTCACCGACATCCGCTCGCTCCTGCGGCTGCCCGCGAGCGTCCGCGCGCGATTCGGCAACCGTCCCTCTCCGATCGTCTCCCGCGCCTACCTGTCCTATCTGACCGCGCTCGAGCTGCCGCTCGGCCTGCTCGAGGGCGAGCGACGTCGCCGCACGACGCGCGCGTTGCGATGGGCGCTGTTCCCGCCCGGCAACCTCGTGATGCTCGCGACGGCGCCCGGAGCCTGATCGGCGCCAGCGCTCAGCGACGCGCGGCGAAGAACGAGCTGAGCAGCGCGCCGCCCTGCGCCGCCAGCAGCCCGCCGTCGACGGCCGGGCGGTGATTCAGCCGTGTGTCGCCGGTGATGTCTAGAACGCTGCCGCAGGCGCCCGCCTTCGGGTCGCTCGCGGCGAACACGACCCGTCCGACGCGCGCCAGCACGAGCGCTCCGGCGCACATCGCGCAGGGCTCGAGCGTCACGTAGAGGGCAGCGTCGAGCAGCCGCCAGTGCCCGCTGACGCGCGCCGCCTCGCGCAGCGCGAGCACCTCGGCATGCGCCGTCGGATCCTGGCGCAGCTCGCGCTCGTTGTGCGCCGCCGCCAGCAGCTCGCCGTTGCGCGCGACGACGGCTCCGATCGGCACGTCCTCGTGCGCCGGTGCGAGTTCGGCCTCGCGCAGCGCCAGGCGCATGAAGTACTCGTCGCCTGGATGCAAGCGCTCGCTCATCGATCGGGCCGAGCTTTCTGCGACAGTGCTGCCGCCCCGAGAGCTCGAGCGCATCATCATTATCGAAAGCCGACCGTGACAGCGTTCGCCCGACAACTCCCCGCTTGCGAGCGCGCACAGCCAGCCACGCCCGGCGGTCGCCTCACGCGCAGCGCAAGGCTGGCGCTGGTGCTCGCGCTCGCCTGCTGCCTGGCGGCCGTCGTCACGGCGAGCGCCTACGCGGCTGAATACGCGCCCGCGCGAATCGTCGTGAAGTACGTCGAGGCGACGCCGCCGCGCGCTCGCGCCGCCACGACGCGCCTGCTCGGCGGCATCGACCCGCGCGCGAGCGCGCCACACACGAGGCTGATCACGCTCGCGCGCGGCGTCAGCGTCGCCGCCGCGCTGCAGCGCCTGCGCGGCCGCCGCGATGTCGCCTGGGCGGTGCCCGACTACAACGCGCGGATCGCCGAAGCGGCGCCGCTCGTGCCGAACGACGTCGGAAACGGCACGCAGCCCGGTGACTGGCAGCAGCTGCAGTGGAACTTCGTCGGACCGTTCGGCGTCAACGCCCCGCAGGCCTGGGCCAACGTCGCCGCCGACGGCGCGCCGGGCGGCAGAGGCGTGGTCGTCGCCGTGCTCGACACCGGTGTCGCCTACGCGACACACGGCCGCTTCCTGCGCTCGCCGGACTTCTCGCGCTACGGCTTCGTCGCCGGCTACGACTTCATCGCGCACAACCACTTTCCCGTCGACCACAACGGCCACGGCACGTTCGTCGCCGGCACGATCGCCGAGGCGACCGACAACCACTACGGCCTCACCGGCCTGGCGTTCGCAGCGCGGATCATGCCCGTCCGCGTGCTCAACTCACAGGGCGAAGGCGAAGCCTCGACGATCGCCGAAGGCGTGCGCTACGCCGTCAGGCACGGCGCGAAGGTGATCAACCTGAGCCTCGAGTTCTCCAGCAACGTGACCGCCTCGGACATCCCCGAGCTGATCGAAGCGCTCCGCTACGCGCGCCGCAAGGGCGTGCTCGTCGTCGCCGCCGCCGGTAACGAGGGGCACACGGTGATCGCCTACCCGGCGCGCGCACCCGACGTGGTCGCGGTCGGCGCGACGACCGAACACGGCTGCCTCGCCGACTACTCAAACGACGGCTCCGGCCTGACGCTCGTCGCGCCCGGCGGCGGTGCCGACGCGAACCTTCCGGGCGATCCCAACTGCCACCCCGAAGCGCCGGCCGGACGCGACGTCTTCCAGGTCACCTTCACCGGCTCCTCGCCGCGACGGTTCGGCATGCCGAACGGCTACGAAGGCACCTCGATGGCGGCACCGCACGTCTCCGCGACGGCGGCGCTCGTGATCGCCAGCGGCGTGATCGGCCGCCGCCCCACGCCGGCGCAGATCGTCGCCCGCCTGCGCGCGACCGCGCGCAAGCTCGGCGGCGGCGGCGACGAAGCGCTGTATGGCGCCGGCCTCGTAGACGCGGCGGCAGCGACCGCGCCGGTCGCCCGCTGAGGGACGCGCTCCGATGCAGCAGCACCACCTCCTCTAATCGTTCGACACGACTTTGCCGATTACGAAGCTGATGCTCGTTCGTGAGCCAACCGGTGAGTCGTGAGCTCGCGCGCCTTCTACCTCGCCTCCGGCCCACAGCCGGTCTTCGCGCTCTACGACGAGCCGCACGCGCCGTCGCAGCCGCAGTCCACGTCGGTGCTGCTGCTGCCGCTGTTCGGCAACGACGAGCTCTGCTCCTATCGCGCCAGGCGCGCGTGGGCGCTGTCGCTCGCGAGCGCCGGTCACGCCGTGCTGCGGATCGACCTGCCCGGCACCGGCGACAGCCCCGGCGGACCGCACGATCCGGCCCTGCTCGACGCCTGGCTCGAGTCGGTCGCGAGCGCGGCCGCCTGGCTGAAGCGCGAGCGAGACGCGGCGCGCGTCGTTGCCGTCGGCGTCGACCTCGGTGGCGTGCTGGCCTATCGCGCCGCAGCCGACGGCGCCGCGATCGACGACCTGGTGCTGTGGTCGGTTCCCTCGCGCGGCCGCGCGCTCGTGCGCCAGAAGCGCGCGCTCGCGCAGATGGAAGCTGCAGCCGAGCAACCCGGCGACACCTCCGAGGCTGCCGCACGCCCGACGGCTCGCTGGCGAGCGCCGGTTTCCTGCTCAGCAGCGAGACCGTCGCCTCGCTCGAAGCACTCGACCTCGGCGCGCTCGAGCTGCCAGACAGCGCCGCGCGCCGCGTGCTGCTGCTGCAGCGTGACGGCGTCGAAGTCGACAAGCGCCTGCGCGCGGCGCTCGAAGCGGCAGGAGCGCAGACCGAGGTCACGCCCGGGCCCGGCTACGGCGAGATGGTCGCGCCGCCGCAGGAATCGTTTGCGCCGCTCGCAGGTGTTCGCGGCCGTCGAGCGTGGCTGGCGCAGCCGACGCGCGAGCGCTCCGCCCAGCGATCACGCTGCTCCGCTACCGGCAGCGACGCACGCAGACGGCATCGGCGAGTCCGCCGAGCTTCGAGATCGCCGTCGGCGAGCGCAAGGTGCGCGAGCGTCCGGTCAGCGATCCCGTTCGAGGACGGCAAGCTGTTCGGCGTGCTCTGCGAGCCGCTCGAGCCGAGCCGGACGAGCGAGCTCTGCGCGGTCCTGCTCAACGCGGGCGCGCTCAGGCACGTCGGGCCCGGGCGTATGTGGGTTGAGATCGCGCGCCGCTGGGCCGCGCGCGGCGTGCCGACGCTGCGGATCGACTTCGCCGGCATCGGCGATGCCGAAGGCCCGATCGAGGCGATGCGCGACCCCGGTGACTTCTACGTCGAGCGCGCGCAGCGCGAAGCGCAGGCGACGCTCGCCGCGCTCGCAGGGCTCGGGCTGCCGCAGCGTGTCGTGCTCGGCGGCCTCTGCTCCGGCGCCTACTGGGCGCTGCACGCCGGCGCGCAGGACGAGCGTGTCGTCGGCTCCTTTCTCGTCAACCCGCGCGTGCTCGTGTGGGACCGCGGCCTGGCCTCGGTGCGCGACGGCGCGCAACCTGCGCAAGGCGCTGAAAGCGAGCACCTGGAAGAAGCTCGCGGGCGGTCAGATCACACGGCGAGCGCGTCCGAAACGTCGCCTCCGGCGCAGCCGTCTCGCTGCGACGCCTACCGGTCCGCCACCGCCAGATCGCGCGCGAGATGAACGTTCTCGAGGAGTCGCTCTCGCGCATGCAGTCCTCGCAGGCGGAAGTCCTGATGGTGTTCACCGAAGGCGAGCCGCTGCTCGCCGAACTCGAGCGCGACGGAACGCTTGCGCAGCTTGCGCAGAGGCCGAACGTGCAGATCGAGCGGATCGCCGGAGCGTCCTCGCATACGCTCGAGCCGCTCTCGCTGCAGCGCGCCGTGCACGAGACGCTCGATCTGGCGCTCGCCCGGCGGATCGCTGCGATCGACTCACCCGACGGCGTCGGCGGCGTCGACGCGCCTAGGAGCTCGCAGAGCGCGGAAACGCCATCTCGCGAAGCGCAATCAGCTCGCTTCGAGTCATCGGCCACAACACCGTGAGATAGATCACGACGCCGAGCGGCACTCCGACGATCAGCTGGACGACGGGCGTCGAGATCAGCTGCTGCATTCCGATCAGCACACCTGCCATCGTCGCCGAGGCGAGCAGCGGCGGGATCACGACGCGGACCGACGCCCACGGCGAGAGCTTCAGCTGTCGCGAGACGACGAACGCCTGAGTCGGCGCGACGAACGCCTGCAGCACCGAGGTCGCGACCGCCACCGCGACGATTCCCCTGCTCGTGAAGATCAGCAGGATGCCGACCAGGATCAGCAGCAGCGGGATCGCGAAGACGATCATCCAGACGATCCTGCGTGTGACCTTCAAGACGGTGCCCGGAGCGATCGACAGTGTCGCGAACAGCGTGTAGGCGGCGATCGCCCGCGCGACCGGAACCGAGCCGGCCCACTGATGCCCGAAGATCACGAGGATCATCGGCCGAGCCAGCGCGACGACGCCGGCGGCCAGCGGCATCGTCAGCATCGACAGGTAGCGCAGCGCCGTGAGGTAGCCCTCGCGCAGCCGCTTTGGATCGAGCGCCGAGTAGGCCGGGAACAGCACGTCGGCGGCGACGTGCGCGACGTTGAGGATCGCGAGTTCGGGAATCCGGAAGCCGATCGAGTAGAGCCCGAGCGAGGCGGCGCCGAGATCGCGCCCGATGAACAGGTAGTCGGTGTTGGCGTAGATCACCGAGCCGACGTCGACGAGCGTGAGCGCGCCACCGAACTGGACGAGGCTGCGCAGGTGCTTGCGCGTGAGCGCGAAACGCGGGCGAAACGAGACCTGTAGCCAGAGCGCCGTCGTGCTCGTCGCGACGCCGGCGACGAAGCCGATCACGAGGCTCCAGACGCCGAAGCCGGAGAGCGCGAGCACGATGCTGACGATGCCGCGCACGGTCACCTCGGATATCTCGCTGACCGTCCGTACGCGGTAGTTCAGGTGCTTGCGTGCGAGCGCGTAGTGCGTCGCGCCCAGCGCGCGCAGCACGAAGTTCAGGCCGAGCACCGGCAGCAGGCCGGCCAGCTGAGGCTGATGGAAGAAGCCGGAGATCGGCGACGCGAGGACCGCCAGCAGGATCGTCAGCCCGGCGCCGAGCAGCATGCTCCAGGAGAAGACGGTCTGCGCGCGATCGGCTTCCTCGTCGACGGCGGCGACGATCAGCGCCTGGCCGAGCCCGAGTTCGTTGAGCGATTCGAGGAACGACATGAAGACGAGAGCCAGCGCCACGACGCCGAAGTCGCGCGGCGTCAGCAGGTGCGCCAGGATCGCCGTCGAGACGAGCACGAGCACGCGGCCGCCGCCATAGGCGCCGTATGCCCATGCCATCCCGCGTACCGTGCGGGTCCCGAGCCCGTGCGTGGATTCACTCATCGGGCGCTCGCGAGTCCGTTTTGCATGCGATCCAAGGCCAGAGCCTCGCACAGGTCGCTGACGCCGACGGTCGCTCCAGGCCCGCCGAATCGCAGCGATCGCGCCCGCCGGCCCGCTCGCGCCGGGCGCCCGATCGTGAGGACTTCACCGGTTTCCGAGTGCGAGGCGGTCATCATTGCAGCGTGATCGACCTTCACTGCCATCTGCTCGCAGGGCTCGACGATGGGCCGTCGTCGACCGATCTGAGCGTCGAGATGGCGCGCGCCTTCCTCGCCGAGGGAGTCGACACGGTCGCCGCCACGCCGCACGTCAACGCGCACTTCGCGAACGACGCCGAGCAGATCGCCGCCGCCGCCGCGCAGGTCCGCGAGGCGCTGTCGCTAGCCGACGTTCCGCTGCTCGTCGCTCGCGGAGCCGAGATCGACCTGCACACGGCGCTGCAGATGGACGATCGGGCTCTGCGCTCGCTGGCGCTCGGCGACGGCCCATGGCTGCTGATCGAGATGCCGCACCACGTCAACCCGCGGCTGCTCGTCGCAGTCCAGGAGCTGCTCGTCAGAGACCATCGCGTGCTGCTCGCTCACCCCGAGCGCTCGCCGTCGCTGGCGCGCGATCCGAAGTCGCTCAGGCAGCTCGTCGACGACGGCGCCAGAGTGCAGATCACCGCGACCTCGCTGACCGGCAGGTTCGGCAGAAGCGCCGCCTCCTGTGCAAGGACGCTGCTTCGCTCGGGCCTGGTCCACGCCGTCGCCTCGGACGCGCACGACCTCGAGCGCCGGCCTCCGGGAGTGCTCGCGGCGCTGCAGGCGTCCGGCGCCTCGGAGGAGCTCGTGCGCTGGGTGACCGAAGAGGCTCCCCGCCTGATCCTCGACGGCGAGCAGGTGCCGGCAGCTCGCTCCCAGCGCCAAACCGACGCGCTCGCCACTGCGAGCGCTGACTTCGCGGCTGCGGAGCGACGCGCGAGGATGAGCCGATCGCGCCGCGCTCGCGTCGCCGACGTGCTCACGTCTAGGCCACTCGTCGACGTGCTCGAGCGATTCGGTCGCTGGCGCGGCGTGCTGACGTTCAACTACCACCGCGTCGGCGACAGCGACGGCTCGCCGTGGGACCACTCGCTGTGGAGCGCGAGCGCCGACGAACTCGATCGGCAGCTGGCGACGCTGGCGCGCCACGCCGAGGTGATCGCACCGGCGGCGGTCGGCGAGGCGATGCAGGCATCGCGCGGACGCCGCGTGCTGATCACCTTCGACGACGGCTACCGCGACAACTACGAGATCGCCTTTCCGTTGCTGCGCAGGCACGCTCTGAGCGCGACCTTCTTCCTGGCCAGCGGCTTCATCGACGATCCACGCGCCGCCTGGTGGGACGAGATCGCCTGGATGGTGCGCCACGCGAGCGCGCCGCCCGGCTCCTGGCCGCACTCACCGATCGGCGAAGACGCGCGTGAGCCAGGCGCTCTGCCGAGCGAGGAGTCGGAGCTGATCGCCGCGCTGATCGCCGAGTACAAGCGCCTGCCCGAATCCGAGACAGACGCACTGCTCGAATGGATCGCACAGGCCGGCGGCGCCGGGCGCTGCCCGCAGAGCGCCTCGAGCGCGCTCTGGATGACATGGGCGATGGCGCGCGAGATGCTCGCCGCGGGGATGTCGATCGGCGGGCACACCGTCACGCATCCACTGCTCGCCCGCCTGACGCGCGATCGCCAGCGCGAGGAGATCCGCTCCTGCGCCGAGCGCCTCGCGCAGGAGCTGGGCATCGAGATGCGCTGGTTCGCGTACCCGGTCGGATCGCCCGACACCTTCACGGCGGAGACCGAGCAGCTGCTGCGTGAGGCCGGCGTCGAGCTCGCGTTCAGCTTCTACGGCGGCTTCGCCCGCCCCGAGCACTGGCGCCCGATGGACGTGCCGCGAATCCACGTCGGTCCGGGGCTCGACGAGCCGATCCTGCAGCGCGACGCTCCTCGCACCGCAGCTGTTCGCGCGCGACTGAGCCCGAGGCTCAGCGGCTGGCGCTGCACAGCGGCGCCGCGCGGCCGGCGCCGGCACGGCGTCCAACGATCGTCCAACCTCGGCGCTCGGACGCTCGTTTGCCGCTGCCCGGACCGAAGGCAAAGGAGATGATTCGACGCGCAACGCAGGCCGGCACGCTTCTCACGCTCATGGCATTCCTCGCCGGAGCGCTTGCGCTCGCCGCCTGGCAGGCGCCGGCCTCGCTGGCACGTGCCTCGCACAAGCACGCCAGCCGCAGCCACGCCCGTCACAAGCGCGCAAAGCGCCACGCCGCCCGCCGGCGCGTGCGGCACAAGTCCTGCGTGGCCGCCTCCTGCCACACCACGCGTGCTCCTCACCACAACGCGCCGGCGCCAACCTCGACGCCCACGCCGACGAGCACCAACCCGACCGCACCGGGCGCAGCCGGAAGCCAGCCTGGACAGACGACGCCGCCCGGCAGCCACACGACGACTTCCGCAACAGCCTCTCCGATCGCCGTCGGCGGCGGATGGGAAGGCTTCGGCAACGGCGCCTGGCCGAGCGCCGAATGGCGTCCGTATGCTGCGAGCTCGCCCTTCAACACGACGGTCGCCGGCGACGCCGTCGTGCCGCAGTCCGCCGAAATCGTCTCGAAGGTGCTCTCGTTCGGGCTTCCCGGCACCGCCGCGCTCGGCGTCGCCGAAACGTCCGAAGACTGGATGCACCCGGTCTACTACTCAGAACCGGGCGACCCGATCTACACGCTGCAATCGACCGAGCCGTGGGGCAAGGACCCGATCAACGGGATGCAGATACCGATCCCCGCCACGGCGCGCCCGGCCGGCGGCAGCGATGGGCACATGGCGGTCGTCACGCCCGAAGGCTGGGAGTACGACTTCTGGCAGGTCTCCTCCAAGGGAACGGCCGGCGGCACGATGACCTTCGCCTGGGGCAATCGATCGCGGATCAACGGCTCGGGCACCGGCGGCGAAGCGACCGCCTCGGGCTTCGACCTGCTGGCCGGCGTGATCCGCCCGCAGGAACTCGAAGCGGGGCAGATCAACCACGCGCTGTTCATCGTTCTGAAGTGCACCAGCCGGGTGACGACGTTCGGCTATGGCGCACAGGTCGGCAAAGCCGGAGACGCGAGCGGCAGCTTCGTCTACCCGGCCGAAAAAGGCGGATCGCCGTGCTGCCGGCGGATCGGAAACGAACGTTCCGCCGATGGGCACCAGATTCGCGCTCGCGATGAGCGAATCGCAGATCGAAGCGCTCGCGCTGCCGGCCTGGAAAAAGGCGATCCTGCGAGCGCTCGCGAACTACGGCGGCTACGTCGGCGACACCGGCGGCCCCGGCTTCGGCGTGCAGTTCGAATCGGGCTCCTCCTACACGAGCCTCGGCCTGCCCGACCCGTGGGTGACCTTCGCACAGCGCAACCACCTGCCGACATCCGGCGGTCGCTACGCGCTGAACCTCTCAGAAGGCGTTGAATGGCAGCGCTATCTGCGAGTCCTCGCTCCGCCCGCCGGCTGAGCCACGGCGCCGGCGCGAGCCGTCCCGGCCGCAGGCGACGGTCCGTGAGGCACGCTAGTTTGCTCGCGTGAGACTGGCCTATGTCGTGTCGCGGTTTCCGCTCGCCTCGGAGACCTTCATCCTCAGGGAGCTGAACGCGCTCGACGACGGCGGCGGCTTTCAGATCTCGCTGTTCGCGCTGTTTCGCCCGCAGCGAGCGTTCGCGCATCCGAGCGCGCAGCGCTGGCTGGCGCGCCTGCGACGACCGACTGCCAACGCGGCGCTGCTGGCGCTCGGCTGGTGGATGCTGCGCCGCCCGCTGCGGCTGATCGGCTGCGCCGGCGAGCTGCTGTGGGCACTGCGCCGGCGACCTTCGGTGCTGTTTCGTGCGCTCGTCACGCTGGCGCTCGCCGGCGAGCTCGCGCGTGAGGTGCGCCGCGAGCGGATCGAGCACGTGCACGCGCACTTCGCGACCTATCCGGCGATCGCCGCGTGGGTCTGCGCGCGCCTGACGGGAGTCTCCTACAGCATCACCGCGCACGCGCACGACATCTACGTCGATCAGTCGTTCCTGGCGAACCTGTTCGCCGAGGCGCGCTTCGTCGCGACGATCTCGCAGTTCAACCAGACGTTCCTCGCGCCGTACGCGAAAGAGACGCCGGTGCACCTGGTGCGCTGCGGCGTCGATCCCGAGGAGTACCGCTTCCGCCTACGCGAGCTGCCGAGCGCCGGCCCCGTGCGCGCGCTGTGCGTCGCGAGCCTGTCCGAGTACAAGGGCCACAGCGTCCTGATCGACGCGCTCGCCGGCAGCGAGGCGCTCGCGCGTGTCGAGCTCAGCCTGGTCGGTCAGGGCGAGCTCGAGCAGCAGCTGCGCGCGCAGATCGAGCGACTTGGGCTGGGCGCCCGCGTGCACCTGCTGGGCGCCCGCTCGGAGTCCGAGGTCGCCGAGCTGCTGGCTGCGGCCGATCTGTTCGTGCTGCCCAGCATCGTTGCGAGCAACGGTCAGATGGAGGGCATCCCGGTCGCGTTGATGGAGGCGCTCGCCGCCGGCGTGCCGGTCGTCACGACGCGCATCTCGGGGATTCCCGAGCTCGTTCAGGACGGCGCTCACCGGCGTGCTCGTCGAGCCGGGCGACCCGGCCGATCTCGCTCGCGGCATCGAGCGCGTGCTGGCCGATGCAGCCGGCGACGCGGCTACGCGCCGAAGCCGGCCGCGCGCTGGTGCTCGACGAGTTCGACGCCGCTCGCTCGGCGCAGGTGCTGCGCCGGCTGCTGCTGGCGCCGGCTGCTCACTCCTCCAGCGTCTCGACTGCCGCGGCGGCGCGCCTCTGACGGGCCGCGATGCTCGCGAGCAGCGGGCCGAGCGCGAGAAGCACCCAGATCCGCCGATCGGAGATGTTCGAGAGGAAGAAGGAGGCCGTCAGCACGCCTGCGAGCGCCGGGATCGTCGCACGCGCCAGCCCGGCCATCGGTTCGTCGCCGAGCGCGACGAACTGCTTGATCGCACTGACCGAGCCGGCCAGCGAGAGCACGATCAGGGCGATGAACAGCACCAGTCCGACGATTCCCGTCTCGGTCCACAGCTGCAGATAGAGGTTGTGCACGACGATGTGCTGGTCGACGATCTCGTTGACGTTCTGCAGCGCGCCGGGCAGGTTGACGAAGTGCGGCGAGACGACCGGGAACTGACCGATGCCGACTCCGAAGATCGGGTGACCTTCGACGATTCGCAGCGCGACGTGCCAGACGTCCGTCCGCCCGCTGCCGGTGCCGGCGTCTTTGTTGTGGGCGATCCGGTCCCAGGCCGCCGGCGAGGCGACGAAGTAGGCGGCGAGCGCGGCGAAGAACAGCCCGATCAGCGAGGCGATCAACACTCGCCGGCCGCGCCAGATCGCGAGCGCCACGATGCAGGCGACGCCCGCGGCGATCAACCCGCCGCGCGAGCGCGTCGCTCCCAGACCGACCGCCAGGATCACGATGCCGACCGCCAGCGCGAGCCGTTCGAGCACGGATTTTCGTAGCGCCAGAGCGCCCGCGAGCACGATCGCGGGCACGATCACGGCAGCGAGGTAGTTGGGGTCGCCGGAGCCGCCCTGGAAGCGTTCGCTCGCCAGCGCCGCGGCGCTGGTCAGGTCGTTGCCGACGCCGAGGTTGCCTTCGGCCGCTCCGATCAGCACCGACAGCGCCGCTCCGAACACGAACGCCAGCATCAGCCAGCGAACGTGGCGGCCCTCGGTGATCGCGCCCATCACGACGAGCAACCCCAGGCAGCAGTACATCAGGAACTTGACCTGGTCCCAGGCGAGGTGCGCTTCGGGTGCCCAGGCGATCGTCAGCGCCTCCCAGATCACGAAGACGACGGCGAGCACGCCGATGCTCCAGCGCGGATCGCGATCGCGCGAGCGTGTCGCGCGCGCGGCGGCGGCAGCGGCTCGAGTGGTCATTCGCTGGTCGACGAGCATCGCGACCCAGCAGGCCGCGACCAGCAGCAGAAAGCGATTGGGAATCGATTCGAGGCTCGGGATCCGCCCGAAGAAGACGACGATGATCCAGACGCAGACCGCAATCGAGAGTCGCGAGAAGGCGACCGGCACGACGAGCAGCACGAACAGCGCGCCGATCCCGAGCTTGACGTCGTAGGCCATCAGCGCGCCGATCAGCGCGGCGACGAGCAGGACGAGCGCGATCGGCCACCGCGCGGGCGCAGACGGGCTGCGCCGCGGCAGCCGCGCGCGCGCGTTGGGTCAGAGGCCGTGTGGCCATCGCCGGCTAGGGTCCGAGCAGGCCTGCGGACTGCCTGGCGCGCTCGCGCGAAGCGCGTTTGGCGTGGCTCGAGGAGCCGCCCTGCTTGGCGCCGTCGCGCTCGCGCTGGCCCTCGTCGGGCGTGCCGCGGCTTGCGACGGGGCCCGAGGGGCGCGGCGGGTCGGGCTCGAGGTAGGAGCCGTAGATCGCCTCGCGCGAGATCTGGCCGATCACGAGCATGCCGCTGGGCGTGTATCCGAGGCGCTCGAGCAGCTCTCTGGTGTGCTCGAGGTCGGTCCGCTCGGTCCGGCCGGGGTGGACGACGAGCACGATGTCGTCGACTGCGCCGGCCGCGCGCAGCGCGTCGCTGACGTGTCCGAGCGGAGCCGTGTCGATGATCACGTAGTCGGCGAGTGCGGCCGCTTCGGTCAACAGCGTCGGCAGGCGACGGCTGACGGCCTCGAGCAGCGGCGTGACGTCGCGCTCGCCGCGGCCGTCGGTGCTGACGACGCTGAGGCCGGGCGTGGCCGGCGACTCGACGAGCACGCTCTCGAGCGTCGCGCCCGGGCGGAACACGTCCATCAGCTCGCTGTGGATGCCGAGCCGGCGGCCGATGTCGGGCTTGCGCAGGTCGAAGTCGAACAGGATCACCTTGCGGTCGGCGGCGGCGAGCACCAGCGCGAGGTTGATCGCCGAGGAGGTCTTTCCGTCGCCGGTCGAGGCGCTGGTCATCATCACCGTACGGCCGCGCTTGTCTCCGTCGGAGGTGAGCTGCACCTGCAGTGTGCGCAGCGCCTCTCTGACCGGCGGCGCGACCATGTCGACCGACGTCCCCGAGGCGGTCGCAGCGGGCACGCGCGGAACGCGAGCGAGCACCGGAAGCGGGTAGATCGTGAGCGCCTCGTCCTCGTCTCGCACGCGCCTGTCGGTGAACTCGGCGATCACCGCGCCGGCGATGCCCAGGACGAGGCCGGCGAGGATCGCCAGCACCAGGATCAGCGCCTTGCCGGAGCCGGAGGGTGCGGTCGGAGGCGTCGCGAGCTGCAGCTGCGAGAAGTTCGGGTCGTGCCCGTCGGCGATCGGCACGAGGCTCGTGACCTGAGCGGCGAGCTGCGAGAGGGTCGTCGTGTCGGATGTCGGAAGCGCGCTCTCGCGGGCCTGCAGCTGGGTGATCAGCGTGGTCGCATCGCGCTTGAGTTCGGTCGATCGCAGCGCGAGCGTGCTTTCGACGTAGCGGTTGGCGAGCGACGCGGCCAGCGCCGCCGAGCGCTGCGTGGCGGTCACTGTGATGATGTTGCTCTCGCCCTTCGGTTCTACGGAGATCGCGCTCCGCACGCCGGAGACGGTGCCGCCGCGGAACTTCGCCGCCGTCTGAATGTAGGCCTGCGGTGACTGCAGCATCGACGCGGCCGTCTCGAGCGTGCGCGTCGGTTCGGCTGCAGAGCTCGTCAGGATCGGCAGCCCCGTGTAGGACCCGTTGCCGCCGCCTTCGGGAAGCGGCGTGACCAGGATCTGAGCCGTTGCCTGATAGCTCGACGTCCGCGAGCTGGCGATCGCCAGCGCCGCGGCGATCGCGATCAGCACCGTCATCGCGATCAGGAGCTTGTGAGCGCGGATCGCCCGCAGATACGGGACGACTGGGCTTTCGTTCGGGCTCAAATTCGAGGCTAGGGGGCTTGTTGGCATGTGACCTCTTCGGCTCCCAGCACCGATTAGTTTAGTCCCGCCCACCCGGGCGCGCATCACTGTGGGTAGTGCCGTCCCGCCGGGGCGGCGGCTCGCCTACCCGCTCGACCGTCCGAGTCGTTTCCCTACCCGCCTGAAGCGGTCGCTAACGGAGCGCCGCAAGCACCTGATTCGCCACCTCGCTCCAGCTCGATCCCTGCTCGAGCCGCTCCCTCGCGGCGCGCCCCATGCGCTCGGCGAGCGCGGCGTCTGCGAGCAGTCGCTCGAGCGCGCGCGCGAGCTCGGCGGGATCGCCGGTCGCCACCAGCAGGCCGGTCTCGCCGTCGCGCACGGCCGAGCTCAGGTCGCCGACGTCGCTGGCGACGACGGCCCTCGCCATCGTCATCGAGAGGTGCAGGACTCCGCTCTGGTAGGCGACCAGATAGGGCAGCGCGACGACGCGCGTGCGCGCGAAGATCGCGGGCACCTGCTCGATCGGGATGTACTCGGCGAGCAGCTCGACCTGTGCGGGATGGCGCGCGGCCCAGGCCAGCACGCGGTCGTACTCGCCCTCTTCGTAGGAGGGCGTTCCGGCGACCGTCAGGCGTGCCTCGGGCATCCGCTGCACGAGCAGGTCGAAGGCATCCATCAGCACCGACAGACCCTTCACCTTGCGCCAATCTCCGAAGAACAGGATGCGCGGCTCGGAGGCGGGCGGCGGCGGCTGCTCGGCGACGAACAGCTCCTCGTCGCCGTGCGGGATCACCGCGACTCGCGCGTGCGGCCACAGCTCGTCGAACTCCGCGCGGCTGCGCTCGCCGTGGACGAAGACGCGGTCGAACGCCGGATACAGCCGCCGCAACAGCCACAACAGCGGGCCCGAGGAGACGAACAGGTCCTCGCCGCCCCAGCGGTTGAACGGGCGCACGTTGTGGCAGACGTGCGTGACTCGGGTCGAGCCGGGAGAGAGCGCGATGAGCGCGCGTGCGAAGATCGCCGTCAAGCTGAGGTCGACGCTGCCGTTGAGCACGACCACGTCGTACCCGCCGCGGCGCACGGTGGCGACGATCCGCGCCCAGGCGACCATTCGTGCCAACGCGGTGCGCGCGCGGCGCACGAAGATGCGGAGCGGCGAGTCGACCTCCTTGGAAGACGGCAGCCAGCCGGGCAGGATCGCCAGCCGCCGCGCGGAGCCGTCGCGGGCGGCCAGCTCGTTGCCCTCGGGCACGATCAGGTCGACCTGCTGACCGTCATCCGCAAGCGCGTCGGCGAGCTGCACGGCGTAGTGCAACAGGCCGCCGAATCGCGCCGTCTCGACGACGGCGATGCGCAGTCGCGGCTCAGCGCTCGGCACGCGACACGCCTTCGCGCGGCCTCGCGCGATGCTCCATGCGAGCACGCCCGCCCGCGCGCGATCTGCTTCTGAGCGCGCCTCTCAGCGCCGTACCATTGCGACCCACGATGACCGGCAGTGTACGTGTGCATACGCTGATCGACTCGCTGACCTGGGGCGGCGCGGAGATGCTGCTCGCCGACCTGGCGGTCGGCGCGCCGTCGGCGGGCATCGACCTGTCGGTCGGCTATCTGCGCGATCTCGACAGCAGCCCGTCGGCCCGGCGCCTGCTCGACAGCGGCGTCGAACCGACGCTCCTGGGGACTGGCCGGATGATCGATAGCGGCTCGCTGCGGCGGGTCCGCTCGCACCTGCAGGAGGTGCAGGCCGACATCGTCCACACGCATCTCGCGACGGCCGACTTCCTCGGCACGATCGCCGCCCGATCACTGGGCATCCCGTCGGTCTCGACGATCCACCTGATCGGGCCGGCCGCGAGCGATCCGCCGGGACTGCGCACGAAGGTCAAGTCCGGGGTGACGGCATTCGTGCGAAGTCGCGTCGGCGCACGCACGATCGCCGTATCCGAGGCGGCGCGCCAGGCCTACCTGAAGCGCCACCGCCTGCGAGCGGCCGGAGTCGTGACGATCCACAACGGCATCGCGGCGAAGCCGCCGAGCAGGCCGCGAGAGCAGATGCGAGCGCAGCTCGGCCTCGAGCCGGACACGCTCGCCGTCGCGATCGTCAGCGTGCTGCGCCGCGGCAAGGGTCACGAGCTCGCCTTCGAGGCGGTTGCGCGGATGCGCGAGCAGTGGCCGCAGCTGAAGCTGATCGTGATCGGCGACGGCCCCGACCGCGATCGATTGGCCGCGCTTGCAGCGCCGCTGGGCGCGAGCGCGCTGCTGCTCGGACATCGCGACGACGTGCCGGACCTGCTGAACGCGGTCGACGTGCTGCTTCATCCGACGCTGATGGACGCTTTTCCGACCGTCCTGCTGGAGGCCTGCGCCGCCGGCCTGCCGATACTTGCAAGCGAAGTGGGCGGAATCCCGGAGATCGTCGGAGACGGGCAGAACGGCCTGCTGCTGCCGGCCGTGCCGAGCACGGAGGCGATCGTCGAGGGGCTCTCGCGGCTGCTGCGCGAGCCGGCGCTTCGGGTGCAGCTGGGCACGAACGCGCGGATCAGATACGAGCAGGAGTTCTCCGCACAGCGATGGGCCGGCCGCCTGCGCGCGCTCTACGACCAGGTCCTGTCGGCCGAGCCTCGCGCGGATCAGGCGCCGCTCGGCGCGGGACGTTAGGAGCTTCGTTGCGCCGCTCGCTCGATCATCTGTCCTGCTGTCGGCCACAGGCGTCGACGGGAGCACGACGCCCGACGATGAGATGAGCACCTTGTGTGACGTGTCGGTAATCGTGATCGCGAACAACGTCCGCGAGGAGCTCGCAGTGTGCCTGCGCTCGATCGCCGAGCACGGCGGCGGACTGACCGTCGAGACGATTCTCGTCGACAACGGATCGAGCGACGGCACCGTCGGCTTCGTCGCCGAGAGTTCCCGGACACGCGGATCGTCGCGCTGGATCGCAACGAGGGCGGTTCGGCCAGGAACCACGGGCTGCGCATCGCGCGAGGACGGTACATCGTGTTCCTCGACAGCGATGCACAGCTGACCGACGGCGCACTCGAGGACCTCGTCTCGTTCATGGACGAGCACCCCGAGATCGGGCTCGTCGGGCCGCGCCTGATCTATCCCGACGGAGGCCCGCAGCCCTCCGCGCGGCGCTTCCCTCCCCTACTGCTGCCGTTCCTGCGGCGCAAGCCGCTGAGCCGGTGGTTCGAGAACGGCGCGATCGTACGCCGGCACCTGATGCTCGACGTGCCGATCGACGGCACGCGCGAGGCCGAGTACGTGATCGGCGCCTGCCAGCTGTTCAGCGCGGAGGCGCAGAAGCGGATCGGCGAGCTCGATCCGCGAATCCCGTTCGCGCCCGAGGACATCGACTGGTGCGTGCGAATGCGCCTCGCAGGCTTGCGCATCGCCTACCGCCCGGAGGCGACCGTGATCCACGGCTACCGCAGGACGACCGCCCAGCGCCAACTCTCGCGCAAGGCGCTCGATCACGCCTTCGGCTTCGCCTACTTCCAGTGGAAGTGTCGCCGCTCGCGCCGCGTGCTGCGGGCACAGGCGGCGGCGATGGAGCAACGCGGCTGGCGGCTGGAGCACCTCGGCGCGGGCCCGGCCGACAGCGCCGCGAGCCGCGCGAGCGGCGTCGAGCCGCTCAGGTGGTCCTGACGATCAGCACCGAGCACGGCGCCCTGTGCGAGACGGTGTTCGGCACCGAGCCGAGCAGGAAGCGCCGCGTGCCGACCATTCCCTTGTTGCCGACGACGATCAGGTCGGCCTCGGTCTCCTCGGCGACGTCCAGGATCGCGTCGGCCGGGTCGCCCTGGCGGGCGAAGACCTCGACGTCGACGCCCGACTCGCGGGCCGTCGCGGCAGCCGCCTCGAGGATCGTCTCGACATCCTCGCGCGGCGTGATCGCCCACTGAAGATCCTCGGGCGTCTCGCGGCGCTCCTCGCGCAGGCGGCGGTCGGAAACCGGCTCGTAGGCGCTGACCAGCCTGATCCGAGCGCCGAGCGTGCGCGCGAGGTCGACCGCCTTTGCGGTCGCCTGTGCGGCGGTGTCCGAACCGTCGGTCCCGACAACGATCGTCTCGAACATGATCGTCCTTTCGCTAAGCGAGCCTGATGATCGCGATGACCATGCCGATCAGCACGAAGACCACGATTGCCGCCTGCAACCAGATCCAGGTCGGCGACATGCCGAGACTCTACATTCGTCGGGAAGCGAGCGCCGTTATCGGCGGATCGAACCGCAGCGAGAACTATCATCCGCGCATAGCCCGATCGTTCACCACGTCGATCGCTCGCCCGGCGCGAGTCCTGTTGACGCTGACACTTCTCGCAGCCGCCTCGATCGTCTTCACGGGCGGTGCCGACGCGGCGAAGCGCGCGCAGCCGGCTGCGAGCACGCAACTCGACGGCGTCAACATCCTCGGCGTCTACTCGGGCGCGAGTGCCGCCGGCGGGCGCGGTGAAATCGCCTCGGCGAAGGCGCTGCACGCCGGCGTCGTTCGCTTCGGCGTTCCCTGGTCGGACCTCGAGCCGAATCGTCCAGGTGAAATCGAACCGCGCGCGCTGGCCTACATCGACGAAGTGATCGGCGCCGCTGCGGCGGCGAAGATCAAGCCGATCATCTTCATCGACAGCCCGCCCTGCTGGGCGTCGGGGGCGCCGGCGGCCGTGCTCAGCGAATGTGTGCCGGGCCGCCGCAGCCAGGCCAACCGCTGGCCGCCGGCCTCGCCCGCCGCATACGCTCAGTTCGTCGCATATCTGGCCGCGCGCTACGGCACGCGGCTCGCGGCGATCGAAGTCTGGAACGAGCCCGACCAGGGCAACGAACTGTATTTCGCCGGGCCTGAAAAAGCGCGGCGCTACGCCGAAGTGCTGCGGGCGGCCTATCCGGCGATCAAGCAGGCAGATCCGACCCTTCCGGTGCTCGGTGGCTCGTTCGTCGGCTTCAACGGCGTCTTTTTGAAACTGCTCTACGAAAACGGCATCAAGGGCTACTACGACGGCCTGTCGGTGCACTTCTACACGCTGACGCTCACGGCGCTGCGCGAAATCCACGCCGTGCAGGTCGCCAACGGCGACACGACACCGATCTGGCTGGACGAGTTCGGCTGGAGCAGCTGCTGGCCGCAGTTCCAGATCCAGCAGGAACAGCTGTGCGTTACGGCCGCTACGCAGGCGGCCAACATGACCAACCTGTTCCGCTCGATCGCCCGCACGAGCTGGATCAAAGCCGCGCTGTTCTACCAGATGAAAAGCACGGTCAGCGAAAACTTCGGCGTGCTCACAGAACAGGAAACGCGCAAGCCGTCGTTCAATGCGCTCGCGCGCGTCTTCGCATCTCCTGCCGCCCTGCCGCCGGCGCGCCCGACGCTTCGGCTGAAGCGAGCCGGCGCATCGGTCGTGGCGCTCGGCTCAGGGCCGGTCGGCGACTACCTGCGCCTTGAAGCGTTCCAGGGCTCGACGCTGCGCTATCGCGCGCTGTTCGCGCTGAACCGCTTCAACCAGTACTTGCTGACGCTGCCTGCGGCGCTCGGCACGCACGGCCTGCGGGTCCGCGTCTACCAGCTCTGGCAGGGCTCCGGCCGGGCCGTGCAGCGACACATCTGAGCGCGGACCGAGCGGGCGCGCGGCGGCGCAGCGGACGAGCGGCCTATTCGGCCGGCGGCGCGAGCACGCGCAGGTACTTCGCCCATTCCACGCCGCTCGCCATTTCGAAGCCGTACTCGCCGTGCCAGCTGGGCAGGCCGAGCAGCTTGGCGAGCGTGACGAGCGGATCGGGCAGGCCGAGCGCCGTGTAGGTCGTGCTCGATTCGAACATGAACGCGAATCCGGGACCGCCGGTGTCGCCGACGTAGCCGCCGTAGTGCGCCAGCGCTGTCAGGATCGTCTTCTTCCATTCCGGCACGGGCAGGGCGGCGATCTGCGCATCTGACATCGCCAGCATCAGGTGCGAGCCGAGCGGCGGCACGTCGGGCTCGCTCGCGGGGCACCCGTCGCTGGCGTGCGTCGCGGGATAGACGTAGCTGGCGCCTGACATGGTGCGAATGTGATCGCTCGCCGTCAGTCCGCTGCCGGAGCACCTGAGCACGATGAAGAGCGCGTGATTGATCTTGCCGGCCGCCAGTTCCGGCGCGCGGATCATGCCCGCGAGGTTGCCGAAGGCGGCTGCCGTGGCGCCGCCTTCGAGACCGTTGCCGTCGATCCGCAGGCGACCGCCCCAAGCGAATTTGAGCACGCCTTTGGCGGGCGACTTCGCGCGCCAGAAGTCGTACTCCCAACCGTCCGGCTCGACGATCGACATGTGTCCGTCACCGCCGGCTGCCGGCTGCGCGGCTTCCGGGACTTTGATCGAAACGCCGTTGATCGGATTCGGGCCCCAGGGTTCGGTCGCTTCGAGCACCTCGGTCGGGTCGCCGGGCTGGGCGTAGAAGACGGGGTGACCCCAGTCTTCAGCTGTTTCGGCCGTGCCGCCGATCAGGGTTTCCGGCAGTCCCAACGCAAGCGCGCCTTTCACGTAGGAGGCCGAGTTCTGATCGACGGTTGCGCCCTGCGTGCTCTGGTTGAACGGCGAGCTCGCGGCGTAGGGCCGCCACGCCGCGCCGGGCAGGATGCCGCCGCCGAAGCCTTCCCAGCCCTGACCGATTTCAAGGCCTTTGCCGGTTTTTTTGGCTTTTTCTTTTTTCTTTTTCTTTTTTTTCGCGGCCGGTTCGGCGGAGCCGGCTGCGACGCTCGGTTCAGAAGACCAGAGTTCCTCAGCTTCGGCTTCTTCGCCTGCGACTTCTTCTCCCGATGAAGCTTCTTCTGCGCCCGGCGCTTCTGCGCCTTCGCTCGGTTCTTCGGCCGGACCGCCTTCGAGCGCGCTCGCCGCTTCGAAGGCCGGGCCTTGCGGCAGCGGCGCTTCCGGCGAGCGAGCTTCCTGGGCGGCCGCTTCCTGGGCGGCGTCGTCGCGTTTGGTCGCCTCGGCGAGCAGGAAGCTCGGCCAGCTGCCGGCGGCGATGGCGACGACCGACCCTTCGGCGGCCGAAGCGCTGCCCTCTACGGCCGACCAGCTGACGGTCGCCAGTAGCAACACGAGCAGGACTCCCAGCTTGAAGCGCGAAATGAAGTTGGGGCGTGACGACTTGGAGCGGTTACTCAAGGGCCTCTCTGCCTCTGCGAGCGCTGCCTTGCCGATCCAGTTCGGCAAAGGTTGGGGCGGCGCGTGCCTCCAACCTACCCACTTGTCGCGGAGCTATGCGTAGGTTTGTTACGAGCTCGTAACAACTCGGCCGCAGCTGCGCGGCCGCTGCAGGCCGCCGATTCGCGTCGCCTTCAGCGCCGTCGCAGAGCGCCGGCGCGAGCCCTTCTCGGGAGGCGTCAGTCGGCGCTGTGGAACAGCGCCGTGACGGTCAGCAGCAGGATCTTCAGATCGAGCGCCAGCGACCAGTAGGCGATGTAGTAGTTGTCCCACTCGACCCGCTCTGCGAGCGAGGTCTGTCCGCGCAGGCCGTGCACCTGGGCCCATCCGGTGATGCCCGCCTTGACGCGGTGGCGGTCGTCGTAGCGATTGATGTCGACGCTGAACAGCTCGACGAACTCGGGGCGCTCCGGGCGCGGCCCGATCACGCTCATCTCGCCGCGAAGAACGTTCAGCAGCTGCGGAAGCTCGTCGATCGAGCAGCGACGCAGGAACCTGCCGACGAGCGTGCGCCGGTCGGCTCCCTCGACGCCGCCGGGCGCGATGTCGCCGGCGGGCAGCAGGTCGACGGCCGATTCGCCGCTGCCCTCCTCGGCGATCGGGCCGGGGCGCATCGAGCGGAACTTGTACAGATCGAACGGCCTGCCGTCGCGGCCGACGCGACGCTGGCGGAAGAAGACGGGCCCGGGCGAGCTGAGCCGGACGGCCAGCGCAGCGGCGAGCAGCACCGGAGCCAGCAGCACGATCATGATCAGCGCGAAGACGCGATCGAACGCGTGCTTCAGCGCGAACTGCAGGCCCTTCGGGTTGACGGCGGCGGTCATCGACATCAGCGGCAGGCCGCCGACGGTGTCGTAGCCGACGCGATTGTTGATCGTGTCGAACATGCGCGGCACAACCGAGACCTCCATGCCGAGCTCCTGGCAGTGCTTGATCAGGCGGCTGACGCGCCCGTCGGCAACGGATGAGAAAGCGACGATCAGGTGTTTCAGGCCGAACGCGTGGACGGTCGCGTCGATGTCCTCGACGGTGCCCAGCACAGGCACCTCGCGGCCGCCGACCTCGGCGATCGTGCGCGGATCGTCGTCGAGGAAGCCGACCGGAATCAGGCCATACTCGGGGTGGCTCTCCAGGCGCCGCGCGACCTGCGAGCCGATCACGCCGGCGCCGACGATCAGGACCGGCTTGCCGACGATCCGCCGGGCGCGCGCGAAGCGCTGCAACAGCGACAGGATCAGACGACCGAGGCTGACGCCGACGATCGCGAGCACCCACGCGCGAACCCATACGCCCTGCTTCGGGATCATGCCGTTCGCGAACAGGCCGACCGTGGCGACGCACATCGCGGCGATCGAGACGGCGCTGATGATCGGCACCAGCCCGTCGAGCACCAGCGCGCGCAGCCGCGTGCGGTACATGCCGCGCAGCCAGAAGAGGAGCAGGACGAGCACGGGCAGCGCCAGCACGGGCGCCTGATTGGCGTTGACGTGCAGGACGGCGTTGACGCCTCCGACGGCCCAGACGACGGCCGCTGCCGTCGTGAGGAAGTCGACGGTCGGGCGAATCGTCCTCCAGCCGGACCCCTCGAGCGCCCACTGCAGCGGGCCGTCGCGGAGCGTCCCGCGCGCCAGCTTCGGCGTCGGCGCCGTGCCCTGCTTGGCGCCGCCGAGCGAGACGGTCGCCGATGTCTGCTGGGTCATCTTGATCGGGTCCATGTTCGAGGCCATCCTTGTCCTACTCGGCACCGGTCCGCCAGGGCTTTAGCCGCTCGCTTTTGACGTGCCGTCACGAGCAGCAGCGGTCGTCGTCAGCACGGTCGCAAACAGCACTGCAACAGCGATCAGGACGACCACCAGATCGCTGCCTGAAAGGCCAAGAGTAGAGGTGCCGGCGGCGCCCGACGTAGCTTCGCTGTGAGCGCTCGGATAGAGCGGCTGCGAGCGCCGAGCTTCGCTGCGTGCGGCGGCCGAGCCGGACTGCGATCCGCGCGCGCTCCCTTTTGTGCGCGCGCCGCCGGAGGAGCGGTGCCGCGCCACTGGCCGGTTCGGCGGGCGCTGCCTGGCCCTTGGTCGGGCCGCCTTTCGTGCCCGATCCGGCCGGGACGGCGCCTGCTTCGGCTTCTTCGCCCTGCGCCGAGGAGCTGCCGGCGGCTTGCGGCGAGGAGCTGCGACTGCCGCTCGCGCTGCCGTTGCTCTTGGCGCGAGGCGACTTGATCAGTGTCGATCCGAGCAGATCCTGACTGCCTTGACCGGGCCCGCCGTAGCCGCTCAGCGCCGAGTTGGCGGCGGCCGGCGCCGCGCCGACGCCGCTGAGCGCGATCAGCGCCGCGAAGACTAGAAATTTCGAAGACGTTCTCATTGCTGCCTGCGTGTTCGTCCCTGTTCGGCGTGAGCAGCCTTCGTGGGCATTCTTGCCGTTTGCGCACGCACACAGGGCCGATATGGCCGAAGCGACGACCGCGCAACACAAGCTATCGGACGCTCGCCGCTCTGTCGAGCAACGGAATTCCCGCAAGTTGCGGAACTTCGGGCGATCACGCGAGCTGCCTGGCTTTGGCGAGGATCGCCTGGTTCAGCACTTCGGGGTCTACGCGAAAGCCTTTGCGCGCCCAGCGCAGCGCTTCGTTGGTCACCGCGTCGCGCGGGTTCAGTCGGTGGGCGCGTTCGATCAGCAGCCAGCGCCTGGTGCGGCTGGTTCTGTTCGGAGACGATCGCGCCGAGCTCGAGTGTCGCGTAGGCGTCTTTCGGCGTTCTCTTCAGTGCCAGCGAGAACTGCTCTCTGGCGCGCTGCAGATCGTCGTAGCGCAGCGCGATGCTGCCGGCCAGCACGTAGGGCTGGTCGCTCAGCGGATTCAGGTTCGCGGCTTCGTCGAGCCGAGCGTAGGCGGCACGTGGCGCCTTCGTCCAGATCGCCGCGGCGCTCTCGACTTCCAGCTGGCTGAACCACGGCAGCGCAAACGAGACGGCCGCCGCGAGCGCGGCGCCGCCGACGCCGATCCAGCTCGCAACGCGCAGGGCACGCCCGTGCGAGCGCCGCGGCTCGGCCGGGCGCTCGGCGGCTGCGGCGGCTGCGGCTCGCCGAGGCGTCAGCGAACACGCCAGACCGAGCAGCGCGAACGCGGGCATGCCGAGTCCGGCGAACTCCCAGAACCAATCGAAGGATCCGTGGACGAGCCAGTAGCCGAAGCCGGCTCAGCGAGGCGGCGATCACGGTGGCTGCCAACGTGTCGGCGCCGTCCGGGCGCGCGAAGCGGAAGGCGCGAACGGCAGCGACGAGCGCGGCGAACAGGCCGACGAGCGCGAACAGCGCGCCGAGCAGCCCGGTCTCGGTCAGCACGCGCAGCTCGACGCTGTGCGGGTAGTGCGGCGTGACTTCGGTGCGGCCGTGCGCGAGGTACGGCTCGGCGAAGTTGTCCGATCCGATGCCGAGCAGCGGATGGTGGATGAATTCGTCGAGCGCGACGCGGTAGACGTCGTAGCGCTGGCTGCCGAGACCGCCGATCAGACGATTGCCGCTGGCGTCGGCGGCGTATGCCGCCGGGCTCTTGAACGTCTGCCAGGCGTGTTCGATGCGATGGATCGGGTTGCCGGCGACGATCAGCCCGCCGACGATGCCGACGGCCAGCAGCGCGATCGCGACGACGGCGATCGCCCGCCGCGCTCTGGCGATCGTCGGCTCGGCGAATGCGCCGCGGTGCTCGAGCGCGGCTGCAAAGGCGACGACGACGCCGACGGCGAGCGAAGCGATCAGGGCACTGGCGATCGCGACGTGCAGCGTGCTCGGATCGACTTCTCCGTGCTGGTGGTGGCCGGCCACGTCGCTGACGGTGCTGCTCACTTTCAGCACGGCCGGCGCCGCCGCGGCGATGCCGATCGCGACGGGCACGAACAGCGTGAACGTGCGGACGCGTCCGGGCAGCAGGATGAAGACGAGCGCGATCATGATCGGCGTCGCATACAGCGCGCCGCGGCTGAGGCTGAGCAGCGCAAGCTCGGCCAGCAGCACGGCGCCGCCGGCGAGCACGCCGCGGACGCCCAGGGGACGTGGCGGCTGCGAGCGAGCAGCAGCGCCGGCCAGAGAGCCATCATCCACTGCGCCGCGTTGGCGTTGGCGTAGCTGCTCGGATACACGAGCCGTGCTTCGGGAAGCATTTCCTGCAGGCTCGCGCGAGAGGCACCGTCGAGGTGCAGCGCGACGACGAGCCCGACGACGATGACGGCGACCGTCCAGACGATCAGCAGCAGCGCAGCGCTGCGCGACTGCTGCGGCCAGCAGGCGAACAGCGCGAAGACGAGCAGGTAGAGCAGAGTGCGGTTCGCGCCTTCCCACGCGTCGGCGGGCACGTCGGCCCAGAGGATGGACAGATAGCTGAGCGCCGTGTAGGCGGCGAACGCGGCCAGCGCGATCTTGACCGGCTTGGGCAACTCGCCGAGGCGAAGCCCGTTGACGGCCGCGGCGATGCCGAGCAGCGCGAGCACGAGCAGGCCGCCGGGCGCCCAGTGCGTGAGCGGATAGCCCGCCTGGCTGGTGAGCCAGACGATCGACAGGGCCAGCGCGACGAAGGCGGGAACCGTCACAGGCGAGCCGCGCAGAGTCGCCTGGAGGCGCGTGAGCATCGGCCCACAATAAACACCGGAGGAGTCCTCTCGTTGCGCATCGAGCGCGGCGGTCGAGTGTGATTGGCGCTCGCGCTGCGAGCGCCTCGATCGACCGGCCGAGCAGGTCGGTCGCGACCGGCGACTAAGATCGTCGCTCGCTCGGCGCCGGTACTTGCGATGCCGGCAGGGCCGCCTCCACAGGGCGCTCGGCAAGCGAGCAGATGCGAATGCGATCGGCTGTCGACATAGAGAGCAGAGCCTTCAGGCAGGGTCCTGAGGACTATGCGCACGTCGACTTCACGGCGCGACTGCATCGCCGTCTGGAATCGGTCGCGGGCGGGAAGGTGTGCGAGCTGGGCGGCGGCGCGCGGCCGGCGATCGAGCTCGACTTCCTCGCGCGCAACCGACTCGACTGCCTGGTCGTAGACGTGTCCGCGTCAGAGCTCGAGAAGGCGCCTGCCGGCTACGCGACGCTGGTCGGCGACGTCAGCTCGCCCAGCTTCGACGTCGGCGGGCACGGCGGCGGCTACGACGTCGTGTTCAGCCGCGTCGTCGCCGAGCACGTCGGCGACGCGCGTCAGTTCCATCTGAACGCACACCGTCTGCTGCGGCCGGGCGGGCTCGCGATGCACTTCTTCCCGACGCTCTGGTGGCCGCCTTATGTGCTCAACCGGCTGCTGCCCGAGACGCTCGCCGAGCGGCTCCTGCTGCGCGTCGCGCCGTGGCGCGACAGCTCCGGCGACTGCGGCAAGTTCCCGGCCTACTACCACTGGTGCTTCGGCCCGACGGCCAGCCAGGTCAAGCGCCTGTCGAGCGTCGGCTTCGACGTCGAGCACTGCGTGGCGTACTTCGGCGAGCCCTCGCACGCTCCCGGCAAGGCGCTGAAAGCGCTGAACGAGGCGTGGACGCGTCAGATGCTGCGCCATCCGCTGTACAACTTCACGTCCTACGCCGGCTACGAGCTTCGCGCCGTCTGACGCGGCGGAGGAGGGACTTGCCGGCCGAAGCTGAGCCACGCACGCAGAGGAGCGCCGAGCTGGTCGGCTTCTACGACCGGGCGTATACGGCGGATGCCGAGCAGGCTGCCGTCTACTCGCGCTGGCGCGCACTCGGAGCGGTCGGCAAGGCGGAGCACGTGATCGCGCTGTGCGAGCGCGCCGGCCTGCGGCCGCAGCGCACGCTCGAGGTCGGCTGCGGCGACGGCGCGCTGCTGTGCGAGCTGCACGCACGCGGATTCGGCGGCGCGCTGTGCGGCGTCGAGATCACCGACGCGGCCGTCGCGATCGCGCGGCAGCGCGCGCAGATCGAATCGGTCGCGCGCTACGACGGCGAGCACCTGGCGGACGCCGACGGCGCCTATGACCTGGGCATCGTCTCGCACGTGCTCGAGCACGTGCGAGAGCCGGCAGCGCTGCTCGCCGAGGTCGCGCGAGCGTCTCGCGCCGTGCTCGTCGAGGTGCCGCTCGAGGCGAACGTCTCGGCGCGGCGCGCCGGCAAGCGCGAGCACGCCGTCGAGGTCGGCCACCTGCAGCGGCTCGATCGCGCAGCCGCGCGGCGGCTCGTCGCACAGGCGGGCCTGCGGGTCGCCTGCGAGCTCGAGGACGCGCTGCCGCTGAGCGTCTACCGGTTCTTCGCGAAGAGCGCGCGAGCACGGGCGCAGGGCACGCTGAAGTGGGCAGTGCGCTCGACGCTTCACCGCCTCGCGCCGGCGCTCGCGCGGCGGCTGTTCACGGTGCACTACGCGTGCCTGTGCGTGCCGGCCGCCGCCGCCTCGGCGCGCTCCGTAGCTACACGCCGGCCGGACGCGTGGCAGCGGAGAACAGCAGCGCGAGCACGTCGCCCATCAGCTCGTCGGGCACAGCGCTCGGGTCGGCCAGGCGCTGGCGGGCGATGCCGTCAGCCAGCGCGTCGACGGCGATCGCGAGATGCTCGGCCGGCAGCGCGAGCTCGAGCTCGAACTCGCGAACGCCGTCTTCGATCAGCCGCGTCAGCAGCCTGCGGACCTGCGCGAAGCGGGCGGCGACCTTCGGGCGCACCTCGGCGTCGCGCACGCCGTAGGCCCAGAACTCCATGAACAGCAACAGCAGCTCGGGCTCGCGCTCGATCATCATCATCCAGCGCCGCGCGCCGCCGGTCGCTCGCTCGGAGACCGACGGACGCTTTGCGACGGCCTGCGCGATCTCGCGTGAGTGCTCGTCGATCTCGCGCTCCATCAGCTCGAGGAACAGGTCCTCCTTGCCGTCGAAGTTGGAGTACAGCGCGCCGGTCGAGAAGCCGGCGCGCGAGGCGATCTCCTCGACCGATGCGCCGTGGAAGCCGCTGCTCGCGAACGCGCTGCGCGCCGCCGCGAGCAGCCGCTCGCGCGTGTTCGCCTTGCTCTGCTCGCGCGTCAGGCGCTGGCTCGGCGCCGGCGAGCCGGCGAGCGCCGTTGCGGCCGTCTCCGTCGATCGCATCTCTTTATCCTACTTGACAGAACGGTCGCTATTTCAATAATGTCTATTATCAATTCAGGAACGACGGCTTCGACGAGCCGCGGCGGACGACGCGGCCGGCGCGCCGAGCCAGACGCGTAGCCGCGCCCGCAGCAGCGAGCAACCGACCCGACAGGAGCAGCCATGGCCAGCGCTACAACCACCTCGACGGTTCCCGACAGCGCGCTCGGCACACTGCCGACCGACGCGATCTCCTACACCGACCTGTACGCGCGCTGGGAGCGCGGCAACTGGAAGGCGACCGAGCTCGACTTCACCGAGGACGCGCGCCAGTGGCGCGAGGACTTCACCGAGTTCGAGCGCCAGGCGGCGCTTTGGAACTACTGCCTGTTCTTCTGGGGCGAGGACGCCGTTGCCGACAACCTCTCGCCGTACATCGACGCGGCGCCGCTCGAGGAGCAGAAGTACTTCCTCACGACGCAGCAGGTCGACGAGGCGCGCCACGCCGTCTTCTTCAAGCGCTTCATGCAGGAGGTCTGCGGGATCGGCGACGGCTCGATGGCCGGCGGCCTGGCGGCGATCAAGCCACAGCTGACGCCCGGCTTCCGCAAGATCTTCGATCGGCTCGACGTGATGGCCGACGAGCTGCGCGCCGACCGCTCGCCGGCCAACCTGGCTGCAGCAGTCGCGCTCTACCACGTCGTGATCGAGGCGTCGCTGGCGCAGCCCGGTCAGCATTTCATCTGCAGCTACCTGGAGGAACGCGACCAGCTGCCGGCATTCCGCGAGGGCATGGAGAACATCGCCGCCGACGAGCAGCGTCACATCGGCTTCGGCGTCAAGCTGCTGGCCGACCTCAACCGCGAAGATCCGGTCGGCGTGCCGAAGGCCGTCGCCAAGCTCCTGCGCGAGGTGATGCGCTACACCTCGCAGGTCCTGATGCCGCCCGGCTGGGACGAACGCTACGTGACGGTCTTCAACTCCTCGCTCGACGCGGTCAGCATCGAGGGCCTGACGTCGATGACGACGAAGCTGCGCTCGGCCGGTATGCCGATCGAGACGCTGCCCGGACCGCCGCTGCTGCCGCCTGGACTGGCGCCGCTCGAGCTTGCGCAGCGCGGGCGCGCGCTGGCGCAGGCGAACATCGTCGGCGTCCGCCAAGGACCGTCGCGACGCGATCCGCAGACCGTCGAGATGCTGTTCGACACGGTCCGCCGCCAGGTCGACCCGCGCCACGGCCTGACGCGGCCGACGACGTTCCAGTGGGACTTCACCGACGCCGACGTGCCGAGCTGGCAGCTGACTGTCGAGAACGGCTCGAGCAGCGTCGCGCAGGGCGAAGCGCAGACGCCCGATCTGCGACTGCGCGTGGCCTACCAGGACTGGGTCGACATCGTCGGCGAGCGGCTCAATCCGCTGCGCGCCGTCGCGACCGGACGGCTGCGGCCGAAGGGCAGCCCGCTGGCGTTGCGGAAGCTCGCGAAGGCGTTTCCGCGGGGTTAGGAGCCGGGCAGCGCGAGCCAGATACGGAACTCACGCCTGACGTTGGCGGAAGTAGTCAACGAGGAAGACGACGAACCGTAGGAGCGCGGCGAGGAGCAGTGTGCCGACGACGGTTGCGAATACGCCAGAGCCAACGTGCCTGTGGTGCCTGACGGCGGCCTGCGGCACCGTGACGACCGCACTCACCGCGATCGAGACGGCCCACGGGATCAAGGACGCACCGCTTCGCCGGACATGCCGGCCGGCCAGAAGCAGATCGTCGCGGTGAGGGCAACGAGCAATGTGATGAAGACCGCTCCGCGCACGAACTGTGTGCCGAGCAACAGCGCGCCTGTTATCAGGACGACGGCTGTTGTCGCTCGGCGCATTGAGTGAGCATCGGCGGGCTGCCAGAGCTGCTTGACCTGCGGCGCTGGTGCTGACGGGCGAAGGCCCGACCACGGCGCCAGCGGCCCTCAAGGCACACGCCGCATCAGCCGATTGATCGGAGATGGGCAGGTCGCCCGGCCAGAGTGAGTTCGTTGAGCCGACTCTCTACCAGGGAGCGACGTTCATCCGCGCCTCCATGCTGGTCTACTGGGCCATCGCGGCGCTGTTCGTGGCCTCAGCGATAGGAGGATCGTCGACATCGGGCCAGTCGCCGGACGGCGTACTCCGCGGGCTCGTACTTCTGGCCTGCATCGGCGGCGTCTGGTACTGGCGCGCGCGCCATCTCGGTATCCGCATCGAGAGCAGCAGACTCGTCGCGGTCTACGCGATCGGCGCTCGCAGGTACTCGCTCGAGGAAGTCGCCGGGTTCAGCATGCACCGCTACGGCAGCAGCGGCGGCACGCACGTCGTGTTCATTGAGTTGACCAACGGGAAGCGCCGGAAGGTCGTCTCCGTCTGCACTGCAGACTGGGGGCCGTGCAAGTCGGACTCGATCCGGTGGCCCGGCGGGAGATCCGACCAGGTCTTGACGCGCCTCACCGACCACCTCGCACACGTAAGAACCGCGCACACGACGATCGCTGATGGGCGAGAAGGTGTGCGCATCTCCTAGCGGCTTCGCCGTCCTAACCCGGCGCGAACTCGCGCTCTGCGGCCGGCACGCCGCCTGAGCCTGGACGCTGCCACGCGCCTGTGCTCGGCGCCGCGCTGTTGCTCTGCGCCGGCTCGGAGCTCGCTCGACTGCTCACCGCGGCGCGTGCGACCGGCGGGCGGGCTCCACGCGCGGCGGCGCCGCCGACAGCTACCTGCTCTGGCCCGAACTCACGCGCTGCCTGGCGCGACGGCGCTACGTCCGCTCTCCTGCGTGGCGCCGGCGGCGATGCTCGCGGCGCGCGCGAGATCCTCGCGCGTCGCAGCGACGGCCGATGGCGCAATCGCTCGCTCGCCTGCAACGCCGACGCTGCGCTGCGTCGCGGCGTATCGCGTGCCGGTGCCGCGCGACGCCACCGCGATCGGAATGCCCGCCGAGCGCGACGCAGCCGGCGCCGAGGCCGAGTGCCAGCAGACATCCGGCGGCGAGCTTCGCGCCGAGCGAGCCCGCCAGCCACCAGCCGCCGCCGGCCGCGCCGGCGCCGGCGGCGCCCGACGCCGACAGCGCGCCCGTGCCGAGCGCCGAGCCGGCCGGCGCGAGGCCGCCTGCAGCCGAGGAGCCGGCAGCGCCGCCTGCTGCGCCGGAGCCGAGCAGCAGCAGCGCGCCGGGGATCGGCGGAAGCGCGGCGGCCAGGCCGCGCAGTAACAGGACGTAGGCGCGGCACGCCGAGCACTCGCCGTGGTGCAGCTCGGCGAGTGCGTAGCGCTCGCCGGCGGGGTCGAGGATGCCGTAGGCGAAGCCGCGCATCAGCGAGCCCTGCTCCTCACACCAGCGTCCGGCGCCGATCGTCGCGACGAGCGCGCCGACCTTGCCGGCGACGCCCGGCGCGCCCTCGCCGCCGCCCTCCATCAGCTTGCGCATGCGCTTGGCGCTGACGCCCATCCGCGCGGCCGCCTCGGCGCGGGAGAGTCCCTGCAGGTAGCAGAGCGTCGCCGCCTGCTGCTCGCGCGCGTTGAGGCGAGCGCGAAGCGCCTCGAACAGGTGGCGGAGCTGCACGCGGTCGTCGAGCTGCTCGGCGAGATCGCGATCGACGGCGCCGGCGGCGAGCGGCGCGGCGCGATCGGCGCGCGGCGGATCGATCGGCGTCCGCTTGATGCTGATCCGTGCACGATGCTCATCGAGCGCGCGGCGATAGGTCACGAGCGCGAGCCACGCTCGCGGATCGTCGATCTGCTCGCCGTCGAGCAGCGAGCAGTAGAGGCCCTGCCAGGCCTGCGCGTAACACGCTTCGAGATCGCCTGCGTCCGGCTCGATTCCGACCGTCCGCAGCCGCGCCGCGGCACTCGCGACGACGCTCCGGCGGAGCTGCTCGAACTGCTCGCGTAGGAGCCGATCGGCTCTGTAGCGACGCAGGAGGAGCGGACTCATTCGCGAAGCCTACGGATCTTGCGAAGCAGACGAATTCTGTTATCCGGTTGGCAGCGTACTGTTCACGTGTACGCATTCGTCCACACCGGGGAGGGGGCTGCATGTTGAAGGTTCGTTGGTGGATGGCGTTCTCGCTTGTCGCGCTCGGCATCGCTGCCGGCGTGACGTCGGCGCAGGCGGCGACGCTCGTCGAGCACAACGTGCAGCCGTTCGACCTGACGCCGAACGCCGGCAGTCCGCCCGAATTCGGGCGCTGCCTGAAAGCTGCCGGCGGAGAATTCGAAGACGCCGGCTGCACGAAAGCCGCCGGCGGTCCGACGGGCAGCTACGAATGGCACCCCGCATTCGGCGGCAGCGCGCCGCTCGAACGGACGAAATTCACGACTGCGATCAAAGCCGGCACGGTCTCGACTCTCGAAACGGTCGGCAAACTGCAGATGGTCTGCACCGGCGCCGGCAGCAGCGGCGAATACACCGGCAGCAAATCGGTCGGCGCCGTCACGGTCACGTTCACGAGTTGCACGGCCTTCGAAGGGGCGTGCACGAGCGCCGGCGCGCCAACGGGCACTGTCGTCACGCACACGCTCGAAGGCACGCTGGGCGTCGAAGAACTCGGCGCCGCACCGGTCGAAAACGCGATCGCCGAGGACCTCTTCCCGCCGGGCCGGACCGGTCCGGTCGCCGAATTCAGCTGCTCCGGGATCGCGGTGACGATCACCGGCTCACTGATCGCGCCGGTGCCGGCCAACGCGATGAAACTGACCGTGCCGATCAAGTTCAAAGCCGTCAAAGGCAAACAGCGCCCGGAAAGCTTCGCGGGCGAACCGTCCGACGTGCTGCTGACGAGCGTGCTCGGCGCAGTCGAACAGGCGGGCGAGACGATGACCGTGAATCAGAGCAACGAAGAAAAAGTCGAGGTCAACTCGGTCGTCTAGGACGCGCGACGGCTCCGGCGAGGAGGTCTCCCCCGGCCGCCTCCTCGCCGGATCGCGCGCTCACGCTGCGAACTGCGCGATCTGCGCCAGGCTGAAGTCACGCATGTCCTCGCCGGCCCGCTCGGCCGTGTGCCAGCTGACGATGCTCGCCAGCGCCTGCTCGAGGCTCCAGCGCGCCGTCCAGCCGAGGCTGCGCTCGGCCGCGCCGGAGTCGAGTGAGAGGTAGCCCGCCTCCGGCGGGTGCTCGGCCTCGTCCAGCTGCGCCTTCAGTGCGCCATGCCACAGCGCGCCGAGCCGCTGCACGACCCAGCCGACGTCCTGCACGTCCTCTGCCGGCGGCCCGAAGTTCCATGCGCGCGCGACGTCGCGGCCGCCGGCGAGCAGCTCGGCCAGTCGCAGGTAACCGGCGAGCGGGTTGAGCACGTGTTGCCAGGGCCGAACCGCCTGCGGGTTGCGCACGCGCAGCGGCTCGCCGAGCTCGACCGCGCGGACGGCGTCGCCGAGCAGTCGATCTTCGCCCCAGTCGCCGCCGCCGATCACATTGCCGGCGCGCGCTGTCGCCAGCGCTGGCGCAGCCGTCTGCGGCGAAGAACGAGCTGCGGTAGGCGGCGGTCACGAGCTCGGCGCACGCCTTCGAGCTCGAGTAGGGATCGGCGCCGCCGAGCGGGTCGTCCTCGACGAACGCGTGCATCGCGCCGGGAGGGTTCGCGTAGCACTTGTCGGACGTCACGACGACGACCGCTGCGACATCGTCGCCGTCGCTGCGCACGGCGTCGAGCACGTTGACCGTGCCGAGCACGTTGACCTCGTAGGTCAGCGCCGGCTCGCGCAGCGAGCGCCTGACCATCGGCTGCGCAGCGAGATGCAGCACGACCTCCGGTCGTGCCTGACGGACCGCGTCGCGCACGCCCTCGCGCGTCGCGTACGTCGACCGTCAGCTCGCGCATCTGCTCGCCGACGCGTGCGAGCGCGTACAGCGAGGGCTCGCTCGGCGGGCCGGTCGACAGGCCGACGAGCTCGGCGCCGAGCGACTGCAGCCAGAGCGACAGCCACGCGCCCTTGAAGCCGGTGTGACCGGTGATCAGCACGCGTCGCTGTGCCCAGAACTGACGGTCGATCTCCACGGCCGTCGGTATCTTCACGCAATCGCGACGCCCGCCGCAGCCAGCCCCACGCCGCCACCGCAGAAGCCGCCGACCGCAGAGGTGCTCGGCATTCCGCTGGCGATCAGCGATTACGAGGAGGTGATGGACTGGATGGACGCGACGATCGCGGCCGACGCGCGCGGCTACCTGACGGCGGCCGCCGTGAACCTGGTGATGTCGGCTCAGGAGCAACCGGCGACGCTCGCGGCCGTGCTCGGCGCGACGCTCGTCGTGCCCGACGGCCAGCCGCTCGTGTGGGCGCTGCACGCGCTCGGGCACGGCCGCGCGACGCGCGTCTACGGGCCCGATCTGATGGCCGGTTACTGCGCGCGCGCCGCGCGCGCCGGCACGCCGATCTACCTGTACGGCGGGCGCCACGACGACGACGCGCGCGAGCTGCTCGTCAGACGCCTGCAGGAGCGGTTCGCCGGCCTGCAGATCGTCGGCGCCTCCTCGCCTCCGTTCCGGCCGCTGAGCGCCGCCGAGGACGAGCGCGAGCTCGAGCTGATCAACTCCTCGGGCGCGGCCGTCGTGTGGGTCGGCACCGGCCAGCCCCGCCAGGAGCAGTGGATGCACGCGATGCGCGCGCGACTGCGCCCGCCGCTGCTGGTCGGCGTCGGCGCGGCCTTCGACTTCCACGCCGGCCTGATCCGCCAGGCGCCGCCGTGGATGCAGCGCAACGGGCTGGAGTGGACGTTCCGCCTCTCGCGCGAGCCGCGCCGGCTGTGGCGGCGCTATGCGCGCTACAACCCGCGCTTCGTCGCCGGCTTCGCGCGCCAGTACGCCGCGTACCGCTCGGCGCAGCGCCGATCCGGCGCCGGCCGATGAGCCGCGTCCTGATCACCGGCGGCACGAGCGCACTCGGCATCGCGCTCGCGCGGCGGCTGCTGCGCGATCCGGCACTACGACGTGCGCATCGCCGACGATCGCGCGGCGCCGCAGTGGATGCGCGAGAGCTGCGAGCTGCGGGGCGGCGAGCTGCGATCGGAGCGCGCGGCACGCGCAGCGGTCGAGGGCTGCTCGCTGATCGTCCATCTCGCCGACGGCGAGCAGGGCGGCGCTCGAGGCGCTCCCGTTCACAGCGCTCGAGCGCGAGCTCTCGACGACGCTCGCGCTGATCGGCGCAGCGCTCGCGCTCGGCGTCGAGCGCTTCATGCTCGTCTCCTCGGCTCGTGTGTTCGAGCGCGCCGAGCAGTTTCCGACAGCCGAGGACTACCTACCGCGCTGCCCTGCTGCCGCCTCGATCGCCGGCTTGGCCGCGCTCGCCTGCGAGCGCGCCTGCCGCGCGGCCTACGCCGAGCATGGCCTGCGCTTCACGATCTGCCGGCCGTTCGATCTCTACGGCGCGCCGGCGGCCGAGCCGGGCGCGGACGACAGCGGCGCGAGCGAGCTCGACGGACTGCTCGGCGAGCTGGTCCGCGCCGCGGCTGCAAAGCGCGAGCACGGCGAGCTGCTCGCCGCGGGCGAGCAGACGCGCACTCCGACGCACGTCGGCGACGCCGCCGAGGGGCTGCTGCTGGCGCTCGACGCGCCGAAGGCGCTCGGGCAGGACTTCAACCTCGGCGGCCGCGCAGGAGCTGTCGATCGCCGAGATCCTGCAGATCGCCTGGGAGGCCTGCGACGGACAGCCCGAAGGGCTCGCGCTGAAGCCGCCGGGCGAGCCGCAGATCGGGCCGCAGCGCAGCGCGCCGAGCAGCGCCAAGGCGCGCCGTCTGCTCGGCTGGCAGGCGCGCGTGGCGGCGCAGCAGGGCATCTCGCAGAGCGCGCGCGAGGCGCTTGCCGCTGCGACCCACGGTCTGCTCGCGGCGGCGAGCAGCAGCTGAGGCATCGGCGAAGCTCTATAGGCTGGCGGCCATGTCTGAGGCAAGAAAAGCACTGATCACCGGCGTGACGGGCCAGGACGGCTCCTATCTGGCCGAGCTACTGCTCGAGAAGGGCTACGAGGTGCACGGCATGGTGCGGCGCGCCTCGACCGAGAAGTTCGAGCGAATCGAGCACATCCGCGACCGCATCACGCTGCACCAGGGCGACCTGCTCGACCAGCGCTCGCTGGTCGACGCGCTGCGCGCGTCGGACCCGTCCGAGATCTACAACCTCGCGGCGATGTCGTTCGTCGCGGTCTCCTGGATCCAGCCGACGCTGACTGCCGAGTTCACCGGCGTCGGCGTCACGCGGATGCTCGAGGCGATGCGCGAAGTGTGCCCCGACGCGCGCTTCTACCAGGCCTCCTCGAGCGAGATGTTCGGCAAGGTGCTCGAGGTTCCGCAGACCGAGACGACGCCGTTCTACCCGCGCTCTCCGTACGGCGTCGCGAAGGCCTACGGCCACTTCATCACGGTCAACTACCGCGAGTCCTACGACCTGCATGCGACGTCGGGGATACTTTTCAATCACGAGAGCCCACGCCGCGGGCTGGAGTTCGTCACCCGCAAGATCACCTGGCACGCCGCCGCGATCAAGCTCGGCCTGACCAAGGAGCTGCGCCTCGGCAACCTCGACGCAGAACGCGACTGGGGCTACGCGAAGGACTACGTCGAGGCGATGTGGCTGATGCTCCAGCAGGACGAGCCGGAAGACTTCGTGATCGCGACGGGCAAAGCCAACTCCGTGCGCGAGTGCTGCGAGGTCGCCTTCGACGAGGCCGGGCTCGGCGACTTCGAGCAGTACGTGACGATCGACCCGGCGTTCGTCAGACCGGCCGAGGTCGACCACCTGATCGGCTCGCCGGCGAAGGCCGAACGCGATCTCGGCTGGAAGCCCGAGACCTCCTTCGAGGAGCTGATCCGGCTGATGACGCGCGCCGATCTCGAGCTGCTGCAGAAGCGCTGAGCCGGGCCGGACGGATGGGCGTCCCGCTGTTCGACACCTCGACGCCGCGGGCCGAGCTGCGCACGCAGCTGCGCGACGCCGTCGCCGGCGTGCTCGACGGCGGCCGCTACATCCTCGGGCCGGAGGTGAGCAGCTTCGAGCAGGAGTTCGCCGAGTACTGCGGCGCGGCGCACGCGGTCGGCGTGGCCAACGGAACCGACGCGATCACGATCGCGCTGCGCGCGATGGGCGTCGGGCCGGGCGACGAGGTGATCGTGCCGTCGTTCACGTTCTATGCCTCGGCCGAGGCGATCCCGCCGACGGGCGCGACGCCGGTGTTCTGCGACATCGACCCGCAGACCTACTGCGCGACGGCCGAGACGGTGCGCGCGGCGCTGACGCCGCGCACGAAGGCGGTGATCGCCGTGCACCTGTTCGGCAACCTCGCGCCGGTCGCCGAGATCGAAGCGCTCGGCGTGCCGGTGCTCGAGGACGCCGCGCAGGCCGCGGGCTCGATCTCAGAGCACGGCCGGCCGGGCGGGCTCGGCGTGGCGGCGACGTTCTCGTTCTACCCGTCGAAGAACCTCGGCGCATTCGGCGACGCCGGCATCATCACGACGCGCGACGAGGACATCGCCGAACGGGCGCGGACGCTGCGCTTTCACGGCTCGCGCGACAAGGTCAGCTACAGCGAGCTCGGCTACAACTCGCGCCTGGACGAGATGCAGGCGGCGGTCCTGCGCGTGCAGCTGCGCCACCTCGACGCATGGTCGGACGGCCGCCGCGACGCGGCGCGCCACTACGAGGAGGCCGGCCTCGGCGAGCTCGTGCAGCTGCCGCGGCCGGCGCCGGGCAGCTCGCCCGCATGGCATCTCTACGTCATCGCTCACGACGAGCCTGAGCGGCTGCAGGCCGCGCTCGAGGACGCCGAGATCGGCTGCGCGCCGTACTACCGCACGCCGGTCCACCGCCAGCCGCCGATGCGCGGCTGGGCGGCCGGACTCGAGCTGCCGTTCACCGAGCGCGCGGCCGCGACGCATCTGGCGATACCGATGAGCCCGGTGCTGAGCAGGGCGCAGGTGGATCAGGTCGTCGCGGCTGGTGCGCGAACGGCCGCTTGACCGGCATCCTGCCTCCTGGCCGAGCCGGCCTCCGCTTCTTGTTTGAATTTGTGACCGCTCCGGCCGCCACGGCAGTTACCGGGCCGGCCGTCCGGGCCGGCTGCTGCTTGCGACGTGCGTGGCGCACGAACCTCGCGCCGGCTGCCGCTTGGCGCGCGCCTAGCGCCAGTGCTCGAGCAGGTCGGCCGGTGGGACGTCGCGGACGACTCGTGCCGGCGCGCCCATCACGACGACGCGCGGTGGCACGTCGTGCGTGACGACGGCGCCGGCGGCGACGAACGCCTCCTCGCCGATCTCGATGCCGGGCGTCAGCACGGCGCCGCCGCCGATCCGGCAGGCGCGCCGGAGCGTCGCTCCGCGCAGCGGCTCGCTGCGGTCGTGCCGCGCCATCGTGTCGTCGTTCGTCGTGACGACGCCGGGGCCGACGAAGACGTCGTCCTCGACCGTCGTGAACGCCGTCAGGTAGACGTTCGTCTGCACGCGCACGCGCTCGCCGAGCGAGACGTCGTTGTCGATGACGCTGCCACGGCCGACCGTCGAGCCGGCGCCGAGCGAGGAGCGCTCGCGCACGAACGACTGGTCGCCGACCAGCGAGCCCTCGCCGAGCGTCGCTCCGGCGAGCACGATCGCGCCGGCGCAGACCGTCACTCCGCGACCGAGCTGCAGCGGCCGGACCTCACCGTGCGCCGTCGAGCTCTTGGCCAGCCGCGGCGGCTTGCCGAGCACGACGTTGTCCTCGATCACGCAGTCGTCGTCGAGGCGTGTGCCGGCGTGCACGACGACGTAGGCGCCGAACGAGACGCGCTCGCCGATCTGCACGTCTGCGCCGAGCAGCAGGCCGGGCGCGCGCGGGTCGGCGCTCAGCATCGGCCTTTTCGCGAGCGCGCGGCGCGCCGCTGTGAGGAGGCGGCTCACAAGCGGACCACGCCGGTCGCCTGCGACGCGCGCGTGACGCCTCGCAGGTCGAGCAGCAGCCGGGCGCGCTGCGCCAGGCGCTCGTAGTCGATGCCCGGATGCGCGGTGACGATCAGCGTCAGATCGGCGTCGCTTGCGAGCTCGTCGAGCGGCGTGCTGTGCAGGTCGAACTCGCCCAGGCTGGCGACGTGCGGGTCGTGGTAGCTGACGTCTGCGCCGAGCTCTTTGAACAGCTCGATGAGCTTCAGCGCGGGCGACTCGCGCGTGTCGCCGACGCCCGGCTTGTAGCTGACGCCGATCAGCGCGATCCGCGCGCCTTTGACCGACAGGCCGGCCGTGTTCAGTGCCCGCTGCGCCTTCGCGACGCAGTGGTATGGCATCTGCTGGTTGACCTTGCCGGCGAGCTCGATGAACTCGGTCGCCATGTCGAACTCGCGCGCGCGCCAGCTCAGGTAGAAGGGATCGACCGGCAGGCAGTGTCCGCCCATGCCCGGCCCCGGCTCGAAGCGCATGAAGCCGTACGGCTTGGTCGCCGCCGCGTCGACGACCTCCCAGATGTCGATTCCCATCCTGTCGGTGAGCATCGCGAGCTCGTTGACGAGCGCGATGTTGACCGAGCGGAAGATGTTCTCGAGCAGCTTCGTCAGCTCCGCCGCCTCGGGGCTCGAGACGCGCACGAGCCGATCGCAGACCAGCGCATAGAGCTCTTCGGCGCGCGCCGCGCAGGCCTCCGTCAGCCCGCCGAGCACCTTCGGCGTCGTGCGCATCGTGTAGTCGGTGCGACCGGGGTCGACGCGCTCGGGCGAGAACGCCAGATGGAAGTCACGCCCGGCGGCCAGTCCCGACTCCTCGAGCAGCGGCGCGACGCGCTCGCGCGTCGTGCCGGGATAGGTCGTCGACTCGAGCACGACGAGCTGGTCGGCCTGCAGCACCTCGGCGAGGCCGCGCGAGGACTCGATCAGCGCTCCGAGATCGGGCTCGCGGTTGCGCGTCAGCGGCGTCGGCACGCAGATGATCACGGCGTCGGCCTTCGCCAGCCGCGCGTAGCGCGTCGTCGCGTGGATCCGCTCGCTGAGCCCCGCGAGCAGCGCCGAGGGAACGTCCTCGATGTAGGACTCGCCGGCCTCGATCGCCTCGACCTTGCGGGCGTCGACGTCGACCGCGATCACGTCGCAGCCCTCCTGCGCGAACGCGACCGCGAGAGGCAGCCCGACGTAGCCGAGCCCGATGATCCCTACGGTCTTCACTGCAGCGCAGTCTAGGGATCGGCCTGTACGGCTTCGAGCGCGCGCATGTCGGCGCGCACCATCCGCTCGACGAGCTGCTCGAAGGACAGGCTCGGCTTCCAGCCGAGCCGCGCGCGTGCCTTCGTCGGATCACCGACGCTGGGCGTCGGCTCCGGCGCGCGCACGAGCGAGCCCTCGACGCGCACGTACTGCTCGGCGTCGAGCCCGACGCAGGCAAACGCCGTGCGCGCGAGCTCGGCGACCGTGTGGCCGACGCCGCTGGCGAGCACGTAGTCGTCGGGCTCGTCCTGCTGCAGCATCAGCCAGGCGCCGTGCATGATGTCGCCGGCGAACGACCAGTCACGAACGGCGTCGAGCGAACCGAGCGTCAGCTCGCGCTCGCGCCCCAGCGCGATCGCCGCCGCGGCGCGGCTGATCCGTCGCGTCACGAACTGCTCCGGCCGGCGCTCGGACTCGTGGTTGTAGAGGATGCCGGAGCTCGCGTGCAGACCGTCGTGCTCGCGCAGCGCGCCGAGCAGCTCGTGCGCGCACAGCTTCGCGATCGCGTACGGGTTCGTCGGACGGCAGGGCGTGCTCTCGCGCTGTGGGCTCTCCGGCGCGTCGCCGAAGATCGCGGCCGAGGCGGCGAGGAACACGCGCGTGCCGCTGTCGAGCTCGCGGACCGCTTCGAGCAGCGCGGCCGTCGCGCCGGCGATCGCCGCGATCGCCTCGCCCGGCTGCTGCCACGAAGCGGGCACGAACGAAGGCGCGGCGAGGTGGTAGACCTCGCTCGCACCGGCGCGCGCGACCGCCGCACGCACGGTGTCGGGCGCCAGCAGGTCGCCGGCGATCAGCTCGACGTGCGCGCGCAGATGCTCGGAGCAGCCGAGCGGCAGCTCCGGGTCGCGCACCATCGCGCTCAGCGCGTAGCCGTGCTCGAGCAGCAACTCCGCCAGGAACGAGCCGTCCTGGCCGCTGAGGCCCGTGATCAGCGCGGTTCGCTCGCGAGCCACGGGCGCAGCCTAGTGCGCAGTGTCGCCGTCGTACACCCGCGCCAGGCGCGCGCCGACGACGGCCGGCGCGCACAACTCGCTGACGCGTTCGCGCCCGCGCGCGCCGGCGGAGCGATCGCCGGCGAGCCGCGAGATCGCCTGCGCCAGCGCGGGCGCATCGCCGGCGGGCACCAGCGCGTCGTCCTCGAGCAGCTCCTGCAGCGCGCCGACACGGCTCGCTGCGACCGGCAGCGCGGCAGCCATCGCCTCGGCTGCCGCCAGGCCGAAGGTCTCTGCCGAGCGCGACGGCACGAGCGCGATCGACGCGCCTGCACGCAGCCGCGCGAGCTCGGCGTCCTCGACACGCCCGGCGAAGCGGACGCTTACGCGATCCACGCCGCGGCCCTCGGCTGCGCGCGCTTCGAGCTCGGCGCGCTGCGGACCGTCACCGGCGACGACGAGCGCGAGCCCGGCGGCACGACAGGCTTCGATCGCGACGTCGACGCCCTTCTCCGGCGCCAGCCGCGAGACGACCAGCGCGTAGCTCGCCGCATTCGGCTCGGCGAGCTGCGGCGGCGGCGCATCGAGCGTGCGCAGGGGCGGCGCCAGCACGTGCACGCGCTCCCACGGCAGCGGCGCGCCGAGCGCGCGCAGGCGCTCGCGCGCGAACTCGCTGGGAACGAGTATCGCGTCGGCCTGCGCGACCATCTGCCGTTGCCAGAGCGACAGCGACGCCGCGTAGGCGAGCGCCTCGGGCGCGCTGCCGCGGCAGTTCAGGCGCACGCCGGGCAGCGTGTTGCGACCGTGACAGCGTGTGCACTCGGCGCCACGCGTGTAACAGACGCCGATCGCGCAGACGAGCCGGTACTGGTGCAGGTGCAGGACGGTCCGCGCGCCGGCGGCACGCGCGGCGGCGAGCGCGCGCCAGCCGAGCGACGGCTGCAGGTTGTGCGCGTGCACGACGCGCGCGCCGCGCTCGCGAACGACGCGCGAGACCTGCTCGGGGTCGAGCCCGCCGCGCAGAAGGCCGAGCGCCGCGCGTCGCGGCGCCAGCTCGCTCGAGGATCGCGTCAGCAGCTCGGCCTGCTTCGCCGAGCTGCTCTCGCACCAGCCACAGCAGCTGCTCGACGGCCCGCTCCTCGCCGCCGGTCGTGCGATAGCGGTTGTGCAGGAAGAGAACCATCGGATCTGAGGCCGCGCCCGCCGCCGATGCCGCGGCGCCCGGCGCGTCGCGTCGCCGCGTGCGGCGCCCGCCCGAATGCGCAAACCGGCTGCAAATCTAGACTGTCCGGACGATGATGCCGGCCTCGATCGTTATTCCTACGCGTACGCGTCTGTCCTACCTCGAGGTCGCGCTCGCTTCGATCGCTCCACAGGCAGCCGCCGCCGGCGCCGAGGTGCTGGTCATCGACGACGGCGGAGAGTCGCTGCAGGCGCGCCGGCTGAGCGAGCGCTTCGGCGCGCGCTATGAGCCGCACAGCGCTCCGCTCGGGCTGAACGTCGCGCGCAACACCGGCGTTGCGCGCTCGCACGGCGCGCTCGTCGTGTTCGTCGACGATGACGTGCGCGCGCGCCCGGGCTGGCTGCAGGCGCTGCTCGAGGCGGCGCGCACGCATCCCGACGTCGATGTCTTTGCCGGGCCGATCGAGGCGGTGCTCGAGGGCCGTGCGCCGCGCTCGTGCGGTCGCGAGCGTCCGCCGATCACGACGCTCGAGCTCGGCTCGCGCGATACCGACGCGCGCTATGCATGGGGTGCCAACATGGCGATCCGCCGCAGCGCGCTGGAGCGCGTCGGCCCGTTCGACGAGTCGCTGGCGCGACGGCGGCGACGAGCAGGAGTGGCAGGACCGGATGCGCACGCTGAGCGCGTCAAGCGGCGCGCACTCGCGCGTTCTGTATGTCGCGCGTGCCTCCGTCGAGCATCGCCGCGCAGGCCGTGACGCGCGGCTGCGCTCGCTTGCGCGCGCGCAGTACGTGCGCGGGCGCGCGGCCCGCCGCTTCGACTTCTCACAGCGGCGAGCGCCATCGCTCAGGCACGAGCTGGCAACGCTGGCCGGCTGCTGCGCTCACGTGCTGCGCCGCCGCTGCGCCGCCGGCATGACGAGCGTCGCGCACAGCGCCGGGCGCCTGCGCGAAGCGCTGCGCGAGCGCGGCGCGCAGCCGTCGGATCCCGTGCGAGCCGCCGGCTCTGCGGCGAACGGCGAGAACGTCGATGACTTCCTCTCCGGCGCGAGCGGCACGGTCGCCGGTCTCGACGGCGTCGCTGCGCGAGGCGCGCGACCTCGCCGTCGACGCCTGGCAGCTTGCCAGCGGCCAGCGGCTGCGGATCGCACGCGGCGCGCGGCGCGAGCCGCCGCGGCTGCAGGTGATCGCGATCGGCATCGTGCGCGAGCAGCACCGCGCGCTGTTCGAGCCGGCGCAGGCCGAGCTCGCGCGCTCGCGCCATGAGCTCGAGCTGCGCACGGCGGCGCCTGAGCAGATGGGCAAGTTCGAGAACCTCAACCGCCTGCTCGGCGAGCCGGGCAGCGATGCGCGCCGGCGCGTCGAGCGCGCCGACTGGCTGCTCGTGATCGACGACGACGTCGCGCTGCCGCACGGCTTCCTCGATCGCTTCCTGTTCCTCTGCGAGCGCTTCTCGCTGCAGCTGGCACAGCCGGCGCACCGGCTCAACTCGCACGCGGCGTGGCCGCAGACACGGCGGCTCGCGCGCAGCTTCGTGCACGAGACCAGCTTCGTCGAGATCGGGCCCGTGACGGCGTTCGCGCAGACGACCTTCGCGACGCTGCTGCCGTTTCCGCAGCTGCGCATGGGTTGGGGTCTGGACGCGCACTGGGGCGCGCTCGCGCGCGAGCACGGCTGGCGCTGTGGCGTGACCGACGCGGTCGCGATCGGCCATCGCGCGGCGCCGGCGGCCGACGCCTACTCGCGTGAGGCGGCGATCGCCGAGGCGCGCGCGTTCCTCGCCGAGCGGCCCTACGTGCGGGCGGCCGAGGCGAAGCGCACGCTGGCGACGCATCGCCGCCTGGCGGCTCGCCGGTGAGAGCGCTCGTCGTCGCCGAGTTCTATCCGAGCCGGCGCGACGCGGTGCTTGGCATCTGGGCGCACCGCCAGGCGCTCGCCGCGCGCGACGCCGGCGCCGAGGTGCGCGTGCTCGTGCTGCACCGGCTCGTGCCGCCGCGCTCGTCGCTGGCCGCAGGCCCTGCGTCCGGCGCGCGCGCGCTCGTGCAGCTCGTGCGCGAGCCGCGCTCGCAGGTGCGCGACGGGCTCGAGATCACCTATGTCCCCTACCTCTCGCCCGACCGCCGGCGCGCCTACGCGTCGTGGGGAGCGTGGGCTGCGCCACCGCTCGCAGCGGCGATGGCGCGCGTGCGCCGCTCCTTCCCCTACGACGTCGTGCACGCGCACAACGCCGTGCCGGCCGGCGACGCCGTGCGGCGCGCTTTCGCGCTGCGCGCCGCACGCGCGCCGCTGCTGATCTCGGTACACGGCGGCGACGTGCTCTACACCGCCTCGCGTGTACGCGACGGCGAGGAGGCGGTGCGCCGAGCGCTCGGCGCCGCGCGGCTCGTGCTCGCCAACAGCGAGGGCACGGCCGAGCTGAGCCGCGAGCACGGCGCCCGTGAGACCTGCGTCGTGCACCTCGGCACCGATCTGCCGGCCGCCTCGCGCCCACCGCGGCGCGGCGGCCCGCCGACGCTGGTGACGGTCGCGCACCTGATCGCGCGCAAGCGTCACGCCGACGTGCTGCGCGCCCTGGCCGTGCTGACGCCGCGACATCCGACGCTGCGCTACGAGATCGTCGGCGACGGTCCCGAGCGCGGCGCGCTCGAGACGCTGGCGACGCGCCTGGGCGTGCGCGAGCGTGTCGACTTCCGCGGGCAGCTCGCGCCCGAGCAGGCCGTCGCGCGGGCGCGGCAGTGCACGCTGTTCGTGATGCCCTCGACCGAGGAGGCGTTCGGCGTCGCCTACGTCGAGGCGATGGCCGGCGGCGTGCCGGCGATCGGCTGCCGCGGCGAGCCGGGGCCGGAGGAGATCGCCGCCGCCGGTGACGGGCTCGTGCTCGTGCCACCGGGCGACATCGAGCGCCTGACGCAGCGGATCGACGAGCTGCTGTCCGACTCACACCGGCTGCACGAGGCGCGCCAGCGGGCACGCGCGACGGTCGCCGAGCACTTCACCTGGGAGCGCTGCGGCGCGCAGACGCTCGCCGCCTACGAACGCGCCGCGCGATGAAGCCGCTGCTGTTCGTGACCGGGAACGCTCCGGCGTATCGCGTAGGAGCGCTTGCGCAGCTGCACGAGCGAGAGACGATCGAGCTCGCGTTGTTCGGCGGCCGCTCCGTGCACGGTGGTGAGGTGTTCGAGGGTGAGATGCCCTTTCCCCATCGCCACGTCCGCCCGCGCGAGCTCGAGCGGATTGCTGCGAGCGGCGACTATCGCGCCGTCGTCTGCCCGACGGGCGGGCGCGTCGCGCCGCTGGCGACCTGGGCCGGCGCCCGCCGTGCGCGCGTGCCGGTGATCCTCTGGGCCTCGCTGTGGGCGCATCCGCGCAGCGCCGCGCATGCGCTCAGCTACCTGCCGCTGCGCCGGCTGTACCGCTCGGCCGATGCGGTCGTCACCTACGGTCCGCACGTCAGCGCCTACGTGCGCGAACGCGGAGCGCGCAACGTGCACGTCGCGCCGCAGTCGGTCGACAACGCGTTCTGGAGCGCGCCCGAGGTCTCGCCGCCGAGCGACCCGCGCTGGCCGCGCGAGACGCGGGCACGCTTCCTGTTCGTCGGTCGCGCGGCGCCCGAGAAGGGCCTGCCGGTGCTCGTAGACGCGTGGCGCTCGGCGGAGCTCGAGCCGCCGCAGGCGGCGCTTGCGCTCGCCGGTATCGACGCCGGGCTCGGCTCGATCGCTCCGTCCGGCCCGCGACGTGCGGGCGACGCCGGAATCGTCGGGCTCGGCCGGCTCTCTGCGCTGCAACTGCGCGACGCCTACGCCGCAAGCCGTGCGCTCGTGCTGCCGTCGGTTGCAACGAGGACGTTTCGCGAGCCCTGGGGCCTGGTAGTGAACGAGGCGATGAACCGCGGCCTGCCTGTGATCGCCAGCGACGCCGTCGGCGCGGTCGCAGGCGGTCTCGTGCGCGATGGAGTCAACGGCATCGTCGTGCCCGCGGGCGACAGCGCGACGCTGGCGAGCGTACTGCAGCGGCTGGTGGCCGACGAGGCTCTGGCCGCACGCCTCGGCGCGCAGGCACGCGAGGACGTGCGCGGATATACGCACGAGGCGTGGGCACGTGGCTTCTCAGCAGCGCTCGCCAACCTCGGCCTCTCCCGGGAGCATTGCTAGGTTGCGGGGCTGATCGATGGGAATCGCCCTCTCTCACCGGCGAGCGGACGGAGCCCGACGCCACGGCGCAGTGCTCGGCCGACGCCTCGGCGCGGCGACGCTCCTCGTCACGCTGCTCGCTCTCAGCTGGCTGACGGCCGCCGCCGGCGCCGACGTCGGCGAAAAGATCATCGAACGCTGCACGCACGGCCAGAGCGTCGCCGGCTTCAGCCAGCAGGCCTACCGCCGCGCGCTGCAGGAGCTGCCGACCGAAGTCGAAGAGTATTCGCCCTGCGGCAACCTGATCCGCCGCGCGCAGTTGGCTGCCGCCGGCGGTCACGGGAGTACCGGCGGCGGGACCGCGCTGCCGACGGCGACGCCGCTGTCGCCGAGCGACAAGCGGGCGATCGGCGCGCTGCACAAGACCGGCGCCGCGCCGCTGCACGTCGGCGGTTCGCTCGTGCGCCCGGGCGTCGTGCATCCGAGCGTCGCTTCGGCGTTCAGCTCGCTCCCCGATCCCCTGCTGGCCGTGCTCGCTTTCCTGCTCGCCTGCGCGCTCGCGCTCGGCGCACGAGCGATCGGAAGGAGCGTCCGTGCCCGCCGCTCCGACTGAGCACGCGACAGCACCGGCGACGCCGAGCGGCACGGATCGGGCGATCACCGTCGAACTGAGCGAGGAGCAGCTGCTCGATCGCGCCGTGGCGGAGATCGCGGCGCCGCGCGGCGCCGAGCGTCAGCGGCTGGCCGGCGCGGCTGCTCGGCTGGTGGCCGACTCCGCTGATCGCCGGCGTGATCTGCTTCGTCACGTTCGTCGCCGGCGGCGGTCTGAACCTCGCGCAGATGACGGTCGTCGAGATGTCGCTGACGATCGGCTCGGGACTGCTCGTCGCCGCGGCCGTGCTGCTCGGGCGCAGCGCCGGGCGCGCATACGGCGCCTGGTCGATCGCGCTGTTGCTCGCCTTCACCGCGCTGACGGCGTTGTCGGTGGCCTGGTCGGTGCAGCCCGATGACAGCTTCAAGGACGCCGGGCGGATGCTCTCCTACTGCGCCGTCTTCGGCGCCGTCGTCGTGCTCGCGCGAACGATCCCCGCGCGCTGGCCGGCGGTGCTCGGCGGGATCGTGCTCGCGGCCGTGATCGTCTGCGGCTACGCCGTGCTGACGAAGGTCTTCCCCGTCCATCTCGACGCCGGCGACGTGTACGCGCGCCTACGCGCTCCCTTCAACTACTGGAACGCGATCGGGCTGACGGCGGCGATGGGCGCGATCGGGTGCCTGTGGCTGGGCGCCCGGCGAACCGGGCATGCGTTGGCGACGGCGGCGGCCTATCCGGCGATGGGGCTGATGCTGCTGACGCTGCTGCTCGCCTACTCGCGCGGCGCGCTGGTCTCTCTGCTGCTCGGCCTCGTGCTGTGGTTCTGCATCGTGCCGCTGCGCCTGCGCGGCGCGGCCATCCTGCTGAGCGGCGCGATCGCGGCCGGCGCCGTCGTCGTCTGGGACTTCTCGACCTCGGCGCTCGACGACGACAACGTCGCGCTGGCGGCGCGCGCGCACGCCGGCCACCAGCTCGGCGTGCTGGTGCTGGCGATGCTGCTCGTGCTGAGCGCCGTCGGTCTCGCGTTCGGCTTCTGGACCGGCCGGCAGGCGCCTTCGCTGATCAGCCGCCGTCGCGCCGGCACGCTGCTGCTCAGCGTGCTCGTGCTCGGCGTGCTCGCGTTCTGCGGCGCGCTCGCGGCAAGCCATCGCGGCTTCACCGGCACGATCTCGCACACGCTGCACTCGGTCACCGATCCGCACGCGCCGGTCCCGTCGAACGGGCCCGGGCGACTGACGGCGGTCGGCAGCGTGCGAGCGCGCTACTGGAACGAGGCGCTGAAGGTGTTCCAGGCGCATCCGGCGCTCGGCGCGGGCGCAGAAGGCTATGCGACGGCGCGACTCCGCTACCGCACCGAGACGCTCGACGTGCGCCACGCGCACGGCTACATCGTGCAGACGCTCGCCGACCTCGGCATCGTCGGGCTGGTCGCTGACGCTCGCGCTGCTGCTCGTCTGGATGGCGGCGGCCGGACGCAGCACGCATCCGCTGAACCGGCGGTGGAGCAGCTGGCGCGCGTTCGGCGATTGGCTGCGACGTGCGCCGGGAGCGCGGCCGCCGGCCTGGCGACGATTCACGCTCGACGGTGCTCCGGCGCCCTACACGGCCGAGCGCGTAGCGCTCCTGAGCATGCTCGTGCTCGTGGTCGTCTTCGGCATCCACTCGCTCGCCGACTGGACCTGGTACGTGCCGGGCGATGCGATCGTCGCGCTGCTCTGCGCCGGCTGGCTGGCCGGGCGCGGGCCGCTCGAGGCCGCCCGCCCGGTGACGAGCGCGCAGCGGCTGTCGTTCGCGGCGCTCGGCGCCGCGAAATCGAGGCCGGCCGGTGCCAGCGATCCGCTCGGCGGCGCGCGGATCCGCCGCGGCGTGTGGCTGCCGAACCTGCGCGAGCTGCGCTCGCGGCTGGCGCCGGGCGCGCTTCGCGCGCTCGGCGCGACGCGCGTGAGCATCGCCGTCGCGGCGGTGATCGGCGCGCTGATCGCCGCCTGGGCGCAGTGGCAGCCGCAGCGCTCGGTAGAAGCCTCGCAGCAGGGACTGACGCAGCTCGCACGCGACCCGCGCGCGGCGCTCTCCTCGGCGCAGGCCGGCGTCTCGCGCGATCCGCTGTCGGCTCAGGCGCTGTTCACGCTCGCGGCGGTGCAGCATGCGACCGGCAGCAGCGCGCAGGCGCGCGCGACGCTGCAGCGCGCGGTGCGCCTGCAGCCGTCGAACCCGCAGACGTGGCTGACGCTCGGGCAGTACGACCTGACGCGCGATCCGATGGCAGCCGTCAGCGAGATCGGCGCTTCGATCTACCTCAACCCGGAGTCGGTCTCGCCCGAAGCGATCGCGCAGGGAGAACCCGAAGCGATCGAGGTCCAGAACGACTACGTGCAGGCGCTGCGCGCGGCGAGCGCGCAGAGCGAAGAACGCACGGCGCGGCGCCAGGCGGCGCGGCAGCTCGCGCGCGAACGCCGGGCCGCACGGCTCGCGCGTCGCCGCCGGCTCGCGCATCGCGCCGCTGGAGCTTCGCGCAGCGCCAAACGCTAGAAGCGCGAGCGCACGGCCGAGGCGAGCAGCACACGGCGAGCGCCGGGCAGACCGCCGGCGCCGCGCAGCTCGATCTGCTCGAAGCCGAAGTCGGCGAGCAGCTGCGCCAGCATCCGGCGGTTGTAGAAGCGCAGGTGATCGGAGCGCGCGTCGAAATGCCGCACGAACGCTCGCGGCCGGAGCGAGAGGCCGAGCAGCGTCAGCGGGTCGTGCGCGGGCGTGCTCAAGCAGGAGGCTTCCGTGCGGGCGCAGCACGCGGCGAACTTCCGAGAGCCAGGCGCTCGTGTCGAGCACGTGCTCGAGCGTCTCGCCCGACCAGACGGCGTCGAAGCTCGCGTCGGGCAGCGGCCAGTCGACTTCCTCGACGAGCCGCAGGTCGAGCTCGGCGTGGCGACGGCGTGCGCGGCGCAAGGGCTCCTCTGCGACGTCGACACCGAGCACGTCGAAGCCGGCGCGCGCCAGCTCGGCCGTGATCTGCGCCTCGCCGCAGCCGACGTCGAGCACACGCAGCCGGCGAGCCGCCGGCCGCGCCAGGCGCCGTCACACCGGCGACGCTTGACCCGCTCGCTGCGCCGGCGGCGCGCAGCCGCTCGAGCGCAAAGGCGAGGCGCAACTTCAGCTCGGCCGGTTGCGCGCCGTCGGGAACCGACTCCCAGACGCTCTCGTCGATATCGCGAGGACATGCTCGCGAGAGTAGAGGCCCTGGAGCGCGCAAGTTCGCCTTCATCGATGCACTGTCGAGAGCAAGCGAATATCTTGCCGAGCGTGCCTGGGGAGCGTCACGCGAGTTCGTTCGACTGATCGTGAACGTCGCGTTCGACAGCCGCCCGACGCGAGACCTGCAGGGCGTCGGACGCTACTCGCGCTGCATCCTCGACGCGCTCCGCGAGACGGCGCTGAACGGCTCGCAGATCGACGAGGCGAGCCGGCCGCGCCGCGCCGACGTGTTCCACGCGCCGTGGATGAACGGCGCGCTGCTGCACAGCCCCTGCCCGATGGTCGTCACGCTGCACGACCTGACCGCGCTGAAGCGGCGCAGCGAGCTGCTGCGCTCCGGCGTGCGCTCGCGACTGCGCCATCTCGCCGTGCAGCGCGCCGTGCGCGTGATCGTGCCGAGCGCGGCGCTGGCGAGGATGCGATCGTCAGCCTCGGGCTGGAGCGCGAGCAGATCGACGTGATCGCAGAGGCGCCGGCGGCGTGCATGTACGAACGCGACGCGCGCAAGGTCGCGGCGCTGCGCGCTCGCTTCGCGCTGCCGGAGGGCTACCTGCTGTGGGTCGGCGGGCTGCGCCATCCCGACCCCGGCAAGCACGTCGCGAAGCTCGCCGCAGCACGGCGCAGGCTGCCGCTCGTGCTCGTCGGGCGGACCAGCCCGTGGGCGCACGAGCTGCCCGATGTGATCCTCACCGGTCACGTCTCCGACGAGGACCTGGCGACGCTCTACTCGGGCGCGCACGCCCTCGTCGTCGCCTCGCAGGACGAGGGCTTCGGACTCTCGGCGGTGGAGGCGCTCGCCTGCGGCACGCCGGTCGTCGCGTGCGAGACGCCGGCGCTTCGCGAGGTGCTCGACGGCCGCGTCACGTTCGTCGAGCCCGGCGACATGAGCGCGCTGATCGCGACGGCCGAAGCAGTCGAGCGCCCGGCGCCGGCGGCGCCGCCGTGGACCTGGCAGGACGCTGCGCGCGCCACCTGGCAGACCTATGAGCGCGCAGTCGAACAGGGCGCTCGCGCACGAACTGCCGGACGCACTTTCAAACGCCGCCCGCAAGGCACGCGCGAGCCGGCCGCTGACCGGTCCGCAGTAGCGCCTAGTAGGCGCCGCGCCGCGAGACGACCGCCGGGATCGTCTTCAGCAGGATCGTCAGGTCGAGCGCGAGCGACCAGTGCTCGAGGTAGATGAAGTCGAGATGCACGAGGTCATCGAAGTCGAGCTCCGAGCGGCCCGAGACCTGCCACAGTCCGGTGATGCCCGGGAGCACCAGATAGCGCTTGCGATGCCAGTCCTCGAGCATGTCGTAGTCGCGCTGCGGCAGCGGCCGCGGTCCGACCAGCGACATCTCGCCGAGCAGCACGTTGATCAGCTGCGGCAGCTCGTCGAGTGAGAAGCGCCGCAGCACCCGCCCGACGCGCGTCAGGCGCGGATCCTCGCGGATCTTGAACAGGGCGCCGGTCGCCTCGTTGAGCTCTTCCAGGTCGGCCTGACGCTCCTCGGCGTCGCTCTGCATCGTGCGGAACTTCAGGCAGGAGAAGGGCCGCTGCCCGATCCCGCGGCGCGTCGAGCGGAACAGGACGGGGCCGCGCGAGGACATCCATACTGCGAGGCTGATCGCCAGCAGCAGCGGGCTGAGCAGCAGCAGCAGCAGCGTCGCGCCGACCAGGTCGAAGATCCGCTTCAGCGCGAAGTCGACGCCCTCGAAGACGGGCGGGCCGAGCTCGAACAGCGGCACCGACTGGCCGGGCACGAACTCCGCTCGGTGGATCAGGATCTCCATCGTCGAGGGCGCGACGCGCACGCGCACGCCGCGCTGGTTGCACTGGTCGACGAGTTCGAGCGCCTCGACCTCGGGGAAGTCGGGATCGGCGATGATCACCTCGTCGACGCGTCCGCGCGAGAGCACCGCGTCGAGGTCGCCGAGCTGGCCGAGCAGCGGCAGGTTCTCGTCGGCCAGCGCGTGCGGCGCGAGATAGCCGACGACCTCGATCGGCGAGTGCGGCGCGTCGCTGAGCGCGTGCGCGACATCGGCGATGTGCCGGCCGGTGCCGATCAGCATCGCCCGCCGCCGGTAGCCGGCAGCGCGCAGGATCACGCCGGTCACCCACTCGTAGGCGGCGCGCAGCGAGGCGACGTAGAGCAGCGCGAAGGCAAGGCCGCCGTAGAACAGGTAGTAGCTGCTGAAGTGTTCGCCGGAGACGACGGCGAACAGCAGCGCGACGAAGGCGACCTGGAACAGCGAGCCGACGATCCGCGAGAGGCCGGGTCGCTGCGCGCGCTCGGCATACAGCCCGGAGCGCGCGAACAGCAGCGCCGTCAGCAGGTAGGCGAACGGCACGATCCGTTCGGTTTCGTGCAGCGCCGGAGTCCACTGCACGGCGCCGTCGAGCACGAGCGCCTTGAGGATCAGCGAGGTGAAGATCGCCAGCGAGACGCCGGCGAAGTCGACGGCCAGCAGCGAGAGCACGCGCGCGGCGCGGCGCGCGGTCGACATGCGCAGCAGCAGCGAGAGCGCCGGCGGGCGCTTTCGGCGCATGTCGCGATCGCCGGTCTCGCGGCGCGCAGTCACCTCCGAGAGCACCGTTCTCGCCTGCGGCGGCAGGCCGGTGCTCGCCGCGCCGCGGCCGACTCTCGACGGGCCGGCGGGCGCCGACGTCGATGGCTTGCGCGGCGTGGGCGGAGCGGACGTTCGCGTCGAACGTGGTCCCATCTCACTGCTCACAACGCCTCAGACTGGCAGATGTAGCGGCCGGGTGACCCTTCGGCGCCCGATTTCAGGCTCGCTCGCGACGGCGCGAGCGTCCGCGTCTCAGTGCGAATCGCCGACCAGCAGCTCGATGCCCGACTGCTCGATCGTGCGCTGCAGCCCTTCGCGCAGCGAGACCTCCGGAGACCAGCCGAGCAGTTCGCGCGCGAGCGTGATGTCGGGCTTGCGCTGTTTCGGGTCGTCGACCGGCAGCGCCTCGTAGATCAGCTCCGAGTCCGAGCCGGTCAGCTCCTTCACGGTTTCGGCCAGTTCGAGCAAGGTGAACTCGTCGGGGTTGCCGATGTTGACCGGATCGTGATAGCCGGACTCGGCGAGCGCGATGATCCCGCGGATCAGGTCTGAGACGTAGGTGAAGGAGCGCGTCTGGCTGCCGTCGCCGAAGACCGTGATCGGCCGGTGCGCGAGCGCCTGGCGCAGGAACGTCGGGATCGCGCGGCCGTCGTGCGGCCGCATGCGGCTGCCGTAGGTGTTGAAGATCCGCACGATCGCGGTGTCGACGCCCTGCTGGCGGTGGTAGGCCATCGTCAGCGCCTCGGCGTAGCGCTTCGCCTCGTCGTAGACGCCGCGCGGTCCGATCGGATTGACGTGACCCCAGTAGCTCTCCGACTGCGGGTGCTCCTTCGGGTCGCCGTAGACCTCGCTGGTCGAGGCGATCAGGAAACGTGCGCGCTTGGACTTGGCCAGACCGAGCGTGTGGTGCGTGCCGTAGGAGCCGACCTTCAGCGTGTGCAGCGGCAGGCGCAGGTAGTCGATCGGCGAGGCCGGCGATGCCAGGTGGTAGACGAAGTCGACCGGCTCCTCGACGAAGTACGGGTCGATGATGTCGATGTTGAGGTGGACGAACTCGGGCACGCGGATGTGCTCGATGTTCGCCAGCGAGCCGGTCTCGAGGTTGTCGACGCAGATCACGCGGTGCCCGCGCGAGAGCAGCTCGTCGCAGAGATGCGATCCGAGGAATCCGGCGCCGCCGGTTACGAGGCAGGTCGACATCGCCGGGGAGAATACCCGTGTCAAGCCGTTCGGCGCTAAACGCGGCCATCGGGCCGGGCCGGCCGGGTCGAGCCGCCACAACCCAAGCGGTCCTTATCATCTGAGCCATGGCCTCCACTGAGGAGCACCTCACAGTCGCGCCGATCGTCGGCCCGGACGACCCGCGGCGCTTCACCGATTCCGGCATCGAGATCGCCGAGCTGTACGACGAGAGCGACCTGCCGGAGCAGCTCGACCTCGGCGAGCCGGGCGAGTTTCCCTACACGCGCGGCGTGCATCGCGAGATGTACCGCAAGCAGACGTGGACGATGCGCCAGTACGCCGGCTACGCCTCGGCGAAGGAGTCCAACGAGCGCTACCGCTATCTGCTCTCGAAGGGCTCGACCGGCCTTTCGATGGCGTTCGACCTGCCGACGCAGCTCGGTCTCGACTCCGACAACCCACGCTGCCTCGGCGAGGTCGGGCGCACAGGCGTCGCGATCGACACGATCGACGACATGCGCACGGCCTTCGACGGCATCCCGCTCGATCAGGTCTCGACGTCGATGACGATCAACGCGCCGGCGGCGTGCCTGCTGCTGCTGTACGAGCTGGTCGGCGAGGAGCAGGGCGTGCCCTCAGAGCTTCTGCGCGGCACGACGCAGAACGACGTGCTGAAGGAGTACATCGCGCGCGGCAACTACATCTACCCGCCGCAGCCGACGATGCGCCTGACGACGGATCTGTTCCAGTACTGCCACGAAAACGTGCCGCGGTGGAACACGATCTCGATCTCCGGCTACCACTTCCGCGAGAAGGGCTGCTCGGCGGTGCAGGAGGTCGCGTTCACGCTCTCCTCGGGAATCGCCTATGTCCAGGCGGCGATCGACGCAGGACTCTCGGTCGACGAGTTCGCGCCGCGGCTTGCGTTCTTCTTCAACGGCCACAACAACGTCTTCCAGGAGGTCGCGAAGTTCCGCGCGGCCAGGCGGATGTGGGCGCACATCATGAAGGACCGCTTCGGCGCGACCAACCCGAAGGCGACGATGCTGCGCTTTCACACGCAGACGGGCGGCGTCACGCTGACGGCGCAGCAGCCGGAGAACAACATCGTGCGCGTCGCGCTGCAGGGCTTCGCGGCCGTCTGCGGCGGCACGCAGTCGCTGCACACCAACGGCTTCGACGAGGCGCTCGCGCTGCCGACCGAGCGCGCCGCAAAAATCGCACTGCGCACGCAGCAGGTGCTCGCTCACGAGTCGGGCGCTGCCGACACGGTGGACCCGTTCGCCGGCTCCTACTACGTCGAGTCGCTGACCGACGAGATCGAAACGCGTGCGAACGAGCTGATCGCGAAGGTCGACGCGCTGGGTGGCTCGGTCAACGCGATCGAGTTCATCACCGGCGAGATCGACGAGTCGGCGTGGGGCTACCAGGAGCGCTACCGGATCGGTCAGGACATCGTCGTCGGGGTGAACAAGTACGAGGAAGAGGGCATCGAGGTGCCCGATCTGCTCCGCGTCGACCCGCAGTCCGAGCGCGAACAGCTCGATCGTCTCGCGAGGTTCAAGGCCGAGCGCGACCATCCGCTCGTCGAGCGCCGCCTCGAGGAGCTGCGCGAGGCTGCTCGCGGCCCCGAGAACCTGCTGCCGGCGATCCGCCAGGCGCTGAAGGACCGCTGCTCGATCGGCGAGGTGTGTGCGGCGATGCAGGACGTGTTCGGCTCGTACGCGCCGACGTTCTGAGCATCCGTCAAGGCGACCAATAGGATCAGACCGTGCTCGTCGTCGCGGTCGCCTTCTGGGAACTGATCCTCGCGCTCCACATACTCGCCGTGGTGCTCGCATTCGGCGTTGGCTTCGCGTGGCCGCTCGTGTTCGGCTACATGGCGCGCGCCGACCCGCGCTCGCTGCCCGCCGTATATCGAATGGAGCGCATCGTCGAGCGCTGGCTGGTGACGCCGAGCCTCGCCGCGGTGCTGCTCTGTGGCATCTACCTCGCCAGCCACCTGCACCAGTGGAGCTCGTTCTACGTGCAGTGGGGTCTCGGCGCCGTGATCGTGATCGGCGGCATCCTCGGCGGCGTGCTGGCACCGACGGAGAAGCGAGCGGCCGAGGTCGCAGAACGCGAGCTCGCGAACGCCGGCCATGTGCCGGGCGAGCTGACTGCCGAGCATCAGGCGCTCGTCAGGCGGCTGCAGGTCGGCGGAACGGCTGCGAGCCTGATCGTCGTCCTGACGATCTACTTCATGGTCACGCACACAGGCGCCTAGTCGCGCCGGCCGAGCGCGCCGTCGCCGCCGGCGGCTGCCGCTCATCCGGCACAGTCCCGCACAGCCGAACGGTCCGCCGAACGGACGGACGACATCGGTGGACCGCGCACCGATCTATGTTCTCGCGCACTGTTTGTCGCCGCGCGGATCGGCCGATTGAACGCTCCTGCCCCTCCGAACAGCGGGGTGAGACGCGTTCATCGACTGAACGGACCTCGCGACGAACGGCCCATTGTGGTGAAACGCAAAGCGGCGAATGATCCGGTTGGGAGTTCCTCCCGGGGGATGTTCGGGCGGAGGCAACTGCAATCGAATTGGGGGGAATCCTCGTGCTGCGCGTCGATGTCACGGATGGACAGACGGGCTTTCGCGGAAGCATGGTACTCGACGAGTCGCCGACCGCCGCGCGCGAAGTTCGCCTCGCGATCGCGCGCGCAAAGGAGGGAGATCGCGATGCGGTTCGGTTTCTCTACGTGCGCTACTCCAACAACGTCTACGGCTATGTCCGCAGCATCGTGCGCGACGAGCGCGAGGCCGAGGACCTCACGCAGCATGTGTTCATGAAGCTCGTGACGGTCATCGTCAAATACGACGATCACGGCGTGCCGTTCTCGGGCTGGCTCTTGAGATTGGCGCGCAACGTCGCTCTCGACCACCTGCGAAGGCGCCAGCCGATCCCGACCGAAGAGGTGTTTGCGACTGACACGAGTGTCGACGAGGGGGCGCTCGATCGCGCGCGCGACTTCCGCGCCGCACTTGCCACACTGCCCGACGAGCAGCGCGAGGTCGTGATCATGCGTCATGTCGTCGGCCTCTCTCCACGAGAGATCGCCAAGCGGCTCGATCGTTCGGAGAGCTCGATCCACGGATTGCACCATCGTGGACGGCGAGCGCTGCAAGACGAGCTGCGCAGGCTGGGCTCGGCGCCTTCGACAGCTCTCAGTGGTCGCCTGCGCGCGGCGTGATGGCCGGCCCACCGCACGGATCTGAGGCTTTTACTCCGGTCCCGTTGACGCGGCTGGACCACGCTCGCCCAGAGCTCTTCGAGGAGTTGATGGCGGCCGTCCGCGCGGTCGCCGAGCAAGGGGCGTTCACGCTCGGCGAGCAGGTCGAGGCGTTCGAGCGCGAGTTCGCGGCGTACTGCCGGAGTGATCACGCCGTCGGCGTCTCCTCCGGCACCGAGGCGCTCGTGCTTGCATTGCGCGCGCTCGAGATCGGGCCGGGCGACGAGGTGATCGTGCCCGCGAACTCGTTCATCGCGACAGCGGAGGCGGTGAGCGCCGTGGGCGCGAGGCCGCTGCTCGTCGACGTTGACCCGCGGTCGCATCTGCTCACAGCGGCGATCGTCGCCGAGAACCTCACGCCGGCCGTACGCTGCATCGTCCCCGTTCACCTGTTCGGCGCGACGGTCGATCTCGACCCGATCCTCGCGCTCGCACACGAGTCCGGCGTGCACGTCGTCGAGGACGCTTGCCAGGCGCACGGCGCCCTCTATCGCGGGCGCCGGGTCGGGTCGCTCGGCGTATTCGGCTGCTTCAGCTTCTATCCCACCAAGAACCTCGGCGCGTGGGGCGACGGAGGCGCAGTTGTCACCTCCGTGCCGGAGCTCGCCGAGCGAGTCCGGCTGCTGCGAGCGCATGGCGAGCAACCGCGTCACCACCACCGCATCGTCGGAACGACCGCGCGCCTCGACGCCCTTCAGGCGGCAGTCCTCAGACGCAAGCTCCTTCGGCTCGATGAGTGGAACGATCAGCGACGACAGCTCGGCTCGTTGCTGCGCGAACAGCTCTGCGCGGTGAGCTGTACCGACGAGGACGCCACGAGCGTCGCGCCGGTGCAGCTGCCGTTTGCCGACGCCGATCACGTCTACCACCTGTTCGTCGTCCGCACCGAGCACCGCGACGCTCTGCGCGCTCATCTCTCGAGGAGTGGCGTCAGCTCGGCCGTCCACTACCCGACACCGATCCATCTGACCGATGCATACGCCCACCTCGGCCTCGGCAGCGGGCGTCTGCCGGTGAGCGAGGGTCTTGCCACGCGGATCTGCTCGTTGCCGCTGTTCCCTGGCATGACCGACGCAGAGCTGCAGCGGATCTCGACTGCCGTCTCGAGCTTTGCAGAAGAGTTCGGACGGCGGCGCGTTGATTTGAGCATATGAACTCGCTACGGGGTCCTCAGCAGGAGTTGCTACTCGCTCGGCCCCTCGGCGTCGAGCACCATCCTGTTGCGGGACGCTCTCTGCGTCGCGCGACCGGCGGCATGCTCAGACGAGCGCTCGACATTCTCGTCGCCGGCACCCTCCTGCTCGCGCTTGCTCCGCTGCTGCTGGTGATCGCTCTCGCGATCCGTCTCGACTCCGGCGGACCGGCGATCTTCCGCCAGCAGCGGCTCGGACACAGGCTCAACCGTTTCACGATCTTCAAGTTTCGGACCATGCGACACGAGGCCGATGTCGCGCCGCACCGCGAGTACGTGCAGTCGCTCATCAGGCAACCGAGCGGCTCTGAGCGTGGGCGCTTGTACAAGCTCTCGGTCGATGACCGCGTGACAGCCGTCGGGCGCTTCCTGCGGTCCTGGAGCCTCGACGAGCTGCCGCAGTTGCTGAACGTGCTGCGCGGGCAGATGGCGCTTGTCGGGCCGAGACCGGTGATTCCCTACGAGGTCGACCTCTACCCCGACTCATACCTCGGGCGGTTCGCCGTGAAGCCCGGGCTGACCGGGCTCTGGCAGGTGAGCGGTCGCAACGAACGCACCTACGGCGAGATGGTGCGCCTCGACATCGAATATGCCGAACGCGCGTCGTTCCTGCTGGACCTGTCGATCCTGGCGCGGACAGTGCCGATCCTGATCAGCCGGCGCGGAGTCGCCTGAGCATGCTCGACCCCGTCGACGTCAGGCTACGCGAGGCGCGCCCGCCCGAGCAAGCCGTCGAACCGGCCCCTTCGCCCGTGCACACGGCGGTTGTCGGGTACGGCTACTGGGGACCTAACCTCGTTCGCAACGTAGCCGAGTGCCCAGAGCTGACGCTCGCGGCCATCTGCGACAGCGACAGAGCGCGGCTGGAGCACTTCCGCCAGCGTCACGGCGACGCCCAGGCGGTCGCCGAGCTCGACGAGATACTCGACGATCCGGCAGTCGAGGCGGTCGTCATCGCGACGCCGCCGAAGAGCCACTACGAGCTGGCGCGCAGGTCACTCGAAGCCGGCAAGCACGTGCTCGTCGAGAAGCCGCTTGCCGTTCGTCTCGTCGACGCCCGCGAGCTCGTCGAGCTCGCCGCGGCTCGCGACCGGTTGCTGATGCCTGGGCACACGTTCATCTACAGCCCAGCGGTCAATGCCGTGCGCGACCTGATCCAGGAAGGCGTTCTCGGTGAGTTGCATTTCGTTACCTCCTCGCGCATGAACCTAGGCAAGTACAACAGCGACGGCGTGCTCTGCGACCTCGCTCCGCACGACCTCTCGATCCTTCTCTACTGGCTGGAGCAGCCGATCGTAGAGGTGGCCGCCTCCGGGAGCAGCGTGTTTCAGCGGGGAGTTCCGGAGACCGCGTTTCTGACGCTGACGTTCGCCGGCGGACAGACGGCGAACGTGCAGATCTCCTGGCTCGCACCGCGCAAGGTCCGCCAGATGATCGTGGTCGGCAGCCAGCGGATGGTCCAGTACGACGACACCGCGTCGGACGAACCGGTGCGCATCTACGACCGTGGAATGGACTTCTTCCCCCCGGCGCCGGCCAACTTCGGCGAGCACCAGCTGATCTACCGGACCGGAGACGTGCTGATACCCCGTGTCGAGCCGCAGGAGCCGCTGCGGCTCGAGCTCGTTGACTTCGCACGGGCGATCCGCACGGGTGAGGAACCACGCTCGAACTGCGAGCTGGGGCTATCGATCGTTGCTGCCGTCGAGGCCGCGCAGAGGTCGCTGCTGCGGGGTGGCCTGCCGTGCGCGCTGGCGCTGCCCGGCGAGCGGACGGCGGCCTGAGGAGATTGCGAATGAGCTCCGCGAAGCCCAGCGACAACAACACGCCGGTGTTTCGCCCGCGTGTGCTCTCGGTGATCGGCGCGCGACCCGAGATCATTCAGGCAGCGCCTGTCTCACAAGCGCTCGCGCGCATCGCGCAGGAGATCATCGTGCACACGGGACAGCACTACGACGATGCGATGTCCGGGAGCCAGATCCGCGCGACGCGGCTGCCCCGCCCGCACCACAACCTCGGCGTCGGATCGTGCCCACGCGATGAGCAGGTCGAGCGCGCGCGGGTGCTGTTGCTGCAGTTGATCGAGCGCGAGCGACCGGACGCCGTGATCGTGCGTGGCGATACCAACGCGACGCTCTCGGGCGCGCTGGCGGCCACCTGTGCCGGTGTCCCGCTCGCTCACATCGAGGCAGGGCTGCGCTCGCATCGAGACGACATGCCCGAGGAGCACAACCGAGTCGAGACCGACCGGCTGTCGGCGCTGCTGCTCGCGCCGACGCCGGGTGCTCGGCGAAATCTCGAACACGAGGGCGTGACTGGCGAGATCCACGTCACCGGCGATCCCCTGTGCGACACGCTCGAGCGCTCCCGCGCGGGTGTGCGTCCGGCCGGCGGGCCGTACCTGCTGGCAACGATCCACCGGAACTACAACACCGACGATCCCGGGCGCCTCGCGGCCGTGCTCGATTGCCTGGCGCGATCGCCCTGGCCGGTGGTCATGCCCTTGCACCCACGCACGCGATCTCGTCTGCTCGCGTGGCGGCTCGACATTCCGGAGCACGTGAAGCTCATCGACCCGGTGCCTTACACGCGCATGCTCGAGCTCGAGCGGGGCGCGAAGGCGATTGCTACGGACTCCGGCGGCGTGCAGCGCGAGGCGTACCTGTGGGGCGTGCGCTGCGTCACGTTGCGCGAGGAGACCGAGTGGACCGACACGGTCGATTCGGGCTGGAACTCCGTGGTCGGCGTGGACGCCGATGCCTTCGCACGGGCGCTCGAGCTCCCGGCGCCGCGCGAGCGCCCACCGATCTTCGGCGATGGCCACGCTGCTGAGCGAATCGCGCGGCTCGTCGTCGAGTTCGTCGCCGCCAGGCAATCGCCGAGCGAGGCGGCAGTGCGCGAGCGCCGCGTCGAGGTCCTCGCATGAACGAGTTGCGCATCGGTCTGATCGGCGCCGGGCGCATGGGCGCGTATCACGTCGAGACCTGGGAGCGCATCTCCAGCGGCCGGCTGGTCGCTGTCTCCGAGCCCGACGAGGCCGTCGCGCGCGCGCGCATCGGTCGTCGTCCGATCGCGTGGTTCGCCGATCATCGCGAGCTGCTCGAGCGAGCGGATATCGACGCGGTCTGTATCTGCGCGCCCTCCGAGCACCATGCCGTGATCGGGATGGACGCGATCTCGGCGGGCAAGCACGTGTTCGTCGAGAAGCCGATCGCGACCGCGCTCGAGGACGGCCTGCGGATGGCGGCAGCCGCGCGGCTGGCGCAGGTGAAGCTGATGGTGGGGCACGTCGAGCGCTTCAACCCGGCCGTCGGAAAGCTCGCGGAGCTGATCAGCGAAGGTCGCATCGGCCGCGTCTTTCGCGTCCATGCAACGCGTGTCGGGCCGTTGCCTGCGCGCATCCAGGACACGGGCGTGGCAATCGACCTGGCGACCCACGATCTGGACCTCATGCAGTTCGTGCTCGGCCGTGACATCACGAGCATCTATGCCGAAGGCAGCCGCTGCATGCATCCGACGCAGGAGGACATGATCGCCTGCTTCCTGCGCTTCGGCGAGGACGGCCCCCTCGGTCTGCTCGACGTCAACTGGCTGACGCCCGAAAAGCGCCGCGAGATGACGGTGATCGGCGAGGGAGGGATGTTGAAGGCGTCCTACCTCAATCAGGACGTGTGGTTCACCGAGTCCTCCTGTAGGCCGACGGCATGGAGCGAGTTCGCGCGCCTGCGCGGCGACGCCGAGGGCGCCACGATCCGCTTTGCCTTGCCGCGCGTCGAGCCGCTGCACGCCGAGCTCGAAGCGTTCGCTCGCTGCGTCCTGGAGGACACCGTCGAGCCGATGACCGCACAAGAAGGGTGCAGCGCGCTCGCCGCTGCGCTCGCCGTCCGCGACTCGGCCGAACACTCCCGCCCCGTCACCCTGCTCGACATGCCGGTCGCCCGCCCGATCCGAGCGGCGGCATAGGAGGGCGGCGATGATCCGCTTCGTGATACCCGCTTACAACGAGCGCGAGAACATCCCGCGTCTGATGGCCGACCTTGGGCCGGTTGCGCGTGATCTCGGGGCGCGCGTGATCTTCGTCGACGACGGATCCACCGACGGCACGTCCGAGGAGATCGAAGCGCACCGCGACGGGATGCACCTCGCGATCGTCCGGCACGGCGTCAACCGGGGTCTCGGCACCGCGATCAACTCTGGGCTTCGGGCAGCTCTCGGCGAGTCCCATGACGACGACGCAATCGTGACGCTCGAGGCTGACAACACCTCCGACCTGAGCGACTTGCCGGCGATGCTCGAGCGCTTCGCCGAAGGCAACGACGTTGTGCTCGCATCGGTCTATGCCCCGGGCGGGCGCATCCTAGGCGTCGCTCCGTGGAGGCTCACCGCATCGAAGGCCGTGTCCAATGTCTTCCGCTATGCGGGGAGGCTCCAGGAGCTGCACACGCTCTCCTCGCTGTACCGCGTATACCGAGCAGGCACGCTGCGGCGAGCCGCTGAAACGTACGGCTACCTGCTCGTCCGCGAGCCCGGCTTCGCCGCCAACGTGGAGCTGCTGCTGAAGCTTTACAACGCCGGCGCGCAGGTCGTCGAGGTTCCGACCGTCAACGACTGGTCCAGGCGGCTGGGCACGTCGAAGATGAGCCTGCGGCCTACGGTGCTCGCGTACGGTCGGCTGATGGCCGCTCACCTCGTCGGGCGAATCCAGCCGCCGCCGATATCGCCCTTGGGGAGCGAGCAGGTCGCAGCGATCGCACCGGAACGGGCGTCCGGCCAGTTGCGCGCGGTCAGCGGCGGCCGATGAGTGCCACCGGCGCGCAGGCGGCGTGCCGTCCGCGGATCTGTGTCGTCGGCGCGGGAATCCTGGGCACGGTGCTTTCGCTGCGCCTCGCCGAGCGCGGCGCCGACGTGACTCTGCTCGAGCGCGCGAGCACTCCTGGTGGGCTCGCTGGTTCGATGGACTTCTCGGGTCATCGGGTCGATCGCTTCTACCACGTGATCGTTCCCTCCGATGAGCGGATGATCGCTCTCGCGGACGAGCTGGGCCTCGGCCAGGAGTTGCGCTTCAGTCCGGTCGGCGTCGGCTTCTACATCGACGGCGAGATGCATCCGTTCAACGGCATCGGCGACTTCCTCAAATTCTCGCCACTCTCGCCGATCGGGCGCGCGCGACTGGCCTGGTTCGTCGCGCAGTGCCAGCTGCGGCGTGACTTCAGCGCGCTGGAGCGCAAACCGCTGATCGACTGGCTGACTCGGCACTGTGGGCAGGAGCTCGTGCACCGCATCTGGCTGCCGTTGCTCGACTCTCGCTTCGACTCGGACCACGCCGAGCTGCCTGCGACCTATCTGTGGGCGCGAACCAACCGCATGCGCTCGGCTCGCGAGGGCCCCAGCGCCGGCGAGCGGATGGGCGCTCTGAGGGGCGGTCACGAGCGCCTCGTGCTCGCGGCAGCAGCGCGCGCGCAAGAGCTGGGAGTGGACGTCCGTCTCGGCGCCGGCGTCGAAGGGCTGCTCCGCAACGGCTCGGGCGCTGTCACCGGAGTGCGCGTCGACGGCGAGTGCGAGCACTTCGACCTGACGATCGCGACATTGCAGCCGCCGGCATTGCGACACCTACTGCCGGAAGACCTGCACCCGCTGCTGGCCGCCTACCCGCGACGCTATCTGGGGGTCGTCTGCCTCGTGCTCAAGCTTCGCCAATCGCTGCTGCCGTACTACTCGGTGAACATCTGCGACCCGACGCCGATCACGACGGTCGTCGAGACCTCTCACGTCGTCGGCACCGAGCACACCGACGGCCTGCGGCTCGCCTATCTGCCGAAGTACTGCGATAGCTCGGCGCCGGAGTTCAGCGAGGACGATCGCTCGATCTACGATCGCTTCACCGCGATGCTCGCCCGCCTCGCACCATCTTTCCGCCACGAGGACGTCGTCGACTGGACAGTCCAGCGTGCGCCACTCGTAGAGCCTGTCCATGCGCTCGGCCATGAGCCCCGCGTCGCGCCCGTCTGGCCGGCGGTCGACGGTCTGGGGCTTGCGTCTGCCAGCCAGATCTACCCACGTCTGCTCAATGGCGAGTCCGTCCTGGAGCTGGCCGAGCACGTTGCCGGCGAGGCATTCTCACGCGCCGACGAAGAGCGCTCGCGAGCGACGCACTCGCAGGCTTCTGCCGTGGCCGCCTGAGAGCCGTTCGAGCGCGCTCCCGAGCGCTCAGACCCGCAGAGAAAGTGGCGCAGAGGCTCCGCCTGCGATGAGCTCATCGACGAGCGCGAGATACCGAGCGCGCTGGCTCGTCCAGGCGAACTCAGAGAGCCGTCCCGTGGCGCTCGTCGCACGCTCGCGTGCAGAGCAGGGGTCCGCGCACAGCGACTCGATCGCACGGGCCATGTCGTCGGCGTCGCCGGGTGTGAAGGTCGCGATGTCCTCGGCTCCGAGACAGCTCGAGATCCCCGGCAGCCGCGAGGCGAGCACCGGCAGGCCCATGTGCACGTACTCGAGCAGCTTGACCGGCAGCAGCAGCTCGGTGAAGCGATCGTGGAGCGTCGGCACGACACCGATGTGCGCCGCGGCGAGCTCGGCCGGGATCCGCTCGAACGGCACCGGATCGCGCGACACATCGACACGCTCCGGATCGATCTGAGCGGCCAGCGCAGCGAGCCGGTCGCGATCTTCGCCGGCGCCGCAGATGCGCACGTTGAGCCGCGGCAAGCGCGCGCGCACGAGTGCGAACGCGCGGAGCAGCGTCTCGACGCCGAAGCGCGGTGCGAGGCCACCGTGGTAGAGCACGCGCAGGGGGCCGTCGGCGGGCCACTGGACCGGCGGGCGCGGCGGCCCGAAGACCCCCTCGTCGGGAGAGTTCATGACGACCGTCGTGAGTCCGACGCCGACACCGCGAGCTTCCAGGCGGTCCCGCGCCTGGCCGGTGACGACGACGACGCGCGTCGCCAACGCGGCGCTCAGCCGCTCCTCGCACTTCAACAGGCGTTCGAGCGCGCCACCCGGCGGACGGGCGAACTTGCTCGAGAACAGCTCCGGGAACGTGTCGTGGACGTTCAGGATCACGGGCACCCCCCGCAGCCGGGGCCGCAGCGCCGCGAGCGTGAGCAGGTCGGGCATGTTGTGGATCTCGACGAGATCCAGGCGCCTGGAGGCGTCGAGCGCACTTACGCGCCATGCCGCGCGCGCCAGGAACTTCGCGTAGTCGCGGATGTACGCTCCGGCGCCACCGGATGCCTTCTCGGCGGCAAGCGCATGCACGCGGATGACGCCCGACCCGACGTGCAGCTCTTCGCGCTCGCCGACGCAGACGAGCTCCACCTCGTCGCCGCGCTCGGCGAGCGCGCGCGCTTGGCGCTGGATCCGCGAGTCGAGGCGAAAGTCCGACAGGTGCACCATCGCCACGCGACGCGGGCGATGGCTCGTGCCACTCGGGCGGAGCGCCAATCGGCTGCCGCCGTCGACCGCGACAGGGAGCGCGCCGACCTTCAGCACAGGGCCACCTCGTCGCCGTCGCCGACGTTCAGGCGCAGCGCGCGCGGCAGCGAGAAGTCACGGAAGATGCGGGCTTGGCGGCCGATCACGCTGCCGACGAGACGCCCGCCGATGTGCGTGATCGTGGCCCCGGGGAGAATGATCGAGCGCTCGATCTCGGCGCCCTCGATCCGTGCGTCGGCGCCGATCGAGGTGTAGCGGGCCGATGTAGGAGTCGACGATCGACGCGCCCGCACCGACGATCGCCGGGCCGACGATCACGCTCGACTGCACCGATGCGCTGGGGTCGATCGAGACGCGCCCCTCGATCCTGTAGCCGGTTGGATCGTTGACACTCACCGGCTCGGTCGGCAGCGCGTCGAGCACGAATCGATTCATCTCGAGCAGCTCGCCGGCGCCGCCGGAATAGCACCACCAGGCGGGAGCATGCGCGACCTGCAGCGATCCGCCGGTCGAGGCGAGGACGCCGCCGTTCACCGAGGTCGAAGGTCTCGACTTGCCACAGACGCGTCGCTACTCGCGCTCAGCAGCGCACCCGGTCCAAACACGCAGACGCCCGCGAGGTCGGCGCCGCGCTCCTCCACCGGCGCCTCGGCCAGGCGCAGTGCGCGACGCGTCGGCAGAGCCATCGAGCCAGGCCCGGCCGGCGCCTGACAGACGACCGCGAGCATGTCTGCCGAGCACTCGTCAAGCGTTTTCAGCAACGGCGAGAGGGGCTGCCCGAGCAGCCCGTTGGCGAGGTGCACGATGCAAGCGCGCTCGCCGACCCACGCGGCGGCGGCGGCCAGCGATCGCTGGAACAGCTCGTCCTGCTGAAAGTCGAAGCAGGTGAGCTCGAGCCCGGCCGGTCCCTCCGTCTCCAGACACTCCCGCAGCTTCGGAATGTGCTCCGATGGGGCCACGGCCGCCACCTCGACGACGCCCGCTCTCAGCAGCTCGTCGAGCACGTGGCAGACGATCGGGCGGTTGCCGACGCGCTGCATCGATGCGCCGCCCGGACCTCCTGCGGCGGTGGTGCTCGACGGGAGAACGATCAGGCCCTTGGCGATCATCGTGTTCAGATAACGGTCGGCGAGGTGCACTGCTCGCGCACGGCCGGCGGCAGCGCTACCGCGCGCCTGCCGGTCGCCTCCCCCACATGCGTCCGCGGAGCTCCCGCCGCGCGAACAGCCGATAGGCCGGGTCCTGCACCCGCTCGACCCGGCGCGTCGCGGCTCGCAGATAGCCGAACAGGAAGGCGGCGCCTGAGGCGCCGCGCGGCCTGCGGCGAGCGACCTTCAGCGACCGAAGCGCGACCCACGCCGCGCCGTAGTACGCGATATATGCACACTCGCCGTGCCGGGCGTGACCGCGAAGCGCGCCGTCTGCGCTCGCGAGCGGACGGTGATGCAGCGACACCAGGTCGGTGAAGCTGTGCGTCCTATAGCCGCGCATGCGTGCGTAGGTCTGATCGATCGTGTCCCACGCAAGCCGCTCCTGAACGCCGCCGATCGCCTCGAAGCAGTCGCGCGTGTAGCACTTCAAGGCGCCGTGCACGTGGTGACGAGGCGTGCGGATCGGGCGTGCCCCACCCGACGTCGGCTCGACGAGCACGCCTCCGGCGAGTCCCAGCAACGGGTCGGCCGCGAAGCGCTCCAGCAGAACGCGCAGGTACCGATCGGGGAGCTCGATGTCACCGTCGAGCTTCATCACGTGCGTGTACTCACGCCACTGCACGCTCGAGAGCGCGATGTTGAAGTTGCGCGCCTCGACGGCCTCGGCCAGACGATCCCGAACGCGCTCGCGCGCCTCGTCGCGCGGCGCCTGCAGGACCTCGAGAAACGGGATCTCGTGCTCGAGCGCGCGGAGCTGCTCGAGCGTGCCATCGTCCGAGCCGTCATCGATCGCGATCCAACGCGTGGGTTGGTGCTCTTGTTCGAGCACCGCGCGTGCCACGCGGCGGATGTGAGGCGCCTCGTTTCGCACGGGCGAGATGATCAGGACCCGTGGCTTTTCAGCCGTTCGTTGCATGTCTGTGCCTCAAGAACGCGACGCGTCGAGCATTCCTCGCGCGCGGTGATCCGGCGAGCCGCCTGACGTGAAAGAACCCGCCGCGATCATGCGTTGCATGACCTGACGCGCCAAGCCAACCACCACTCACCGCCTACGAGCAATGGAACTCGCCGAGATATTCAGGATCCTGTGGTCGCGCAAGCTGCTGACCGGCCTCGTCGTGATCCTCGCCGTCTGCGCCGCCGTCGCGGCCAGGCTGAGCGTGTCCTCGGTGCCGAGTGGCGCCGCGACCGTCCAGATCCTCGTCGATTCGCCGGACTCGGCGCTGGCGAACCTATCGACGGAAACGATGCCGTTGACGACGCGCGCGTCGGTCTTTGCACAGGTCATGACGAGCCAGGCGGTGCTCGAACCGATCGCCGCCGCGGCAGGCGTTCCGACGAGCGAGATCACCGCGCAGGGCCCGTACAGCGGGTCCGGTCAGGCGCTCAACACAGTCACGCCGTCACCGGCGCGCGGCAACCAGCTGATCGCCGAAAAGACGAAGTACAAGATCACGTTCGTCGCTCAGGCGAACGAGCCCGTCGTGACCGCCACCGTGCAAGGCCCGAACGCGGACGCAGCCGCGCGCGTCGCGGCGAGCATCTACCCGGGCGTGCAGAAGTATGTGGCGTCGCTCCAGAAGCAGTCGGCAACGCCGGCCCCGAATCGCGTCACGATCCGCGAGCTCGGACCGCCCCAGGCCGGAGCGGTCAACTCGAGCTCACGCACGACCTTCATGGTCGCGGGATTTCTAGGGGTCCTGATCCTCGGCTTGCTCGCGCTGCTCGTCGTAGAGGGAGTGCGAAGGCACACGGATGACGAGGATGCCTTCGAGCAAGAGCTTCTCGCGGACTTCCCACAGGTTTCGGTACACCCACGCGCACGCGGTGCGACCGACCCGCTTCCGCCTTCCGCATACGGGATCGGCGCGGCGCCGAGCGACCGACGCAGCTGAGCGAGGATCACGACGTGGGCGCGCGTGCGCATCCCCGCCGAGCCGGCTTGCTCGTCCGTTTGGCGGCGCTCCTGCTCGTCGCGGCGCTGGCGGCGGTGCTCGTCGGCTTTCGGCCATCGCTCTCGCCGCCTGCGCTACACCCGCGCGAAACGTCGATCGGCGTCGCGCAGGCCGACGTGCTCGTCGACACGGGCGACTCGCAGATCGGCGACCTGGAACGCGCGACTGTCGGCAACACGCGGCTCGCAGCGCAGCTCGCCGTCAACTACGCGCTGTACCTGCAGAGCGATCAGGTGTCAGCGTCGCTTGGCGAAGCAGTTGGCCTGCGGGGCCGGCGGATCGACGCGTCGGGCCCGTTCACACTGCTGCTCGGGCGCGTCAACTTCGCCTCGAAGCTGCCGGTGCCGTCCGACCCGATCACCGTCGATGACGCGTACCGGCTGGTCCTCGATGTCGACGGTGAACGCCCGATGCTCTCGATCTCATCGCAGGCTCCGACCGAGCGCGATGCGATCACGCTCGTCCGCGCGGCCCGCGCACAGCTCGCCCGTCACGTGGGCGTGCCCTCCGCTCGCCCCGCACCGGCCGCCAGCTCGGTCGTGCTGCGGGAGCTCGGGCCGACGGTCGGAGGGCGCCTGGGCAGCGGCGCGCGCTGGCAGGCGATGCTCTTCGCGTTCCTGCTTGTGCTTCTGATCGGCGGAAGCCTGATCTACGCCGCGCGTACTCGCCGCGCTCGCGCCGAGGCCAACCGGCGATCGACGATCGTGCTCGACCGGATCGAGCACGCGCCGCCGCACAGCGACGATTGGCCCTACACCGGACGCGTGCTGCCGTGGGCGATCGCCGGCTTCCTCGTGATGCTGTTCCTGGTCCCGTTCGACGCGATCGATCTGCCGATCAGTCTGCCACTCAACAGCAGCCTGGACCGTCCGATCCTCGTCGCGATCGTGACCCTTTGGCTACTGAGCATCGCGATCCTCAGCGGAAGCGAGCGCCCACGCGTGAAGCTTACGCGCGTGCACTTCGCGGTCTTCGCGTTCTTCGCGCTCTGCTGCGTCGGGATCGCACTCGACGGGCAGGGGATCGCGAGCATGGACGAGATCTCGCTCGTGGTCAAGAAGCTCGCCCTGCTCGCTTCCTACATCGCCTTCTTCGTCGTCGTTGCCTCGGTCATTCGCCCGCGGGAGGTTCCCCGCTATGCGGCGCTGATGGTGGTGCTCGGGGTCATCGTCGCCGTCGCGACGATCGTCGAGTACCGCTGGCACTACAACGTCTTCTACTCGCTGTGGGGCAAGGTGCTGCCGATCTCGATTCCGAGCGAACTGGATGTGCCGGACTCGATCGGTCGCCTGACGGTGTACGGACCGACCGATCAGCCGCTCGAGCTCACCGCCCTGCTGGCGACCGTTCTGCCGTTTGCGCTGATGGGGTCGATCGATGCCGGCACCTGGCGCAGACGCGTGCTCTACACGATCGCGATCGGGCTCCTGCTGGCGGGCGGGCTGGCGACCTCGCGCAAGACCAGCGTCGTCGCACCGGCGGCCGCAATCCTGCTGCTCGTCGTATACCGGCCCCGGGTCGTGATCCGCTCCCTGCTCGGACTCGCCGTCGTGCTGGGCGTGGTCGTCCACGTGACCTCGCCGGGCGCGCTCGGATCGGTGCTCGCGCAGCTCGAGCCCGGGCATTTCAACAACGTGCTGAGCACCACCGACAGGACGGCCCGCTACGACGCCGTACGTCCGGACGTGATCAGCCATCTGCTGTTCGGGCGTGGCTACGAAAGCTATGACCCGCACACGTATCGCATACTCGACAACGAGTATCTCGGGCTGCTGATCACGACAGGGCTGTTCGGCGTCCTGTCCTATCTGTCGATCTTCGGCGCGATGATGAGCTCGGCGCACCGCACGATTCGCGGCCCCGACCCCAAGCGCGCTTCGCTCGCCCTGGCGGCGTTCGCCTCCGTGGGCGTGATCGCCGTCGCGAGCGTCCTGTTCGACGTCCTCTCCTTCCCGCACGTGCCCTACCTGCTGTTCTTCGTCGCGGCGATGCTGCTAGTGCTGCGCGAGCCGTCGCCGACGCACCAACCGGCGCGCAGGGCGGGCTCGCGCCAGGGTCCGCTGCCTCGCGGAGATGCCACGGTCGATGTGCTCGACTCCGCGGGGCCGTGGGATCGCACTCGCGAGCAGCCCGGCGGGACGCCTGAGCCGCTCTCGCCGCCACGCCGTGAGCCGATGCCGGTGGGCTGAGTCTCCCGATCGTCCTTGGGCCTCGCGAAAGTTGGCGTTCCGCCGGACCGTTTGCTCAGTGGATGTCCATGCGCGGCGCCATCTCGAACAGCCGGCCGGCGCGAGCCGGCCTCGGTCTGCTCGCCTCGTTGATGCTCACCCTGATCCTGCTCCTGTTCGGCGCGCCCGCTCGCGCGGAGGCGGCGGTCTCCTGCCCCAACGCGAACCCGATCGTCAACGAGAACAACTGCATGGGCGAAGGGACCACCGAAAACCGCTCGGCGCTCGAAAACTACAGCGACGACATCGGCGGCTTCACGCCCAAGTCGAGCTACGAGATCGGCGAAAACGTGCCGCTGAAGATCGGCACCGACGAGCCTTCCTTCCCGGCGACGAACGTGAACATCGCGGTCTACCGGATCGGCTACTACGGCGGCGACGGTGCGCGCCTGATCCCGACGGCGGGAACGAAAAGCGTCGCGGTCAACAACTCCTTCGAATGCAACCCGCGGAACACGACGACCGGCGAACTGAGCTGCTCCAACTGGAACGTCACCTACACGATCCCCGGCAACACGCTGCCGATCTCCGGTATCTATGAGGCCGTCATCACCGATGCTGCCGACGGCGGTATCGAGAACTACGTGATCTTCACGATCCGCAACGACACGCGCGCATCTGAAGTCCTCTTCGTGCTGCCGACGGCGACCTACACGGCGTACAACCTGTTCGGCTGCAAGTCGGTCTACTTCGACCTCTGCGGCGGCGCCAACACGATCTCCGGGGACGGGCGCGCCGTCGCCGTGTCCTTCGACAGGCCCCTGTCCGAAGGCGACGCCCAGTTGAACCACTTCTTCGGGCCCGACTACAACACGGTGGTGTGGCTCGAGGAGCAGGGCTACGACGTCACCTACACGGAAGACATCCAGACCGACGCGAATCCCAGTGCGCTGCTCAAACACAAGATCGACCTCGTCTCAGGACACAGCGAGTACTGGTCCTCGGCCTCCTTCCACAACTTCAAGGCCGCGCGCGAAGCGGGGGTGAACATCCTCTCGCTCAGCGCGAACACGGCGTACTGGCAGACGCGCTATGAAAACAACTACCGCACGCTTGTCTGCTACAAGGTGATCCAGGGATCGGCCGACGGCGACCCCGGTGGAACCCCGAACGACCCGGCCTCGATTGGCCCCAACGGGGAATCGCTGCCGCAGAACGCGACGACGACGCGCCGCGACCCCGGCGCGCCTGCGGGCGATCCGAACGCTCCGCCCGGGGGGCGCGTGGGCATCAACGAACCGGAGAACTCGCTCTGGGGCGTCATGTACGTCGGCGACAACGACGACTTCTCGTTCAAACCGACGATCCCGGCGGGCAACGCCAACGGTGAATTTGCCTCGAGCCCCGTATGGCGCCACACGGGCATATCGACAACATCCTCGACGACGCTGCCCGAGAATATCGTCGGGTGGGAGTGGGATCAGATCCCAACCCAAGCCGGCTATCTCGCGCAGGAGCCGGCGGGCGTCAAGCAGGTGACGCTGACCGACGTGAGCAATCCCGAAGACTCCTGGATCCAAGACGCGGGACGAGCGCGTGCGGCGACACCGCCTGCGGGAGAGCCGAGCAACGTCAGCGCCGTCGAGTATCGGGCTCCCAGCGGTGCGCTGGTGTTCTCGACGGGCACGATGGAGTGGGCACTCGGATTCGACGATGAAGAAAGCTCGGTGATCGACCAGGCCACGTACAACGTGATCTCGGAAATGGGCGTCCAGCCGGTGACGCCGGCGAAAGACATCACGCTCGACACGCCAGGCGCCGCGCAGCCACCGTGGCCTTCGTTCACGGCCACGCCCTCGACGGCCTTCATCGGCGAACCGATCTCCTTCGATGCGTCCGCCTCCAAGGACCCAGACGCGACGATCACCGACTACAAGTGGGACCTCGACAACAGCGGCACGTTCGCCACCGATACCGGCACGACGAAGACGCTCACGCACTCCTTCAGCCAGCCCGGCACCTATCGCGTGATCCTGAAGGTCACCGACAGCAAGGGTCAGCAGGAAACAACCGAGCGCACGGTCAACGTGTCCAACACGGCGACGGCGAGCATCGCCGCGGCGATGAATCCCGTCGGTGCCGGGCAACGGGACACCTTCAAAGCGCTCGCCGCGAGCGTCGGCGGCACGATCACCGACTACAAGTGGGACCTGGACGGCAACGGCAGCTACGAGACCGACACGGGCACCAGCGCCAGCGTGACGAAGACCTTCGCCACCCCGGGCTCGGCGACGATCGGCCTGCAGGTCACCGACAGTCACGGCGCCACTGCCACGAGCACGATCGCCATCAACGTGCTGGCTCAGGGCGTCAGCCGCTACTCCGACGCGATCCTTGCGACCCCCAATCTGCTCGATTACTACCGGCTGGACGAACAGTCCGGCACGGTCATCGCCGACAGCAAGGGCAGCAGTCCGGGAACGTTGACGGACGCGACGCTCGGAGTGCCGCCCGCGGTCAACGGCGATACCGGCTCGGCCGTGAACTTCCCGGGAGACGGCGACCCGTCGGAGGGACAGCATGGGTCTTTCGGCGCGATCCCGCTCAACCTCTCCGGGCAGAGCACGATAACGGTCGAGTTCTGGCTGAAATGGGACGCGTACGGGAACAACGACGCCCTCGCGATGGAGTTCACGCCGAACTACAACGAACACGCCGGCGGCTTCATCGTCGATCCCAACGCGGGCGAGTTCGGCGGCACGTTCGGCATCGGCATCGGCACCGGCGGCACCCGCAACAGCGTCTTCTTCGCGCGGCCGACGGCGGGAGTGTGGCACCACTACGCGATCGTTCTCGACCCGACGCAGCCCGCCGAAAGCGAGATCACCCCCTACGTCGACGGCCAGCCCGTCGGTTACCAGAAGGAGAGCAGCGGGACTGGTGCCGGCGCCTTCGCCAGCTCGACGCTCTACCTGTTCTCACGCGGCGGCACCTCGCTGTTCGGAGCCGGGTCGCTCGACGAACTCGCGATCTACAGCGGCGCGCTAGGCGCGAGCGCGATCACCGAACATTTCATCTCAAACGGTCCCGAGGCACGGCCGACCGCCTCGTTCACGAGCTCGCCGAGCCCCGCCCGGGCGGGCCAGGCGATCACGCTGAACGCGTCCTCCTCGCACTACGAACAGGGCTCGATAGTCAAATACGAATGGGACCTCAACGGCGATGGCACCTACGAGACCAACGGCGGCTCCTCGCCGACGACGACGACGACGTTCGCGACCGCGGGCACGTACACCGTCGGGCTGAGAGTCACCGACAGCGACGGCGGCGTCAGCTACAAGACCGAACGCCTGTCCGTCGGGAACTTCCCTCCCGTGGCTCGAGTCAAGGCCTCACCGAACCCGGCGTTGACCGGGCAGACCGTGACTCTTGACGCGAGCGAATCGACCGATCAAGGCACGATCACCGACTACAAGTGGGACCTCGACAACAGCGGCAAATTCGCGACCGACACGGGCGCGAGCGCGACCGTGTCGACCTCCTTCCAATCGGTCGGCATGCACACGGTGGGCGTGCAGGTGACAGACGCCGAAGGCCAGAGCACGAAGACGAGCATCGAACTGCCGGTGCTCGAACAGGGCGTCAGCGATTACGAGGACACGGTTCAGAACACGCCGGGCCTGATCGACTACTACAAGCTCGGCGAGCCGAGCGGACCGACGATCTCGGACAGCAAGGGCACGAGCAACGGGACGATCGCCGGTGGCACGTTCGGGCTGCCAGGCGCCGTGCGCGAAGACCCGACGACGGCGATCGGCTTCAACGGCGCCGGCGACTCGGGCGCGATCCCGTTGAACCTCTCGGGAACCAGCCAGCTGACGATCGAGTTCTGGCTGAAATGGAACCAGTACGCGAACAACGACGCGCTGGCGATGGAGTTCACCCCGAACTTCAACGAAAACTCCGGCGGCTTCCTGGTCGATCCGAACGCGCCCGCGCTCGGCGGTAGCTTCGGGATCGGGATCGGGAGCAGCTCGGACCGCAACGTCATCTACATCCAGCGACCGAGTGCCGGCGCATGGCATCACTACGCGATCGTGATCAACACGGGCGCACCGGCGAGCAGCGAGATCACGCCCTATGTCGACGGACAGGCCGTCAGCTTCCAGCAGGAAAGCAACAGCGCCGGCCAGGGACCCTTCGCCAACTCGACGCTCTACCTGATGTCCAGAGCCGGCAGCGCGCTGTTCGGCAACGGAACGCTCGACCAGCTCGCGATCTACAACCAGAGCCTGAGCGCCTCGACGATCTTCCAACACTTCGAGTCCTATGGCACGAGCAAAGCACCGACAGCCGCCTTCACGATCACGCCGAACCCGGCTCGGGTCGAACAGAGCGTCACGTTCGACGCATCCGGCTCGACCGATCCGGTCGGTCAGATCAAGCACTACGAATGGGATCTGAACGGCGATGGCGTGTACGACACCGACACGGGTACGAACCCCAAACTGACGACGAGTTTCGCGAGCGCCGGCACGCGGAACGTTCGCTTGCGTGTGATCGACGAACACGGCGCGAGCAGCTCCGTCTCGCACTCGCTGACGGTCGGGAACCTACCGCCCGTCGTCCACCTGACGGAGACTCCCAGCCATCCTGCGGTCGGCCAAACGGTCACCTTGAACGCGAGCGAATCGACCGATCAGGGCGCGATCACCGACTACCGTTGGGACCTCGACGGAAGCGGCGCATACGCGACGGACACCGGGACCAAATCGAGCGTGACGACGTCCTTCCAGACGGCCGGCGCGCACACGGTCGGAGTCGAACTGACCGACGACCATGGGCAGAGCGCGAGGGCGACGGTGAGCGTCACCGTGCTCGAAGCCCAGCCGACGACCTACGCACAAGCGGTCACCAGCACCTCCGGCCTGATCGACTACTACAAGCTCGGCGAATCCGCCGGCCCGTCGATCTCGGACAGCAAGGGCACGGCGACCGGCACTATCCACGGCGGCAACTTCGGTCTCGCCGGTGCGATCCAACCCGGTACGGCGGTGGGCTTCAACGGCTCGAGCGATTCGGGGGCGATCCCGCTGAACCTCTCGGGCACGAGCCAGCTGACGGTCGAGTTCTGGCTGAAGTGGAACCAGTACGCCAACAACGACGCCTTGGCGATGGAGTTCACGCCGAACTTCAACGAAAACGCGGGCGGGTTCCTGATCGATCCGAACGCATCCGAGTACGGAGGCACCTTCGGCGTGGCGATCGGCACGAACGCGAGTCGCAACGGCGTCTTCTTCGCGCGCCCGAGCGCGGGCGTCTGGCATCACTACGCGATCGTGATCAACACGAACGCGCCGGCCGCGAGCGAGATCACGCCCTACGTGGACGGCGAACCGGTCGCTACGCAGCAGGAGAGCGCGAACGGCAGCCAGGGCCCGTTTGCGAACTCCACGCTGTACCTGATGTCCAGAGCCGGCAGCTCGCTGTTCGGCAATGGCGCGCTCGACCAGCTTGCGATCTACAACCAGGCGCTTTCCGCCGCCACAGTGTTCAACCACTTCCACTCGACCGACGTCGACGTCGCCCTCACGCCGTCGTTCACGGCGACGCCCGCGCCGGCCGCAACCGGCCAGAGCGTGACGCTCGACGCCTCCGGCTCGACCGACACGCAGGGGACGATCACCGACTACCGCTGGGACCTCGACGGCAGCGGCAACTACGCGACCGACGCCGGGACGAGCCGAACGCTGGCGCACGCCTTCACGACGGCCGGAACGGTGATCGTCGGGCTGCAGACGACCGACAGCACCGGCGCGGTCGCCCGCACGACGCACGCGCTGACGATCACTCTCGCGGCGCCCTCGACGCCGGTGCTCAGCGTTACGGGCGCGACCGGCAGCACCTTCATCGCCGGCACGACCGCATACACGAGGCCGCTGAGCGGTAGCGCCGGCGGGTTCACCGTCAGCGCGAGCACGAGTGACCCGTTCTCGGGCATCAAGAACGTCGTGCTGCCGAAACTCACAGGCTTCACGAGCGGCGGCGCGACGCTGACGAGTGCGCCCTACCAGACGACCTATGCCTGGTCCGGGACAGGCGCCACGGCGTCCGGTCCACAGACGGTCACGGCGACGAACAACGCGGGGCTGAGCAGCAGCGCGACCTTCGCCGTCGCCCCGGACACGACCGCGCCGACAGGCGGCGCGCTCACGGTCAACGGGGTCTCGGCGACGGCCACAGGGTCGAGCGGCTACAACCTCACCGGCAGTTACGCGATCGGGCTGCGCACGGACTTCGCCGAGCCCCAGAGCGCAACCCAGTCGGGACTGCGCTCGAGCACGCTCACGCTCGCCAAAGCGTCGCTCGCGTCGAATGTCTGTGGCACGTTCGGCGCCGCCACGACGATCGTCGGGAGTCCCGCGCAGAGCGAGCCGAACGGCTGTTACCGCTACACGCTCACGGGCGTCGACAACGTCGGCAACTCGACAAGTGTGAGCACGACGGTGCTCGTCGACACCTCAGCACCCGCGACGCCGTCGCTCGTCTTCAGCGGGCTCTCGGCGAACACCTACTACAAGACCGCGACGAATGCTCTGTACTTCGGGCCTTCCTCAGGCGGCGCCTTCACGCTCACCGCAAGCTCGACCGACGCCGACACCGGGATCGCGAGCTACACCTTCAGCCCGTTGAGCGCCAACGGCTTCACGGCGCAGCAGACCGCCGGCAAGATCGTCTACTCGTTTGGCGCCTCGGCTACCCAACCCACGCCCGCGCCGACCGTGCTGGCAACGAACAACGCCGGCGCGAGCTCAGCCAGTGCGACCTACAGCCTGATCGCCGACGCGGCCGGGCCGACAGGCGGTGCCCTGAGTGTCAACGGGACCGCCGCGACGGCCGCCGGCTCCACGAGCTACAACGCATCCGGCAGCTTCGCGATCGGCACGCGCACCGACTTCAACAACGATGCCGGATCGGGCTTCCTGAGCTCGGCGCTCACGCGCGCGACCGGAACCCTCAGCGAAGGCGCCTGCAGCAAATACGGCACCCCGACGACGATCACGGGGAACCCCTCGCAATCAGGGCTCGCCGCAGGCTGCTACCTGTACACGCTTACTGGCACCGACCGCGTCGGCAACAAGTCCGTTCTCTCGACGACCGTCGAGGTAGACAAAACAGCTCCTACCGCTACCGCTACCGCACCGGCGCACGCGAACGGGCCCGTGTCGATCAGCTTCCTCGCGACCGACGCCGGCTCGGGCGTGAACTCCGCCGCCGGGCATCTATGGCGCGGATCCGCAACGTTGACGCTCTCGAGCGACAGCTGCGGAGAATTCGGCGCGATCGCGACGATCGGAGCACAGGGACTCAGCTCGCCCTTCACTGACACGACGGTCAGCTCTGGCAAATGCTACGCGTATGGCTACGAAGCGGTCGACCGCGCGGGCAACGCCGCGCTCTCCTCGATCCCGATGGTCAAGGTCAGCACGACCAAACCGACGCTGACGTCGATCACCGATACGACGCCGGGTACGACGACCGGCCTGGCGCAGGTCGGCAACGCGATCACGCTCAACTTCAACGACTCGATCGAAGCCTCGACGATCCCGAGCTCCGTGACGCTCACGTACACACGCACGGGCACGGGCTCGAGCACGGTCCTCGTCAGCGGCATCGGCTCTGCCACGGCCTGGAGCACCGGCGACTCGAGTGCTCGCTACACGAAGACAGGCGGCACCTCGGCGGTGGTGACCGCCAGCACGGCCGTGAGCGGCGCGACGGTGAAGCTGACGATCACGAAAATCAGCGACCCGAGCGGCAACCTCACCGCCGGCGGTCCGGGCGCCGTCAGCGGCGCGCTCAGCGCCGGCGTGAAGGACGTCTACGGCAACGCCGCGAGCACGAGTACCTTCACCACCGCGAGCGTCCGGCTGTTCTAGCCTCGATCGCGAGAAACGCGCCGCCCGGCTCGTTTCTCGGGCATGAGCTCCCAGACGGCGACGATCGGAGCTGACGCCCAGGGCCTAGGTAGGAGCATCCCGTCGACGAGCACGCGCAAGGCGCGTGATGGAATGGCGATGTCGCTTGCCACGTTCGCAATGGCCGCGGCGTCGGCGATCCAAGCGGTGCTGTACCTCAGCCGCTTCGGCACGAATGCGCGCACCGACGGCTTCTTCGTCGCGTTCGCTCTGTACTCGACCTTCGGCGTGTTCAGCCAGAGCCTGCGCGTCACCTCCGTCCCGCTCCTGGTCGAGCCGCACGCGCGGCTGCGCGTGAGCGAGTTCGCGGCGACGCTCGGACTCGTCGCGCTGCCCGTCGTGGTGCTCACAGGGCCGCTCGCCGGGCCACTCGCGCACGTGATCGCTCCCGGGCTCGACGCCACCGGGCGCGGCGTGACGGCGACCGCGCTACCCGTTCTCGGGGCGGCGATGGTCCTGCAGCTGTGGGCTGCCGGGGCCGCGACGGTCCTTGCAATCCGCGACCGTTTCATGGCCGTCGCGGTGGCATATGCGGCGGGGGCACTGATCGGGCTGGTCGTCTTCCTCGCCGTGATGAACGAGGCCGGCGTGCAGACGCTCGGATGGTCGATGCTCTCGATGTCGCTCGTGACGTGCGCGCTGATGCTGCTCGGACTACGGCGTTCGGCTGAACGGCGCATCCGCGCTCGCTCGCGCCCGCCGAAGGCGCTGCTCGGGAACTGCGCGCTCGTGCTCGGGCGCACGTCGATCTACCTGGCCTTCAACGTCCTTTTTGTGATCACGCTCGCGTTCGCCAGTCGCTCGGCCGCAGGCGAGACGACGGTTCTCTCCTACTCCTACCTGTTCGCCGGCTACCTGGTCGCAGGCACAGGGATGGCCCTCGGTATGTCGAGTATTCCGAGCATGACGCGCGAGGCGCGCAGCGAGCAGCGCAGCGCCGTGATCGCCACGGTGCCAAGGGGCTTTCGTTACGCCATCCTGATCGTCGCGCCCGCCCTCGCGGGAATGATCGTCGCAGGCGCGCCGCTGGTCCATGCGGTCCTGCCGAAGAGTCTCTCGACAACGGAGGTCCACACGCTGCAGCTGTTCGTCGCGCTGCTCGCGCCCTGGACGCTCGTCGCCCTGCTGGTGAACTTCCTGCTGCCTGTGATGCTGGCGCTGGGGCGGGCGCGTCTGCTCGGAATCCTCGCCCTGCCGTTGCTGCTCGTGCACCTCGCCGCGACCGCCGCCGGCACGAGGCTGTTCGGCGTCGACGGGGCCGTCGCAGCGTTCTGCATAGCGCCCGCCTGCCTCGCCGGCGTGCTGCTCCTCGCCGCGGCCGTGACCGGCGGACTGGCGTCGCTCGCACGCGAGCTCGCCAGTGACGCCGCCCGCTTCATCACGCTTGCCGCGGTCGCCTTCGCAGTCGGCTGGGTGGTGAGCCTCGCCGCTCCTACCGGTCTGACTCAGGCGCTGCTCGCCGGCGCGCTCGGCTGTGCGATCTACGCGGCAGAGCTGCTGCTGTTGGCTCGTCCGCAGCTCGAGGTGCTGCTGGGCACAGTCGTCGCTCGGCCGACGCCGGTGTGATGAGCGAACCCGACGCGATGGACGACACGCCGTGATGAACCCGACGTTGACAGCCCCACGCGCCGGCCTGTCCGTGGCGCCCGCATCCGCGCCCTCGCTCGAGACGGTCCGCCGCCGCGGACCGAACGACGCTCCGGTCATCGCCGTGCTGCTGGTCTGCTTCGCAGCCCTCGTGGCCGTGACGTGGCGCAAGTGGGGAACTCCGGAGATCGACGCCGGCGCAGAGATGACGACTGCGGATCTGATCAAGCACGGAGCACTTGCCTACCGCGACGTTCACTACTACTACGGGCCGCTCGGCATCTACTCGATGGCGCTCGCGTTCAAGCTGTTCGGGACGAGCTTTGCGACGGCGTACGGCTTTGGCCTGCTTCAGGCAGCGGCAATCCTCGGGGCCTTCTATGCGCTCGCGCGGCAGTGGCTGGCGCCGCTGACCGCCGGTCTCGCGACCGCCGTACTGCTGGCGATCGGCTTCTCGGGTACGGCCTTCAACTTCGTTCTGGCGAACACCACATCTGCGACCTTCGGAATCCTCTGCCTCTTGCTGGCACTGCTTGCAGCCAGCCGCGATCGCCTGCTGTTGGCGGGCGTCGCGATCGGACTCGTGGGCTTGACGCGCCCGGAATACCTCGCGCTGGCGGCCGGCATGGCCGCCGCTTACACCGTCGGCACCTGGCGCACGGCGGGGCGGTCGGCCGCGCTGGCCGCCGGCTGGCGTTTGGCGCTGCCGGCGATCGCGATCCCGGGCGCCGTGCTCGGCTGGTTCGCGGCGGAGGTCGGCCTGTCGAGGCTCGTCACCGAAAACCTTTGGCCCGTCAAGTTCCTCCATGGCGGCGTCGGCACCGAGCATCATTGGGCGCCGTTCGATCTCAGCAGCCTGCTGGGCCTGCTCGGACGCGGCGGGATCTACCTCGGACTGCTGGGCGGACTCGTCTTGAGCGCGCTCGCCTTCCGCCGGGCGCGCGGCGCTCGCGCTCGCCTCGCCGCGATCTGGCCGCTGGCAGGAGTCGCCCTGGCGCTGGCCTCGCTCGACGGGCTGCTTCGCCTTCTCGGCGCGCTCGAGTCTCAGCGCGAGGCGATCGAGTTGGAGGCGCGCCATCTGGTGCTCGGCATGAGCGCCCTTCCCGCCCTCTGCCTGGCGACAGCCGCGCTCGCGGTCGTACGGCTGATTCGGCGCGAAAGCTCGCCACTCGGCCGTCCGTGGCCGGTGGATCTGGCGCTGATCGTCCTTGCCGCTGGTCTCGGTCTGCGCGCATACAACGCCTTTACGACCGAGGGCTCCTACGCGCCCTACTACGCGGCGCCGCTCGTCCTCGTGCTCGGGATCCTGCACGAAGCGGTTGCGGCGCGCTGGCCGCAGGCGCGCGCGGCCGTCCTCGGCGCACTCGGGTTGGTCGCGGTCGGGCTCGCGACATATGCGGTGTTCGGCTTGTACGTCCACGACAGCGCGACGGTGCACACGCAGCGAGGGACGTTCGTCACGACTGCCTCAGCCGGTCCGGCGCTGCAGCAGGCGCTGACGGAGATCGACTCGCAGACGCGGCCGGGCCAGCCGATCCTGGCCGCGCCGACGGAGGGCGGCCTCTACTTCATGGCCGATCGCCCGCCCGCGCTCGCCGAGCTGACGCTGCTGCCGGGACTGATCGGCTCGAACAACGAACAGGCCGCGGCGATCGCGAGACTGCGCTCCGAGCGCACCGCGCTCGCGGTGATCGGCGCGCGTGACCTCTCCGCCTGGGGTACGCCGACGTTCGGAGAGGACTACGACGAGCTGCTCGGCGCGTATCTCGAGCGAGCTTCGATCTCGACGACAGTCGCAGGAAGCCTTGCGGCCCCCGCGGGCGGAACGATCCCCTCGAAGGGATTCACGATCAGGAGGCTGAGCACGAGGTGAACGTTCACACCGGAACCTACGACATGCCGGGACGGCTCAACCGACGCGTGCAGTTCCTGCGCTCTTACGCGGGTTGGCGCCGGGCGGTGCGCGAGCTGTGGCGGTTCAAGTGGCGTGAGAATCGCCGCCTGCAGATGGTCGGCGCCTACCACACGCGCGCCCGCGGCGTGCCGTACTTCGTGCGGCACACGACGCGCGACATCGGCGTCTTCTCGGAGATCTTCGTGCTCGGCGAGTACGAGCCGCCAGAGGAGATCGCGCGCTGGCTCGACGACCTCGGCCGACCGCCGCGGATCCTCGACGTCGGCGGAAACGTCGGGCTCTTTGCGACCTTCGCACGCGATCGCTGGCCCGGCGCGAGCGTCGTCTCGGTCGAGCCGGATCCGGAGAACCTCGAGATCCTGCGGCGCAACGCTGCGAGCGGGACGAACCTGGAGGTCGTGGCCGCGTGCGCGGCCAGCCACGACGGCACGCTTCGGTTCGTGGCCGGCCAGCAGGCCGGCTCACACGTCGCCGAGGGCGACTGCGAGGACGCCATCGAGGTGTCGTGCGTCGATGTCTTCCGGCTGGCGCAGCCGGCCGACTTCATCAAGATCGACATCGAGGGAAGCGAGTGGCCGATCCTCGCCGATCCACGGCTGGGCTCGCTGCCTGCGCGCGCCTGCGTGATGGAGTGGCACGAGCTGCTCTGCCCGCACGCCGACCCAGGCGCGGCCGCTCGCGAGGGGCTCGAGCGTGCCGGCTTCACGGTCGTCTGCGATCGCACGCCGTTTCCCGAGGTCGGAATGGTCTGGGGCTTCCGCCGCTGAGGCGGCTCCACCGCCGCGGAGTGTGAGAGATGCCAGACGAGCTGATCCTGACGTTCCACGGCCTCGGCGATCCGCCGCGAGCGATCGGCACGGCCGAGCGAGATGTCTGGCTTCCGATGACGTGGTTCGCAGCGATCGTCGACGCCCTGCCGGCCGTCGGCATCGGCCTCGCATTCGACGACGGCAACGTCTCGGACCTGAACCACGCGCTCGGGGTGCTGACGGCGCGCGGGCGCACCGCGCGCTTCTTCGTGCTCGCGGGAGAGATCGGCGCTCCGGGACGCCTGAACGCGGAGCAGATCGCGCAGTTGCACGCGGCCGGGATGACGATCGGCAGCCATGGCCTGCAACATCGCGACTGGCGCCGGCTGACGAGCGGCGAGCTGGAGCTGGAGCTCGGGCTGTCGCGTCACAGGCTCGCCGAGATCGTCGATGCCGACGTGCGCGAGGCGGCCTGCCCGTTCGGCTCCTACGACCGTCGCGTGCTCGCGGCGCTACGTCGTGCGGGCTACCGCCGCGTCTACACGAGCGACGGCGCCGGCCGCTCTGCCGAGTCGTGGCTGATGCCGCGAATGACCGTCCACCGCCGCCGCCCGCTTCAGCACTGGCTAGATCTGGTCGCGGACGGATCGTGCAGCCGCCCAGGGCCGGCGACGCGGGGCAAGCGCCTGCTGAAGCGATGGCGATGAGCAGCACGCCGCGATCGGTGCTCGTCGGCTTCGCCGAAGCGCTCGCCGCCCCCGAAGTCGCGGCGAGCCTGATCGGCGACGGTCACCGCGTCGTCGGCTTCTCGCGGCGCGGCCGCGCCGTCGCGCTGAGGCGCCTGCGCGGCGTCGAGATCGTCGAGGTCACCGCGCCGGAGGATGACTTCCGAGCGTGCGTCGAGGAGGTCGCGGCGCTCGCACCAATCCACGACGCGACCATGCCGCTGGACGATCAAGCTGTGCTCGTGTGCGACAGCGCGCTGGGCCGAGCCGACGTGCTCGTAGGCCCGCGCGGACGCCAGCGCCAGCTGGCGCTCGACAAGCGCCTGCAGCTCGATGCGGCGGCGGCTGCCGGGCTGCAGGTGCCGGCGTGGCGCGAGCTCGGAGCCGACGACGTCGCGCCGCCCGCAGGAGAGCGGCTGCCGGTGATGCTCAAGCCGGCGCTCGCCGCAGAAATCCAGTCGGGCAGACTCGCACGACGCGCGCCCCGTCTCCTCGGAACGACGGAGGCGCTTGCGCAGCTGAAGGATTCCTGGGGCTCGGCGACACCGGCGATCGTTCAGCGCTGGCTGCGGGGAGAGGGATGCGGCGTGTTCGGGCTCGCCGAGCGCGGCATCGTGCACCATCTCAGCGCCCACCGGCGGCTGCGGATGATGAACCCCGCCGGCTCGGGCTCGAGCGCATGCGCGGCGATGCCGGTACCAGCCGGCGTCGTCGGGCCGATCGAACGGATGCTCGCGGCTGCCGAGTGGCGCGGGATGTTCATGATCGAGCTGCTGCGCTCACACGACGGCTGGTGGTTCGTGGAGCTCAACGGTCGTCCCTGGGGAAGCCTTGCGCTGGCGCGCGGCCGAGGTTATGAGTATCCCGCCTGGGCATTGGCGCGTTTCCTCGACGAGGACGCGCCGCTACCACAGGCGCCGCCCTACGACGAGCTGCAGTGCCGGCATCTCGGCCGGGAGCTCGTCCACCTCATGTTCGTCTTGCGCGGGCCCGGCGACTACGCCGGCGCCTGGCCGGGGCGGCTGCAGACGCTCGTCGCGCTGCTGCCCGGCTCAACGCCCACGCGCTGGTACAACCTCGCTCCGGGGATGGGCGGGGTGTTCGTGCAGGACGCCTGGCAGACCGTCGTCGCACAGACGATCGGAAGGCAACGCTCGTGAGCACCGTCAGAGCCGCGTTTCACGTCCACTCGGAGTGGTCCTACGACGCCCGGCTGTCGCTGAGCGAGATCGCGGCCCTATTCGCGCGCAACGACTACGACGTGGTGTTCATGTGCGAGCACGACCGGGGCTTCAGCGCCGAGCGCCTGTTGGCCTACCGCGAAGCCTGCGAGGCGGCGAGCGCGCGAGGGCGCGCTCCTGGTCCCGGGCATCGAGTACGCCGACCCGCACGACCGCGTGCACGTCTCGGTATGGGGCCCTGCGCCATTCGCCGGAGAGGGCACGCCGACGGCTCAGCTCCTGCAGACGGTCCGCGAGCAGGAAGGCATATCGGTGATCGCGCACCCCGTCCGGCGCGACGCCTGGGAAGTGATCGAGCCGCAGTGGCTCACGCTGTGCACCGGAATCGAGATCTGGACGCGCAAGTGGGACGGCTGGGCGCCGAACCGAATGGCATGCGAGTGGGCGGCCGAGGCAGGCCTGCTCGGCGTCGCGGCACTCGATCTGCACAGAGCCGGGCAACTGTTTCCACTTGGCGATGGCCCTCGAGCTGACGAGCGCGGTGAGCGTGGAGAGCTGTGTCGAGGCGGTGCGAGCAGGGCGCGCGCGAGCGCTGATCCATGGCATGCCGACGGCGCCATTGACGCGCGGCGGGCTCGCTCACGCTGCGCGGACCGTCGAGCGCGTCCGCCGGCCCGTGTGGCGCACCGGGCGGCGTCTTCGCGACCAGCTGTCCACTGCAGAGGCCTGAACGCGACCGGCCGCCGCGTGCGATCGGCTGATTGCCACCCGGCGCGCGCCCGGCGCGCGAAAGCACGCCCACGCGGAATTCGTTGCGTCATGCAGGCATGGTCCGATCTGCGCCAACGATCCCCGGTCGAGTCGCTTCGACAGCGGCGACGCGCGAGCCGGTCGCACCGCCCCTCGACGGCTGCGACCTCGCCGTCGTCATCGTGTCGGCGAATGACGGTCACTGGCTGGTGCCGTGCCTGACGAGCGTCTTCGCGCACGCCGGGGCGGCGCGACTCGACGTGGTCGTCGTCGACAACGGCTCGAGCGACGGCACGCGCGAGCTCGTCGAACGACGCTTCCCGCAAGCGCGCGTGATCAGCTCGCAGAACCACGGCTTCGGACATGGCAACAACCGCGGCCTGGAGACGACTTCGGCGCGCTACGCGCTGTTGCTGAATCCCGACACCGAGATCCTCGAGGGCACGTTCGCCGAGCTGCTGCAGATGCTCGATCGACGGCCCGAGATCGGGCTGGTCGGTGTCCGCCAGCTGACGCCCGACGGCGCGCTGTTCCCGACGATCCGCCGTTTCCCGAGCGCGACGCGTGCGCTCGGCGAGGCCTTCGCCTCCGAGCGCTGGCCGGTCCATCCCTCGTGGGCGGGCGAACGCGTGCTCGACCCCGCCGTGTACGCGAACGAGTCCGACTGCGACTGGACGTCAGGCTCGTTCATGCTCGTCCGCAGCGAGGCGCTTCGCAGCGCGGGCCTGCTCGACGAGCGTTTCTTCATCTACGCAGAGGAGCCCGACCTCTGCCTTCGCATCAAGCGCGCCGGGTGGAGTGTGCGCCACGTGCCCGACATGACGATCCTGCATCACGCGTGCAAGGTCGGGCTGTCGCCGCGGATGGTCGCCCAGGAGGCGTTCGCACGCCGCCAGTATGCGCAGAAGCACTTCGCGGGCGCGCACCGGGCGCTGTATCTCAGCGCGATCGGTCTGCGTCATCTCATTCGCGCGGTCGCAGCCGGTGGCGGAGCCGGCTCGAAGCTCCATCGACAGGCAGCGCGAGCGGCGATCGCGAACCTGCTCGGACGGGCCGAGCCGCCGTTCGCCGCGCCGCCGGCGACGGCGCTGCAGCCTGCCGGCGCGCCGCCGCGCTTCCCGGCGCGCGCCGATCGTGAGCCGCTCCGCGAAGAGTCCTCCTAGCCTCGCGCCCGCGAGGGCGCCAGCTCCTTGGCCAGGCGGTCGGCTTGATCGATCGTCACGAGTGGCTCCGGTCGCTCGATCTGAACGACCGCTTTCGAGCGCCGCGCCGGTGCCAGTGGCCCGAGGACACGTGTCGCAAGCAGCCTCGCGTCGCTCCAGGCCGGCCGGAAGGCGAGTCGCAGGACGAGCACATAGACGGCCAAGCCGCTCGTGCCGACCAGCGCGATGACGATCGGCCGCGGCAGCGCGCCTTCGAGCAGCGCCAACAGCGGCAAGGTGACGCAGCCCAGTGCGAGGCAGCCGACGACCGCCGGCGCGAGCTCCGGGACCAAGCGCCCGAGCGAGATCCCTACGTAGCGCTGCAGGAGGATCCGATAAGCGCCTACGAGGATCACGACGTAGGCTGCGACGACCGCGCCGGCGACAGCCATCAGGCCATGTCCGGAGGCGAGCAGAACTGCTCCGCCGTAGATGAGCAAGCGGCCGACGTTGAACAACAGCAACGGCCGCGGCCGACCGAGCGCCAGCATCACCTGCGAGTAGCCCGTCAGGACGGCGGCCATCATGCCTGCGAGCGCGAGCACCCGCGTCGGCCCGACCGACGGCTCCCAGGCCGCGCCGAACAGGAACGGGATCAACAGCGGCGCGAGCACCATCAGCGACGCGAGCAACGGAAAGATGATCACAGCGTGCACCCTCGCGGCGCGCTCGTGCATCGCGCGCAGCTGCGCCGTGTTCGAGGTGCGCGAGTAGACGGGGTAGGCGACCTGCACCATCACGCCGCTCAGCTTGTCCTGGTAGACCACTCCGAGATTGAAGGCGCGGTAGTAGATGCCGGTCGTGGCCGCCGAGAGGCGCGCGGCGAGAATCGCGTAGTCGACGTTGCGAAACAGCACCTCGACGATGCCCGCGAGCCCCGCCGGCAGCCCGAAGGCGGCGATCGGCCGGTGCAGGCGCCGCGACCACCGCGGCATCGGCGGCCGCGCGACGCTCAGCAGCAGCACCGTGCTGAGCGTCGTCTGGACCAGCGCGCCGATCACGATCGCTTCCGCCCGGAGTCCTGCCAGCGCGAGTCCGACGGCGACCGCATAGCCGGCGACGAGGCTCGTCGTATCGATCACGCTCGTACGGCGGAAGTCGAGAGCGCGCAGCAGCGTCGCTCGCGAGACGGCGCCCAGCGCCGCGATGAACAGGATCGGCGAGATCAGCTCGATCAGTTCGGATGTACGTGCGCCGAACAACGGCCGCCAGAGGATCGGTGAGAGCGCGAAGCAGCCGGCCGCCAGCAGCGCCCCTCCGAGCATGCTCATGAACATCGCGGAGCTGCGGTCGTGCTCGTCGATCGTCGAGCGTTGCACGAGGACTGACGCAAATCCCTCGAACGTCAGGATCCCCGCCATCGGCAGAACGATCAGAGCGACCGCCGCATGGCCGAATTCGACGGGCGATATCAGACGGGCAAGCGCGATCGCCGCGGCCAGCGCGAGTGACTCGGCGACGCATCGCGTCACCGCCAGCCAGCGCAGGCCGTGCATGGTGCTTTCCTTGAGCGATTCAGCCGGCAACGATGGTCCTCGCGAGACCAACGTCCCGCTGGATGCGACGCTTGCGCCCGCGGCGTGCGCGGGCGCAGCGCCGGCGGCCGGCTGCTCAGGTCACTGGACGATCCGCGCGGCGACGGCGGTGAGCGCTTGGGCCGCGTTGCCCACCTGCTGTGCGATCTTGATCTTGTCGGCCTGAGTCAGCGCGCCGTACAGCGCAAACCCGAGTGGCGTGTTTCGCCTGTAGACATCGAGCTCCGCTTGGACGGCCGTCAGTTCTCTGCCGATCTTCGCGGCGAGCGCGCCCGCGCCTTCTTGCTCGAGCGCCGGGCGAACACATTCGAAGGCCTTGCGCGCGCCGGCCAGGTTGCCTTGGAAGTCGGATAGGTCGGTGTGCGAGTAACGGTCCTCTTCGCCGGTGATCTTCACGTTGGCGATCTCGTTCAGCAGCGCCACCGAGCCGTTGATCAGCTGCGCCGCGGACAGCGGAAGCGTCGGCACCTTCTGGTTGAGAGTCTGCACGTCGGTCAGCAGACGGTCCGCGAGCGGTGCCGTTCCACGGAGCGTGTGCTTGGCCCACATCAGCTGCTCGAGATGATGGAAGCCGGTCCACTTGGACACGTCGCCAAGCACCGTGGGAGCGTCGATGCGAGCGTCGATCGCCGCGTCCAGACCGACGAAGCTGTCGGCGACCGGCTCGATCGCCTCGTAATGCCTGCGCACCGGCCCGTACAACCGCTTCGCCTCCGCCAGATTGCCCTGCTCGATGGCCGCGACGAACCGGCGCGTGCCATCCAGCAGACGGCTCGTTTCACCCTCGACGTACGTGCGGTACTGGAGCGTGGCCGTCTTCAGGAGAACGGCTGAGGGACTCCGGACCGGCCTCGCCTGGCCGGTTACCGTCAGCTTGCCCCTCGTCAGATTGCCGGAGGGGCAGAACAGTACGTAGGTGCCCGGCTGCAGGTTCAGCGAGAACGTGCCCGAGATTCCGAGCAGCACGTTCTCTCGCTCGCCCAGGACGATCCCGCTCTGATTCTGCAGCTCGAGCTCGGTTGCCCTCGTCGTGCCGCCGTTCGTGACCGTGATGCTGACTGGGCCGGCCGGTACCGACGCCTCGTTGGGCACGCAGCCCTGATCGGTCAGCGTGAACTTGAGCGAAGACGCGCCACCGGCGCTACTTCCGCCACATCCAGTCACGCCGAGCGCGCCGAGCAGCGCCAGCGTGAACGGCACCGCTCTGAGGACTCTCTTCGCCAGTCGATCGTGCAAGCCGGGCCCTCTCACCTCGTTAGTTGGAAAGAGGTCGCGCTCGATCGCGCTTAGGGCACCCTAACATGAACGTCAGCCAGAACGTGCAACCGCCGTCTCATCGCCGGCTCGGCGCCAAGCGACCGGACTCGACGGTTGGGGAGGACGTCCGCGGATCGATTGCCGGCCGGGCAAGAGGGCTGCTCATCGCCATGAGCGTCGCGGCGCTTCTCGGCGTCGGCGTCGCCGCGCCCGCCGGTGCGAGCGCCGGCACATCGCGCGTCACCGGCAAGCCGGCGGTGCTCTCGGCGAGCGAAGGCCAGGCATTGCAGACGGCGCTGATGGTGCTGCCGGGCGAGTACGCCAGCGCCGTGCCCACGCACGACGCGACACTCGCAGCCGTCACGCGCGCGCTCGCCGGTCGCGTTCGCGACGGCGTGCTCACCCAGAGGGGTCGACTCGCACAGAGCGATCCGGCGAGCGCCGCTCTGGCGCTCGAGAGCGTCGATCGCCTCGTCACGCTGCTCGCGCCCACGAGCGTGCGCTTGCAGCCATGGCCGCTCGCCCTGGAAGTTGCGGCGCTCAGCGAACGCGCGGAACGGACGCTCGATGCGTTCGCGCCGCCACGGTCGCATCGCTCGGATCCGTACGCTCAGATCGAATCGGCGCTCGATCGCGTCGAACATGCCGCAAGGGGTGGCCACGTCGCCGCAGCGAGCCTCGCGCTGACCGACGCGTATGCGCTGTACGCGGCGGGTCCCGGGCTGCGCCTGCGAACTGCCGACCCGACACTCGACGCGCGAATCACGCGCGAAGAGCTGCTCGGAGACGCTCGGTCTCTGTCGCTCGCGGACACAGTCGCGCGCGGTGGCGACGGCAGCGCGCTGAGCTCGGCGATCTCGCGGGTGCGATCGGAGATGAAGCTGACTGCGCAGACGCTGGGCGAAGTCCGCATCGCGCACGCGACGATCGTCGCCGACGCTGCGATCATCGTCTTTCGCGAGGGCCTGGAGGCAGTGCTGATCCTCGCGGCGATCACCGCGTCCTTCGTGGGCGCCCGCCGGCATCTGCGCAAACCGGTTCTGCTCGGTGGACTCGCCGGGCTCGTTGCCACGGCGCTGACCTGGCTGATCGCGCAGGTGATCCTGCACCTACTCGGCGACGGGGGCCTCGAGTTGCAGGCGGTGACGGGGTTGATCGCGATCGTCGTGCTGCTGCTCGTCACCAACTGGTTCTTTCATCGCGTCTACTGGAGCGAGTGGATCTCACGTTTCAACCGACGGCGCCGCGCGATCGAGCGTTGGGATCGGCTCGGGTTCGTCTCGGGGCAGGTGCTCGGGCTTCTGTTGCTCGGGCTCTCCAGTGTCTACCGCGAGGGCCTGGAGACCGTGCTCTTCCTGCAGGCTATGCAGAGCAGCGCGGGCACTGCGACGACTGCGCTCGGAGCGGGTATCGGCCTTGCCGGCACGCTCGTCGTCGGAACGATCACGTTCGGGTTGCAGCACAAGTTGCCGTTCAAGCGGATGCTGGTCGTGACCGGTGCGCTGATCGCACTCGTGCTGGCGGTGATGCTCGGCACGACCGTGCACACGATGCAGGCCATCGGCTGGCTGCCGACCACGCCGACCGGTTTCGGTATTTCCGCGACCTGGAGCCAGTGGCTCGGCCTCTACGCCACGTGGGAGGGAATTGCCGCGCAGCTCCTCGCGCTCGTGTTCGTCGTCGGCTCCTATCTGGCGGCACGCGAGCTGCGCGTCAAGCGACCGCGGCGCCGCAGCGAGCGCGCCGCGCGGGCGGTCGCGGCCGTGGCGGCGCAAGGAGGCACTCGATGACGCCCCAGGCCCAGGTCGATCGGCCGGAGCGGACCGCGGGAACGGCCCGGTCACGGCCGCCGTCAGAGGGTGACGTCGTGTACGCGTTCTCCCACCTGAGCTGGGAGGCCGCGGCGCGACGTGGATGGTTCGGCACCGAGGATCGCATCGCCAAGGCGCTCGTCGGTCACGAACGCCTACGGCGGGTGTTGATCTGCGACCGCATGCGCAGCCTGCCGGTCAAGCTGGTGCGCGATCGGCTGTCAAGGCGCCGGTCTCCGTTTCCGGCCGACGAGCGCGCGAGCCTGCTCTCGCCGGTGCGGCTTCGGCGCACCGATCCGGCCTCTCAGGGCGGGCTGAGACGAACCTTCCGCGCATACGACAGGGCGATGGAGCGAGCCGCGAAGCGGATGGGCCTGGAGGCCCCGGTGGTGATCACCACGAACCTGCTTCTGGCGGGTTTCGCTGAGCTTTCCTGGGCGCGGGCCGTGACGTTCTACGCAATCGACGATTGGTCGGCGCATCCGGCCTACGGGCGCTGGGCTCCCGCCTACCACGACAGCGAACTGATGATCCGCGAGCGTGGGCGTCGGGTGGCGGCTGTCTCCGATGTGCTGCTGGAGCGCCTGGCGCCGACCGGCGAGGCTGTCGTCGTCCCGAACGGTGTCGAGCCCGCCGAGTGGCAGGATCTCGCCCCACCGCAGGTCGCGGCGAGACGGCGATCGCAGCCGCGCCTCCTCTACGCGGGAACACTCGACGCACGGCTGGACGTCGAGTGGCTGACTCAGCTGTCGAGGTCGATGCCACAGGCTTCGCTCACGCTCCTCGGAGCGGTGACCGACGAGCGACACCTCGCGCGGCTGCGAGCAGAGCCGAACGTGACGATCCGGGGACCGGTCGCTCGCGACGTGCTCGTGCGGATGATCGCCGCGGCGGACGTCGGGCTCGTACCGCATGCGCGCTCGGCCCTGACCGAAGCGATGAGCCCGCTGAAGCTGTATGAGTATCTCGCTGCAGGCCTTCCCGTCGCGGCGAGCGACCTGCGGCCGATGCGCGGAGTCGATCGGCGTGTCGTCCTGGTCCCCGAGGGCGGCGACTTCGTCGCGGCGACGCGTGAGGCGCTGGCGCTCGGACGATCGGGCGAGCGCCAGCGACGGACGTTCATCGAGGCGAACGCGTGGAGCAACCGTCACAACATGCTGCTAGATCTCGCGCTGACCGCGTGAGCCTACGGGCCGCCGGAGCACGCCGGGCGCTCTGATCGCGCGGGTGCGATCGCGTCCGGCGCTGGCCATGCGCCACAGGAGCGGCCCGATCCGCGGTCGCGTCGACCTTCGATCGGCAGGCGCCAGCTCCTCGATCACGTCCGTTTCGATCATCTCGCCGCCGCCGACCTCGAGCACGACGGGGTCAGCCGCAGGCGAGACCGTTCCGGGCCGGCGTCCGTTGCGGACGACACGCAGGCGCGTCTCGCTCGAGCCCGCCAGCGCCACAGCGTTCAGGCGCACCCGACGGACATCGTCGGGAACGCTGAGCCGCGCCCGCCGCGCGAGCAGTGCCACCTCGAGTGTCTGCTGCGAGTGGCGCGTCTGCACCCCGGCTCGCGCGATGTCCGCGAGCGAGCTCCAGCGAACCTCGCCGAGCGTCTCGATCGCTGCGGCAGCGTCCGATAGCACGTCGAGGCCGTGCTCGAGCAGGTCGTGATGACCGTAGAGGATCAGCGGCTGGCCGAGAAACGCGCGCAGCACGAGATCCTCGCGCGGCGCATTGAACCCGGCGCGCAGCAGCAGAGGGAGCCCGCCGGCGACGATCTCGCGGCTTTCCCAGCCCGCCAGCGCGCCGCGCTCCGCCGGCGCCGACAGGGGGTAGCTCGAGTCCGCCTCGGCGATCCACGGATACGGCCGCGAAGCACAGATCGCCTCGAAGCCCGTCGCGAGCAGTCCGCGCGCAGCCGCGAGGCTGAGTCGCTCGTGTGGAGGCACCATGACCCTGTCGACGGTCAAGCCCGTACGCCGCTCGAACGCCTGCGCGCGCGCCAGCGCCTGAGAAGCGAGCTCGACGCCTTCGGCCTCAGAGCTGACCGTGCCGAGCTCGGGTCCGCGATGGTCGTTGCCATGCACGCAGATCGAAAGCTGCTCGGCGCGCCGGTCGAAAACCGTCACGGCGCGCGAGTGCGCGAGCCAGCCGTCGAGCGGGACCATCGCCACCGCGACGTGGTAGCCGTGCGTGCGTGCGTGTCGCGACAGCTCGTCGTAGTTGACGTGCCCGTAGGTCGGCCAGTGCAAGTTCGGGTCGTCGATCACGAACGCCGCCCTCAGCTGCCGCGCGGGTGCCGGCGCACCTGGCAGGAGCGCAGACAGGAAATGAATGAGCGCGAGCGCAGCAAGGGACCGTCCGGGCATCAGCCGCTCGCGCAGCGCCTCGCCCTCCGCGAGCTCCGCGGGCGCCGCGGAGACGAGCGCTCGCGTCACCGGCCCCGCGCTCGCCGTCCACGCCGGCAGTCCGGCGATCCTCGCAAGCGAGATGTCCTCGTCTCGCACGTGCGCGGCGTCCAGAGCGCCGGCCCAACGCTCGCTCAGGCGGGCGCCGCGCAGGGGCCGCTCCAGCTCCGCGCGGTCGGACAGGATCAGACCGCGCGGCGAGCCGAGTGCCCGCTCTCCTGCGAGCGCCCGCAGCGCCGGCAGTCCCGGGGGCAGCTCCGGCACGTCGCCTCCAATCAGGACGACGCCGTCCAGACCATCCCAATCGCCGCCCTCGCGAGGCTCGAAACGAACGGAATACGCCTGTTCGAGCGCTCCGAGCAGCCTGCTGCGCGCGGTCCGCTCGCGAGCAGGATGGACGCCCACCCGCGCGACGATCGCGGGCGGCGGCGGCGTGGGTCGCTCGGGGCCCCAGTGCGCGGCGAATGGAGCGCCGGTGGCGTGCACTCCCACTCAACGTGCTCAGAGTGCCATCACTCGCGTAGCCGCGCCGCGTGCCTCGGACCGGTGCGTGAATTCCGGCCTTCAAGCCGGCAAGCGGTGCTTCGCTCACTGCCAGGGACCGTAATGCGTGTGCGCCGGGCTCCAGTCGACGCCGATGCCGTGGGGGTTGTGCGCCAGGCGGTAGTCGTCGCGCTTCGTGTCCGCGAATCGCGGCGACCGGACCCGACGCTCGCCGGCGCCGCGGGCGGGCGGCGTGGGCGTCGTGGCAAAGACGTTGAAGCTCTCGCTGAGCGCGTAGGGCGTGCCGACCGGTGGGCGCAGCGCGAAGTAGGAGAGCAGATTGTGCGTCACGCGCGCCGAAGGCGACACCTGCGCAGCTTCAGCCGCCAGCACGATCCCCTTGTCGTCCCAGATCGTGTTGCGTTCGATCTTCAGGTCGTGGATGTTCCAGAACTGCGTCAGGTCCGCGTAGCGCCTGCCGTCGCCGCTCGGCTGGTTGTCTCGCAGGAACAGGTTCTCGGTGAAGGAGACGTCCGAGACGTCTCCATCCTTGACGAAGAAGCCCTGGCAGTCGTCGTCGTGCTCGTAGTTGTGATTGAAGGACAGAGTGCTGCCGCCATAGACCGACTGAACGCAATCGGTGTGGTTGCCGGACTCGACGATGTGCTCGAACTCGTTGCCGGAGATCGTCACTTTTCGCCAGTTGTCGAGGTGGATCGCGTCTTCGCTGCCCTTTTCGCCGATGTCGTGGAAGCGGTTGCCGGAGATCGTCACGCTCGTGATCGGAGCATGCGGAGCGCAGCCTTCCCAACCGGGCGCGTTCGGCGCCGAGCAGTCGGACGTCGCGAAGACGACACCCTCGCCGCCGCCGGTGATGTCGTTGTGGTCGAGCGTGATCTGCGCGGAGCCTTCCTCGAGCGTCACCTCGCCATCGATCCAAAGCCCGCGCACCACCAGGCTGCTGCCACCGATCGTGATCGCGCCGGTGCTCACATGAGCTCCGGGCGCGGCTTGGACCGTCACGTCGGCCTTGCGATCGCCGATCAGCGCGATCGGCCCGTCGTAGCGCCCCGCTCGCAGACAGATCACCGAGCCGGCGGCGGCGTTCGCTGCCTCACGTTCGAGCGCGGCGACGTCACCGACCCGGGCAGTGCAAGGAGAGGACCGAGCGCCGGTCGCGCGGCCCTCGACGCTGCTGGCCGCGCCGGGACCGCCGATCGAGATCACAGCTACGATCGCAGCGGCGAGGAGCGCGATCGAGCCGATCACCGCGCGCATCGCGCGGGAGGGGCGCCGGGCGCGGTCCTGTCGCCGGCTCTTGTAGCTGGGTCCCACGAGCACCTAACGCGCAAAGGCCACCGGCGCTCGCAGTGCGACCCGCGTGACTGACTGTGTCGCGTCAGGCGACGGGACCGTACTGGTGGCTCGCCGGGCTCCAGTCGATCCCGATGTGGTTCGGGTTGCTGGTGAGCCGGTAGTCGTCGACGGCTGTGTCGACGAAGCTCGGGTGAGCGCTGATGAGGCTGTGCAGGCCCAGGCCGAAGCTCCATTGGTCGTTGCTCGTGAAGATGTCGTAATCCTCGCTCAGCAGGTACTTCCCGGCGGGCACGTTGAAGGAGTCGAACACGTTGTGGTCGACCGTCGCCGTCGGATTGCTCGCCGTGCCTTCGGACTGGACGACCGAACCGGATGTGTCCTGATATGTGTTGTCGACGATCGTCAGGCCCGAGCTGTTGTCATCGACGAACATTCCGGTGACCTGGTTGTCGGAGCTCATGCGCACGGCGAGGTTGTCGGCGATCGTCACGTCGCTGATGTCGCCGTCCTTGAGAAACGGAAAGCCCTGCGCGTCGACGCAGTCGTGTATGTAGTTGCGTTCGAGCTTCAGGCCGGTCGTCGGAATCCCGGCCTGGTAGGACTGAAGGGTGTCGGTGTGACACGTATCGCTCGGGCACTCACGGATATCGTAAATGTCGTTTTCCCGGACCGTGATGTGTGACCAGCCGTCGAAGCGGAGGGCGTCGCCCTCACCGGTCGCACTGGTTTCGTGCACTCGGTTTCCGGCGATCGTGATGTTGGAGATCACATCTGAGCTGCCGCAGCCCTGCGTGCAGAGCACGCTTATCCCGTAGCCGTTCGGATTGGTCACGTCGTCGTGTTCGATCGTGTCTTCACCGCCTGCGCTGATCACCTCGATGCCGGCAGTGCTATGCAGCTGACTGACCGTCAGGCGCCTACCACCGATCTGCACGCCATGCACGACGACGTGTGCGCCCGGCGCCGCCGTGACGGTGGCGTTCGACGCAGGGCTGGCGCTCAGCGCGAGCTGTCCATAAGAGCCTGCCTCCAGGCAGACGACGGCGCCCGGCTTCAGGTCGGCGTTGACCTGCGAGAGGCTCGAGAGCGTGTCTGTGCATTTCACTTCCGGCGGCCGTTCGGCCGGTTCTTCGGGCGGTACCGGCGATTCTTCGGGCGGCCGTTCGGCTGGTTCTTCCGTCGGTGGGATCGAGCCTTCGGGCCCGGTCGGCGCCGCCGAGACGAGCGTCGACTGCGAAGAGCTCGCCTGTGTCGTGACCTCGGCGTCAGCGATCGAGGGCAGGGTCGCGCTGAACGGCGAGGCGGTCGCCGGCGGCTCTACGTCGCTCGCCGGCGATGAAGGTTCGTCTCCGGCGATGAAAGCGGCCGGGGAGCAGAGCGATCCCCTCGCTGCACTCCTCCATGACGGGGGCAGCCGACGCTGTCGGTCTTGAGCACCCGTCTCGCTGGGTCCGCATCGGCTCGAGCCGCGGTAGCGCAAGGTCCCACCCGTGCTCAGGAGCGCGAGCCAGTAGCTCCCGCTCGCGACTATCGGAGCGTGCGCGATCGCCACGGAGTTCCAGGCGCCCGCCTTCGGCCAGCGGATCGAGCCTGAGCTCAGCAGCGGGCCGGGGCTGCCGTCAACGTCGCCGTAGAGGCCGACGAGCAGAGTGCGAGCTTCGCTGGGGGCGTCGACGTAGACGTAGGCGTCGGTCGCTACTCCGCTGCTGCTTGCCGGGACGAGGAACGCCTCGGGCCGACCGGCGCTCAGATGATCCTGGGACTGCTCGACTGAGCGGTCACCCAGCAGAAGGTGTGAGGTGCGCACGCGCGGGCCGATCTTTCCGGCGCGCGGCGATCGGCTGTTACTCCGTCGCCTGGGTGCTGTTCTCGTGTGCGTAGCAGCGACATCCGCGTGGTGGTGCGCTGCGCTGGCGCGGCTTGTCGCTGTCGCCCAGCACGAAGCGCACAAGCCAAGCGAGACGGTCGCGACGACGGCCCAGCGGACACTCCTGATCGACAACGGAGATCGCCCCCCTTTCCGTTCGACGTCGAGGCGCGCTGACTTGCGTGTCGACGCCTTCTGCCATCGGTCGACGCGTTCGCCCGTCTACTTGACCGTCTGCGAGATCTCTAAACGCTGATTGGCGGTGCTCCGCAGCAAGCTGCACAACAAGGATCTCACGCGAGGATGGCGCGGCAGCCGGCCCGGAACTGCCAGCACACCGCCTCGGCGGCCCTGCAGCCCGCGGGCTTATCGTCTATTTTCGCGACGTGAATAGTCCTGACCATCGCATTCGTGTCGTCATCGTCGACGATCATCACTTCTTTCGCGAGGGGTTGCGTGGGACACTCGAGGCGAGCGGGATGCTCGTGGTGGGCGAGGCCCGAGGCGGACTCGAGGCGGTCGAGCTCGCGCGGGAGCTGGTGCCCGACGTCCTCGTAATCGATCTGAGCATGCCGCATGGCTCAGGCGTGGAGGCGATCAAGAGCATCGCTGCAACGCAGCGGAGCATTCAGATCGTCGTGTTGACCGTATCGGCCGCCGGCGAGGACGTCATCGCGGCGCTGCACGCCGGGGCCTCCAGCTATCTGCTGAAGGATGCAACGCTCGAGGATCTCGCCGGCGGGATACGCCAAGCGGCGAGAGGCGACGCCGTGCTCTCGCACGAGATCGCGCAGACTCTCGTGGCGCACGTGCGGGCGGGCGAGCGTGAGGTAACCGGCAGCGCAGGCGCAGGCGTGCCGTTGACCACGCGCGAGACCGAAGTACTGCGGCTCATCGTCGACGGCGCCGATAACGCTTCGATCGGCCGCGAGCTGTCGATCAGCCCTCACACCGTAAAGCAATACGTGACGAACATATTCGAGAAGCTTGACGTGCACAGCAGGGTCCAGGCCGCCGTGTGCGCGGTTCGTGCGGGTCTGGTCTAGGCGACTGCCGACCGAGGCGTTCGACAGTCGGCGTCGCCGGCGATCGCCGGCCTGCTCGGCGAAAGAGCGAGGCCGCGTTCAACGTTGGTTCGCCATGTCTACGCAAGCGCCGAGCGCCTCCGTGAGCTCGTCGGAGATGACTGTGTACCGCGAAGACGAGGAGCTCATTGCTGCCTGGCAATGGAACTCACCTCCGCTGCGCGCGCTCGACGACATGGTGATGCACCTGCTCGGTCCGGCCCCGGGCCGCGTTCTCGATCTCGGCTGTGGGACCGGGAGGCTGTCCGCGAGACTTGGCGCGGCAGGCTTTGAGGTGGACGGTATCGACGTCGAGGCGCGGGCCATCCAGCTGGGCCGACGCATTCTGCAGCGATCGGGCACCGAGCGCGTGACACTGTACGAGGGCGACGCCTACGACTCGGCGCATCCGGTTGCGGCCGGCGGTTATGACGCACTGGTCTGCGTCGAGGTGCTCGAGCACGTGGATCGATGGCGAGAGCTGCTCGGCCGCGGCGTGCAGTTGCTGCGGCCGGGAGGCACGCTCGTGGTCTCGGTCCCGCGCGACCCGAAGCAGTTCACGATGCTTGACGAGTACGGCGGACATCTACGCCGGTTCGGCGACGAGGAACTGGTGAGCGCCCTGCGCGACAGCTGTGAGGGCATCTACGTTCGCCGCCCTGGCTGGCCGACGATGCGCTGCATCGTCTGGGGCTACACGAAAGCGCTGACGATCCTCGGTCGCACCTACGAAAGCGAGGCGCGCACCCTTTGGCGCGAACCCAGCCGGCTCAAGCGACTTGCGATCTGGATCACCTACAGGCTGCTGAAGTTCGACGACCTCTTCGCAGGACTGCCATTCGGCACTCACATCGTCGTGCGTGCGCGTAAGCGCGGCTAGCGCGGGGAGCGTCAGGCGTCGAGGCGTCGGTCAGCGCGGCGCCGGCGAGCTCACGCGGCGGTCCGCTGGCCGATCGTTCGAAGCGCCGCGGCGCGGTCGGCGACGCCGAGCTTCGCAACGCCTGAGGAGACATGGCGGCGAACGGTGATCGGCGAGAGCGAGAGGATCTCGCCGACCTGGAGCGTCGTCATGCCCGAGCCGAGCATTCGGAAGATCTCGGACTCGCGGCGTGTCAACTCGACTCCTCCGACGCGGACCGGGTACGTGGCCACTGCATCGAAATCGCGCAGCTGTTCGAGCACGAGGCCGACGAGCACTCGTGGCAACGCGGCCTCGCCGCGGAGCACGCCGCACAGCGCCGCCGGCAGCCGATCGGGAAGAGTGTCCTTCGGGAGGAAGCCGACAGCGCCGGCTCGCAGCGAGGCGAGCACGTCGTCGGTGTCGTTGGACACTGTCAGCATCACGACGAATGTCGCCGGGGCACCCGCGGCGATCGCCGCGGCCGCCTGCGATCCCGCCGCCCGGCATGCAGACGTCGAGCAAGCAGACATCCGGCCGCTCTCGCAGAGTGACCTCGACCGCGCCTTCGCAGTCGCCCGCTTCGCCGACGACATCGAAGCCTCCGCGTGTCAGCGCCATTCGCACACCGAGGCGGATGCCCTGATGGTCGTCGGCGATCACGATCCTCGGGGCTAGGACGCTCACGGAAGAACGGCCTCCACGATCGTGCCCTCGCCTGGCACGCTCCTCACTCTCAGCAGTCCTCCGAGCGCCTCGGCGTGTTCGGTCATGCTGTCCAGGCCGAAGCCGGTGGGTCGAGCGGCCGCGACGAAGCCGTGGCCGCGATCGCCGATCTTCAACAGCCATTCGTCGCGGAACTCGAGAACGACCTCGACGCTCGTCGGATGACCGTGCTTCACCGCGTTGGTGACGGCCTCACGAGCGATGTGGACAAGCGTTCTGACTGTGATCCGGTCGGGCTGCGCGTCGAGCGGCACGCGCGTCGCGTCGAATCTCACCGGAGTGTCGCGGGCCGCCCGGCGCACGCTCGCCTCGACCGCCTCGACGACCGGCTCCGACTTCGCGTCGGACAAGCCGCTCAGCAAGTCGCGCGCGCCCGCGAGGGCGCGTTCGGAGGCGTAGACGATGTCGTGTGCGCGCGCGGCAACCGCGGGATCGTCCTCGAGCGCACGCGCACTCGCAAGCGCGAAGCAAAGATCCTGCATGACGAGGTCGTGCAGCGCAACGGCGATCCTCTGAGCTTCTGCCTGCGCGGCTCGCGGCGGCGACGTGCGCTCGTACTCCGATTGCCGGCCGGGCAAGCGGCGGCCGCGACGCCCGGCACGACTGACAGGCGGATCCGCGAGGCCGATGCGACTCAGCCTGGGCTTGGCCCGCCCGGCTGCTCCGCGCCCGTCCCCCCCTAGGTGAAGCTGTGATGTCGTGTGCGAGACGCTCATTCCGTGTATGTCGCAATTCGCGTTTGGCGGCTCCCATCCGCCGCCCCTGCCCTGTGGCCCGCCGGCCTGTCCTGGTCCCTCCTAGACCCGGATGAAACGATCGCCGGCTCCTGATCGGGCCGAACAACCGAGATGCATGTTCCTTAATCCACGTTAATTCTCTCATAAACTCGTAATTTGCGCACAAACCTCGGCGAGAGTCTCGCTCAGGGGCAATTCGGCGTGCCGCGGTAGCCTGTCTCTTCCTATGAGCGAGCGCTACCGAGTCGCCGTCGTCGGCGCTACCGGGCAGGTCGGCACGCTGATCCTGCAGCTGCTGCGCGAGCGCGGCTTTCCGGCGCGCGAGGTCGTGCCGTTCGCATCGGAGCGCTCCGTCGGGCGCGAGCTCGGCGGCGGTCTCGTCGTGCAGGGACTCAGCGACGAGTCGATCGCCGGCTTCGATCTTGCGATCTTCTCGGCCGGCGGCGCGACGTCCGGCGAGTGGGCGCCGCGCTTTGCCGAGGCGGGAGCAGTGGTCGTCGACAACTCGTCGCGCTGGCGGATGAGCGAGGACGTGCCGCTGGTCGTCGCCGAGGTCAACGCGCAGGCGCTCGACGGCCATCGCGGGATCATCGCCAACCCGAACTGCTCGACGATGCAGATGGTCGTCGCGCTGAAGCCGCTGCACGACGCGGCCGGCATCGAGCGGCTCGTGATCAGCACCTATCAGGCCGTCTCGGGCACGGGCAAGCGCGCCGTCGACGAGCTGCTCGACCAGTCGCACGCGCTGCTGCACGAGCGCGAGATCGACGCGCCGGCCGCCTATGCGCACCAGATCGCCTTCAACGCGCTACCGCACGCCGGCAGCTTCGCGCCGGGCGACGATCACACTGACGAGGAGCGCAAGCTGATCAACGAGACGCGCAAGATCCTCGGCGATGACTCGATCGCGATCTCGGCGACGTGCGTCCGCGTGCCGGTGCTCAACAGCCACTCCGAGGCGGTCAACGTGCAGACGCGCGAAGAGCTCTCGCCGGAGCGGGCGCGTGAGCTTCTGAGCGCGGCGCCGGGCGTGACCGTGCTCGACGATCCCGCCGCGGCGCTCTATCCGCTCGCGATCGACGCGAGTGGCAGCGACGAGGTGTTCGTCGGGCGGATCCGCCGCGACGCCGGCCACGAGCGCGCACTGGACCTGTGGATCGTCGCCGACAACCTGCGCAAGGGCGCGGCGACGAACGCCGTGCAGCTGGCCGAGCTGCTCGATGCGCGCGGCCTGCTCGGCTCGCCCGCGACGCGCGCCGGCGAGGCCGCGTCGGCGGCGTAGCGCTCAGCGACGGGGCGGCGTCAGCGGCTGACGGGCGAGCGCCGCGCGAGCGAGTCGGTGCGCGGCGCGTGCCGGTCGACGTGTTCGAGGTATTCGCCGCGCAGATCGCGGGATCGTGTAGGTGGGTTTGCCGTCGAGCGATAGACCGAAGCTGCGCGCCTCGACCTCGCCGAGCTCGTCGCGCAGTCGCTGCAGATCGTCGCGCAGCTCGAGGAAGGCGGTGACGACGCGCGGATCGAACTGGCTGCCCGAGGCGCGTTCGATCTCGGCAAGCGCATCGTCGACCGGCCAGGCCTGCTTGTAGGGGCGGTCGTGGATCAGCGCGTCGAAGACGTCGGCGACGGCGACGATCCGGCCTACGAGCGGCGTCGATTCGCCGGCGAGGCCCTGCGGATAGCCGGTCCCGTCCCAGCGCTCGTGGTGCGTCGCGGCGATCAGCGCGGCCATCTGCAGAACCGGCGAGCTGCCGCTCGAGAGCAGTCGCGCGCCGAGCTCGGTGTGCGTCTTCATCACCTCGTACTCCTCGACCGTCAGCTTTCCGGGCTTCAGCAGGATCCGATCGGGAATCGCCAGCTTGCCGACGTCGTGCAGCGGCGCCGCTTGGCGCAGCAGCGTGACCTGGCCGGCCGGCAGCCCGAGCACGAGCGCGATCCGCGCGGCGACGTGGCCGACGCGCTCGGTGTGCTGATAGGTCTCGTCGTCGCGGTACTCGGCGGCGAGCGCGAGCTGGCGCAGCGTGTCGGTCCGCGCATCGTCGAGCTCGCGCGTTCGCTCGACGATCATCGCTTCGAGCGTCTTCGCGTTGTCGGCCAGCTGCTCCTCGGCCGCGCGCAGCGCGGTCACGTCGCGCGCCAGCGCGTGCACCGCGTCGCCGCTCGCCGAAGCGTTCCATTCCAGCCAGCGGTAGCTGCCGTCGGCGGCGCGGCAGCGGTTGCGGAAGCCGACCATCTCGCGGTCGTTCTCGAACAGCTCCTTCGTCTCGGCTTCTGTGCGCGCGCGATCGTCCGGATGCACGAGCTCGATGAACGGCGTGTCATACAAGGTCTTCGGCGAGTAGCCGAGCGTGCGCTCCCATGCCGGGTTGACACGCAGGAACCGCCCGCTCCGGTCGCCCGTTGCGAGCAGATCGAGCGACGCGTCGTAGTAGCGCAGGATGCCTGCTTCAAGACGACGCCGGTGTTCGACGAACGTGCCGAAGATGCACGCGACGGCGATCAGCGTGACCGCGCGGACCAGGTAGCCGGTCGTCAGCAGATGCACGCCGGAGTCGACGTGACCCCAGACGATCACGAGCGCGAGCGCGACGAGTGCGCCGATCAGCGCTCCGCGCAGCTCGAACCTCAGGGCGAGCACGCCGATTGGCACGATGAACAGCGCGCCCTCCGCATCGCCGACGTTCGAGTCGATGAGACGCAGGGCGAAGCCGATGCAAACAGCGCGCCAGCAAGCAGGATCGTCGGACCTGCAGCGAGCGTCGGCCAGCGACGAACCTCGCGCAGCTGGTGCAGATGCGGTGCTGCAGACATGCGTATCTATCGACTGATTCGGACAGGAACGCGAGCGCCGAGCGCTTGCGGGTGGGGTTCACGGGGTTGTTCATCGGGGTGCGTGCGGTTCCTCACAATGCGAGCAGATAGGCCTGCGCGAGGGCGCGTTGGCTCCTCTGCCCGCCGATCCGGCCTGAAAGCGCGTACTGGACGTGTGTTCGAGCGCGCGGATGCGTAGGCGTTCGCGCCCGCCGCACGGGCCGTCGGCGTGGGCGCCGGCGCCCGCGCATGGTCTGGTGGAAGGACTCACGCGCGATCGCTCGAAACTGGTGCGCGATGGTTTCTTCGGAGGTGCAGCGCACGCTCGTCAAGTCGCCGCCGGAGCTGTGGGCGGAGATCAGCGATCCCGAATCGCTCGCGCGCCACCTCGGCGAGTTCGGCGAGATCCGCATCACTCGCGTGCATCCTGAGCAGCGCGTCGAGTGGGAGACCGACGACGCTCGCGGCACCGTCGCGATCAAGCCGTCGGGCTGGGGCACGAAGGTCAAGCTGACGGTCACGCGCGAGCTGCCGCCCGCCGCCGAGGCAGCGACGCAGCCTGCAGCCGCGAGCGAGCCGCTCGCGCAGCCGGCGTCCGAGGAGCAGCCGGAGGCGGCGCCGCCCGCTGCCGTCGAGGCCGAGCACGAGTTGACAGCCGAGCCCGAGTCCGCCTGAGCCCGACGAGGCTGCTGGCGAGATCGCGGTTGCCGAGGACGCCGTTGCCGACGGCGCGCTCGACGAGGACGACCGTGGCAGCGGACTTCGCGGAGGAGGAGCCTGCCGGGCGAGGACGATGCTGGCGCCCGGCGCGCTCGCCGCCGGCGCAGCCGATCAGGTTGGCGCAGAAGCAGCCGAAGATGGCGAGATCGACTTGCCGAGCGCCGCAGCGCAGGCGCCGGGCGAGTGGGCAGCGGAGCTCGATCAGGAGCCGCCGCGTGAGCCGCGCCGGGGCTTCTTCGCGCGGCTGTTCGGCCGCCGGCGCAGCGCGAGGCTCGCGCCGCCCGAGGCAGACGGCGCCGCCTTGCCGAGCGAGCCGCACGAAGCTGCGCACGACCAGCTCGCTGGGCCGGATGAGCAGCCCGAGGCGCAGTCAGGCGAGGCGGAGACGGACGAGCCGGCGCTTGCGCGGCCTCTGCCCGAAAGCATCGCGCAGCTCGAGGACGAGCTGCTCGGCGTGCTTCCGCCGCGCGACGCACTCGCGGCCGCGCCTGCCGCGCCGCTCGCCGCGATCGGACGCGGCAGAGGATGCGCTGTTCGAAGAGCTGCACGAGCACCTTGCGGCAGCCGACGATCCGCTCGCCGAGCCTGCCGGCGATGAGACGACGGCTCAGCTCGGGCCGGACATGAAGGCCGCCGAAGAGATCGCGACCGAGCAGGTGACTGCCGTGCTGACCGGCGTGCTCGACCGCCTCGGCGCCGCGCACCACCGCCCGTTCTCGCGCTCCTGACGGCGCCGCACGCGCCTCGCGCCGGGCACTGCCGAGGCCGCGGCACGCGCGTCCACTCGACGGCCTGCTGAACGGCGCGGCTAACATCCTGCGCCCGATGGCTACGAGCTCTCACGACAGACAGACCGACGCGGCGCTGCTGGCGGCGTCGCGCAGCGGGCACCGCAAGGAGCCGCGACAGAAGGCGCCGGAGACCTACGAGGAGAAGCTCGCACAGCTGCAGGAGCTGCGCGAGGCGGCGCTGCACTCGGCGCCGGAGGCGGAGGAGAAGCAGCACGCGCGCGGCAAGTACACGGCGCGCGAGCGGATCGAGAAGCTGCTCGATCCGGGCTCCTTCCAGGAGCTCGACACGTTCGTTCGCCACCGCACGTACGACTTCGACATGCAGAAGAACCGGCCGTGGGGCGACGCGGTCGTGACCGGGCACGGCACGATCGACGGCCGCACGGTCTGCGTCTTCAGCCAGGACTTCACCGTGTTCGGCGGCTCGCTCGGCGAGGTGATGGGCGAAAAGATGGTGAAGATCATGGATCTGGCGGCGAAGATCGGCTGCCCGGTGATCGGCATCAACGACTCGGGCGGCGCGCGCATCCAGGAGGGCGTCGTCTCACTCGGCGCCTACGGCGACGTGTTCGTGCGCAACGTCAAGTGCTCGGGCGTGATTCCGCAGATCAGCCTGATCATGGGGCCGTGCGCGGGCGGCGCCGTCTACTCGCCGGCGATCACCGACTTCATCTTCATGGTCAAGGAGACCTCGCACATGTTCATCACGGGGCCTGACGTGATCAAGACGGTGACCGGCGAGGAAGTCGGCTTCGAGGAGCTCGGCGGCGCGATGTCGCACAACACGAAGTCGGGCGTCGCGCACTTCGCCTCCGAGGACGAGGATGCGTGCCTGGAGGACTGCCGCTACCTGATCGGCTTCCTGCCGCAGAACAACCTGCAGAAGGCGCCGCGCGTGGAGCCGACCGACGATCCGCAGCGGATGGACGCGGAGCTCGACACGGTCGTGCCGGACAACCCGAACAAGCCGTATGACATGCGCAACGTCGTCAAGCTGATCGTCGACGACGAAGAGTTCTTCGAGGTGCACGAGCACTACGCGAAGAACATCGTCTGCGGCTTCTCGCGGCTCGACGGCTACTCGATCGGCATCGTCGGCAACCAGCCGGCGCAGCTCGCCGGCGTGCTCGACATCGACGCCTCGGCGAAGGCGGCGCGCTTCGTGCGCACGTGCGACGCGTTCAACATTCCGATTCTCACGTTCGTCGACGTGCCGGGCTTCCTGCCGGGCACGAGCCAGGAGTGGGGCGGCATCATCCGCCACGGCGCGAAGCTGCTGTACGCGTTCACCGAGGCGACCGTGCCGAAGCTGACGGTGATCACGCGCAAGGCCTACGGCGGCGCCTACGACGTGATGGCCTCCAAGCACATGCTCGCCGACTTCAACTTCGCCTGGCCGACCTCGGAGGTCGCGGTGATGGGTCCGGAGGGCGCGGTCAACATCATCTACCGGCGCGACATCGCCGCAGCCCGACGCCGCAGGAGCGGCGCGCGAAGCTGATGGAGGACTACAAGGCGCGCTTCGCCAACCCGTATACGGCGGCCGAGCGCGGCTACATCGACGACGTGATCGTGCCGCACGAGACGCGGCCGAAGCTGATCAACGCGCTGCGCACGCTGCAGAGCAAGCGCGAAGCCGGGCCGAAGCGCAAGCACGGAAACATTCCGCTGTAGGACGCTCGATGCCTGCTCGCCGCGCGCGTCTGGAGCTGATCGCCCCGTCGGCCTCGCCCGAGGAGGCCGCCGCGATCGTCGCTGCGCTCGAGCGATTCATGCGCGCGACGGCGCCGCCGCCGCGTCCGCGCGGCGCGCCGCCGGACGAGTGGCAGCTGGCGGCAGTGGCCGAGGGCGTCGAGCGCGAAGCGCACGGCGAGCTCGGCGATCCTTGGCTTACCGGCTGATTCCTTAACAAACACCTGAAAGCCGCTAGGCTTTAGCCTCAATATCGTCTGAAACAGCGGCCGGCGTCGAACGCGACCAGGCGCCGCAACCCGTTCAGGAGGTTTTTCGTAGATGGAGCCAGTTTCCGTACCTGCCCAGCGAGGCACGCTCGAGGACCCGGAGGTGCTCCAGAACGTTCCTGGGCACGTGATTCCGATCCTGCAGCGCGAGTACGACGACTTCAAGACCGAGGCGACGAGGTTCCTCGACGGCGACATCGAGGAAACCGAGTTCATCAAGTTCCGCCTCAAGCAGGGCGTCTACGGCCAGCGCCAGGCGGACGTGCAGATGATCCGCGTGAAGCTGCCGTTCGGCGGCATCACGCCGGAGCAGATGGAGTCGTTCGCGGACGTCGTCGAGAAGTACGTGCCGCTGAACAAGGGCCACATCACGACGCGCCAGAACATCCAGATGCACCACATTCCGCTGCCCGAAGTCGAGCAGGCGATCCGCGAGCTCGGCGAGACCGGCCTGTCCAGCCGCGAGGGCTGCGGCAACACGGTGCGCAACGTGACCGGCGATCCGTGGGCGGGCGTCGCGAAGGACGAGCTGTTCGACATGACGCCGTACGTCGGTTCATACGTGCGCTACTTCGTGCGCCATCCGACGACGCAGGCGATGCCGCGCAAGATCAAGACGGCGTTCGACGGCTCGCCGCGCGATCGTGCGATCAGCGGCATTCACGACATCGCGTTTCGCGCTCGCGTGAAGGAGGTCGATGGCCGCGAGGTGCGCGGCGCGGAGATGCTCGTCGGCGGCGGCACGTCGATCATGCCGCGCGTCGCGCCGGCGCTGTACGACTTCGTCGGGCTCGACGACGGCGAGTACCTGAAGATCTCCGAGGCCGTCTTTCGCGATCTTCGACCGCCAGGAGTGGCTCCGCGTCAACCGCGCTCGCGCGCGGATCAAGGTGTTCGTCGACAAGTACGGCATCGATGAGCTGCGCAAGCAGGTCGAGGAGGAGTTGAAGGGCGACTGGGTCGGCGAACGCGACTTCTCGGTCGAGCACACGCTGTTCCTCAACGACGAGCGCGAGTCGGCGCCGGCGCCGCCGAGCAGCTTCGGCTCGCCCAATGGCGACCTGTCGGAGTTCGAGCGCTTTCGCGCGACGAACGTGCAGCCGCAGAAGCAGGACGGCTACGTGACGGTCGAGGTGAAGGTCACGCGCGGCGACCTGACGCCGGAGCAGTTCCGCGGACTCGCGCAGATCATGCGCGACTACGCCGGCGGCTACGCGCGCACGACGGTGCAGCAGAACTTCCTGCTGCGCTGGGTGCGCGAGGAGTGCGTCTATGACCTGTGGCGCGCGCTGTCGGCGCTCGGCCTCGGCGAACCCGGCTCGCGCGAGATCGCCGACGTCGTCTCGTGCCCCGGCACGGACTCGTGCAAGCTCGGCATCACCAGCTCGATGGGACTGAACCAGGCCGTGCAGGAGCGGATCGAGTCGATGCAGCTGTCCGACGAGCTGACGCGCCAGATCCACATCAAGATGAGCGGCTGCCCGAACGGCTGCTCGCAGCACCACGTCGCCGACATCGGCTTCTACGGAGCATCGATCAAAGTCGGTGAGCACACGATTCCGGCCTACGTCGCGCACGTCGGCGGCGTCTACGAAGGCGGCGCGGTGAAGTTCGGCACGCGCCTGAAACTGCGCCTGCCGGCCAAGCGCGTGCCCGATGCCGTCGAGCGCTGGGTGCGCGACTACGAGGCCAACCGCGAGGACGGCGAGAGCTGGGGCGCCTTCCAGGAGCGCGTCGGCACCGGCCAGCTCGAAGCGCTCGTCAAGGATCTCTCGCTGCCGTCCGATTTCGGACTGGAGACGATGGGCGAATTCATCGACTGGAACCGCGACACGCCATTTCAGGTGGAGCGCGGCGAAGGCGAGTGCGCGGTATAGACCTGATGCGAAACGACCGGCGAAAGCGATCCGATGACACCACCAACGCAACTCAATAGTCAGTTGACACCGAGCTCGGCCTTCGACGTCGCACCGGGACTCACGCACACGCTGCGCGAGGCCGCGCGCCACGGCGAGAAGGCGGTGCTGCTGTGCTCCTTCCAGAAGGAGGAGTCGGTGCTGATCGACGAGCTGCTGCGGCTCGATCAGGGCACCGGCGAGGCGGTGCGCATCGTGACGATCGACACCGGCGTGCTGTTCGAGGAGACGCTGCAGACGTGGCGCGCGTTCGAGCAGCGCTTCGGCGTCGAGATCGAGGTCGTCGACGCGAGCAGCGCCGGACGCTCCGTGGAGCGGGCCCGAGCACTGCTGCTCGGTCGCCAAGGTCGCGGCGCTCGAACGCTCGCTGGCCGGCGCCGAGGGCTGGATCACGGGCATCCGCCGCGAGCAGGGGCCGACGCGCGCGAAGGCCGAGCTGATCGAACGCGACGAGGTTCGCGGCCTGTGGAAGTACAACCCGCTGGCGCACTGGAGCGACAAGGACCTGTGGCGGCGGATCAACGAGCGCGACCTTCCGTACAACGCGCTGCACGACCAGGGCTACGAGTCGATCGGCTGCGCGCCGTGCACGCAGCCCGGCAGCGGTCGCGAGGGCCGCTGGGCCGGCACCGACAAGACCGAGTGTGGGCTGCACGTCGAAGTCGATCGACCCGTCGGCCTGATGGCCGTCGCGGCACGCCCGAAGCTGAGCCACCTGCGGGCGCTCGAGTCCGAGGCGATTCACGTGATGCGCGAGGTCGCGGCCGAATTCGAGCGGCCGGTGCTGCTGTTCAGCGGCGGCAAGGACTCGATCGTGCTGCTGCGGCTGGCCGAGAAGGCGTTTCGCCCGGCGCCGTTCCCGTTTCCGCTGATGCACGTCGACACCGGGCACAACTTTCCCGAGGTGATCGAGTTCCGCGACCGCCGCGTCGTCGAGCTCGGCGAGCGGCTGATCGTCGCGAGCGTGCAGGAGTCGATCGACAACGGACGCGTCGTCGAGGAGACGCGGGCCGCGCGCGTCGCGCAATCAGCTGCAGACGGTGACGCTGCTCGACGCGATCGCCGAGCACGGCTTCGACGCGGCGTTCGGCGGCGCGCGGCGCGACGAGGAGCGCGCGCGCGCGAAGGAGCGCGTGTTCTCGTTTCGCGACGACTTCGGCCAGTGGGATCCGAAGAACCAGCGCCCGGAGCTGTGGAATCTCTACAACGGCCGCGTCAAGAAGGGCGAGAACGTGCGCGTCTTTCCGATCTCGAACTGGACCGAGCTCGACGTCTGGGAGTACATCGACTCCGAGGGCCTCGAGGTTCCGTCGATCTACTTCTCGCACGAGCGGCCGGTGTTCAAGCGCGACGGCATGCTCTACGCGTGGCGCGAGGGCACCGAGCTGATCGACGGCGAGGAGGTCTTCAGCGAGACCGTTCGCTATCGCACGGTCGGCGACATGAGCTGCACCGGCGGCGTGCTCTCGAAGGCGAGCACGCTCGAGCAGGTCGTGCTCGAGATCGCCGCGACGCGAATCACCGAGCGCGGCGAGACGCGTGCCGACGACAGGGTGTCGGAGGCCGCGATGGAGGACCGCAAGAAGGCCGGATATTTTTGATGCGCGCGCTTCGCGCGCCGGTCTTGCCGCGTAGCTGCGCGGACGCCGGGCGATGACGCTCGACCTGCTGCGCTTCACGACGGCCGGCGCCGTCGACGACGGCAAGAGCACGCTGATCGGGCGGCTGCTGTTCGACTCCAAGCAGGTCTTCGAGGATCAGCTCGAGCACGTCGAAGCCGCCAGCGAGCGGCGCGGCGGCGAGGGAGCGCTCGATCTCGCGCTGCTGACCGACGGCCTGCGCGCCGAGCGCGAGCAGGGCATCACGATCGACGTCGCCTACCGCTACTTCGCGACGCCGAAGCGGCGCTTCATCATCGCCGACTGCCCCGGCCACCAGCAGTACACGCGCAACATGGTCACCGGCGCCTCGACGGCTGACCTCGCAGTCGTGCTCGTCGACGCGCGCCGCGGCGTGACCGAGCAGTCCAAGCGCCACGCGTTCATCAGCGCGCTGCTCGGCATTCCGCACATCGTCGTGGCGATCAACAAGATGGATCTCGTCGAGCACTCGCAGGCCCGCTTCCAAGAGCTCGCGGCCGAGTTCTCGGCGTTCGCCGACGGGCTCGACCTGGTCACGGGCAGGCGCCTGCCGGACATCTCCTACATGCCGATCTCGGCGCTCGACGGCGACAACGTCGTCGAGCAATCATCACGAATGCCCTGGTATCAGGGACCGGCGCTGTTGGAGCTGCTGGAGGGCGTCGACGTCGCCTACGACCACCCGTTCGACCGCCCGGCGCGGTTTCCCGTGCAGTGGGTCGTGCGACCGGCCGCCGGCCCGCTGGCGGACTATCGCGGCTACGCCGGGCAGCTCGCCAGCGGCGCGCTGCGGCGCGGCGAGGAGGTCGCGCTGCTGCCGAGCGGGCAGCGCACGCGGATCGCCGCGATCGACACCTACGACGGCGAGCTCGAGGAGGCGATCGCGCCGATGTCGCTGACGCTGCGCCTCGAGGACGAGCTCGACGTCTCGCGCGGCGAGCTGATCTGCCGGCCCGAGGAGGCTGCGACGGTCGCGCGCGAGCTGCAGGCCGACATCTGCTGGATGAGCGAGCGGCCGCTGCAGCCGGGCGCGCGCTATGCGCTGAAGCAGACCTCGCGCATCGCCGGCGCGATCATCGATGCGATCGAGGACATCGTCGACGTGCACACGCTGCAGCGAACGAGCGCAGCCGAGCAGCTGACGCTCAACGACATCGGCCGCGTGCGCCTGCGCACGAGCGTGCCGCTCGCGTTCGACGCATACACGAGCAACCGCCGAACGGGCAGCTTCATCCTGATCGACGAGGCCAGCAACGAGACCGTCGGCGCCGGGCTGATCGCGAGCAGCTGAGCGCGAGCGCCGGCGGCCGTGCGGCGGCGGAACGCTAAGCTTCCGCCGCCGATGTTCAGCAAGGTCCTAATCGCCAATCGCGGCGAGATCGCAGTGCGCATCGCGCGTGCGCTGAAGGAGATGGACATCGCCAGCGTGGCCGTCTACTCCGAGCTCGATCGCGACGCGGTGCACGTCAAGCGCGCCGATGAGGCCTACAACCTCGGCGACGGGCCGGCCGCCGAGAACTACCTGAGCGTCGAGAAGATCCTCGACGCCGCCAGGCGCTCGGGCGCCGAGGCGATCCATCCGGGCTACGGCTTCCTCGCCGAGAACGCGCCGTTCGCGCAGGCCTGCGAGGACGCCGGCATCGTCTTCATCGGACCGCCGGCGAGCGCGATCGAGGCGATGGGTTCGAAGACGCGTGCGCGCGAGCTGATGCAGGCGGCCGGCGTGCCGATCGTGCCGGGCACGACCGAGCCGGTCGCGACGGTCGCCGACGCGCTGCGCATCGCGACCGACGAGATCGGCTTTCCGGTCGCCGTCAAGGCGGCCGGCGGCGGCGGCGGCAAGGGCTTTCGCGTCGCGCTCAGCGCCGAGGAGCTCGAGGGCGCCTTCGAGGGCTCCAGCCGCGAAGGCGAGAAGTTCTTCTCCGATCCGACGGTCTACCTCGAGCGCTACCTGCACGATCCGCGCCACGTCGAGGTGCAGGTGCTCGCCGACCGTCACGGCAGCGTGATCCACCTCGGCGAGCGCGACTGCTCGATCCAGCGCCGCCACCAGAAGGTGATCGAGGAGTCGCCGGCGCCCGAGTGGGTCGTCGACGAAGCGATGCGCGAGCGGATCGGCAAGATCGGCGTCGACGCGGCAAAGGCCGTCGACTACGTCGGCGCCGGCACGATCGAGGGGCTGTTCTCGGCGCGCGAGGGCGCCGAGCCGGAGTACTTCTTCCTCGAGATGAACACGCGCGTGCAGGTCGAGCACTGCGTGACCGAGATGACGACCGGCATCGACATCGTCAAGGAGGGCATTCGCGCGGCGGCCGGCGAGCCGCTTTCATACGCACAGGAGGACGTGAAGCTGCGCGGGCACGCGATCGAGTGCCGGATCAACGCCGAGGACGCGTCGAAGAACTTCGCGCCTGCGCCCGGCAAGATCGGCGCCTACCGCGAGCCGAGCGGCCCGGGCGTGCGTGTCGACTCGGGCGTCGAGGCGCACGGCGAAGTCTCGCCGATGTACGACCCGATGGTCGCCAAGCTGATCGTCTGGGACGCCGATCGCGAGCAGGCGACCAGGCGCATGCTGCGCGCGCTCGACGAATACGAGATCGAGCAGCTGAAGACGCTGATCCCCTTCCACAAGGCGCTGCTGGCGACCGAGCAGTGGGCCAGAGGCGAGACCTGCCGCGATCTGCTCGAGGACAAGAAGTGGCTGAAGACGCTCGCCTTCGATGCGCCCGTCGCAGCGCCGGACGACGAGGAGCCGAAGGTCGAGCAGACCTACGCCGTCGAGGTCTCCGGCAAGCGCTTCGACGTGCGCGTCGTCGGACCGCCGTTCGCCGGCGGCGGCGCCGTCGCGGCGTCGAGCAACGGCGCGGCTACCGCCGCGAGAGCGCCGAAGCGCTCGACCGATCGAAGATCGGCCGGCAAGTCCTCGAGCGGCGGCGGTGCCGACCTCTTGACGGCTCCGCTGCAGGGCAACATGTGGAAGGTGCTCGTCAAACAGGGCGACACCGTCGAGGAGGGCCAGCTGATCTGCATCATCGAGGCGATGAAGATGGAGAACGAGATCACGGCACACAAGTCCGGCGTGATCGCCGAGCTGCCGATCGCAGAGGGCGAGCCGATCCAGGCGGGCGCGCCGATCGCGACGATCACGGCGGCGATCGAGAGCGAGGGCTGAGATGGCGGCGATCGACTACGCGGCAGTCGCCGCCGGCATGAACCAGGCGATTCCGTTCAACGCATTCCTCGGCCTGGAGACGGTCGAGGTGCGGCCCGACGGCGGCGTCGTGCGCCTGCCGGACGACGGGCAGCTGCACAACCACGTCGGCTCACAGCACGCCGGAGCGCTGTTCACGGCCGGCGAGGCTGCCTCGGGCGCCGCCTTCGTCGGCGCGTTCCTGGCGATCATGGGCGAGATAACGCCGCTGGCCGAGTCGGCAGAGATCTCCTATCGAGCGCTCGCGAAGGGCCCGATCACGGCGACGGCCAGCTTCGCCGGCGACCGCGACGCGCTGATCGCAGAGCTCGGCGAGAACGGTCGCGTGCGCTTTCCGATCGGCGTCGAGCTGACCGACGGCGCGGGCAAGCTCGTCGCCGAGATGACGGTCAACTGGTACGTACGCCGCAACGACGCGGCGAAGAGCTAGCCGGCACTCTCCAGGCGCGCGACGTTCAGTTCGTGCAGCTCACGCTGCACCTTCGAGCGGCGCCCATCCGGCAGCTCCGCCTCAGCGCCGCGCTCGCGCAGCGCGAGCAGGTAGGAGCGGTCCTGCTCGAGCACGGCCTGCGCGCGCTCGCCGTCGAGCACCGGGCCGTGACCGGGAACGACGTGCGCGGCACGAGCGACGAGCGGCGCCAGCCTCGCAAGCGTCTCGAGATAGGCCTCGAGCATGCCGGCGCCCTCGCCGAGGCCGGGCAGCTCGATCGCCGAGAGGTAGTCGCCGGCGACCAGCACGCTCGCCCAGCCGATCCAGACGGCCATGCCGTCGGGCGTGTGGCCGGTCGCGGCGTGCAGCTCCAGCTCGGCGGCGCCGATCGCGCAGCGACCGGGCACGGCCAGCGGCTGGACGGCGCCGAGCGACAGCGGACGGCGTTCGATCATCAGCTCTTCGTCGAAGCGGCGCAGCGCTCGCTGTGCCGCGCCCGGCTCTGCGCGCAGACGCGCGGCCGTGCTCTCGGCGCAACCGAGCGTCGCCTCGGGGAAGGCCAGCGGCGCGAGCACGTGGTCGAAGTCGGCGTGCGTCGCAAGCAGTCCCTGCGGCGAGGGAAAGCCGGCCTGCTCGACGAGCGATCCGATCAGCTCGAGCTCTTCGGGCAGCACCGGCGAGTCGATCGCGAACGTCTCCTCGACCTCGCCGAGGCCGCCGTTGCCGGCGGCCGGCTCACCGGATTGCGGCTGCCACTGCGAGATCTCGAGCGCCCGTTCGCCGACCGTGCTCGGTCCCCGCGCACGAGCGTGCAGTGCGCCTGCAGCAGCTGACTCTCGACGACGATCACGTCGCGGTGCAGCGAGACGGCCTTCATCGCTCGGCGGCCTCGTCGCTCGCCTGCGCCCGGCTAGGTGACGCCGAGCGCTTTGGCCGCCTCTTTGAGGTTCGCGACCTCGAGCGTCGGCTTCTTCTGCGAGGAGTCGAGCGTCTCTTTGCTGCGGTTCACCCAGATCACCGGCACGCGCGCTTTGACGCACGGCGCGACGTCGTGGTAGTGGCTGGAAGCGACGTGCACCCAGCCGCGCTTGCCGCCGATCCGCCTGGCGCACTCGGTGAAGTGCGCCGGTTCGGGCTTGTAGGAGCGCACCTGCTGCGCCGTCACGACCAGGTCGAAGTCGACCGGAATGTGCCGGCGCGTCTGCCCGAGCAGCTTGTCGTCGATGTTCGAGAGCAGCCCGAGCTTGTATTTCTTGGCGAGCTTCTGCAGCTGCGTGTTGGTCTCTTTGAACGGCTTCCAGCGCTGCACCGAGTCCGGCAGGAAGCCCGAGCGAGACGGCTCCAGCGGCCACTCCAGGCGTTTGGCGATCTCGATCGCCGTGCGCCGCAGCACCTCGGCGTAGAGCTCGTAGGAGCCGCCCTCGATGCCGCGTGAGATCTCGTGGAACAGCGCGATCAGCTGGGTCCGGTCGATCTCGAAGTCGTCGCGCGCAGCCTCTTTCGCGAACGCTTCGTAGATGCCCGTCTCCCAGTCGATCAGCGTGCCGTACACATCAAAAGTTACGAAGGTGACGTTCTTTGGAATTGGCATTCGGCGGGCATTATGCCGCGCCGCGGCCGATCACCCCGGTCCGGCCTCCAATCGGCAGCGCGCCGTGCGTTTTGCGTTAGAGTCTCGCGCCGCATGGATCTGTTGGAGTACCAAGGCAAGCAGCTGTTCGCCCGGCACGGACTGAAGGTCTCCTCGGGCGAGGCCGTGACGAACGTCGATGACGCCGTCGCGGCGGCCGCGAAGATCGGCTATCCGGTGGTCGTCAAGGCGCAGGTGCTGATCGGCGGGCGCGGCAAGGCCGGCGGCGTCAAGCTCGCAGCCGACGAGAGCGAGCTGCGCGAGCACGCGAGCAACATCCTCGGCATGGACATCAAGGGCCACGTCGTTCGCACGCTGTGGATCGAGCACGCCTCGGACATCGCTTCCGAGTACTACGCCTCGGTGCTGCTCGACCGCTCCGCCAAGCTGCCGCTCGTGATGTTCAGCACCGAGGGCGGTGTCGACATCGAAGAGGTCGCCGAGCAGACGCCGGAGAAGCTGATCCGCCGCCACGTCGACCCGCTGAACGGCATCACGCACGAAGAGGCCGCGCAGATCGCGGCCGACGGAGGTGCCGACGCGGACGTCGTCGACGGCGTCGCCGACGCACTCGTCGCGCTGTACGAGGTGTGGCTGGCGGAGGACGCGACGCTGGCCGAGATCAACCCGCTGATCGTCACGCCCGAGCGCGAAGTGAAGGCGCTCGACTCGAAGGTCTCACTTGACGGCAACGCGCTCTATCGCCACCCGGAGAACCAGGGACTGTCCGACAAGGAGAACGAAGACCCGCTCGAACGTCGCGCCAAGGAAGAGGGCGTGCAGTTCGTCAAGCTCGACGGCGACATCGGCATCCTCGGCAACGGCGCCGGCCTCGTCATGTCGACGCTCGACGTCGTCTCGCAGGCGGGTGGCTCGCCGGCGAACTTCCTCGACGCCGGCGGCGGCTCCAACGCCGAAACGATCAAGCAGGCAGTCGATCTGATCCTCGCCAACGAGAACGTCAAGGCCGTGCTCGTCAACATCTTCGCCGGCATCACGCGCTGCGACCTCGTCGCCGAAGGCCTGATCGCCGCCTTCCGCGAGATCGAGCCGTCGGTTCCGTTCGTCGTGCGCCTGGACGGCACCAACGACGCCGAGGGACGCCGGCTGCTGCAGGAGGCTGCGCTGCCGGGCGTACACGCGGCCACGACGATGAACGAGGCCGCCGAGATGGTCGTCGCGCTCGCTGCCGGCGACTCGGTCGGAGCGGCAGCCTGATGTCGGTGCTCGTCGACGAGAGCACGCGCCTCTGCGTGGCCGGCATCACCGGTCGCGAGGGCAGCTTTCACACTCTGAACAACCGCAACTACGGCACGAACGTCGTCGGCGGCGTTACGCCGGGCAAGGGCGGCCAGGACGTCGAGGGCATTCCCGTCTTCGACAGCTGGGCCGAGGCCGTCGCCGAGGCGCAGCCGAACACGGCGATGATCTTCGTGCCGCCGCGCTTCGCAGCCGACGCGATCCTCGAGGCTGCGAACGCCGGCGTCGAGCTGATCATCACGATCACCGAGGGCATTCCGGCGCACGACGAGCTGAAGGTCTACAACACGCTCAAGCGCGACCATCCGGGCACGCGGCTGATCGGCCCGAACTGCCCCGGCATCCTCTCGCCGGGCAAGGCCAACGTCGGCATCATCCCGGCCTCGTTCTTCGAGCGCGGCAACATCGGCGTCGTCTCGCGCTCGGGCACGCTGACCTACCAGATCGGCAACGAGATCGCGCGCGCCGGCTTCGGCTGCAGCTCGATCGTCGGCATCGGCGGCGATCCGGTGCCAGGCTCCTCGTTCGTCGACATCCTCGAGCTGTTCGAGGGCGACTCGGAGACCGAGCTGATCGTCCTCTCGGGCGAGATCGGCGGCTCGGCCGAGGAAGAGGCGGCCGACTACATCGCCGAGAACGTCAGCAAGCCCGTGATCGCCTACATCGCCGGCTTCACCGCTCCTGCCGGCAAGCAGATGGGCCACGCAGGCGCGATCGTCTCCGGCTCGGCCGGCACGGCGGCGGCAAAGGCGCAGGCCTTCGAAGCGAAGGGCGTTCGCGTCGGGCGCACGCCGACAGAGGCTGCAGCGATCGCCGTCGAGGTGCTGGGCGCCTCGTCGCTCAGCAGCTGACGCGCAGAGCTACGCAAAGCCCGCAAGAGCTCGCTGCTGCGCTCGCCGCGCGAGCAGCGACCGCTACGCTAGGCGCTCGTGGACCGACGTGAGATCGCAGACACGCTGAGCGAGCTCGAGCGCAAGCTGCGCGAGCTCGAGCGTCTGTTCGCCGCGACGCCGGATGACGAGCTGCGCGCGGCGCCGGCGCCGGCAGCGACCGAACTGCGCAGGCCGCACGAGCCCGTGCCCACGCCGGCGGCCGGCGGCGGCGGCGGGCGGCTCGTCGACGAGTCCTTCGAGCGAGACGCAGCGGCCGCCGCGAGCGCTGCGGCCCCTTCGGCCACTCCGCCTCCCCATCGCCCAGCCACACCGTCGCAACTCGCGCAACCGGCGCAGCCGGCCCCTGAGCCCGCTTCGCCCACCTGGCGCGAGACGGCCGGCGAGCAGCGATCGCCGGGTGCGCTCGCGAGCGCACCGATCGGGCGACGCCCGCCGCGCCCGATCGACCGCAATCCGAGCACGGCCGAGCTGCTGCGTTTCCGCGAGCGCCTCGAGCGAACCTCGCGCGAGCTGACTCACGACTACGACGAGCTGCTCGGACGCATAACCTACGCGGCCGTGCCAACTCCCAGCGGACCAGCGATCTCCTTCGCGCGCGGCGCGCCGTCGCTCGACATCGTCGACGTCAACGGGCTGCGCGACGCGTCCGTGCGCGCGTTCGAGAGCGACCCGGCCGGGACGACGGCGTACGGCACGTCGATCGGCTATCCGCGGCTGCGTGCATGGATCGCCGACCGCCACGGCGTCGAGCCCGAGCGCGTGCTCGTGACGAACGGATCGATGCAGGCCGACGCGTTCCTGTTCGAGAGCCTCGTGAACCCCGGCGACGACGTGATCGTCGAGCGGCCGACCTACGACCGCACGCTGCTCTCGCTGCGCGAGCGCGGCGCGACACTGCACGCGATCGAGCTCGAGCCCGACGGAATCGACACCGACGCGCTCGCGCGGCTCTTGGCCAGCGGCCAAGCGCAGCCGAAGCTCGCGCACATCATCCCGAACTTCCAGAACCCGGCCGGCTACACGCTGTCGCTGGCCAAGCGCGAGGCGCTGCTCGCGCTCGCCGCGCAGCACGACTTCATGATCTTCGAGGACGACCCGTACGTCGCGCTGCGCTTCAGCGGCGAGTCGTTGCCGACGATGGTCTCGATCGATCCCGACCGCGTCGTCTACGCATCGTCCTTCTCGAAGACCGTCTGCCCCGGCATTCGCGTCGGCTACCTCGTCGGCCCGCCCGAGCTGATCGCGCGGATCGCGAAGCTGGCGACGAACACCTACATCTCGCCGAACATGGTCGCGCAGTCGATCGTCTACGAGTTCTGCGCCTCCGGCGCGATCGAGCGCTCGATCGAGACCGTCCGCACGGCGCTGGCCAAGCGCGCGCTGACGCTGGCCGAAGCGCTGCGCCGCGAGCTGCCCGAGGCCGAGTTCGTGCAGCCCGACGGCGGCTACTTCATGTGGGTCACGCTGCCGCCCGGCACCGACGTCGCGCGGCTGTTCACCGCCGCCGCCGAGCTCGGCGTCGCCTTCGTCAAGGGCACCGACTTCCTGCTCGAGGGCGGCGAGAACACGCTCCGCCTCGCCTACTCCGGCGTCACGCCCGAGCAGATCGACGAGGGCATCGAGCGCCTCGCCGCGGCGTATCGCTCGCTGTAGCGCGGCGAGGCGCGAGTCGCGCGCTCAGCGGCCGTAGCGCTGACCGAGCACGAGCTGATCCGGCAGCGCCGTGCGCTCTGGCGGCGAGGGGTCGGCGATCACCGAGACCGTCTCGGCGACGCTCGGCGTGACGATGCTGCGCGCGCCGTCGCGTGACTCGACGACGACCTGCTCCTCGTCGCGCTCGACGAGGCGGCCCTCCAGGCCGGGCTCGAGGCCCGACTCCTTCAGGTAGTGCAGCAGGTCCTCGGCCTCGTTCTCGAAGCGCAGGATGCGAACGCTCGCGCCGACCTCGACGTCGCCGAGCGGCACGCCGGAGAGGCGTGCGCCGGCGACGATCGGATGACCGTGCGGACACGTCTTGGCGTCGCCGATCGCGGCGAGCATGCGTTCCTCGAGCACCGGCGACATCGCGTGCTCGAGCCGCTCGGCCTCCTCGTGCACCTCGTCCCAGGGCACGCCGAGCACGTCGGTCAGGAAGCGCTCGATCAGCCGGTGGCGGCGCACGATCTGCTCGGCGTGCTCGACGCCAGACGGCGTGAAGGCGATCGTGCGGTCTTTGTCGCGCGTGATGTAGCCGTCGCGCTCGAGCCGGCCGATCATCTCGTGGACGGTCGGCGGCGAGAGCTGCATCGCGCGCGCGACGTTGGCGCCGGTCATCGGCAAGCGTGCCTCGTGCAGCCAGAAGAGGATCTGCAGGTACTCCTCCTCGGCGACCGTCGCGGTGTCGCTGCTCATGCGTTGATCCTAGTCGAGCTGATCGTAGGTGCAGTCGCGCGGCTGCTTGTCCTCGCGCCAGCGCTTCAGCTTCGCGCCGTGACGGATCCGCCCGGCCGAGACGTGGTCGAAGTCGATCTCGATGACGAGCTCCGGGCGCAGGCCGATCCACTCGAGATCCTTGCCCCCACTCCAGCGACTCGGATCGCCGGAGCCCTTCTCGCCGGACTCGTACTCCGCCAGGAAACCCGGCAGGCGGCGCTTCTCGGCGGCCGAGAAGCCCGAGCAGTGGCCGACGACGCGAAGCTGATCGCCGTCGTACAGGCCGAGGATCAGCGCGCCGAGCGTGCCCTCTTCCTTGCCCGGTCGCCAGCCGACGAGCACGACGTCGATCGTGCGTACGCGCTTGACCTTGAACATGCCCTTGCGCTCGCCGGGCAGGTAGTGAGCGGAGCGTTGCTTGGCGATCGCGCCCTCGGCGTGCGCGAGCCACTCGCTCGCCGCCTCTGCGGTATCGGCGGTCGCCATCAGCTCGAGCGGCGCGCCGGCGAACTGCGGATGGGCCAGCAGCGCCTCGAGCTCGGCACGGCGCTCGACGAACGGCAGCTCGAGCAGCACGCGCTGCTCGAGCTGCGAGCAGATCGAAGACGACGTAGACGGCCGGTGTCTCTGCCGCGAGCCGTTCGATGCGCGAGGCGGCCGGATGGATCCGCTGTCCGAGCGCGTCGAAGTCCTCGTGTCCGCTGTCGTCGCGAACGACGATCTCGCCGTCGAGCACGTAGTGACCGCGTGGCAGCGTCAGCTCCGGGAAGTAGCGACCGAGCGGCTTGCCGTTGCGCGACTGCAGGTAGACATCCTCGCCGTCGACGAACGCGACGCAGCGAAAGCCGTCGAGCTTGATCTCATAGACGTACTCCTCGCCCTCGGGCAGCGCCTTTCGCGACAGCGCGAGCTGCGGCTTCAGCGGCGGTTTCAGCGCCAGCGTCATGCGCTCTGCTTCTTCGCCCGGCTCGGCTGCACGCGCTTGGGCTCGCCTTTCTGCTTGGCGAAGTGCGGCGGCCAGGGCGCGTCGCCGAGCCCTTCGCGCTCGTCTCGCGCGGCCAGCTCGAGCAGCGCGTCGAGCCGCGCCGGATGCTCGTCGATCGAGGCGGCCGGATCGCCGCGCTCGCGCAGCCGCGCCGGAACGGTCTCGAGCGTCAGCTCGGCCGGCTCGACGTCGGCGACCTCGTCCCACTCCAGCGGACAGGAGACGCGCGCGTCGGGCAACGGCGCGCACCGAGTAAGCCGAGGCGATCGTGCGGTCGCGCGCGTTCTGGTTGTAGTCGATGAAGACGCCCACGCGTTCCTCCTTCCACCAGCGGCTCGTCGCGCGGCCGGGCATCCGCCGCTCGACCTCGCGCGCCAGCGCCAGCGCCGCCGTGCGGACCTGCAGGAAGTCGTGCTCGGGCGCGAGGCGCACGTAGATGTGGATGCCGCGCGAGCCGGACGTCTTCGGAAAGCCGCGCAGGCCGTGCTCCTCGAGCACCTCGCGCACGCCGAGCGCGACCTCGCGCACCTCCGAGAACGGCACGTCCGGCTGCGGATCGAGGTCGACGCGCAGCTCGTCGGGGTGGTCGAGATCGCTGCGCCGCACCGCCCACGGGTTCCAGTCGATCACGCCGAGGTTGACGCCCCAGACGAGGTGCGCCGCGTCGTTCGGCACGAGCTCGCGCGCGTGGCGGCCGCTGGGAAAGGTCGACCGTCGCGGTCTGCAGCCACTCGGGCGCGCTGTCGGGCACGCGCTTCTGGAAGAACGGCTCGCCCTCGACGCCGTCGACCCAGCGCTTCATCACCGTCGGACGGTCGCGCAGACCGCGTACGACCGCCTCGGCGCACTCCAGGTAGTAGTTGACGAGGTCGAGCTTCGTCAGCCCGCGCTCGGGAAAGAACGCCTTGCCCGGGCTGCTCACGCGCAGCTCGCGTCCGGCGACCTCGATAACTGCCGGCTCAGCCTTCTTCGCAGCCATTGCTGGAAGGATGACCGATGATGATCCCGCGAACACTGCTCGTCGCCGGCACGGCCTTCGACGAGCGACTCAGCGCCGAGCGCGTCACGAGCGCGATCGTGCTCGGTCTGCAGGACGGCGCGCGCGCAGCCGAGGCGTGTGCGATCGAGCCCGATACGAGCTCAGGCGCCGCGCTCACAGCGCTGCTCGCCTCGCTCGACTTCGACGCGCGCATGCGCGCCGCGCGCGCACTCGTGCTCGCCGCGCCGCGCCTGCGCGAGGACACGCTCGCCGGCAGCGTCACGTTCGAGCTGGCCACGCGCGCGCGCCAGGCGGGCGTGCCCGCGTATGCCGTCACCGGCGAAGACCTGCTCGACTCCTTCGACGCTCGCATCCTCGACCTGCAGACGATCGTGCAGGCTCGAACTCATCGCTCGCTGCGCAGCGCCGGACGCAAGCTCGCCGCGATCGCCTGATCCGGCGCCTCGCTGCGGTGCGGCGCCGAGCCGGGCGCGCGCCGGCGTGACGGCCGCTCAGAGCTGACAGCCGGCGCACCAGTAGGTCGCGCGATTGTCATCGCCCTGGCCGTGGCTGCGAATCGGCGCGCCGCAGCGCTCGCACGGCAGACCGGCGCGCTTGTAGACGGCGCGCGGGCGCGTGCTGAAGCCGTCGCCCTCGGCCGAGCGCGTCATCTGCTCGTTTGCGAACTCGACGATCGCCAGCGCCTCCTCGTCATCGAGGCGGCCGAGCTCGCGCCACGGGTTGATGCGCGCGGCGAAGCACGACTCGGACTTCCACACGTTGCCGATGCCGGCGACGATCCGCTGGTCGAGCAGCGCATCGCCGATCGCGCGCGTCGGCGGCTGCGCGCGCAGGCGCTGCAGGAACGCGCTCGCGTCGAAGCGCTCGCCGATCACGTCCGGCCCGAGCGCGGCCAGCCGCCGGTCGAAGCGCGTGCGGCTCTCGCGCATCAGCTCGAGCACCGGCCCGTCGAACTCGACGACGCTCCATTCGCCGGCGCGCAGCACCAGCCAGGCGCGATGTCGCGCGCGCTTCCAGCGCGCGCCCTCGCGGTGCACGCCCCAGCTGCCGGTCATCCGCAGATGCGAGTGCAGCGTCAGCTCGCCGTCGAAGCGGATGAACAGGTGCTTGCCGTGCGCGTCGACCGAGCGCACGGCGCGGCCGGCGAGTCGCTCGGGCCAGCGCTCGAAGCGATGGCGCGGATGCGGCGTCAGGATCTGATCGGGAGTGCGCCCCTCCAGCACCGCGCGAATGCGGCGCGCCGCGTGATGGATCGTGTCGCCCTCGGGCACACGCTCACGATCGCAGAGCCTCGGCCAGCGCTCCGGGCAGCTCGCGCGCGACGTCGAGCACGAGGCGCGTCGCGTCGAGCACGCTCGAGTAGTCGAGGTTCGCCGGCACGTCGCTCGGCAGGTGGTAGTTGGCCGGGCTGCGCCAGTCGGTCATCGAGACGAGCGTCGCGATCGGATAGCCGGCGCGGCTGGGAATCACGCTGTCGGTCGAAGCGCGCGCCCGAAATCCGCGGTAGCAGCTCGATGCCGAGCCGAGCCGCGCGCGCCTCGAGCAGATCGCGGATCCAAGGACCGGCATAGCTCTCCATCCAGACCGGCCCCTCGGCCTCCAGCATCACAAGGTGCGGCGAGCCGACCGTGTCGAGGTTGACGAACGCGGTGCGCCCGAGCTCGAGCTCACCGCGATGGCGCGCGACGAACGCGCGGATGCCGTCCTGCAGCGTCTCCTCGGCGCCGCAGGAGACCAGGAGCACGCGCAGCCCTGCGACCGGCTCGCGCTCCAGCAGCTGCGCCAGCGCGACCAGCGCAGCGACGCCCGAGAGGTTGTCGTTGGCGCCCTGCACCGTCGCGTTGCGCCAGATGTCGGCGACCGCCGCCGTGCCGAGCAGCCCGATCGCGAGGCCGGCGCGCGCGTAGCCGCGGCGCGCGCTCAGCGCGGCGAGCATCGTCGCGAGCTCTCCGGCGAGCCCGATCCACCACTGCGGCGGCGGCGTCTTGAAGCGCTCCAGCACCTGCGGCGCGCGTTCGTAGAGCCGCCGCTGGAGCGTCTGATCGAACAGCAGCCCCGACTGCGGCGCGTCGTGATGAGCGATCACGACGAGCGTGCTCGGCGCATCGCGCGCGCCGAGTCGCGCGACGAGGTTCACTGTGCGCGCGGCGCCGGCGCAGGAGCCGGCGCACGAGTCGCGGGCCGTTCTGCGCCTCATCGACGATGCCGGCGAACGACGCGAGCGCGACCAGCCCTCCGCTCGCGCGCCGCCCGCGCAGCACGAGCGCAGCGGCGAGGATGCCGAGCAGGCCGAGCGCCGTGGCGGTCGGCGGGAAGGTGCCCCAGGAGTGCTCGTCCTCGAGCGCCACCTCCACGCCCGGCATCTCGCGCAGCCTCGCCGCGAGCCACTCGGCGGCTTCGCGCTCGCCGGCCGAGCACGGCGTGCGGTCGATCGGCGCGAGCGTCTCGACGACCTCGCGCAGGAGCGCATCGAGCGCGGCGCTCTCGCCACTCGGCGGCGCACCGCTCACAGGAAGCACTCCTGCTCGCCGCGATACGTCGGCACCTCGCCGACGATCTGCTCGCCTTCGAGCAGATGCAGGCTGGCGAAGCGCTCGCACAGCTCGCCGGCCTTCGCGTGGCGCATGTACACGCGCTGCGCCGAGCTCGAGCGCATCGGCGGCGGCGCCGAGCAGCGGCGTCTGCACCTCGCCGGCGCCCTCCTGGCGATCGAGCCGCAGTCCGCCCGGCAGGTGCACGCCGGGCAGGCGCGCGGCGTCGGCCGGCCCGGATGCGAGATAGCCGCCGCCGAGCGCAGTCACGACGCCCGCTCCCGGGCGCCTGACGATCGGCAGCGCGAACATCGCCGCCGGGCGCGGCGTGAACGCGCGGTAGGCGTCGAACAGCGTCGGCGCGTACAGGCCCGAGCCTGCCGTCAGCTCGCTCACGCGCCGGCTCGCGCGAGGAGCGCTCGAGACTGCCCGTGCCGCCGCCGTTGACGAGCTCCAGCGGCGGGCGAGCGGCGCGCGCGAGCTCCGCTTCGACGGCCTCGACGACGGCCGCGCGACGCACGCGCAGCTCGCGCGCGGAGAGCTCCTGCAGCGCGCGGATCGCAAGCGAGCGCAGCGCGCGTCCCGGCGGGCGGTCGCCGAGACCGGCGATCTGCGCCTCGTACATCATCACGCCGATCACCCGCAGCCGCTCGTGCGCGGCGATCGCGCGCACGAGCGCGGCGGCCTCATCGGGCGTGTGCGTCGGCGAGCGCTTGACGCCGACGCGCACGCGGCCGCCGAGCGCCCGCCAGCCGGCGTCGACGTCGATGCAGATCCGAAGCGTCGCGCTGCTCGAGGCCGGCGAGCGCCCGCTCGATCGTCGCGAGCTGCTCGACCGAGTCGAGCATCACCGCGATCCGATCGGCGTGCGCGCCCGAGGCCAGCGCGCGCAGTGCGCTCGTGTCGGCCGTCGGATAGGCGACGACGATGTCCTCGGCTCCGTGCGATGCCAGCCACAGCGCCTCCGGCAGCGTGAACGCGAGCGTGCCGCGAAAGCCGGCCCGCCCGAGCACCCGTTCCTGCAGCGCGCGGCAGCGCAGCGACTTGCTGGCGAGGCGGATCGGCACGCCGGCGGCGCGCCGTTCGAGATCCTCGGCGTTCGCGTTCATCGCGTCGAGGTCGATCAGCGCGAACGGCGCCTGCAGCCCGGCCGTCGCGCGCTCGAGCCGAGCGTAGGCGGCGCTCGTCATGGCGCGCCGCGCCGCGACCGGGCCGAGCACGCGCTCGGTCCATGCGTTGGCAAAGCGCCCGTCCGGATCGAGCCGCGCGCGCACGGCCTGGAAGCGATCCCACTCGGGATAGCGCGCGCGCAGCGTCGCGGCCGTCTGGAAGTGGCGCTTGCCCCAGTGCGGGCGGCCGCCGAGCCGGTCCATGATCGCCTCGACCGCCTCGAAGTACGGCCGCCACTGCATCCCCTCGAACATGTGCACGGCGACGAAGCCGCTGTCGCGTTCGCCGGCCGTGCTGAGGAAGGCGTCGTCGGAGGCGACCGTGCGCACCTCGATCGGGAACGGCACGGCGAAGCCGCGCTGCTCGATCATCTCCATCACTGCAGTGACGGCCTCGGGCGTGCGCTCGCGCGGCAGCGCGTACTCCATCTCGGTGAAGCGCACGAGCCGCGGGCTGGCGAAGATCGCCGACGAGCGTTCGACGCGCTCGCTGCGCCCGGCGAGCCGCGTGACGAGACGGTTGATCTGCGGGATCAGGCCCGGCAGGCGGCGTCCCGTGCGGCAGAACAGGCCGAACGCGTGATTGGTCATCAGCACGTCGTTGGCATACGCGTTCAGTCGCGTCCGCGGTCGCGGCGGCCGATCGGTGCGGTTGTTCGTCCGCGTCAGCGCGACGTCGGCGTACGGGAAGACGAAGAACTCGAAGTGCTCGTTGCCGAGCGCCAGCTCTTCGAAGCGCTCGAGCGTCTCCGCCAGCGGCGCCGGCGCGTCGACCCCGTGAAGCGTGAACGCCGGCACGCACTGCAGCGTGACCTCGGCGATCACGCCGAGCGAGCCCAGCCCGACGCGAGCCGCGCGGAACACCTCGGCGTCGCGCTCGGCCGAGCAGACGAGCGTCGAGCCGTCGGCCAGCACGAGCGTCAGCTCGACGACCTGCGCGGCGATGTTTCGCAGTCGTGCGCCGGTTCCGTGCGTGGCCGTCGAGATCGCGCCGGCGATGCTCTGCACGTCGATGTCGCCGAGGTTCTCCATCGCCAGGCCGTGCGCGCCGAGGACGCCACCGAGCTCGCGAATCGAGATGCCCGCCTGCACGCGCACGCGCCCGCTCGCCGCGTCGACGTCGAGCACGTCGGCGAGCCCGTCGAGGTGCAGCAGCATGCCGTCGCTGCAGGCGATGTCGCTGAACGAGTGCCCGGCGCCGACCGCGCGCACGCGCAGTCCGCGCGCGGCAGCGTGATCGAGCGCCTGTGAGAGCTCGGCGAGCGAACACGGCCGCCGCTGCTCGACCGGCCGGCACAGCTCGTCTCCCGCCCAGTTGCTCCAGGGCACGCCGGGCTCGAGTGGATCGCTACGCTCGCTCATCAGATGACCGAGCCCGAGCCTACTCCGAGCCCGGCCGCCCGAGCTGCGCGCACGCGCTCGCTGCCGACGACCGGAGCGCGGCGCGCGACGGTGATCGGCGCCGGCTCGTTCGGCACGGCGCTCGCCGTGCTGCTCGCGCGCGGCGGCTTTCGCACGACGCTGCAGACGCGCACGCCGGAGCAGTCGCAGACGCTCGATCGCGAGCGCGAGAACAGCGTCTACCTGCCCGGCGTCGAGCTGCCGGCGCAGCTGCGCATCGAGCCGGCCTCGGCCGGCGTCGAGCGCGCCGACTACGTCTTCCTGGCAGTGCCCTCGCGCGCGCTCGGCGAGGTGATCGCGACGCTCGGCGCCGCCGGCCTCGGGCGCCGCGCCGCGGTCGTATCGGTCGCCAAGGGCCTCGTGCCGCCCGAAGGCCGTCCGCCGACGGTCGTGCTCGAGGCGACGTTCGGCGCCCAGCGCGTCGCCAGCGTCGGCGGTCCGGCGCACGCACAGGAGATGGTCCACCACGGCGCCGGTCTGGTCGCGGCGTCGAGCGACGAGGAGCTGACGCGCGCGCTCGCGCAGGTCTTCACGCGCGCCGGCGTCGTCTGCGAGCGCTCCGACGACCCGATCGGCGTCGAGCTGGCCGGCGCGGCGAAGAACGCCGCAGCGCTCGCCGCCGGCGCGACCGAGGCGCAGGGGCTGAACGCTGCCGGCGCCGCCGCCGGGCACATCTTCGCCGAGGTCTGGCGCTACGCCGAGACGCTCGGCGCGCGGCCGGAGTCGATGATCGGACTCGCCGGAGCCGGCGACCTGGTCGCGACCGCGCTCGCACGCGAGAGCCGCAACCGGCGTGCCGGCGAGCTGCTCGCGGCCGGCGTGCCGGCGGCCGAGATCCCGCAGCGCGTCGGCCAGGCCGTCGAGGCGCTCGAGTCGGTGCCGCTGCTCGCCTACGCGCTCGAGCGCGCCGGCATCGCCGCGCCGGTCACGAGCGCGCTCGGGCGGCTGATCGCCGGCGAGCTGCCGCTCGACGAGTGGGTCGCGCTGGTCCGCGCGACCGTGCCGCCGCCGGCGATGTGGCGCCGGCGACCGCAGCCCGGCTTCTGGCGGCGCCTGTGGCGTCGCCTGGTCAACGGAGCGCCGTCGAGGTAGCCCGTCGCCGGCGGCGCTCAGCGCTCGAGCAGCGTGCCGACCACGGCCTCGTAGACGCCTGCGCCGTAGGACGCCTCGGCGACGCGCACGTTCTCGCGCCCGGCGATCGCCTCGCGAATCGACGGGTCGCGCTCGACCGCGTTCGCGACCAGCCAGAACGTCTCGACGTGCTCGGCGCAGGTCATGTCCTCGCGCGAGTCGCCGACGGCGAAGGTCTGCTCGCGCGTGTAGCCGCGCGCTTGGCGGTGGAAGGCGACGGCAGTCGCCTTCGAGGCGCTGATCGGCAGCAGGTGGTAGCCGCGCACCTGCGGCAAGCTCGGCGAGCGCCGGCGAGCGGCGGCTGACCGTGCCGTTGTCGATCAGGCGGAGGTTGCCGTGGCCGTTTGCGAGCAGCAGCTCGTCGGCCTCGCGCGCGTCGACGAGGCCGCGAAACAGGTGCGAGACCTCGCGCTGCACGTGCCACGGCTCGTGATACTCGAGGCGCCCGGCGTAGTGCTCGAGCAGCAGCTCCGGCGCGCCCGAGCGCTCGATCTGCTCGGCGATCGTCAGCTCGCCCGGCTGCAGGTCGCCGGTCAGCCAGTGCTCCTCGCCGTCGAGCACGACGCACGCGCCGGCCTCGTAGATGAACGAGCGTCTGCCCGAGCAGCCGCGCGTCCTCGTAGACCTGCGCGCGACGCCGGCCGGACATCAGCACGACCTCGACGTCCGCGCGCAGGCACGCCTGGATCGCGCGCACGCCGTCGAGCGTCACGCCGCCCTCGCCGTCGTGCAGCAGCGACGCGCCGCGGCCGAGCAGCGTCCCGTCGAGGTCGACGTAGAGGCAGCGCGCGCGCCCGCTCGCGCCGCTCACGCGTCGCTCCCGCGCGCAGAGCCGCTCGAGCACGCTGAGCAGCGGCGGGCGCTCGAGCGGCGCGTGCGCAGCGATCGCGTCGGGCTCGCCCGGCGCCAGGCGCCCTTCGAGCTCGACCCGCCGCGCGATCGTCGCGAGCACCGTCAGTGCCATCGGCGCGAGCTCGGCCAGCGGCTTGTGCCGGTTGTAGTGCTCGTCGAGATCGACCTGCGCGATCTGCTCGATGCCGACCGCCCGCCAGGCGTCGATCAGCATCGCCACCTCGACGCCGTATCCGGTCGCGAACGGCAGCCGCTCGAGCAGATCCCTGCGCGCCGCGACCTCGCCCGCCAGCGGCTGGCGGATCTGCGCGAGCTCCGGATAGAGCAGCGCGAGCGCCGGCCGCGCCGTCAAGTGGTTGACGCGACCGCCGCCCTCCGAGCCGTCGCCGCTCGACGGCAGCGGCGCGCCGGGCGCCGGCAGTGCGAGCGGGCGGCGGTAGAACGCCTTGACGAACGCGACGTCCGGCTCGCACAGCAGCGCGCCGAGCAGGCCGGTCGCGAAGTGCGCCGAGAAGTGCTCGCTGTCGGCGTCCAGGAAGCAGACGAGCTCTCCTTCGAGCGCGCGTCAGCGACCGCCACATCGCATCGCCCTTGCCGAGCACCGGCCCCTGCTCGGGCAGCAGCTCGCTCTCCTGGCGCACCTCGGCGCCGGCGCGCGCCGCGATCTCGGCCGTGCCGTCCTCGGAGGCCGCGTCGACGACGAGCAGCTGATCGATCGCGCCGGCCTCGCGCAGCGGCTCGAGCGCCGCGACGATCTGCCCGACCGTAGCGGCGCATTCGCGCGCCGGCAGGCAGACCGAGACGCTCAGCGCGCGCTCGGCGCGTGCCGCCGCGACGCGCTCCAGCGTGAAGTCGCTGTGATGGAACGAGCGCGCTTTCGCGCGCTCGTTGCTGTGATCGCCTGCTGGGCGCACGTCGGCCGTCGCCATCGCCTCTACTATCTCAGGCGCGTGGCCAAAGAGCGCATCATCGAGCCGTGGAGCGCCCTGCTCGACGAGGGTCGCACCGACGGGCGACTGGTGCGCGAATCGCACGAAGGGCCCAGCGAGCCGCGTCTCGTGCCACCGCCTGCCGAGCTTCACCCTGACGTGCTCGCAGCGCTTCGTCGCCTCGGTCTCGAGCAGCTCTACTCGCATCAGGCCGAGGCCGTGCACGCCGCCTGGAGCGGCCCGACGATCATCACGACCGGCACCGCCTCGGGCAAGTCGATGTGCTTCAACCTGCCGACGCTCGACGTGCTCTGCCGCGACGCGCGCGCTCGCGCTCTGTACCTCTATCCGACGAAGGCGCTCGCGCAGGACCAGGCGCGCGCGCTCGGCTCGTTCGGCCTGTCAAAGCGCGTGCGCCCGGCGATCTACGACGGCGACACGCCGCGCGAGGCGCGCGCTGAGATCCGCAAGAGCGCGAACGTCGTGCTGACGAACCCCGACATGCTGCACGTCGGCATCCTGCCCAACCACGGCGCCTGGGCCGACTTCTTCGCGAACCTCGCCGTCGTCGTGATCGACGAGGCGCATGTCTACCGCGGCGTGTTCGGCTCGCACGTCGCCAACGTGCTGCGGCGCCTGCGCCGGATCGCCGCCGCCTACGGCACGACGCCACGCTTCCTGCTGACCTCCGCGACGATCGCCAACCCACTCGAGCTGGCCGAGCGGCTGACCGGCCTCGACGACGTCGCGCTGATCGACGACGACGGCTCGCCGGCGCCGGCGCGGCGGATCGCCGTGTGGAACCCGCCGCTGACCGACGAGACGATCGGTGCCCGCCGCTCGGCGCTCGGCGAGGCCGCCGAGCTGCTCGCGCGGCTCGTGCGCGAAGGCGCGCGCACGATCTGCTTCATCAAGTCGCGCAAGGCCGTCGAGCTGCTCAGCCGGCTCGTCAAAGAAGACATCTCCGAGACGCACCCCGAGCTCGCCGAGCTGATCGTGCCCTACCGCGCCGGCTATACGCCGCAGCAACGTCGCGAGCTCGAGGCGCGGCTGATGCGCGGCGAGCTGCGTGCCGTGATCACGACCGACGCGCTCGAGCTCGGCATCGACATCGGCGCGCTCGATGCCGCCGTCGTCGTCACCTTCCCCGGCACCGTCGCCTCGCTGCGCCAGATGTGGGGCCGCGCCGGGCGCTCGAGCATCGAGCGGCGCGGACGCGGCCTGGCCGTGTACGTCGCCGGCGAGGACGCGCTCGACCAGTTCTTCTGCCGCCATCCCGACGAGTTCCTCGAGCGCCCCGTCGAGGCCGCGATCCTCGATCACGAGAGCCCGCTGATCTTCCGCCGCCATCTGCTCTGCGCGGCGCACGAGGGCCCGCTTTCGCACGAGGACGGCGAGTTCCTCGGCGCCCGCTGGGAGCCTCACGCGGAGACGCTCGTCAGCTCCGGCGAGCTGCGACGCCGGCCGGTGGCGAGCACGACGAACGCCGACCCGAATCAGACGAAGATGCTGGGAGATCACCTGCCGGGAGGCACCTACGTGCCGCGCGCGCACGGCTCCTACCCGGCCGCCGAGGTCTCGCTGCGCTCGGCCTCGCCCGAGCAGTACTCGATCGTCGACGTCTCCTCCGGCGAGCTGCTCGGCTCGACCGAGTCCGCGCGCGCACACTCGACCGTGCACGACGGCGCGATCTACCTGCACCAGGGGCGCACCTACGAGGTTCGCGAGCTCGACCTCGAGCGCCACCGCGCGCTCGTCGCGCCGTTCTCCGGCGACTGGTACACGCAGCCCAAGCGCGAGACCGACACCGAGATCGTGCGCCTGCTCGACCGCCGCGAGGCGCTCGGCGTGACGCTCTCCTTCGGCGAGGTCAGCGTCACCGACACGGTGCTCGCCTACCAGCGAAAGAGCGTCGCCGACCACTCCTTCCGCGAGCTGCACCCGCTCGAGCTGCCGCCGACGAGCTTCCAGACGCAGGCGCTCTGGTTCGAGCTCGACGCCGGGCAGCTCGAAGCCGAGATCCCGCTCGAGGTGCTGCTCGGCGCGCTGCACGCCACAGAGCACGCACAGATCGCCGTGCTGCCGCTGATCGCGATGTGCGACCGCTGGGACATCGGCGGGCTCTCGACGAACTTCCACCCGCAGACCGGCCGGCCGACGATCTTCGTCTACGACGGTCATCCCGGCGGCATCGGCATCACGCGCACCGCCTACCAGCGCTTCGAGGAGCTGTGCCGCGACGCGCACGCACTGATCGCCGAGTGCCCGCTGCTCGAGCGGCTGCCCCTCCTGCGTGCAGTCGCCGAAGTGCGGCAACCTCAACGAGCCGCTGTCGAAGGCCGGCGCGCGCCTGCTGCTCGAGCGGCTGCTGTCGGCCGGCGACGGCGAAGGCCAGTTCGCCGCCGAGCGCGCGGATCAGCCGCCTGCCGGCCCGATCACCGCGCGCTCCGGCGCGCGGCGCTCCGAACGCCGCTCCTCGTTGTTGAAGGCATAGCGATGCGCTTGCACTCGAAGAACGCGGCGCTCGGCGTCGCGGTGGTCTGCGTCGCGATCGGCGCCTCGGCAGCCGCCGCGGAAGCGCCGCCCGGAGCACCGGCGCCGGCTCCGAGCCAGAGCACGCAGGCCGTCGCCGGCGTCGCGCCGAGCGGCGAAGGCCCGACCGGTCGCACGCTGCTCTCGCGCTGGTCGCTCGCGCTGGACCCGAGCGACCGCGGCCTAGCGCGCGGCTGGGAGCGCGGCGGCTTCTCCGGCCGCGCCGTCACCGTGCCCAACGACGTCGATCCGACGCAGTACAAAGGAGCGGCCGGCCAGCGAAACTACGAAGGCTCCGTTGCGTGGTACCGCACGAGCTTCACCGCCTCGGCCGCCGCAACCTACGCGTTCACATTCGCTTCGGCCAACTTCAAGGCGACGGCATACATCGACGGTCGCGCGATCGCCTCGCACCGCGGCTCCTATCTGCCCTTCGAAGGACGCGCGACGCTCGCTGCCGGTCAGCACACGCTGGTCGTGCGAATCGACTGGCGCGACCCGGCCGCGCAGAGCAAACAGGGCTTTCATCGAACCTGGTTCAACTGGGGCGGGCTGAACGGCCCGGTGACCGTCCGCGCGATCGGCCAGAGCGAGCTCTTCGAACCGAGTATCGCGACGACGCTCGCGCCCGACTCGCCGCACGCCGCACAGGCGAGCGTGCGCGTCGGTGTGCGCCTGCGAAACGATGGGCCGACCCGCTCGCTCGCGCCGAGCGGAACGCTCGCCGACGACCTGCAGTCGATCCCGATCCAGTTCGCAGCGCAGACCGTCGCCGCCGGCGCGACGGCGAGTTTCACGACGACCGTCGCGGTGACCGATCCGGCGGTGTGGTCGCCGAGCAGCCCGAGCCTGTACGAACTGAAGCTCGCCGTCGGCGAAGAGAGCGGATACTTCGCGCGCGTCGGCCTGCGCCAGCTGACCTGGCACGAAGGCCGCATGTTCCTCAACGGGCGGCAGCTGAAGCTGCACGGAGCATCGATCCAGGAGGACGTCAAGGGCCACGGCGACGCGCTCACGCCGGCCGATCAGAACACGCTGGTCGGCGAGCTGAAGGCGATCGGCGCCAACGCCGTGCGCTCGCAGCACCCGCTCGAACCGGCGCATGCTCGAACGGCTCGACGCCGCCGGCCTGCTCGTGTGGCAGGGCATCGGCCCGGTCGAAGGCGCCAGCGAGTGGTACTCGACGACGCCGCAGCTCGACGCCGAAGCCGAGCAGCAGGCGCGCAGCGCCGCGATCGCCGCGCAGCTGCACCCCTCGATCATCGCCTGGAATCTCGTCGACGAGGTCGCGCACAACGGCCACGACGCCGCCGAGGTCAGCTACGTGCAGACGCTGACGCACTGGTTGCACGAACACGACCCGACGCGAATGGTCGCCGTCGACGTGTGGGGCGATCACCCTCCGCTCATCGCCGGCACGCTGTACCGCGGCGTCGACGCCGTCGCCGAGACCGACTACACCGGCTGGTATGACTCGCCGCAGGACTCCGCCGCCCAGCAGCGCGCGCTGATGCGCCAGCGGCTGCGCGCGCAGGAGCGCACGTTCGCCGGCAAGGTGCTGATCGTCAGCGAGTTCGGCGCCGAATCGAACACGCTCAACCCGCCCGGCGCGGCCGGCAGCTACGCCTACCAGTCGGCCGTGCTCGCACGCCACATCGCCGTCTACTCAGCCGATCCGAAGCTCAGCGGCATGCTCGTATGGGACCTCAACGACTATCCGCTCGTGCCGAGCTTCGAGGGCGGCTCGATCCACTTCAAACTGCCGCAGGTCAAGCTGATCGAAGGCCTCAACCAGAAGGGCCTGTTCACCTATGGCGGCAACGCCAAGCCGGCCGCCGGCGTCGTCGCGCGCCTGTTCAAAGCGCTGCCGAGCGACTAGCTGTCGCGGCGATCGCCGCCTGGCCGAACGAGATCCCGCCGTCGTTAGCCGGCAGACGCTGGGGCGCCAGCACGCGCAGACCCGCAGCGACGATCGCGCGCGCTGTGCCCTCCAGGAGCAGGCGATTCTGAAAGACGCCGCCGCCCAGCACGACGAGCGGGACGCCACGCTCACGAGCCGTCTGCACGCACGCCTGCGCCGTCGCCGCGGCGAGCGTGTTGTGAAAGCGTGCCGAGACGACCTCGCGGCGCACGCCGGCGACGACGTCGCCGAGCACCGCTGCGATCGTCGCGCGCGCGTCGAGCACGCCGCCGGCGAATGGCAGCTCGTAGCGGCCGCGCTCGCCCGGCTCGGCGCACGCCTCGAGCTCGATCGCGGCCTGCCCCTCGTAGGAGACCCGCTCGCCGGCGCCGCAGATCGCTGCAACCGCGTCGCACAAGCGGCCGACGCTCGTCGTGATCGGCGACGCGACGCCCTCGCCGGCGATTCGTGCGACCGCCTGCCAGCGCTCCGGCGCGACGCAGCCGGCGAGCGTCGGCGATATCTGTGGGAACGCCGTGCCGCTCGCCTCTGCGATCCACTCGCATGCCATCCGCCACGGCTCGCGCGTCGCACCGTCGCCGCCCGGCAGCCGCACCGGACGCAGGTGCCCTACGCGCTCGAAGCCGGCACAGGTCGCCCAGCAGCAGCTCTCCACCCCACACGGTGCCGTCGCTGCCGTAGCCGGCGCCGTCGAAGATCGCGCCGACTGCGGGCCCCGCCTCACCGTGCTCGGCGAGGACCGCGGCGAGGTGCGCGTGGTGGTGCTGCACCCCGAGCACCTCGATGTCCTCGCCGCGCTGCTCGGCCGCCTGCTCGCGCTCGAGCGCGTAACGCGTCGATAGGTAGTCCGGGTGCAGATCGTGCGCGATCAGCGTCGGGCGCAACGCGAACAGCGCTTCGAAGTGCTCGACGCCCTCGCGAAACGAGCGCAGCGTCTCCCAGTTGCCGAGGTCGCCGATGTGATGGCTGACCCACGCATCGGCATCGCGCGCCAGCGCGAACGTGCCCTTCAGCTCAGCGCCGCAAGCCAGCAGCGGGCGCGCCGCGGCACGCGGCAGGCGAATCGCGGCAGGCACGTAACCGCGCGAGCGGCGCAGCATCGCCGCGCGACTCCGCCCGCCGAGCTCGACTACGCGTGCGACCGAGTCGTCGGTGCGCATGTGGATCGGGCGATCGTGCACGAGAAACGCGTCGGCGATCGCGCCGAGGCGCTCGAGCGCGTTCTCGTCCTCGTACGCGATCGGCTCCTCCGATCGGTTCCCGCTCGTCATCACCAGCGCCGGCACGCCGCGCGCGGCGACGTCTGCCATCAGCAGGTGGTGCAGCGGCGCGTAGGCGAGCATCACGCCGAGCTCGCGCGTATGCGGTGCGACCTCCGGCGAAACCTCGGCCGCCTCGCTACGCTCGGCCAGAACGATCGGCCGCGCGCCGCTCTCCAGCAACACCCGTTGCGCCTCGTCGATCCGAACCAGCCTGCGCGCCGTGCGCACGTCGGCGACCATCAACGCGAACGGCCGCCGTTCGCGGTGCTTGCGCGCGCGGAGTGTGCGCACGCTGTGCCGCGCATCGGCGCGGCACGCGAGGTGATAGCCGCCAAGGCCCTTGACGGCGACGATCGCGCCGGCCGCGAGCAGCTCGGCCGCGCCGGCGACGGCATCGAGAGCGGGCGGCGAACCGCCGTCCTCGCGCGCCAGCAGGTGCGGCGAGCCGCCGGAGGACAGCAGCCGAGCGCGCGGGCCACACTGCGGGCACGCGATCGGCTGCGCGTGAAAGCGGCGGTCGCCCGGATCCTCGTACTCGTCGCGGCACTGCTGCGCACATCGCAAAGCCGGCCATCGTCGTCAACGGCCTGTCATACGGCACGCCGCGCACGATCGTGAAGCGCGGGCCGCAGTTCGTGCAGTTGACGAACGGATAGCGAAAGCGGCGGTCGACGCGGATCGTGCAGCTCGCGCAGGCAGTCAGCGCAGGTCGCCGTGTCGGTCGCGACCGGCACGCTCGCATGTCGCGCCTCGCGCGGGCTGGCAGTGATCGCGAAGACCGGCCGCCCCGGCCCTGGCCGGTGAGGCGAAAGCGCCGTCGCCTGCAGCCGCTCGACGTGCGCGAGCGGCGGCGCGTCCTCGCGCAGTCGCCGCAGCAGCTGCTCGAGCGCCGCGCGCTCGCCCTCGGCCTCGAGCATCGACGCCGCGCTCGTCGTTGCGCACCCAGCCGCTCGAGCCGAGCTCTCGCGGCGAGGCGGAAGACGAACGGGCGAAAGCCGACACCCTGCACGGTGCCCGAGACGCGAACGTGCATTCTGCAGCTCGTGGCGGCCGCCGACATCTGACTACTCGCGTCGGCTGCTGCCTGATCTCGGAGAGCACCAGGCCGTAGAGGAGATGATCGGCGGCGAGCGCAGCGCGCTCGGCCATGCGCGGCTTCTTGGCCTGCGTCAGACCGAGCGCCGGCGCGATCAGCGCTTCGAACACCGCCCACGTCAACAGCCCGTACATCGGTCCCGCCCAGGCTCGCCGCCGGACCACCTTCGGAAGCATCGTGAACAGAGCACCGCCGCCGGCACCGTAGCCCCAGTCGACGAGCTCGACGGTAGCGCGACGTCGCTTGCGAGGAACCCGGCGAATCAGCGAAGCGGCGCGCTGGCGGATGATCGCCTGCGGCGGAGACTCCTCGACGATTCCGAGACTGACGGTGAAGGCGCGCATACCGCTCATCGCCATCGCAGCGATCGCGCCGCGCAGACCGGCCAGCGCACGCGCGCTGGAGCGCTGTCGTGCGAGGGCACCTGCGGACCAGGGGCCTCGATCGGAGCCTGATCGCCGACGAACGCCGAGCCGTTTGGACGCGGCGGACGCGTCACGAGCGCGTCCTCCTGCTCGATCAGCTCGCGCAGCACGTGGTAGGCGCGTCGCCTGCGCCTCCTGGATCCGCGGGATGTGCTCGCGAGCGGCGTGACGACCACCTGGTCGGCGAGCCCCTCGGCGGCGATCCGCGCCGCCGTCGTAGCCGACGAGCGCGACCGTCGCGCAGCCCGCGACGGCGCGCCTCGGCCAGGGCGGCGCAGGATGTTGCGCGAGCCGCCGCTCGTCGAGAACGCGAGCAGCGACGTCGCCGGGGCGCCCGTAGGCGATCACCTGGCGCGCGAAGAGCGCCTCGGTCGCCGACGTCGTTGGCGAGCGCGGTCAGGATCGCCGAGTCCGCGGTCAGGTCGATCGCCGCGCGCGCGGGAAGCCGGCCGGCGGCGAGCGCAGGTCCGCGACGAGAGTCCATCGCGTCGGTCGCCGAGCCGCCGTTGCCGAACGCGAGCACGCGGCCGCCGCGCGCGAAGCGCGCGCGCAGCGCAGCGGCCGCCGCGCGCAGCTCGTCCGCGCCGTCGCCGACAGCGTCTGCTCGCGCAGCGCGGCCGACCTCGTCGGCCTTCATCGAGCACCGAGCGCGCGCACGTCGGCGACGACCGCGCTCGAGGTCGTCGCTCCTGCTCGGCCGAGGAACGGGTAGAGGAAGCTCGACGCGCCGCTGTCGTGCGGCGCCGCTCGTGCGGCCCTCGAGCAGGCCGCGGTGGTCGAAGAAGACGTGCACGAGCTCCCACAGCACGTGGTAGAGCGTCTCGACGAGCTCCTGGGCGATGTGCGGGTCGCTCGCTCGGCGGCTCGAGCTCCCACTCGGCGCCGAGCGCGTGCCGAAGCGCGATCGTCAGGCAGCCGCGCTCGCGCGCGCTCGCGCAGCGCGGCGGGAGTCTCGGCATGCGCGCCGAAGGCCATCGCGATGTCGTCCGGCTCGGCGAGCAGCGCGACCTGCGCGCCACGGCGCCGCCCTCGCGGTCAGCGCGAGCGCCGGCAGCGCGCGCTTGCCGACGATCACCGGGTGGACGAACTCGACGGCGACGTGGCGCGCGTCCGAGCGGTCCTGCGGCGAGGCGCCGAACGCGAGCAGCCGCCCGCCGCGCGCGAAGCGCTCGGCCATGCGGTGGCAGAGCGCGCGCGATCCGCTCGGCCTCGGCGGCGAAGAACGCTCGCCGGCGTTCGCCGCGGCTGCGAGCGCTCGACGCCCGGCGGTGGCGCGCCGGTCAAGCCGGGACGGCACCCTCGCGCGCGTGCGCACGCTCGGCAGAAGCCAGCTCGCGCACACGCTCCATCGCCCTCGCCCGTGCGGGCGCTCACAGCAGCTCGACGCGAACGCCGGGATGAACGGCCTCGAGGTGGTGCAGGAGCTTCTCGAGCGTCGAAGTCGAGATGCGGGCAGCAGGTCGATCTTGTTGACGATCACGAGCTCGCACGCGCGGAACATCAGCGGGTACTTCAGCGGCTTGTCCTCGCCCTCGGTGACCGAGGTAGACCATCGCGCGCGCGTGCTCGCCGACGCGAAACTCCGCCGGGCAGACGAGGTTGCCGACGTTCTCGATGATCAGCAGGTCGATCTCGTCGAGCGGCACCGACGGGAGCGCCGAGCGCACCATGTTCGCGTCGAGATGGCACTCGCCGCCGAAGCTCGGCGTCGGTGTTGAGCTGCGTCACCGGCACGTGCAGCGAGGCGAGGCGATCCGCGTCGAGGCTGCCCTGCACGTCACCTTCGAGGACGCCGACGCGGATCTCGCCGAGGGCGCGGCAAGCGCGCTCGAGCAGGGTCGTCTTGCCGGCTCCCGGCGCACTCATCAGATTGACGACCGTCACGCCGGCACGATCGAAGTCGTCGCGATTCGCGCGTGCGATCGTGTCGTTGGCGTCGAGCATGCCTTCCACGACGCGCACCTTGATCTTGTGCATCGGCTGACCCCTTGCCTCGGTTGGACGGTGAGCGAACCGCGCGGACGCGGCGCGACATCTGCTTGATCTTCATGACCGCATCGATCGGCGCGCGCTGCTGGACAGCAGCAGCCCGATCAGCTGCGCGACGGGTGAATGCGTGATGCCGCTCCTCGATCATAGCCTCCATCACTCATCTTTCGTTCCGCCTTTCAGGTCGATTGCCGAGTAACTCTTCGCACGAGCTCGCGCACCGCCGGCCCAGCGCCGCCGCGCACGCGGCGGCGACCGGAGCGCTCAATCGACCAGATCGTCGTCTCGGCCTCGGTGTCGACGCTGTCGGCGGCTGGCACGCGACGACGAGCGTGCGCTCCGGCGACGCCGCCGAGCTCGCGCGCCAGCGCGCAGCACCCTGACCGGATCCATCGCGTGCGCGTCGATGTCCGCTCGCCCTCGTCGGGCTCGGGCTCGATCACCTCGATCGTCCCGGGCGCCTCCCGCGCGGCGTGATGTCGATCAGCACCGACCACGTCGTAGCCATCTGCGAGCGCGTAGGCGAGGTCGAAGCCGCGGATGCCGTAGTCGACGACGTCGACGCCGTCGGGCAGTCGCGCCGTCGGCGAGGCGCTCGGCGACCGCGCAGCCGAAGCCGTCGTCGCCGAGGAACACGTTGCCGATCCCGGCGACGAGCACGCGCACGCTCAGGCTGCTCGCCGGCGAGGACGGCGCGGATCGAGCGGCTCGACCTCCTCGGGATCGAAGAAGAAGCGATGGCCGGGCCGGGCGGGGCCGAGGTCGCTGGCCCGGGTCGTCGTGCGGCCGACGACGGCGAGCTGGAAACGCGCCGTCGACGTGCTCCTCGATGCTCCTCGTCACGACCGCGGTGCGCCCGTCGAGCGCCGACGTCGAAGATGTCGCGCCTGTCCGACGCGGCGCCAGGCGCACGCGCGCTGCCGCGCGCGTACCTCGACGCCGCCGACGTCGATCGACTCCGGGCCGCGACGCTCGAGGTCGCTCCAGACGGTCCATCGTGGATCGATCGCGCTCGCACCAGCCCGCAGCTCGCGCAGCGGCGCCGTGCAGGCGCATCCGATCTCCTCCGCGGTCATCGCCTCGGTGCGCTCGAGGATCTCGCGTGCGCGCGGATCGCCGTCGCGCATCTCGCGCTTCTCCTCGTCGGTCATCGCGAGGATGTTCAGGACGAGCATCTGGTCGATCTCGCCGCCGTCGAAGAAGTCGCCGGGGCTCTCGGGCGCGATCTCCGCGGATAGTCGGAGAGGATGATCGGCGAGGCGAGCATCGTGTGCGGTCGCCGGCGCGCGCCGACGAGCACCGGCCAGAGCCCCGTCGCTCTCGCAGGCTCGGCCGTCGCACCGCGAACGCTCGGGCGGGTCGGTCGGCGAGACGAAGGCGCCGTCCTCGCGCGCAGCACGACGTGCGCGGAGCAGAACGTGCGCGCGGCATGCGCCTCGCTCGCGCGCGGTGCTAGTCCAACGGGGTCGTGTTGGCGACCTCGACCCGTCACGCGCGTGGAGACCCGGGCGCAGACGGCTCGCGCGCGACGCGAGAGCTCGCCGTCGCAGCGCGCTCCCAGGAGCGCGCGGATCGCCCCACCCTCGACCGGCTCGACGCCGCTCGCCGGCCGCGATCGCGATCGGCGCTCCGACGCCGACCTCGCGCTCGACGGCCTCGATCCCAGGAGACGAACGCGCTCGCCGTCCGACGTCGAGCTCCTCGACGAGCTCGTGCCGCACCGGTCGCGCGCGGCTCGTCCGCAGCACTGCCGGTGGACGACGTGCAGAAAGCGCATCTCGATCTCGACGCGCGGCCTCGGCTCGCCTTCGAGCAGCACCTGGCGCTTGCACCGTCGGAGCTCGAGCGCGCGTAGGCCGCCGGATAGACGCCGCCGAACGTGAAGCGCTGCTGGTTCTTCAGCGACGACCGGCGGTAGGGCCACAGCACGTAGCCCTCGTAGAGCACGGCGTCGGCGATCCGCCGGACTGACGTCGTCGCTCATCGCGCCCGCTCCGAGCAGGTCGCTCGACCGGCGTCCTCGAGCGTTCGCAGACCGTGCTCGGCCTTGTAGGCACGCAGGCCGTCGAACGCCGGGCGGCCGAGCCGCAGCCAGGCTGCGCCGGGGAAGTGGCGGTCCATCGCCTCGCGCCACGACGCTCACCGGCAGGCGATACTCGGCCTCGCGGTCCCACGAGATGGGCGCGGTCTGCAGCATGCCGCCGGCGCCCGGCGTAGAAGACCGAGCCGCGAGAAGAGGAACTCGAGCGGTACCTCGCCGCCCGCCAGTGCCGACAGGTAGCTCGACGGCGTCGACCTCGAAGTCGTAGGAGCAGGCGACCGGCAACGTCGACCTCGGTCGCGCCGCTGAACGGCGGCACGACGAGCGTGCGCACGTCCAAAGCAGTGTGCGCAGCGTCGTGCCCCAGCGCTCGGGCGTGCCGAACAGCTCGACCAGCCGTGCGTTGTTCGGTCGTCGCCGTAGGGGCGTCGCGCGCGGCGATCTGGATCTGGGTGTCGAGCAGGATCGAGCGCACCGGCCCGCCGCCCTCGCGCTCGATGCTCAGCCTGAAGTTGAGCGTCGGCACCGCCGACGTGGCGCTCGACCTCGGCCGTCGGCGACGGTGAATGACAGCTGCGGCACGCCGCCTTCGGGCGCTTCGATCGGCTGAGGAGCGACCGGCATCGCGCGTCTAGGCCGGGGAGAGGTTGGGCATGCTCGGGGCGATCGGTTCGTGGTGCTTCGGCTGAATGCCGGTCGATCGCTCCGCCGTCGAGGTGCCGTCCGGCTTGTGGCCGGCCATCTTCTCGTAGTTGCCCGCGCGTTTCCCTCGTTGATGCCCTCGACGTGCGTGGGCTCGGTCGGTTTCGCATCTGCCGTTGCCATCGTCATGATCCCTTCTGTCGCGTCGCTGCGCGACGTCGTGCCGCGCTTCGCGCGCGACCATCGAGCTCGTCGAAGAAGCGTGTCGATCTCGTGCCAGACCTGCTTGCCGCCGCGACAGTCCCTTCCAGTGCGTGCGGATCAGCCCGACGAGGCTGTAGCAGTCGTCGAGCGGGCACGAGCCAGTGCCGTGCGTGCGCCGCGCGACGCGGTTGACGAGCAGCGCCTCGACGTCCGGCTCGAGCTCGGCGAGTATCGGGTTCTCCGCGCTCGAGCTCGCGCCACGCGCTCAGCTCCAGCTGCGACTCGGTCGGCCCGATCGGACCCGGGTAGTAGGCGACGACGCGCTCGGCGACGCTCGAGTGGAAGAAGAAGGCCATCTCGACCGGGATGCGCAGCTCCTCCCACGCGGCGTCGGCGATCACGAAGTCCGTCGAGGCGCAGGCGGCGCTCGGGTACGAGCTTGTAGCGGCCGCGCCCGCGCCGTCGCGGTCGAACAGCATCGAGCAGGGCCGGCACGCGCACATCAGCTCGCGCGAGGAGAGTCGAGCATGTGCCGGTGCTGGCGCTGGAATCGGCGCGTTGCAGAGCTCGCATGCGCTCCGTCGGCGTCAGTGCCGCGGCCCGTCGGACGAGACCGTCGGCAGCGGACAGGCGACCGCCGGGCGAGCCGGCGCAGCCGCGAGACGCCAGCGTGCCGAGGACAGCGCACCGCCTCAGGCCGCGACTCCGAGCGCGACCTTGACCAGGCCGGCGTCGTCGACGAGCAGCGGCACCGGCTCGAGGTGCAACTGCGGAGCGTCGAGGCAGCGCCCGGCGCGGAGCACGTCGTAGCGGTTGGCGCAGCCGGGGCAGGTCAGCTCGCTGCGCGCGCAGGCTCGCATGCTCGAGTGAGCCGCCGCAGCCCGGGCAGCTCGGTCGGTAGGCGTAGACGCGCTCGCTCGGTCGCAGGAACAGGATCTGTTCGCCCGAGACCTGCTTCAGCAGCACGCCGCCGGCTGCCAGCTGTGGCATGCCGCCGGCGATCGCCCACACGCCGGGTGCCAACGACGGCGCGGCCGCCGGTTTGACGAGCTCGATCTGGAGCAGGCTCCCGATCGGGCGTCTGCTCCTCGACTGCGCCCTCGGCCCGACCTTCTCGACGTCGGGCGCCGCCTTGAAGATCGCGTCCTCGATCGCGAGCTTGAGCGTGATCGCCGACGACGGGCAGCCCGCGCAGCTGCCCTCCAGCCGCAGGCGCACGACGCCATCCTCGACGCCGAGCAGCTGGACGTCGCCGCCGTGTGATTCGAGGTAGGGCAGGACGCTCTCGAGTGCCTCGCGCACACGCTCCTCGACGTCCACCGGATGGAGGCCGTGCACCAGCAGAAGGTGAGCGACGAGCTCGTCCTCGACGAGCTCTCGCGCGAGCGCGCCGTCGTCGTCGGCGCCGCGAGCACGTCGACGATCCGCCCAAGCGCCTCGCCGTAGAGCTCGAGCGACTGCCTGGACGACCTCGGTCGCAGTCGCGCGTGCAGCGTCGTCCGGTCAGCGATCTCGATGCGACCTCGAGCAGCACTCGTCGACACGCGATCGACCTGCTCGCGGGGACGCTCCGTCGCGTCGGCTCCTGCGACGTCGGCCGCTCCGGAAGCAGTGCGGTCTCGCTCATGTGCCGCCTAACCGTGCTGCTCGCCGAACATCGGGGTGTGCATCCGCTTCAGCGTCTTGCCCTTGCCGAGGTACATGTGCACGCCGCACGGCAGGCACGGGTCGAAGCTCGCGCACGGCTCGCATGATGTCGATGCCGCGGAAGTTGTCCTGGTCGTTCTCCTCGAAGATCGGCATGTCCGGGACCGCATCCTCGTACGGGCCCGGCGTCCGTTCGAGTCCGTCGGGATCCGTTCCACGGCGTCGGCGGGTAGGGGTGGTAGTTGGCGATCTTCCTGTCGCGGATGACGAGGTGGTGCGACAGCACGCCGCGCACCGCCTCGTGGAAGCCGCAGCCGATCGCCTCGTCCGGCACCTCGAAGTCCTCGAACGTCCTTCGTGTTGCCCCGAGCGCACCTCGGTCAGCGCCCGGTCGACGAAGCGGAACGCCATCGCGGCCGCGTAGGCGACGAAGTAGATGCGGGCGCGGTTGCGCTCGATCGCATTCGACCACTGCGGGATCCGCCACTTGAGCGTCTGTCTCGGGCGAGTTCGCCGTCTTCGGCAGGTTGATCTGCACGCTGCTGGCCGGGCGCCTTGACGTACGGCTTGTCGACCTTGCCCGGCGAGCGCCGTCGCCCACAGCCGCGCGAACGCTCCGCCGCCGGTGTCGAGCGCGAGGTGCTCGCCCGTGCGCTTGTCGTGCCAGCGCGGGCTCATCACCCAGCAGTAGTTGCCGCCCTCGAGGTCGCGCTTCTGCGGCTTCGGAATCGTCGTCTGGTTCCACGGATGGCGGCGGTCGACGGCGTTGCCGAGCGGATCCTTGGGGACGAACATCTCCTCGCCCTGCCAGTCGTCGTAGTACGAGGAGCCGAGCAGGATGCGGATGCCGAGGTTGATGTCGACGAGGTCTGTCGTGACGAGCTCGCCGTCGACGACGACCCCGGGGTCACCTTCATCTCGCGGCCCCAGCTCGTCCATGTGCTGTACTTGTAGTCGCACGCCTCACGGATCCTGGAACGAGCCCCAGCAGTTGAGGAGCACGCGCCGTCGGCCGACTTCCTCGTAGCCCGGCATCGCGTCGTAGAAGAAGTCGAAGAGGTCGTCGTTCAACGGGACGGCCTTCTTGATCCAGTCGGTGAAGCGGATTAGCCGCGTCAGGTAGTCGGTGAAGATCTGCGGCGTCGCAACCGTGCCGGTGCCGCCCGGGTAGATCGTCGACGGGTGGACGTGGCGGCCTTCCATGATGCAGAACATCTCGCGGGCCGATGCGACTCTGCTGCAGCGACTCCTGTACAGTCTCGCCGGTGAACGGGTTGAAGGCGCGCATGATGTCGCCGATCGTCCGGTAGCCGTGAATCTTCGGAGTTGTTCGCCTTCGTGTTGTTCGCCTTGTCCATCACCTGCGGGTTGGTCGTCCTTGACCATCGTCTCGCAGTAGTCCCCGAAGATGAGGTTGTCCTGGAAGATCGCGTGGTCGAAAATGTACTCCGCCGCCTCGCCGAGGTTGAAGATGCACTCGGCGAGCGGCGTCATGCGGATGCCGTACGCCATGTTCTGCGCGTAGATCGAGCAGACGGTGTGGTTGTCACCGCAGATCCCGCAGATGCGGCTCGTGATGAAGCCGGCGTCGCGCGGGTCCTTGCCCTTCATGAACACGCTGTAGCCGCGGAACATGGACGATGTCGCCTGGCACGTCGCCACGGTGCGGTTGTCGAAGTCGATCTTCGTATACAGGCCGAGGTTCCCGACGATGCGTGTGATCGGGTCCCAGGACATGTCGACGAGATTCCGCTGCGAAGGCTCGACCCGCTCTCTCGTTGTGGCCATCAGCTCTCCCTTTCCTGTTGCCCCAGCGGGGCTCGTAGCCGGTTGTGAGCGCCGGCCCGTTGTGCCGCCACTTCGGTCTCGGTGTTCATCGGTGGTGTTCGTGATCGACCGCATCTTGCGAATGAACTTGCCGTAGGGGCCGACGATCGCGCCGGAGACCGTCGCTCCCGGCGGCTCGTCCATGAACGGCATGAACTTGTCGGGGAAGCCCGGCATCGTGCAGCCGATGCAGATGCCGCCGACGTTCGGGCAGCCGCCGATGCCGCCCATCCAGCCGCGCTTGGTGACGTTGCAGTTCACGACCGGGCCCCAGCAGCCGATCTTCACCTGGCACTTCGGCGAGTTGTAGTCGTTGCGCGAAGTCGCCTTGCTCGTAGTAGCCGGCGCGATCGCATCCTTCGTGCACCGTCTTGCCGAAGAGCCATTGCGGGCGCAGGTGCTCGTCGAGCGGGATCATCGGCGCGAGCCCGGCCGCCTGGTAGAGCACCCAGGTGAGCGTCTCCATGAAGTTGTCGGGCTGCACCGGGCAGCCGGGGACGTTGACGACCGGCAGGCCGGCCGCCGAGCGGAAGTCCGAGCCGAGGTAGTCGGCGAGGCCCATGCACCCCGTTGCGTTGCCGGCCATCGCGTGGATGCCGCCGTAGGTCGCGCAGGTGCCGCACGCGACGACGGCCCACGCCTTCTGCGGGAGGCGGTCGAGCCACCAGGCGAGCGTCAGCGGCTCGCCCGTCGCCGGGTCGTTGCCGAACGACGTCCAGTAGCCGTCGCCGTTGATGTTCTCGTTCGGCATCGAGCCCTCGAGCACGAAGACGAACGGCGCGCCGAGCGTGCCGTTGACCGCGTCGAAGAACGGCTGCAGGAACTCGTCGCCGCCGAGCGTCGGAGAGAGCACCTTGTTGTGCAGGTGCACCTTCGGGAGCCCGGGGATCGTGCCGAGCAGCACGTCTTCGATCGCCGGCTGCGAGGCGGCCGTGATCGAGACGCTGTCACCGTCGCAGCTCATCCCCTCCGAGCACCAGAGGATGTGCACCTCGTCGACGCCGGACGGGGTGCTTCTGCCTTTTAACCGTGGTCTTACTATGCCGGCTTCCACCACTCACTCGTCTCTCAGACTGCGACAGCTGCACGTCCTCGATTTCGAGCGCACTCCACGTGACACTCCTCGCCCGCGACGACGTCGACGGCGAGGCCGCCGCACGCGCCCGCAGGCGAGCGGGAACTCCTGTCCATCCGCTCTCGGCGCCGCAGGCGCGGCAGCGACCGGCCGCGGGCACCTCCTCGATCACGAGCTCGGCGCCCTCGACGGGCGTCCCGACCGCGACGAGCTCGAAGGCGAACGCGAGCGAGTCGGGCACGACCTGCCGCAGACGGCCGACCTTGACCTCGACCTTCGTGACGCGACGCCCGCGCCGCGTGGCGCGCAGCGATCTCCACGACCGCCTCGGCGAGTGAGAGCTCGTGCATCTAACAGATCCTCGGGAGGGGGTCGCCGACGAGCAGATCCATGACACGGCGGCCGCCGAAGGCGGTCTCGACGAGCACGATTCCGGGCGGCTCGGTCTTGACCTCGCCGATCAACGCGGCGGACTCGCAGCCGGGAACGGCGCGCAGCGCGGCGAGGGCCGCTCGGCGGCGCCTCGGGCGCGACGAACACGACGAACTTGCCCTCGTTCGCGACGTACATCGGGTCGATGCCGAGGATCTCGGCAGGCGCCGCTGACCGCCGGCGGGACCGGCACGTCGGCCTCGCGCACGACGATCGCGACGTCGGAGGCGCGGGCGAGCTCGTTCAGCACCGAGGCGACCCCGCCGCGGTGGCGTCGCGCATGCAGCGCAGCGACGGGCCGGCGGCTTCGAGCAGCGCGTCGACGGCCGGCCACAGCGAGCAGGTATCGGACTCGATGTCGGCGTCGAGCTCGAACTCGCCGCGGGCGAGCATGATCGCCGTCCCGTGCTCGCCGATCGGGCCCGAGACGCAGGATCCGGTCGCCGGGCTGCGAGCCGAGTCGGGCGCGAGCTGCGCGCGCGGGTCGCGCGGCCGAGGCCCGCTCGTGCAGACGTACATGGCGTCGGCGTGGCCGCGCTCGACGACCTTCGTGTCGCCGGCGACGATCTGCGACGCCGGCCGCGGCGCGGCGGCTCGGCGATCGCGTCGACCTCGGCGCGCAGCATCTCGGCCGGCAGGCCCTCCTCGAGGATCAGCGAGAGCGTGAGCGCGAGCGGCTGCGCGCCGGCCACCGCCAGGTCGTTGACCGTGCCGTTGACCGCGAGCTCGCCGATCGAGCCGCCCGGGAAGCGCAGCGGCTTGACGACGAAGCTGTCGGTGGTGACGCCAGCTCGACGCCGTCGACGCTGAGCGCGCCGGCGTCGGCGAGCGCGTCGAGCGCCGCCGAAGCGAAGGCCGGCGCGAGCAGGCCTTCGATCAGGCTCTGCGTCGCCTTGCCGCCGGCGCCGTGGGCCATCGTGATCTGCTCGTCGCGGAACCGCGGCCGCTTGGCGCGCGCGGTCTCGATGAGCTCGAGGACTGCTCCTCGCTCGCGTTCGTGCACGACGGGGCGTCGGCTCACTCAGACCACCTGCCGCTCGCGGGCGAAGCGGCCGTAGTTGTAGTAGGCGGCGCAGGCGCCCTCGGAGGAGACCATGCACGTTCCGATCGGGCGCTCGGGCGTGCAGGCGGTGCCGAAGACCTTGCACTCCCACGGCTTGATGACGCCCTTGAGCACCTCGCCGCACTGGCACGCCTTGGGGTCGGCGACGCGCATGCCGGGGACCGTCGAAGCGCAGCTCGGCGTCGAAGCTCGGTGTAGGCCGTCGGACAGGCTGCAGCCCGCTCTGCGAGATGAAGCCGAGGCCGCGCCACTCGAAGTGCGGGCGCAGCTCGAAGACCTCGGCCATGCACCTCGCAGCGCCCGCAGGTTGCCCTCGTAGGGGACGACGCGCGCGTACTGGTTCTCGACCTCGGCAGCGCCCTTCGCGAGCTGGCGCAGGACCATCAGCACCGACTGCAGGAGGTCGAGCGGCTCGAAGCCGGAGATCGACGACCGGCTTGCCGTAGTCGGTCGGGTATGAACTCGAACGGGCGCGCGCCGACGACCGTCGCGACGTGGCCGGGGCCGATGAAGCCGTCGAGGCGCAGGTCGGGCGACTCGAGCAGCGCGCGCAGCGGCGGCACGATCGTGACGTGGTTGCACATCACGGAGAAGTTGTCGACGCCCTCGGCCTTCGCGCGCGCTTCAGCGTCAGCGCCGTCGAGGGCGCCGTCGTCTCGAAGCCGATCGCGAAGAACACGACCTCGCGCTCGGGGTTCTGCTTGGCGATCCGCAGCGCGTCGAGCGGCGAGTAGACCATCCGCACGTCGGCGCCCTCGGCCTTCGCGTCGAGCAGCGTCTGCTCGGAGCCGGGCACGCGCATCATGTCGCCGAAGCAGGTGAAGATCACGTCGGCTCGTGCGCGAGCGCGATGCCGTCGTCGACGCGGCCCATCGGGATCACGCACACCGGGCAGCCCGGGCCGTGGACGAGCTCGACGTTCTCCGGCAGCAGGTCGTCGACGCCGTACTTGTAGATCGAGTGCGTGTGGCCGCCGCACACCTCCATGATCTTGTAGTGGCGGCCGGGCTCGACCGTCGCGAGGATCTCGCCGGCCAGGCGCGCGGCCGAGCTCGGCGTCGCGGAACTCGTCGACGAACTTCATCGCGCCACGACCTGCTCTGCGGCTCGTCCGAGCGCCGTGCCGGCGTGGACGAGCAGCTGATCGCCGCGGCTGCACCGGCTGCGACGAGCGCGATCTCGACGTCTCGTGCGATCGCCGTCATCTGCGCACGAGCGCCAGGCCGCGGCCGCGTCGACCTTCGCGAACCGCATCGGGACCGCCACGTCGCCGCACGTGATGCAACCGTGATCGGCGACGCACTCGCTCATGCAGGCGCCGGTCATCCGCCTCGCCGCTCACTCGGGCTGCCGCGGTCGGGCGCGTTCGTGCCGGTCACTCGATCACGCTCGCCTTCAGCTCCTCGAGCTCCTGCTCGTACTCGGCGCCCATCTCCTCGAGCAGCCCGAGCGTCGCGTGCGCCTCCTCCTCGTCGATCTTCGAGAGGGCGAAGCCGACGTGGATCAGCACCCAGTCGCCGGGGCCGGCGGACGTCGCCGTCTACGTCGAGCAGCCCGATGTTGACGTTGCGCCGAACGCCGGCGACCTCGACCGTGGCGAGGCGATTCTCCTCGTCGACCACCTCGACGACCTGACCTGGAATCGCAAGGCACATCGTCGGTCTGCCTCTCTGCCCCGGGGTCTGGGGACCCCACTCGGGGGTGAACCTACCCCGCCTGCTGTCATGTTCTAACAGAGACCTCCGGCGCTTGCGTCACGAGAGCTCCGGCGGGTGCATCACCAGCTCCCTCGCGGGCCCGCACTACTCCCCGATCCAGGCGCTCCAGCGCTCCTCGATGCGCCCGAACCGCCAGACCGCAATGCGCGACCACCCAGGTGAGCCACGAACATGCCGACGATCACGAAGCCCAGCGAGTTGATGTTGATGCTCTCGAACCAGCGCCAGAACGACGCCGGAAGGTTGAGCTCGTGAGGCGAGCAGGCCGCCGAGCTCGATCGTGCCGATGACCAGCGCGACCGCCACCGACAGGCCGGTGATCGTGATGTTGTAGAAGACCTTGCGGACGGGCTTGGAGAAGGCCCAGCCGTAGGCGAAGTTCATGAACGAGCCGTCGATCGAGTCCATCAGGCTCATGCCGGCGGCGAACAGGATCGGCAGGCAGAGGATCGCGTACCAGGGCAGGCCCGGCGCCGGCCGCGCCGCCGGCGAGGACGAGCAGCGCGACCTCGGTCGCGGTGTCGAAGCCGAGGCCGAACAGCACGCCGATCGGGTACATCTGGCGCGGGCTTGGTGATCGGCCGCGTGAGCGCGGCCGAAGAAGCGGTTCATGAAGCCCGCGGCTGTTGAGCTGCTCCTCGAGCGCCTGCTCGTCGTAGCGCGCCGCGTCCGCATCTCGCGGAACACCTTGATGATGCCGACCAGGATCACCATGTTGAGCGCGGCGATCATGTAGAGGAAGCTGCCGGAGACGAGCGTGCCGATCCAGCTGGTGACCTGGTGCAGGCTGCGAGCTGTCGTTCGTGACCGGCCCGGCCAGCGAGCTGCACGCCGACCGAGAGCAGCAGGGCGAGCAGCGAAGACGATCGTCGAGTGCCCGAGCGAGAACCAGAAGCCGACGCTCAGCGGACGCTTGCCTTCGGACATCAGCTTGCGCGTCGTGTTGTCGATCGCCGAGATGTGGTCGGCGTCGAAGGCGTGGCGCAGGCCCGAGCGTGTAGGCGGTCACGCCGATCCCGATCGTGAACGCGCCGCCGCTGCCGAGGCTGGTAGTGGCTGCGGCGCGACGAGCGCGAGCAGCATCAGGAAGCCGGCCACGTGCAGGCCGACCACGACGATCGCCATCATCGCCAGCGTGCGCCGCTGCCCTGCGTCGAGCGAGCGCAGCGCCTCTCGCAGACCGGTCTTGGGCCGCGAGCTTGCCCGACACCTCCAACGGCCGGTGCTGCGCTCATCGTCCGCCTCCGATGCTCGGCCGCTCTGTGCGCGTCCGGAGAGGGCCGCGCCCTGTGCCGAGGCTACTACCCAGCCCCTCTCTATTGCAAACGAGTCGCAGCTAGCCGCTGGGCGGCGGCGCGGCACCAGTCGCCGCACAGTCCGACGATCGGGAAATGCGTGAAGCGTGCGCTGTAGCCGAAGCGCTCGCGCATCGAGCGCTCGCACCTCATCGAGCTGCTGACGGAGCTACCGCGAGCGCGGAGCCGCAGCGATCGCAGTAGAGGTACTCGCTTTCGCCCTCGCCGACCAGCGCGTAGAGCCCGGGGCCGTGCCCGAGGTGCACGTGGCGAACGATGCCGGCCTGCTCGAAGGCCTCCAGGTTGCGGTACACCGAAGCTGCGTCGAGCGCGCCCTGCTCGCTCGGCGCGTCGCGCACGATCGCATCGACCGCGTAGCGGTCTCGCCCGCCGGCGAACAGCGCCTGCAGGATCACGCGCCGAGCATCGTCACGCGCAGACCGCGCTCGCGCAGCGCGGCGACCGCGCTCTCGATGTCGTCGAACTGCACGCGCGGGCCGGTGGCGGACAGCGTCACGCGTTCATCGTAATACGCGCCTCACGGGCTCTCGCGCTCAGCGCGTGCGGGCGGTGTGCTGTGCGGGAGGACCACGGCGCTAGTGAGCGACGAGCAGTATACACGCCGGGTGCCGGCGCTCGGCGCGCGGAACGAGCTGACTTCGTAGTCGACGCCGTGCCAGCGCAGCGCGCCGGAGGCCGGCAGCTTCGCCGGCGCCGCGTGCGTGCTGCCGGCGAGCGTGTGCGAGCCGGCGCGGATGTAGACGAGGCCGTGCGTCATCGTGCGCACGAGCCTGATGTAGCCGGCGAACGCCGACGGTGAGAGCTTGAAGCGGCGCGAGATGCGCTGCGCGACGAGGCCGAGCTCCTCGGCCTTGATCCGGTCGCAGCTCTTCGCATGCGAGCGAGCGGCTGAGCGGCAGCAGCAGCGAGATGCGCAGCCGCCCGCTCGGATAGGCGTCGGCCTTGAACGAGTACGCCTGGTAGCCGGCGCCGCCGATAGGAGACCGGCCCGTGGTCGGGAATCGTCGCCGGGCCGGGGCTCAGCAGGCCTTCGATCGGGATCTGCCCCGATTCGCCGCGCATCACGAGCGGTACGCCGAGGAAGCGCGTGACGAGCTTGACGTAGCCGAGGTCGTCCTGCACGGAGAAGACGAAGTGGCCGATCGTCTTGCCGTGCGCGCGCAGCAGGCCGCTGACCGGCGCGAGGATGTATGGGCCGCCGATGTCCGAGAGCAGTTCCGAGCCGCGATCGACGCGCAGCCGGACGATGTGCGTGTGCGAGTAGACGAGGCTGTGCACGGCCGCTTCGATCGCCGCGCTTTCGCGCCGTTCGAGCGCTTCCAGCAGCGGCGCGTAGCTTTCGATCTGGCGTTTGTCGCTTTCGGTCTCGGCGCTCTTGACCTCGGCCGCGTAGATCCGCTCGGCGACGGCGCCGGCAGTCGTCGCGAGGACTTCAGCGCCTGCCGGGCACGCGCCGGGCGTCGTCGTCGGTGTCGGCGTCGGCGCGGCGACGGGCGGCGCGGCGGCAGGAGTCGTCGCGGTCGCTGCGCTCGCCGCGGCCGGCACGATCGCGAGCGCGAGCGTCGCGAGCAGGCTCGCGGCGATCGGCCACGGCGCGGCGTGCGAGAAGCGGCCTGAGCACCCGGCCATCATCGCCGATCGCGCGGACCGGCGCGCAAGCTTCGGTCGCGACGGACAGCGCCGCCGCGACCGATTCGCAGCTCTGATCGGCTAGCGGTTGCCCCGGGCGATCTTGCGCAGGTCGATCGTCTCGTCGTAGAGCTTTGCGTCGACGCCCTCCTCGAGCGCGACCTCGCGCAACGGGCGGCCGGAGTCGGTCGCCTTCTTGACGATCACCGTGCCGCCTTGTCGTAGCCGATCGCGCCGTTCAGCGCGGTCGCGACGGCGAGCGTCGCGCCGGCCGAGGCCTCGGCGCCCTTCTTGTTGACCTGGATGCCGTCGACGCATTTCTCGGCGAACGCGCGTGAGGTGCTGGTCAGCAGCTGCAGCGACTGCAGCAGGTTGCGCGCGATCAGCGGGATCCGCACGTTCAGCTCGAACTGGCCCTGCATGCCGCCGATCGTGATCGCCGTGTCGTTGCCGATCACCTGCGCGGAGACCTGCAGCACGACCTCGGGAATCACCGGGTTGACCTTGCCGGGCATGATCGAGGAGCCCTTCTGCAGCTCGGGCAGGAGGATCTCGCCGATGCCCGCGCGCGGGCCGGAGCCCATCAGCGCGAGGTCGCCGGCGATCTTCGTCAGCGAGACGGCGATCACCTTCAGCGCGCCGGACAGCTCGACGAGCGCGTCGCGGTTGGCCTGCGCCTCGAACGGATCGAGCGGCGCGGCGATCTGCTTCAGGCCGGACTCTTTCTTCAGCCGCGCGCGGACCTTCTCGGCGAACTTCGCGTGCGTGTTCAGGCCGGTGCCCGTCGCGGTGCCGCCGAGCGGGATCTGCCCGACGTGCACGAGCGCCGCCTGCACGCGCTCCTGGCCGAGCGCGATCTGCGCGGCGTAGCCGCCGAACTCGTGCGCCGAGCGTGACCGGCACGGCGTCCATCAGGTGCGTGCGCCCCGACTTGACGACGTTCTGGAAGCTTTTCGACTTCTTCGCGAACGAGCGCTCGAGCTGCTTCAGCGCCGGCAGCAGCTCGTTCTGCGCGACGTCGAGCGCGGCGAGGTGGACGGCCGACGGGAACACGTCGTTGGAGGACTGGCCCATGTTGACGTGGTCGTTGGCGTGCGCGCCGTCGCCGGCGAGCGTTCGCGATGACCTCGTTGGCGTTCATGTTCGTCGAGGTGCCCGAGCCGGTCTGGAAGACGTCGATCGGGAACTGCGCGTCGTGCTTGCCGGCGGCGATCTCGTTCGCCGCCTTCTCGATTTTCACGGCAGTGCGTTTCGGCAGCAGGCCGAGCTCGCCGTTGACGGCCGCGGCAGCGCCCTTGATCCGCGCGAGCCAGTGCACGACGGGCAGCGGCACCGTCTCGCCCGAGATCGGAAAGTTCTCGACGGCCTTGCTCGTCTCGCCGCCCCACAACTGCTTTTCCGGCATCGATTCTCCTTCGTCGCGCTCGCTAGATGGCGCGCTCTACCCTACCCGCAGAACGCCACGAGCTCGCGCGCCAAGCCGACCGGATCGTCGTAGGCGAGCAGGAAGCCGGTGCTCTGCAGCACGCGCAGCTGGCCGTTGGGCAGCAGCGCGAGCGCGTCTTCGGCGATCCGCAGCGGATACATCGGATCGCGGTCGGCCCACAGCAGCAGCACCGGCATCTGCAGCCGCGGATAGAGGTCGAGCAGGTGCTTCTGCTCGCCGCGCGGCCAGCTTCTGGCGCAGCGCGCCCACGAGCGCGCGAGATTGGCGTTGCCGGGCACGTCGGCGAAGGCGTGGCGCACGAGGTCGGCGGCTGCCGGATTGCCGCGCGCCGACAGGCGCATGCCGCGCGCCGGCGTGAACAGCGCCGGCGCGAGGTGCGTCAGCAGGCGGTCGAGCCCGGGCACGGCGCCGGCACGCGCGCTCTCGCGCCACAGCAGCGCGGAGCCTCGTGCGCTCGGCGTGCGCGTGCATCCGGTTGTTCATCAGCACGAGCCGCGACGGGCGCACGCTGCCGGTGCGCACGGCGTGCAGCAGCACCTCGGCGCCGGCGTCGTGGCCGGCCAGCATCGGGCGCGCGCCGAGCACCTCGCGCGAGAAGCCGCCGAGCACCTCGGCGAACCAGTCGAGCGTGTAGGGGTGGCGCGGGTGATCCTCGGAGTCGCCGTGCAGCGGCAGGTCGGGCAGCACCACGCGGAAGCGTTCGGCGAGCGGCTCGACGGCCGGTTCCCACTCCTTGTGCGAGAGCAGGCCGGAGTGCAGCAGCGCGAGCGGCGGCCCGGTGCCGAGCTCGCGGTAGGCGATACGCGCGCCGTCAGCGTGGTGATAGAGGCGCAGGCGCACGCACTCATCGTAAGAAGCCGATCGCGCGCACCTAGAATGGGCCGCCGCATGGCCGACCAGCACCGACACCCGCTGATTCCCCACCGCGAGGTCGATCCGCGCCGCGAGCTGCCGGAGCTCGAGCGCGAGGTGCTCGAGCGCTGGCGCGAGCGCGACGTGTTCGCCGAGTCGTTGCGCGCGCGTGCAGGAGCGCCGCGCTGGGTCTTCTACGAGGGGCCGCCGACGGCGAACGGACCGCCGGGCTCGCATCACGTGCTCTCGCGCGTGTTCAAGGACATCTACCCGCGCTTTCAGACGATGCGCGGCCATCTCGTCGAGCGCAAGGGCGGCTGGGACTGCCATGGGCTGCCGGTCGAGATCGCGGTCGAAGAAGAACTCGGCATCGAATCGAAGGCGCAGGTCGAGGAGTACGGGATCGGCGCGTTCAACGCGCGCTGCCGCGAGTCGGTCTTCGCCTACCTCGAGGAGTGGAACCGGCTGACCGAGCGGATCGGCTTCTGGCTCGATCTCGACGACGCGTATCGAACGCTCGATGAGAGCTACATCGAGTCGGTCTGGTGGGCGCTGTCGCAGATCGACCGGCGCGGCCTGCTCTATGAGGGTCACAAGGTCAGCCCGTACTGCCCGCGCTGCGAGACGACGCTGTCCTCGCACGAGGTCGCTCAGGGCTATCGCGACGTCGTCGATCAGACCGTCTACCTGCAGCTGCCGGTCAGCGGCGGCTCGGAGAAACTGCTCGTCTGGACGACGACGCCGTGGACGCTGCCGGGCAACGTCGCGGTCGCGGTCTCGCCGAGCGCGACCTACGCGAAGGCGCGCCTTGGAGATGACGACTTCGTCCTCGTCGCCGACCGTGTCGCTGCGGTGCTCGGCGAGCAGGCCGAGATCGTCGAGCAGTTCTCCGGCTTGGAGCTCGTGCGCGCGCTACGGCAGCTACGAGGGACCGATCTTCGCGGCGAGCGATCGCGAGCCGGGTCCGTTGCCGATCCTCGCCGACGACTTCGTGACGACTGCAGAAGGCACCGGCATCGTGCACCTCGCACCGGCCTTCGGCGAGGACGACTACCGCGTCGCGGCCGACGCGGGCATCTTCCGCGGCGACGAGCCGCGCACGCTGTACAACCCGGTGCTCGCCGACGGCACCTACGACGAGCGACCGCGCAGCCGCAACGGCGAGCCCTACTCGGGACGCTTCGTCAAGGACGCCGGGCTGACGCGTGAGCTGACCGAAGACCTCGACGCGCGCGGTCTGCTGCTGCGCGTCGAGCCCTACGAGCACTCCTACCCGCACTGCTGGCGTTGCGGCACGCCGCTGCTGTACTACGCGAAACCGTCGTGGTACATCGCGACGACGAAGCTGCGCGACCAGCTGCTGGCGGCGAACGAGACGGTCGCCTGGCATCCGCCACACGTCAAGCACGGCCGCTTCGGCGACTGGCTGGCGAACAACGTCGACTGGGCGCTCTCGCGCGAGCGCTACTGGGGCACGCCGCTGCCGGTCTGGCGCTGCTCGCGCGGGCACGTTCACGTCGTCGGCTCCTTCGAGGAGCTCGCCGAACGCTCCGGGCGCGAGCTGGACGACCACCACCGCCCGTTCGTCGACGAGGTCGAGTTCGCGTGCCCGTACGAGGACGACGCCGGCGCCGGCGCATGCGGTGAGCCGATGCAGCGAGTGCCGGAGGTGATCGACGTGTGGTTCGACTCCGGCGCGATGCCTTTCGCGCAGCACCACTTCCCGTTCGAGCACGCCGAGCGCTTCGAGCAGCGCTTCCCGGCCGACTTCATCTGCGAGGCGCAGGATCAGACGCGCGGCTGGTTCTACTCGCTGCTGGCCGTCGCGACGCTGCTCGGCGAGGACGCGCCGTACCGAAACGTCGTCTGCCTCGGCCTGATCCTCGACGAGCAGGGACAGAAGATGTCGAAGAGCAAAGGCAACACGGTCGAGCCGTGGCAGGTGCTCGACACCTACGGCGCCGACGCGTTTCGCTGGTACTTCTTCACCTCGAAGCAGCCGTGGGACGGCTACCGCTTCTCGGCCGAGACGATCGGCGAGGGCGTGCGACTGTTCCTCAAGCAGCTGTGGAGCACGTACTTCTTCTACACGCTCTACGCGCGCGCCGGCGCCGAGCAGCTGCGCGGCGCGCCGACGGCGACGAGCGCGCCGGAGGAGGATCTCGACCGCTGGGCGCTTTCGCGCACGGTCGGCACGACCGAGCTCGTCGCCGCGCGGCTCGACGCATACGACGCGACGAGCGCCGGGCGCGCGATCGCCGAGCTGCTCGAGGATCTCTCGAACTGGTACGTGCGACGCTCGCGCCGGCGCTTCTGGGACGGCGATCCGGCGGCGTTCCAGACGCTGCGAACGTGCCTGCTGGCCGTCGCGAAGCTGCTCGCGCCGTTCTGCCCGTTCATCGCCGATGAGATCTACGACAACCTCGACGGAGCGCTCGCGAGCGTGCACCTCTGCGACTTCCCCGACGCGGCCTCGCTGGCGGCCGAAGGCGCGACGCGCGAGGTGCAGCTCGAGCAGGCGATGGCGCTCGCGCGCGAGACCGTTCGGCTCGGGCTCGGCGCGCGCGGCAAGGCGAAGATCAAGATCCGCCAGCCGCTCGGCGAGGCTGTCGTCGTCGCGGCCGGACGCGAGCGCGAGGCGATCGAACGGCTGTCAGACGTCGTGCGCGAGGAGCTGAACGTCAAGCGCGTGCGCTTCGTCGCAGCCGCCGAGGAGCTCGGCAGCTACGAGGTCAAGGCCAACTACCGCCGGCTCGGGCCGATCTTCGGCAAAGCGATGCCGCTCGCGGCCGACGCGATCGCCGCGCTCGACCCGGCGCGCGTCGCCGCGGCGGTGCGCAGCGACGGCACGGCCGACGGCGGTGGCAACGGCTCGATCGGCATCACCGTCGACGGGCACGAGCACAAGCTGACGGCCGACGACGTGATCCTGACGATGCGCGCGCCCGAGGGCTACAGCGTCGAGCGCGAGGGTGCGCACGCGGTCGCGCTCGAGCAGGCGATCGACGAGCAGCTGCGCGAAGAGGGCTGGGCGCGCGAGATCGTGCACGCCGTGCAGAGCGCGCGCAAGACGGCAGGCCTCGAGGTCGAGGACCGCATCGCGCTGCGCCTGAGCGGCGATCCGGCGCTGCTCGCCGCCGCCGAGGCGCACCGCGACTACGTTGCCGGCGAGACGCTCGCCGTCGACTTCGGTCTCGGCGCAGACGCGCGCGCTCGAGGCGCCCGACTACTCGGCCGAGATCGAGATCGACGGGCTGAAGCTGGCGATCAGTCTGCGGCGCGCCTGACGCGCCGCAGACCCGGCGGCCCTAGGCCAGGGCCGGCTCCAGCTCCTGCTCCAGCTTCTTCTTGGGGTAGGCGCCGACGACCGTCTTGACCGGCTGTCCGCCTTTGAACAGGATCATCGTCGGAATCGAGAGCACCTGAAACTGCGCCGCAGTCTGCTGGTTCTCGTCGGTGTTGAGCTTGACGATGCGCAGGTCGGGGCGCTCGGAGGCGATTTCCTCGAGCACCGGAGCTACGACACGGCAGGGACCGCACCACGGCGCCCAGAAGTCGACCAGCACGGGGCCCTCTGACTCGATGACCTCGGCCTGGAAGTTGCTGTCGGTGACTTCACTGAGACTGCCTGCCATTGCTCTCCCTTTCTCGAACGCTTTCCTACCACTATACAAAGTAAAGGAGGGGGTGCGGGGGTGGTGCACCCGCCCGCGTCTCAGTGCGATTTGCGCCCTGGCGGCGGATACACGGATCTGGCGATCGTCGCCGAGGTCCAGCCGAGCAGCCATCCGAGAAAGACGTAGAGAACCCGTTCCCTGGTCGCTTCACTCGACTGCGTGCCTACGACGATCCACAAGATCGCCCAGGCGATCACGCATCCGACCGTATACGCCGCGTAGCTGTTGAGGTTCTTGATCGGTCCCATGCTCGGAAGGCTACGCCGCCGGCTAGTGCACGATGACCGTCCAGCCGCCCGATTCGCGCACGATCGGCGGGTGGATGTGCGTCAGCGTCGTGAACAGGTGCGGTGAGACGTAGACCTCGATGAAGGCCGCTACGACGAGCACGGGGATCGAGATCGCAAGCGTGACGACGGTCGCCGCGAGCAGCTGATCCCACTCGCCGCGGCGGCTGGCGATGATCCACGCGGCGAGCGGCAGGAACAGCGCGATCAGCTCGGGGATCGCGTGCGGCAGCACGCTGAGCAGCAGCGTGCCGGGCGAGACGCGCAGGAACGCCGCCAGGCCGCCGAGCGTGTGCCCGAGCAGATAGGCCTGCGCGCTCAGCGAGAACGTCGTCGCGGCGACGACGAACGCGATCGCGATGCGTCCGCCGTGTTCGTGGATCCAGCGCGACACGCCGGAGCGCCCCTCGACCTGCATCGGCAGCGAGCTGCCGGCGATGAAGCCTGCGACGCAGGCCATCGCATGCAGCGCGAGCACGAGCATGTTTCGCGAGAGCACGCCGACGACGTCGCCGAGGCCGCCAACGGCGAACGGCGGCTGCAGCTTGATGACCTGTTCGTAGCCGTTGTCGAGCGATGCGATCGCCCAGACGGCGAGCAGCAGGCCCGCGGCGGCCAGCGCCGAGCCGGCGATCCAGCCGACGATCACGCGTCCGGGCCGCTGCTGCCAGCCGCGCAGCGTCTCGCGCGTATGGCGCATGCCGTAGGTGAACGCGTATGTCGTCCCGTCCATCCCCTCTGCATCGGCCGCTCGCGCCCGCCGCTCAAGCGCTCGCGGCGCGCTTTGCTACTTGAAGCGCAGCAGCGGCACGAGCCACATCGCCTCGGCGGCGATCTTCCACGACATCTTGCTCGTGCCCTGCTGGCGATCGCGGAAGACGATCGGAACCTCGACGACGCGAAAGCCCGCGAGCACGGCGCGATAGGTGAGCTCGACCTGGAACGCGTAGCCCTGCGAACGCACGCTGTCGAAGTGGATCGCTTCGAGCACCTCGCGGCGGAAGCACTTGAAGCCGCCGGTCAGGTCGCGTACCTGCAGGCCGAGCACCCAGCGCGAGTAGGTCGATCCTCCCTCGCTGATGAAGCGGCGCAGGAAGCCCCAGTCGCTGACGCCGCCACCGTCGATGTAGCGTGAACCGAGCGCCAGATCGCCGCTGTCCGGCCGGTCGCGGTCGACGGCGGCGAGCAGCCGCGCGAGGTCGGCCGGGTCGTGTGAGAAGTCGGAGTCCATCTCGAGCACGTAGCCGGCGCCGTTCGCGAGCGCGTGGCGGAAGCCGGCGAGGTAGGCCGGGCCGATGCCGTTCTTCTCGGCGCGATGCAGCACGTGCATCCACTCGTTCTCGCGCCGCCAGCCGATCGGCGATCTCGCCGGTGCCGTCGGGCGAGCCGTCGTCGACGACGAGCACGTGAAAGCCGCCGCCGAACGATCCGCCGGCGGTCGCCTCGCGCAGCACCTCGCTGGCGGCGGCGACGATCGGCTCGATGTTCTCGGCCTCGTTGTACGTAGGCAGGATCAACCACGGCTCGCCGGACATGAGTCGGCGTACCCTAGAGCGTCGGCAGGTGGCAGCGCTGCATTCCGCGCGCAGCGCCCGTGCCGGGCGCATACCCTGATGGCGTGCCCGCTGCCGAGCTCTCGAACGCTGCGATCGCCGACGCGCTGGAAGAACTCGGCGACCTCTACGAGCTCGACGGCGCGATCATCCATCGCGTGCTCGCCTATCGCACGGCGGCGCGCAGCGTGCGTGACAGCTCGCTGTCGGTCGCGTCGCTTGCCCGACAGGGCCGCGCGCGCGAGCTGCCGGGCATCGGCGCGACACTCGAAGAAAAGATCCAGGCACTGATCGAGACGGGCACGATCCCGGCAGCTGAGCGGCTGCGCGAGAAGTTCCCGGCCGGCCTGCTGGCCGTCACGCGGCTGCCCGGCATCGGCGCGAAGCGCGCGCGGCTGCTGCATTCCGAGCTCGGAATCGACTCGCTGCAGAGCTTGCGCGAGGCGGCATTGGCGCAGCGCATCCGCACTGTGCGCGGCCTCGGACCGAAGCTCGAGGAACGCGTGCTCGCAGCGCTCGAGCAGGGCGCCGGCGAGCGCCCGGCTCCGCGCCTCTTGCTGCCGGCTGCGGTCGAGCTCGGCGAGCAGCTGGCGAAGGATCTGGCCGCGCGCGGCGGCAGCGAGACGGAGGTGCTGCTCGCCGGCTCGGCGCGGCGGCAGGCCGACAGCGTCAAGGACATCGACCTGATCGCCGTGACCAACCGGCCGACGACGCTGGCGAAGAGCCTCGTGAAGCTCGAGCAGATCGAGAGCGTCTCCTCGGCCGGCAAGGCCGGCGCGCGCGGGCGTACGAACTCGGGTGTCGGCGTCGACCTGCGGATCGCCAAGCCCTCGCAGCGCGGCAACCTGCTGCAGCACTTCACCGGCTCCGGCCGCCACAACGCGGCGCTGCGCGAGACGGTCGTACGCCGCGGCCTGCACGTCTCCGAGTACGGCCTGCTCGACGACTCGATCGGCCGAACGCGAACCTGCGAGAGCGAGGCCGAGCTCTACGAGCTGCTCGGCTTTCAATACATCGAGCCCGAGCTGCGCGAGGACCGCGGCGAGCTGGACGCGGCGCGGCTGGACGGCGGCGCCGGGCTGCCGGCGCTGATCGAGCTCGAGCAGATCCGCGGCGACCTGCACGCCCACACGGTCGCTTCCGACGGCCGCAACACGATCGGCGAGATGGCGCGCGCGGCGCTCGAGCGCGGCTACGAGTACCTCGCGATCACAGACCACTCGGCGACGCACGGCTTCGGCAACGACGTCTCACCCGAGCAGCTGCGCCGGCAGATCGAGCTGGTGCACGAGGCGAACGACGAGATCGACGGCATCGAGCTGCTGGCCGGCAGCGAGGTGAACATCCTGCCCGACGGCTCGCTCGACTACGAAGACGAGCTGCTGGCGCAGCTCGACTGGCTCGTCGCCAGCGCGCACACGTCCTTCGCGATGCCCGAGCAGGCGATGACCGAGCGCGTGATCGCTGCGATCGAGCATCCGCTGGTCGACGTCATCGGCCATCCGACCGGGCGCCTGATCGAGCGGCGAAACCCGTATGCGATCGACCTCGATGCGGTCTTCGCCGCGGCCGCACGCACCGGCACGTTCCTCGAGATCAACGCCAATCCCGATCGACGTGACCTCAACGAAACCCACGCGCGCGCCGCCGCGCGCGCCGGCGTCAAGCTGACGATCGACTCCGACGCGCATCGCACTCGCACGCTCGCCAACATGCGCTGGGGCGTCGCCACGGCACGACGCGCGTGGCTGACGCGCGAGGACGTCGTCAACACGCGCAGCTGGCCCGAGCTGCAGTCGCTACGCAAGCAGTCGCGGCAGTAGCTGCTCGGCGACGATCCGGTCGGCGGCCTCGCGCGTGAACGGCGCGAGCGCTGTCTGCGCGCGCTCGGCGTAGTCCGGCAGCGGCTGCTCCAGCGCGGCGCGCAGTGCCGGCGCGAGATCGTCGGCGACGAGCCGCGCGTCGAGCTTGCGGGCGATCGCCAGCGCGACATACGGTCCCGGCGCCGGCGTCGTCACCAGCTGACAGCCATCGGCGAGCGCCTCGAGCTGCACGATGCCGTAGTCCTCGCGCCGTGGCGCGCAGACGAACACACGCGCGCGCCGCAACAGCGCGCGGAAATCCTCGGGCGTGAGCTCGCCGACGACGCGAACGCCCGGCTCGTCGGCGGCGAGCAGCTTCATCCGTCGCAACTGCTCGGCCGAGACTCCGCCGATCACCAGCTCGTCGGGCTCGGAGCCGCCCGCTGCGCCGGCCAGCCCCTGCTCACGCAAGCTACGCCACGCGGCGAGCACACGATCGAGACCCTTCTTCGATGGGTTCGCCGCGTACGTGACCGCTGCAATGTCGCGGACGGGCGCCGCCGGGCCCGACGGCTCTACCGGAACAGGCAGCACGAGCGCGCGCTCGTGCGCTCGGGCGTCGCCGAGCTCTTCCAGCGCGCCCTCGCTCCACGGCAGCAGCAGCGACGCCTGACGCAGGCGACGACGCTCCAGCGGGCGCTGCCACAGTCCGTGGCGGCCGCGACGGTTGCCGGCAGCCGTCGCGTCGAAGCGAATCGCGCCGGGCCGCTTCCACAGCAGCGCGGCGGTCGTCGTCGAATAGATCACCGCGCGGGCGGGCGAGGTGCGCTGTTGCTCGAGGATCTCGCCCGCGATGCGCCGCGCCGCCTGCGCCCAGACGAAGTCGGTCAGCATCATCGTCGGCGGCGCCTCGGGCGGGAAGGGACGCGCGACCGCGACGTGCGCGCCGGCGCGGCGGAGCGAGTCCTGCAGCTCGTCGTCGGCGCGGCGCAGCCCCGAGGTCGAGCCGAGCGAGACGAGTAGGACGTCGGCGGCGTGCGCGCGCACGCTCAGGTCACGGCGCCGTTCGCGCGTTCCGGGCGCAGCGCCTTGAAACCGGGCGTGCGCTCGAGCGCCATCGGCCGCACCGGCGAGGTGCGGCGGACATAGAAGAACGCGCCGTCGCGCCCCTCGATCGCCGCGACGGCCGCATCCTGACGGCGCCAGGCAAGCGCCCAGATGATCGCGAAGCCGGCGGCGATGCCCGGCACCTGCGGCGCAAGGAACGCCAGCCCGCCTCCGACCAGCGTGAACAGGAGCAGCGGCCACAGGCGGTTGACGAGGATCGCGCTCGGATGGTGCTCGGGCAGCGCCGTGCTCGCTTTCGCGCTCGCGAGCAGCCGCGCGATCGGTGGGTTCGTCTCTGCTCGCCTACCCAGGCGCAGGCCGACGATCGTCGCGATGATCCACCAGCCGATCGCGATCGGCAGCATCTGCTCGTTCGATCCGGAGCTCAGCGCGAGCACCGTGATCAGCGCCAGCGCCGTCGCAGCACCGGCGCTGAGCATGACGGTCGCTCTCAAGAAGTCGACGAAGCGCACGCGTCAGATCAGAGCAGCGCCTCGAGCAGTTCGCGCACACCGGCCGGTCCCTCGAGCGTCAGATCGGCCTCGCGCGCCAGCTCGGCAGGCGCTTCGTCAGAGTCGACAGCGACGCACAGCGTCGTCGAGAGAGCGCCCGACGCCGCGAGCTCGCGAAGTCCACGGAACGCGTCGAGATCGGTCGTGTCGTCACCGACGTAGAGCGCCGTGTCGACCGGTGCGTCGCGCAGCAGCAGTGCGACGCCGATGCCCTTGTCGATCGCGACCGGCGGGCGGACCTCGAGTACCTTGCGGCCCCAGTGCACGGCGAAGCCCTCGGCTTCGGCGCGCTCGGCGATCGTGCGGACGGCCGCCTCCGCGGCCTGCTCGTCGGGCGCGCCACGCCAGTGGAACGCCGCGATCACCTCCTTGTCCTCACCGCGAATCCGCAGCCGCGGGTCCTCGGCACTCATCGCGCGCGCGGCGAACTCGCGGATCCGCGGCGTCCACTCGGCGAGCTCGGGGTCGACCTCGGGGCGCGTCGCGCCGGGACGCAACAGCTCGGCGCCGTGGTTTCCGACATACGCGAGCGTGCCGATCGCGACGATCTGGCGCGCCGTCGCCGCGCGGCGCCCGCTGACGCAGCCGACGAGCCGGTAGCGCTTGGCGATCTCGATCAACAGCGTGCGCGTCGCCTCCGGCACGTGCGCGTCGGCCGCGTGGCGGACGATCGGCGCGAGCGTGCCGTCGATGTCGAGCAGAATCGCACCCCGAGCGGGATCTGCGTGGATCGGCTCGAGCGCCTCCACGAGCGTGGCAGCGGGGGACACGGTCTCTAGTATGGCGCGCATCGTGACCGGCTCGTCTGCTCGCAAGCGTGGTTGCTGAGACCTCGCGCGAGCTGTTCGGCGAGCGCTCGCTGAAGCTCGCCGCGATCGGCACCGCGGCCGGCCTCTTCAGCGGCCTGTTCGGCGTCGGCGGCGGCAGTGTGATCGTGCCGCTGCTGGTGCTCTGGCTCGGCTACGACGCGCGCGCTGCGACCGCTACGTCGCTGGCCGCGATCATCTTCATCGCGGCTTTCGCTGCGGCCGTGCAGGGCATCTACGGCAACGTGCACGTGCTCGATGCGCTGCTCGTCGGCGTGCCCGCCGTCGCCGGCGTGCTGCTCGGCACGGCGCTGCACCGCCGCATGCACAATCGCGCGATCTCGCTGCTGTTCGCCGGCGTGCTGATCGCCAGCGCGATCGAGTTGCTGATCAGATGATCGGTGCGATCGCGATCGGCCTGGCCGGCGGCGTGATCGCCGGGCTGCTCGGCGTCGGCGGCGGCGTGCTGTTCGTGCCCGGCCTCGTGATCTTCCTCAACCTCAACCAGCACCAGGCTGAGGCCACGTCGCTGCTGGCGATCGTGCCGGTCGCGCTCGTCGGCACCTACAACCACGATCGCCACGGCAACGTGCGGCGGGCCGACGCGCTGCTGCTGGGCCTCCTCTCGCTCGCGGGCGCGGCCGGCGGGGTGGTGCTCGCCAACGCGCTCTCGGGCGCAGTCCTGCGCGACGCCTTCGCCGTGCTGCTGCTGATCGTCGCAGCCCAGTTCGTGCGACGGGCGCTCGCTGGCGCCGACTAGCCGATCGGATAGACTTGCAGGCGAGATGGGGCTCGACAATCCGCTTCACATCGCGTTCCTGGTCGTGATCCTGCTGCTGGTCTTCGGCGCCAAGAGGCTGCCGGAGATCGGACGCTCGCTCGGCAGCGGAATGCGCGAGTTCAAGCAGTCGGTCACGGGCGAGGCATCGACGCCGGCGCAGCAGACGAGTCTGCCGGCCGTCCAGCCCCAGCCGGCGCAGGCGGCGACGCCTCCTGCCGCCCAGCAACCCGCGCAGCCGCTGCCGACGCCGGCCGCTGCACCGACGGCGCCTGCGCCGGTCGAGCAGCAGCACTCCTAGCGCGACCACCGGCCTGATCCGCACGCGACGCTGAACGGCGCCGTGAAGCTCCGCCGGCCTGCCGGCCGCGCTCGCCGCAGAGCTCGCGCGTCAGCTCAGCTCGGCGCGGAGTCGTCCTGCAACACCGACGGGCGCGCCTCCTCGATCAGGCCGGCGCCGCAGTGCCAGCAGAACGAGGCGCCGCGACTGTGCACTGCGCCGCACGAGCGGCACTGGCCGTGGACGCCGCCCTCGGCGCCGGAGAGCAGACGCTGCACCTCGCCGAGTTGAGCGTCGGCCTGCTGCAGATCGGCCGCGCGCCGCGCGAGCACGTCGAGGCGGTAGTGGTCGCGGATCGCCATCTCATAGGTCAGGCCACCGAGGTCCCAGGTCAGCTCAGCGACGCGCTCGGCCAGCTCGTAGCGACGGCGTCGCAGCTCGGCCAGCGAGCCGTCGAGCGTCGGCTGAGCAGCCGCCAGGCCGCCCACGGGCACGATCGCTGCGGCCGGCTCTGGCGTCCCGCTCGGTAGCGCTCGCGGCTGCGCAGCGACCGAGTCTGCCGCGCCCGACCGCGCCGCCACCGCAGCGATCCGCTGCGTCTTGGCCTCGGCCGGATCGGGCACCGGCGTGCTCCCGTTGGGTGAGTTCATGCCGCGCCCGCTCAGCCGGTTTCGATCGGCGTCGCGCCGAGTTCGTTGACTTCTTTTTGGTGCTGCGCGCCGGTCGTTTTGCTGATTTTCTTGATCGTCGTCCCGGCTTTCTTCGGTTCAGGCGGCGGCGCTTTTTCGGCCTTCGTTTCTTTCGCCTGTTGCTTCTTGGCTTCGGCTTCTTCCTTGGCCGTCGCTTTCGTTTCGGCCGGTTCGGTGCTCGTCGCGCTCGGCGTCGTCGTCGCGGCAGCGGGCGCAGCCGCAAGGCCGGACAGGCCCTTGACTTCGACGACCTGCTTGGCCGGAACCTTTGCGCTGTTGTCCTGGCTGACCCAGTGGCCGACCAGCAGCCCGACGATCAGGCAGAGCACGAGCACGGCAAGCAGGCTGAGCAGCCCGGAGTTGCGTCGCAGCCAGCCGTTCGCGCCGCGTGAGTCGCCGAGCGGCACGTAGCCGGCCGGCGTCATCTCGAGCGTCTGCCGAGCGCCTGCCGCCGCAGGATCGTTCTGAAGCACGTCGAGGAACGCAAGCCTCACGGGCGAGGCGGGCTCGCCGCAGGAAAGGCAGTAGCGCTGATCGGCGACGAGCGCAGCGCCGCAGTTCGCGCAGGTCGCTCCGCTCTGCTCCGACGGGACTGGCACGAGGCTCACCTCTCAGCTCCTCACGACGCCGTCGGAACGGCGGTCAACTCGATCGTCGCGCCCGCCGGAGAGCCGACGAGCGTCACCTGAAACGGCGCCGAGGCGCCTGGGTGCCCGGCGAGCGAGGCGACCAGTGCGCGCCCTGCTGCGACGACCTTTCCGCCGCGCAGCGCGACGGCGAACACCGGCACCTTCTTCTGCGCGACGCGCGAGTGATTGACGAGCACGCCGCTCAGCGAACTCGACGCCGCGCCACCGCCGTGCGCGAGCGTCGCACTGAGCAGCGGCTGCGCCGCGTGCGATGCCGGCTTGCCGGTGCCGACGCGCACGCGCACGGCGCGCGTCGCCTCGTTGGCGAGCACCTGGTCGTCGACCCACCACACGCTCGCGTGCGCGCGCAGCAACGAGAGGTGCTGCAGCGCCGGTTCGACACCGGTCACGTTCGTGTAGGCGATCTTGCCGCCGGCCGCCGTCACTTCGACGAGCACCGGCAGCTCGCGCTGCACATGCGCCGTGCTCGAGGTCAGCTTGACCGCGACAGCCTTGCGCCCGGCCGAGCTCAGCAGCGTCGCGTCGGACACGTGCACGCTCTTGTTCGCGGCGCCGAGCTTCAATGCGCCCGGTTCCGATTCACGCGATTTCGCCGCTTCGCGTTCGATCTTCGCGCTTTCGCTCTCGGTGCTCTCGCAGGCAGCGAGCGTCACGGTCAGTGCTCCACAGGCGACCACGACGAGCGCCCGCTTCAGGACTCCCGGCCGCATGACGAGGCCGGGCGGGCGGGCACGCTCATCCGAACGCCCCGCGCACGTAGTCGCGTGTCCGCGTCGCGCGCGGTTCGTCGAAGACCTGCGCGGTCGACCCGTACTCGACGAGGTCGCCGAGGTACATGAACGCGACCTTGTCCGCGACGCGATGAGCCTGTGCGAGGTTGTGCGTGACGACGACGACGGCGAGATCGCGGCGCAACTCGCCGATCAGCTTCTCGATCGTGCCGGTCGAGATCGGGTCGAGCGCGCTGCACGGCTCGTCCATCAGCAGCACCTCCGGCCGCGGCGCGATCGCGCGCGCGATGCACAGCCGCTGCTGCTGGCCGCCGGACAGGCGCAGCGCCGGGCGATCGAGGTCGTCGCCAACCTCGTCGTACAGGCCGGCGCGCTTCAGCGCGTCGATCACGAGCGGTTCGAGCTCGCGCCGGCGCGGGCGCTTGCGCGACTGTTCGCGCAGCGCAAACGCGACGTTGTCGAAGATCGACATCGGAAACGGGTTCGGCTGCTGGAAGACCATTGCCACGCGCGAGCGCAGCGTCGTGTCTGGGATCGCGTAGATGTCCTCGCCGTCGAGCAGCACGTTGCCGGCGCGCGTCGCCGACGGCGTCAGCTCTGTCAGCCGGTTGAGCGTGCGCAGAAGCGTCGTCTTGCCGCAGCCCGACGGTCCGATCAGCGCGAGCACCTCGCCCTTGTGGATCGACAGCGAGACCGACTTGACGGCGCGTTTCTCGCCGTAGCCGATGCTCACGTCCTCCAGCCGCAGCCGCTCGGGACCGGACGAGTGCGCCGCGCGCACCGCCTCGCGCTGGGCCGGCGGCAGCACCGGCTCGGGCGCGCGGTCGACGACGATCGTGCGCACCGGCGGAACCGTGCCGTTGCTCGGCGCAGCCTCGCGCGGAGCGGCGATCGGCTGCGCCTCGGCGCGCGGATCATCGTCGCTCATCGCGAAGCTTGGCGGGTCGAGGAGCATCTCATCTGGACTCATCGAGCACCATCTGCACCGGAGTTGTCGGACACTTTCTCCATCGAAGTGATCAGGTTAGCGATGTTCACGAGGGTTGTAAAGCCGTGACCGGCCGGAAATCGGCCGGCTCAGACGACGGCGCCGGCGACCGTCATGCCCGTCGCATCGGCCGACGAGCGGCCGATGCGGTCGACGATCAGGTTCAGCGCGAGCACGAGCAGCAGCAGCACGAACGCCGCCGCGTAGGCCTTCTGCGGCGCGGCGCCTTCGCCCGCCGGCGAGTTGCCGTAGATGTAGCTCGTCAACGTCGAGCCGGTGCCGCGCAGCAGGCCGATGACCGGCACCGAGTTCTGCGGATCGAGCCGGAACGTTTCGCCGAGCAGCAGCACGATGATCGCCGTGTCGCCGATGATCCGCGAGATGCCGAGCGTGACGCCGGTCGCGATGTTCGAGCGCACGCTCGGCAGCAGCACGCGGCGGATCGTCGCGATCCGTGACTTGCCGAGCGCGAAGGCCGCCTCGCGCATGTGCGACGGCACCGCCTGCAGGCCGTCGCGCGTCGCCGTGAAGATCGGCGGCAGCGCGATCAGCGACATCATCGCGCCGGCGGCGATGAACGATTTGCCGAACACGCCGCCGCCGCTCGCCTTGAACGAGAACGGCGCGAACAGGCCCAGCTGGAAGATCGACAGGCCGAACAGCGCGATCACGATGTCGGGCGTGCCGGCGACGACCTCGATGCTCGACTCCACGACGCGCGCGAACCAGGTCGGGCGTCCGTACTCGGCGATCCAGATAGCGGCGCCGACCGACAACGGAACGGCGAGCAGGATGCCGATCGCCGTCAGCATGCCGGTGCCCGAGCAGCGGGTCGAGGAAGCCACCCGAGCCCTTCTGCGTCGTGCTCAGCGACGGGCGCTGCACGAACAGCGATGGACGCAGGTACTCGATGCCGCGGTAGCCCATGTAGAGCACGATCGCCGCCGCGATCAGGCACAGCCCGACGCCGGCAGTCCAGGCGAAAGCGAGTGCCAGACGATCGACCCAGCGCCAGCTGACCGGCGAGGACTGCTTGCCGCGCCCGCCCTGCATCGGCGGCCCGGGCGGCAGCGTCGGGCGCCACTCCCCTACCGCGCTCATCCGCGCACCTGGTACTTGCGCAACGGCAGCTTGATCAGATAGCCCGAGACCGACAGCACGAACGCGGCGAACAGCAGCAGCAGCGCGAACGCGTACAGCGAGGCGCCGAGCGGCGGCGCGCCGATGCCTTCGTGGAAGTCGACGATGCCCGAGGCGAGCGTACGCAGCGGCTCGAACAGGAAGACGAGGCCGTCGACCGGCTTCGGCACGAAGAACTTCGAACCGGAGACCATCGAGATCATGATCGCCTCGCCGAGCGCGCGCGCCGTCGCGAGCACGGCCGCGGCGACGATCGCCGGCCGGGCCGCGCGCAACGTCACGGCGAGCATCGCGCGCACCGGGTTGACGCCCAGCGCGATCGCTCCCTCGCGCCAGGAGTTCGGCACCGAGACGAGCGCCTCGCAGATCAGCGCGACCATGATCGGCGTGATCATCACGGTCAGGATCACGACCGTCACGACGAGCCCGGCGCCGGTCAGCTCGACGACGTTCTGCACCGATTCCTTCTGCGCCGTCGTGACCAGGTCGTTGCCGACGAACGGCACGAGCACGAGGATGCCGATCAGCCCGTAGATCACCGACGGCACCGACGCCAGCAGGCGGATCACGGGGATCGCGATCCGCCGCAGGCGCGTCGAGGCGAGCTCGACGATGAAGATCGAGGAGAAGATCGAGATCGCCAGCGCGAGCACGACGGCCGGCACGGTCGTGATCAGCGTGCCGTAGACGACCGGCCAGGCGCGCAGGTGGTAAGCCGACGCCGGCGGGTGCTGCGTCGTGTTCTGCATCGCCGCGAACTGGCGCCCGAGGTCGGGCCCGGAGCCGAGCCAGCTGAGGCCGTTGTGCTGAAAGATCGGCCATGCGTGGATCGCGACGAACACGACCATCGCGACGACGAGCGCGCAGACCAGCAACGACACCGCGCCGAGCGTACGCTCGGCGCGGTGGTCAGGCCAGGGGTGCCTGAGGCGTTCCAGCACGAGAATTCAGCTCGAATGCCTCAGGTCACCGGGGTGTCAGGCTCAGATCGTGAGCCACTGCGTGTTGATGATCTTCGCGGCGGCCGACGACTTCTCGATCCAGCCGATGAACGCCGATGCCGCTCCAGTCGCCTTGCCTTTGGTCACCTCGTAGAAGCGAGCCGTTCCGGAGTACGTGCCGGCTTTGACCGTTTCGTGGCTGCAGGCGACGCCGTTGTATCCGACGGCGTTGACCGTTTTTTTGTCCGACTGGTAGTTGGAGACGAAGCCGATCGCGTTCGGGTCGCTTTCGACCTTTGCGCGCATCAGACCCTCGGACGGTTCTTCAGCCGCTTTCGTCGAGACTTTTTTGCCTTCGAGGAACAGCGTCGTGAAGTTGGTCAGCACGCCGGCGACGGACGTGCGGCTGATCAGGTCGATCGGGCCGCTCGCCGAGGCGCCGGGCACCGAGCTCCAGTTGACCGTCTTGCCCGTGAAGATCGACGAGACCTGTGCCGAGCTGAGGTTCGAGACCGGGTTCGATTTGTTCGTGATCACGCAGATGCCGTACTTCGCGATCGGATAGAAGACCAGGCCGGCCGGGTCCGACGCGATCGGGTCACGTGAGACGTCGCCGATCGTGACGCGCCCTGCGGCGACGTCGTTGATGCCGATCTGCGCTCCTCCCTGCGTGATTTTGAACTTCACTTTTTTCGGAAAGATCTTGTTGTACTTCTGCGCGAGCAGTGACACGAGCGGGTAGGAGGCCGTCGCACCGCTGATCGTGATCGTCGAGACCGCGGATGCGGCAGCAGGCGCCGCGACCCCCAGCACACCAGCCGCCGCGAAGGCGAGCGAGAGACGGCGGAATCGGTTCATTTAGGAGTTGCTCCGTTCTGGTCTTTGACAAAGAGTTGACAGCGCCGAGGCGCGAACATACCATAATCCCCATAGTTCCGATGCAGATAAGCTAGTTTGTCCGCAACATGACGGGGATGGCGCGGTTAACCCTGTCGCCACCCGCAAAAGTTGCGAGGCCTTCACAAGACATGGACAACTCCTCCGACCCGCCCGCTGGCATGCCGAGCGACGCCCCGACGGCGCCTGCTCCGCCTCCGCGTGGCCGCACGCGGCTGCCGTCGTTCCGCGCGAGCGCCGCGCTCGCCGTCGCGATGCTGACCGTCGGCGTCGGCGTCGGCGCCGCGATCGGCCCGACGCCGGCGACCTCGCTTGCCGGCAGCGGCGACGTCGTGCAGAAGCTGCCGGCGCTGATCGCGTCGATCGCTGCGCGCGCCCGCGCGCAGCAGGCACAGACGCCCGCGAGCAGCACGACGAAACCGCCGGCCGTCAAACGCCAGGCGACGCCGGCCGCGAGCAGGACGCCGACGAGCAGCGCCACGACGCACGCCGACGCCGGCCAGCACGACGCCGCTCCAGCGAGCGAAACGGAAACGAAGTCCTCCAAACCGAAATCCTCAGGCGGCTCCTCGAACGTGCCGCCGATCACGAGCGTGTGGCTGATCGAGCTCGCCGGCGGCTCGTTCAGCGAACCGCTCGCGAACGCGGCAGCCGCTCCCTACATCACAGGACAGCTGATTCCGAAGGGCACGCTGCTGAGCAGCTGGACGGCGCTCAGCGCGAGCGCGTTCGCCAGCGACGCGGCGCTCGTCGAACACAAGGCGACGGTCGGCGGCACGCCGCCGGTGCTGCACACGATCGTCCAGCCGCCGTGCCCGGAAGGCCCAGCCGGCGCCGGGCTGCCTGACCGGTACGCCCGGCGCGCTGACCGCCGCCGACCAGTTCCTGCAGGCGACGCTCGCGTCGATCACGGCGACGACGACCTACTCCGAACACGGCCTCGTAGTCGTCACGTTCGCGACGGTCGCCACGCCGACGAGTGTCGAACTGCCGGCCGGCGCGACGTCGGCGACGCTCGCCTCGACTCCGCCCGCCGGCGCCGTCCTGCTCTCGCCGTTTGCCAAGGCCGGCGCCCGCCCGGCGGTCGCCTTCAACCCGACTTCAGCCAAGCAGAGCCTCGAAAAGCTCTTGCACTGAAGCAGTGCCGATCCACGTCCCACACAACGAACGGAGACCCCTGTTGCACGCATCTCGAACCGCCCACCGAAAGGCCGCGCTCTGGCTGGCCGCGATCGTGGGCACAGCCGCCCTGTCGCTCGCGGCTCCGGCTCTGAGCCAGGCAGAAGAATCGAACCCGAACAACTACAGCTGCCTCGGCAGCACCGGTCAAGGCCTGCCGGAACCGGGAAGCGAAGAACAGCAGGTCCAGTACACGTTCTACTGCGACGGCCCGATCACCGGTTACCAGGTGCAGTCGCAGATCCCGGTCACTGGCGTCTCCAGCCCGCCGATCGTCACGAACCTCGAAAAAAAGGAAGTCGCCGACACGTTCTCGTGCTCCGGTGAACTTCCCGGCTGGGCCGCCAACTGCGTCGGCTCGACGGCCGCCGGCTACGAGACGGTCACCGGGCAGATCGCGATCGGCACGAAGCTGTGCGTCGAGCCGCGCGTCGACCTGCTGCTGACGGTCACCTACGCGTATCTCGAAAAAGGCAAAATCACGCAGGCGATCTCCGGGCCGTACGACCTCGGCCGGCCGAAAGGCTGCAAGCCGGACTTCTACTCGAAGTGGAACCGCTTCAACCCGCAGCCGCTGCCCAAGAAGCAGCCGGCGAAGAGCAAGTCCAAGAGCAAGTCCAAGAAGAAGGCGTCGAGCAAGAAATAGCCGCTCGGCAGCACGAAGCAGCACGGGCGATCGTGGATCGGACGTGCCACAGGGCGGCGCCGCACCGGCGGCGCCGCCCTTAGGCTTGCGGCGTGAGCTCGCCGCCGCCACCTCGCAGTAGCGATCCTCCTCAGCGGCCTCGGCTCTGGCACTCGCAGCGTGCGGCTCCTCCGGCGACGGCGCCAAGCGATCGTCCTCCTCGAGCTCGCCGACGTTCACGAGCGCCGGCCCTGTTTCGGCTGCGCAGCCGATCGCCGGTCACAGCTGCCCGGCGCTGGTCGCCGACGCGCTCGGCAGAAGTCGCCGCGCGGATCTACCGCGAGGCCTCGAGCGGCGCCGACGTGCAGGAGGCGGTGCATCGCGTGCAGAGCTCGCAGGCGCTCGCGCAGGCGATCTCGGCGAACGATGCGAGCGCCGCCGACGCGACGCTGCGCTCGCTGCAGGCCGGTCAGATCGTGCGCATCGAGATCGTCAAAGGCGGCAAGCTGTTCGCGAGCGCCGGCTCGGGCGTCGCGATCGCGCCGGTCCGCGGGCCGCTGGCGGGCAGCGACGCGCGCTTCATCCTCTCGACGCAGGCCGACGACAGCTTCACGCAGGTCACGCGCCAGGTGACCGGCGCCGATGTGCTGCTGCTCGGTGGCTCGGCTGCGAGCACGTCGCGCGCGCGGCAGATCGCCGGCACGCTCGGCCGCCAGAGCGCTGCCCGCCGACATCCCGACCAGCGGCCCGCTCGAGATCAATCGGAAGAAGTACGAGCTGACATCGCTGGCCGGCTCGGTCTTTCCGACCGGCGCGCTGCGAATCGCACTGCTCGTGCCGAGCGCCGCCGTCAGCTGTCCCGGCTCGGCCGAACAGACGCGTGTCGAAGCGCTCGGGCACGTCGGCGAACTGATCTATCAGGAGGAGGCGCACAGCTCCTACGTGCTTGCGACGGTGCGCCACATCGAAGCCGACACGTCCTTCCAGCAGGCCGTCGCCGCGCGCGATCGCGCCGCGATCCGCGCCGCGATCGTCAGTTTCTTCGCCGCGCACATTCACGTCGTGCGCGTGCGCGTCTACGCCGTCGAGCCGAGCGGAGCCGAGCGCTTCCTCTACGACCTCGGCGGCCCGCACGTGCTCGCGCCTGTGCCCGGAGTCGTTCGCAGCGGCGGGCGCATCGTCGGGCGCTTCTCGATGGCGATCCAGGACGACGCCGGCTACGTCAAGCTGGCGCATCGCTTCACCGGCGCCGAGGTGCTGATGCGCCGCGGCAGCGAACAGGTGATCGGCACGCTCGAGCCGGGCCCCGCACATGTGCCCGATCGCGGCAGCGTCGAATACGGCGGACGGCGCTACGAGGCGTACTCGTTCTCGGGCGAAGCGTTTCCGAGCGGCCCGCTGCGCATCTCGCTGCTGATGCCAGGCCGCACAGCGAACGGCGGCTGACGGACGCGGCCGGCGTCGCTGCACTACAGCAGCGAGTTGGTCATCCGCTCGACCTCGGCGATCGAGGTCAGCCCCTCGCGGACCTTCTCGATGCCGTCGTCGCGCAGCCGGCGCATGCCTTCGCTGACGGCGACCGAGACCATCACGTCGACCGACGCGCGCTCGAGGATCAGCGCGCGGATCGGCTCGGAGACGGTCATCACCTCATAGACGCCGAGACGCCCGCGGTAACCGCTGCCGCCGCAGCGGGAGCAGCCGACCGGCTCGAAGGCCTGCGCGCCGCTCAGGCCGTGCTCGGCGAGCACCGCGTCGGAGAGTTTCTGCGGGCGCTTGCAGTGCGTTGCAGAGCATCCGCACGAGACGCTGCGCGACGATGCAGTCGACGGCCGAGGAGACGAGGAACGGCTCGATGCCCATGTCGATCAGCCGGCCCAGGCCGCTCGGCGCATCGCGCGTGTGCAGTGTGCTCAGCACGAGGTGGCCGGTCAGCGCGGCCTCGATCGCGATGTGCGCCGTCTCACGATCACGGATCTCGCCGACCATGATCACGTCGGGATCGGCGCGCAGCATCGAGCGCAGGCCGACGTCGAACGTCACGCCTGCCTTCGGCGCGATCTGCATCTGCTTGATGCCGGCGATCCGCTGCTCGACCGGATCCTCGATCGTCAGGATGCTGCGTTCGCCGTCGTTCAGCGCGTGCAGCGCGCCGTACAGCGTCGTCGACTTGCCCGAGCCGGTCGGTCCGGTCACGAGCACGGCGCCGTTCGGCCTGTTGATCGCGGCCTTGAACTGCTCGAGCGCCTGCGCCGGCATGCCGAGCCCATCGATGCCGTGCACGACCGTGCCCTTGTCGAGGATCCGCAAGACCACGCCCTCGCCGTAGACGAGCGGCAGCGTGACGACGCGGATGTCGACGCGGCGCCCGTCGACGGTCAGCGCGAAGCGGCCGTCCTGCGGCATTCGCTTCTCGGAGATGTCGAGGTCGCCCATGATCTTGATCCGCGAGACGACGCCCATCGCCATCTTGCGGCGGACCGTCGCGGCCGGCGCCAGCACGCCGTCGACGCGGAACAGCACGCGTGTGTCGCCCTCTTCCGGGTTGACGTGAATGTCGGATGCACCCTGCTGCACGGCCTGCGCGACGATCGAATGCACGAGCTTGATCACCGGCGCGTCGCTGTCGGCGTCGTCGAGCTGGAGGTCGGCCTCGTCGTCGCCCTCGGAGACCTCGTCGACGATGTCGGCGATCGATTCCTCCATGTTCGAGAGGCGCGTCAACAGCAGATTGAGGTCTTCGACCGACGCCGCAACGGGACGCACGCGGCGGCCGGTCATCATCGCGACGTCGTCGATCGTCAGCACGTTCGTCGGATCGGCCATCGCAAGCAGCAGCGTGCCATCATCGGTGAAGCCGATCGGCACCGCCTGATAGCGCTTCGAGGCGTCCTGATTGAGCAGGTTGACGGCGCCCATGTCGAGGTCGAAGACCGTCAGATCGACGTAGTCGAGACCGAATCGCTCGGCGACGACGCGCGCCAGCTGGTCGTGGCGCAGGACTCCCTGCTCGACCAGCACGAGCCCCGTCGGGCGCCCCTGCGAGCGCGCCGTTTCGACGGCCTCGTCGACGGTCGCACGATCGGCGAAGCCGAGGTCGACGACGACTTCGCCGATCATCCGCGTCGAGCGGCCGCTGCGTCGCGGCGGATAGAGGCCGGTGCCGTCGCCCTCGGGCGGCCCCGCCTCGCCCTCGTTGCGTGCGTCGGCGCTCTCGTCGACGGTGTCGTCGAGCTCTTCGGGTGCTCTCGTCTCGGCGGTCGCTGCGCCGATCTCGCTCATGCCTCTTACATCGGCATCAAAGCTGCGCTGCTTGACCGGCTCCGAGGCCGTGCTCGAACGCGGCCTTGACGCTCGCATCGAGCGCGTTGATCCGGTAAAGCGCAAGCGCCTCGGCCGAAGCGAAGCGCGCGCCGGCGGACGTCTCGCCGTGGTGCAGCAGCACACAGTGCTCCAGCGCGAGGCGACGCTCGGCAGGCAACGACTGCGGCATGTGCGCTGCGATCGTGCGCAGGCCGAGCTCGATGTGGCCCAGCAGGCGTCCTTCGGCGCTGCGCGCGATCTCGGCGCCGTAGGCGAACTCGCGCGTCTTGCCGATGTCGTGCACGATCGCGGCGCTGAGCAGCAGGTCGCGGTCGAGGCGCGCGTGCAGCGTGCACAGCTCGAGCGCCATCGTCGCGACGGCGACGGTGTGCTCGAGCAGGCCGCCGAGATAGGCGTGATGCGAGCTGCTCTGTGGCGAGGGGATCGAGCACGGCGCGCGGCGCAGCTCGGCGCGCAGCGCGCGATCGCCCAGCAGCCCGTCGAGCAGCAGCTTCAGATCGCGGTCGTAGACCTCGCGTGCGAGGTGCTCGAGGAAGCCGTCGAGCTCATCGACGTCGCGATAGGAGCTCGGCAGGAAGCTCGCCGGGTCGGCCTGCGCGCCGTCGGCGCGCGCGATCGAGCGCGACGGCGACCTGGAGCGCGTCGCGGAAGCGCTCGGCGTGCCCTTGCACACGCACGAGCTCGCCGCGCTCGAAGCGCCCGGCGAGCACGTCGGCGTCGCGAAATGCGCGCGCGACGATCGAGCCGGTGCTGTCGGACAGCTCGATGTTCAGGTACGGCGTGCCGGTGCGCGAGATCTGGCGCTCCTTGCGCGTGCAGGCGAAGACTCCATCGACCTCCTGCTGATCGCGCAGCGTCGCGATCGTCTGGCGCTCGCCGCGCGGCCTGCGTCGCGCGCTACGACGGGCTGGGGCGCGCTCGGATCACCGGCGAGGCTCGTGGCGGAGGCCATCGGCTCATGATGTACGGTGGTTCGGATGCAGCCATTGATCTGGGACCGCCGGCCGGAGAGCCTCAGGGCACCGGCGATGGTCTGCGCCTTTCAAGGCTGGAACGACGCCGGCGACGCGGCGTCGAGCGCCGTCTCGTTCCTCGCCTCCTCGCTGCAGGCGCGGCGCTTCGCGCGGATCGACTCCGAGGAGTTCTACGACTTCCAGTCCAACCGCCCGTCGGTTCGCATCAACGAGCAGAGCGAGCGTGAGATCGTCTGGCCGACGGTCGAGGTGTTCGAGGCACAGGCGCCGCGCGCGCCGCGCGACCTCGTGCTCGTGCAGGGCGTCGAGCCTTCGCTGCGCTGGCGCGCCTTCACGGGCCACATCGTCGACCTGGCAGAGGCGCTCGGCGTGCAGGTCGTCGTCTCGCTCGGCGCGCTGCTCGGCGACGTTCCGCACACGCGCCCGGTCGCGATCTCCGGGCACGCGACCGATCCGGCGCTTGATGGAGCGCCTGGGCATGCACGGCTCGGGTGCTTCCAGCTACGAGGGGCCGACGGGCATCGTCGGCGTGCTGCACCAAGCGTGCGCGCAGGCCGGGCTGCCGGCGGCGAGCCTGTGGGCCGGCGTGCCGCACTACGTCGCGGCGGCGACGAACCCGAAGGCGGCGCTGGCGCTGGTGCGTCGCGTCGAAGGGCTGATCGGCGTATCGGTCGACGTCTCAGAGCTCGAGTCGGCAGCGGCCGACTACGAGCGCCAGGTCGGCCTCGCGGTGCAGAGCGATCCGGACATCCAGGCGTTCGTCGAACGGCTCGAGCAGGCGGCCGAAGGCGATGAGGAGGAGGACGGCGAGGACGTGCCCTCGGGCGACATGCTCGCGCGCGAATTCCAGCGCTTCCTCAAGCAGCGAGGCCGCGAGAGCTCCTGATTTTCGAGAGGGTCGCCGCGGGGCGACCCTGATGGGCAGCGGCGTGCCGCTGCCGCCGGCGAGCGCGCGGGCTAGAGCTCGGCGGCCGGGCAGACGATTCGGTAGTCGCAGATCGAGCAGGCGGACTGCGATGGAGTCGGCTCGAACTCCTGCGCGAGTATCCCGTCGCCGACGCGCATGACGGTCTCGGTGACCGACGCCTCGTCGCGCTCGCCGCACGGCACGGGCACCTTGACGTCGTCGAGCACGTAGTAGTAGGCAGCCCGCGAGGAGGGCAGCTTCCAGTCCTCGCGCGCGGCGATCGCGTAGAGCGATAGCTGAACGTCGTCCTGCAGCTGCTCGGCGCTCTTCGGCCGCGAGGTCTTGTAGTCGATCAGCTCGTACTCGGCGGCCGGATCGGCTTCGCCGGCGACGCGGTCGACCCGGTCGACGCGCCCGCGCAGGTGGTGCGGGCCGAGGCGGAATGAGAACGAGCGCTCGAACCAGACCGGCTCGGAGCGCTGCTCGCGCAGCCGAGCGTGGTAGCGCGTCAGCGCACTGCGACCGACTTCGAGCAGCTCGCGCTCGGCCGCCGATTCGCCGAAGCCGGCGCGGCGCCAGCTCGCTTCGAGCAGCTCGTTGATCCGCGCAGCGCTTTCCTCGTCGCCGCCATGGAAGCGCTCGAGCACCTGGTGCACGGCGATGCCGAAGCGCTGGTGCAGCGTCTGCTCGGTCGGGATTCGCAGGACGCGCGCGAACTTGTAGCGCAGCGGACAGCTGCGATAGGTCTCGATGTCCGATGCCGACAGCGCCAGCCCGTTGCCCTTGCGCGGCAGGAACGGGTCGAGTGAGTGCTCTTCGCGCGCGCCGAGCGGCGCCAGCTCGACGAGCGCGTCGTCGAGCGCCGAGGTCTGCAGGATCTCGCGTTGCAGCGGCGTCGCCGCGGCCAGCAGCCGAGCGTTGACGTCGGAAAGCGCCTCGCGCATGTCCTGCCCGGTCGGCCGCTGCAACAGCGCCGCGACCTTGATCAGCTCTAGATAGCGGACGATCCCATGCGAGACGTCGAGCTCGGTGTCCAGCCGCAGCTCGCCGAGGCGCCCGCCGATCCGCGCGACGCTGTCGAGCACCTCCTCGCGTAGCTGCTGGAAGGCGTCCTCGAGGTGCGCATCGGGCGAGTCCGACGGAGCGGCCGCGTCGCTGAGGTGAGCCGGCGCGTCGCGATTGCCGGCGGCGATCGCGCTGCGCGCCTCGGGCACGACGGCAGCCAGACGACGCGCCAGCTCGCGCGAGCTCGGCGCCGGCTCGGCCCGCGCGATCTCGCTGGCAAGCTCGCGCAGGCGGGCGAGGCTCGCGCTCTGCTCGGCCGCGTCGTCGGGCGCGAGCAGCGAGCGCCCCGGCGTGCCGAGCAGCTCGATCAGCTCGCAGAGGAACTCGTCTGGTGGGCGTCGCTCCATCGCCGCGGCCGCGCTCCGATGCAGCGCGACGAAGCGCGCGATCCGTTCGCGCGCCTCGGGCGCGACCTGTGGCGACTCGCTGGCGGCGCCGAGACCGGCCACGAGATCGAGCTTGCGCCGGCGCGCGACCTGGATCACCCGCGCCAGGTGTGCCTGGCGCAGTTCGATCGGCGGCCGGCTGAGCGCGCGCACGACCGCGGCCGCGTCCTGCGGCTCGACGAGCAGGCGCACCCAGGCGAGCACGTCGCGTACCTCGGCGCGGCGCAGGAAGCCGGCGTCGCCGACGGCCTCCGGCGGCGGCGGCGAATCGCCGCCGCTGACGGGCCTCGCAGATCGGTGTACGCGCTCCCCCGTCGTGACAGCTGGCGCACTCTCGACAGATGGATCGGGCGCAATTCGCGAAGAGGCGGGCACCGTCCAAGGATACGGCGCTGCGGCGAGCTGTCGAGCGGGCCGCGACCGGTCGCTGCAGGAGTGCAGACGCCCCGGCCGGGCGGATCCTTACCGGGCGCTGATCGGCGCGGGCTACGCTCTGTCGTGTGGACGTGATCGACTGGCGCCTAGCGCAGCGAGTCGGCGAGCGGATTGCCGGCTCGCCGCCGCCGGGCGGCGTGCGCGCAGCCGCGGTCCAGCCACGAGCGCACGACTTCGCCAGGCGCGTGAGCGAGTACAGCGGCCTGCCGCTGAGCGGCGAGCTGCCGCCGCTGGAGGCGGTCGACCGCGGCGCCTGGATCGCGGCGAACCTGCGCACGATGCGCCCACTGCTCGGCGGCCTCAGCGAGAAACTCGGCAACAGCGGCGGCCCGCTCGCCGGACCGCTGCGCTCGGCCTCGGGCCTGTTGACGGGCGCGCAGGTCGGCGCGCTGACCGGCGTGCTCTCACAGCGCGTGCTGGGCCAGTACGACCTGGCACTGCTCGACGACGAGACGACGCCGCAGGTGCCGCCACGGCTGCTGCTGCTGGCGCCGAACCTGGCGATCGCCGCGCGATCGCTCTCGGTCGACCGCGAAGAGCTCGTGCTGTGGGTCAGCATCCACGAGATCACGCACGCCGTGCAGTTCAGCGGCGCGCCGTGGCTGCGCGCGCACATCGGCGGCATGCTGCGCGAGCTGCTCGACGGGCTCGAGGTGACGCTGCTCGGCAGCAACTCCAAGCAGACCGAAGGCGCAGAGGACGCGAACGGCGGCTTCTCGCTGCCGAAGCTGCCCGATCCGGCCGAGCTGCGTGCGCTCGTCGAGCGTGCGCGCAGCGGCGAACTGCTCCGCCTGACGCTCGGCGAGGATCGCTGGGCGCTGGTCGAGCAGATGCAGGCCGTGATGTCGCTCGTCGAGGGTCACGCCGAGCACACGATGGACGCGGTCGGCGCCGAGGTGCTGCCCTCGCTGCCGACGCTGCGCCGCGCGATGAACCGCCGCCGCGAGTCGCGCGGGCTTCCGTGGCGCGTGCTCGAGCGGCTGATGGGCCTGGAGATGAAGCTCCGCCAGTACGAGGTCGGCCGGCGCTTCTGCGACGGCGTCGTCGCCGAGGGCGGCCCGCAGGCGCTTGCGCGTGTGTGGAGCGGTCCGGAGCAACTGCCGAGCACCGAGGAGCTCGCCGATCCGGCGGCGTGGCTGGCCAGAACGGCCGTCGAGCCCCTGGCAGCGGGTCGAACGCACGTTCCTCCTGTTACAAGCTAGTAGTTGTGAACGCCCGTTTACGCGGGCGCCTGCAGAAGTGGTAGGCTCGACTTGTAACAAACTCTGAGGAGCGGGTTACAAACAGGTGTTCGATGCTCTGCAAACGGGTATCGAGCGACAACAGACCTGAACCCGCGCCGCCTCGCACAGCGAGGAAGAAGAGGAGACCTGCTTCAGATGCCAACTGCACCGACCGCCACGAAAAGCTCGAAAACGAGCGCCAAACCGTCGAAAGCGCGCAAAGCGACGCGTAAAGCGAGCACTCGCACGACGACGCAGTCGAAAGCTACGACCGCGAAGGCCGCGCGCACTCGCGCGATCCACCAGTCCGAGTCAGCTGCCAAGCAGGCACAGACGGCCACGCGCGAGACGGTCGGCGTGTTCGGCGACTACGCCGAGCGTGCAGTGCTGATCCCCGTCGGCGTTGCGCTGACGGCTCGCGACAAACTCGTCACGACGGTCAACGACACGATCTCGACCTACTCGACGACGACGAAGGCTCAGGCGCAGCTGCGCCGCTTCGAGCGTCGCGGCGCCACCGCCCGCAACCGCCTCGAGCGCGAGGTGCGCAAAGCGCGCGTGCGCGTCGAGCGCGAACTGCGCCAGCGCCGTCGCGAGATCGAGAAAACGGTCACCGACCTCGAAAAGCGCCGCGAGTCGGTCGCCAAGAACGGCTCGGAGCTTGCCAACCAGGTCCAGGAGCGGATCCTCAGCCTGGTCTGATCGCACACCAGCTTCCCCCGCCCGGCTCGGAGAGACCGGTAGCGGGAAAGTCTGTCGGCCTCATATCCCGCCGGCAGTAGTAGCACCCTCTCCTCCCTCGACCCGCGGGGCGTCCCCATCGCCCCGCGGGTCATTTAATGCCCCAGCGTGATGCGCCTGCGATCAGCTCAGAGCGCGCCGCCTACGACCGGCGCTCATTGCGGGATTCGCTCGGCGAAGCGTGGTAGGCCGTCATCTGGAATCGGCTCCCACGGCGCGGCGTAGGCCACGAACTGGTGCGCGGAGGGCCGCACGCCAGGATCTCCGTCGATTGCGCCGAGACGAACGATCGTGATCTCGCCGCTGTCGGGATCGCGCGCAAAAAGAGCCGAGCCACAAGCGGCGCAGAACACCTTCTCCAGCCCGCTACCGGCGTTCCATGCTCCGAGCAGCTCGTCCCCGTGCAGCACGTGCAACGTCCCCTCGCGCAGGCGCGCCGACGCTTGCGTCGCGGTCCCGCTCCTGCGCTGGCAGCGCGTGCAATGGCAGTACGCGGCGGCCACGAGTGGGGCGTCGATCTCAAAGCGCACGGCGCCACAGCCGCATCCGCCCTTCAGCGGAAGCGCAGGCGCGGGATTCTCCTCGAACATCAGCAGAGGCTATCGCCGGCGCGGATCGCCGGCCAGACCGCGCCAGGTGCTCGTTGACGCCGGTGGACTGGCAGCGGCGCTTCTGTTTGTCACAATGACCCCCGTGGCTAGCAAGGACGACATAACCCAGGCGCTGACCGCCGTCATCGACCCCGAGCTGCATCGCTCGATCGTCGAGCTCGACATGGTCCGCTCGATCGATATCGGCGCCAACGGCGTGGTCGACGTGATGGTGTCTCTGACGACGCCCGGCTGCCCGATCAAGGGCCACTTCCAGACGGCCGTCGCCGAAGCGGTGACCGCGCTCGAGGGCGTGACGCACTGCAACGTCTACTTCGACGTGCTCGACGACCAGCAGAAGCAGGCGCTGCAGCAGAAGCTCGGACGCGGCAGCCTGCCGGCCGGCTCGCTGGCGCAGGTGCAGAACGTGATCTGCATCGGCTCGGGCAAGGGTGGCGTCGGCAAGTCGACGCTGACGGCGAACCTGGCGGCGGCGCTTGCGGCCGAAGGCAAGCGGGTCGGCGTGCTGGACGCCGACGTCTGGGGCTACTCGATCCCGCGCATGTACGGGCTCGGCGCGACGCGCCCGCCGGTCTCGGCCGAGCGCAAGATCCTGCCGCTCGACGCGCACGGCGTGAAGGTCATGTCGATCGGCTTCTTCGTCGAGGAGGACGCGGCGGTCGTGTGGCGCGGGCCGATGCTGCACAAGGCGCTCACGCAGTTCCTGCAGGACGTCGACTGGGGCGTGCTCGACTACCTGCTGATCGACCTGCCGCCCGGCACCGGCGACGTCTCGATGACGCTCGCTCAGCTGCTGCCGCAGGCGCAGTTCCTGATCGTCACGACACCGCAGGCGACCGCGCAGAAGGTCGCGCGACGCGCTGCTCAGATGGCCGAGAAGGTCGATCTCGAGATCGCCGGAGTGATCGAGAACATGTCCGGCTTCACGACGCCCGGCGGCGAGCGCTACGCGATCTTCGGCGAGGGCGGCGGTGAAGAGCTCGCTGAGGAGCTCGACGTGCCGCTGCTCGGCACGGTGCCTCTGACGATGCCGCTGCGCGCACACGCCGACAGCGGTGTTCCGCTGGTCGCCGCCGAGCCGGACGATCCCGCGGCGCAGGCGATCCGCCAGGTCGCGCGCGGTCTGATCGCGCTCGCACCGATCGCGCTTCCGACTCTGCCGCTCGTCGAAGTCGGCGTGCCGGCCGCGGCTGCCGTGCCCGCTCCTTCGGAGCGAAAACCGGCGGGCATGTCGCTGCCGATGGCTTAGTCAGCACGCGCGCAGGTCCAAGAGACATCCTGCTCGTTCGCTTGACAAGCGAAACCGCTCTGAGAGGATCGTCTGAATCATGTCCGCAACAGGACGCCAGCAGGAGGAGCCAGGGGGAAGCGTCGAGGAGGCTGAGAAGCCTCGCGACGACGCGCCCGCGGACGCCGCCGGCGAGCTCGACGGCGTCGTCGAGATCGACGAGCGCCGCAAGAAGATGGAGCGCCTGCGCGCCGAAGGGATCGACCCGTATCCGGCAGTGACGCTGTGGGGAAAGCGCACGCGGATCATCGAGATCATCAGCGCGCACGACCCGAGTGCGCTCGAGCAGGGCGCGCACCCGGAGATGACCTACCAGATAGCGGGCAGGCTGATCTCGCGCCGCGGGCACGGCAAGACGGCGTTTCTCGACGTGCGCGACCTGTCCGGATCGATCCAGGTCGTGCTGCGCGTCGACTCGCTCGGGCAGGAGTCCTACGACAGGATCCTCAACTTCGACGTCGGCGACATCGTCTCCGTCGACGGCTGCGTCTACGTGACCCAGCGCGGCCAGCTCGCGCTCGAGGCCGTCGAGTGCACGCTGCTGACCAAGTCGCTGCGCCCGCCGCCGGACAAGCATCACGGCCTCGGCGACACGGGCACGCGCTACCGCTATCGCGAGCTCGACCTGATCGCCAACCAGGAGACGCGCGATCTGTTCATCACGCGCAACAAGATCGTGCTGGCGATCCGCGAATGGCTGGCCGAGCGCAACTTCGTCGAGATCGAAACTCCGGCGCTGCAGTCGCTCGCCGGCGGCGCCGGCTCGCGTCCGTTCACGACGCACCACAACGCGCTCGACCGCGACCTCTACCTGCGCATCTCGGTGGAGCTGTTCCTCAACCGCTGCATCGTCGGCGGCATGGAGAACGTCTACGACATGGGCAAGGTCTTCCGCAACGAGGGCATCTCGCCGAAGCACTCGCCCGAGTTCACGATCATCGAGTTCATGTGCGCCTACTCCGACTACAACGACGTCGCGACGGTCACCGAAGAGATGTTCCGCGACGTCGCGCAGAAGGCGCTCGGGCGCACCGTGATCAAACGGAACGGCGAAGAGATCGACCTGGCGAAGCCGTGGCGGCGGATCACGATGCGCGAGCTGATCCTCGAGCGCTTCGGCGTCGACTTCATGGAGTCGACGCGCGACCAGCTCGCCGAGCTGCTCGACGAGCCGATCGACGAGGCGGCGACCTGGGCTGAGGTCGTCAGCGACATCTACTCCGAGAAAATCGAGTCGACGATCAACCAGCCGACGCACGTCTTCGACTTCCCGCTCGAGCCGTTCCCGATCACCAAGCGCCACGCCGTCCATCCGGAGCTCGCCGAGCACTTCGACGCGGTGATCGGCGGCATCGAGCTGGTCTCCGGCGACACCGAGCTGAACGACCCGGTCGACCAGTGGCAGCGCTTCGTCGACCAGCGCAAGCGGCGGATGATCGACGACGAGGACGTGCCGCATCCGAACGATGAGGAGTATGCGCGCGCGATCGAGTACGGCTACTCGCCGACGGCCGGCGGCGGCATGGGCGTCGACCGGCTGATCATGATCCTGCTCGAACGCGAGACGTTGCGCGAGGTGATTCCGTTCCCGATCGTGCGGGAGCTGAAATGAGCGGCAAGCTCGACCTCGATCCCGGCGTGATCGCATCCTGCCGGCAGGCAGCAGCACAGATCGCAGCGCAGGTCGGCGAGCGGATCGCCGGCAAGACGACCGTGTCGGTCGAGCGCACGCTCGCCCGGCTGCTCGGCGTCGACGGCGCGAACGAGCTCGAAGCGCCACTGCCGAACGTGCTCGTCGACCACCTGCGCGACCACGGAGCGCTGAGCCGCGGGGTCGCCTACTGGATCGGCAACGCGCTGATCGCCGACAGCGCGGCGACGCCGCAGTCGCTGGCGGAGGCCGTCGACCGCGGCGAGCTCGACCTGATCGCGCTGCCGCGCGCGAGCGACGAGGCGATCCGCGCGCGAATCGCCGGCGAGTACGAGCGGCGAATCGGCGAGATCGGCGCGCGGATGGGCGAGCGTCGCGAGCGCCGCGAGCGGCTCGGCGAGAGCCCACCGCCGATGCGCTACGTGCTGACGGCGACCGGCAACGTCTACGAGGACGTCGTGCACGGGCTGGCGGTCGCGCAGGCCGGCGGCGACATCGTCGCGGTGATCCGCTCGACGGCGCAGAGCCTGCTCGACTACGTCCCCTACGGGCCGACGACCGAGGGTTACGGCGGCACGTTCGCGACGCAGGAGAACTTCCGCATCATGCGCGCCGCGCTCGATCACTGGTCTGAGCAGAACGGCCGCTACGTGCGGCTGTCGAGCTTCTGCTCGGGCCTGTGCATGCCGGAGATCGCCGCGATGGGCGCGATCGAGGGCTTCGACAACATGGTCAACGACGCGCTCTACGGGATCCTCTATCGCGACATCAATCCGGTGCGCGGGCTGATCGACCAGCGCGTCTCGCGGATGATCAACGGCTACTTCGGCGTCGTCATCAACACCGGCGAGGACAACTACCTGCGCACGGCCGATGCGCTCGAGGCGGCGCCGTCGGTGACGGCATCGCAGTTCATCAACCGCCAGCTCGCGCTCGACTCGGGCGTGCCCGACGAGCAGATCGCGCTGGGCGACGCCTACGAGATCGACCTGCCGGTGAAGAACAGCCTGCTGCTCGAGTGGGCCCAGGCGCAGCTGACGCGCGAGCTGTTTCCGGACTGCCCGGTCAAGTACATGCCGCCGACGCGACACATGGACGGCAACCTCTACCGCACGCACGCGACCGACTCGCTGTTCAACCTCGTCACGATCGCGACCGACCAGGGCATCCAGACGATCGGCGTGCCGACCGAGGGCATCTTCACGCCGCACGTGCACGATCGCGTGATCGGCCTGGAAAACGTCAACTACACCTTCAACGCCGCGCACGACCTCGGCGAGGAGATCGAGTTCAAGCGGGGCGGCATCATCCAGACGCGCGCGCAGGAGGTGCTCGCCGGCGCGCTCGCGCTGCTCGAGCGGATCGCCGAGCACGGGCTGTTCGCGGCGCTCGGCGACGGCGTGTTCGGCGACGTGCCGCGCCAGATCGACGAGGGCCGCGGCATCGAGGGCATCGTCGAGGTCGACGAGAGCTACATGAACCCGGCGAGCGAGCTGATGCGAGGAGCCTCCCGTGTCGCCTGAGCCGGCGCGGAACGGCGCCCAGCGCGGAGGGCGCGAGCGCGGCGAGCTCGAGCACCGCGGCGGACGCGCCCGGGCGCGTGGTCGACCTGAGCAGGGTGCGCCCCTACGCCGACCACCTCGGCGACGGGCTCGTGCAGCTCAGCTTCACGCTGCCCGTCCCCTACGGGCTCGCTGCGCGCAAGGCCGCGCAGGAGTGGGCGCGCGAAGATGGGCTTTGACTCGCCAGAGGTCGTCCATTACCAGGAGCTGACGCCCGGCTACACCTACTTCGTGATGTTCGCAGAGGGCAAGCAGACAGTCGACTACTCCTCGCTCTCAGATGAAGGCTTCGACATCGAGTACATGAGCGAGGAGGAGATCGAGGCGTTCGCCGGCGAGCACATCGGCCGCCCGATCGTCGTCGTCGGCGCGGCCACGGGCACGGACACGCACAGCGTCGGGATCGACGCGATGCTCAACCTGAAGGGCTTCCACGGCCATCACGGCCTGGAGGGCTACCGCGCGTTCCAGACGCACAACCTCGGCAGCCAGGTGCCCAACAGCGTGCTCGTCGCGCGCGCGATCGACCTCGGTGCCGACGCGATCCTCGTCTCGCAGACGGTCACGCAGCAGAACCTGCACGTCGCCAACCTGACCGAGCTCGTCGAGATCGTCGAGGCCGAGGGGCTGCGCCAGCGGCTGATCCTGACCTGTGGCGGCCCGCGCGTCTCCAACGAGCTCGCCAAGGAGCTCGGCTTCGACGCGGGCTTCTCCAAGGGCACCTACCCGTACCACGTGGCGAGCTTCATCGTGCGCGAGCTGGCCGCGCGCAACGGCACCGCTGCGAATGCCTGAGGCCACGCCGGCGCGGCTGGGCGAGCTCGTCTCTGCGGTGCGCGTGCTCGCGCTCGTCGGCCTCGCGAAGAACACCGGCAAGACGGTCACACTGCGCGCGATCCTCGCCGAGCACGCGGCCGCCGGGCGCAGCGTCGGCGTCACCTCGATCGGCCGCGACGGCGAGCGCTACGACGTGATCGACGCGCGAATCGAGAAGCCGGCGATCGAGCTGCAGGCCGGCGACCTCGTCGCGAGTACCGGCGCGCTGCTGCGCGCCAGCGGCCTCGCGCACGAGCGACTCGAGCAGACCGGCGTGCGCACGCCGCTCGGCGAAGTCGTGCTGGCGCGGCTCTCGGAGTCAGGCGCGATCGAGGTCGCCGGCCCCAGCGCGGCAGCCGACGCACGCGCCGTAGCCGAGCGGATGCTCGAGCTCGGCGCCGCACAGGCGCTGATCGACGGCGCGATCGACCGCCGCGCAGCGTCCTCGCCGGCCGTCGCCGACGGTCTCGTGATGGCGACCGGAGCGATTCTCGCCGAGCGGCTCGAGCAGGTCGTCGAGCGCACGATCGAGGCGGTCGAGCTCGTCCGCCTGCCCGGCGCCGAGCTCGACGAGCAGCACGTCACGCTCGCGCGGGCGCTGGTGCTGAACGCCGAGCCCGAGCACGTCGCGGCGCTGCTGCGCAAGCATCCGCAGGCCAGCGCGTTCGTCGTCGACGGCGCACTCGGCGAGCGCTTCCTCGAGGGCCTGCTGGCGGCGCGCGGCGCGCGCTCCGCGCGCGAGCTGCGGATCGTCGCGGCCGACCCGACGCATGTGTTCCTCTCCAGTCACGGCCCGCGCTGGTACGCGCGCCAGGGCATCGCGATCGAGGTGCTTCAGACGATCGCGCTGAAGGCGATCACCGTCAATCCGCTCGCGCCGCAGTCGCACGAGCTCGACTCGCGCGAGCTGCGCGAGTCGATCGAGTCGGCCGTCTCAGACGTGCCCGTGCTCGACGTGCTCGACGAGTCCTACCTGGCGCTCGCCGGCTAGCGGCCTCGGCCGCTCGCTCGGGCGCCTTGCGCCCGAGCTGCGCTGCTCATTTGGCGTTGGCGAAGTAGTCGGCGTTGATCTGCGTGTACTTCTGCCATTCATCCGGCAGCTGGTCCTCGGCGAAGCAGGCGTCGACCGGGCAGGCCTCGACGCAGGCGTCGCAGTCGATGCACTCCTCCGGGTCGATGTACAGCATCTCGGCCGCGTCGTAGCCGGGCTCGTCGGGCGTCGGGTGGATGCAGTCGACCGGGCAGACCTCGACGCAGGAGTTGTCCTTGGTGCCGATGCACGGCTCGGCGATCACGTAGGCCATTCGCTTCTTTCCTGGTTGTTTTGCGGTTGTCCGTCTGGGGGACTTCGGACGAGCGCCGTATTTTAGAGGTAGGAGCGCCGAGCCGAGATCGCGAGCGCCTGCGCGCTCGCCGCGCGAGTCCTCCGCTAGGTTGAGCGGATGCTGCTGCTGACCGGCGCGACAGGCCTGATCGGCTCGGCGCTGCTGCGCCGCCTGCTCGGCGAAGGCGAGCAGGTGCGCTGCCTGGTGCGCGACCCGCGCCGGCTCGGCGCGCAGCGCGTACGCGTGCAGATCGCGCTCGGCGACCTGACCGATCCGCCGTCGTTTCGCAACGCCCTGCGTGGCGTCGACACGGTCGTCCATCTCGCCGCATCGATCCGCGATCAGCCCGACGGCTCGATCGAGGAGCTCAACGGGATCGCCACCTGGCGGATGGTGCAGGCTGCCGAGCGCGCCGGCGTCGGGCGCTTCGTGTTCTTCTCGGCGCTCGACGCCTCGACGCACCACCGCGCCCGCTTCTTCCGCGCCAAGGCGCTCGCCGAGCAGGCGGTCGAGGAGGCGGGCCTGGACTCGCTCGTGTTCGCGCCGTCGATCGTCTACGCGCCGGGCGACCCGTGGCTGACGCTGCTCGAACGCCTCGCGCTGCTGCCGTTGATGCCCGTCTCCGGTCGCGGTCGCGCGCTGTACCAGCCGATCTGGGCAGAGGACGTCGCCGACTGCGTGATCGCCGCACTGCGCAAACCGGGCAACGCGCGCTACGAGCTCGTCGGCCCGGAGACGCTCAGCCACAACGACCTGATCCGGATCGTGCTGCGCTCGCTGAACCGCTCGCGACCGCTCGTGCACGTGCCGACGCCGATCGTCTCGCGCTCGCTACGGCTGCTCGGGCGAGTGGCCGGCCAGAACGCGTTCGCCACGTGGGACGAGGCCGAGCTGATGGAGGTGCCGATGGTGAGCGCCCGCGGCACGCGCGACGTCGAAGCGCTCGGCGTGACACCGGCGCGGATCGCGGCGGTCCTGGGCGACGGCTGACGGCCTTGGCGCGGGCGTCGGCCGGGTCCCGCAGGCGAGGCCCGCGACGCACGGGCCTCGCCTTCTGACTGCGCAGGTCCTACGGCGCCGTGACGGCCCAGCTGCCCTCGAGTTCAACACCTTCGGTCGAGGTGCCTTCATAGTGCACGAACGCGATGGCGCCGGCCGGGCCCGCGCCTTCGGTCGCTCCCACTGAGGTCGGAGGCACGATTTTCACGACCGCAAGCGTTTCCGTGCCGGTCGGCGCTCCGGCGATGCCCTCATAGATGCACAGGCTGCCTGGCGCGGCCTTCGGTTCTTCAGCCAGACCTTTGCACTGGGCCGGCGCCGTTTCGTCGACCTGCTCTTCCTTTGTCACGTAGAACACGTCGTCTTCGCCAAGCGCGGCCGCCAGCGGGATCGCGAACGACAGCTGGCTGGCAGACGTCCCTTCGGTAGCGCCTTCGAAGCGCGCCGACCAGACGCCGGTCTCGGTCTTGCCGGACGGCAGCGTGCTCGTGAAGCCGGTTTCGCCTTTTTCACCCTTTTCGCCCTTTTCGCCCTTCGGCCCTGCCGTGCCTGCGGTGCCCTGAGGCCCTGCGGGGCCCTGTGGTCCCACGGGGCCCGCACCGCCCGCCACTCCGACAGGTCCGGCGGCGCCGTTTGCGCCGGCGGTCCCGTTGGCGCCGCTCTTGCCGGCAGCGCCTTTCAGCGCCTTCAGCACGCTCGGGCTGATCTGCTTGGTGGAGGTGATCAGATATCGCTTGGCTGCATACGCGCCGCCGGACATCGCGAAGACGAGCGCAAACACGGCAACCGCGCTGGTCAGATTGAGGTGTCTACGCACTCGCTGAATCATTTGTCTGCCTTTCGTGCAGTCGTCCGTCGCCGGACGGCGACGCTGGTTCGAGATTGAGTGAGCGACGACGAGCGTTCGCTGAACGCGGTGGAGCAGTCACCTGCTGGATCGGCGGGTCGCACGAAACCCGCACCGGACTCGGCCGGCCTCCGCCCACAGCACTACCCCTCCCTCGTTGCAGCCGAAACGGCCGCGTCGCCACCGGCACACGGTCCCATCGCCGGCTGTCGCGCGCAACGAATGTTTCCGACTAATTCCGGACTGTCACTACCGCCGAATTTCGCGCACGGGAATACCGCGACCAGCTAGAAACGCTCCTTGCGGCGCGCGCGAGCGCGAGGTTAAGTTGCTCGCGCAGATGGCCCGCGCCCAATTACGAAAGTGAGACACGCAAATGAGTAAACGCTATGTCAAGCGAGTGACGCTGATCGTGATGGCGTCGGCGCTCGTGGCATCCCTTGGCGTCACATCGCCGGCTCTGGCGACTCCGAAAGGCATCTTCTCGGTGTTCTCGGACTGCCCGCTGACGACCTTCAAAGCACTCGGAATCTCGCCGGAAGTCGCGAAATGCTCGTACAACACGACGACGAGCGGAGAAGTCGCGATCGGCTCGACCAAAGTGCCGATCAGTCAGACGATCACGCTGCAGGGCGGTGCGATCCCGGTCGGCTCGAGCGAAGTCGAATACTTCCTGCTCCCCGGGACCGACGGAGCGACCTTCTCGAAAACGGAACTGAACGTTCCCGGCGGCCTGCTCGACTTCGTGAACTGCGAAGAAATCACCGGAAGCGGTGTCTTCGAAAAACTGGAGCGAGCCTCCTGCAAAGCGGTCTTCGAAAACAAAACGACCGGCGTGACGGCGACGACCGAATCGGTCGCGAACACGAAAAACCCGGCGATCCTCAATGAATTCAACCTCAACGAAGAAGTCGGTACGGCGATCGCGCTGCCCGTCCGGATCCACCTGAAGAACTCGCTGCTCGGCAGCAACTGCTACATCGGCTCGGAAGCGCATCCGATCGACCTGCACCTGACGACGGGAGCGACCTCGCCGAAATCGCCGAACAAATCGATTCACGGCAAACTCGGCACGGCCGAAACGCTTGAAGAAAAAGGTCAGCTGATGCTGCGCATCAAAAACAACACGCTGGTCGACAACAGCTTCTCGGCGCCCGTCGCCGAAGGCTGTGGCGAATTCTTCTCGTTCCTGATCGACCCGATAGTCGACAGCAAACTCGGACTCCCGTCCGAAAACGGGCACAACACGGCGATCCTCGGTGGAACACTGAACGTGGCGACCGCCGAAGCCGTCGAAGCAAGCGAAAAATTCTGAACGAGCGGAGCAGGCCGGTGAATGCGGGCTTGCGAAGCGCCTAGCGACGAGAGGGCCGGGAGACCGGCCCTCTCGTACGTCTATGAGTGATCGGGCGGCCCGTCGATGTCGAGCCGCGCAGGACGGCTCATTCGCCCGCCTCGACCGTCTCGACCGACCGCGGGCCCTCGCCGATGTACTTCGCCGTCGGGCGGATCAACTTCGCCTCGCGCTTCTGCTCGAGGATGTGCGCCGACCAGCCGGCGACGCGCGCACACGTGAACATCGGCGTGAACAGGTCCGGCGGAACTTCGGCGAGGTCGAGCACGACGGCCGACCAGAACTCGACGTTCGTCGCGAGCACGCGATCGGGCCGGCGGGCGTGCAGCTCGGCCAGCGCCGCCTTCTCGAGCGCCTCGGCCGCCTCGAAGCGAGGCGAGCCGAGTTCGCTTGCCGTTCGGCGCAGGACCCTCGCGCGCGGATCTTCGGCGCGGTAGATGCGGTGGCCGAAGCCCATCAGGCGATCGCCACGGTCGAGCGCATCGGACACCCACTTCTCGGCGTCGCCGCTCGCTTCGACTTCCTCGAGCATCTTCAGCACGCGCGAGGGCGCGCCACCGTGCAACGGGCCCGACAGCGCGCCGACTGCCGCCGACATCGCTGCGGCGACGTCGGCGCCGGTCGAGGCGACGACTCGCGCCGTGAACGTCGAGGCGTTCATGCCGTGCTCGGCGGCCGACACCCAGTAGGCGTCGATCGCCTTGACGTGGTCGGGGTTGGCCTCGCCGCGCCAGCGGATCAGGAAGCGCTCCGGGATCGTGCGACCCTCGTCGATCTCGCTCTGCGGCACCGGCGGCTGGCCGGCTTCGCGCGCCGACTGCGCTACGAACGACAGCGCCATGACCGAAGCGCGCGCGAGGTTGTCGCGCGCCTCCTCGTCGGTGATGTCGATCAGCTGGCCGAAGCCCCACTCGGGCGCGAGCATCGCGAGCGCCGACTGGACATCGACTCGGTGATCGCCCGAACGCACGGTCAGCGCATGCGGTTCGGCCGGCGGCAGGCCGGGTTTGAAATGACCGTCGACCAGCAGGCCCCAGACCTGCTCGTAGGGGATGTTGCCGACGAGTTCTTCGATGTCGACGCCGCGATAGCGCAGCGCGCCGCCCTCTTTGTCGGGCTCGGCAATCTCGGTGGCGAAGGCGACGACTCCTTCGAGGCCCGATTGGACCTCTGGTGCTGTGACCGCGCTCATGGCACTCGCTTTCTGAGCTTGATGCTTGACGGGAGATGCTGCCTTGTGGGCAGGCACACATCGTCGCACGATTGCGCGTGCAAGTAGGCTGCCGGTAGTGGCCGCACGCAACCTGAGCGAGTTGATGTTCTCTTCGGCGATCGAGCTCGCGGGGCTCGTGCGATCGGGCGAAGTGAGCGCCGTCGAGCTCGCACAGACCTCGCTCGAGAAGATCGAGGAGCTCAACCCGGCGCTCAACGCGTTCGTGCAGGTCGACGAGCAGGGCGCGCTGGCCGCCGCCGCGCAGATCGCTGCCGGCGACTCGCGCCCATTCGCCGGAGTGCCGGTCGCGATCAAGAACAACCGGCCCGTCAAGGGCCTGCGGCTGACCTACGGCTGCGAGCTGATGGTCGAGCACGTCGCCGCCTACGATCACAACGTCACGCGGCGGCTGCGCGACGCCGGCTTCGTGATCGTCGGCACGACGACGCTGCCCGAGTACGGCATCCTGCCGACGACCGAGGCGCGCATGTTCGGGCCTACGCGCAACCCGTGGGACCTGCAGCGCACGCCCGGCGGCTCCTCCGGCGGCGCGGCGGCGGCGGTCGCAGCCGGCATCGTGCCCGTCGCGCACGGCAACGACGGCGGCGGCTCGGTGCGCATCCCGGCCGCCTGCTGCGGCCTCGTCGGCCTGAAGCCGGCGCGCGGGCGGATCTCGGCTGCGCCGGAGCTCGGCGACTCCGAGCTCGGCATCGACGGGATGCTGACGCGCAGCGTCGCCGACACCGCGGCGATCCTCGACGTGCTCGAGGGCTACGAGGCCGGCGACGCCACCTGGGCGCCGCCACCGAGCGAGCCGTTCGCGACATCGGCCGCGCGTGAGCCGGGCAAGCTGCGGATCGCCGCGACCGTCCTGCCGCCACAGCCGGACGCCGTCGTCGATCCGCTGTGCGCAGGCGCCGTCAGCGACGCAGCCGAGCTGCTGCGCTCGCTCGGGCACGAGGTCGAGGAGGTCGATCCGCCGTGGCAGGACGAGGAGCTGCGCGAGCTGTTCGGCGTCGTCTTCTCCAGCCACATCGCGCTGTCGATCGCCTACTCGGGTCGCGTCGCCGGCCGCGAGCCGACGGCCGAGGACATGGAGCCGATGAGCTGGGCGATCTACTCGATGGTCGGCAAACTCGGCGCGATCGGCTCGATGGCGGCGGCGACGCGCCTGCAGCAGTTCGCGCGCCGGCTCGTCGCGTTCCTTCAGCCCTACGACGCGCTCCTCACGCCGGCGCTCGCCGAGCGCCCGCTGGCGCTGGGCACGCTCGATACGGCCGCGCCGGAGCCGATGGCGACGTTCACGCGCTCCGGCCTGTTCACTCCGTTCACGCCCGTCTTCAACGCGAGCGGCCAGCCGGCGATCTCGCTGCCGCTCTACGAGGGCGCCGACGGGCTCCCACTCGGCGTGCAGATCGTTGGACGCCCGGCCGGCGAGGCACAGCTGCTGGCGCTCGCGACCCAGCTCGAGGCCGCCCGGCCGTGGGCGCAGCGACGACCGGCGATCGCCCTGCGCGCCTGAGCAGCGAAACCGCCGAGCGCGGACGCCCTCGGGTGCTCGGCCCCAGCTGGATGCGTCAGCGGTGCGCTCGACGTCGGCTTCCGGCACGCTTGCCGGCGCGGCGAACGCGCCGCGGACCGTAGCGGCGGCGCGCCGCGCGTTCGCACGCGATCCGTCTGCGGCGCTTGCGATCGCCGTGGCACGTGCGCATGGCCCGTGCGAGCTCCTGCGCCCTCGTCAGAGGCCGCGGCGCGACGCAGCCGGTTACGGCGATCGGCGTCGTCTGCCTGATGATCGCTCCGTTCTGGCCGACGATTTCGCTCGGCATCGACAGCGACGCGCCGCACAGGCTGTAGTGCTGCTTTTCGGGCACGTTCGCGGTCAGCGCCGAATGCGGCCCGCTCGGCAGGTCGGCGACGAATTCGGTGAACGGCGCGTCGGGAACCGATTCGAATCGAGAGTAGGTGATGCCTTTCTTGATATCGGTCTTGCCGTCGAGGACCAAGGTGACACCTTCGCCCTGCAGCACGAACTCGACGTCGGGGAAGGCGGCGCCGCCGTGTGAGACGAGATAGCCGGGCCCGCTCAGCGGGCCTCTGAGGAGCGGAGTCTGGACGGTCGCAGTGCCGATCAAAGCACCTTCGTCGCAGGCCGCCGGATCGGCTTCGAACACGGCCTCGAGGCATGCTTTCTGGATCGTCGTCAGACGCGACGGCAGCGCCTTGGGCAGCTGCAGCTCGACCTTCGCGATGTTCGCCTGCCCGACGCCCGCCGAGCGGAGCTTGACCTGTAGACCGGCGCCGTCGGCTTTGCTCGCGCGACCGCCCGCGGTCGCCGTCAAGGTCGGCCGAAACGGCAGCGTCGCGCAGTTCGCCGCCTGGAAGCTCGCCGACTTCGCCGACGTTGCGCCCGACTCGCCGGTCAGCTTCGAAGCGAACGCGAGCGGCGCGCAGTCGCTCGGATTGAAGATGAAGCCCGGCCGGTTGATGGTGACGTCGACCGTGCGTATCTCCAGCGGGATGCCTTCGAGGATCGTCGGCAGCGGATCGCTGTGCACGGTGATCTGCGCGGTGTGCGGATCGACTCTGATCGAGGCACGCACGATCTCTCGCCCGAGCCCGCCGTTGCCGGTCAGCGTGAACGGCCCGGCGCTCGTCGGAACGACGATCGAGAGCCCGAACGGGCCTCCGCCGTAGGGGCCGGTCAGGTAGACCCTGCCGCCGTGTACCCAATACGGATGAGGTCCGGCACCGACGGCCGTCGTAGCTTCGCCGAGCAGACTGTCAGGACCGCAACTCCCCTGCGCGGCCTGCGGTTCGGGGCACTCGGACACCGTCCGCAGCGATCCGAGCAGGCCGGGAGGCGTCGTGATGCTGATCGCTCCGAGCAGATCTTCGGCGTCACCACGGGCGAAGCTCGTGGACAGGCTCGTGTACGCGGCGGCCTGAGCGCTCGCGGTGCCGGCCGATAGCGCCGGACTGAACGGAGCCGTCCCGACGCAGGGCGTGCCGTCCGCCGCCCGGTCGATCGCGAACGAGCTTTCCGGAGTCGCCGGCGGCCCCGATTCCGGCGCCGACCAGGGCGTCAACGTCGTCGAGACCGAGAACGTTCCACATGCCGCCGGCGTTCGCAGCGACGCCGTCGCGCCGCCGAAGAAGTGCGTGCGCAGCTCGCTGAACGGAAATTGAGGGCTGTCTTTGACGATCGTCGTCAGCTGCCCGCTCGCGGCGCTCGCTTTGACTTCGGCAGGCAGCTTGACGATCACGCCGGTTCGCGGATCGTCGATCGCGATGTAGATCGCCAGCAGGCTGCCGAACGGGTTTTCGCCCTGGCGCGCGAGGTAGATCGAGCCCAGCAGCGGCGTCTTCTCCCGTTCGGCCTGGTTCGGGCATTCACGCAGCGCTTTGCCTGCTTGCCGGCACGCTTCCGCAGGCAGCGCCGGCGTTTCGACTTCTACGGTGCCGATGCGCGAGCCGCCCGGACAGGCCGGCGCTGCCGCGTCGGGTAGACCTCCGGGCGAGATGCCGACCTGTGCGAGCGAGCAGGCTTCCAGGCCGTTTGCCGAGGAAGGGTTCACCGCCATGCCGGCCGGCAGCGTCACGATCGCGTCGCGCAGCGGCGGCGTCGCGAGCGTTTCCGCGCCTTCGCTCTGCGGCACCTCGAGCGTGAAGTCGAATCCGGTCGGGCTGTCGGCGGCGCTCGATTCGCTCTGCACCTGCACGGTTGGCCGGAACAGCCCGGCGAGTGCCGCGCAGCCCGTCACCGGCGGCGATTCGTATTCCGCCGACGCCCAGTTCGGATCGCCGAAGTCGGGGCTGCCATCCGCCTCGTAGGAACCCGGCGCAGCCCACGAGTCGAGATGCGCCGTCGTCCGCAGGGCTTCGCCGGAGCAGTCCTCCGGGTTGGTGAACGTAGGTATCGCGGCTTCGCCGGAGCCGTCGCGCGCGGCCGGATCGCCGAACACGTCGGCCGTTATCTGATCGAGCGGCACCTGCGCCAGTTCGCGGCTGCGCGTCCGCAGCACGTAGCCCGCCGGCGTCGGCGCGAGACTTGCGTAGAGGACATGAGTGCCGCCGGCGTTGTCGATGAACCCGAACTCCGCCGCCGTCCCCTGCTCCGGCACGATGTTGTAGATCGGGCTGTTCACGCTGAGGAATCCCGTCGGATAGCTGCGGATGTGCCCGACGATCGTGCTCGCGGGGCAACCGGACACGCCCTGTTCGCCTCGCGCTCCTCGCGAGGAGAGCTGGTGCAGCGTGCACGCCGGTGCCGACACGGCGCTGCCGGCCAAGCCCGGCGGCAGGTCGACGATCACGTCGCGCACGTCCTTCACGGTCGTCGCGCCGACGGCCCCTTCCGGCGTTTCGCGCATCACGCTGTTCAGGTCGAGCTGCGTCGAGAGCTCATACGGGTGAGCGCCTGCCTGCGTCTGGGCCGCGCCGGCCGCGTCGCTCAGCGGTGCATCGAACGCGCTGAAACCGAGCGGCGGAGCGGTGACTTCGACGCTGTTGGCGCTGCTCGTCGTGACGCTCGCCGCGTTGCCGCCGGACACGATCGCCTCGTTCGTGAGCAGCCGCGCGGCGGCCGGTTCGTCGACCGTCACACTGACCCACATCTTCAGCGTCTCGTCGGGCTGCACGCCGGCGGGAGCACCGGGCTTGTGGTTTTCGCTGAAGAAGATCGCCGGGACTTTGCAGCGCAGCGGCACGGTCGTGCACATCGCTTCGCCGAGGTCTTCGTTTTCGTGACGGTTGGGCACGGAGCTGAGGCCCGACCAGAGCAACGAGACGCGGTGCGGCGTGACGCCCGGCGGAAGCTCGTCTTCGATCGTCACCGCGCCGCTCGTCGTCGCGCCGCCGATGTTCGTCGCCGTGACGGTGAAGGTGTCGCAGAGCGATTCGACGGCGTTGGTGCTGAGACTGCAGCCGGCGTTGTCACTCGTCGAGAAGTTCGTCGGATACCCGTAGGAGGAGACGCTCCATGCCGGTGCCGGCGTCGCCGCCTCGGCGCGCGCGGCGCCTGCGATCGCGCTGAGCGCGACGATCACGGCCGCGAGGGCGGCGGCAGAGACGCCGGATCGAGCTCGAACGCCACTCATCTTCCGCTGCCCGCTGGGCGTGCGCCCGGCTTCGCCCTTCCGCGCTTGTCGCCCTTGCCGCGTCTTGCGCCCTTCCCCCGCTTGCGCGTCTCGTGCCCGGCCGCATACCGCTTGCGAGCAGCACGTTCGCACGCCACGCGCACGTGACGACCGTGTTTCGCGCGGCAGGCTCTGAGTGCCGCCGCGAGACGCTGGGCTCGGCTGGTCGGCTTCGGCGGCGGCGGCTTCGGTGGAAATATCGACGGCGGCGCGATCAGGTTGCCGAGCGCCGGCGCCAGCGTGCTGGCGAGCTGTTCCGGCGGCGGCGGTGTCGTGGCCGGCCCGGGACAGCTTTCCTCGGCCGCGCAGCCAGCCGGCGCAGCGGGCGCGGCGAAGCCGCCGCCGACGCGAGCGTCGTAGTAGTCGAGCTGTGAGTCGGTATCGAGCGGCACGAGCGGGTCGGCGGTCGTGAAGAACACGTTTTCGCCGCGTGTGTCGGTCCCGAGCAGTTCGACCGAGCTGAGCGTCGAGTTCGCGTCGCCGCCGTTGCTTTCCGAGTCGTCGAGGCCATCTGAGATCAGGTACACGCAGCCGCCGGCAGCAGCGCAAGCTCCCTTTCCATCGGCCTCCCACTCGTAGACGTTCTGCGCAAACGCTTCCGGGTTGCCGTTGACCGATACGTCGTTCAGCGCGACAGGCGTCAGCCCGACCGAGCTTTCGAAGAAGATCTCCGACCCGTCATCGGCCATCGTCGGATCGGCCCGGCCGGGCCCGATGATCGCGCCGGGAATCGCCATCAACGCTTCGCCTTCGGCGGCGTTGCCGTTGTCGTTGAAGCCCTGCGCGCCGAAGGAGATGCGTTGCAGCGTTTCGCTGGGCGCGTCGTATCGGAAGACCTGCGCGGCACCCTCGGCGTGCGTGTCAGCGGTCAGCGCGCCGCGGCTCGTGAACACCAGCACGTCTCCGCTCGGCGTCACGTTCGCGAGCGCGTTTTCGCCCCACTCTCGCGTTTCCGCGCGAGTTCCGAGATTGCTGGCGGGCAGCGTCGCGACGAACGCCGTACGCCCCGCGGGGTGAGCTTCGTCGCGTTCGTAGACGTACAGGTTGTCGGCGCCTTCGACCGGTGCACTGCCGTCGTGGTTGGCGCCCGAGGTGAGCACGCCGCGCGCGACGAAGTAGACGTGCGAGCCGTCGGGCGATATCGCCATCACGCCCTGCACCTGCGGGCCCTCGCCGCTGATGTCGCCGCTCGAGATGTCGGTCAGCGCCGGCGAACCCTGCGACAGATCGGCGAGATACAGGTTGCAGCCGTTCGCGCCGGCTGTTCTCCGGCAGCTTTTGGCGTGCGCGCTGTCGCCCGGCGCGCTGTCCTCGCTGGCGTCGTCGGTGAGCTTCTGCGTCGAGGTGAACGCCGCCTGCAGGCCATCGGAGGAGACCGCTTCGAGGAACGCATCGGCCGGATCTGCGAGCACGATCTGTTCGCATTCTGCTTTCGCAAGCCGACACTGAGCGCTCGAGATCGACACCGTGCGCGCGTCGGCCAGCTTCGCCGTCGATCCGCGCGTAGATCGAGTTGGCGGGCACGCTCTCAGACGCGTTCGCGCCTGAGCCGCCGGCGCACGGCCCTTCGGCGGTGAAGTAGACGATGCTGCCGTCACGCGAGAGCGCCTGCCCGCTGGCGCCGCTGGAGGCCGAGCCGAGCGCAGTGCCGCAGACGCTGATCAGGCTCGTGCTCGCGCGCGCGCCGCTGACGCCGACGAGGAACGGCCGCGCCGCTGCTGCGAAGCCGGCGTACTCGTACAGCGAGTTCCGCAGTTCGCCACCGCCGAGCGAGCCCCACAGCGGATGCTCGCTCGATTCGTAGACCACGTGCGACAGATCGCCGGAGGCGTCGCGCGGGCTGGCCGCGATCGAGACGAAGCTCTCCTCTTCGGCGATCGGTCCGATCGGCTCGAACGTGCCGTCGGCTTCGCGCGCGAAGAACTCGTCGGTCGCATGCGAGGCGACCGGCGAGCTGTACAGCACCGTGCCCGTGTCGGCGTCATAGCCCCAGACGGTGTTGATTTCAAAGGCTTCGGCCGGCGGCGCGAGCGGCTCCGTCTGCCACCCGCTGCTCGTGCGCAGGAAGTCGAACGGTGGGCCCTTGCTGACGCGATCGCCCGTACACGACGGCGAGTCGGCGAAGCACTGCACCGTCGAGGCGATCACGCTCGAGCCGTCGGCGGAGATCGACGGCAGCAGGCCGAAGATGATCGGCGCGAGCAGCGCCGCGTTCTTGTGCGGCGGCGTGACCAGCTCCAGCGCGCGACAGTCGGGCAGTTCGGCCGAGAACGGCCTGCCCGTCTTGATGCTCACGTTGCTTTGCGCCCGGAGCGCTTCGTTGACGCAGCCGCTCTGGATGCCCGGCGCCGACAGCGGCAGGTAGACGAACGTGCTGTCGTAGCCGTGCTGCACGCCATCGGCATCCTGCGCGACCACGCGCCAGTGGTAGGTGGTGCCCGATTCGAGCCCTTCCAGGCGCCGGCTGACGCGCACCGGCGCCGAGCCGGAGCCGAGTGCGGCCGGTTCGCAGGGGACGCTCGAGCCGTACGCCGTCGATGTGCCGTATTCGATCGCGCAACTCGCAGAGAGGCCCTCCGGGTTGACCTTCGCGGCGAGCAGCGCCGCGCTCGGCGAGATTTCACTGCTCGCCGGATCTTCGATCACCGCCGTCGTCAGCGTTCGGAACGACTCATCCTCTGAGCGCGCTTCTTCGCCGCGCGAGTTGACGACGCGAAGCCTGAAGTGGTAGCTCGTTCCTCCCTTCAGCCCGGCGACCGGCGCGCGGATCGCGACGGCACCCGTTCCGGAGCCGACCGCTTCCGGGCTGCAGCTCGCGATCTGCCCGTAGGCGCGCGTTTCGCCGTACTGGAAGGAGCAGCGTGTGATCTCCGTTCCCTCAGGGTCGACCGATCCGTTCAGGACGGCGCCGCCAGCGCTGGCTTCGCTCGCCGGCTGCGCATCGGCTTCGATCGTCACCGGAAAGGCGAGGACTTCATCGGTGCCGCTGTTCGCCACGTAGACGGTGCCCGTCCTGCCGTCTACGGCCAGGCCGGCGCCGCCGTTCAGCGCCGCTTTGCCGAAGCCCGAGACCTGCCGGCAGCTCGCCTGCGAGATGCTCGGTTCGCACTGCGAGGACACGTCGAGCACCGCGTGGCCCGCTTCGTCGAGGTAGAGATCGGAGCGCAGCGGGTCGATCGCGAGGCCGGTCAGCGCGCCGGCGCCGAGCAGCGTTCCGCTCCAGACGCCGGACGGATGGCCCGCGCTGGGAGGGCGGATCGCCTGCAGCGAGCTCGGCTCGCTGACGTAGAGCGTGCCGAGCGAATCGACCGCGACTCCCTGCGGCGAGTAGGCGGCCGCGTTGACGTGTTCGGGCGACCACGCCTGGACGAAGCCGCCGGCCGAGCCGAACTCGTACATGTGCACGTTTTCCGCTTCGGCCGTGCCACCGACGTAGACCCAGAGGTCGCCGGCCGAGTCGACCGTGATGCCGGCGAGCGGGCCGAAGCGGCCCGAGCGCTTTCGTCCCCGACAGCTGCCCGTCGGCGCTTTCGCCCGGGCCGTTGTCGCCCCAGCTGGCGATCAGCGCGCCTTCGGAGCTGAACTTCGTCACGAGCCGCGAGGAGGCGTCACCGACGTACACGTCTCCGGTGGACTGGTCGACGGCGATCAGCGTCGGCGCTTCGAGCTCTCCCGGCGCGGCAGCGGCGAGGCCCGCACGGCACGATGCCGGCGGCGCGCACACCTGAGGAGCCTGCGCGCCGTCGGCGACGCCCGCTCCCCACACGCGCAGAAGCTGCCCGCCCGCATCGAACTCGGCGATCCGGTGGCCGCCGGTGTCGGCGACGTAGACGTCGCCGCTCGCTTCGTCGACCGCCACTCCGCTGCCCGCTGTCGTTTCGCTGCTCGCCGCCAGCGTGAGGACGCCCGCGCCGAAGCCGGTCGGCGTGCAACCGCTCGCGCCGCCGGCGCCGCAGTGCGCCAGGGCGGCCGAAGCCGCCGATGGCGCGAGGGCGAGGAGCATCGCGAGCGTCACGCACGCGGCGAGAGCGCTGCGCTTCCTCACGTTCACCAGCTCCTCTCCTCGATTGACTTTGCCGCGTCGGCCCGTACCCGTCGATGCAGCCCGGTCCGTCGCCGAGGAGCGACTCAACCATCCCTCGAGTCCGCCGCCAAGCAACGTTTCTCTCTCTGCCGACGAACGCACCGGGATCGCCGTCGAGCTGCGCGGCGCGCGAGACGTCTCCGTCCCGCGCGCGATCCGCACAGCTCCTGTAGCTGCCGCTGCTAGGAGACCAGTTCCACCATCTTGGCTGCGGTCAGCGGCAGGTTCGTGACCACTTCCTCACATGCTTTTTTGAAGCCGGTGCCGAAGTTCGCTAAGAGCAGCGGTGACTTTTCTTCGTTGGCCGCGTTCCAGTATTTCGTGCGTGCCGGTTCGCCGACCGTCGCGCTGCAGTGCAGTTCGCCGGTGAAGCCGGTCGTTTTCTCGCCGCCGCCTTCCGGAGACAGGTTCGCGACGACGTTGCCCTTGACTTTCACTTTCGTCGCACCGCACGTGACGGTCAGTTCGGTAGCGACTTCGAGCAGAGCGCCGACGCCTGTCGTCGCGGAGGCGTCGTGCACCAACGTGAACGGTTCGCTCCCGCTCGCGGGCACCCTCACTTCGCCGGCCGTTCCCGTGTTGTTGCATTTTTCGCCTTTGTCTTCGACGTTCGTGAAGACCGCCGAATAGGTGCCGGCGCTGGCGCTCGTCAGTTCGCCGCTCAACGTGACACCTTCGCCTTTGAGTACGCCGGCGGCGTTCTGCAGTTCCGATCTGTCGGTCGCCGAGCTGCCGCTCAGTGCCAGCGGGAATCCTTCGCCGGTTAACGTGTTTGCTTTCGGGCTCGTCGCGAAGGCCACGCTGGCGACGACGCTGCATACGGCAAGGATCGCCGTGACGGCGAGACCTACGCTTCGTGCGTGCTTCATCGTGCTTCCTCTCGGTCGTTGTCGATGACTGCCGGCCGGCTCCGGTAGTTCCGAAGACGCCGACAGTTTCAGTCTTCCGTTTTCCGAGCTACGGAGTCAAGCGTTCCGCGCGAATGTCTCCAGCACGTCAGTCGAGCCCGTCCGGATCTTCTCGAGCGCGCGTGTGCGACTGGCGGCACTTCGCGACGACGTAGCCGACTTGGCAGTCCGTGCGTGCTCTCCAGCTCGCACGCCAGTGCGCGACGAACGCCGTGATCGCCCGCTTTCGCATGATCGCCGGCAGCCGCGCGGCGATCGCGCTCTGCGCTTCGGCGAACGTCTCCTGGCGCGCCCGATGGATCGCGCGCACCTCGAACACGTAGTAGCCGTCGATCTTCGCGATCTCCGCGCGGCTGCGGTTCTTGTAGCCGGCACGCACGCGGAGCCTGATCGGTCCCGTCACGACGTTCCTGTGCGCCGCGAAGATCGCGTCGTCGAGCGCGCGCTCGGAGAAGACGTGGCGTTCGAGACCTGGCACCAGTCCATCGTGCGCCGAGTAGATCGGCTGCTGCTCGCCGAGGCGCCGGACGAGGGTCGCGAAGCTCACGCCCGCCTGCAGCTGCCGCTTGACCCTCAGCGCCTCATCACGCCGGTTCGTGCGGATGATCCCGATGTCGCGCTTTTCGTGGAGCGCATAGCTCGACCGGTGGCTCGCGTAGTAGCTCGCCGCAGCAGCGCGACCGACCGCCGGAATCGACGCTTCGACCTTGTGCAGGAGCGCCTGATCAGCCAGCTGAACCTGCAGGCTGAAGAGGATGTCGGGCACGTTCTCGTCGCTCTGCGCGAGGTAGGCCTGGAACTTCGCCTCGGAGCCGAACTGTCGCGCCTTGGCCTGCTCGAGCCGCCGCACGACCTCCGCCTCGGTGACCGGAACGCCCGCTTCGGCCGCGGCGCCGATCGCCCACTCACCGGCGATCAGCCGGTCGAGTACCGACTGCAGACGCCTGCGCCGCAGGCTCGCGCAGCTCGATCGCAGGCGCCTTCTCGTCGAGCGGCTGCTCGCGTCGAGACGGCGCTGCGTCGCCAGGTATGAGACGCATCCGCCGTACTCGGGCGGCACGGGCACGGTCTGTTCTCCGGGCGCTGCGGTGTGCGCTTCGATCACCATCTCCGCGTCGAGCTCCGAGCGCGTGATCAGCTCGGCGCCGATATGCACGATCGGCTTTCCCGCCGGATTGCCTCCGCCGATCACAGGCCGCATGCCGGCATCGACCGCGCTGAGCTGGGAGGAGTGCGCGCCGGGGCCCGTTCGCGATGCGCCCCCTCCGCAGCCCGAGCATGCAAGCGCGATCGCCGTCGCGAGCAGCGCTGCAGCAGCGGCACGAGTCGGCGCGGTAGGCATCGGCGGGCACGCTAATCAGCCGCCGTCCTCAGGGTGAGCCGCGAGCGGCGCGAGCGCGAAATCCCGCCTAATTCGGCGCCGCCGCCGCCGCGCACTGTTTCCGACTCGACGCCGTATTTGTCTGCTCGGCGAGAAACAGCCACGGGTGACGTTGCGCGATCACCTCACCGGAGAACCGCTTGCGCCTTCCGTAGACGACCCAGGTCGTGTCGACGGCGCCGTAGTACTCGAGGAGGCGAAGCTCCTGCGGATATTCGGCGGCGTAGTGCGCGTGCGTCAGCCCGGCGTCGAACCGACCGGCGCGCAGGTTCTGAGCGACGACCGGCTTCGACGGCTGATCGACGATCGTCGCGAAGCGCGCGAGGTCGAGATAGCCCCTCGTCGCCGAGACGAGGCCGAGCGTCGAATGCTTCGTGCGGTCGCGGCGCGACGAGCAGGCCGAGCTCCTTCGTCGGATAGAGGAACGTGTCGATCACGAACACCTCGCGGTGATGGCGCTCGGTCACCAGATGCACCTGCACGTGCGCGCTGCACTGCACGAGGAACGTGTTGGGCTCGTCCTTCACACGTGCGACCGCGCCGAGCAGGTCCTCGACGAGCACGAGCTCGAAGTCGTCGATGCGCTGGAAGTCGAGGTAGCGCACCAGCGCGTTCTCGTGACAGGTTCCGCTCGGCCCGAGCGTGATGAACGTCGGGCGCGTCATCACGCGCCCTGCCGCGCATCGATCAGCTCGTCCTCCATCCGGCACGTCGCCGCGATCGTCAGCTCGAACAGCGCCTCGACGTAGTCGGGCGGCAGCGCCGCTTCGGCGCCGCGCCTCAGGTAGCGAGCGCGCACGGCGACGACGCGGTCGGGCTGCATCATCGGGATCTCGTGCTCGCGCTTGTAGAGCGCGATCTCGCGGCAGGTCTGAAAGCGCTCGCCGAGCAGTCGCGCGATCGCGTCGTCGAGCTCGTCCAGGCGCCGGCGAAACGGCTCGAGGCCCTCGCTCACGACAGCGCCCGCCGCATCCGTGGGCCGAGCGACTCGAAACCGTTGCGCCGGTAGAACGCGGCGGTTGCCGCGAGCTGTGGGAAGTCCTCGCGCGGCAGCCCGACCTCGATCCGCGAAAGACCGCGAGCGCGCGCCAGCTCCAGCAGCGCGGCGATCAGCTGCGCGCCTACCGCGCGCCGGCGCCAGGCCGGATCGACCCAGAGGTCCTGGATCGTCGCGTAGCGCCCGGGCACGTGCAGCGCGAGCTGCCAGCTGGCAGCGAGCACGCCGACCAGCTGCTCGCCGGCCTGTGCGACGAGCACCGCTCCGGCGCTGCCGTCGTCGATCAGCTCGCGCGCTACCCGCTCGATCGCCTCCGCCGGCGGCGGCGTCGAGCCGAGCTCGAGCAGCAGCTTCTGAACGGCGATCACGGCGCCCGGCACGTCCTCGGCGCACGCGCGCCGGATTGCCACGGGCGCTGCGCGCCGCGGCGAGCCGCCTGGCGTCGGCGCGCTCACGCCGCTCTCCGGCGCGATACGCGACCCGATCGATCTCCGATCGAATCCTCACCTTCACGCGCTCGGCGCGGCTCCAGCTCGAGGCTCCACGCCTTGGGCGAGTCGCTGCCGGTCACGGCGCGGGCGATCGCCGCCATCGGCGCACGCGCCTTCAGCAGGATCTCGTCGAACTCCTCCACGGGATCGGACTGCATCACGATCGCGCCGCCGGCGCCGATCGTCGTCGCGCCGGGACGCATGACGATCGTGCGGATGACGATGCTGAGGTCGACGCTCTGATCGAGGCCGAAGTAGCCGATCGCGCCAGAGTAGACGCCACGCGCGGTCCGCTCGATCTCATCGATCAGGCCCATCGTGCGCAGCTTCGGCGCGCCCGTCATCGAGCCGCCGGGGAAGCACGCGCGCACGCACTGCACCGGCGTGCGGCCGTGCTCGAGCACGCCGGTCACAGTCGAGATCAGCTGGTGCACCGTCGCGTACTGCTCGACGAGCATCAGCTCGGGCACGCGCACGCTGTCGAGCTCGCAGACGCGACCGAGATCGTTGCGCAGCAGGTCGACGATCATCAGGTGCTCGGCGTAGGTCTTCTCGTCGCTGGTCAGCTCGGCGCGCAGCGCCGCATCCTGCACCGGGTCGTGCGAGCGCCGGGTCGTTCCCTTGATTGGGCGCGCCTGCACGGCGCGCCCGCGATCGACCGAGAGGAAGCGCTCGGGCGATGAGCTCAGCACGCTCAGCTCGCCGAGCTTCAGATAGGCGGCGAACGGCGCCGGGTTGCTCGCGCGCAGCAGGCAGTAGAGCGCGAACGGATCGGGTGCGGCGTCGGTCGAGATCTGATCGGTCAGGCAGACCTCGTAGGACTCGCCGGCCGCCAGCGCGGCCTGGCAGCGCGCGATGTCGGAGAGGTACTGCTCGCGACCGCGGCCGCAGTCGAAGCCGACCGGCGCGCCGCGAGGATCGCCCGCCGGCTCCGCGCCGGGCGGTCGGCTGATCGCCGGCCGCCGCGAGCAGCTCGCGCACGAGCGCCTCGGCCCGCTCGAGCCAGCTCTCGGCCTCGCTGTCGTCCTCGCCGCAGACGGCGATCACGTCGGTGCGCCCGGCAAGGTGATCGACCGCGACCAGACGGTTGGCGAGCATCAGCACGGCGTCCGGCAGGTCGGAGCGGTGCACGTTCGGCGAGCCGCAGTCGGCCTTGCACTCGTAGCCGAGATAGCCGACGAAGCCGCCGGTCGGCCCTCGCGGCGAGGCGTCTGCGAGATCGGCAGGCGCGAGCGGCGAGCTCGCGCTCGAGCACGTCGAAGATCGAGCCGGACTCGGTCGCGCTCGCGCCGGCGCGATGCGCCACGACCGTTTTGGCGGTGACGTCGTACTCGAGCACGCAGCGCTCGGCGCCGGCGCTCGTGCCGAGATAGGAGCGCTGCGCCAGGCGCGACGGAGCGTCGGCGCTGTCCAGCCAGAACGCGTATGGCAGCTTGCCGAAGAGGCGCTCGAACAGCAGCTCGGCCGGCGCCTCGCCGGCGATCGAGCGCACGCGCACGCCGACGCGCGAGTCGCCACGCACGCACGGGCGCTCGGCTCGCACCGCAGCGGATCTCGCGCGGCGAGAGCGCGAGCGCCCGCGCTGGCCTTGACGTTCGTAGAAGTTCTCGATCAGCCGGCGACCGTGCTCGGTCGCGACCGACTCGGGATGGAACTGCACGCCCCACAGCGGCCGCGTGCGATGTTCGATGCCCATCACGACGCCGTCCTCGGTCCAGGCCGTGACGCGGCCGCCGGAGCCGAGGCCGGTGACGGCCAGCGAGTGATAGCGCACGACCGAGAAGCCCTGCGGGATGCCGGCGAACAGGCCGCTGCCGTCGTGATAGACGCGGCTGCGCCGCCCGTGCATCGCGATCGGCGCCGAGCCGACGCTTCCGCTGAGCAGGCTGCCGATGCCCTGGTGGCCGAGGCAGATGCCGAGCACGGGCGCCTCGGCGTAGCGCAGGATGTCGGCGCAAACGCCGAAGTCGTGCCAGCGCTGCGGGCGGCCCGGGCCGGGCGAGAGCACGATCGCGTCGAACTGCCAGCGCGACAGCGCCTTCCAGGAGACCGTGTCGTTGTGCACGACGATCGGCTCCTCGCCGGAGACGGCCGCGAGCAGGTGAAAGACGTTGTAGGTGTAGGAGTCGTAGTTGTCGACGAGCAGCGTGCTCATCGCGCGTCCTGTAGCCCCAGCCCGCGAGCGGAACGCTCGAGCAACGTCTGCACGACGCGCTCGACGTGCTCGCCGTGTGCGCCCTCGAGCTGCCAGCGCGCGAGGTGGCGCAGATAGAGCGCGAGCGGGCGCAGGTCGAAGCGCTCGATCGCCTGGCGCAGGTGACGGCGGTAGAGCTGTGACTGCACGACGGCGAAGCGATATGCCGGGTCCTCGGCCGGGCGACCGGTCGCCGGCGAGCATGCGCCGAGGCGAGCGCTCTGCGCGCGAGCGAGCTCCCAGCCGAGGCTCTCTCGCTCGGAGAGCAGCTTCCGGCGGACGAAGTCGATGTCGGGCGTCGCCGGATGCGCGAGGAAGTAGCCGAGCACGACCTGTGCGGCGAGGCGTTCGGGCGCCGGATGCGTGCGGCGGATCCGACGGCGTTCGTCGTCGGCGTCGATCTGCTCGTCGACCCAGTCGACGAGCTCGTCGATCAGCGTCGCTCCGGCGCTCGAGCTGACGGCACGATCGTGGCTCCAGACCATCCCGTGGAAGATGCTGCGGCTCGGATGAAAGCCGCCGTTGAGCCCGGGCTGCAGCTCCTCGGCGAGCTTGCGGATGCAGGCCAGATGCGCAACCCACTCGGTGCCCGTGACCTGCATCGAGGTCGTCTGCTCCAGCTCGGGCGCGCTCAGCGCATAGGTGAGCGAGCGCATGTGCTGAGTCGAGAGCCCGTCGGCGCGCACGAGCGGCAGCTCCTCGAGCTGCTCCAGTCCGGTCTCGTAGACGACGACGCCGTCCTCGCGGCGGCGAAGCGTTCCGCTCTGCAGGCCGCGCCGCGCCAGCTCGTTGGTCTCGTGCAGGAAGTCCGACTCGAACAGCACGCGATCGAAGGCGACGCCGAGGCGCGCGAGCGTCGTGCGCTGGCCGGCGATCACCCAGGCGCGTGTGCGGTACCAGAGCTCGAGCGCCTCGCGCTCGCCGGCGAGCACGCGCTTGATCAGCTCGTCGGCAGCGTCGTCATGCACGTGCACCTCGCGCATCAGCGAGTCCTCGGCTTGACCTGTGCCGTCGACGATCGGTCCGCCGGCGGCGGCGACGTACTCTGCGTAGCACTCGCCGACGAAGTGGTCGCTCTTGCCGTCGCCGTCGGAGAGTCCCTCGGCGTAGCGAGCGCTCTGGACGACGCCGGCCATCGCCTCGCCCATCGCGCGGCCGAGGTCGGAGATCCGGCTGCGCCGCTCGACGCGCGCGCCGGCCTGCGCGAGCGCGGCGGCGAGGCCGTTGCCGATCGCGAGGTTGCGCAGGTGCCCGACGTGAAGCGCCTTCGTTGCGTTCGCGTCCCAGAACTGCATCGAGACGCGCTGCCCGGCCGCCAGGTCGGCGAGCTCGGCTTCCGAGCTGCCGCCGGCCTCGAGCGCGGCGCCGGCCGCCTCGATCCATTCGTCGGCGAGCCGCAGCTGCACGGCATCGCCGTCGGGAGCGACGCTCGCGACCCACGGCGTTCGGCGCAGCTGCTCGAGCGCCTCGAGCGAGGCCTCGTCCTCGCGCCAGTCGGCGCGGCGGGCGAACAGCACGACGTCGTATGCGGCCGACGGGCGGCGCGCGAACGCGAGCGGCCCAAGGCGCCGGCGACTGCTCGTCGCTCGCGAGTTCCTCGAAGTGGTCGAACAGATTGGTCGTCATCGGCGGCTGGAGCGGTTCTGCAAATGCAATGCACCAGCCGGGGCTCGAACCCGGATCACCGATGTTTAAGACCGGCCCTTTCACCGATTAAGGTACTGGTGCCCGCCGAGCCCGAATTCGAATGGCTGGATCGGGTGGCGATCGTAGGTTGGGCGGCGCAGGCGGCGCAAGCGAGTCGCCAGCGGCGTCGCGCGGCGGACGCCGGAAATGCCTGCAAAGAAGCTGCTTTCGCGGCGCCATTGGAGAGAAACAACCGCCCGAAACACGGCGAGCGGGCGACCGTGCCGCCGGTGCGTCAGCGCTGCTTGCGCTTGCGAGCATTCGCGCGCTTGCCGCGCTTCCTGCTCGCTCCGTAGCGCGTGCGCGCCTGCCGTTCGCAGGCGAGGCGCTTTGCCTTCTTTCTGTCCCTGCGGCAGGCCTTCAGAGCTTTTGCGAGCAGCTGCGCTCTGGTTGCCGGCTTCGGCTTGGCGGCAACCGCTCGTCACGATCTTCGTCGTCTGCCGGATCACGGCGCCGTTCTGGCCGACGATTTCGGTCGGCATCGCGAGGTTCGCCTTGCAGAGGCTGAAGTGTTCCTTTTCGGCCACGTTGGCGGTCAGCACTCCGTGCGGGCCGGCCGGCAGCTTCGTTTCGAACGTCGTGAACGGCGCGTCCGGCGTCGATTCGAATTTCGAGTAGGTGATCCCCTTTTTGATGTCGGTCTTGCCGTCGAGGATCAGCTCGACGCCTTCGCCCTGGAGGACGAACTCGACATCGGGAAAGGCGGCGCTACCGTGCGAGACCAGGTACGCGGGCCCGCTCAACGGGCTCTTCAGAAGCGGCGTGTGGATCGTCGCCATGCCGATGACCGCTTCGGAACTGCACGACGCCGGGTTGCTTTCGAAAGTCACGGAGAGGCAGGCTTTCTGAAGCGTCGAGAGACGCGAAGGCAGCGCCTTCGGCAGCTGCAGCTCGACCTTCGCGATGTTCGCCTGGCCGATGCCGGCGGAAGTGACGTCGACGGAGAAGCTCGCGCCGTCGGCTTTGCTCGCTCTGCCGACGACGCTTGCCGTCAGCTTCGGCCTGAACGGCAGCCCGGCGCAGCCGCCGACCTGGAAGCGGCTGGAGAGCGGCGCGACGTTGCCCTGCGTCGAGGTCTCCTCGCCGGTCGCCGCCATCGTCGTGCAATTCGTCGGGTTCAGCGTGAAGCCAGGGCGATCGACGTCGACGGCGACCGAGCGGATGTCGAGCGGAATGCCGTGGAGGATGCTCGGCAGCGGGTCGGAGCGGGTCGTGACCTGCGCGGTGTGCGGGTCGACGTAGAGGCCGGCGCGAACGACGACGACGCCGAGGTCGAACGGGCCGGCGAGCGCCGGAGTGATGAAGACAGCGCTGAAGGGGGCGCCCTTGTAAGGGCCGGCGAGGAAGGCGCCGCCGCTTACGTAGAACGGGTGCGGCCCGGCGCCGGCACCGACCGTGACCGTGCCGATCCGCGAGGAGGCGGGACAGGAGGGGCTGGCGAGCTCGAGCGCGCCGTCCCCGAGCTGGTCGCGTGCCTGCGCGGCGGCGATCTGCGCCTCGGAGCACTTCGGAATGCCGGCGAGCTTGCCGGTCGCTCCGGGCGGCAGCGTCACGCTTATCTGAGAGAAGTTCTGTGACCCGTCTTCACGGTTCAGCTGGACGAGGAGCGGGCTGTAGGCGCCGGCCGTAGGAGAGGTCGACGCTTCGAAGGCGGGGCTGTTCGGCTCCTGTGCGGCGCTCCGCGCGCACGATCCGCCGCCTGGGCCCTGGGTGATCTGGAACGGACCCGACGGAGTCGCGGGCGGTCCCGATTCGGGCGCCGACCACGGCGTCAGTTCCGAGGTGACTGCATAGGCGCCGCAGGTCGGCGGCGTGCGCAGCGACGCGGTCGCGCCGCCGAAGAAGTGCGTGCGCAGCTCGGAGAAGGGGAACTGCGGGCTGTTGCGCACGACAGTGGTGAGCTGGCCGGTTGCTTCGTTCGCTTTCACTTCGGCGGGCAGCTTGACGATCACGCCCGTCCGCGGGTCGTCGACGACGATGTAGATCGTAAGCAGGCTGCCGAACGGGTTTTCGCCCTGCCTGGCGACGTAGATCGAGCCGTCCAGCGGCGTCTTTTCACGTTCTGAGGATTGCGGGCATTCGCCCAGGCCCTTGCCGGCTTCCTTGCAGGCTTCGGCCGGCAAGGCCGGCGTTTCGAGTTCGAGGGTGCCGATCTTCGAGCCGTCCGGGCAGGCGGGCGGCGCGGCGTTGGGCAGGCCCGACGCGGAGATGCCGACCTGCGATAGCGAGCAGGCTTCGAGGCCGTTGGCCGAGGACGGGTTGACGCTCATGCCTTCGGGCAGAGCGACGGCGGCGTCGCGCAGCGGCGGCGTGCCGAGCGTTTCAGGACCATCGCTCTGCGGCACCTCGAGGTCGACGTCGAGGCCCGTCGGGCTGTCGGCGTCGCTCGACTGCGGCGTGGCTTCTATCGCCGGTTTGAACAGCCCTTCCAGCGCCGAGCAGCCGCTCACCGGCGGCGCTTCGTAGGCCTTCGAGGCCCAGCGCGGATCTTCGAAGTCGGGGGTGCCGTCGGCGTTGTAGGAGCCCGGTTCGAACCACGAGTCGATGTGGACCGTCGTCTTCAGCGGTTCTCCCGTACAGCTGTCGGGGTTGGTGAACGTCGAGGGGTCCGACGCGGCGGGAGCGTAGGGCGTGCCGCTTTCGTGCGCTCGCGCGCGTGCGGCCGGGTCGCCGTAGACGTCGGCGGTGATCTGGGTGAGCGGCACCTGTGGGACTTCGCGCGTCGTCGTCCGCAGGACGTAGCCCGACGGCGTCGGCGCGATGCTCGCGTAGAGCACGTGCGAGCCACCGGCGTTGTCGACGAAGCCGAACTCGGCGGCGACACCGCGCTCGGGAACGATGTTGTAGAGCGGGCTGTTGGCGCTGAGGAAGCCTGTCGGGTACGTGCGGATGTGGCCGACCTCGGCGTTGACCGGGCAGCCCGACTTGCCGGTTTCGTCTTTCGGACCGCGTGAGGACAGCTCGTGCAACGTGCACGTCGGTGCCGATATGGCGCTTCCCGCGAGGCCGAGCGGCAGGTCGACGATCACGTCGCGAATGTCGTGGATCGTCGTCGCGCCGGCAGCGCCTTCGGGCGTTTCGCGCGCGGAGCTGCGAAGGTTGATCTGCGTCGGCAGCTCGTACGGATGCGAGCCGGCCTGCATGTCTGGGGTACCGTCGACGGCGAGCAGCGGGGAGCTGAAGGAGTCGAGGTCGAACGGCGGGGGCTCGCCACCGATCGTGTTGGACGTGGCCGTCGCGACTTCGGCCGCGCCACCGCCCGACACGGTCGCGCGATCGGACACGGATTCCACCGCGGCCGGTTCTGAGTCGACGGTCACGCTGACCCACATCTTCAGCGTGTCGTCGGGCTTCATCCTGCGTCCTGCTTCGCTGAAGAACGTCCCCGGCAGGTGACAGCGCAAGGGCACGAGGGTGCAGTATTGCGGGCCGAGGTCTTCGGCTTCGGAGCGACCTTTGACTTCGCTGAGCCCCGACCAAAGCAGTGAGACCTTGCGCGCTGTGACGCCCCTCGGCAGCGCGTCTTCGATCGTCACGGAGGCGGCGGTTCCGCCCGCGGTCTGTTCGGCGCCGATGTTGCTAGCCGTGATTGTGTAGGTGTCGCAGAGGGCTTCGACCGCCGTTTCGGAAAAGTTGCACTCCGTATTTTCATCGGACGCGAAGTTGCTCGGATAGGCAAAGGCTTCGACTCCCCAGGCTGGAGCCGCAGCCGTCGCTGCCGACGCCTCGTTCTGCCTGTGTCGTGAGTCAGCCAGCTGGGCCAGCATCGCCAGTAGTAGGAGCAGCCAGGCGATCAGCCGGCAGAGCCGAATCCAGTTGTGGGCGCCGACGCTCATCGGCGACTGCCATGCGCGGCACGGCGCCGGATCTTGTGCGGCAGTTTTCTTTTCTTCTTGGGCTTGCCGCCGTACTTCTTGCGCGCCTGCCGTTCACACACCGCACGCCTGAACTTGCGGTGCGCGTCCTTCGTACGGCACGACCTCAGCGCCCGGCCGAGGAGCTGAGCGCGCGTCGGTGCTGCCGGCCTTGGAATCGTCGCGGCACCCACGCCGATCAGGTTGCCCATGCCGAAGAACGTTCCGCTGCCGAGAGGTCCGAAGGGCGTCGATGTTCGCGGTTCCGGCCGGCATGGTTCGTCGCACCCGAGCGCGGGCGGGGGAGCGGGGAACCCACCGTTGACGCGGGCGTCGTAGATGTCCAGCTGGCTGTTGGTGTCCTGTTTCACCAGCGGATCGGCCGTTGCGAAGAAGACATTTTCGCCGGTAGTGTCCGAGCCGAGAAGTTCGACAGCGCTCGCAGTCGAATAGCCGCCGCTGCTGGAGCCCTCCGTCGCGTCGCGCCCGTCAGAGATGAGACGCACGCAACCGCTTTGCTGTTGGCAGTCTCCGTGCCCGGTTTCCTCCCACTCGTAGACGTTCTCGGCGAGGTCCACGGCGTCGGTTTTGCCATTTACCGACACGTCGTTCAACGCCCGGGGGGTTAGCGCAGCGGAACTTTCGAAGAACACGTAGGCGCCGTCGTCGGACATGCTGGGATCGCGGCGGACGGTCCCGACGTTACCTTCCGACTGCGCGATCCGCGCGTCACCAGGGCTTGCGTTCCCGTTGTCGTCGAAGCCTCGGTCGCCGATCGAGATGCGTTTCAGTTCTTCGGATTGCGCGTCGTAGCGATACAGCTGGGCCGGTCCTTCCCGGCGCGTCGCGTCCGGTGTCAGCGCACCCCGGCTCGTGAACACCAGAAAGCGTCCGTCCGGCGTGATGTTCGCGGCCGGGCCCGTGCGTTCGGTCCACTCTTCGGTTTCGGGGCGTGCGCCCGTCGACGAGCGCGCGCTGCTGCCCGGCAGCGTTGCGATGAAACTCGCATGGCCCGACGCATAGACATATAGGTTGTCTGCGCCTTCGATCGGTTCCCTACCGGCCGGATTCTTCCCGGTGGTGAGCACCCCACGCGCCACGAAGTAGACGTGTGAGCCGTCGGCCGATATCGCCATCATCCCTTCCGCTTGCGGGCCGACGCCGCTGCTGTCCCCTGCAGAGATGTCGATCAGCCTTTGCCCGGCCGGCTGGGCGAGGTCGAACATGTACAGGTTTGCGCTGTGCTCGGTCGCACTGTCGGTCAGCTGCTGTCGCGAGATGAGAATCGCCTTCGAGCCGTCTTCGGAGACGCCCTGAAGTCTGGCGTTCGCCGGCAGCGCTTCTGCCACCCTGCATTCCACTTCGTCCTGACTGGGTCCGGCGCCGCACTCAGGCTGAGCGAGCGCCACCGTATGCGCGTCCGGGGCTTCGCCATCGACTCGGGCGTATGGTGTCTCGACTGGAACATCCGCGTGTTCGTTGGTTCCCGTTCCACCGGTGCACGGTTCCGCGGTGAAGTAGACGATCTGCCCGCCCGCGGAGAGCGCTTCGATCTGTACGCGGCTCTGCTGCAACCCGAGGCTCGTCCCGCAAGCGCTGATCAGGTCCGTGCTTCCGAGCCCACCGCTCACTCCGACCAAAAGTGGGCGCGTGTCGCCGTAGCCGGCGTACTCGTAGAGCGAGGGCCCCGTGGAAGAGCCATCGAGCGTCGGCCACAACCCGCTGGCGTTGGATTGGAACACGACATGCGATAGGTCTGCGGTCGCCAGCGGCGCCTGTCCCTCGATCGAACTGAAGCCGGCGGCATCCGCGATCGGTCCGATGCCTTCCATCGCACCATCCGGCTCGCGCGCGTAGAACTCATCGGCCTCGTGGGCGGCAATCGGCGAGCTGTAGAGGACCAAGCCGGTGTCGGCGCTGTACCCCCAGACGCTGTTGACTTCAAACGCGGTCGCCGGAGGCGCCAGCGTTGTCGTCTGCCAAACGCCGTCACCGCGGCTGAATTCGAACGGCGGACCCTTGCTGGCGCGATCGCCCGTACACGACGGCGGGCTGTCAAAGCACTGAAGGCTGGAGACGAGCAGGCGACTTCCGTCGCGCGCCACCTGAGGCTTCAGGCCGAAGATGATCGGCGCAAGCAGCGCAGCGTTCTTCTCGGCTGGGCTGACGAGCTCATACGCACGACAGTCCGGGAGCTCGGTTGAGAACGGAACACCGGTGGCAGGATCCGTGTCGCTTTCCCCGCGGGTCGCTTCGTTTCCGCAGTTGGGCAGGGCGCCCGCAGTCAGGTCGATGAACGTATGCGAGGGGCTTAAGGCCACGCCGTTGCCGTCGGTCGCAACGACACGGAAGTAGTACGTCGTGTTGGGCGCCAGACCCGCGATCGGCTGGGCGACGGCGATCCCGCTGGCGGCGCTGCCGATCGCGCCGTCGGGGATCGGGATGCTGGTGCCATGCCCCGGTTCTCCTTCTTCGTACGGGCGTGTGTCGTATTCGAAGCGGTAGGTGGTGCTCATCCCCTCGGGGTTGATCCTCGCGCTGAGCAGCGCAGACGTCGGTTCGATCTGAGTTGCCGCCGCTTCTTCGATCACGGCGGTTGACAGCGTCGTGAATTCCTCGCTCTCGGCGACGATATGGCCCGCGTCGTTGCTGGCGTGCAGGCGAAAGTCGTAGGGGGTGCCCGACCTAAGCCCGGCGATCCTGGCGCGCACTTCGACCGGCGAGCGACCGCTGCCGATCTGACTCGGACTCTCTTCGCACGGGACGCTTCCGCCGTAGGCTTCGGTTTCGCCGTATTCGAAGCGGCAGCGCGTGAGTTCGGCGCCCTCGGGATCGACCTGACCGCGTACAGTCGCGCTGGTCGCGGTGACTTCTTCGGCCGGAAGACTCGTCGCTTCTACGAGCACATCGAAGACGTCGACCTGATCGGCGCCCACATCGGCGACGTAGACAACACCTGAGCTCGGGTCGACGGCAACACCCGCAGCCCCTGTCAGCTCAGGCTGACCGAACACATCGACGGGCTGGCAGGCAACGTTCGCGGGCACGCAGCTAGGCGCCACATCGAGGATTTCGCCGCCGCCGACGTCGACGTAGAGATCACCCGCGATCGGGTCGATCGCGAAGCCCGAGATCAGGCCTTCGGCGACTATTCCTTCGCCGGTCGCTTTCGCGCAGGTGAACCGATGGAGAGCGGTGCCGTTCTGCGTGAAGTAGAGGTGGCCGGCACCATCGACTGCAAGGCCCTGTGGTGCGTAGTCGCCTGACTGCACCGAGCAGCCTCGTTCGAATGTTCCTTGCGGCGTGAAGTCATACATGCGAATGAGGGGGGTTTCCAGCGTGCCGCTCGCATACACCCAAACATTGCCGCCGCGGTCGACCGCGACTCCCATGAGCCCGCCGAAAGCTCCTCCTGCGGCGCCCGAGCCGCGGACCTGTCCATGTTCTCCCCACGTTTCTACGAGCGTCCCTTCGCTCGTGAACTTGGTCACGAGGTTGCGCGGCGATTCGCCTTCCTGGCCCGCATCGCCGATGTACACGTCACCGTAGGACGGGCTCGTTGGGTCGTTGTCGACCGCGACGAGCGCCGGCGCTTCGAGCTCCCCCGGCGCAAACCCCGACAGACCCTTGCGGCAGGTGGTCGCCGTCGTGCAGCTCTGAAGTTCTTGCGCACCGTTCTGCACACCCCAACCCCAGGCCCGCACGAAGCTGCCGGCCGACGTGAACTCGGCGACGCGGTTGTTCGCGGTGTCGGCGACGTACACGTCGTGGGTCTCAGAATTGACCGCAACGCCGCTGCCGGCGGCTTTCTCGGCGCCCGGCACCAACGCGAGCTGTCCAGCCGCTTCGCCCGGCTGACCGAAGGAAGACTGGAATCCGTGCGCCCGGCTGGCACGAGCACTCGTCGGAGCGAGGCTCGTCGCCAGCGTGAGTGTTGCCGCCACGCAGAGCGTCCGCAGGCCTGCGCGGCAGGCGCTCGACCGACCCTTCCCGGACCGTGTGCCTCCGGCCGGCTCGACTCGACCGCTTGAAGGCGGCCTGCGTCCCCGTCTGACGCGTCCTATCTGCATTCCTCTCCTCCACTGATGCGCGACCGCAGAGCCCGGAGCATTGACCCCGTCCTGCACGCATCCTCGGTGCAGACAACGAGTATCATCCGGCTCGCGTGCCGGAACAACGCATGTCTCCAACTCCGCCAAAGCGTCCAGGCCAAACGCCGGGCACAACGGTGCGCGGAGCTATGCCGCCCACGCACCGTCGCGTCCCAGTCACCTGCCCGTCGTCAGCCGACTTCCATCAGTTCGGCCATTTTGTTCGAGTCAAGTAATACTTCCGTGAAGATTAACTCGCAGGATTTTTTGAAGCCCGAGCCGAAGTTGCTTAACAGTAGGGCGGTGCCGGCTCCCGATAAGCCCCAGAATTTTTCCTCGAGGGGTTCCCCGATTTTTTCACCGGAGGCGTTCTTGCATAATAGGTCGCCGAGCCACTGTTTGAAGTCATTTCCTTCTTGCGTGCCCTCGCCCTTGAATAACGCGAGCGAGGTGCCCTTGACATGGATTTTGAGGAGTTCGCACGCAATCGTGATTTCAGCCGGTTCGAACAAGAGTCCGTTTCCGGTGGTTTCCGTGATGTCATGAACCGTTTTGACGCCGCCTGCCAGTAAGACTTCGCCGGCGTTTTTCTCGCCTTCGCCGCTGCATGGCGTTGTGCCTTTTTTGACGTGTAAGAATAACGCTTCGAACGTGCCTTCATCGTCACTGGAAGCGTTGAGCGTGATTTTCAGTAAGACACCTTCGCCGGTAAGAATGCCGGCCGTGCTCTGAAGTTCCGATTTGATTTTGTTCTGATCGACGCCTTCTTTGATTTCGTCTTTGGGTAACGATTCGAAGGTCAACGGCGTTGGTTCGGTGGGTAACAGTAAGAATCCCGGCACTTTCACGGCTGACGCCGATGCGGCGACGATGCTGCAGCCGAGGGCCGCGACGGCGCAGAGCGCAAAGAGCAGTGCACTGAATCGCTTCATGAGTATCTCCTAGCAATGAGTTGACAGTTGCGAGCTCACGGCCGCCTTGCGAAGCCTCCGCGGCTTGGCGAGCCCGGCGCATTGCCGGCGGCACCTCCCCTTTACGGATGAGCGCCGCGGTGTGCGCTTCCCGACGCTTTCACCTCACGTGCCGGCGGTCAACCCCGAGAAGAGCGCCGAGTGGGCGCGCAACAGTTCAATCGCGCGATCAGGCTTTGGCGAAGGATCTTCGGTTAGCGGACAAGCGCGTGCCGAGATGAACTAGTGAGAAACAGATACGCCGATGAGCGCGAGAAGGGACGATCCGGACGCGTCACCGGCCGCCCGGCGACGGCGCAGCGCCCGCCGTCACTCCAGCGGCTGATTGGGCTGCCCGGGACCGCCGGCCATCTTTTCGATGCTCGACTTCGCCCAGTCGAGCATCCCGAGGGTCACCCACGGGTACTGTCCCGCCCGAATACGCAGTTCGACGCGGTCGGGGTTCTGAGCGATGACCTCGACGAGCGTTATCACGCGGCCGATGCGGTAGTCGTCTCCGAAGTCGCGTTCGATCGCATCCATCTGCTGAGCGACTTCCTGCATGAGCCTTGCTCGCGGGTCGGCGTCGGCTGTCGCGTCGGGACCGTCTCCTGTGCCTGCCATCAGAACTCCTTCGGTTGAAAATACGAACAGTGCGAAAGCATGTCGTCGAAGCTAGCGAGTACGCCTCAGCTGAGCGTGTACGGGTCTTCAGGCGCTTCGCCGCGTTTCGGCTCGAACTGCCGGCATTTCCGCACGACGTAGCCCGGCGCGCAGCTGGTTCGCGAGAGCCAGGTCGCGCGGTAGCGCCGCACGTAGGTCCTGACAGCTGCCTTGAACCGGATCTCCGGCAGCGCCTGAGCCAGTTCGCGTTTGACCTGCGACAGCGGCTTCACGTAGGCACGGCTGGCGTGAAACACCTCGAAGACGTAATAGCCATCAACGTCTTGGATGTCGCCGCGGGCCTTCGGAAAGCGGGTGCCCGGCGGGAAGACGTCGACCCTGACCGGCCCGCGGACCCTACGAACCGGTGCGGCGAAGATCGCGTCGTTGAGCTCACGCTCGGCGTAGTAGTGCGGTTCGAGGGCGGCCACTAATCCTTGCTTTGCGCGGACCGGCTGGGTGTCGGAGAGGCCCGCTCTGACGGCTTCGAAGCTCGCGCCCGCTTTTAGCTCGCGCTTGATGCGCCTTGCAACGGCTGCCGACTTCGTGTGAACGATTCCGAGGTCGCGCTTTTCGGCCACCGCGTACTCTCGCCTGTGGCCCGCGTAGTAGCTCGCGACGATCGCTGGGGTCACGTGCGCAGTGGAGTCACGAAGCCGGTTGAAAATCGCGGCGTTCGCCATCTGCTCCTTGATGTTGAACAGAAGGTCCGGCACGTTCTCTCCCGACCTCGCGAGGAAGGCCGCGAAACCCGTTTCCGAGCCAAACTGCGACGCCTTCAGATGTTCGACGCGTTCTCGCACTTGCCGATCGGTTGGCCCTACCCCTTCGGCCGCCGCCTGATCGATCACACGGTCGGCAGCGATCAACGACCCGAGCACTTTGCTCAGCAGCGTCCGGTACCGCCGGCGGCAGCGCCCTCGCAGCTGCGCCGCCGAGCTGTTAGCACCGGAAGCGGCAGCGGCTAACTGAGCGATGCAGGCACTGAACGCGGGCGGCACTGGCACGGCGGCCGACGATTCTTCCGAGCGCACTTCGATCGCGATTCTGCTTTCCAGGGCCGCGTGGGTGATCGGCGTGCGGCCGACCCAGGCGACGACGACACCGCCGGCCCGGTTCGGCCCGCCCGGCTCCGGGCGCGCGTCGGCCGCGATCGGCAGCCGCGCGGGCGTCCGTGTCGTGGCGGCCGGCTTCGTTGTGGAGCCTCCCCCACCACAACCGTTCGTGGCGAGGACGGCCGCAAGGAGGGCGAACGCTGCCAGCGGACGGCATCGGGTGCTCATGCGCGCGCAGGCTAATCAGGCGCGGCGCCGGCGACACTCGGTGCGACGCGTCGCCGCTATCGGATGGGGTGTGGTGCGATCCTCACGGACGGAACTCGGAAGCTGATTCGTTTCCAGCGCGGCCGGCTCGCACCTCAGATGCGCGCAGCGAGCCGGCGGCACGGTGCACGAACTTCGCCCCCAAACTGAGGAGTTCGCCTTGCCGAGCTTCAGCGCGGTCGCAGTCGTCTTCCCTGCCTCGCGCCGCCCTCACCTCGCCTACCGCTCCCATCGACCGCCTGGCGACCAACAGGGCCACGCGTCGAGTGTTGGCTCACACAGATCGTTGTGAACGTTTCCCACTCGGGGCGACTTCGCTCGCCGTTCACCAGAGGAGTGCTCCTGCGCGCGTGCCGGCCTCGTAAGAAACAGAAAGGGCCCGGCTCGCGCCGGGCCCTTTCAATCGCCGCCGGGAATCGGAAACCCGGCGGCCGCGTCCTCGATGGGACGTCTACATCATTCCCGACATGTCAGGCATTCCGCCGCCTGCCGGAGCGCCTTCCTTTTCAGGGAGCTCGGCGACGATCGCCTCGGTCGTGAGGATGTTCTTCGCGATCGATGCCGCGTTCTGCAGCGCCGAGCGCGTGACCATCGCCGGGTCGATCACGCCTGCAGCGACGAGATCGACGATCTCGTTCGTCGCGGCGTTCAGGCCCTGGCCTTTCTTTGCCTTGCGCACGTCGTTGACGACAACCGAGCCCTCGAGCCCGGCGTTCGCCGCGATCTGACGCAGCGGCTCCTCCAGCGCGCGCAGGACGATGCGAGCACCGGTGCGCTCGTCGTCCGAACCGTCCGCCGAAGCACCGTTCTCACCGATGCTGATCGCTGAGGTCGCCTGCAGCAGCGCTACGCCGCCGCCCGGAACGATGCCCTCCTCGAGAGCAGCGCGAGTGGCCTGGAGCGCGTCCTCGACGCGGTGCTTCTTCTCCTTCATCTCCGTCTCGGTAGCCGCGCCGACCTTCACGACGGCGACGCCGCCGGAGAGCTTTGCCAGGCGCTCCTGCAGCTTCTCGCGGTCGAAGTCCGAGTCGGTGTTCTCGATTTCGGCTTTGATCTGGTTGATCCGGCCTTTGATCGCCTCGGCGTCACCTGCGCCGTCGACGATCGTCGTCTCGTCCTTGCCGACGACGACACGGCGTGCGCGACCGAGCTGCGAGAGCTGCGTGTTCTCCAGCTTCAGCCCCAGCTCCTCGGTGATCACCTCGCCACCGGTCAGGATCGCGATGTCCTCGAGCATCCGCTTGCGGCGGTCGCCGAAGCCCGGAGCCTTGACGGCAACGCCCGTGAACGTGCCACGGAGCTTGTTGACGACGAGCGTCGCGAGCGTCTCACCCTCGACGTCCTCGGCGATGATCAGGATCGGCTTACCCGACTGGATCACCTGCTCGAGCACCGGCAGGATGTCGCGCACCGAGCCGATCTTCTGGTTGGCGATCAGGATGTAGGGGTCCTCCAGAGTCGCCTCCATGCGGTCCTGGTCGGTGACCATGTAGGGCGAGATGTAGCCCTTGTCGAACTGCATGCCCTCGGTGAACTCGAGGTCCATGCCGAACGTCTGGCCCTCCTCGACGTTGACGACGCCGTCCTTGCCGACCTTCTCGATCGCGTCGGCGATGACGTCGCCGATCTCCTCGTCGCCGGCCGAGATCGTCGCAACGCGCGCGATCTGGTCCTTGCCGGAGACCTCCTTGGACTGGCTGGCGATGTTCTTGACGACCTCATCGACAGCTTTCTCGATGCCGCGCTTCAGCGCCAGCGGGTTGGCACCGGCCGCGACGTTCTTCAGGCCCTGACGGACGATCGCCTGCGCGAGCACCGTCGCCGTCGTCGTGCCGTCGCCGGCGACGTCGTTCGTCGCCGTCGCAACCTCGCGCACGAGCTGCGCGCCCTGGTTCTCGAAGACGTCCTCGACCTCGATCTCACGAGCGATCGTGACGCCGTCGTTGGTGATCGTCGGCGCGCCGAACTTCTTGTCGAGCACGACGTAGCGGCCCTTCGGGCCGAGCGTGACCTTCACTGCGTTTGCAACCGCGTCGACGCCGGCCTCGAGAGCCGAGCGTGCGTCGCTGTTGTACTTGATCTCCTTGCTTGCCATATCTCTCTAAATCTCCTTATGCCTCGACGAGGGCGAGGACGTCGGACTCGCGAAGCACGAGCAGGTCCTCTCCGTCGATCTTGATCTCGGTCCCGCCGTACTTGCTGTAGAGGACCTCGTCGCCCTTCTTCACGTCCAGCGGGATGCGCTTGCCGTCGTCGTCGAGCCGACCATCGCCGGCGGCCACGACCTCGCCCTTCTGCGGCTTCTCCTTGGCAGTGTCGGGGAGCACGAGACCGCTCGCGGTCGTCTGCTCCTCCTCGATTGCCCGCACGATCAGACGATCGCCCAGGGGCTTCAGCTTCATCTTGGAAATACCTCCGTCTCGAGAAATGCGTCGGGCGTTCCGCGGGTTTCCTCGGCCCTCTGCCTTGGGCGGAAACACCTCTGGCACTCTCAGCGGAGAGTGCCAACAGTCGAAGCCAGTGTATCCGGCGAAGTACGTCTTATCAAGGGAAATTGGCACTCCTAGACGGAAGTGCCAGCACTCGCCGAGCCGCCGGCAGGCGTCGTGGGCCCATTTATCCGCGATTCGTCGTCCGATCGGTGCAGCGCGGCCCAGGATCTGCGCTGATCTTCCCAGCGGGCAGTCTCGGCGCGCCACCGCGCGGTCTCGGCGCGCAGACGCGCCCGGTCGGCTCGCACGCGTTCGGGCAGGCTCGCCAGCGCGCGCACGAGCGCGTAGGCGATCGTCAGCGCAAGCAGCGCCGGCGCCGCCGAGCAGGGCTCCAGCAACGCCTGAGAGACGCGCAACCCGCTAGTCGCTCGCGAGCAGCCGGTCGGCGATCGTCAACAACTCGCCCGGCTCTACGTCCAGCCCGCGGCTGATCCGCAGGACCGTCCTGTACGTCGGGTTGCCCTGGCCGCGCACGTAGCGGCCGAGCTGCTTGATGTCGATCCCGCTGGCCGTCGCCAGAGCGTCCTGCGTGAGCCCCTTCTCCTTCAGCACCGCTTCGATCGCGCGGCCCAGCGCGCCGTGCTCGGCGCTGATCGGCTTGGAGATCCTCGGCGGCGGCACGCCGGGCAGCCTTGCGCATCGATCCTCGCGACGTTAGGGCATATATGTTCCCGCGTGGCGCAGACAGTTGTCGTCTTCGCAATTTGCGAGTCTTTTCCTGATGTCTTCGCGCAGAAAAGACGAGCTCTCGGCCCTCGGCCAGGCGATCCAGCGGCTGCGCGAGGAGCGCGCGCTGTCGGTTCGCGAGCTCGCAGACGCGAGCGGGCTGAGCGTGGCGCGGCTCGAGCGCCTCGAGCGCGGAGAGCTCGATCCGACATTCGCGCTGCTCGTCGAGCTCTCGCGCTGCCTCGATGTTCGCCCAGCCGCGATCTTCGAGCGCGCTCAGCAGATCGCCGAGCGCGAGAGGCAGCCGTGAGCGTTGCAGCCCACCGCCACCCGATCAGTTCTGCGCGCCGCCGAAGCCCTTCATCGCCGCCGTCATCCCCGACGGGTTCTCGAGGATCTGCGAGAAGCGCACGACCGTGACGACGTCCTGCGTCGAGACCGGCTTGTCGTAGATCTGCTCGAGGAAGTTGATCAGCTCCTCGTGGCGGCGGAACTCGGGGTTGTCGTGCTTGATGTCGCGCGGCGAGAGGTCGGCGAGCTGCATCACCTCGACCTGGTCGATGACCGCCTCGAAGATCCGTTCGCGAGGCGAGTACTGGTAGCCGATCGTGACGAGCACAAGCTGGTTCTTCTTGTACTTGCCCGACTTGTCGCCGAGACGGATCGTCGCGGTCTTGCGACCCCGCTTGAGCTCGTCGGCGAAGATCGCCGAGTAGAAGTTGAGCACCTGCACGCGCCGCAGGCTATCGGTCTTTGCGGCTTTCCTCCAGGTACGCAAGCGCGCGCTCCACCATTTCGCGCTCGGCCGCATGGCTGAGCTGCCTGCCGGCCTGCGCGAGCGTGATCCAGCGCGCCTCCTCGACCTCGTCGTCGTGGTCCTCGGTGTCGCCTTCGACGAACTCGAACAGGAAGAACGCGACCGACTTCGGGATCGTCTGCCCGTCGCGCCGGTACCAGTAGCGCGCCTCGCCGAGCTCGTGCACCGGCTCGGCGACGATGCCGGTCTCCTCGCGCACCTCGCGCGTCGCCGCCTGGATCGCCGTCTCGCCCGGATCGATGTGCCCCTTCGGCAGCGCCAGGACCTTCGAGCCGTCCGACGCACGCCGCGTCGGCACGATCACGACCATCTCCTCGCCCCGCACGACGACGCCGCCGGCGGAGAGCTCGCGCGCGGGGCGATCGTGCGCGTTACGACGCCCTTTGCCCGGGCGCCGGCGCCCGCCGCGCGATCTAGAAGACATACTGCTTCAGCGCCTCGCGGTCGTGCACGACGAGCCGCCCGCGCCCCTGTGAGATGACGCCGGCGCGCTCGAGCACCGCGAGGAAGCGGCTCGCCGACTCGCGCGAGGAGCCGGCCAGCTGCGCGAGGTCCGCCTGCGTCGCGGTCACGAGCACATCGCCGTCCTGCCCGGAGGCGCCCGCCTGCTCGGCCAGCTCGGCGAGCACGACCGCGACGCGGCTCTGCACCGTCTGAAAGGACTGACGCGAGAGCCGTTCGTTGGTTTCGCGCAGCCGGCGGCCGAGCGCGATCACGAGCCGCGCCGAGATCTCAGCGTGTTCTGTCATCAGCCGGCGCATGTCCGGTCCGAGCACCGCCAGCGCGCTCGTCGCCTCGATCGCTTCGACCGTCGCCGAGCGCCGCTCGTCCTCGAACAGCGCCAGCTCGCCGAAGATGTCGCCGGGACCGAACGTCGCGAGCGTCAACGTGCGCCCGCCGGCATGCGTGCGCACGGCGCGCGCGCGGCCGGAGCGCACGATGTAACACGTGTCGCTGGCATCGCCCTCGCGAAAGACCACCTCGCCGGGCTCGAAATCGCGCGGCACGGCGAACTGCGCGATCCGCTCGAGATCCTCCTGCACGAGCGTCGAGAAGACCGGCACGCCGCCGAGCAGCTCGACTGCCTCCGCTGAGCTCATTCCGGCCATCGAGCAGGCATATCACAACGCAGACGGCGCGTTCCGCGCGAGCCGCGCGACGCCGCAACTGCTCGGCCCGCGAGGGTATCTTCACTCATATGCGCTTCTCACTCAGCCTCTCGCCCTGGCGCGGGCGGCGAGTACTCCTCGCCTCCGCGCTCACCGCGCTCGCGTTCGCCGCCACACTGCTCTCGCTGACGAGCGCAGCCGGCGTCGCCGGCGCCGCGACCGCCCGGCGCTCGGCGCACGCGATCGACACGAAGGCGCTGTTCAAGTCGCGCCTGCTGTGGGCGACGATCGACGTCTGCGACCCGAGCGACCAGCCCGACACGCTCGGTGTGCGCGGCTCGATGCCCGGCGACAGCGAAGCCCGCGACACGATGTACATGCGCTTCCGCCTGCAGTACCTCAACACGACCACGAAAGCGTGGACTGACCTCGCCAACGGCGTCTCGCCCCACTTCGCGAGCGTCGGCACCGGCGTCTCCGCGCGCCAGGGCGGTCGCAGCTTCCAGCTCAGCCCGGTCGCCGGCCAGCCGGCTGCGACGCTGCGCGGCGTCGTCACCTTCCAGTGGCGTCACGGCAACGCCGTGCTGGCATCGATCTCACGCCCGACGACGCCGGAACGAAACTCGCTGGCCGGGTCAGACCCGGAAGGCTTCTCCGCCGCCAGCTGCGTGATCGGCTAGCGCGACCCGCCGTCGAACAGCCGCGGGTCGTTCGTGATGATCGCGTCGACGCCCAGCGCACTCAGCTTCGCGATCCGCGCCGCGTCATCCACGGTCCACACGTACAGCTCGCCGCCGCCCTCGTGCACGGCGCGTACGAGCGCCGAGGTGACGACGCGCCAGTGCGCCATCACCGCATCGAAGCGCCGCGCACGCAGGCCCTTCAGCGCGCGCGCCGGCAGCATCGCGCGGTAGCCCGTCAGGAACGCGAGCGCCGGGATCGCCGTCAGCATGTCGGTCGTGTAGTCGCGCTTGACGCGCGGCACCGACCAGCCGAGCCGCAGCGACGGCTCGAGCGTGCGCACCCGCGCGAGCGACTCTCCGAACATGCTGCTCAGCAGCGAGCGCTCGATCAGGCCGTGCTCGCGCAGCGCCTGCACGACGCGCGGCTCGTAGCCGGGCACCTTCACGTCGATGTCGAAGCCGACGCCGGCGAATCGCTCGCCGGCGAGATGCTCGAGCGCCTGCTCGAAGCTCAGCGGCGAGCGCTCCTGCATGTCCTCGTAGTCGTGCGCGACGAGCAGCCGGCCGCTGCCGTCGGCGCGCTCGCTGAGCACGTCCAGCTCGATCAGGTCGACACCGTGGCGAAGCGCGGCGTCGAAGCTCGCGAGCGTGTTGCCCGGCTCGATCTGCGCCGCGCCCTTGTGACCGACGCGAAGCGGCCGCGCGCGCGGCGAAGTCGTCGTCTGAGGCCCGCCCATCGGCCTCACGATCGCAGACCGAGCGTCAGTAGTCGCGCGGCAGCGATCTGCGCGCGGCCTCGATCGCCTCGATCGACGGCTTCGCGCCGATGTACGGAGCGAGCACGATGAACGACAGCTGGTCGACCAGCCGCGGCAGCTGGCGCACGCGGTCGCGCATCGTATAGCTCGAGACGATCCCCCAGATCGCGCCGGTGATCGCTTCGCGCGCGAGCAGCGGCCCGCGACGCGGCTCCGGCCCGAGCTCGTCGAGCAGCTTCGTGAAGTCTTCGATCGAGCGTGTCAGCCGCCCGACCATCCCCGGCCCGACGTCGAACACGTCGATGAAGGCCATCCTGCTGAGCGCCTCGTGCGCGGCGAAGTACTCGACCAGCGCGCGCACGCCGTAGTGGACCGCCCGCGGCCAGTCCTCGGCCTCGGCGACCGCGGCCCTGACCGAGGCCATCGCTTCGGCCACGAGCTCGTCGAGCAGCGCGAGAAAACAGGCCTCCTTCGTTGGCGAACTGCTTGTGGAACGCCTCGGTCGAGATACCGGCGAACTGCGCGATCTGCGGGTCGCTCAGCTCGGCGTACTGCTCGTCGAGCGTCAGGTGGACGAGCGCGCCGAGCGCGCGCGCACGCTTGTCGTCGCTCGCCAGGAACGCCGCCGGCTGCGGCTCGACATCGCCGGGCACGACGACGGCGGAGATGTTCAGCCGCCGCGCCGCCGGCGAGCGGTAGGACTCGATCCAGTCGAGCACCTCGTCGCTCAGCGTCAGCAGGTCGGCTTCGCGCCGCTCGTACATCCGCGTGAAGGCCACGTGGCGGACGCCGCCGACGATCGCACGGATCATCAGCGGCGAGAGCTCGACGCCGTCCGGATGCGCCTGAAAGCCGATCGCCAGCACGCGCTCGAACGTCATCGCCGCCAGCGTCATCCGCTCCCGCGCGCGCGAGCCGACGCCGAGCGAGTCGACGAGCACCAGGCGCGCCCTCTTCGGCTGCTGTGCGACGTCGTCGAGCAGCGCCCTGCAGGCAGCGTGCATCCGGTTCGCCCAGCCGTGCTCGCGACCCCACGCGTCCAGCACCAGCTTGCGAGCGCGCGCGACGACGATGTCGTATGTCGAGAGGAAGCACGCTTCCTTGTTCTCGAACTGCTCGTAGAAGGCGCGCCGCGAGACGCCGGCGTAGGCGATCACGTCGGCGACCGTCGTCTGCGGGTACCCGCGCGCGCTGACGGCCTCGATCATGCCGCCGTACATTCGGGCCCGCTGATTGCGAGCTACTTCGTCGCGTTGCATTCCATTGGGTCCATGAGGCAGCCGCCGGTACATAGGTGTCGGCCCCCCATGCATTCCGCTCATTGCCATGATTCGAGACGATAAATCAAGCCGATTGGAAACGCAACCCTACTTTTGTCGCAGGCCGAATTCTTTATACCGGAATCCACCGAGTCGTTCCACGCGTGTCTCCGGCCCGTCGTCTCGGCCGCGACACGTTCGCTGTCAGGTCGGCAATCGGGCCGATCGGCAGGCCGGACAGAGGTCCGCCCGGCGCCGTGCGCGACGTTCAGGCGCTCAGCGTGAGCCGGCGCGGCCCGGCTGCGAAGCCGAGCTCGAGCAGCGTCTCGGCGAGCGGCGAGGAGAGCGCCGAGGCGCCGTCGATCCGCTCGAGCGCGAGCTTCGGCACGCGCCCCGCGCGCACCGCATCGGCGAGTGCGCCCAGCGCGTCGAGCAGATCGTCGTGCTCGCCGGCGATCGGCGCGACGTTGCCCTCGGCCGGCGCATCGGCGCCGCTCGCGCAGGCGTCAGCAGTCCGCGCCCGCCCCGCTCGACGTACAGAGCCGGCTCGTCGTCGACGAGCACGACGTAGGCGCCGGCGACGCGCGCCGGGCGGCGGTCCTGGCCCTCGCGCTTCGGCCACTGGAGCGCAGCGCCGTAGGGCTGCGCCGGATCGGCCGCCGCGAGCACCAGCGTGCGCCGGCCCTGCTCGCTGGCCTGCGCCGCAGGACCGCGCGCGCCGCGCAGACGCTCGACCGCGCCCGGCAGCGCGAACTGCGCGCCGCCCATTCCCTCGACGAAGTAGCCGCGCCGGCAGATGCCGAGCGTCTCGAGGTTCGCGAACGTGTCGTAGAGCATCGCAAAGCCGCCCTTGACGCCCTCCGCCAGCACCTGCTCGCGCGTGACGATGCCGTAGCGCTCGAGCAGCAGCTCGGCCAGCGCGCGGCGCCGCTCGGGGCCGGCCACGCCCGGTGCGAAGATCGACTCGGTCAGCGACCAGCGTCCCTGGACCTGGCCCTGCGCGCCACTGCGGCGTGAGCCGAAGCGGCGGACCGACGAGCGCGCACGCGGGCGCTCGGCGCGAGCCCGCGCGAGCGTCAGGCGCGGCGCGCGCAGCGGCGCCCACGCGTCGTTCGTCGCCTCGCCCGCCCAGACGAGATCCCACAGCGCCTCGCGCAGCACCTCGGCCGGCAGATCGAGCTCGGCGACCAGGTCGCTGAAGAAGCACGCGCTCTGCGCCAGGCGCGCGCGCACCAGCTCGATGCTCGGGCGTCTCGAGCGTCGCACGCGGCATCGCCCGCGCGGCGCGGCGCAGACGGCGCTCCGATCAGCGGCGCGTCCTCGCGGAAGTACAGCGCGACGCGCCCGGAGCGACCGAGCGGCCCGGCGCCGACCCAGACCAGCTCGCCGCTCGCGCAGAGCGTGTCGAGCCACGCCTGCGAGTAGGCGCCCAGGCGCCGCGGCAGCACGTCGCGCTCCCAGATCTCGGCCGGCAGCGCGAGGCCCTGCAGCGGCACGAGCGCCTCGCGCAGCCGGTCGATCCCGGCGCCCGCGCTCGGATGGCGGTCGATGCCCTGCCACAGCGGCAGGAACGCCGCCAGATCGCGCTGGTCGGACGGCTCGATCTCCTTGCGCAGCGCCGCCAGCGAGGCGCGGCGCAGGCGCCGCAGCACCTCGACGTCGCACCACTCGCGCCCGACGCCACCGGGACGCAGCTCGCCCTGGACGATCTCGCCGTCGCGCTCGAGCTCGCGCAGCACCGCGCTCGCGTCGAGCCCGTAGCGCTCGCGCAGCTCATCGCTCGTGAACGGCCCGTGCGTGCGTGCGTAGCGCGCGACGAGCACGCGCAGCGCGTCGGGCACGTCGGCCAGGAACGCCTCCGGCAGCCCGCCCGGCGGCGCCGCGCCGAGCGCGTCGCGATAAAGACCGGCCTCATCGGCCGCGACCCAGCGCTGCTCGCCGCCGACACGCAGGTGGATCGCGCGCCGTTCGCGCGCGAGCTCGGCCAGCAGTGGCACCGGATCGACGCCGGCGAACGTGCGCGCGGCGAGCTCCTCGTCGTTCAGGTCGCCGACGTGGCGCAGCACGTCGTGCAGCCCGTCGCGGCCGGTCGCCTGCGTGATCTCCGAGCGATGCTGCAGGTCGTCCTCGACGCGCGCCAGCGCATCGGCGTCGAGCAGCTCGCGCAGCTCCTCCTGCCCGAGCAGCTCGCGCAGCAGCTCGCGGTCCAGCGACAGCGCCGCCGCGCGGCGCTCGGCGCTCGGCGTGTCGCCCTCGTACATGTACGTCGCGACGTAGTCGAACAGCAACGAGGAGGCGAACGGCGAGGCGGTCTGCGTCTCGACCTCGACGAGCGAGATCTCGCGCGTCTGCAGCGCGCGCAGCAGCTCTTCCAGGCCGGGCACGTCGAGCACGTCGCGCAGGCACTCGCGGTAGGTCTCGAGCACGATCGGAAAGTCGGCGTAGCGGCGCGCGACCTCGAGCAGGTTCTGCGCCTTCAGCCGCTGCTGCCACAGCGGCGTGCGTCTGCCCGGATAGGCGCGCGGGATCAGCAGCGCGCGCGAGGCGTTCTCGCGAAAGCGCGCGCCGAACAGCGCCGAGCCGCCGAGCTCGGCGACGATCGCCGCCTCGACCTCGGCCGGCTCGATCATGATCAGCTCGGCCGCCGACGGCAGCGCCTCGGCCTCGTCGGCATCGAGGTCGGGCAGGTGAAGGACGATGCCGTCGTCGGAGGAGATCGCGTCGGCCTCGATCCCCATGTGCTCGCGGATCCGCGCCGACAGCGCGAGCCCCCAGGCGGAGTGCACGCGCCCGCCGAACGGCGAGAGCACGCACAGGCGCCAGTCGCCGATCTCGTCGCGAAAGCGCTCGAGCACGATCGTGCGCTCGCTCGGCAGCACGCGCGTCGCCTCTTGCTGCTCGCGCAGGTAGGAGAGCAGGTTGCGCGCCGCGCGCTCGTCGAGGTCGTAGCCGTCCTGCAGCGTCTGCGAGTCCTGGTCGACGGCCCAGCGCGAGAACGCGCCGATCGCCGCGCCGAGCTCCTTCGGGCGCCCGACCGTGTCGCCCTTCCAGAACGGCACCGCACCCGGCGCTCCCGGCGCCGGCGTGACGATCACGCGATCGCGGCCGATCTCCTCGATCCGCCAGGTCGAGGCGCCGAGCAGGAAGGCCTGGCCGGGCCGCGCCTCATAGACCATCTCCTCGTCGAGCTCGCCGACGCGCCGCCCGTCGGGCAGCGTCACCGCGAACAGGCCGCGGTCGGGAATCGTGCCGGCGTTCGCGACCGCCAGCTGGCGCGAGCCCTTGCGCGCGCGAATCGTGCCCGCCACGCGATCCCACACGATCCGTGCGCGCAGCTCGCCGAACTCCTTGCTCGGATAGCGCCCGTCGAGCATGTCGAGCACGTTCTCGAGCAGCTCCAGCGACAGCTCGGAGTAGGAGTGGCTGGCGCTCACCAGCCGGTGCAGCTCGGCGACCGCGATCCCACCCTCGCCCTCCTCGCCTTTGACAGGTTCGGCCGAGACCGCGATCGCGACGATCTGCTGCGCGAGCACGTCGAGCGCGTTGCGCGGCACGACCGTCGGCTCGATCGCGCCTTCGTGCATCCGCCGCGCGACGACCGCGCACTCGAGCAGGTCGCCGCGGAACTTCGGAAAGATCCGCCCGCGGCTGACGTCGCCGACGTTGTGCCCGGCGCGGCCGATCCGCTGCAGCCCGCGCGCGACCGACTTCGGCGACTCGATCTGCAGCACGAGGTCGACCGCGCCCATGTCGATGCCGAGCTCGAGCGAGCTCGTCGCGACCAGACACGGCAGCTCGCCGGCCTTCAACAGCTCCTCGACCTTCGTGCGCTCCTCGCGCGCCAGCGAGCCGTGGTGCGCCCGCGCGATCTCGAGCGGCGCCACCGGCCCGTCCACGCCCGCAGTCGGCGCGCCGGCCGCCGGCTCGCCCTCACGCGACCCCGCGCCGCCGAAGGCGGCAATCTCATCCTGCTCGGCCTGCTGCTTGCCCGCCAGCTCGTTCAGCCGCAGCGCGACCCGCTCGGCCGAGCGGCGGTTGTTGACGAACACGATCGTCGAGTTGTGCGACTGCACGAGCTCGAGCAGCTCCGGATAGATCGCCGGCCAGATCGAGTTGCGCGTCGACTCGCTGCCCGGCAACCGGCTCGAGCGGATCGGCGCTCGCGCGCGACCGCGCCGCCCGGTTCGCTCATCGACTCGACCGGCACCTCGATCCGCAGGTCGAGCTGCTTCTTCTGCCCCGCATCGACGATCGTCACCTCGCGTCGCGGCCCGACCAGGAAGCGGCCGATCTCCGCCAGCGGATTCTGCGTCGCCGACAGGCCGATCCGCTGCAGCGGGCGGCCGGCCTGGCGCTCGAGTCGCTCCAGCGTCAGCGCCAGATGCGAGCCGCGCTTGCTCGCCGCGACCGCGTGGATCTCATCGACGATCACCGCCTCGACGTCGTCGAGCATCGCGCGCGCCTGCGAGGTGAGGATCAGGTACAGCGACTCCGGCGTCGTGATCAGGATGTCCGGCGGCTTGCGCGCCATCGCCGCGCGCTCGCGCTGCGGCGTGTCGCCGGTGCGAATGCCGACCGTCACCTCCTCGGCGCCGATCCCGCGCAGCGGCGTGCGCAGGTTGCGCTCGATGTCATACGCGAGCGCCTTCAGCGGGCTGACGTAGACGACGCGCGTGCCGCGCTTGCCGGCCGTCTGATCGGCATCCTCGCCGGCCGCGCTCGGCGCCGAGCTGAGCCGGTCGAGCGCCCACAGGAACGCCGCCAGCGTCTTGCCCGAGCCGGTCGGCGCCGACAGCAGCACGTTCTCGCCCGCCGCAATCGCCGGCCACGCCTTCGACTGCGCCGCAGTCGGCGCGTCGAACGCCTGCTCGAACCACTCGCGCACGCGCGGCGTGAACTCTGATAGGGCCGATCGCGTCACGCAGATCAGGCTAGCGCGGGCGATTCGGCGCCCGCTGGCAGGCGCCGAAGCCGGCTCGCCGCGCGCAGTCGGAGACAATACCTGCGTCCTTTGGCGCGCGAATCGAGCGCGCACCGGTTGTTCCAGCTGCCGGAATCTCGGTTCCTCCGATTCCAGTCCAACAGACGGCCTTCCGGCCGCGCGAGCGCAGCGTACGCTTCGCCGATGCGCGACGTAGCCGGTGGCCGCGAAGCCGCCACGAGAGCGCCGGTAGAAGGCCCGGCGCAGCCGCCGCTGCGCGCTCACCGCCAGGCGACACCGCTCGCTGCCGCGCTCGCTGCCGCCGGCGATCGCTGGACGCTTCTGATCGTGCTCGCCTGCAGCGACGGCACGCTGCGACTGAACGGCCTGCGCAGCCGGCTGCCCGGCGTCTCCTCGGCCGTGCTCGACCACCACGTGCGCCAGATGGTCGCGCTCGGCCTGCTCTCGCGCCGGCGCTTTCGCGAAATGCCGCCGCGCGTCGAGCTGACCCTGACCGAAAGCGGCGCCGGACTGCTGCCGATCGCAAGCGCACTCGCGCGCTGGGGCATGCGCCACCGCTGGAGCGAGCAGAGCGACGGCTACGAGCACGTCGACGCCCGACGCCGTGCTCGACCAGCTGCCGGCGCTGCTCGAAGGCACGAAGCTTCCCGACGGCACGCTCGAGGCCGTCGTCGAGCAGCGCGAGCAGACCGTCGTACACCGCTTCGAGACCGTCGCCGGAAGGCTGCGTCCGCTCGCCGGCACGGCAGCCGACAGCGCCGCGGAGGCGAGCACCAGCGTGCGCGGCGAGCCGCGCCGCGTGGCAGGCCGCGCTCGGCCCGCGGCGCGACTACACCGGCCTGCGCGTGCAGGGGCGCCAGCAGCTCGCGCGCGAGCTGCTCGATGCGCTGCCACGCTGAGGCAACGATCCACTGCTACACGCGCGCGCCGCCCGCCTCGCATGCCGCGCCTACATAGACTTGGCCGCAGTGGACGAGAGAGCCGGCAGTTGACGAGCACGAGCGCAAGCAGGCGCGCCGCTCGACGCGCTCGCGAGCGCGCGAGCCCGGCGGCGTGCTGCCGGCGCAGCGGCTGCGCGAGGCGATCGAGCGAGAGTGGCTGACGGCCGGCGCCTGGCGGATCCCGGCCGAGTCGGTCCAGCCGGCCAGCGTCGACCTGCGCCTCGGCGAGCGCGCCTGGGTGCTGCGCTGCAGCTTCCTGCCCGACAGCGACTCGACCGTCGAGCAGAAGGTCGCAGACCTCGCATTCGAAGAGATCGACCTGCGCGACGGCGCGACGCTCGAGCGCGACCGCCCCTACCTCGTCCCGCTCGTCGAGCAGCTGCAGCTGCCGAGCGACCTGCGCGCGAAGGCCAACCCGAAGAGCTCGACCGGGCGACTCGACGTGTTCACGCGCGTTCTCACCGACCGCAGCCACCGCTTCGACGAGATCGCCGCCGGCTACCACGGCAAGCTCTACCTCGAGGTCGTCCCGCGTACGTTCGCGATCCGCGTGAAGACCGGTCTCGCGCTCAACCAGGTGCGACTGATCGACGGCGACGAGCGGCTGTCCGACCGCGAGCTGCTCGAGCTGCACCGCCAGACGCCGCTGCTGCTGCGCGACGGACAGCCGCTCGCGCAGGACTCGCTGTCGCTCGGCGACGGACTGTTCCTCAGCCTCGACGCCTCCGGCGGCGCCGAGGCGACGGTCGGCTACCGCGCGAAGAAGAACAGCCTGCCGATCGACCTGACGAAGGTCGGCGCGCTGCGCTGGCAGGACTACTGGGAGCCGGTTCACCCCGAGGCCAAGCAGCGCATCGTGCTCGAGCCCGAGGTCTTCTACCTGCTGCTCTCGGCCGAGGGCGTCAGCATTCCGCCGGGCTACGCCGCCGAGATGCTCGCCTACGACCCGACCGCCGGCGAGCTGCGCACCCACTACGCCGGCTTCTTCGACCCGGGCTTCGGCTACTCGCGCGAGCGCCGCTCCGACGGCAGCCGTGCCGCGCTCGAGGTCCGCGCGCGCGACGTCTCCTTCATGGTCGAGCACGGCCAGCCCGTCTGCAAGCTCGCCTTCGAGCGGATGGCCGACGTCCCCGACGTGCTCTACGGCGCCGACGTCAACTCCAATTACCAGGGCCAGCAGACGATGCTGAGCAAGCATTTCCTCGCGCAGCCCGGCGCCGTCCGCAGCGACTGACGTTCGCGCAATACGGCGTCCTCAGCCTGTCGAAACGGCCGGCTGGTCTTCTCGTCCGTGTACGAAATATACGACCAGTGACCGGTCTATCGTTACTTGGGGACACTCTGTTTATGATCGTCTGACAGGCCGCGGCACCCCCAGCCACAACGGCACCAACTCGAGGGATCTCCGTCACGAGGAAGAGCCCGCCCCAAAAGGACAGGGACCACAGATACACATGCCCAGAACTAGTTCAAAAGCGCCCAAAGCACCATCCTCCGCACAGGAGCCCGCGTGGTCGATCCCGAGCCTCCGCGAGCCGCGCTACTCGCAGTCGCTCGAGCGCGGCCTGGCGATCCTCAGCTGCTTCACGCCCAAGCGCCCGGTGCTCGGCATCGCCGACATCGCCGACGAGCTCGGCATGAGCCGCTCGACGACGCACCGCTACGTGATCACGCTGCTCGCGCTCGGCTACCTCGAGCAGGGCGCCTCGCGCAAGTACCGCCTCGGCCTGCGCGTGACCGACCTCGGCATGTCGGCGCTCAACTCGACCGGCCTGCGCGAGCACGCGTCGCCCTACCTCGAAGAGCTGCGCCAGCGCACCTCCTACACCGTCAGCCTCGGCGTGCTCGACGGCCCCGAGCTCCTGTACGTCGATCAGGCCCGCAGCTTCCGCCGCGGCCAGAGCCAGGCGAGCGTCGATGCGCGCACCGGCTCGCGCCTGCCCGCCTACTGCACGGCGATGGGCAAGCTGCTCCTCGCCAACCTGCCCGAGGCCGACCAGCGCGAGCTGATCGGCCAGTTGAAGCTGACCAAGCACGGACCGAACACGATCACCAGCAAGAAAGCGCTCAAAGACGAGCTCGCCGAGGTGCACGAGGCGAACTTCGCCGTCGACGACGAAGAGCTGGCCAAGGCGCTCTACTCGATCGCTGCGCCCGTGCGCAACGAGGCGCGCCAGGTCGTCGCCGCCGTCGAGATCGCCGTGCCGAGCGCGACGATCTCGCTGGGCGAGCTGGTCGACGCGCTCGGCCCGCACCTCGTCTCGACCGCCGACCGCATCTCCGCGCGGCTCGGCTACCGGCGCGACGACGAGCAGAGCTGAGCGCGAGCACCGTGCAGGCGCGGCCGGGCGGCGGCGCCGCCTGCCGGCTCAGTCACGTACTCTCTGCGGCCGGATGACCGTCCTTCCCAAGCGCGCCGCCGCGCTGATCTGCGCGCCGGCGCTCGCGCTCGGCCTGTCCGCCTGCGCCGCGACCGTCTCGACCTCGGGGCTGAAGGGCGAAGCGAAGGCCGCAGCCGAAACGATCAAAGACCTGCAGAGCAACGTCACCGCCGGCGAAGAGAAGAAGATCTGCGAAGACGACCTCTCCAGCGCCGTCGTCAAACGGCTGGCCGGCAGCTCCGGCGGCTGTCAGGAAGCGATCAAAAAACAGCTCGCCGAGATCTCCGCGGTCGAACTGACCGTCGAATCGGTTCAGGTCAGCGGCGCGACCGCGACGGCCAAGGTCAAGAGCATCTACTCCGGCAAGAAGGCGATCTCCACGATGACGCTCGTCAAGGAAGGCAAGAAGTGGAAGATCTCGGCCTTCAGCCTCATCTGATCCGCGCCGCCGGCCGGCAGCGCGCCGCCGCCGCGCTCAGCTGATCTTGATCCCGTCGAACAGCTCGTCCGTCGAGGACAGGCCGAGGCCCTTCGCGAGGATCACGATCGTCTCCAGGCGCGGCGAGCGCTTGCTGCGCTCGAGCAGGCTGATCTCGGTGCGATGCAGGTCGCACGCGTCGGCGAGCGCTTCCTGAGAGATCCCGGCGCGCACGCGCTCGCGCTTCAGATTCGCGGCGAACTGCTCACGCACGCTCGGCATGCGCGCAGTCTCCTGTATGACGGACAACACGTTCCACAGACAACTCGTCTCATCGCGCCCGCGCGCAGTCGGCGAGGATCAGGCGAGCGCGCGGCCGTACTGGCGCTCGTAGTACGCGCGATAGTCGCCCGAGCGGATCGGCTCCCACCACCACGCGTTCTCGCGATACCAGGCGACCGTCTGCTCGAGGCCCTCGCCGAAGCGCACGCGCGGCTCCCAGCCGAGCGCGCGCACCTTCTCGGAGCTGAGCGAGTAGCGGCGATCGTGTCCGGGGCGGTCGCGCACGTACTCGATCTGCGACTCGCTCGCGCCCGTCGCCGCGATGATCCGCTTGACGACGTCGATGTTCGCCTCCTCGTCCGGTCCGCCGGCGTTGTAGACCTCGCCCGGCACGCCGTGCTCGAGCACGTAGCCGATCGCGCCCGCGAAGTCGCTCGCGTGGATCCAGTTGCGCACCTGCATCCCGTCGCCGTAGACCGGCAGCGCGTCGCCGTGCAGCGCGTTGAGCACCATCAGCGGAATCAGCTTCTCCGGGTACTGATACGGGCCGTAGTTGTTCGAGCCGCGCGCGATCAGCGCCGGCAGGCCGTAGGTGTGGAAGTAGCCCTGCACGAGCAGATCGGCGCCGGCCTTCGTCGCCGAGTACGGCGATGACGGCGCCAGCGGCGAGCTCTCCGTGAACGAGCCCGACTCGATCGAGCCGTAGACCTCGTCGGTCGAGACCTGCACGTAGCGCAGCCCGCTCGCGCGCGCCGCCTCGAGCAGCACGTACGTGCCGAGCGCATGCGTCCTGACGAACGCGTCCGGCTCGGCGATCGAGCGGTCGACGTGCGTCTCGGCAGCGAAGTTGACGAGCGCCTCCGGCGCGCCGAGCTCGAGCGCGCTCGCGACCGCCGCCGGATCCTCGATCGCACCGTGCACGAAGCGAAACGACGGATGCTCGGCGAAATCGCGGAAGTTCTCCCTGCGCCCGGCATACGTCAGCTTGTCGAGCACCGTCACCTCGTCGCCGTGCTCGAGCAGCCGCTGACGCACGAACGTCGATCCGATGAAGCCGGCGCCGCCGCTGACCAGGAGTTTCATCCGCGCATCCTGACATTCCCACTCGATGGGCGCGCACGGCCATACGCGCTCATCGGATCATTCCAGCACGCATCGCCAGGTATCCCGCCAGCCCGTCCTGCCACGGAGGCATCGGCAGCACGTCGTCGCGCTCGGAGGCGAGCGCCGACCACGCCGGGCGCGGCGCCGCGCGCGCCATCTGCTCGCTGCTCAGCCGGCTCGACGCGGCAGGCGATCTCCGCCTGGCGGAAGATCTCCTGCGCGAAGCCGTTCCAGGAGACCTCGCCGCCGCCGGTCAGATGCACGAGCCCGCCGACGCCGCGCTCGAGCAGCCCGAGCAGCGCCGGCGCGAGATGGCCCGACCAGGTCGGCGAGCCGATCTGATCGGTCACGACCTGCACGGCATCGCGCTCGCCGGCCAGACGCAACATCGTCGCCGCGAAGTTCGAACCGTCGACGCCGAACAGCCACGCCGTGCGCACGACCGTGTTCCGCGGCGAAGCGGCCAGCACCGCTCGCTCGCCTTCGAGCTTCGTCGCGCCGTAGACCGAGCGCGGCCCCGTCGGATCGGACTCGACGTACGGACGCGGCCGGCCATCGGCGTCGAGCGGCGCGACGCCGTCGAACACGTAGTCGGTCGAGATGTGCAGCAGCGGCACGCCGGCCTGCGCGGCTGCGCCGCGCGAGTACTGCCGGACCGAGCGCGTTCACCGCGTGTGCCTGCTCCTGCTTCGCTCTCGGCGCCGTCGACGTCCGTCCACGCCGCGCAGTTGACGACCGCGTCGAGCGAGCCCGACTCGGCGCTCAGCCGCTCGATCAGCTCGCCGACGGCCGCCGCCTCGGTGATGTCGAGCTCGGGCAGGTCGACGAGCACGAGCTCGTGCCCGGCGCGCTCGCCGGCGCGCTGCACGTCGTGGCCGAGCATTCCCTGCGCGCCTGTCACGAGGATCCTCATCGCAGCACGATGGCGGTCAGAGTCACAGGATCGAGATGTCGGAGTTGTCTCCGACCATGAAGCGATAAGCGCGCGGCTGGCGTTCGCCGCGGCGGATCGTCACGTTGCGACCGAGCAGCGAGGACTCCATCCGGCCGTCGAGGTCAGAGACCGTGCAACCGGCAAGCAGGATCGAATGCTCGACCTCTGACGAGGTGATCTCGCAGCGCTCGCCGATCGCCGTGTACGGGCCGATGTAGCAGTCGCTGAGGCGCGCGTCGGCGCCGATGATCGCCGGGCCGCGCACGATCGTACGCTCCAGCCGCGCGCCGGCCTCGACGACGACGCGCCCGTCGACGCGCGAGTCGATCAGCTCGCCGTCGATCCGCTCGCTCAGGTTGTCGAGGATCAGCCGGTTGGCCTCGAGCATGTCCTCGAGCCGGCCGGTGTCCTTCCACCAGCCGCGCACGATGTGCGGCTCGACGCGCAGGCCGCCGTCGACGATGTGCTGGATCGCGTCGGTGATCTCCAGCTCGCCGCGCGCCGACGGCTCGATCGCGCGCGCCGCGTCGTGGATCTGCGCCGTGAACATGTAGACGCCGACCAGTGCGAGATCGGTCGCCGGCTCGCTCGGCTTCTCGACCAGGCGAACGACGCGACCCGGCTCGCCGGCCGGCGCCGGCGCGAGCTCGGCGACGCCGTAGTTCTCCGGATCGGGCACCGGCGTCAGCAGGATCAGCGCGTCGGGCGCGTGCTCGCGGAACGCATCGACGAGGTCGGCGATCCCGCCCTGCAGCAGGTTGTCGCCGAGATACATCACGAACGGGCTGGCCCCGAGGAACGGCTCGGCCGTCAGCACCGCATGCGCCAGGCCGAGCGGCTCGGCCTGCAGGATGTAGGTGATCTGCACGCCGAAGCGCGAGCCGTCGCCGGCGACCTGTTCGATCTCCTCGCCGGTCTCCGGCGCGATGATGATGCCGACCTGCTCGATACCCGCGTCGGCCATCGCCTCGATTCCGTAGAACAGCACCGGCTTGTTCGCGACGGGCACGAGCTGCTTGGCGCTCGTATGTGTGATCGGGCGCAGGCGCGTGCCCTTGCCGCCCGAGAGGATCAACCCCTTCAATGGCTCCATTGGCGCGTGAGCCTATCGGCGCGAGCGACGGTCACGCATGGCTGTCGCCGGCAGCGCGCGGCGACGGTCTCAGTAGACGCCGTCGAGCTTGCGGTGATCCCAGCTGACGCGCCGCAGCTCGACGAACTCCAGGCCGACGCGCTTGCCGGCCTGCGCCGCGACGACGTCGCGCGCCTCCGACGGCAGGTCTTCAAGCGGCGTCTGACCGCGCGGCACGGCGTTTCGCATCATGATCTCCGCGCCGAGTCGCACGATCTCGGCAATGTCGCGGTGCACGACGACGTCGCATTCGAGCATCACGCCGCGCAGCTCCTGGTAGGCCTCACCGGACTCGACCTGCAGCGTCGCGCGCGCCGTGCGCTCGAGGTTGCGCACCTTCTGCGAGGCGCCGTACGTCCATGACCAGATCCGTGGGCCCGGTTCGCCGGCCGAGTGGCCGCGCAGGACGTACCACAGCGGCATCAGGTGAGGCCAGCCGTCCTTACCGACCGTCGCGCACGTGACCGTGCGCTCTTCGGCCAGGAACGTCGCGACCTCGGCCGCGCTCATCTTGATCAGCTCGCGCCTGTTCAATTCGTAGGCCTATTACCCGATATACGCGACTCAAGCGGGCTGCAGCTTCGCGCGGCGGCCGCTCGAGTGGCGCCGGGCCGGCCTGGCCTGCGCCTCGCCCAGTCGGATGGCCGCCTCGCGCACCGCCTTGCGCGCGTCGGCCGGCTCGAGCACGGCCGCGTCGCCGGCTTCGCGCAGGATCTCGCGAACGAGCCAGTCGACGCCGGCGAAGCTGAGCTCGACGACGACCGCTCCGTCACTGCGCTCCTCGACGACGCGCCGCGCCTCGCGCGCCCAGCGCGCGCGCTCGGGCGAGACCCAGACGCGCGCCGTGCGCGAGGTCTCGACCTCGCCGGTACGCAGCCAGCCGTCGACCGCCGCCGCCGGATCGACCTCCGGGCGCGGCTCGAACGACTCGTCCGTCACGACGACTTGCTTGATCCGGTCCAGACGGAAGTGGCGCACGCCGTCGCGCTCGGGATCGAACGACGCGACGTACCAGCCCTCGCGACCGTTCGTCAGCGCATACGGCTCGACGCGCCGCAGCGAGATCTCATCCTCGTTCTCCTTGAAGTACTCGAGCTCGATCAGGCGGTGCTCGACGATCGCCTCGGAGATCTGCCGCGCGACACCGGAGTCGTCGCTGCTCGCTCTCGCCACCTGCAGGCCCTGGTCCATCGGGTCCTCGCCGAGCGCCGCGACGATCTTCTCGCGCGCCGAGGCGAGCGAGCCCTCGGGAATGTGCTCGCCGATCAGGTCGATCGCCGCGACGAGCGCCTTGGCCTCGACCGGCAGCAGGCGCGCCGGGCGGTCGAAGTTGTCGCTGTAGGGCTCCGGATCGACCTCGATCTCGCCGGTCTGCTCGTCGATCTCGGCGTAGAGCACATAGGAGCCGCCGCCGAAGTTGACGACGTTCAGCACGTTGACGTCCTCGCGCAGCTCCTCGTCGCTCAGCTGCAGGCGCTCGCGCACGTCTGCGATCGAGACGCGCTCGCCGGCGCGCCCCGCCCGGATCAGGATGCTCGCGAGCGTCACCAGGCGCGCGAAGCGCTCAGGGCGGATCGCCGTGTCCGGGCGCACGCTCTCCTCGTCGACCTCCGCGCCGCCGCGACGCGCGCCGCGCGAGCGCGCCGGTGCCGATCCGCGTGCAGCCGCCGCGCTCGCCGGTGTCGCCTTGGCCTCGGCGCCCGGCAGCGTGCGGCCGTGGCGCTCCTTCAGCAGTTTCAGCCGCCGCGTCATCTCGCGCGTCAGCTCCTCGGGCCCCTGCAGCCGCGCGTTCGCGCCGAGCCCGAGCACCCAGGAGACGACGCCGCGCGCATTGGAGTAGCCGGTGCGGAACAGCACCTCGCCGCCGTCGGCCGCGACTATCTCGCCGTAGCGTCCGAAGTGGCGCTCGATCTGCCACGCGATCCGCTCGGCGATCGCGACCTCGGCGACGTCGCGCTGCTCGCCGAGCTGCCAGTCGGCGCGGCTCGCGTAGGCGCGCGGGTCGAAGTCGGCCGGACGGCGGAAGTCGTGCTCGGCCTTCGTCGCGTAGGAGACCTTGCCGCGGATCCGCGTCAGGCGGAACACGCGGATCGCCTTGCGCTCGTGCGAGTAGCCGAGCAGGTAGAACTGGCCGCCCTGGAACAGCAGGTGGTAGGGATCGACGCGCCGCGGCCCGACCTCGTCGCGCTCCATCGTGTAGTAGTCGAACAGGATCGTCTTGTTTCGGAAGATCGCCGTCTCGACCTTCGCCAGGCGCGCCGACAGCTCGTGGCCTCCGGCCGAGGCCGTGATGCCGAGCGCGACCGAACGCTGCTCGGGTGCGCGCAGCGGGCTCGGGCGTCCCCAGGTGATCTGCTGAAGCGCGAGCCGCAACGGCTCGGCATAGGCGAATTCGCCGTCGAGCAGGCTCAGCGCCGTCTGCAGCGCGGCCAGCTCCTCCTCGGAGAACTCGATTGCGGGCAGGTGGAAGTTCTCCGGGCGCAGCGAGTAGTTCTCCTGCTCGGCCGCGCCGTCGGCCGGGCGCTCGACGGTCAGCTGGATACGCAGCGATTCGAGCTCTGAGCGGTCGGCGTAGAAGCGCCGCGCGAACGCGTCTTCGTTCATTCCGCTGTAGCCCTCGACGTCGCGACGGATCTCGAGCGCTGTGACCGGTCGCCGCTCGGCCATCAAATATGAGATCAGCGACAGCTGGCGAATCAGCTTCTCGGTGTCCTTGGCCATGAACGAGACACCATAGAAGTTGGCGGCGAGACGGTTACCGCGAGAGTGCGTATGCGAGCCGCTATTTGCGGCTTTTCGGCACGGCCGCGCGCCTAGGCCGCTTCGCGCGCCGGCGCGTCGGTCAGCGCGATCTGCGCGCCGACCTGCGGCTCGCGCGCGATCTCCGACTCCGCCGCCAGCGGCGGCGACTCGGCAGGCGCGGGCTCGGCGGGCGCCAGATCGGGCGAATCGCGCTCGCTGAAGTACGCGCCGCCACCGATCGCGCGGTCGAAGTTCGACCAGCGCTTGCCCGGCGCGAGTTCCTTCTCGAGCCGGTCGAAGCTGCCGAGGCGACCACCGAGGTTGTCGATCATGTGCACGAGCGTCGCCTCGCGCGTGCACGGCACGACCGGACTGCCGTGCTCGAGGGTGCCGTGGTGCGAGAGGATGATGTGCCCGACTTCGAGCGCAAGCTGCGGCGGGAAGCCGTCGATCTCCTCGATCGCCCGGCGCACGCGGTAGTAGCCGAGCGCGATCTCGCCCTGCAGCTTGCCCGCGTCGGTCAGGTCGATGTTCTGCTGATCGTCTGTGTAGGCCTCGAGCTTGCCGATGTCGTGAAGCAGCGCGCCGGTGATCGCGACGTCGCGGTCGATCCCGGGGAAGGTCGCGCTGATCGCGCTGACCGCCTGCGCCACGCCGAGACAGTGCTCGAGCAGCCCATGGCGATAGGCCTGGTGGTAGTACTTCGCCGCCGGCGCGACGCGATAGGAGGCCCACAGCTCGGACTCCTCGCCGAACAGCCGCTCGAGCAGGATTTGCAGGTGGCGCTCCTGGACGGTCGCGATCAGCTCGCGGACCTCGCGCTCCATCTGCTCGACGTCGCGTACCGGACCGTCGAGCAGATCCTCGAGGCAGAAGCTCCCTGCATCGGCCTCTTCCAGCCCGCGCAGGTTGATCTGCGGCCCGAAGCGCGGATGCACCGTGTAACGACCGCGGACGCGAACGGGCGAGCCCGCGCGAGCCAGCTGCTCGACCTCGGCGAGCTCATCCCAGACCATGCAGGCCAGCGCGCCGGTGCGATCGCCGAGCTGCAGGCGCAGGTAGTCGCCGCCGTCGCGCCGTTGGCGGCGCTCGGACTCGCGCACCAGCAGGACCTGGTCGATCTCGACTCCGTCTGTCAGCTCGTTGACGAGCACAGGTTGAAAGTAGATGGGACTGCGGACGGGATGCCACGCCGGCCTCGCCGCGCCGTGGCGGCTAGGAGTGGCGTTCGGCGCCGATGGCCTCGCCCGGTTCGAGCTCGCGCAGCCGCGCCGAGAGCTCCTCCAGGCGCTCCATGATCGCGCGATCGCCGGCGCTGATCCGCGCCTGCTCGGCTTCCGCGCGCGGCACCGCGCGGCTGGCGACGAAGCGCTGCGCGACCGCCGCCGTCAGCACCGAGAAGACGCCGATGCCGGCCAGCATCAGCACGATCGCGATCATGCGCGCCGCGTCGTTGGTGACCGCGACGTTGCTGCCGTTCGTCGTCACGACGCCGACCGCCCACCAGATCCCATCCCAGTCGGAGACGTGGTTGGTCGCGGTCGTCTCGACCTGCGCGAAGGCGACGCCGCCGCCGAGCACGAGGAACACGGCCAGCGCCGCGACGTAGCGGACGCCGTCGAGCGTCAAGAGCTCCTTGGAGATGAACTGAAAGCCACGCACGACGCGCAGCAGGCGCAGCAGGCGAAACGCGCGCAGCGCCTGCAGCGCCGCCGGCGCGAACGGCGGCGTGAGGATCAGCATCGGCAGCGCGAGCGGGTACTTGCGCATCCACGCGCGCCAGTCGCTCGCGAGCAGCATGATCGCGACGAACTCGAACAGGAACGCGAGCCAGATCGCCCAGTTTCCGATCACCGCGACGTGGTGCCAGGCGGGCCGCAACGGCTGCTCCTCGAGCACCAGATCGGGGATCACGAGCAGCGCGGCGAGCGCCAGCGGAATACGCAGGCGTGCGTCGACCACCGCGGCCGTCGTGCTGCGAAGCCTCATCGGTATCTGTTCGGATCGCCGCGCTCGCGGCTTTAGCGGAGCACGGTCTGCTAAAGCAGGTGGCATCCGATGCCGCCGTCGCTGAAGCTCTCCGTCCTCGACCAGTCGCCGATCTCAGAGGGCTCGACGGGCTCGCAGGCGCTGCGCAACACGATCGACCTCGCACACCTCTGCGACGAGCTCGGCTACAACCGCTACTGGGTCGCCGAGCATCACGGCGGCCCGATGCTCGCGGGGCCGAGCCCCGAGGCGCTGATCGGCCCGATCGCCGCCGCGACCTCGCGGATCCGCGTCGGCTCGGGCGGCGTGATGCTGCCGCACTACAGCCCGTTCAAGGTCGCCGAGACGTTCAGCCTGCTCGCCGGCCTGTTCCCAGGACGGATCGACTTGGCGCTCGGGCGCGCGCCCGGCACCGACCCGATGACGACGTTCGCGCTGCAGCGCGACCGCCGCCAGGCGGCGGCCGATGACTTCCCGCAGCAACTCGCCGAGGTGCTCGCCTACCTCGACGATCGGATGCCGCCGGATCATCCGTTCGAGCGTCTGGCAAAGACGCTGCCGGGACGTCCGGAGCGGCCCGAGCCGTGGCTGCTCGGCTCCTCGCAGCAGAGCGCGATCTGGGCCGGCGAGCTGGCGCCTGCCGTACGCGTTCGCCGACTTCATAAACTCGGCCGGCGCCGAATTCGCGGCGCTCTATCGCGAACGCTTCGCCGAACACGAGCAGCCCGGCAAGCGTCCGTATACGGCCGTCGCCGTCTGGACGATCTGCGCCGAATCCGAGCAGGAGGCGCAGCGACTCGCCTCCAGCGGGCGCATGGCATTCACGATGCTCCGCCGCGGCGAACTGATCGCGGTGCCACCGCCGGAGAAGGCGCTCGAGTTCCTCGCCGGCGCCGGACCGGCGGGCGTCAATCGGCGCACGGTCATCGGCACGCCCGATGCGGTCCGCTCCGAGCTCGAAGGCGTCGCCGCCGAGTACGGCGCCGACGAGGTGATCGCCGTCAACATCGTCTACGACCATGACGCGCGACGACGCTCATACGAGCTGTTGGCCGGCGCGTTCGAGCTCTAGCCGCTCCGCGCGATCGGCCGCTCGAAACGCTCGTTTTCGCCGGCGCTGCGCGACCGGCGTCCCGTTCTGACGCACTCGTCGGAATGTCCAATAACTGAAACTCGGCTCAAAAGCGGGACAGCCGGCGCCGACGAGCCAGGCATGCCATCGCGAGTGATGACGCTGAGACGCGACGACGTCTGCCGGGTCTGCGGCACGGCCGTGCCGGCCGGTACGAGCGCCTACTGGGATGCCGAGGCGCGCGCCGTGACGTGTCTGACCTGTCTGCACATCGCCGCCGACGCCAGCCTCGTGCCGCCGCCCGCCCGGCACGGTTCCCGATCCGAGCCGCAGATCGCCGGTCCCGGCCCGGGCACCGAGCTCGACCGCGGCCACGCCGGAGCGAGCGCCGCGCGCGAGTACCACCGCCGTCAGGCCAGTCGCGAAGCTCGCACGCGCAGGCGCCACCCGTGGATCGGCGGCGCGATGCTCGCGCTCTCTACGCCGCCGCAACACGAGCGCGCGTGGGCGATCGGCGCGCGCGGCGAGGAATCGGTCGCGCGCTCGCTCGAGCGCCGCACGGCGGGCGGGCCGGCCGTGATCCTGCACGACCGGCGCATGCCGGCCGGACACGGGCACGCCAACATCGATCACCTGGCCGTGGCGCCGCGCGGCGTGTTCGTGATCGACGCAAAGGCGATTCACGGCAAGGTGCGCGTCTCCCAGCCGCTGTTGGGCGAGGCGAAGTTGATCGTTGCCGGGCGTTCACGAACCAAGCAGCTCGACGGCCTCGATCGCCAGGTTGGCGCGGTGCGCGAGGCACTCGCAGCGGCCGGGCGTGGCGATGTGCCCGTGTCCGGCGTGCTGTGCTTCACGAAGGCCGACCTGCCGCTGCTCGGCGGCACGGAGATTCGCGGCCACCGGCTGCATCACTGCCGCGGCACGGCCCGGAAACTGAACCGCTCGGGCCCGCTCGCGCCGGACGCGATCGCTGCGATCGCGCGCCAGTTGGCGATCGACTTCCCGTCTGCCTAGCGCGCGGAGCGCTCGGCGATGAAGCCCTGCGCCAGCCGCTTCGGCGCGCGCGCAAGCCAGGCCTCGCGTCACGACTTCCTCGAGCTCATCGAGCGCGATCCGCTCCAGGCGCACGAGGATCGCGGCGAAGCCCTCGAAGTGCGATGTCGTGAAGTAGACGCGCGGGTCGTCCTCGAGCAGCGCCTGCTTGGCGCCGAGATGCTCGACGCGCGCGCCCAGGATCGGTCCGTCCGGAGCGCCGTCGCCGAGCTCGGCCACTTCCTTCTGTCGCAGCGGCCGCTCCCAGACGAACAGCTTGTCCTTCACGCGCCACTGCCGTTGCTCGCGCGCGAGCCGCTCCTCGGTCGCCGGCAGCGCGAGCGCCAGGCGTTTCACGTCAGCCCAATCGGACACAGGCGGACGTTAGCGCTCGAGCGGCGCGCGACGCCGAGTGCCCGCCAACCACAGCCGCCGCGATCGGCTGAGGAGATTGCGCTATCGCCAGTCGCGCATGCGGCTTCGCATGTGACGGCGCCAGTGCGCGTGGCGCGGACCGATGCCGACCGCATCGGCGACGATCGCGATCGTCGCCAGCGCGAGCGCGAGCACGCCGAGGAACGCGATGATCGCGTCGCTCTCGGCCGGCGAGAGCTTGCCTCCGAGCAGCCCCGCATCGCCCGGGCTCACGCCCGGCACGGTCAGACCCGGTGCGGCTTCGTAGCGAATCGCCTGAACGCCGCCGCGCGCTGTCGGCGCGCCGAAGCTCGCTCCAAGAAACGCGAGCACCTTCGCGACTCCGGCAGCAGCCTGGCGACACCCGGCAGCCTTGGCGACGCGGAGTTCGTGCAGTGCCCGTGCTTCGAGCTTGGCGAAGCGAGCCGTGCCGAGATGCATGCGCGCGGCCGTCGCACGAGGGCTCAGCGGGTGCGGCTGGCCCAGACCGCTGCGCAACACGAGCAGCTCCTGCTGGCGTTCGGGCAGCGCTCCCAAACAGAGCCGCGCGTGTGCGACAGTCGCTTTCAGCTTTCGTTCGCGCGCAGCAATTCGTGCTCGCGCCTTCGGGCGAAGCGCACCTTCGGCCGGTGGCATCTGGCCGTAGCCCGCGCCGGGGCTGGCGTAGCCCCCAAGCGCCCCGCCGTAGCCATTCGGCGCGCCGCCTGCTTCCGGCTGCGAGGCCGCGCCGTGCGGGCCCTCGACGCCGTGCGCCGTCGCAGGTCCCGTCGCTGCAGAGCCGGCGGACCCGACCCGCGCCGGCCCGCTGGGCGAGTTCACGCTCGCGCCGGGCGCTTTCACCGAGACACTCGGAACGCTGGCGCTGACGCTGGGAGTTTTTGCCGAGCCGCCCGGAACCGACACCTTGACGGCAGGAGCTTCCACGGTTGGCGACGGCGTCTGCACGGTGGCCGGCGATCCTTTCGCCGAGCCGGTCGGCGCCGAGACGGTGACGGCCGGCGTACTGACGGTTGCCACCGGGGTTTTCACCGAGACGGCCGGCGCCGTGACGCTGAGGGCCGGCGTAGTGACCGTCGCCACGGGAGTTTTCACCGAGACGGCCGGCGCCGTGACGGTGAGGGCCGGCGTAGTGACCGTCGCCACGGGAGTCTTCAGCGAGACGGTCGGCGCCGTGACGGTGAGGGCCGGGGTACTGACCGTCGCCACCGGGGTTGCGACGGTAAGCGCCTTGACCGATACGGACGGCGTCTGCACGGTGACAGTCGGCGTGTCGGCGGCGACCGTCGGTGCTTCCAGCGGAAGGCTCAAGGCGGCAGCCTCTTCCGGCAGCGCGATCGCGGTCACGGCGGTGATCAGCCCGGCATCCACGACGCCCGCAGACCCGGAAGCGGCCGAGCCGACGGGCGATTCAACACTCACTCCGGGCGTACCTACGGAGACGCTCGGAACGCTCGCGCTGATGCCGGCAGCCTCTGCCGAGCCGCCCGAGACCGTAACGTTGAGCAGAGGGGCGTTCACGGCCGACGACGGCGTTTCCACGGTCGCCGACAACGTTTTCGCCGAGACGGTTGGCGCCTTGACCGAGACCGACGGCGCCTTGACCGAGACGGCCGGAGTACTGACGGTCGCAGCCGGGGTCTTCACCGTGGCGGTCGGCGCCTTGACGGTGACGGCCGGTGTGTCGAGCGAGACGGTCGGCGCTTTGACCGCGACTGTCGGTGCTTTCGCCGAGACGGTCTTCGCCTTGGCGCTCGGCGCCTTGACGGTCACGGCAGGCGTACTGACGGTCGCTGCCGGAGTCTTCGCCTTGGCGGCCGGCGCCTTGACCGAGACGGCCGGCGTACTGACGGTCGCTGCCGGGGTCTTCGCCTTGGCGCTCGGCGCCTTGACGGTGACGGCCGGCGTGCTGACGGTTGCTGCCGGAGTCGTCGCCGTGGTGGTCTTGACGGTGACGGCCGGCGTACTGGCGGTCGCCGCCGGAGCCTTCGCCGTGGCGCTTGGCGCCTTGACGGTGACGGCCGGAGTACTGACGGTTGCTGCCGGAGTCTTCGCCGTGGCGGTCGGCGCCTTGACGGTGACGGCCGGCGCCTTGACCGGGACGGCAGGCACTTCCAGCGGAAGGCTCAATGCGCCGGCCTGTGCCGGCAGCGCGATCGCGATCGCTGCGGCGAGGAGCCCGGCAAGTAGTCGCCTTGCTGCGTGTCGCGATGCCAGCCTTCGGACCATGCCAACCTCCCTAGAACATTCGTCCAGTCGGATTAACCTGGCGTTACCCCCATCTCAGCCGCACAATCACAGCGGCCGGACGGAATCGCCGAGCGCCTGCGAGGGCAGCGGACGGTGCGGATCGGCGTCGCAGCGGCGGCTAAGGCTCGAGCCGGTGCGGCCCGCGGTACAGGAACGTCACCTCGCGGACGTTGTCCTGGCCGAGCATCTGCATCAGCAGCCGCGTCAGCCCGAAGCCGAAGCCGCCGTGCGGCGGTGCGCCGAAGCGGAAGAAGTCGAGGTAGTACTGGATCGCGTCGGTGTCGACTTTCTTCTCGGCGGCCTGCTCGAGCAGCTGCCGATAGCGGTGCTCGCGCTGCGCACCGGTCGTCAGCTCAATGCCGCGCCACAGCAGGTCGAAGCTCTTCGTCACGGTCGGCCGGTCCTCGAAACGCATGTGGTAGAAGGGGCGCACCGAGGTCGGGTACTCGGTGACGAACGTGAACTCGTGGCCGTCGCGCTCCTTGATCAGCGCCGAGAGAGCTCGCTCGCTGGGCGGATCTAGATCCTGGCCCTCGCCCGGCACGCCGTACCCGGCGTCGCGCAGCAGCTGCTTGGCGTCCTCGAGCGTGATCCGCGGGAACGGCACCTCGGGCACGATCAGCGGAGTGTCGAACGTCTCGGCGATCTGCTGTCCGTGTACCTCCTTGACGACCGCGAGCGTGTGCGCGAGCCAGCGCTCCTCGAAGGACATCACGTCCTCGTGCGAGTCGATCCAGGAGATCTCCGTGTCGACGCTCGTGAACTCGGTGTCGTGGCGTGAGGTGAATGACGGGTTGGCGCGGAACACCGGCCCGACCTCGAACACCTTGCCGAAGCCGGCTGCCATCGCCATCTGCTTGTAGAACTGCGGCGACTGCGCGAGCGTCGCCATGCGGTCGAAGTACTCGAGCTTGAACAGCTCGGCGCCGGACTCCGTTGCGGCACCGGTCAGCTTCGGCGAGTGCAGCTCGATGAAGCTCTCTTTCGCCCAGAACTCACGCATCGCGCGCTCGGTCGTGGTCTGAACCTCGAAGATCAGCTTGCGGTCGGGCCGGCGCAGGTCGAGGTAACGCCAGTCGATTCGCTTGTCGAGCGCCGAGTCGGCGGCGATCGGCAGCTCCGCCTCGGCGAGCGCGTCGACCGTGAGCTCCTCGAGCTTCAGCTCGAGCCCTTTCAGCTTGACGCGCTCATCCGGCACGACCGTGCCGATCAGCGTGACGGCGGACTCCTCCGTCAGCGCCGAGACGCGCTCGTTGAGCTCGTTCGGAGGATCGTCCTTGGCGAGCACGACCTGCGCCATTCCGGCTTCGTCGCGCAGCACGATGAACTGCACGCGCTTCTGATCGCGCAGCGCGTGGACCCAGCCGCGCAGGCGCACACGCTCGCCGATCTTCTCCGGCAGTTCGCTCGTCAGGGTGCGCTTCACGGGCGCCACCCTATCGAGCGGGCACCGACGCCCGCGGCGAGCCGTCCGGGCGGCCCGCCGCGCGCTGCTCGTGCTCGGTCAGCGTGCTTCGCTCAACTCGGGCAGAAGAAGGTCCACTTGCGCGGGACACCCGGTCCCGGCTTTTTCGCGCCGGTGAACGTCAGCGCGAGCTTGCCGTAGACGCCGACACCGCCTTTGCATTTTTTCGAGCCGGTCGCCGTGACCTGCACCGGGTAGCTCACGTCTTTGCCTGCCGCGCAGTTCGGTTTGCAGGTGTTCGTGATGAACGTGCCTTTGCCGACGGCACTGGCGCCGCCGAAGCTCGACCAGCTCATCGATTTGAGGGCGGTGTTGCCGTCGCCGCAGGTGAGCGTCAGTAGTTTCGGCCGCGTCTGCGCCTTGTTGCAGTTCGTGATCTTCAGCGGTGACGCCGCGGTGGCCGACATCGCAAAGGCGGCGATCACGAGCGCCGCGGCGAGCAGAGCGCTCGCGAGTAGGTGGTGCTTGCGTAGGTTCATGGCGCCGATCATCGCACGCTAGGAGGCGACCTGGGGCGGCTCCTCGGCGAGCTCGACCTCGACGGCGAACTCATCGGCTGCCAGTGCCTCGATCGTCTCGATCGAGCCCGCCAGACGGAGATCGTCGGCGGCCAGCTCGAGCGCGACGAGTCGCTCGGCCGTATCGTGCACGACGATCCGCAGCACCGGCGCGCGCATCGGCCGGCGCGCCTGCGACTTCGCCTTGCGTACCTCGTGCAGCACGTCGGCGGCGAGCGCGAGTGCGAGCTGCTCGACGGTGCTCACCTGCCCGCCGCCGAGTGCCTCGCGCAAGCTCCTCGGCATCCGGCCAGCTCGCGAGGTGGACCGAGCCGGGCTGCCACCACGACCAGACCTCCTCGCAGACGAACGGCAGAAACGGCGCCAGCAGGCGCTGGAAGACCGACAGCGAGCGGCGCAGCGCACGGCTGACCGAGGCCGCGCCGGCGCGCCCGGCATCGGTCTCGCCGGAGTCGTAGCGGCGGCCCTTGACCAGCTCGAGGTAGTAGTCGCAGTACCACCAGAAGTAACGCTCGACGCGTTCGAGCGCGCGCGCGTAGTCGTAGTCCTCGAAGCTGCTCGTCGCCTCCGCGACGACCTCGGCCAGCCGCGCGATCATCGCGCGATCGAGCGCGCTGCTCAGCGACTCGCCCTCGCTCGGCAGGTCGGCGAGCGCGAACTTCGAGGCGTTCAGCAGCTTCACGGCCAGGCGCCGGCCGTCCTTCATCTGCTTGGGATCGAACGCCGTGTCGGTGCCCGGCCGGCCGCTCGCGGCCCAGTAGCGGACGGCGTCGGCGCCGAACTCCTCGAGCAGGTGCATCGGCGTGACGACGTTGCCCTTCGACTTGGACATCTTCTTGCGGTCGGGGTCGAGCACCCAGCCGGAGATCGCCGCATCGCGCCACGGCAGCGCGTCGTAGTCGAGCTGCGAGCGAAGGATCGTCGAGAACAGCCAGGTCCTGATGATGTCGTGCGCCTGCGGGCGCACGTCCATCGGAAAGACGCGCTCGAACAGCTCCTCTCGTCCGGGCGCGCTCGCCGGCGTGCCCGACGATCTGCGGCGTGAGCGAGGACGTCGCCCAGGTGTCCATCACGTCGGGGTCGCCGACGAAGCCGTTCGGCTGCCCGCGCTGCTCGGCCGAGTAGCCGTCGGGGACGTCGGTCGAGGGGTCGATCGGCAGCTGCTCCTCGGCGGCGACGAGCGGCTCGTCGTGGAGCACCGTTCCGCTCGCGTCGAGCCGGTACCACAGCGGGAACGGCACGCCGAAGAAGCGCTGGCGGCTGACGCACCAGTCTCCCGTCAGCCCGTTGACCCAGTCCTCGTAGCGCGCGCGCATGTGCGGCGGGTGCCAGCGCAGCTCGCGCCCGCGCGCGATCAGCTCCTCGGCGTGCGCCGTCGTGCGGATGAACCACTGGCGGCTGGTGACGATCTCGACCGGGCGCTCGCCCTTCTCGAAGAACTTCACCGGGCGCGTGATCTGCACGGGCTCGCCGACGAGCTCGCCGGCCTCGCCGAGCAGCTCGAGAATCCGCTTGCGCGCCTGGTTCACGCTGCGCCCGGCGAGCTCGGCGTACTCGCGCCGCGCGCGCTCGAGGTCCTGCGACTCCCAGCCGGCGGCACCCCAGGGCACCTCGGAGAGGCGCCCGTCGGGGCCGAGCACCGAGCGCACCGGCAGGCCGAGCTCGCGCCACCAGACGACGTCGGTCAGATCGCCGAACGTGCAGACCATCACCAGGCCGGTGCCCTTCTCCGGGTCGACGAGCTGGTGCGTGAGCACCGGCACGCGCGTGCCGAACAGCGGCGTCAGCGCCTGCTTGCCGACGAGCTCGCGCCAGCGCTCGTCGTCGGGGTGCGCGAGCAGCGCGACGCACGCGGGGATCAGCTCCGGCCGGGTCGTCTCGATCAGCGCATCGGCGCCCTCGGTCGTCGTGAATCGCACCCGGTTCATCGCGCCGGGCCGCTCGCGGTCCTCGAGCTCGGCCTGCGCGACGGCGGTCTGGAAGTCGACGTCCCACAGCGTCGGCGCCTCCAGCTGGTAGGCCTCGCCGCGCGCGAGCAGGCCGAGGAAGGAGCGCTGAGAGATGCGCTGCGCGTGCTCGCCGATCGTCGTGTAGGTCATCGACCAGTCGACCGAGAGCCCGAGCGTTCGCCACAGCAGCTCGAAGGCGCGCTCGTCGGTCTCGGTCAGGCGCAGGCAGAGCTCGACGAAGTTCGGTCGCGAGATCGAGACCGGCTCGCGCTCGGATGGCTCGGCCGGCGGCTCGAAGGCGGCGTCGTACGGCACGGTCGGGTCGCAGCGCACGCCGAAGTGGTTCTGCACGCGGCGCTCGGTCGGCAGGCCGTTGTCGTCCCAGCCCATCGGGTAGAAGACGGCCTTGCCGCGCATCCGCTGGTAGCGGGCGACGGCGTCGGTGTGCGTATAGGAGAAGACGTGCCCGACGTGCAGTGAGCCGCTGACGGTCGGCGGCGGCGTGTCGATCGAGAAGACGCGCTCACGCGGCGCCGAGCGGTCGAACTCGTAGCAGCCGTCGCGCTCCCACGCCTCGCTCCACTTGCGCTCGAGGCCGTCGAGCGTCGGGCGCTCGGGAACCTCGGCGCGCTCGGGCACTTGCACGTCTGTCGTTCGATCGGCCACCGGGCAGCTGATCGTATCCGCCCGCCGCGGCGCGGTGGCTGTGCCACCTGACGCGCGCAAGGGGGGTATGGGCGCGCGAGTTGCCGCGGCGGGCGGTAGTTCCGCCTACTGGTGCCGCTTACGCGGCGAGCGGAAGCTCGAGGACGATCTCGCCGGCCAGGCAGCTCTCGCCGGGCTCGTAGATCGCAGCGTGCGAGCGCGCGGCCCGCCGGCTGTTGTGCGACGGGCAGTAGACGCCACGCACCTCGCCGCCGGCGAGGCCGTAGGCGAGCCACACGCCGCCTTCCCAGATGAAGTGGAAGAAGCGATCCTCGCGAACGCCGCCGGCCTCGAGCTCACGAGCCCAAGCCGCCGTGACGGCCTCCGTCGGGATCGTCTGCCGGCAGCAGCAGCCGTCGAGGCCGCTGGAGACGCAGCGCGACTGCGCGGGCGCCGAGCGCTGCGCGCGATCGCGACGCAGGAGCTCGGCGACGATGCTCGCGAACTCGTCGTCGCCGTAGGTCTGCTCGCTACCCCACTCTCCTGCCTGCACCGGGTTCATCCGTGATCCTCCCATTCGTGTCATGCCCCAACCAGGCGACGTCGTGTCGTCCTGCGCGGTTCCAATCGGGCAACTCATGTCGTCCCTTTCGGCCGACACGGGCGCATTCATTCGGCTGGGCGAGATTTCTGGACACCTGTCCTAATAGCCCGAAAACGCGTGCGGCCGCGCCGTCCCGTCCAGAACGGTCGCTGGGCAAGCGATGCGAGGACGACCGAGGACGCCGCAGCGCGCCGCTCAGCGGCCGTCCTAGTCGTTCGCGGTGACCGAATCGAGCAGATGGGCGAAGCGCTCGCGCGCCTCTTCGCGGCGAGTCGGCAGGTGCTCGCTCGGCACCTCGTGCGGCGGCGGCGCATAGCCGCCGAGGATCCGGCGGGCGACCGTCTGGCGGTGCACCTCGTCGGGACCGTCGTAGATCCGCGCGGCGCGGGCGAAGCGATACATCTGCTCGAGCGGCAGGTCGGTCGAGTAGCCGAGCGAGCCGTGCGTCTGCAGCGCGCGGTCGACGACGTCGTGCAGCACCTTCGCGCCGTAGAACTTGATCAGCGCGATGTCGACGACGGCAGCGCGCGCGCCCTGCGTGTCCATCATCCAGGCGGCGTGGAGCGTCATCAGCCGCGCGGCCTGCATCTCGGCGGCGCTGTCGGCGATCCAGTTCTGGACCGTCTGCTTCTCGGCGAGGATCGAGCCGTGCGCGTGGCGGTAGGTCGCGCGCTCGCACATCATGTCGAACGCTCGCCGGGCGACGCCCAGCCAGCGCATGCAGTGGTGGATGCGCCCGGGACCGAGACGCTGCTGGGCGAGCATGAAGCCGCCGCCCTCGGGGCCGAGCAGCGCCTCGGCGGGCACGCGCACGTTCTCGTAGATGACTTCGGAGTGGCCGCCGTAGGCGCCGAACTGCTCCCACGGGTGCTCCATCGTCGGCACGTCGCGGACGATCTCGACGCCCGGCGTGTCGACCGGCACGATGAACATCGACGCGCGCTGCGAGCCGCGCGCGTCGGGATCGGTGACGGCCATCACGATCAGGAAGTCGGCGATCGAGCCGTTCGAGGTGAACCACTTGCGCCCGTCGATCACCCAGTCGCCGCCGTCGCGAACGGCGCGCGTGCGCAGCTGCGTCGGGTCCGATCCGGGCGTGTCCGGCTCGGTCATGCTGAAGGCGCTGCGCAGGTCGCCGGCGAGCAGCGGCAGCAGCCAGCGCTCCTTCTGCTCGTCGGTTCCGGCGAGCGCGAGGATCTCCGAGTTGCCCGAGTCCGGCGCCTGGTTGCCGAACGCCATCGGCGCGAGCGGCGAGCTGCCGAGGATCTCGTGCATCAGCCCGAGCTTGACCTGACCGATGCCCTGGCCGCCGAGCTCGGGCGGCAGGTGCGCAGCCCACAGGCCGCGTGCCTTGACCTGCTCCTGCAGCGGCGCGATCGCCTGCTGCAGCGCATCGAAGTCGACCTCGTGCCAGATCGTCTCGAGCGGCCAGATCTCCTCGCGGACGAAGTCGCGCATCCAATCGAGCTGCACCTGGAAGTCGGGGTCGGTGGAGAAGTCCCAGCTCATCGGTCGGCGTCCTTTCGTCGTGCGGCGGTTGCCCGTCACTACAGGCTAAGGCCAAGCCGCGAGAAATGCCGGCGGACGTCGCGACCAGAGCCGGGCCGCGACGCCCTCCGGTTGAAAAGACGCCCGCGCCAGGGAGGGAGCGGCGCCGAGCATCGCTCGAGGTGACCGGACGAGGGAAGGCCACTCTCGAAAGTTGAACATCGCACAGCAAATAGGCCCTGTCAAGGCCAAAGTAGGCTACTGTTTACGGACCAATCGATCGATTTGCGATGTCGCCTCTGCCGGCGGATCTCTGTGCAGCGCGCGCAGGCCTGCCGCCGGAGACGATCGCCTCAGAACTGCTCGGAGAATGCCGGCCAAGGCCAAACCGCCGCGACGCGGCGACAGCTCGAATCATCCCGAGAGCGAGCCCGAGCGGCGCGCCGAAGGCGCGGTCGGGCCGACGCGCGCGCGCGAGCGCTCGCCCGTGCGCAAGCCGTCGAGCCCGCGCGAGCCGGCCGGCTCGGTTGCGCGTGAGCAGGCGCGTCTGGCGCAGCGGCTGCGACTGGCGCTGGCGCTGATCGACTCGGTCGACGCGCACGGCTACAGGGCGACGCGCGTCGCCGACGTGATCGCCGGCGCCGGCGTCTCGCGCAAGACGTTCTACGAGAACTTCGAGAACAAGCAGCAGCTGCTGCTGTGGACGTTCGACGTGATCGCCGCCGAGCTGTCGCGGCGGATCGACGACGCCTACCGCGAGAGCGAGGGCTGGCCCGGCCGTGTCGAAGCGGCGATCGGCGCGCTGTTCAGCTCGGCGATCGAGAATCCGGGCGCACTGCGTCTCAGCGTGCTCGAGATCGCGGCCGTCGGACCGGCCGGAATCGAGCGTCGCGAGCGCTCGACCGAGCGCTACATGCGCTTCCTGCACGACGCGCTGTCGCTGGCGCCGGGTGAGGGAACGGTCTCCGACACGATCCTGAAGGCGCTGATCGGCGGCTTCAACCGCGTGCTCTACAGGCGCGTGCAGGACGACGATGCGGCGACGCTGCTCGCGCTCGTGCCCGACCTCTCGGCGTGGGCGGCCTCCTACTACCCCTCGCCGGCGGCGATGCTGAGCGAGCCGAAACGGCTGTCGCGCGCGCAGCGCGCGGCGATCGCGCTCGACGGCGGCCGCGCACCCGGCACGCTCGCGCCACACTCGCTGCTCGGCGGCCGCCGCGGTCTGCCGCGCGGCGATCAGAACGTCTCGCACAGCTTCGTCGTCGAGAGCCAGCGCGCGCGGATCCTCGACGCGGTCGCGAACCTGGTCGCCAGCGAGGGCTACGCCGGCTTGAAGGTCGAAGACATCGCCGAGCGCGCGGCGGTCTCGCTGGTCGCGTTCTACGAACACTACGCCGACAAGGAGGACGCGCTACTGGTCGCCTACGAGATCGGGCTGGGCAAGCTGCTGGCGAGCGTCGAACGCGCCTATGCGGCCGAGCAGGACTGGCGGCTGGCGATCCGCGCGGGCATCGGCGCGCTGTTCCGCTTTCTGGCGACCGAGCGCTCGTTCGCGCACATCGCTCTGCTCGACGGGCTGATCGCGACGCCGCGCACGGCCGAGCGCTCGCACTACGGCGTCAGCGCGATCGCGCGGCTGCTGGTGCCGAGCGCGGAGCAGACGCGCGGGGTGATGCCGGCGGCCGTGACGGTCGAGGCGATCGCCGGCGGCATGTTCGAGCTCGGGCTGAACTATGCGCTCGCCGGGCGGCTGGCCGATCTGCCGGAGCTCGTGCCGACGCGCCACCTATCTGGCACTGGCGCCGTTCCTCGGCGGCGAGCAGGCAGCCGCGATCGCGAGCGGGCGGGCGGCGCCGCCGCTGCCCTGAGCATGCGGACGCGCCGGCTTGGCTAGCCGGCGACCGGCTCGCGCGACGGGCGTGCGCTCATCACGGCCAGCGGCACGGCGAGGCCGGCCGAGCGCCGCAGCGTGACGATCCGCCGGCCGGGCTGCACCGCCTCGCGCGGCTCACCGGCGAGCTCGCCGAGCGTGGCGAGCGTGCGCTCGAAGTCGCCTGAGCACAGCGCGAGGCCCCACAGTCGCGCCGGACCGTCGCGATCGAGCGTGTCGCCGCGCGCTGAGCGCTCTGGTTGCTGCACGAGCTCGAGGATCTCGGCGCCGAGGCGAAAGAACGCCTGCCGGGGCGCGCCGGCGGCCGTCGGCTGCTCGCGGATCCGGCGCAGATCGAGGCCGGCTGCGGTCAGCGCCGTGACGCTGCGATCGAGCGCCGGCGTCATCGCAACGACGTGGTCGATCGCGAGGATGCCGTTTGGATGCGCCGGCGCCGGCGGCGCCGGCGGGGCGGTCGAGTGGGTGCTCGCCAGCCCGTCGAGCTCGCACGAGGCCAGCCCGCGCAGCGACCACTCGAGGATGCCGGGCGCGCGCTGCGGCCGAGCGGCGTCGCCGGCCAGGCGAATGAAGACACCGCCGACCTGCACGCGATCGCCGTCCAGTTCGAAGCCGAGCGAGCGCCACCGCGCCGGCTCGTCGGCGAGCACGATCTCATCGATCGTCACGCCTGCCGCCGCTGCAGCTGCCGGCTCCGCGTCAGTCATGCCGCCAGGATCGCAGCTCAGCGCTCGAAGACGAGCTTCGTCCAGCCCGGCTCGAGCAGCGCCTCGGCCGCGTCAGCCCAGGCGAGCGTGCGCGTCGTCACGCGCTCCGGCGCGAGCGCGCCGCTGGCGGCCAGCTCGAGCACCTGCGGGATCGCCGCGCGCACGTGCGCGCGCCCGGTGTAGAAGGTCGTGCACTTCGTGTACATCTCGAGCAGCGGCAGCGCCGGCTGCTCGCCGAAGTAGATCGCCGTGCTCGTGCAGGTCCCGTCGAGCGCGGTCGAGCGCAGCGCCAGCGCAAGGCCGTCGTGCTCGGCGCTCGCATCGACCGTGATCGGAAACGGCCCGAGGCGCTCTGCCGTCTCGGCCAGCGTCGCGGCGCCGAGCGACTCGGCCGTCGCGCGGCGCGCCGGATCGGCGTCGACGTAGGTGACGGCCTCGGCGCCGAGCGCCTTCGCCAGCGCCACGGCGTACAGGCCGATCGATCCGGAGCTGGCGCCGCCGACGACGAGCACCGGAGCGCCCGGCTCGGCGGCCAGCTGCGGCGCGACGGCGCGCCAGGCGTCTGAGATGTTGTCGGAGGCGCTGGCGACGGCCGCCGCCGCCAGCCCGGCCGGCAGCGCCACCAGCATGTGCTCGGCGAACGGCACGTAGACGACGTCTGCGAAGAAGCCGCCGAAGCGCTCGACGGCCGGGCCGAAGCCGTAGGTCGACATGAAGCCGACGCTCGCGCAGTTGCCGGTGCGCCCGCGCCGGCACGGCGCGCACTCGCCGCAGGAGATCTGGAAGGGCACGCTGACGAGCGCGCCCGGCGCGAGCGAGCCGACCTGCGTCGCCGACCTCGAGCACTTCGGCGACGCACTCGTGGCCGATCGCGAACGGTGGCTGAAACGGCGACTCGCCGGCGATGATCAGCGCGTCGAGATCGCACGTGGCAACGGCCAGCGGGCGCACGAGCGCGGCGGCGTCGGAGTCGAGCCGCGGCTCGTCGGCTTCGCGCCAGGCGAGCTCGCTCGGCGCGGTGTAGGTGAGCTGCTGCATCACGTCTGCGCTCCCTTGAATAGATTGATCGCTCTATTCTGGCCGATCGCCGATGACGGCGTCGGTGCGCCGCTACGGTTGGCCGAGATGTGGGCGCAACGCGAGATCCGCCTGGAGCCGCTGCCGCGCGGCTTTCACCTGATCACGCGCGAGGTGCTCGCGGCCGTGCCCGAGCTGGCGGAGCTGCGCGTCGGGCTGCTGCATCTGTTCATCCGCCACACGTCTGCCTCGCTGACGCTGAACGAGAACGCGAGCGCCGACGTGCGCCGCGACTTCGAGTCCTACTTCAACGCGGTCGTTCCCGAAGACGCGCCGTACTGGACGCACACGCTCGAGGGCGCCGACGACATGCCGGCGCACGTCAAGGCCTCGCTGCTCGGGCCGTCGCTGTTGCTGCCGGTCGCCGGCGGGCGGCTGGCGCTCGGCACATGGCAGGGCGTCTACCTCTGCGAGCACCGCAACCACGGCGGCTCGCGCTCGCTCGTCGCGACGCTGCAGGGCGAGCGGCGCGCGGCCGGCGAGCAGCCCTAGCCACGGGGCGCGGCGCGCCTTCGCCGGTCGTCGCGCCCCGCTCAGGCGGGCCGATAGGGGCCGGGCTTCGGCCGCACCTTCCCGCCCGGGAAGGCGAGCCGCAGGATCGTGCGGTGCACGGTGCCGAGCTGCTTGTGCAGCGGGCCGGTGTTGTACGGCAGCCCGTAGCGGCGGCAGATGTCGCGCACGCGCGGAGCGATCTCGGCGTAGCGCGAGGACGGCATGTCGGGATAGAGGTGGTGCTCGACCTGGAAGCTGAGGTTGCCGGCGAGCAGGTGGAACAGCGGCCCGCCGTCGATGTTCGCGGCGCCGAGCAGCTGGCGCACGTAGAAGCCGCCCCGCGTCTCCTCGGCGACCTCGTCCTGGCTGAACGTGTAGGTCTGGTCGGGGAAGTGGCCGCAGAAGATGATCGAGTAGGACCACACGTTGCGGACGATGTTCGCCGTGAAGTTCGCCGCGAAGGTCGACTTGAACGACGCCTTCGCCGCCCTGCCGGAGCCGCGGCTGGAAGCGAGCGCCGCGAGCGCCGAGAGCGCCGGGAACGCGATGTAGTCCTTGACGATCTGCGCGCGTGCCTTCGCGCCGATCGCCTTGAGCTCTTCGATCACCTGCTCCTTGGACTTCTCGCCGGAGTGGATCGCTCCGCGATTGAGGTCGTGCACGGCGACGCCCCACTCGAAGAAGCCCATCAGGATCAGGTTGTAGATCGGCTGCAGCAGGTAGATCGGGTGCCACCGCTGGTGCGGGTCGATGCGCATGATCTCGTAGCCGAGATCGCGGTCCTTGCCGCGGATGTTGGTGAACGTGTGGTGCTCGTAGTTGTGCGAGTGCCGCCACGCGTCGGCCGGCGAGGCCGTGTCCCAGTCCCAGTTCTGCGAGTTGATGTCCGGGTCGTTCATCCAATCCCACTGCCCGTGCATCACGTTGTGGCCGATCTCCATGTTCTCGAGGATCTTCGCCAGCGACAGCGCCGCGGTGCCGAGCGCCCACAGCGGCCTGCGCTGCGAGCCGACGAGCAGCGCGCGCGCGGACAGCACGAGCTGGCGGTGGAGCTTGATCGTGCTGCGGATGTAGCGCGAGTCGCGGTCGCCGAGGTCGGCATAGACCTCGTCGTGAATCGCGTCGAACTCGCGCCCGAGCTGCTCGATCTGCTCGGCGCTGAGCCGCGCGAGTGGGCTCTCCGGCTCGCCGAAGTCGCGATCGCTCGGCGCGGTGTCGTGGTGCGCTTGAGTTGCAGACATTCAGGCTCCTTGGCTTGCGGGAAGGACGATCGCGCTCACAGGGCGATCTCTACTGGGCCCTCGGGCGCGTTGATGCAGGTCTGGACCATTTCGCCGGGCTGGCCGTGGACGCGGCCGGTGCGCAGGTCGCGCACCTGGCCGGAGCAGAGCTTGCCGACGCAGGTGTGGCAGATGCCCATGCGACAGCCGAACGTCAGCTCGGCGCCGGCGCTCTCGCCGGCGAGCAGGATCGGCTGCTCGCCGTCGCTGAGCGCCTCGATCCGGCTCTTCGTGAAGGTGATCGTGCCGCCGCTGCCACGCTCGCCGTCGCCGACGCGCGCATCGGGCTGGAAGTGCTCCATGTGCAGGCGCGCGCGGTCGCCGTCGCGCTCGAAGCGCTCGCCGATCGTCTCCAGCAGCCCGGCCGGCCCGCACAGGAAGGTCTCGCGCTCGCGCCAGTCGGCGCACAGCTCGTCGAGGTGTGCGGCCGTCATCCGGCCCTGCTCGCCCGTGCAGCTGTTCGTGCAGGCGATATCCAGGGTGGCGCGATTGCAGCTCGCGCAGCTCGGCGCCGAAGATCACGCCCTCGGCGCTGCGCGCACTGTGCACGTGCATCGCGTCGCGCAGCGCGTCCTCGCCGGCGAGACTGCGCAGCATCGACATGATCGGCGTGATGCCGCTGCCGGCGCTGATGAACAGGAGTCGCGACGGCAGCGGGTCGGGCAGCACGAAGGTCCCTTCGACGCCACCCAGGCGCACGATCGTGCCCGGGCGCACGCCGCCGAACAGGAACGGTGAGACCTTGCCGCCCTCGACGAGCTTCGGCGTGATCGAGATGCAGCCGTCCTCGCGACGCGGGTCCGAGGTCAGCGAGTACGCGCGCCAGTGATGGATGCCGTCGACCTCGATGCCCAGCCGCAGATACTGGCCCGGGCGGTGGCCCGGCCACTCCCAGCCCGGCTTGATCAGCACGGTCACGGCGTCGGGCGTCTCGCGCTCGACCCGCTCGATCCGCCCGCGCAGCTCGCGCGTCGACCACAGCGGGTTGACCAGCTCGAGGTAGTCGTCGGGCAGCAGCGGCGAGGTGAACGAGCGGATCATCCGCAGCGCGCGCCGTCGCCCGGCCGAGACCTGCGGGACGGCGCCGCGTTCAGCCACGACGGCCGCCTCCGTGCGCGCGCCGGCGGGTCCGCGCGAGTTGCCTGCTGATCAGCGTCGCCTCGGTCATGTGCCCTGAGATAACCATTACCTCAAATGAGGTTACATCAAACGTGGTAGCCTTGTGTGCGGTATGGCACAGGCAGCAAGCGAGAACGGCGCGCTCGCCGGCGACGTCGCCAAGCCGCGCAAGCGCTCGCAGCGCAGCGGCGGCGCTGCAGCGCGCCGCACGAAGAAGCGCCCGGGCGATGCTGGCGAGCAGGCCTCGCGCAACGACCTCACGGTCGAGCAGCTCGCGGCGGAGGTCGGCATGTCGGTGCGCAACATCCGCAACCACCATACGCGCGGACTGCTGCCTGCGCCAGAGGTGCGCGCGCGCGTCGGCTACTACAACGCCGAGCACGTCGCGCGCCTGCGCCTGATCCTCGACCTGCAGGCCGACGGCTTCAACCTCGCGGCGATCGAGCGTCTGCTGAGCGGCTCCAACGGGCTGGCCGAGCGGCTGTCCGGGCTACGCCGCGCGGTGACGACGCCGTTCGAGCCCGAGCAGCCAGAGCTGATCACGGCCGACGAGCTCGATCAGCGCTTCGGCGAGATCTCCGAGAAGGACGCCGAGCGTGTGCGCAAGCTGCGCCTGCTCGTGCCACTCGGCGACGGGCGCTTCGAAGTGCCCAGCCCGGCGCTCCTGCGCGCGGCCGAGCAGGTCGTCGGGCTCGGCATCCCGCTGCACTCGGCGCTCGTGCTCGTCGAGCGGATGGCGCGCGACTGCGACTCGGTCGCGCGTGACTTCACGAAGCTGTTCCTGCGCGAGCTGTGGCAGCCGTTCGACGAGGCCGGGCAGCCCGACGATGGCTGGGACGAGCTGATCGAGGGCGTCGACGCGCTGCGGCCGCTCGCCTCGGAGGCGCTGCTGGCGCTGTTCAAGCTGCGCATGAGCGGTGAGCTCGAGCGGGCGTTCGGTCGCGTGATCGAGCACCAGGCAAAGCACCCGAAGCGCAAGTAGCGCCGGCTGAGGTTCGTATCCCCGTCTAAGAGAGGCGTCGTATCCGAACGCTCGCGCCGCTTCTGCCGATAGGGCTGAACGATGCAGCGAGTCGATGAAATCCGCCAGCTTGTGCGTAGCTCGCACTACGTGATCGACGAGAAGCTCGTCGCCGCGGCGATGCTGGCGCGCGCGCAGCTGCGCCGCACGGTCGCCGATGCGACGTTCCGCAACGACCTGCGTGCGACGCTCGAGCCGCGCGCGGTGCGATCGTTCAGACCGAGCAGACAGGCTCGCTCGTTCCGCCCCTGCACGCAGGGCGACTCGCGCGAGCTGCGGCACGCGCCCGCGCACCTCGTGCACCTGGGGCTGATGTAGGCGATGCTCGAAGTCTCGATTCCGATCGCATACGAGCTGCTCGCACAGTGCATCAAACAGGGCCAGGCGCTCGTCCAGCGCGCGAGCCTGGTCGGCGACTTCAGCGACTACGAGAGCTGGAAGGCGGCGCGCAAGCAGTGGATCGACCCGACGACCAACGCGCTCGCGCACATGTACGACGGCCCGCGCGAGGCGCGCGACTTCGCCGAGACCGTCACCTGCCGCGACAGCGGCAAGCGCTGGCAGGACCAGTACGCGGCCGACCTCGACTGCGTCAAGCGCGCGATCGATCTGATCACGCTGCTGCAGGGAGAGCTCGCCTTCGACGCGCAGCGCGCCGCGCCGCCGAACGAGCTGGCAGCGGGCGCGAGCGCGGCCGAGGACGAGCTCGCCGAGCCCGAGCCGCCGGCATACGAGGAGCCGGCCTACGAGCAGCCGGACTCCTCGCCCGAGCCGCTGACCCAGCCGGCACCGGTGGACGCCGCGGGTTCGCAAGCCGCCGCGGCCGACACGCGCGAGATCGACCGACCGGAGCAGGCGGACGCAGCGGTGGAGCAGGCAGAGGCGCCGTTCGCGGTCGGCAACGAGCTCGCCGCACGCGCGCCGCTGCTCGGCGCCGAGCTGGCGCAGCACGACGGCGCGATCTCGACCGAGCGCGTCGAGGCGAGCACGACGGCGCCCGTGCGCACACGCAGGGTGCTGCTCGCGCACGGACGCGACAAGCGCTGGGCGCAGGCCGTCGCGCACCTGCTCGAGCAGGCCGGCTCGCACGAGCTGACGATCCTCGACAACCGCGCCGAGCAGCGCGCGGCGCTGCTCGAGCAGACCGGCGAGCCGGGCGACGCGACACGCTACGCGGTCGTGCTGCTGACGGCCGACGACATCGGCGGCCCGCGCCTGGAGTCGGCCGAGGAGCCGTACTTCGCGCCGCGCGCGCATCAGGAGGTCGTCTTCGAGATGGGCTTCCTCGCCGCGGCGCTGACGCCGGCGCGCGTCTGCGTGCTCTACGAGGAGGGCGTCGAGCTGCCGTGCGAGCTCGACGGCATCTCGCTCGTGCGGCTCGATCTCGCCGGAACGTGGCAGCCGAAGTTGCTGATGAAGCTGCGCGGCGCCGGCTTCGACTACGACATGAACCGGCTCGTCTCGGTCTGATCGCGCGAGCCCGTCGCTGGACAGCCGGCGACGCTTGACAGATACTTCACTCGATGCAGGTCGACTTCTGCGGCGTGCGAGGATCGCTTCCTGCGGTCGGTGTCGAGTTCGCGCGCTACGGCGGACACACCTCCTGCATCGCTTTGACGCTCGACGGCGAGCAGGCGCCGTCTGCTGATTCTGGACGCCGGCACGGGCGTGCAGCTCGCGACGGAGCTGCTCGGCGAGGCGCCGTTCGACGGCACGATCCTGCTCAGCCACCTGCACTGGGATCACGTCCAGGGCCTGCCGTTCTTCGCGGCCGGCGATCGCACCGCGGCGCGCGTCGACGTGATGCTGCCCGAGCAGGAGAGCGGCGCGAGCGCGCTCGAGGTGCTCGCCGGGATCATGTCGCCGCCGTACTTCCCGATCGACCCGGCGCAGCTGCGCGGCCAGTGGAGCTTTGCGACGGTCGCGCCGGGCGCCTTCGAGATCGACGGCTTCGAGATCCTCGCGCGCGAGGTGCCGCATCGCGGCGGTCGCACGTTCGGCTACCGCGTCAGCGACGGGCGCTCGACGATCGCCTACGTGCCCGACCACCATCCGACGGCGCTCGGCACCGGCGAGGACGGCTTCGGCGCCTATCACGAGACCGCGCTCGAGCTGGCGGCCGGCGTCGACCTGCTCGTGCACGACGCGCAGCTGCTGCCCGACGAGCTCGCCAGCGAAGGCCACTTCGGCCACGCCGTCGCCGACTACGCGGTCGGCCTGGGCGAACGCGCCGGCGCACGCTCGGTGGCGCTGTTCCACCACCGCCTGAACCGCACCGACGATGCGCTGGACGAGCTGGCGCAGCGACTCGGCGGACGCTCGAGCGCGGTCAGCGTCGCGACCGAGCGCGTCGCGCTGCGACTGTAGGGCGACGCGGCGCGCGGACCGACGAAGCGGCGGCTACGCGCCGCCGGCAGTCGTCGGCGCGGTCGGGTCGCCGCCGGCATCGCCGGGCTGCTCGCGCGCCAGGTAGTCCTCGATCTTCGATGCGTCCTCGCGCGAGCGCTCGGCGACGCGCAGCAGGGCGCTCATCGTCGCGACCTCCTCGACCTGCTCCTTGATGAACCACTGCATGAACTGCTCGGAGGCGTAGTCGCCGGCCTCGCGCGCGGCCGCCGAGAGCGCGTTGATCTGCTCGGAGACGCGCTGCTCCTGTTCGAGCGCGACTGCGATCGGCTCGACGATGTCGACGAACAGCGTGCGCGGCGCCTCGACGCCGGGCGTCGTCACCTCGGCGTCGGTGTCGAGCAGGTACTGCACCATCATCATCGCGTGACCGCGCTCCTCGAGCGCCTGGCGGTAGAAGAAGCGCGCCAGCTGCGGCAGCGCCTCGGAGTCGTAGTAGACCGCGCAGGCGACGTACTGCTGGTGCGCGGCGAACTCGTTGGCGATCTGCGTGTCGAGCTTTTCGGCGAACGCTTTGGCAGGTGGCATGCGCGGAAGCCTAGCGGGGCGCATACGCTTGCGCGCGTGAGCGAGCCGGCGTTGGACGAAGAGCTGCTGCTGTGGCTCGGCGACGAGCCGGCGCGCGAGCGCGCGGCCGATCGCGACCGTCTGCGCGAGATCGCCGCCGAGTTCGCGCGCGGCTTCGACGCGCTCAACCGGATCGGACCGGCGGTCAGCGTGTTCGGCTCGGCGCGCACGCCGCGCGAGCATCGCGACTACGCGCTCGTGCGCGAGGTCGCAGCACGCCTCGGGCGCAGCGGTTACGCGATCATCACCGGCGGCGGTCCGGGGCTGATGGAGGCGGCGAATCGCGGTGCTCGCGATGCCGGCGCAACGTCGGTCGGCTGCAACATCGTGCTGCCACGCGAGCAGCACCTGAACGAGTACCTCGACATCGGCCTGACGTTCGAGCACTTCTTCGCGCGCAAGGTGATGTTCGTCCGCTACGCGAGCGCGTTCGTGATCGCGCCGGGCGGCTACGGCACGCTCGACGAGATGTTCGAGGCGCTGACGCTGATCCAGACGGGCACGATCCGCGACTTCCCCGTGATCCTGCTGGGCGGCGAGGAGTGGGATGGGCTGATCGACTGGCTGCGCGCCGGTGCGCTCGCCGACGGGCGGATCGGCACCGAGGATCTCGCGCTGCTGCGCAGGGCGAGCGAGCCCGAGGAGGTCTCAGCGATCGTCGACGCCGCGCTCGAGCGCCAGCGCGATCAGCGCGAGCAGCTGCGCGCGCGCCGGCGCTGAACCGGCCGCGAGCCTACGCGCTCGTGCGCGGGTGAACGGTGACCGCAGGTTCTTCGGACTCGGCGAACTCCTGCGCGGGCATCGGCACGCCGGCCGCCGCGTAGGCGTCGAGCGCATCGAGCGTCTCGGCCTTCAAGAGCGCCTGCGCGAGGCCCTCGAGCTGCTCGCGGTGCTCGGTCAAGAGGCGCGTCACGCGTTCGTGCTCGTCCTCGACGATCCGGTGCACCTCCTCGTCGACCAGCCGCTGCGTCTCCTGTGAGGTCTCGCTCGCGCCTGGCAGCAGCGGCCCCTGGCTCTCGGACGGAAGCACGGTCAGCGGGCCGATCGCGTCGCTCATCCCCCAGCGCCCGACCATCTGGCGTGCGATCAGCGTGAGATGTTGCAGGTCGGACTCGGCGCCGGTCGTGACTGCTTCGTAGACGACCTCCTCGGCGACGCGCCCGCCGAGCGCGACGCGGATCTGCGCGTAGAGCTCGTCGCGCGAGTAGGACACGCGGTCGGTGTCGGGCGTCGACAGCGTCACGCCGAGCGCCATGCCGCGCGGGATGATCGAGACCTTGCGCACCGGGTCGGCGCCCGGCGTGAGCATGCCGACGAGCGCGTGGCCGGACTCGTGGTAGGCGGTCCGCTCGCGATCGGCCGGCGTCAGGATGATGCCGCGCGGCGAGCCGAGCAGGATCTTCTCGAGCGAGTCGGTGAAGTCGCTCATGTGGACCTTGTCGTGTCCGCGTCGCGCGGCGAGCAGCGCGGCCTCGTTGGCGAGGTTCGCCAGATCGGCACCGACCATGCCCGGCGTCGTCGCGGCGAGCGCTTCGAGGTCGACGTCGTCGTCGAGCGGGATCGAGCGCGTGTGTACTTCGAGGATCTTGCGCCGCCCGACGCGGTCCGGCGGCTGCACGGCGATGCGGCGGTCGAAGCGCCCCGGGCGCAGCAGCGCCGAGTCGAGCACGTCGGGGCGGTTCGTCGCGGCCAGCACGACGACCGCCTGCGAGCTTTCGAAGCCGTCCATTTCGGTCAGGATCTGGTCGAGCGTCTGCTCGCGCTCGTCGTTGGCGCCGGTCACCGAGACCGAGCCCTGGCGCGAGCGGCCGATCGCGTCGAGCTCGTCGATGAAGATGATCGACGGAGCCGCCTCCTTCGCCTTCGTGAACAGATCGCGCACGCGCGAGGCGCCGACGCCGACGATCGCCTCGATGAACTCCGAGGCGGAGATCGAGAAGAACGCGGCATGCGCCTCGCCGGCGACGGCGCGCGCGAGGAGCGTCTTGCCGGTGCCGGGCGCGCCGGACAGCAGCACGCCGTGCGGCATCCGCCCGCCGAGTCGCCCGTACTTCTCCGGACTTCGCAGGAAGTCGACGATCTCCGTCAGCTCGGCCTTCGCCTCGTCGATGCCGGCGACGTCGTCGAAGGTGACGCGGATCTTTTCCGGGTCGACCTTGCGCGCCTGCGAGCGCCCGAAGTTGCCGAGCGCGCCCATCGCGCCGCCTTTCGTGGCGCGCCGCGCGACCAGCACGAACAGGCCGACGATCAGAAGCGTCGGGCCGAAGCCGAGCAGCAGCTCGGCCAGCAGCGAGCGGCTTTCGCTCGTCGACTTGGCGTTGATGCTGATGTTCTTTTCTTTCAGCAGCGTCGTCAGCTGGCCGCCGTTCCAGAACGCCGGCACCTGCGTCGTGAACAGCTTCGTCGAGGGCGCGTCCTTTTCGTGTGCCGGATAGCGCACCTTCGCCTTCAGCGTGCCCTCGATCGTGTCGCCCTTGGTCGTGATCGTCTGCACCTTGCCGCTCTCGATCTGCGTGAGGAAGAACGGTTTGAAGGGCACCGTGATCCGCTGTTCGCTCGTCGTCGGGTGGATCAAGAGCAGCGAGAGCCAGTTGATCGTGACGAGGATCAGCACGAACCAGAGAAAGCCCATCCGCCGGTGCGGCGGAGGCTTGTTCGGCTGCTGCTCGGGCATGCCGCGCCCGTCGGGCGCCGGCGCGACCTGCCAGCCGCGTTTGTCGCGCGGCATCGGCGCGTGCGCGTCGCGGCGGTGGGCGCCCGGCGACGAGGCGGCGCTCTGCTCGGGCGGCTGCTCGTCGGGCATTGCACCATCCTACGCACGTCACGGCCCAGCGCGCCGGTTTCGCGGGCCCGCACTGCCGCGGCGCTCGGTGCGCCGTCTGGAGGCCCGCTGCGAGCGATCCGGCCTAGAGCGCCCAGAACGGCTGCAGCTGCGCGATCGCGCGGCGCGTCTCTGCCAGCTCGGCGCCGGCCGAGCGCGGCGGGCGCTCGTCGCCGAGCGCGAGCAGCGTCTCGCGCACCGACTGCGCCAGCGAGACCGGTTCGTAGCCGCCCTCCAGAACGACGCCGAGTGGCGCGCCGCAGGCCAGCGCGAGGTCGCGCGCGTGGCGCGCCAGCTCGCCGAACGAGCTCGTCTCGAGCAGGCATTCGGCGAGCGGGTCGGCGCGGTGCGCGTCGAAGCCGGCCGAGATCAGCACGAGCTCGGGCGCGAAGGCGCGCGCCGCCGGCACGGCGACGTGCTCGAGCAGCGACAGCCACAGCTCCTCGCCGGAGCCGGGCGGGACGGGCAGGTTGATCGTGTAGCCCTCGCCGGCGCCCGAGCCGACATCGACGAGCGGCCCCGTGCCGGGATACAGCGGCGACTGGTGGATGCTTGCGAACAGCACGTCCGAGCGCGTCCGAAACGCCTCGGCCGTGCCGTTGCCGTGGTGCACGTCCCAGTCGAGCACGAAGACGCGCTCGGCGCCGAGCTCGGCGATCGCCAGCGCCGCGGCGACGGCGACGTTGTCGAACAGGCAGAAGCCCATCGCGCGGTCCGGTTCGGCGTGATGGCCGGACGGGCGCAGCATCGAGAAGCCGAGCTCAGATCTCGCCGGCGAGCAGCGCGCGCGCCATCTCGCAGGCGCCGCCGGCGGCGTGCAGCGCGGCACGATAGGAAGGCTCACCGACGACCGTGTCGGCGTCGACCGCGCCACCGCCGCGCAGCGCGAGCTGCTCGATCTCGCGAACGAGCCGCGCGCTGTGCACCAGCTCGAGCGTCGCCTCGCGCGCGGCCGGCGCCTCGCGTCGCTGCCAGCCGAGGCGGCCCTCGGCGGCGAGCATCCGCTCCAGCGCGATCATCCGCTCGGGCGTGTCCGGGTGGCGCGGCATCAGCACGCGCGGGTCGTGCTCGAGCGAGGAGGCGTGCGTGAAGTAGATGCCGGTGCGCCGCGGCTCGCTCGTCATCGCGCAGAGTTTGCCAGCGCGGCCGCGCGCGACGGCACTGGCGCTACAGCGCCAGGCGCAGCGGCGCTTCCAGCAGCGCCTTGACGTCGGACAGGAACAGCGAGGCGTCGGCGCCGTAGAGGATCCGGTGATCGCAGCTCAGCGTCAGCGTCATCAGCTGCCGCTCGACGATCTCGCCGCTGCCTCGACGGGCGCGCAGCGTCGGCCTCCGCGCGAGTCGTCGCCGACGCCGAGGATCGCAGCCTGCGGCGGGTTGATCACGGGCACGATCTGCGTCATCCCGTACATGCCGAGGTTCGAGACGGTGAACGTCGCGCCGGAGAGCTCCGGCGGCGAGATCGCGCCGAGCCTGACGCGCTCGGCCAGCAGCCGCGTCTCGCGCGCGATCTGCTTCAGCGCCTTCTTGTCGGCGTCCAGCACGACCGGCACGACGAGCGTCTGCTCGCCGGCGACGGCGACGCCGACGTTGACGCGTTCGTGCTCGTCGAAGCCGCCGTCGGAGTAGGAGGCGTTGGCGCGCGGATGCCAGCGCAGCGCGATCGCGCAGGCCTTGACGATCAGGTCGTTGAGCGACGGCGCGCCGTCTTCGAGCAGCGTGCGCAGCTCGGCGCGGAAGGCGATCGCGGCGTCCATCGCGACGTCGGTCTGCACCTGGAACTCGGGAATCGTCGCCTTCGCCTCGGCCATCCGCCGGGCGACGAGCTGCTGCGCGCGCGTCGCCTCGACGCGGCGCGTCGCGCCCTTGGTCGAGCCATTCGAGCTCGCCGGCGCACCCTCGCCTGCAGCGGCGCGCGCGGAGCCGGTCGCGCCGGCAGCCGGCGACGGCGGCGTGGCAGGCCGGTCGATCGTGACGCGCGCCGGCGCGCGCTCGCAGACCGGCCGCAGCGAGCACGTCTGACTGCACGATCCGCCCGCGCGGACCGCTGCCGCTGAGGCGCTCGAGCGCGACTCCGTGCACGCGCGAAGCGCGCCGCGCGAGCGGCGTCGCGAGCAGGCCGCGCGCGCGACCATCGCCGTTGGCGGTCGGCTCGGCGGCTGACTCGGCCGCCGCGGCGCCGGTGCGACTCGCGCTCAGGCGCCGGCTGCTCAGGCTCGCGGGTGGCTCGGCGGCGGTGGCGGCTGCGCAGCGCCGGGCGCGCTCTGCGCCACCGCGGCACGCTGCTCGCCGACGCGCGCGATCGGCGCGCCGACCTCGGCGCTCTCGCCCTCGCGCACGACGATCTGGAGGATCCCTTCGAGATCGGACTCGTAGGTCATGCTCGCCTTGTCGGTCTCGATCTCGACCAGCTCGGCGCCGCGCTCGACGTGCTCGCCGTCGGCGATCAGCCAGCGCAGGATCGTGCCCTGCTCCATCGTGTCGGAGAGGCGCGGCATGACGATCTCGGCGACGCTCCTCGCGCCGGATCTCGCTGCGCCGCTCATCGGCTGCGCTCGCTCATCCGATCAGGTCCAGCGCGGCGCCGGCGATCGTCTCGGCGTCGATGCCGAAGTGGCGGTAGAGGTCCTGCACGTCGCCGGACTGGCCGAAGTCCTGGACGCCGAGGCAGGCGATCGGCATGCCGCCGACGGCGGCGAGGAACGAAAGCGCGTGCGGGTGCCCGTCGAGGACGGTCACGAGCGGCGCGTCGCGCTCGCGCGGGAACAGCTCGGCGAGCACGCCGTCGTCGCCGTCGGCCAGCCCCTGGCGCGCCTGCAGCGCGCGGAACAGCAGGTCGGCGGAGGTCACGCAGAGCACGTCGACGCTGCGCCCGGCCGCCGTCAGCTCGTCGGCCGCGGCCAGCGCCTCGGGCACGATCGCGCCCATCGCGGCGATCACGACGTCGGGCGTCGCCGGCGCCCTCGCGCAGGCGGTAGCCGCCGGCGAGCACCTGCGCGCGGCGCGCCTCGCGCGCGGCAGGCTCGTCGGGCACGCCGGCCAGCGACTGCTCGATCGGGCGCGTCGAGAGGCGCAGGTAGGAGGAGCTGCCGCCCGTCGCGCCCGAGCTGCGCGAGCGCCTGCAGCAGCGTCCACTCGAGGTCCTGACCGAAGGCCGGCTCCCAGGCGGTGCAGCGCGGCTGCTCGATCCCGACCGACGGCGTGATGATCGACTGGTGCGCGCCGCCCTCGGGCGCGAGCGTCACGCCGGCCGGCGTGCCGACGAGGATCGACTGGCCGCCTGCGTACATGCCGAACGACCACGGCTCGAGCGCGCGGTTGACGAACGGGTCGTACAGCGTGCCGATCGGCAGCAGCGGCTGGCCGTCGCGCGACCAGGTCGCGCCGAGCTCGCCGAGCAGGCCGACGAGGTTGCCCTCGGCGATGCCGAGCTCGATGTGCTGACCGTGCTGCCGACTCGCGCCAGCGCACGAGCGTGTCGGAGTCGTCGGCGAACCAGTCGATCCGCTCGCCGAGGCTCCAGACGCCGGCGCGGTTGATCCAGCCGCCGAGGTTCGTCGAGGAGGCGACGTCGGGGCTCAGCGAGACGACGTGCGCGGCGACGTCGGGCGCGCCGTGCGCGAGGTCGGTGAAGAAGCGCCCGAAGCTCTGCTGGGTCGATTCGACGCCGGCGTGCGGTCGGCCGAAGTCGCCGGGCACGACCGGCGGGCTGCGCTGCGGCGCCGGCTCGCGTGCGAGGCGCTCGGCGGCGCTCGGTGCAGAGCCGCTGCCTCGGGCGTGCCCTCGGCGAAGCGCGCCCACGGGTGCTCGGCGTCGGCGCCGAGCACGCCGGCCAGCTCGTGCCACTGCTCGTCGGACAGCAGCGCCGAGTGGTTGCCGGGATGTCCCTCGGTCGGCAGCCCCCACGCCTTGATCGTGTAGGCGAAGATCACCGTCGGGCGGTCTTTGACCTCGTCGGCCTGGCGAAACGCGCTCGAGCAGGTCGGCCAGGTCGTGCCCGCCGAGATCGCGCAGCGCGGCGGCGAGCGTCGCGTCGTCGAGCTCGCGCACGATCCGCTCGATGTCGCGCCGTCCGCGGCCCTCGCCGGGCAGCCGCTCGCGCAGCTGCTCGGCGCGAGCTGCGCAGCAGCCGCTGGTACTCCTCGTTGGGCATCGGGTCGATCCGCGCGCGCAGCGCCTCGCCGCCGCGCAGCTCGAACAGCTCGCGCAGGCGCCGGCCGTACTTGACGGTGATCGTCTGCCAGCCGGCCGCCTCGAACATCGCGCCGACACGGCCGGCGGCGATGTCCGGCACGACGCGGTCGAGCGACTGGCGGTTGAGGTCGACGATCCACAGCACCTCGCCGAGGCGCGGGACCATCGGGTCGACGAGCGCCTCCCAGATCGCGCCCTCGTCGAGCTCGGCGTCGCCGACGCAGCGCGACCTGGCGACCGCCGCGCGGCACCTCGAAGTGGCCGGCGACGTAGCGGTGCGCGAGCGCGCTCCAGATCGTCGCGGTCGCGCCGATGCCGACCGAGCCGGTCGAGAAGTCGACCGGGTCGGGGTCCTTCGCGCGGCTCGGATAGCTCTGCAGCCCGCCGAACGCGCGCAGCTCGGTCAGGTAGGACTCGATCGAGCGTGCCGAGCAGGTAGTTGATCGCGTGCAGCACCGGCGCGGCGTGCGGCTTGACCGAGACGCGGTCGGGCGCGCGCAGGTGCTCGAAGTAGAGCGCCGTCATGATCGAGACGATCGACGCCGACGAGGCCTGGTGGCCGCCGACCTTCACGCCCGAGGGCGGTCTCGCGCACCTTGTTGGCGTGGTGGACGATGCTCGATCGCCAGCCACAGCACGCGGTCGCTGGACGGCGTCGAGCGCGTCGAGCTGCGCGCCGCGTCGGGCTCGGCAACTGGCGCCGGAGCGGTCCTGGGCATCTCGTCGATATCCAAGCCGATCAGCGCGCTCGCGCACGACGGCCGATCACTGGCCGATGCTTCGACGCAACATATCGACCGAATGATCGCGATTTGGATAGGATTCTTGCGTGGCCGAGCACACACCGAGCTCGATGCGACGGACCTCGAGATCGTGCAGCTGCTGCGCGAGGACGCGCGGCGCACGCTCGCCGACGTCGGCGAGCGCGTCTCGCTGTCGGCGCCCGCCGTCAAGCGGCGCGTCGACCGGCTCGAGCGCGACGGCGTGATCGTCGGCTACACGGCGCTCGTCGACCACGCGCTGCTCGGGCCGTCCGCTGCAGGCGTTCACCGAGCTGCGCTTCGCCGGCAACCTGCCGGTCGACCAGATCGCCGGCATCGCCGCCGACATCCCCGAGGTGCAGACGCTCTTCACGACGGCCGGCGACCCCGACGCGCTCGCCTGGATCCGCGTGCGCGACGTCGACGACCTCAAGCGCGTGATCGACCTGCTGCGCCGCTCCGGACGCGTGACCGGCACGAAGACGCTGATGGTGCTCGGCAGCTCCTCGCCGGACGCGGTGCTCTAGAAGACGACCAGCACCGCTTCTAGCCATCTATCTTACTTCCGGCGGTGGAGGCATGCTCCACTTACGTGATAACTTTCGAGGAACGGATTTACGAACTTAGTTCCGAAGCTCTCGCCGAGCAGGAGCGCCAGGTCGGCGAGACGCGTGGACGTGGGGCTGCAATCCTCGCCTCCGGCGCGGTAATCGGGTCGTTGCTTGCCAAGCCCGTCTTCCACGACGGGCATCCGAGCGGCGGCATCGAGACCGTGGCGACAATCGCGGGACTCCTAGGTTGCGTCATAGCAGCCCGTCGATCAAGTGGAGCAAGGACGCAGCTAGCCGCGCCTGCTGCGCCGAAACGCGGATGCGACCGCCGTGAGTGACTCCCGACTTCCGTAGGCGACCGATCGCGGACGCCGCTCCGCGCCGCACCTCGACTTAGAACACGACCGTCGTCTCGCCGGCGCGCAGCACGCGGTCTTCGCAGTGCCAGCGCACCGCGCGCGCGAGCACCGTGCGCTCGATGTCGGCGCCGAGCCGGATCAGCGCTCCCAGGTCGTCGCGGTGCGTCACGCGCACGGTGTCCTGCTCGATGATCGGGCCGTCGTCGAGCTGCTCGGTGACGTAGTGCGCCGTCGCGCCGATCAGCTTGACGCCGCGCCGCTTGGCCTGCGCGTAGGGCTTCGCGCCGGCGAACGCCGGCAGGAACGAGTGGTGGATGTTGATCACCGGCACCGCCAGCTGCGTCGAGCAGCTCGCCGCTGAGGATCTGCATGTAGCGCGCGAGCACGACCAGGTCGACCTCGCCGCGCAGCAGCTCGAGCAGCCGCTGCTCGGCCTCGCGCTTGCGCTCCCGCTCGACCGGCACGTGCTCGTAGGGCAAGCCCGAACGACTCGACGTCCTCGCGCAGGTCGGCGTGGTTGGAGACGACGAACGGCACGTCGATCTCGAGCTCGCCGCGCCGCCGGCGCCACAGCAGGTCGAGCAGGCAGTGGTCCTCGCGCGAGACGAGGATCGCGACGCGCTTGCGCACGCTCGCGTCCCACATCCGCCACTGCATCTGCGAGCGGCTCGGCGACCTCGCGCGAGAAGCGCGTCTCCAACTCGGCGCGCTCGGGCGGCGAGAGCGCGAGGTCGAACTCCATCCGCATGTAGAACGTCCCATCGCGCGGATCGGTCGTGTGCTGGTCGGAGTTCACGATGTTCGCGCCCGCGTCGGTCAGCAGTCGCGAGGTCGCCGCGACGATCCCGGGCTGATCGGGACAGGAGATCAACAGGCGTGTGATCGCGCCCGCCGGCGAGGCACCGGCGGGTGGTGACGGGTCGGGCATCTGCTCCTGATTCCTAGTGGCTGACGGCGGCGGCGGCGAGCTCTGAGACGAGCCGGTCTTCGTAGAAGCGCTCGAGCGTGAACGGCGCGATCAGCTCGGGCGTGCGCCCGCTCGCGACGAGCTCGGCGAGCGTCTTGCCGACGATCGGCGCCGCCTTGAAACCATACGTCCCCCAGCCCGCGCTGATGTGGAAGTTCTCGAGCTCGGTGCGTCCGAGGATCGGGCTGTAGTCGGGGCTGAGGTCGCACAGGCCGGCCCACGCGCGCAGGATCTTCGCGCGCTCGAGCTGCGGAAACAGCTCGAGCGTGTGCCGCGTCAGCTCCTGCAGGAAGCTGAGCGTGTTCTGCATCCGGTAGGTCGTCCACGGTTCGATCTCCGAGCCCATCACGAACTCGCCGCGGTCGGACTGGCTGATGTAGACGTGCATCTGCGAGGAGACGACGACGACGTCGAGCAGCGGCTTGACCGGTTCGGTCACGCACGCCTGCAGGATGTGCGTCGTGATCGGCAGCTCGACGCCGGCCATCGCGCAGAGCTGCGAGCTCCAGCCGGCCGTGCAGCTGAGCACCGTGCCGGCGCGCACCGTGCCGCGGTTCGTGCTGCACCGCCGTCACGCGCCCGCCGCTCTGCTCGAAACCCGTCACCTCGGTGTACGGATGGATCTCGGCGCCGCCTTCGTCGGCTCCGCGCGCGAAGCCCCAGACGACGGCGTCGTGGCGGATGATGCCGCCCGGGCGGTGATAGAGCGCGCCGAGGATCGGATAGGTCGCGTCCGGACCGACGTACATCGCCGGCGCGAGCTCCTGCACCTCCTCGGGGCCGATCACGCGCGAGTCGATGCCGTGCAGGCGGTTGACCTCGGCGCGGTTGTCCATCACGAACATCGCGCGGTCGGAGTGCGCGAGCGTCAGGTGGCCGCACTGCGAGAACAGCAGGTTGAAGCTCAGCTCCTCGCCCAGCCGTTCGTACAGGCTAATGCTCGCGTCGTAGAAGCGCGCGCCCTCCGGCGTCTTGTAGTTCGAGCGCAGGATCGTCGTGTTGCGCCCTGCCGCGCCCGAGCCGATGTAGCCCCGCTCGAGCACGGCGACGTCGGTGATGCCGAGCTCGCGCAGGTAGTAGGCCGTCGCCAGGCCGTGCGCGCCGCCGCCGACGATCACGACCTCGTAGGAGTCCTTCAGCTCTCCCGGCGCGCGCCACATCCGGCGCGTGCGAAACAGGTCACGCATCGAGCGGCTCCTCATGCCGCCGCGAGCGGCGCCGCCTCGGCGAGGGCGTCGACGCCCGCCGGGCGACCGCCGAGCTGCTCGACGGCGTCGGCGACGACGCCCCACATGTAGCCGGCGTAGGCCGCGCCGAACAGCAGCAGGTAGCGGTCGCTCGCCTCGCGCAGCACCACGCCCGGCGTGCGCGCGATCGAGCCCGGGCGCAGCGCGCCGAGCGGCGCGACGTGATCGCGCAGGTCGAGCGCGCAGAAGCGCGCGAGCGCGTCGCGCGCGAGCGGGCCGGCAAGCGTCAGCTTCCGCGTAGGCCGCCGTCAGATCGAGCGCGCCGGACGCCGGCTCGCGCTCGAGCGAGGCGCGCGTGCGCGCCGTCGCCGAAGCGTCGCTGAGGACCATCGCGCGCGTCGGCGCGAGGCGACACCACCAGGCGTCCTCGCTGCGCACCGCCTGATGCCGAGCGCTGCGCCGCTCGCGAGCTCGAAGCTCGGCAGCTTCGCCGCACCGGACCGACCGCAACGCCGGCAGTGCGTCCAGCGCCCGCGACGCGCCCTGCAGCTCGACCACGCCGAGCTGCGAGCTGTCGACCAGCGCGACGGCCTCGCGCAACGCCTCGAGCTCGCCGGCGCGGTCGCCGTAGGAGACGGTCACCTGCCAGCCGTCGCGCAGCTCGAAGCGACCGCCGGCAGCCGCCGTCTCGCGGCACAGCGGGCTGCGCGCGGCGAGCTCGCCGGCGTGGCCGCCCGGCGTGAGGAATGCCAACGCGCTCATGAGCGCAGCGCCGCGCCGTCGGGGTCGTAGAACGGCTTCGTCGTCACGAGCGCCTCGAACGTGCGGCCCGTCGTCGGAGATCTGAAAGCGCGCGTCGTCGTCGGCCAGCCGCGCCGGCACCCAGGCGAGCCCGATCACGCGCGCGAGCTTCGGCGCGCGTCGCGCGCTCGTCACCTGGCCGGCGGCACGACCGCCGTCGAGCACGACGGCGCCCTCTTTCGGCAGCGCTTCGCTCGGCACCGTGAAGCCGACCAGCCGCTCGCGCGGCTCGCGCTCGGCCGCCAGCTCGAGCGCGAAGCGCCCGATGAACTGCTGCGGCTTGTCGAGCTTGACGACCCACGGCATCGACGCGCCATACGGCGTCGACTCGGAGTCGGTGTCCTGTCCGACGAGCACGTGCTGCTTCTGCAGGCGCAGGATTCGCTGCGGCTCGAGACCGAACGGACGGATGCCCGCGTCGGCGCCCGGCCGCGACCAGTGCATCCCAGAGCCGCTCGCCGTGCGGCGCGGCGCAGTGGATCTCGTAGCCGAGCTCTCCGACGAAGCCGATCCGCAGCAGCAGGCAGGCGACGCCGGCGACCTCGCCCTGCTTGGCGTCGAGATAGGAGAACGCCTCTGGCGAGCAGTCGAGCTCGGCCACGCTCTGCAGCACTCCGCGCGCGCGAGGCCCGGCGAGGTTGACGGCCACGAGCCCTTGCGTGACGTCGGTCAACCGCGCGTCCAGCCGCCAGTCGGCGAGCCACCAGGAGAACCACTGCTCGACGGCCGCAGCGCCGCTCGACGTCGTCGTCACGTAGAAGCTGTCCTCGTCGAGCCGGCAGACCGTGCCGTCGTCGGTGATCCGCCCGGCGTCCGAGCAGAGCACGCCGTATCGAATCCGCCCGGGCTTCAGATTGGAGAGGCGGTTCGGATAGAGGCGGTCGAGCAGCTCACCCGCGCCGGGGCCGCGAACGATCAGCTTGCCGAGCGTAGAGACGTCGATCAGACCGCAATCGCTCTGCACCGCGAGCGCCTCGCCGTCGACGTCGCCATAGTCGTACGCGCGGCGCCAGTCGCCGGCCCATCGCACGCTCGCGCCGAGCTCGCGGTGACGCCCGTGAAGCGCCGAACGCTTCGCCGGCTCGTGCGGGCGACCGGCGAGCACGCCCATCGGCACCGGCGTCCACGGCGGGCGGGCCGTCGTCGCGCCGATCTGATCGAGCGAGGCACCCGTGTCAGCGGCGAGCACGCGCGCGAGCGCGGCATGCGAGTAGCGGCCCTGCGTCGGCCCCATCGTCGCGGTCGTGTAGCGCTTGCTCAGCTCGATCGAGCCGAAGCCCTCGGCGAGGGCCTGGCGCACGTCCTTGACCGTCACGTCCTCGTCGAGATCGACGAACGCGCGCGCCGCGCCGGCGCGCGAGGCGCCGATGCGAACGGCGAGACGAGTGGCCCCGCGAGCGCCGTCGCTGCGCTCGTGCGCGCACGCCGGCGCGGTCGCGAGCGGAGTGTCGTGATCGCGTCCTGCGCGATCGGAGAGTTCCGCCCGCCGCTCGCGCACCTCGCGCTCGGCGACGCCGCCGCCATGCCCCAGTGCGACCGCCGCCTCGAGGCCGGCGAGTGCTCCCGAGCGCTCGGCGAGCTCCGCCGCGCCGTGCCCGGCGACGGCTCCCGCGACCGAGACCGCAGCAGAGGCTCCCGCCTGGCGCGCGAGCGAGCTGGCCGGTTGCGCGCCGCCGCTGATCGCGAGTAGCTCGCACTCCAACTCCTCTGCGTCGCCGCGCGATACGCCGTCGCCGTCGACGCGCGCGAGGCGCACGCGCTCGACATGCCCTCGGCCGAGCGCGCGCACGACCGTTGCGCCGGCGAGCAGCCGCACGCCGGCGCCCTGCAGCCGCGCCGCCAGCGGGCGCTCGGCGGCGCCCGCGCGCAGGTCGGCGACCGCTGCCACGCGCACGCCGCGCTCGTGCAGAGCGAGCGCCGCTTCGAGCCCTTCGTCGCCGAGCGTCGCGACGACGGCACTGGCGCCGGGCGCGAGCGCGTACAGAGCTGCGAGCCGGCGCGCTCCGCTCGCGAGCATCACGCCCGGCAGGTCGTTCTCGGCGAACACCAACGGCTGCTCGATCGCGCCCGTCGCGACGATATGGCGCGGCGCGCGCAGCTGATGGAGCGTGTCGCCCTGCCAGACCGGCACGAGCCCGTCGAAGTAGCCGAGTGCCGGCGCTCGCATCAGCAGCTCGACACCCGCCTCGCGCGCCTCGGCCGCCAGCGCCCGCGCGCGCTCGTGCGCGCCTTCGACGAGCAACTCGCCGCCGGGCTCGACGTCCTCGGTGCACGAGCACGACGTCCGCTCCCAGCCGCGCCGCCGAGATCGCGGCCGCGAGACCCGCCAGCCCGCCGCCGATCACCAGCACGTCGCAGTGGCGACGGCGATACTGCGTGCGCCAGCGGCGCTCGGCCTGCGTGCGCGGCAGGCGCCCGAGCCCGGCTGCGCCCCGCAGCGCGCGCTCGTAGAGCGGCCACAGTCGCCGCGGGCGGATGAACGTCTTGTAGTAGAAGCCGACCGGCGTGAACGGCCCGCCGAGCAGGTCGGTCGCACGCATCGCATCGAAATCGCAGCGACGGCCACGCGTTCTGATGGCGCGACGCGCATACCGGCCTGCAGCGGCTCGCCGCAGCGCGCGCACGCCCGGCGCGCCGTCCACTTCGACGAGCGAGTTGCCGCAGCGCCCGCAGCCGCACAACTCGCCGCGCGGGCGGTGGTACTTGAAGCTTCGCGAGAGCACGTCACGGCCCGACGCGAGCAGCGCCGAGGCGATCGTGTCGCCGGCGAAGCCCTCACGCCGGTCGCTCGTCGAAGGTGAACGTCAGCGGCTGCGTGCGGTCGATTCGCTCGCCCGGCTGGGGCGCCAGGCGCTTCAGCCGCGCCGCCGCCGCTGATCGCCGGCCGTCCGCGGAGCGATTCGCCGCCGGCGAGCGCTCGATCGCCGCCGGCGCGTTCTCGGGGGCGCCGGTCCACAGCACCTCGTTCGAGCGCGTGTCGCGCTCGGCGAGGAACCACGCGCGACAGCCGGAACGGTGCACCCACCACTCGCGTTGCACGCCGGCGACGTTGCGGCGGAAGTAGTTGTAGGCGCCGAGCTCACGCTCGCCGACAGCGCCGCTCGGGCGACGCGAGACCTCGCCGCCGAAGCCGAAGTCGGCTCACCTCGCGCACGCCGCAGTTGGGGCACTCGCAGCAGGAACGACATCGTCCGAGGAGAGGACGCCGGCGCCCGGAACCCAGCCGGTGCCGGCGAGCGGCACGCGCGCCATGGCAGCTGCTTCGAGGTCAGCGCGACCAGATCCTCCGGCTCGAGGTTGTGGACGTGCGACTTGCCGCAGGCTCGCGCGAGCGTCTGGGTCTCGAGCGTGAGGACGCGCAGGTAGTTCGCCAGGCGGCGACCGCCGAGCTCGGGATCCAAGCGCGCCGCGAGACCGGCGTCCTGCGTCGAGATGCCCGCCGGATCGCGACCCTCGTGCCAGTCGTCATAGAAGCCCGGCGCCGTGCCGAGCGCCGCGTACTCGTCCTCGAGCTCAGGCGCGTTGTCGCCGAGCGCGATCAGCGCGGCGGTGCCGATCGAGACGGCGTCGGCGCCGAGCGCGAGCGCCTTCGCGACATCGGCGCCCGAGCGAATCCCACCGGAGACGATCAGCTGCACCCGGCGGTGCACGCCGAGCTCTTTCAACGCCTGCACGGCCGGCGGGATCGCGGCGAGCAGCGGAATGCCGACGTGCTCGATGAACACCTCCTGCGTCGCCGCCGTGCCACCCTGCATGCCGTCGAGCACGACGACGTCGGCGCCGGCCTTGACCGCGAGCGCGACGTCGTAGTACGCGCGCGACGCGCCGATCTTGACGAAGATCGGCTTCTCCCAGTCGGTGATCTCGCGCAGCTCTTCGATCTTGATCTCGAGATCGTCCGGACCGGTCCAATCGGGATGGCGGCAGGCGCTGCGCTGATCGATGCCGACCGGCAGGTCGCGCATCGCCGCGACCCGCTCGGAGAGCTTCTGCCCGAGCAGCATGCCGCCGCCGCCCGGCTTCGCACCCTGGCCGACGACGATCTCGATCGCGTCGGCGCGGCGCAGATCGTCGGGATTCATCCCGTAGCGCGAAGGCAGCAGCTGATAGACGAGCAGCGAGGAGTGCTCGCGCTCCTCCGGCGTCATGCCGCCGTCGCCCGTCGTCGTGCTCGTCCCGATCGCCGACGGCGCCGCGACCGAGCGCCTCCTTCGCGTTGGCCGAGAGCGCGCCGAAGCTCATCCCGGCGATCGTGATCGGGATCGCCAGCTGCAGCGGCCGCTTCGCGTGGCGCGTGCCGAGCGCCACGTCGGTGTCGCAGCGCTCGCGATAGCCCTCCAGCGGGTAGCGCGAGACGCTCGCGCCGAGCAGCAGGAGGTCGTCGAAGCACGGCACGCGCCGCTTCGCGCCGCCGCCGCGGATGTCGTAGACACCGGTGCGCGCCGCACGCTGGATCTCGCGGATGCTCGCGCGGTCGAACGTCGCCGACTCGCGCAGCCCCGCCGCGGCCGGGTCGACGGCGCTCATCGCACGCTCCCGCCGCGCCGACGCCGAGCCCGCGTTCCGGGCGCGCTCATCCGTAGGCACCGGCGTCGTCGACGTCGAAGTTGTACAGCCGCCGCGCCGAGCCGTAGCGGCGGAACTGCTCCGCGCCCGCCTCGGCGATGCCGGCGCGTGCCAGCAGGTCAGCGAGCTCCGCACGATGCTCCTCGCGCAGCTCCTTCTCGACGCAGTCGGCGCCGAGCCCGGCGACCGCGCCACGCACGTAGACGCGCGCCTCGTACAGCGAGTCGCCGAGCGCCTCGCCGGCGTCGCCGCAGACGACGAGCCGCCCGCGCTGCGCCATGAACGCCCCCATGTGCCCGATCGCACCGCGTACGACGACGTCGCCGCCCTTCAGCGAGATCGCGCACCGCGCGGCCGCGCGGCCGTCGATCACGAGCAGACCACCACGCGCGCTCGCGCCGGCTGACTGGCTCGCGTCGCCGTGCACGACGACGCTGCCCGACATCATGTTCTCCGCGACGCCGGTACCGCAGTTGCCGTGGACGCGCACCGTCGCGCGCTGGTTCATGCCGGCGCAGTAGTAGCCGACGTGCCCGTCGACGTCGACCGTCAGCTCACCGTCGAGCCCCGCCGCGACGCTGTGCCGACCGCCGGGATTCAGCACGCGCCAAGCACGCGGCGCGGCATCATCGTGCGCGGCATCGTGCAGGCGCTGGTTGCACTCGCGCAGCGACGTGCTCGCCAGGTCGACCACCTCCGCCTCAGGCGAAGCGAGCGTCGCCGGATCGACCGCGCTCATCGCGCGCCTGCCTGCGCGAGCTCGGCCGCGTCACGGCTCCAGCTGTAGACGCGCGCCGGCTCGGGCTCCCACAGGTGCGCCGTCGCCGCGCCCGGCAGCACCGCGAGGGCACGGTACTCCGAGGCGATCGCGACCCAGTCGGCCGTCTCGCCCATCACGGCCGGCTTGCAGGCGATCGGGTCGCGCAGCACGGCGAAGCCCTCGGGCGTGCCGACGGCGAAGGTGTAGAAGCCGTCGAGGTCGTCCAGGCAGCCCGCGAGCGCCTCGCCGAGGCTCGCGCCCTCGCGCAGCCGCCACGTCAGGTAACCGGCGGCGACCTCCGAGTCGTTCTCGGTTTCGAACGCGATCCCCTCGCCACGCAGGCGCTCCCGTAGACGGTTGTGGTTCGACAGTGAGCCGTTGTGCACGAGGCAGAGGTCGCGGCCGCTCGTGAACGGATGCGAGCCGTCGGTGCTGACGCGGCTCTCGGTCGCCATCCGCGTGTGGCCGATCGCGTGGCTGCCCGAGAGCGTCTGCAGCGAGACGCTCTGTGCGAAGCGTGCCGGCGGCCCGGCCTCCTTGTAGATCTCCATCTCGCGCCCGGCGCTGAAGAGCTGCAGCTCGGGTGCGAGCTGAGCGATCCGATCGCGCGCGGCCGGCGGCGCGGCGCGCACGACGAACAGCGCGTGTCGCGGCCCGGCCACGTCGACGCGCTCGAGCCCGAGCGCCGCGTCGAGCATGCTCGCGAGCGCATCCCAGTCGGCGCCGTTCGGCGCGTACAGCGAGAGCTTCGTCGCGCCACGCGGCGCCGGATCGCGATAGACGGCGACGCCGGCGCTGTCCGGCCCGCGCTCGCCGAGCTGCGCGAGCATCTCGCCGAGATGGTTACCGAGTTGGTCGCGCATCGACGGCGACTTGGCGAAGATGCCGACGATTCCGCACATGCCGGCGACGTTAGGCGCCCGCGGCGCCCGTTTCCATGTGTGCGACAGGCACAGTCGATGCCCGATATGTGGGCTTTCGCCACATACACCCGCCTGCAGCGGCCTTCCGTGGGCCATCCATCCATCCCGCGGCGTCGGAATGTAGACAACCGCACATTGCATGCGCCGCGGCTGTCGCGTTTGATGGAGCCGACCACAGCGGTCGGTCGCGCTCGACCGCCCAGCCCATCACGGCGCGAAGGAGCGCAGCAGCTTGCCGCAGCCCGAGCAGAGCACCACAGCAGGAGCGACGCCCGACGGCGGGCCGATGCCGAGGACGATCGATCAGATCCGCGCCTACGTGCACGACCGCGACGTCCGCTTCCTCTTCGCCCAGTTCGTCGACATGCACGGCAAGCCGAACGCGAAGCTCGTGCCGGCGCACCATCTCGACGACCTGTTCGAGCAGGGCGCCGGCTTCGCCGGCTTCGCCGCCGGCGACATCGGCCAGCGCCCGAGCGATCCCGACCTCGAAGCGATGCCCGACCCGGCGAGCTTCACGCCGCTTCCGTGGCGCCCGGACGTCGCACGCCTGGCGTGCGACGTGTTCGTCGAAGGCAAGCCGTGGCCGTACTGTCCGCGCACGATCCTGCGCGGCGTGCTGGCGCGCGCTCGCGCTCGCGGCTATGAGATGAAGCTCGGCGCCGAGCTCGAGTACTTCCTCGTGCGCCGTCTCCGCCGACGGCACGCTCGCTCCGGCCGACTCGCAGGACACGCTGGCCCAGCCCTGTTACGACATGCGTGCGCTGACGCGCAGTCTCGACTTCGTCGGCGAGGTCGCGACACACGTGACGGCGCTCGGCTGGGACAACTACGCGACCGACCACGAGGACGCCAACGGGCAGTTCGAGCAGAACTTCGCCTACGCAGATGCGCTCGAGACGTGCGACCGCGCGATCTTCTTCCGCTACATGGTCGAGTCGCTCGCCGCCGAACGCGGCCTGATCGCGACGTTCATGCCGAAGCCGTTCGGGCATCTGACCGGCAACGGCTGCCACTTCCACGTGAGCCTGTGGCGCGACGGGCGCAACGCGTTCGCGACGGAGCTCGGCGATGACGCGCGCGGGCTCGGCCTGAGCGAGGAGGCCTACCACTTCATCGCCGGGCTGAAGGCGCACGCGAGCGCCTACGTCGCTCTGACCGCGCCGACCGTCAACTCCTACAAGCGCCTCGTGATCGGCTCGCAGAGCGGCAGCGCCTGGGCGCCCGTGTACATCAGCTATGGGCACAACAACCGCACGCAGATGCTGCGCGTGCCGGCGCCCGGCCGAATCGAGGACCGCACGGTCGACGGCTCGTGCAACCCCTATCTGGGCGCGAGCGCGATGCTCGCTGCCGGCCTCGACGGGATCGAGCGGGCGCTCGACCCGGGCGAGCCGACCTCCGAGCTGAACCTGCACGAGCTCGACGATCGCGCGCGCGCCGAGCTCGGCATCGAGCTGCTGCCGGCGAACCTGCTCGACGCGACGCGCGCGCTCGCGCGCGATGATGTGCTTCGCGATGCGCTGGGCTCCTGCGAACACGAGGACTACGTCGACTACTTCGTGCGGATCAAGCAGGAGGAATGGCAGCGCGCGCACAACGAGGTGACGGCATGGGAGCTCGAGCGCTACCTGCAGCTGTACTAGCCGAGAACGAAGACGCGACGGCCCAGCTGCGCGCCGAGCTCGCGCAGGTCAAGCGCGACAGCGAGACGCTGGCGGCGGTCATCGCGCTCGTCACCTCCTCGCCCGACCTCGAGCGCGTGCTCGGCGGTGCCGTCGACCTACTGACACGCGCAACGCGCTGCCACGCCTGCTTCGTCTACCTGCGGCGCGGCGAGCGACTGCGACTGCGCGCCGCATCGCACGTCTATGCGCACCTCGTCGGCAAGCTCGAGTTCGACGTCGACGAGGGCCTGGCCGGCTGGGTCGCGCAGCGCAACACGCCGGCATTCATTCGTGAGAACGCACTCGCCGATCCGCGTACCAACTACGTGCCCGAGCTCGAAGAGGAGCGCTTCCAGTCGATGGCGGCCGTGCCCGTCCGCTCGCGCGAAGGTCCCGCGATCGGCGTGATCGTGCTCCACACGGTCGCGCCGCGCGAGTTCGACGATGCGACGCTGAAGATGCTCGAGCAGACCGCGCCGCTGCTCGCAGGCGCGATCGAGAACGCGCAGCTCTATCAGGGCGCGCGCCGGCGAGTGCAGTCGTTGACCGAGCTCGCCGCGATCACGCGCCGCGTCGCCTCGCTCGCCGGCCGCGAGGAGGTGCTGCGCGCCGCGAGCGACGGCGTGTGTGCGCTGCTCGGCTGCGAGGCTGCGCGAATCTACGAGCTCGACGCGGCCGCTGGACGGCTCGAGCTCCTCGCGAGCAGCCCACCCGGCGAGACCGCGCCGAGCTCCTCGCAGCATGCCGATGCCCTGCTGCGCGAGTTGCTCCGCAGACGCACCTCGGCCGCCGCCGAGCCGGCGATCGGCAGCGAAGAGCTCGGGCTGGAGGGTGAGGGCTGGAGCCTGCTCGCCGTGCCCGTTGCCGCTGGGCGCGAGCAGCTCGGCGTGCTCGTCGCCGCGAGCCGCGAGCCGCTCGAAGAAGACGCCGAGGAGCTGCTCGCGCTGATCGCCAGCCAGCTCGCCGTTGCGCTCGAGAAGGCCGAGCTGATCGGACGGCTGACCGAGGAGAACATCGTTCGCGACCTGCTGCTCGCGCTCGAGTCGGCGAAGCTCGACACGGCGCTCGCGCGAGCTCGCGACGCGCGCATCGAGCTGGCCCGTCCTCACGTGATCGTCGAGGTGCGCGTGGCAGCAGGCGCGAAGGAGCAAGCGGCGGTGAACGCTCGCCGAGCTGTACGAGCGCGTCGAGACGGCACTGCGCCGACTTGCGCCCGGCGCCGTCTGCGACGCCGGCGCCGAGCGGCTGCGCGCGCTGCTGCCCCTCTCGAGCGGCGCCGCGTCCGAGCTCGCGGCGCTCGATCGAGGGCTCGAAGCGCTCGCCCGCGAGCGCTTCGCCGCAGTGGGCCGCAGCGAGCTCGCGCGCGGCGCGCAGCGCAGCTCCGAGGCACTGCGCGAGGCCAGCGACGCAGCCGTCGTCGCGCTCGCGCTGCAGCCGACCGGCGGCGCGCTCACATACGGCGAGCTCGGCGCGTACCGCTATCTCGTGCACGTCGGCGACGTCGAGACGGTGCGCGATCGCTATCTGCTCGCCGTGCGCGCGCTCGCCGAGTACGACCGCCGGCGAGGTTCGCAGCTGCTCTCGACACTCGAGGCCTACCTCGGCGATCGCAGCGTCACCGCCGCGGCGCGCGCGCTCGCGATCCATCCCAACACGCTGCGTCAGAGGCTCGAGCGAATCGAGCAGCTGAGCGGCCTCGAGCTGGCGAGCGCCGACCTGCTCGCGCTCGAGCTCGCGCTGAAGCTGACGCGCCTGCGCGGTGAGGAGCCGGCGTGAACAGCGAGCACGCGCACGTCGCGATCCTCGGCGCCGGGCTGATGGGAGCGCAGATCGGCTGCGAGTACGCGCTCGGCGGCTGCCGCGTGAGCTTCTTCGCACGGCAGCAGGCGCGCGCCGAGCAGCGCGTCGAGGCGGCGCTGACGGTTGCGCTGGAGCACGGGCTGGCCGACGAGCAGGCGCTCGCGCGGGCGAGCGCGCAGATCAGCTATCGCCCGGTGAGCGGCGAGATCGCGACGGACGAGCGCTCGCCCGAGCTGATCGTCGAGTCGCTGCCCGAGGATCTCAGCCTGAAGGCCGACGTGCTCGGCGAGCTCGCGGCGCGCTACCCGCAGGCGACCGTCGCGAGCAACACCTCGTCGATCTCGATCAGCGCGCTCGGCGAGGCGGCCGGCGTCAGCGAGCGGATCGTCGGCACGCACTACTGGAACCCGCCGCTGCTGATGCCGCTGGTCGAGACGATCGCCGGCGATCGCACGCCGCGCGAGCTGCTCGTCGCGGTGCTCGAGCGGCTGCGCGCGATCGGCAAGCGCCCGGTCGTGCTCGAGCGCGAGGCGACCGGCCTGTTGTGGAACCGGCTGCAGCTCGCCGTGCTGCGCGAGTGCGAGTGGCTCGTCGAGCACGGCATCGCGACGCCGGCGACGATCGACGAGGTGATGCGAGACGGTCTCGCGCGTCGCTGGCGCCTGACCGGACCGTTCGAGACCGTCGGCCTCGGCGGCGCGCAGACGTTCGACGCGATCGCCGCCAACCTCTTTCCGGTGCTCTCCAACGCGACGAGCGGTCACGGCTTCGACGCGCACGTGCCGCACGACCCGGCCGTCCTCGCCAAGCTGCGCGAGCGCCGCGACGCGGCGCTCGCGGCCGAGCTGCGCAGCGAACGCGCCGGCGACAGCACGTGAGGTTCAGCCCAGCGCCGTGCGCGCCTTCGGCCGTGCGCCGCAGCGCCGCCGCGACACCTCACCCGAGCGTTACGTGTAGGCTATATCGACTGATCGATATGGCAAAGATGCAGGCGCGCTAGGAGACTTCGATGGCCCGCGATCCACGGCACGACATCCTCTTCGAGCCGGTCCCGATCGGGCCGAAGACGCTGCGCAACCGCTTCTACCAGAGCCCGCACTGCACGAGCTTCGGAGCCGAGCTGCCGGGGCCGCAAGCGCACATCCGCGCGATCAAGGCAGAGGGCGGCTGGGCGGCGGTCAACACCGAGTTCTGCTCGATCCACCCTTCGAGCGACGCGCGCCCGCTGATCTCGGCGCGGCTTTGGGACGACGAGGACGCGCGCAACCTCGGCAAGATGGCCGAGCTCGCGCACGAGCACGGCGCGCTCGCGGGCGTCGAGCTTTGGCACGGCGGCTGCGTCGCCGGCAATCTCGAGTCGCGCATGCCCGCGCGGAGCGTCAGCCAGATGACCGACGACGGCCTCTACGCGACGAGCTGCTACGAGCTCGACAAGGCCGGCATCCGCGAGATCCAGGGTTAGTACGTGGCGGCGGCCGAGCGCGCGCGCGACGTCGGTTTCGACATGATCAACATCCAGGGCGCCGAGTGCGGCGCGCTTACGCAGCACTTCCTGATGACGAAGTTCAACCGCCGCACCGACGAGTACGGCGGCTCGCTCGCCAACCGCGCGCGCTTCTGGCTCGAGGTCACCGAGCAGATCCGCGAGGCCGTCGGCGACGACTGCGCGGTGACGATGCGCCTCTGCATCGACACGCTCAACGACAACCCGCTCGGCATCCGCGCCGCCGAGGAGGCGTACGAGTTCATCCAGCTCGGCGACCACCTCGTCGACTTCTGGGACCTGCAGGCCGGCGGCTACTCGGCCGCCGAATGGGCCGGCGACGACGCGGTCGCCTCGCGCTTCGCCGGCGAGTTCAACCACCGCTCCTACTTCGAAGCGGTGCGCGGTGCGACGAGCAAGCCGATCGCCTCGGTCGGGCGCTTCACGAACCCCGACACGATGGCCGCAGGCGGTCCGCTCGGGGCTGCTCGACATCATCGCCGCGGCGCGCCCGTCGATCGCCGACCCGTTCCTGCCGAGGAAGATCGAAGAGGGCCGCTACGACGAGATCCGCGAGTGCATCGGCTGCAACATCTGCGCCTCTCGGTTCGGCCTCGGCGCGCCGATCGTCTGCACGCAGAACGCGACGCTCGGCGAGGAGTTCCGCCGCGGCTGGCATCCCGAGCGCTTCTCGCAGGCGGCCAACGCCGAGAAGACGGTTCTCGTGCTCGGCGCCGGCCCGGCCGGAATGGAGTGCGCGATGGTGCTGGGCAAGCGTGGTCTCTCGGCAGTGCATCTCGTCGACGAGCAGGACTCGCTCGGCGGCTGCCTGCGCCAGATCAGCGCCTACCCGCACCTCGGCGAGTGGGGACGCGTGACGACCTACCGCCAGATCCAGTTCGACAAGCTCGACAACGTCGAGGTGCTGACCGGCACGCGGCTGAGCGCCGAGGACGTCTTCGCCTACGGCGCCGAGATCGTCGTGGTCGCGACCGGCGCACGCTGGCGCGCCGACGGCTTCAACGGCCCGACACAGGCGCCGATCGCGGGAGCCGAGCGCGAGTTCGTCTACACGCCCGAGCAGGTCTCGGCCGCAGGCGGCGCGATCGACGGAGAGCACGTGCTCGTCTACGACACCGATGGCTACTTCACGGCTGTCGGCATGGCCGAGCTGCTGCTCGCCGCCGGCAAGCGCGTGACCGTGCTGACGCCGCTCGCGAACCTCGCGCCGTTCATGTTCTACACCGGCGAGGGCTTCCGCGTCAACCGCGAGCTGCGCGCGCAGGGCGTCGAGGTGATCCCGCTGCACGTGCTCGGCGAGATCGGCGCCGGCGGCGCGCTGAGCGGGCAGAACGTGTGGGCGCCCGACCCGGTGCAGTGGCAGGCCGACGCCGTCGTGCTCGTGACCCAGCGCGAGCCGCAGGACGCGATCTACCAAGAGCTGCAGGCCGACCCCGCGCGCCTGGAGCGCGAGGGGATCGAGGCCGTCTACCGGATCGGCGACTGCCTGGCGCCGCGCACGATCGCCGAAAACATCTTCGACGGCCATCGCCTCGCGCGGGAGATCGACTCGCCCGACCCGACCAAGCCGCTTCCGTACATCCGCGAGCTGCCCGACGCCTACCGCGAGCACGCGCTCGCGACAGCGCCGGTCTAGCGCCGCGCACAAACCCGAACGAGCCAGGAGAGACATGCACCAACTCGCTGCGCAGATCACGAAGTACTCCGTCCGCGACGCTCCCGTCGAACCGGCGCCGATCCCGCCCGAGGACATCATCTCCGGCGAGCCCTACTCGACGATGGCGATCCTCTGGCGCACCGACGACGGCAAGCTCTACAACGGCGTCTGGCACTGCACGCCGGGCGTCTTCATGCTGTCGAGCCCCGGCGAGACCGTCACGCTGATCGACGGCGACGTGACGATCACGCCGGAGGGCGGCGAGCCCGTCACCGTGCGCGCCGGCGAGATCGCCTACATACCCGAGGGCACCCGCGCGAAGTGGGAGGTGCGCGAGACGGTCCGCAAGGGCTTTCACTCGCACGACTCGACCGGCACGCTGCTCGGGCCGGCCTAGCGCGCGGCCGCGCCGCAGCCGCGCATGAAGATCCTCGTTCCCGTCAAGCACGTCGCGAGCCTGCGCGACGGCGCCGCGCCGGACGGCGACGGACGGCTCGCCGCCGATCAGCTGCTGTGGGCGCCGAACGAGTGGGATGCATTCGCGCTCGAGGCGGCGCTCGCGATCGGCGAGAGCTCGCCTGACAGCGGCGGCGAAGTCCTCGTGGCGACGGTCGGCGAGGAGCGCGCCGAGGAGTCGCTGCGCTTTGCGCTCGCGCTCGGCGCGCATCGCGCGATCCGCGTGTGGGACGACGCGCTCGCGGCCGACGCGCCGACCGGGCCCGATGCGCTCGCCGTCGCGCGCGTGCTGGCGGCGATCGCCGAGCGCGAGCGCCCCGAGCTGATCCTCTGCGGCGCGCAGTCCTCGGACACGGCGAGCGCCGCGACCGGCGTCGCGCTCGCCGGGCTGCTCGACCTCGCGCACGTCGCCGTCGTCGACGCGATCGAGTGCGACGGCGAGCGGCTGACCGTCGAGCGCGAGCTCGAAGGAGGCGCGAGCGAGCTCGTGCGACTCGACGCTGCCGGCGCTGCTGACGATCCAGACCGGCGCGAATCGCCCGCGCCGTGCGAACCTGCGCGCGATCAAGCAGGCGCGGACGCGGCCGATCTCGTTGCTCGGCCTCGGCGAGCTCGGCCTCGATGCGGCGACTGTCGCCGCCGGCGCCGGCTCGCGCACGGTGCGTCTGCGCGAGCGTCCGCGCTCCTCGCGCGCGACGCCGATCGAAGGCACGCCCGCCGAGATCGCCGCGAGCATCGCGACGCTCGTCGAGCAGGCGCTGACTCGATGAGCGGCGTTCTCGTCTGCGCCGAGACGCGCTCGGGAGAGCTACGGCCGATCACCCTCGAGCTGATCGCCGCCGGGCAAGCGCTCGCCGATCAGGGTGCCGGTCGGCTGAGCGTTGCGCTGATCGGCGCCGACGCAGCGCAGCACGCCGAGCAGATCCGCAGCGTCGGTGTCGAGGAGGTCGTCCTCACGCCGACGCCGCTCGCGTACTTCGAGGCGCACGTCGCGCAGGCCGCGCTGCAGGCGATCATCGAGCAGCGCTCGCCCTCGGTCGTGCTCGCAGGGCACACGGTCGACTCGCTGTCGTTCGCGCCGGCGCTCGCCGCGCACGGCGGCTACGGCTTCGCCAGCGACGTCATCGCGGCGTCGTGGCGCGAGGGCGCGCTGCATGCCGAGCGCGGCGCGCTCGCCGAGCGGCTGATCGCCGAGCTCGACTTCCCAGGCAAGCAAACCGTCGTGCTGCTGCTGCGCCAGGGCGCATTCGCGTCGCGCGACGCCGGCGCCGAAGGAGCGCCGGTCGCCGACGCGCACGGCGCCGAGCAGGCCGCCGCCCTCGTGACGAACATCGAGCTCGACCTCGCCGCGAGGGCGCGCAGCGAGCGCCTGGAGCTGCGCCAGGCGCCGGCCGGCGACGTCGACATCGCCGAAGGCCGACTTCCTGCTCGCGATCGGTCGCGGCGTCGGCACGGCCGAGAGCGTCGCCAGGATCGAGCGGCTAGCCGAGTCGCTCGGCGCGACGCTCGCCGTCTCCGGCCCGCTCGTCGAGGCCGGCCTGGCCGCGCGCACGCGCAAGGTCGGCCAGTCGGGCAAGACCGTCGCGCCGCGCGTCTACCTCGCGCTCGGCATCTCCGGCGCCGCGCAGCACCTCGCCGGCATGTCGCGCTCGCGCACGATCATCGCCGTCAACTCCGACCCGCGGCGCGCGGATCTTCGACGTCGCGCACTACGGCGCCGTCGCCGACCTGTTCGAGGTCGTCGACGAGCTCGAACGCCGCATCGCCTGAGCATGGACTTCTCAGAGCCACCCGACACAGCGCCGATCCGCGAGGCGGTGCGCGCGCTGTGCGCGCGCTTCCCCGGCGAGTACTGGCGCGCGCTCGAGCCCGACGGCTATCCCGACCGAGTTCGTCACCGCGCTGACCAAGGACGGCTGGCTGGCGGCGCTGATTCCCGAGCGCTACGGCGGCTCGGGCCTGCCGCTCGCGACCGCCTGCGCGATCCTCGAGGAGATCTCCGCCTCGGGCGCGAACGCCGGCGCCTGCCACGCGCAGATGTACACGATGGGCACGCTGCTGCGTCACGGCTCCGAGGAGCAGAAGCAGCGCTGGCTGCCGCAGATCGCCTCCGGCGAGCTGCGCCTGCAGGCGTTCGCCGTGACCGAGCCCGACGCCGGCTCGGACACGACGCAGATCAAGACGCGCGCCGAGCGCCGCGGCGAGGGCTGGCTCGTCAACGGCCAGAAGATCTGGACCTCGCGCGCCGAGCACTCCGACCTGATGGTGCTGCTCGCGCGCACGACGCCGCGCGAGCGCCTCGAGCGTCGCACCGCCGGTCTGTCCGTGTTCCTCGTCGACATGCGCAACCGTGGAGCGAAGCTCCAAATCAAGAAAATCAAGACGATGATCAACCACTCGACGACGGAGGTCTTCTTCGACGATCTCGAGCTGCCGGCCGACGCGCTGATCGGCGAGGAGGGCGCCGGCTTCCGCCAGATCCTCGACGGCATGAACGCCGAGCGGATCCTGATCGCCTCCGAGTGCATCGGCGACTGCCGCTTCTTCCTCGACCGCGCCGTCGCCTACGCGAACGAGCGCGTCGTCTTCGGCAAACCGATCGGCGCCAACCAGGGCGTGCAGTTCCCGCTCGCCAGAGCGCACATGTCGATGAGCGCCGCGAGCCTCGTGCGATGGAAGGCCGCCTGGCTCTACGACGAGGGTCAGCCGGCCGGCGCCGAGGCCAACACCGCCAAGTACCTCGCCTCGGAAGCCTCCTGGGAGGCCGCCAACGCCGCGCTCGACAGCTTCGGCGGCTTCGGCTTCGCGCAGGAGTACGACATCGAGCGCAAGTTCCGCGAGACGCGCCTGTACCGCACCGCGCCGGTCAACAACAACCTCGTGCAGGCCTTCGTCGCCCAGCACGTGCTCGGCCTACCGCGCTCCTACTGAGACGAGGACGCCGCTCCGCGCCGCCTCGACGGCTCGCTAGGCCTCGGCGCGCTGGGGGTATTCGTGAACCGAGACCAGCCTGACCGGCCCCTCGATCACGCGATAGGTGTGCGGCCGGTCGGCGCGAAAGCTGATCAGGTCGCCCTGGCTGAGCACCTCGGTGAACGAATCGGTGCTGACCTCGACGCTGCCGGCCGCGACCGTGATGTGCTCGAACAGGCCCGGCGCGTGCGCTTCGGCGTGGCGCACGGCGCCCTCGTCGAGCACCAGCGTGTAGATCTCGATCAGCGCGCCGCCGGTGCGCGTCAGCATGTGGCGCACGACGAGCCCCTCCTGCTCGAGGCCGGCGTCTTCGATCGCGATCACCGAGCCGTCGTCCTCGCGCACGACCGAGACGTCGTCGGCCGGCGGCTCGTCGTGAAACAGGCTCGTGAACGGAACGCCGAGCGCCGAGGCGAGCGCCCAGACGGTGTCGATCGACGGGTTTCCCTGCCCGCGCTCGATCAGCGAGACGGTCGACTTCGCGACGCCCGCCTGCTCGGCGAGCGCCGACAGCGTCATCTCGCGCGTCGTCCTCCAGCGACGCAGGTTTCGCGCGATCGGCTGAACGGCACCTTGCACCACCGCGTTATTTGTATCGCACGCGCACATGAGCGAATCGGCCGAGTAAACGGGACGGGATGTTTTATCGGCCGTCAGGTCACCATATCGAACACTCGGGTAGAGTCTCGCGGATGGCCGATCTGAACCTGAAGGCCGACGCGCGCGCGATCGTCGAGCAGCGATATCGCGACCGCACGCCGCGCTCCGGCGAGGCGATGGAGCGCGCCCGCCGCTACATGGTCCGCGGGCTGACGCGCGGCTGGGGCTACCACCGTCCCTACCCGCTCGTCGCGCAGGCGCGGCGAAGGCCCGTTCCTGATCGACCTCGACGACAACCGCTACGTCGACCTCGCGAACAACGGGCTCAGCCTGATCCACGGGCATGCGTTCCCGCCCGTCGTCGAGGCGCTGCGCGAGGCCGCCGGGCGCGGCTCGGGCTTTCTCGTGCCCTCCGAGGAGCAGATCGAATTCGCGCGCATGCTGTGCGAGCGGATCGACTGCTTCGAGCGCGTGCGCTTCACCAACTCCGGCACCGAGTCGGGCATGCTCGCGATGAAAGTCGCGCGCGCGTTCACCGGCCGCCAGGCCGTGCTGAAGTCGATCGACGGCTTCCACGGCTCCTTCGACGACCTCGAGGTCGGGCTGTACGACCGACCGGAGGAGCCCGGCCGCGTCTACCTCGCGCCGTTCGGCGACGCCGAGGCGTTCGAGCGCAAGCTCGCCGAGCACGGCGAGGAGATCGCCGCCGTCGTGCTCGAGCCGCTGCTGTTCAGCGGCCTCGTCACGACAGCGCCGCCCGGCTTCCTGCGTCGCGTGCAGGAGGCCGCGCAGCGCGCCGGCGCGCTGTTCGTGCTCGACGACTGCCTGATGCTGCGACTGGCCTACGGCGGCTCGGCCGAGCTCTACGGATTGACACCCGACCTGACGTTCCTCGGCAAGTTCATCGGCGGCAGCCTGCCGATGGGCGTCACCGGCGGCCGCGCCGAGGTGATGGACGTGCTCGATCCGCACCGCGAGCACCCGCTCTACCACGGCGGCTCGTTCAACGGCAACCTGCTCAGCTGCGTCACCGGCCGCGTCAGCCTCGAGCACTTCGGCCGCGACACGATCGCAGCGATGGACGGGCGCGCAGCCGAGCTGCGCACGGCGCTGCTCGAGCGCGCCGCGCAGATCGGCATGCCGCTGAGCATCGTCGCCGAGGGCTCGGTCATGGGCGTATACCCGAGCGACTCGCTCGCTCGCCACAGCGGCAACTTCATGGCCGGCGAAGCGACGCAGCTCTTGCATCTCGCGGCGCTGACGCACGGCGTCTTCATGGGCCCGGGCGGCGAGATCGCGCTGTCGAGCGTCGTCGCCGGCGAGGCGCTCGAGCTCGCGCGCGACGGCCTGTTCGCAGCGATGGCAGACGTCGTCGAGCTGAGCGACGGCGACTGACGCAGACCGTCACAAACACGAACGAAAGGGAGAGCAGATGTCAAAGCAGCGCGTCGACAGCCCATACGGAACGAGCTTCTGCGAGTCGATCAGCTTCGACGGCCCCGGCCGCTGGATCTACATCTCCGGCCAGATCGGTGCGCTCGATGACGGCACGATGGTCAACGAGACGTTCCTCGCCGAGGCCGAACAGTGCTTCGCGCGCGTGCGCCAGGCCGTCGAGAAGGCCGGCGCGAAGATGGAGGACGTCGTCAAGATCACCGGCTTCGTGACCGGCACCGAGTTCTATCCCGACTACGACGTCGCCCGCGGCAAGGCGTTCGCCGGCTTCCCGCCGAGCAGCGCGACCGTGCAGATCGCCGGGCTCGTCGCCGACGCGCGCGTCGAGATCGAAGCGATCGCGTTCGTGCCGGCGAGCTGAGCCGGCACGACGTGCGCTGGTCGGCGCACATCTCCTGGCTGTTCGCCGAGCTGCCCTACGCAGAGCGCGTAGGCGCGGCGCGGCGGGCCGGCTTCGACACGATCGAAACGGCGTGGCCCGAGTCACGCGAGGACCGCGAGGCGCTCGTCGCGGCGGTCGCGCGCGAGCGCGTCGAGGTTGCGCTGCTCAACTGCCCGGCCGGCGACACGGCCGCCGGCGAGCGCGGCTTCGTCAACGACGACGCGCGACGCGCCGAGGCCGAGCAGGCGTTCGCGCGAAGCCGTCGAGCTGGCCGTCGCGATCGGCGCGCCGAAGCTCAACCTGCTGGTCGGCCGCGCGCTGCCCGACGTGCCCGAGTCGCGCCAGCGCGCGGCGATCGTCGCTGCGCTGCGCTCGTTCGCGCCGCTCGCCGCGAGCGCCGGCCTGCAGATCCTGCTCGAGCCCGTCAACGCGCTCGAGAACCCGGCGTTCCTCGCGCCCACGCCGGACGCCGCCGTCGCGCTGATCGAAGCCGCCGGCGAGGACCGCATCGGGCTGCTGCTCGACGTCTACCACGTCGCCCGCGCCGGCGACGATCCGGCCGCCGCGATCGAGCGGCACGCCGCGCGCATCGGTCACGTTCAGATCTCCGACCACCCCGGCCGCGGCGCGCCCGGCAGCGGCTCGCTGCCGCTGTGCGATCTGCTCGAGCAGCTCCGCGCGTGCGGCTATGACGGCGCCGTCGGATTGGAGTTCAACGCACCGGCACCGACCGAGGACTCGCTCGGCTTCATGCGCACGAGCCGCGCCGAGGCGCTCCTCAGCTGACGGCGAGCCGCGCGCTGAGCGCAGCCGCCTCAGACCGCGCCGACGACCGCGCTCTCGCGCGCGAGGTCGGCCAGCGCGCTGCTGAGCGCCGCGCTCGCCTGCCTCGATCTGATCCTCGCCGAATGCCGTGCAGATGCCGAACTCGCCGCCGGTGCCGTAGTAGACGCCGTGGTTCGTCGCAGCGAGATGCAGCAGCTTCGTCGCGCGCCAGTCGATCTCGCCGTCGGGCCCGTCGAGCACGTACAGACCGAACGCCGAGCCGATGCCCTGCGTGCGGATCGGCACGCCGAGCTCGGCTGCCGCCTGATCGAGCCCCGCGCGCAGGCGCTCGGCGTTCGCGTCGATCCGCGCGATCGCCTCGGCCGTCAGGTCGCGCACGGCGATCTGACCGGCGACCATGCCGAGCAGGTTGCCGTTGAACGAGCCGCCGTGGTAGAGCGAGGTCCCGTCCTCGCCGGGCAGCTCGAACGGCGCCATCAGCTCGCTCGAGCAGGTGATCGCGCCGACCGGCAGGCCGCCGCCGATCCACTTGCCCAGACAGGTGATGTCGGGCGCTTCGATGCCGAAGCGCTCGCTCGAGCCGCCCGGCGCCAGGCGCGACATCAGGCAGTCGTCGAGGATGAACAGGATGCCTTCGCGGCGCGCGAGCTCGCGCAGCTCGCGCAGGAAGCCGTCGGGCGGCGGCGTCACGACGCCCGTGTACTGCACCGGCTCGACGATGATCGCCGCGACCTGGCCGGCGTTGCGCGCGAGCGCCGCCTCGTAGCTGGCGAGCTCGCCGAAGCGCGCCAGCGCGACGCGGCCCGGCAGCTCGTCCTGACCCGCCAGGCCGACCTCGAGGTCGTCGTAGGAGCCGTGGTAGGCGTCCCACGCCTTGATCACGATCGGTCGTCCGCTCGTGTGCCGCGCGAGTTTGACGGCGAGCATCGTCGCCTCGGTGCCGGTGTTCGTGAAGCGGACCTGCTCGGCGCCCGGCACGCGACCGCAGAGCAGCTCGGCGAAGTCGACCTGCGCGTCGCTCGCGCCGGGCCATGCGCTGCCGCGCGAGAGCGCCTCGCGCAGCGCCGCGTCGATCGGCTCGTAGCAGTGGCCGTGCATCAGGCTGAGCCCGTTGCTGAACATGTCGAAGTAGCGATTGCCGTCGACGTCGAACAGGCTCGCGCCGGCGCCTCGCTCGAACACGATCGGATACGGCGCGAACCACGCGAGCGTGCGCGTGATGCCGCACGGCATGAACTCGCTCGCCCGCTGCATCAGCGCCGCCGAGCCCTGCGTGCGCGCTGTGTACGCCTGCTCGATCGCCGTCAGCTCACCGTCCGACACGTGCACCTCGCTCTCCTCGACCTCCCGCCGCTTCGTCAGGCGAGGCAGTCGGTTTGGCATATCGACCGTTTGGTTTTTATAAATATACCTCGCGCCGGCGGCGGCGCGCAAGAGCTTCGGCTCAGGAACCGCCGGCCGCCGCGCGCCGCTCGCGCAACTCGACGCGGCGCGCCTGCGTAGCATCGGCGTCGACCGTCGGCTCGGCACCGCCCGGCTCGCGCCGTCGGCGAGCACGACTCCGTAGACGTCGCGCGCGGCGCCGCGCGTCACCCAGCGTTCGAGCACGTCCTGCAGGACGGCCGCAGGGTCGCGCTCCAGCGGATCGCCGTAGCCGCCGCCGCCGGCCTCGACGCCGCGGATCCACTCGCCGGGCGCAGCGTCGAGTCGCCGATCGCCTCGACCTGGCGCTCGGAGCCGTCGGCGGCGATCTCGTGCGCCGAGGCGGTCGTGCCGGGCAGCCCACCGAGCACGCCGCCGGCCGGATGGCGCGCGTAGTCGGCCATGTAGAAGACGCGCAGCGGCGTCGCGCGCGGTCCGTAGATCACCTCCGAGGCCGGGCCGCCGCGGAAGCGCCCGGCGCCGCCGGAGTCGGCGAGCAGGCGGAACGAGCGGAACTGCAGCGGATAGGTGCGCTCGAGCATCTCGACGCTGTCGATGTAGATCGTCTTCGAGCAGTCGGCCATCGCGTAGGTGATCCAGCCGTCGCAGTACGGCGAGCCGGGGCCGCCGTTGTTGCCGATCACGAACTCCGAGACGTACGGCTCGCCCGCGGCACCGTCGGCGCCCGGCGGATAGGTGCCGGAGAAGACGGCGTAGCCGACGCCCATCGCGCCGGCTCCCTCGGCCAGGCCGTAGCCCTCGCCGAGCTGGCAGAAGGCGCTCTGCGCCGCGTTGATGATCCGGTTCAGCACGTTCGTCGTCGAGACCGACGCCGAGTAGGGCTCGACCAGGCCGCCGGCGATCGAGCCCTCGCGCAGCAGCACCTCGACGCGGCGGAACGAGCCGGCGTTTCGCGGCACGTCCTCCGGCAGGCAGTTCAGCAGCGCGATCGTGCAGCCGCCGCGCGCGCAGTACTCCGAGACGTTCAGGCCGAACGGGATGCAGTCCGGGTTCTCGCGCAGGTCGAAGACGACCCGCCCCCGCTCAGGCTCCACGTCGATCGTCACGTTGACCTCGACACCCTCGGGCAGGCCCGGAATCGGGTCGTGGCGACCGCTCGCGTGCAGCCTGCGAGCGGGCAGCTTGCGGATCGCCTGGTCCATCACGCCGCTCGGAGTAGTCGAGCCACTCGACGACGAACGCCTTGATCGTCTGCACGCCGTAGCGCTCGACGACCTCCTTGACGCGCCGCTCGCCGATCCGCGCCGCGCCGACCGCCGCCAGGTAGTCGCCGTACCAGACCTCCGGCACGCGAATCCGCCGGCGGCACATGCGGATCACGTCGTCGATGTTCTCGTAGTCCTGCTGCACCTTCACGCACGGGAACACGAGCGCGCCCTCGGCGTAGACGTCCTCGACATACGTCACATACGTCGACGGCTCGGCGTTGCCGCAGTCGGCCTGGTGCGCCTTGGCCGAGGCCGTGAACAGATGCTCGCCGTCGACGAACACCGGCACGAGGATCGTGTGGTCGGCGGTGTGCGTGTTGCCGAGCATCGGATCGTTGTGCAGGTAGGCGTCGCCCTCGCGCAGGTCGGCGTGCAGCTCGCGCATCGAGCGTGTCTGCAGGCCGGCGCCGAGCACGTGCACCTGCAGCCCCTCGGCCGCCGCGAACAGCTCGTCCTCGGCCGTGATGATCGAGCAGGAGAAGTCGCGCGCCATGTTGATGATCGACGAGCGGCCGGTGCGAAACAGCGTGTTGGTCATCTCGCGCACGATCGCTTCGAAGCGGTGCGCGAGCACGGCGACGAGCGTCGGGTCGAGCTCCCGCGCGGACGCGGACGCGGACGCGGCGCGGATCCGGCGTGCTGCGCTCGCTCGCGGAAGTGGCGGCGCGCTCGGTGGCCATCAGGCGAGCTCCAATCTGTAGTTGCCGAGTGGGCTGACGTGCGCGATCCAGCCGGGATAGACGACGATCGTCGTCTCCGGCTCGATCACCAGCGCCGGGCCGCTGACGCTCGTGCCGGCGGCGAGCGAGCCGCCGAGATGCACCGGGATCTCGACCTCGCCGAGCTCCGGGAAGTAGGCGACGCGACTGCCGGCCCGCGCGGCGCCGTTCTGCGAGAGCTCGCGCGGCGCGGCCGCGAGCGGCGGCTTGGCCGTCTCGACGACGACGCGCCCCTTCCACTGGCTCAGCTCGATCTTCTGGCCGGGCTCGCGCACCGCGAAGATCCGCTCGTGCGCGTCGTGGAAGCTCTCGATCAGGCGCGCGAGCGCCTGCTCGTCGGCGATCGTCTCGCCCTCGAGCGCGATCGACAGGTCCCACACCTGGTAGGCGTAGCGCGCCTCGACGAAGTAGCGGCGACGGACCTCGCCGGCGAGGCCGGCGGGCAGCTCGCGACTCGAACGCGAGCATCCGCTCGCGCAGCGAGTCGAGCGTCTGCGCGACGCCGTCGAAGTCGAAGTCCTTCGAGTTGGTCACGTGCGGCGCGGTCATCTCGCGGACGATGTCGGAGTGCTGGCCGCCGAACGCCGAGAGCACGCCGGCGGCGCGCGGCACGAGCACTTCGCGGCAGCCGAGCTCGCGCGCGATCGCGAGGATCGTCAGGCCGGCGGCGCCGCCGCCGGCGACGAGCGTCGAGTCGCGCGGATCGACGCCCTCGTTGACCGTCAGTTCTCCGATCGCCGCGATCATCCGCTCGTTGGCGATCGACAGCACGGCGTGCGCCGCCTCGCGCAGAGCGATGCCGAGCTGATCGGCGAGCTCCTGCAGCGCCCGCTCGGCAGCGCCGACGTCGAGTGCCATCTTGCCGCCGAGGAACTGCTCGGGGTCGATGTAGCCGAGCACGAGCGCGGCGTCGGTGACCGTCGGCCGCGTGCCGCCGAGCCCGTAGCACGCCGGTCCCGGGTCGGCGCGCGCGCTCTCGGGCCCGACGCGCAAGAGGCCGCCGGGGTCGACCCAGGCGATCGAGCCGCCGCCGGCGCCGATGCTGCGCACGTCGACCGACGAGAGGCCGGTCAGATGTCCGGCGAACGGCTCGCCCAGCCACGTCTCGCTGGTGAACACGAGATCGCCGGCGCGCACGAGGCTGACGTCGAAGCTCGTGCCGCCGGTGTCGCAGACGATCACGTCGCCGCTGCCGGTCTCGCCGGCGGCGACGGTCCGCGCGGCGACCGGCGCGAGCGACGGCCCCGAGCGCACCGACCAGAGCGGGCTGTCGATCAGCTCGCCCATCGGCACGACGCCGCCGGCCGAGCTCGCCGCGAGCAGCTCGCCGGCGAAGCCCTCGGCCTGCAGGCCGGCGGCGATCTCCGGCAGGTGGTGCTGCATCAGCGGCTTCAGCGAGGCGTCGATCGACGTGCCCGACGCGCGCCGGTACTCGCGCACGATCGGGTTCGTGCGATGCGAGAGCGAGTACGGAACGCCCGGCAGCTCGCGCTCGATCAGCTCGCCGAGGGCGCAGCTCGTGCGCCGGATTGGCGGTCGACCACAGCAGGCAGACCGACACGGCCTGCACGCCCAGCGCGCGCGCCTCGGCCAGCCGCGCGACGGCAGGCGGCCTCGTCGAGCGCGACGAGCACGTTGCCGTCGGCGTCGATGCGCTCGGGAATCTCGAGCGTCAGGCGGCGCGGAACATACGGCGCGGGGAACTCGCGGCTGTAGTCGTACGGCCGCAGCGAGCCGCCCTCGCGGCGCACGAGGATGTCGGGAAAGCCCTCGGTGCAGAGGAACGCCGTGCGCGCCGTCGTCCCCTCGAGAATCGCGTTCGTCGCCTGCGTCGTCGAGAAGATGAACAGCGACGCGCGCGCGAGCAGCGCGCCGAGCGGCTCGCCGTTCTCGGCGGCCGCGCGCTCGAGCGCCGCGCGCAGCCCGTCGAACAGGTTCGCCGGCTGCGTCAGCGCCTTGGCGATCGTCATCCGCCCGCTCGCGTCGCTGACGACGACGTCGGTGAACGTGCCGCCGATGTCGCACGTGATCCGTGCGCTGGACTGCTCGCTCACGGCGCCGGCACCGCCGCGAGCACGTACGGGCCGAGTCGCTCGGAGATCTCGCGCGTGCGGTGCTCGACCTCGAGCAGCGCCGGCGCCTGCGGCGCGTGCGCGGTCAGCTCGGCGCGGCGCGCGGCCGTCGCCTCGGCGTCGAGCGCGCCGTCGCCGAGGATCACGCCGTACACCTCGGCGGCCTGCTCGGCGCTGACCCAGCCCTCGGCGACATCGCGCAGGACACGCTCGAGCGCGCGCTCGCACGGCGGTCCGTAACCGGCGCCCGCGGCCGAGGTCGCGAGCACCGTCTCGCCCGGCGCCAGCACCAGCTCGCCCCATCCGGGCAGCGGCTCGACGGCGCCGTCGGCGCGGCGCAGGAACTGGCGCGCCGGCGCGCCCGGATAGCCGCCGCGCGCGCCGATCGCCGGATGCACGTAGCCGTCGGTCGACCACATCGCCTCGATCTCGGTGTCGGCCGGCCCGTACTCGACGTAGCAGGCCGGCGCGCCGCGGAAGCGGCCGGGACCGCCGCTGTCGGTGACGATCCGATCGGCCCAGACGACGATCGGATAGAGCAGCTCGTCGACCTCGGTCGAGTCGCGCATCATCAGCCCGCCGTCGCCGACCTCGCCGGAGACGAGCCAGCCGTCGCCGCGCGAGTGCCCGGCGCCGCAGGTCAGGCCGAGGATCATCAGGTTGACGAACGGCGCGTTCTCGTAGCGCGGGTCGTGGCCGGAGATGTCGGCGACCGAGGCCGTCAGCGTGCCCGTCTCGGCCATGCCGAACCCGTCGGCGAGCTCGGCGATCGCGCGCTGCGTGGCGTTCGCGACGCGATCGGCGACGCCGGTCGTCGCCGTCGAGCAGCTGGCCGGATGGCGCGGAATGCCGGCGACGCAGTTCTCGCGGATCAGCACGTCCAGGCGGCGGAACGCGCCGGCGTTCTGCGGCACGCTGATCGGCAGGCTGTTGAACACGCCGATCATCGCCGCCGTGCGACTCGTCGCCTCGGTCAGGTTGATGCCGCACGGCAGGCAGTCGGGGTTCTCGCGCAGGTCGACCTCGATCCGCGCCTGCAGCGGGTCGACCGTGACGGTCACCTTCACCGGCACGCCGTCCTCGGCGCCGGCCGCAGGCAGCGGATCGTGCATGTTCTCGGCGACGCTGCGCCCGGCCGGCATCCGGCGGATCGCGCCGGCCATCATCTGCTCGCTGTAGTCGAACCAGGCGGCCGTGTAGGCGTGCATCGCCTCCCAGCCGAGCTCCTCGCCGAGGATGCAGAGCTCGCGCTCGCCGATCCGCGCAGCGCCGACCATGCCGATGTAGTCGGCGTACCACACGTCGGGCACGCGGATCCGCGTGCGGCACATCTCGATGATGTCGGCAATATCGCGGTACTCCTGCTGCACCTTGACGCCCGGGAAGATGATCGCGCCCTCGTTGTACACGTCGCGCGGCGCGGCCCACAGCGTCGTCGGCTGCGAGTTGCCGATGTCGGCCATGTGCGCCTTGACGATCGCCGTGAAGTGGTGCTCGCCGTCGACGACGATCGGCACCAGCAGGCAGTGATCGCCGGCGTGCGAGTTTCCGTGGTAGGGCGAGTTGTGCAGGAACGCGTCGCCGGCGTGAAGCTCGGAGTGCAGTCGCGCGAGCGAGGCCGAGACGAGATCGGGGCCGCTCATCACGTGGATCGGCAGGCTCTCGGCCGTCGCCAGCAGCTCGTGATCGCGCGTGACGATCGCGCAGGAGAAGTCGCGTGCGGTGTTCAGCACCGAGGAGCGCGCGGTCCGGAAGAGCGTGTTCGTCATCCGCCGCACGATGCCCTGGACGCGGCTCGTGATCACGGCCAGCGCGACCGGGTCGAAGCGCTCCGGCGCTCCGGCCGATACCTCAGACGTTGAGCGCGCCGACATCGGCCACTCCTCTCTCCTGCGCGAGCGCCCGATCGAGCGTCACGACGAGACCCGTGCCGGTGCGCCGCTCGGCCTGCGCGCCTGGCTCGATCACGACGGTGCTGAGCGGCGATTCGACGATCGCCGGCCCCGCCAGCAGCTCGCCCGGCGCGAGCCCCTCGAGCGAGCGCACACGCGCGCGCGAGCGCCCGTGGCCGGAGAAGTACACCTCGCGCTCGCCGTCGAGCGCCTGCGCCTGCTGTCTCAGGCGGCCCTCGGAGCGGCTCTCCAGCGGGCAGACGACGCGCGCCCGAAGCGCCACGATTTCGACCGCGGAGCGTTCGTCGAGCACGGCGAAGATCTGCTCGTGCAGGCGGCGGAAGTCCTCGAGCAGCGTCTGCTCGGCGCCCTCGACCGCGGTGAAGCGCTCGACGCGCAGCGGCACGTCGATCTGCCACACCTGCCGCGCCAGGCGCGCCTCGGCGGTCAACTCGACCGAGTACGTCTCGGCACTGACCTGCTCGGCGAAGGTCGCGCAGCGGGCCCTCAGCGCGTCGAGCACGCCGTCGACGCGTGGCCCGTCGAACGCGTCGCTCGAGGTGAAGCACGCGGCCGAGAACTCGGCGCTGAGGTCGGCCATCAAGGCGCCGACGGCGCTCAGCACGGCACCGGTCTCCGGGATCACGAGCGCGCGGCAGTCCAGGCGGCGCATGATCGCGCCGCTGTTCAGGCCGGCCGCGCCGCCACCGCCGATCAGCACCGAGCCGCGCGGGTCGATGCCGGCGTCGACCGTGATCTCGGTGATCGCCTGCACCATGTGCTCGGTCGCCAGCGCGAGGATCGCCGCGGCCGCCTCGTCGACGTCGAGGCGCAGCGGCGCCGCGACGTCACGTTCGATCGCGGCGCGCGCTCGGTCGCCGTCGAGCGTCATCGCACCGCCGAGGAAGCGCTCCGCGTCGAGATAGCCGAGCGTCAGGCAGGCGTCGGTCACGGTCGGGCGCTCGCCGCCGCGTCCGTAGGCGGCCGGTCCGGGGTTGGCGCCGGCGCTCTGCGGGCCGACGTGCAGCAGGCCGCCGTCGTCGATCCAGGCGATGCTGCCGCCGCCGGCGCCGATGCTCTTGACGTCAATCGCCGGAAAGCCCGTGATGTGTCCGGTCAGCGGCTCGCCCAGCCAGGTCTCGCGTGACATCGGGATGCGCCCGCCGCGGACGACCGACACGTCGTAGCTGGTGCCGCCGGTGTCGGCGACGATCGCATCCTCGGCGCCGTCGTAGGCGGCCGCGAAGTGGCGTCCGGCGACCGGCGCCATCGCCGGGCCCGAGTTGATCGAGGTGATCGGCACCTTGGCCGCCTCGCGCGCGTGCATCAGGCCGCCACTGGTCGAGATCGCCAGCAGCTCACCGGCGAAGCCGGCGTCGCGCAGCTGCTGTTCGAGGTTCTCCAGATAGCTCGTCATCAGCGGCTTCAGCGACGCGTCGATCGCCGTCGAGGAGGCTCGCCGGTACTCGCGAAGCGTCGGGTTCAGCGCGTGCGAGAGCGTGTAGGGCACGCCCGGCAGATGCTGCTCGAGCAGCTCGCCGATGCGCTGCTCGTGTACCGGGTTGACGATCGACCACAGCAGGCAGACGGCGACCGCCTCGACTCCTCGCTCGGCGAGCGCCTGGATCAGCGCGATCGTCGCCGGCTCGTCGAGCGCGCGCAGCACGCGACCCTGCGCGTCGATCCGCTCGGGCGCCTCGAAGGTCAGCGCGCGCGGGATGTATGCGTCCTCGTACTCGACGCTCCAATCGAACGCGCGGCTGCGGCCGCCTTCGCGCAGCAGCAGCACGTCGCAGTGGCCGAGCGTCGTGATCAGCGCCGTCCTCGCCGTGCTCTGCGTGAGCACCGCGTTCGTCGCGCGCGTCGTGCCGTGGATCAGCATCGTGATCCTCGCCAGCAGCTCCTCGCGCTCGATGCCCAGGCCCGCGGCGGCCAGCGCCAGCACTTCGAGGATGCCGACGATCGGATCCTCGGGCGTCGTCGAGCACTTGAAGATCCGCACCTCGTTCTCGTGCTCGAGCGCAAGGTCGGTGAAGGTGCCTCCGGTGTCGATCGCGCAGCGCACTGTGCACCCCTCGATGTCGTTCAGCGCGGTCCCTTGGACCACTGATGCCGGGCCGCGCGCGAACTATACCGATTGATCGGTTTAGGACGCAACGCGACCGATCTGCACGATCGTCTCAGCCCTCGGGAACGAACGCGACGGCGTCGATCTCGATGTGCGCGCCGACCAGCAGGCCGGACACCTCGACGGTCGCGCTGGCCGGCAGGACGTCGCCGAAGCGCTCGGAGCGGACCTCGGCGTAGGCCGGGTATTCGTCGAGGTCGGTGATGAACGCGTTGATCTTCACGATCTGCGAGAAGTCGGCGCCGGCGGCCTGCAGAACGCGCTCGATGTTGTCGAACGTCGCGCGCGCCTCGGCGGCCATGCCGCCCTCGACGACCTTGCCGTCCGAGCCGAAGCCGACGTTGCCGGAGACGTAGATCGTGCGCCCGCTGCCGGACGTCGTGACGGCGTCGGCGAAGCCGGCGGCGGGGTTGGTGCTGAGTCGCTCGATGCTCATGCGCTGCAGACCTCCAGAGTTCTCCGCGCGGCGGCGCCTGACGGCCGGTCCACGGAGTCGGGTTTTTGCAAATCGATCACTCGATATGCGACTATAGGCGGGCCGAGAGGCGCATGCAACCAAGTTCAATCAGGCGAATAGGTCGCTTTGGCAGCAGGTAGGCTGTCGCTGTCGCGGGCTGGGTCGCCGCCTCGCAGAAGCTCGATCCAGCCGAGCCGGCGAGCACGAGCCGGCAGGGATTCGAAGGAAGGGACGGCAGTGCCAAAGCTCGGGATGGGGCCGATACGACGGGAGCAGATCTGCCGTGCGGCGGCGACCGTGATCTCGCGCGAGGGCTTCGCCGGAACGACGATGCGGATGGTCGCCGAGGAGGCGGGCGTCAGCACGGGCATGCTCAACCACTACTTCGCCAACCGCCAGGACCTGCTCGAGCAGGCGCTCGTGTTCGTCTCCGAGCGCGCGCAGGCGCGAATGCGCGAGTCGATCGAAGGCATCCCGGCGGGACGCGCGCGGCTGGCGGCACTGCTGGACAGCGCGCTGGCCGAAGGACAGGAGGTGGACGAGACCTGGCGCGTGTGGATCAACGCCTACGGCGAGGCGGTGCGCCTGGCCGGCCTGCGCCACACGATCGACTCGCGACTGAGCAGCTGGTACGAGCTGATCGACAAAGCGCTCGAGGGGCTCGTGCCGCCCGAGCAGAACGGCGCGATCCCCTGGAGCTGGCGGTTCGACGCGCTGCTGAATGGCCTGGCGCTGCAGGCGCTGACCTCCGACGCGGCGCTCGACGGCGAGCGGATCCGCGACGAGGTGATCGCGATGCTCCTGGGCGCCGACGTCGCCAGCGACGCCGCCAAGGCGGCCGCGGCCGGCTGAACGATCGAGGCAGGCGCGCAGCGCCGAGGCGGCTCCAAAAGGCGCGGCGAAAAGTAGGAAACAGAATCTGTGAGGATTGCGTGCCAAGGCGTTCGCTGGTACGTTGTATCCGTCCAAGCTCCGAAATATCGAACGTCGGAGTCAGTCCGAAGACGGAAGCTCGAGAAGGCGCGGCATGCGGCTGGCAGCGGATACGGGAGGGACGTTCACCGACCTCGTCGTCGAAGACGGCGACGGCGTGCGGCTGTACAAGGCAGCGACGACGCCGCACGATCCGGCCGACGGGATCCTCGCGGCGATCGCGCTCGCGGCGGCCGACGCAGGCCGCGAGCTGGAGCACTTCCTCGGAGCGGTCGAGGTGTTCATCCACGGCACGACGCGCGCGATCAACGCGATCCTGACGAACTCGACCGCGCGCACGGCGCTGCTCTGCACGCGCGGGCACCCCGACATGCTGCTGCTGCGCGAGGGCGGGCGGACCGAGCCGTTCAACTGGAGCTACGGCTACCCCGACCCCTACATCCCGCGCGCGCTGACCTACGAGATCGCCGAGCGCGTCGGCAGCCAGGGCGAGGTCGTGCAGCCACTGGACGAGCGCGCGGCCGTCGAGGTGCTGGAGCGTCTGGCCGGCTGACAGCGTCGAGGCGATCGCCGTCTGCCTGCTCTGGTCGATCGCCAACCCGGTGCACGAGCTGGCGCTCGGCGAGCTGCTCGAGCGCCACCTGCCGGGCATCCCCTACACGCTCTCGCACGCGCTGAACCCGACGCTGCGCGAGTACCGGCGCGCCTCCTCGACGGCGATCGACGCGTCGCTGAAGCCGCTGATGACCGAGTACCTCGACAGCCTCGAGGGGCGCCTGCGCGCGGCCGGCTTCGGCGGGCGCCTGTTGATGGTCACCTCCAGCGGCGGTGTCGTCGACGCGGCCGACATGGGTGCGGCGCCGATCCACTCGATCAACTCGGGGCCGGCGATGGCGCCGATCGCCGGGCGCCACTACGCAGCGCTCGACGGCCTCTCCGAGGACGCCGTCGTGGCCGACACCGGTGGCACCAGCTACGACGTGACGCTCGTGCGGCGCGGGCGCATACCGGTGACGCGCGAGACCTGGCTGGGGCTCGAGTACGAGGGTCACATAACCGGCTTTCCGGCCGTCGACGTGCGCAGCGTCGGCGCCGGCGGCGGCTCGATCGCGTGGATCGACGCGGGCGGTCTGCTGCACGTCGGGCCGCAGAGCGCGGGTGCCGAGCCGGGCCCGGTCTGCTACCGCCGTGGCGGGCAGCAGCCGACCGTGACCGACGCCTGCGTCGTGCTCGGCTACATCGATCCGGACTACTTCCTCGGCGGCAAGATGGAGCTCGATGCGGCCGCCGCGCGCAGCGCGATCGAGCAGCAGATCGCCGGGCCGCTCGAGCTCGACGTGCACGAGGCGGCGGCGGCGATCATGGCGGTCGCGACCGAGCGGATGGTGCAGGCGATCGAGGAGATCACGGTCAACCAGGGAGTCGACCCGCGCAGCGCCGTGCTCGTCGGCGGTGGCGGCGCGGCCGGCCTGAATGCCGTCGCGATCGCGCGCCGGCTGGGCTCGCGGCGCGTGGTGATCCCGCAGGCCGGCGCCGTGCTGAGCGCGCGCGGCGCGCTGATGTCCGACCTGACGAGCGAATACGCCTCGGCCGTGTTCACCGGCTCCGACGCATTCGACCACGAGCGCGCCGAGGCGGCGCTGACGAGCTGCACGCGCGCTGCGAGCAGTTCGCCGAGCGCAACGGCTCCGGCGGCGATGCCGAGATCGAGTTCATCGCCGAGTCGCGCTACCGCCATCAGGTGTGGCAGCTCGACGTGCGCCTGCGCGAGGGGCACCTCGGCACGGCCGAGCACGTCGCGAACCTGATCGAGGACTTCCACGCGATCCACGAGGAGGTCTACGCGGTGCGCGACGAGCGCGCCGTCGTCGAGGTCGTCAACCTGCGCGCGCGCGTCAACTGCCCGCTGCGCGGCGGTGGCGAGGACACGCTCGCGCGCGAGAACGGACACTCCTCCTCGGGCATGCGCAGCGTCTACTTCAGCGGTATCGGCAAGGTCAACGCGGCGATCCTGCGACTCGAGGCGATGGCGCCCGGCGCGCAGTTCGCCGGGCCGGCGATCGTCGAGTCGTCGTTCACGACGATCGTGCTGAACCCCGGCGCGAGCGCCGAACGGACGGCGAGCGGCAGCCTCGCGGTGCATCCGGGAGCGCTCGCGGCCGGAACGCCGGAGCGGCGCGCGTCCGAGGCGGTCGGCTGAGGATGGGCAACTCCGCACGCGAGCAGCCGCGCGACGTCGTCACGCTCGCGGTGATGACCAATCGCATGGAGGGCGTCGTGCGCAAGATGACGAACACGCTGTTTCGCACGGCTCGCTCGACCGTGCTGAACACGGCGCGCGACTTCTCCTGCTGCATCGTCACGGCGAACCACGAGATGCTCGTGATGGCCGAGTCGCTGCCGATCCACGTGATCTCCGGACCCGACGTGATCAGCCGCTGGCTGCGCCACTTCCACCCGCAGCCGCGCGCGCGGCGACGCGTTCATCCACAACTCGCCCTACCACGGCAACTCGCACGCCGGCGATCACTGCATCGTCGTGCCGGTGATCGACGACGAAGGCCGCCAGCGCGCGACGGCGGTCGTCAAGGCGCACATGGCCGACATCGGCAACTCCGAACCGACGACGCTGATGGCGACGGCGCGCGACGTCTACGAGGAGGGCGCGCTGATCTTCCCGTGCGTGAAGATCCAGCAGGGCTACGAGGACGTCGAGGACGTCGTGCGCATGTGCACGTCGCGGATTCGCGTGCCGGAGGACTGGTACGGCGACTACATCGGCATGATCGGCGCCGCGCGCGTCGGCGAGCGCGAGCTGCTTGAAGGTCGGCGAGGAGGTCGGCTGGGACGTGTTCGACCGCTACGTCGCGGACTGGCTCGACTACTCGGAGGAGCGCATGCGCGCGACGATCGGCCAGCTGCCGGCGGGCAGGCGTACCGGGCTATGACATCCACGACGCGGTGCCGCTGCGCGGCGTCGAGAACGGCGTGCCGCTGAAGGTCACCGTCGCCGTCGATCCGGAGGCCGAAGAGATCGAGATCGACCTGCGCGAGAACCCCGACTGCCTGCCGTGCGGCTTGAACCTGACCGAATCGACGGCCGTCACCTCGGCGCTGATCGGCGTGTTCAACAGCATCGCCGAGATGGTGCCGCGCAACACCGGCAGCGGGCGGGCCGTGAAGGTGCTGCTGCGCGAGAACTGCTGCGTCGGCATCCCGGTGCATCCGGCGAGCTGCTCGATGGCGACCTCGGGAATCGCCGAGCGCCTCGCCGGCATCGTGCAGCGCACGCTGGCCGAGTTCGGCGACGGGCTCGGCATGGCCTCGACCGGTCCCGAGTGCCCGCCGGCCGTCGCCGGGCTCTCCGGGCGCGACCCGCGCCACGGCAACGCGCCGTTCGTCGACATGATGATCCTCGGCAACTCCGGCGGCGCCGGCCACCCGCACGGCGACGGCTGGGTGACGAACGGCGAGACCAGCGACGGCGGCTCGATGATGCGCGACTCGACCGAGGTGCTCGAGCTGCTGCGCCCGATCCGCGTGTGGACCGATCGGATCGTGCCCGACACCGAGGGCGCCGGCCGCTTTCGCGGCGCGCCTTCGCTGTACATCGAGTACGGGCCGGTCGACACCGAGCTCGAGGTGCTGTACGCGGCCGACGGAACCGTCAACCCGGCGCTCGGCGTGCGCGGCGGCCAGTCCGGCGCGCTCTGCCGGCCGGCGATGCGCAAGGCCGACGGCGAGGTCGTCGAGCTCGACGCGTGGGCGCGCGTGGTGCTCGCGCCGGGCGAGACGATCATCTCGATCTCGAGCGGCGGCGGCGGCTACGGGCCGCCGCACGAGCGCGCCGTCGAGCGCGTGCTCGCCGACGTCAGCGACGGCTGGGTCGGCGTCGAGCGCGCGCGCGTCGATCTATGGCGTCGTGATCGACCGGACCGGCGCGCTCGACGAGGAGGCGACGCACGCGCGGCGCGCGGAGCTGGCCGCGGCCGCGCAGGACAGCCCGGCCGCCGGCAGCGAGGCGGCGGCCGCAGCGCGCGCCGGGCACGGTGGCGAGGAAGATCCCGTGCTGGCGCTCGTCGAGCCCAGCAGAAGGCTGTGGCCGACCGCCGCTGAGGACGCCGAGAAAGGGGAGCAGCGATGAGAGCCTTGACCTTCCAGGGACCGGAAGAGGTGCGGATCGAAGAGCGTCCGATGCCCGAGCTGCTGGCGCCGGACGACGCGCTCGTGCGGATCGACGCGACCGGGGTGTGCGGCTCGGACCTGCACATCTACCACGGCCGGCTGAAGATCGAACCGGGCTTCACGATCGGCCACGAGTACGTCGGCACCGTGATCGAGGCGGGCGACGCGGTGACGCGCGTGAGCGTCGGCGATCGCGTCGCCGGCTGCTTTCAGACGGCCTGCGGCAACTGCTTTCACTGCATGCGCGGCGAGTACCAGCGCTGCGTCGAGTCGCGCAGCTTCGGCCTCGGTGCGACGATGGGCTCGCTGCAGGGCACGCAGGCCGAGTTCGCGCTCGTGCCGCGCGCCAATCTCGTGCTGCAGCGCGTGCCCGACTCGATCTCCGATGACGTCGCGCTGTTCGCCGGCGACGTGATGGGCACCGGCTACCACGGCGTCGCCGCCAGCGGCCTGCAGGCGGGCGAGACCGCCGCCGTGCTCGGCCTCGGTCCGGTCGGCCTGTGCGCCGTGCAGGCCGCGAAGCTGTCCGGCGCGCGCGTGATCGCGATCGACTCGGTCGAGCAGCGCCTGGCGATGGCCGAGTCCTTCGGCGCGACGCCGCTCCACCTCACCGAGCAGGACGTCAAAGGCGAGGTCAAGCGGATGACCGAAGGGCGCGGCGGTGTCGACGTGACGATCGACGCTGTCGGCCACACCGACGTGCTCGACATGGCGATCCGCCTGACGCGCGCGTGCGGACGCGTGCAGTGCCTCGGCATCTATGCCGAGCGCGGCGAGATCCACCTCGGCCTGGCCTGGCTGAAGTCGCTGACGGTGCGCGGCGGGCAGGCCAACGTGATCGCGCATCTGGACCCGGTGCTGGCGATGCTCGCCGACGGCCGGCTCGACCCGACGCCACTGGTGACGCACCACATGCCGCTGCAGGACGCCGCTGAGGCCTATGCGATGTTCGACCGCCACGAAGCGCTGAAGATCGTGCTGAGGCCGTGAGCTCGGCCGGCCCCGCGCTCGGCTCGCTGCCCGACGCGCTCGGCCGGGCCGCGCGCGACTGGCTGGACGGCTCGCCGGTGCACGAGCTGGTGATCGGCGCCGAGCGCGTCGCGGCCGCCGACGGGCGCACGTTCGAGTCGCTGGACCCGGCCAGCGGCCGCGTGATCGCGCGCGTTTCACTGGCCGGCGCGGAGGACGTCGAGCGGGCGGTACGCGCTGCTCGCCAGGCGCTCGAGTCGGGGCCGTGGGCTTCGATGTCGCCGGCCGGACGGTCGGCTGCGATCTCGGCGCTGGCCGACGCGCTGCAGCAGAACGCCACGCAGATCGCCGAGCTGGAAGCGCTCGACAACGGCAAGCCGGCCAAGCTGGCAAAGGCCGTCGACGTCGAGCTGTCGGCCGCGCACCTGCGCTACTTCGCCGGCTGGCCGACGAAGATCGAGGGCGCAGTGCTGCCGGTCAGCCAACCGGACATGCTCTGCTACACGCGCCGCGAGCCGGTCGGCGTGTGCGCGCAGATCGTGCCGTGGAACTTCCCGCTGCTGATCGCGATCTGGAAGCTCGCGCCGGCGCTGGCGGCCGGCTGCACGGTCGTGCTGAAGCCCGCCGAGCAGACGCCTCTCCTCGCGCTGCGGCTGGCCGAGCTGGCGCTCGAGGCTGGGCTGCCGGCGGGCGTGATCAACGTGCTCAGCGGCGACGGCACGACCGGCGCGGCGCTGGTCGAGCACGCCGGCGTGGACAAGGTCGCGTTCACCGGCTCGACGTCCGTCGGGCGCGAGGTCGGAATGAAGGCCGGGCGCGACCTGAAGCGCGTGACGCTCGAGCTGGGCGGCAAGTCGGCGGCGATCATCCTGCCCGACGCCGACGTCGACGCCGCCGTCAAGGGCGCCTACCAGGCGATCTACTACAACTCGGGCCAGGCCTGCAACGCAGGCTCGCGGCTGCTGGTGCCGGCCGAGCGCTACGACGAGGTGATCGGCGCGCTCTCCGAGCGCGCCGCGCGCAGTCGCCTCGGGCCCGGCCTCGACGCGCAGAGCCAACTCGGGCCGCTGATCTCCGCCGCGCAGCTGGAGCGTGTGCTCGGCTACATCGAGGACGGATGCGACGCGGGCGCCGAGCTCGTGACGGGCGGCTCGGCGGCGCTCGCCGACAGCGGCGGCTACTACGTCGAGCCGACACTGTTCAGCGCCAGCAGCGACGACCTGCGGATCGTGCGCGAGGAGATCTTCGGGCCGGTGCTCGTCGCATCGCCCTACGACGAGATCGACGAGGCGATCGCGCGCGCCAACGCGAGCGAGTTCGGGCTCGCCGCGGGCATCTGGACGCGCGACGTCGGCACCGCGCACCGCGTCGCGAGCCGGCTGCACGCGGGCACCGTGTACGTGAACCGCTGGGGCATGAGCGATCCGTCGGTGCCGTTCGGCGGCGTCAAGTCCTCGGGCGTCGGGCGCGAGCACGGCCGCGAGGGTCTCGAGAGCTATCTGGAGACGAAGACCGTCTGGACGGCGCTGTCGTGAGCCGGTGTAGGGTCCTCGCGTGAGCGCCGAGCGCTGGCAGGAGGGCCTTGAGATGCGCACGCGCGTGCTCGGCGAGGAGTACGTGCAGAAGGCGACGGCCGATCCGCAGGACATCTTCCGCCCGCTGCAGGAGCTGGTCACCGAATACTGCTGGGGCACGGTCTGGACGCGCCCCGAGCTGCCGCCGCGCACGCGCAGCCTGCTGACCGTCTCGATGCTGATCGCGCGCGGGCAGGAGCAGGAGCTCGCGCTGCACCTGCGCGGCGCGCTGAACAACGGCGTCAGCCAGCAGGAGATCGTCGAGACGATCGTGCACAGCGCGATCTACTGCGGCGTGCCGTCGGCGATCGGCGCGGCGCGCGTCGCGCGAGCGGTGTTCGCAGACACGAAGGACTGATCGATGGGCGAGGCGGACGCGATCGGGTTCGTCGGCCTCGGCGCGATGGGCGGCCGGATGGCGTCGCGTCTGCTGGCAGGCGAGCACGACCTGCTCGTCTACGACAGCGACCCGGCGGCGCTCTCGGCGCTCGCCGCGCTCGGAGCGCAGGCGTGCAGCTCGGTCGCCGAGGTGGCCGAGCGCGCGGTGACCGTGCTCCTGAGCCTGCCGACGCCGGAGGTCGTTCGAGCGGTCGCGCTCGGTCCCGGCGGGCTGATCGGCGGCTCCGCGATCGCGACCTGCATCGATCTCTCGACGACCGGTCCGGCGGTGACTCGAGAAGTTGCCGGCGAGCTGGCAGCGAACGGCAAGACGCTGATCGACGCGCCGGTCAGCGGCGGCGTGAAGGGCGCCGAGCGCGGCACGCTGACGATCATGGCGGCGTGTGCGCCGGAGGCGCTGGCGGCGGTACGGCCGCTGCTGCAGGAGCTGGCCGCGAACGTCTTTCACGTCGGCGCAGAGCCCGGCATGGGGCAGCTCGCGAAGGTGCTCAACAACCTGCTGTCGGCGGCGGCGCTGGCGCTCACCTCCGAGGCGGTCGCGCTCGGCGTCAAAGAAGGCCTCGACGCGGAGACCCTGCTGGCGGTGCTGAACGCGAGCAGCGGCCGCAACTCGGCGACCGTGCAGAAGTTTCCCGAGGCGGTCCTGCCCGGCACCTTCGACTTCGGCTTCGCGCTCTCGCTGATGAGCAAGGACGTGCACATCTGCCTGGCAGAGGCGCAGGGCTCGGGCGTGCCGATGAGCGTCGCCGAGGCGGTCGGACAGGCGTGGGCGCAGGCCGAGGCGAGCGCGCCGGCAGGCGCGGATTGCACGGAGATCGTGAGGCTCGTCGAGCGCGCCGCTGGCGTCACGATTCGCGCGCGCGACGGCGGTGGTGCTTGAGCACAGGCCGGCAGGGCCGCTCGAGCTGCGTAGCCTTCGGGCCACGATGAGCGAGCCTTCAGCGAGCGGTCGAGTGCGGGACGCGACGGCGGCCGACGCGGCTGCGTGCGCGGCGATCTACGAGCCCTACGTGCTCGACACGGCGATCACGTTCGAGCTGCAACCGCCGAGCACGGAGCAGATGGCGGCGCGGATCGCCGCCTCGCAGAGCGCGCATGCCTGGGTCGTGCTCGAAGACGAGAGCCGCGTCGCCGGCTACGCCTACGGCGCGCAGCACAACGCGCGACCGGCCTACCGCTGGTCGTGCGAGGTCAGCGTCTACGTCGAGCTGGGGCGACGGCGCTCGGGCGCGGGACGGGCTCTCTACAGCGAGCTGTTCGAGCGCCTCGCACGGCGCGGACTGCGCAACGTGATCGCCGGCATGACGCTGCCGAACGAGGCGAGCGAGGGTCTGCATCGAGCGATCGGCTTCGAGCCGGTCGGCGTCTATCGCCGGATCGGCTTCAAGCACGGAGCGTGGCACGACGTCGCCTGGATGCAGCGAGCGCTGACGGACGATCCCGGCCCGCCGGGCGAGCTGAGCTGAGCGAGCGGCGCTAGACGGGCGGTGTCTGCTCGGCGCCCCCGCCCGGCCCCTGCTCAGCGCCTGGCGCCGGCCCGCCGCCGGCGACGGCGACCTCGCCCGGGAAGTGACAGGCGGCCCAGTGGCGCTCGGCGTGCGCGACGAGCGGCGGGCGCTCACCCTTGCAGATGTCGCGGCCGCGGCCGACCGGGCAGCGCGGCTCGAACGGGCAGCCCGCGGGCCGGTCGATCACAGAGCTGATTTCACCGATCGGCTGGGCGCGCTTGGCGCGGCGGCTGCGGCCACCGGCCTCCGGCACGGGCACGGCCGACAGCAGCGAGACCGAATACGGATGCAGCGGTTTGCTGAACAGCACCTCGCGGTCGGCCAGCTCCATCACCTGACCGAGATAGAGCACGGCGACGCGATCGCAGAAGTACTCGGCGACGGCGAGGTCGTGTGAGATGAACACGTAGGTCAGGCCGAGCTGCGTCTGCAGCCGGCGCAGCAGGTTGAGCACCTGCGCCTGCACGGATACGTCGAGCGCGGAGATCGGCTCGTCGAGGATCACGACGTCGGGACGCAGCACGAAGGCGCGCGCGATGCCGATCCGCTGGCGCTGGCCGCCGGAGAAGGCGTGCGGCCGGCGATCGGCCTGCTCGGGCGTCAGACCGACGTCGGCCAGCATCTCGAGCACTGCCACGCGGCGCTGCTCGTGGTCGCCGATCTCGTGCACGAGCAGCGGCTCTTCGACGATCGCGCCGGCGGTCATGCGCGGGTCGAGCGAGGCGAACGGGTCCTGGAAGACGAACTGCATCCGCCGCCGCATCACGCGCAGCTCCTCGCGCTCGAGCTCGGCGAGGTCGCGCCCGTCGAACAGCACGCGGCCGGCGCTCGGCTCGAGCAGCCGCAGGAGGCAGCGCGCGAGCGTCGACTTGCCGCAGCCGGACTCGCCGACCAGGCCGAAGCTCTCTCCCCGGCGCACGGCGAGCGAGATGTCGTCGAGCACGGTCACTCCGATCTTGCGCGCCAGCCGATCCTGGCTGCGAATCTCGAAGGCCTTGGAGAGGTGGTCGGCCTCGAGGATCGTCTCGCTGCCCGTGCCGGCGAGCTCCGCGCTCGGCGGCCGGCGTGACCGACTCGGCGGCGCTCACGCCGTCACCTCCGCGCTGCGCTGCTCGGCGAAGTGGCACTCGACCTCGGCCGGACCGGAGGCGCTCAGCACGTGGTGCGGGTGCGGCGCCTGCTCGTGGCACTGCGCGACGTCGCGCCCGACGGGACAGCGCGGCGCGAACGAGCAGCCGCTCGGCAGCGCTGCGAGATCGGGCGGGAAGCCGGTGATCGCCGGCAGCGGGCCCTCTGCCAGTCGCTCGGGATTCGGCACGCACTTCAACAGCGCTTCGCTGTAGGGGTGCGTCGGCGCGAGGAAGACGTGATCGACGCTCGAGGTCTCGACGAAGCGCCCGGCGTACATCACCGCGACCGAGTCGCAGAAGTCCGAGACGACGCCGAGGTTGTGCGTGATCAGGATCACGGCGGTGCGGTGCTGCTCGACGAGCCGGTCGAGCAGGCCGAGCACCTGCGACTGGGTCGTCACGTCGAGCGCGGTCGTCGGCTCGTCGGCGATCAGCACGCGCGGGTTGTTCGCGATCGCGATCGCGATCGCGACGCGCTGGCGCATGCCGCCGGAGTACTGGTGCGGGTAGTCGTCCAGGCGCTGCTCGGCCTGCGGGATGTCGACCTCGTGCAGCAGCTCGGCCGCGCGCCGCCGCGCCGCCGCCCGGCGCAGCTCCGGTTCGTGCGCGACGACCGCCTCGATCACCTGCGAGCCGATCGTCTTGACCGGGTCGAGCGCGCTCATCGGATCCTGCAGCACGAGCGCGATGTCCTTGCCGCGGACCGAGCTGAGCTGGCGGTCGGACAGCTTGGCGATGTCGCGGCCGTCGAGCAGGATCTCGCCGCCGAGCACCTTGCCCGGCGGCTCGATCAGGCCGAGGATCGAGAGCGCCAGCGCCGACTTGCCCGAGCCGGACTCGCCGACGACGCCGAGCCGTTCGGTCGGGCGCATGTCGAAGCTGACGTCGCGCACCGCGTGGACGGTCTTCTTGCCGTCTTCGAAGACGGTGCTGAGGTTGCGAACGGACAGCGCGAACTCCGAGCGCTCCTCACGCGCGCGCGCTCGGACTTCCGGCGCCGGCGATCGCGGCGTCCGTGCCGAGCGGCGCGCCGGCGACGGCGCCTTCGCCCTCGGGTTCGAGCACGGCCCCGTGCGGTTGCGCGTCGCGCTGCAGCATGTTCCAGGGCAGGCGCATGTTCACGTGGTCGCGACCGAGCGGATCCGCACGCGCGGATCGATCACCGCGTAGAGCAGGTCGACGATCAGGTTGACGAGCACGAACATGACGGCGCTGAGCAGGATGAACGTCTGCACGACGGCGTAGTCCTGCTTGACGATCGCGTCGAACACGAGCGAGCCGACGCCGGGCCAGTTGAAGACGCGTTCGATCAGCACGCTGCCGGCGAGGAATTCGCCGAGCACGAGGCCGCCGGCGGTCAGCGTCGGCAGGAACGCGTTGGGCAGTGCGTGCCGGCGGAAGGCGGTCCAACGGCGCAGGCCCTTGCCGCGCGCGACCGTGATGAACGGCTCGCGCGAGATCTCCAGCAGGTTCGCGCGCAGCAGTCGCACGATGAACGAGAACGAGGAGAGGCCGAGCGCGACGCCGGGCAGGATCAGATGCTCGATCGCCGACCAGAAGGTGCCGAATTTGCCGGCGATCAGCGCGTCGAGCGTGTACATGTGCGTGACGGTCGGCGGCGGCGTCTGCTGCAGACCCAGCCGGCCCTCCGGGCCCGGCAGCCAGTGCAGCGAGCGGAAGAAGACGATCAGCAGGATCAGCGCGATGAAGAACGGCGGCGTGCCGAAGCCGAGGTAGGCGACGGCGCGCAGGATCCGGTCGGCGATCGGCCGCCGCCGGTAGGTGACCAGCAGCGCCAGCAGCACCGCGAAGAACATCGTGATCGCGAACGAGAACAGCGCCAGCTCGATAGTCGCCGGCGCGCGTTCGCCGATCAGCGAGCTGACCGACTTGCCGTCGGCGTAGGAGTAGCCCCAGTCGCCGCGGAAGAAGTTCGAGATGTACAGCCAGTACTGCGTGAAGATCGGTTTGTCGAGGCCGATCTCATGGCTGACGGAGGCGAGCGCCTGCGGCGTCGCCAGCGGTCCGACGATCAAGCGGGCCGGATTGCCGGGCAGCGCGCGCATGATGACGAACGCGAGGATCGTCGCGCCGAAGATCGCTCCCACCGAGCCGATCAGCCTGCGCGTGATGACGCCGCCCATCGCTACAGCCTCGCGTACTCGCCGCGCGGGTCGAGCAGGTCGCGCAGCCGGTCGGAGAGCATGCTGGCGGCGGTCACGGTGATCAGCAGCCCGACGCCGGGAAAGATGCTGATCCACCACTGGCCGGTCAGCGAGTAGGACAGGCCTTCGGTGATCAGCGCACCCCACTCCGGCGTCGGCACCTGCGCGCCGAGGCCGACGAAGCTGAGCGAGGCGAGGCCGAGCACGGCGTAGCCGAAGGCAGCGGCCATCTGGATGAACAGCACCGGCAGCATGTGCGGCACGACGTGGCGCGCGATCACGCGCGATCGCTTCATGCCGATCGCGTAGGACGCTTCGATGAACGGCAGCGAGCGGATCCGCAGCGCCTCACTGCGCAGCAGGCGCGCGTACCACGGCACCGAGACGAGCGCCACACCGATCGCGGCGGTGTCCAGCCCGGCGCCGAGCCCGACCGTCACGGCCATCGCGAGGATCAGCGGCGGGAACGCGAGGATCGCGTCCATCGCACGCATCGCGATGCCGTCGCTGACGCCGCCGATCGTGCCCGCCAGCAGACCGATCAGCCCGCCCAGCAGGGCGCCGGCGACGGTCACGAGCGTCGCCACGACGAGCGAGATGCGGGCGCCGTCGGCGACGCGCGCGAAGACGTCGCGGCCGAGCTGGTCGGTGCCCATCGGATGCGACAGCGAGGGGCTTTCCAGCGAATGGATCAGATCCTGCGAGTCGGGACCGTGGCTCCACAGGATCGGCGCGAAGATCGCGAACAGCACGAGTGCCAGCAGCACGATCGTCGGCACCGCCAGTTTGCGGTCGGCGAGCAACCGCGCGCGTCACGCTCATCGCGCGCGTCGAGGCCGCCCGGCGGGTCGGCTCGAGCGGACCCTGCGGCCGCAGCGCCGGAGCGCCGTCGGCACCGAGAGCCAGTGGCCCCGAGCTCATGCGCCGGACCTCCCCTTTCGTTCGATCTGCACGTCTCCCGTTCGGTATATTACTGCCATCCGGAGGCCGCACGCCGGACAGCACGCGAGCACAGGGAGGCGGTTGTGATTCGTCAGGCTACGCACGATTTCTCTCCGCGATGAGCGATCCCGCGATCCTCACATGCGCGGTCGCCGGCGGCATCGTCACCGGCAACCCTAACCAGCCGGCGACGCGCGATCAGGTGATCGACGCGGCCGTCGGCGCCGCGCAGGCCGGCGCCAGCGTCGTGCACATCCACGCGCGCACGACCGGCGGCGAGATGACGCAGGATCCCGAGGACTACCTGGCGATCAAGCACGCCGTGCGCGATCAGGCCGACGATGTCGTGCTCAACTTCACGACCGGCGGCAAGCTCGGCTCGCCGGCCGAGGAGCGCCGCCGCTCGCTGCTGGCCGAGCCGGAAGTCGCGTCGCTGAACGCCGGCAGCATCAACTTCGGCCCCGACGACGTCGTCTTCATGAACCCGAACTCGCTGATCGACGAGCTCGCCGAGGAGATGGCGACGCGCGGGATCGTGCCCGAGTACGAGTGCTTCGACGTCGGCATGGCGGTCAAAGCGGCGCGCATGGCGCAGGCGGCGCGCGGCCCGGCCGGGATGATGCACATGGTGCTCGGCGTGATCGGCGGCGCTCCGCCGAGCGTCGCGACGATCCAGCTGTTCGCCGGCCTCGTGCCGGCCGGCGTTCCCTGGATGGTCACGGCGATCGGGCGACACAACTTCCCGATGATGGCCGTCACGCTCGCGCTCGGCGGCCACATCCGGACCGGCCTCGAGGACGTCGTCTACGTCGCACCCGGCGAGTACGCCGAGTCCAACGCCCAGCTCGTTACGCGCGCGCGCGAACTGTGCGAGTTGGTCGGCCGACCGGTCGCGACACCGGCGCAGGCGCGCGCGATCCTGGGGATCGGATGAGGCGCATCGCCCCCTACCGGATCGCCGAAGTGGTCGGAGAAATGGCATATCGATCAGTCGGTTCGGAACGTAATCACTTCGCCATACATTGTCAAGCGACGGCTGTTCATGGGCTTTCTACACGTGTCCAAGCCGGCGGCCGCGACTTGCGGCGACGGTCCTTGACGCCGTCGGGCGCGAGCGAGTAGGTTGCATATCGACTGATCGTCATAACGAGCGCTCACGTGTGGGCCGCTGCTGAACGGGGAGTGCAGCGCGGCGACATGCGTAGCGGCGCCTGGAAACAGAGCAAGCATTTCTCGCACGGTCGAATAGGTTCGCGTGCGAGCGCAGTTGGCGGCAAAGCCCCCCGATCACGCACTATCGATGGAGGCCGGATGACCCGTACTAGCGATGGAGAGAAGATGAAATCCACGACAGCTCCGGGCGCCCGGACGCGGCGCGTGACCTTGACGACGGCGATCGCGATCGCGGCCGCCGTCGTGCTGGCGGCGTGTGGCTCGAGCTCCAGCTCCAGCTCCAGCTCGACGAGCGCCTCGAGCGCTTCGAGCGGCGCCGGGCTGAGCAAAGCCGCGAGTGACCCGAACGCGACTTTGATCGTCAACAACTCGGTGCCGATCGCGACGCTCGACCCGAACTTCACGACCAACGACCAGGATCCGGGCTTCGACGGAGCGATGTACTCGACGCTCACGCAGGTCACGCACGAACCGGGCAAACTCGCCGGCACCGAACAGCAGAACCTGGCGATCAGCGCGGTCAAGCCCTACCTGGCGCAGTCCTACGCCTTCAGCAACGACAACAAGACGCTCACCTTCCACCTGCGTCCCGGGCTGAAGTTCCCGAGCGGCGACCCGGTCGACGCGAAAGCCGTCGTGTGGTCGCTGAACCGGGTGATCAAGGCGGGCGAGGGTGGCTACTCGGTGCTCGAGGAAACCGACTACACGCCGCCTCTGATCACCTCGATCAAGGAAGAAGGCCCGCTGACCGTCGTGATCAACTACAAGCGGCCTGCGCCGAACCAGCCGCAGGTGCTCTCGACGCCGACGGCCGGCGCGATCTACGACCCGAAACTGGTCGAAGAACACGGCGGACAGCAGAAGGAAAAGCCGAACGAATGGCTCGCCAGCCACGACGCCGGATACGGCCCGTACCTGATGAAGAGCTACAGCGCCGGCCACCAGCTCGTGCTGGAAGCGAACCCGGCTTTCTTCGAAGCGCCGAAGACGAAGAAGATCATCCTCAACTTCGTGCCCGACAACGAAACGCTGCTGCTCGACGCCCAGTCGGGAGCGGCGGACATCACGCTCGGCCTCTCAAACCAGGCGGCGCACAGCCTCGTCAGCAACTCGTGCTGCACGGTCGCGAGCTTCAAGTCGCGCCAGGCGGAGACGATCCAGATGCCACAGAGTGTCGAAAAGCCCTGGAACACGGGGAAGAACCCGTTCTTCAACAACCAGGACTTCCGCCAGGCGCTGAGCTACGCCTTCCCCTATGAAGGCGTGCTGCAGAAGGTCGCCTACGGCTACGGCAAGCTGTACTTCGGCGAGTGGATGCCGTCTTACTCGTGGTATGACCCGAAGGTCGGAGCGCCGCGTGAAACCAACCTCACGAAGGCCAAAGAACTGCTGGCGAAGTCGGGTGTGAAGACACCGGTCAGCTTCACGATCTACGTCGGTCAGGGTGACATCGTCGGTAAGGAAATCGCGACCGCCGCGTCGGGCGCATGGCAGCAGCTCGGCGTCACCGCGAAAGTCCAGGTCGTATCGCCGTCGGCGTTCCTCGAAGTCGTCTACACCAACCACGACGGCTCGACCGTGTTCCTCGACGGACCGCAGGTGGTCGCGCCTGACTACCACTGGGCGTATGACCTGCAGTGCCCGCCGAACAATCAGTTCAACGACAACAACGTGTGCGTCAAGGCGGCCGACGCGATCATGAAAAAGATCCCCTACACGACCAAAGAACCGGAACGCCAGGAAATGCTCAACAAGGCCGACGAACTGTACATCGAAAACACGCCTCGAATCTGGGCATACGACACCGAACTGGTCGCTGTGCTCGGCAAGAACGTGACGAGCTACTACTCCTCGGACCTGCCGGACATGCGCTTCTGGGCGAAGGGCTGACGCCTCTCCTCGACCCCTTCGCATCGAAGCACACGGCAACCGGCGCCCGGACCTCGTGTCCGGGCGCCGGTTGTGTTTAACGGCGCGCCACGGGCGGCGGGGGCGGGCGCGTCGGGTGCAGGCAGCGGCCCGCGCCGAGCGGCGCGCCGGCAGCGACGAGTAGCGCCGACTCGCGAGAGCCGGCCGTCGGCCGTCCGGGCGCCTCAGACGACCAGCGCGACGAAGCGCCAGTCGAGCACGTCGCGCTCGTCCTGATCCCCGGCGCTCGACAGATCGGCCGCGCGTGCGCGCACGCGCGAGCGCAGATGCGCGAGGCTGCCGAGGTTCGCGTGCTCGCCGGCGCCGAGCGGCTCGCAGCGCTCCAGCTCGAGCTCGCTGTGCAGCGTGTCGCCCTCGAACACCGGCGCCAGGTGATCGCAGGAGTGCCATCCGACGATCGTCGCGATCTGCGGCAGCGCGCGTGTCGCCTGAGCCGCAGCGATCCCGATCGTGTGACCGCCGTAGACGAGCCGGCGGCGCTCGCGCTGCGCGGTCGCGTCGCGGTGCACGGCGGCGACGTTGAGCGTCAGCCGCGCGAGCTCCGGCGCCGAGCTGACGACGTCGCCGGGCTCGAGCGCCCAGCGCGCGCCGGGCGCGAGCGCTCCCGGCCACGCGCCAGAGGGCTCGCTTGCAGCGGGTTCGCCGCCGCCCGCCAGCGCGCTCAGATCCCAGCGCGAGCTCATCGCGCGCAGTGCCTCGGGCGCGAGCTCGGCTGCGATCTGCTCGAAGGAGTCGGCGGCGCCGGTACGGCCGCCGGGGTCGCGCAGCGGCAACATCGCGCAGCGCCAGAAGTCGAGCACGCCGCGCTCGTGCTGGTCGCTCGTGCGCACGCGCAGCACGGCCAGGCCGCTCGCCGCGCGACCGGCGCGCGGCGAGCTCTGGCGCAGCGCGACGACCTCGGTGCTCGTGCGCAGCGTGTCGCCGATCAGTGGCGCGCGCTGCAAGGTCAGGCCGCGGTAGAAGAGGTTGGCGATCACGCGGCCGGTCAGCAGCGTCGACTGGCCGATCGCGACGTCCCAGACGAGCGCCGGATGCGCGATCGGAGCGTCCGCGCCGAGCACCTCGCGAGCGAGCTGCGCGTCGAGCGCGAGCGCCAGCCGGTCGCCGACGATCGCCTGATGCACGGCGGCGATGCCGTCGCTCAGCGTGACGGCCGGCGCCGAGCGCTCGAGCTCACCGACGCGCAGATCCTCGAAGTAGGGCGGAGTCGAGGAGCTCACGTCAGAAGGACGTCGCCGACGGCCGGCTCACCGGTGGGCGAGCGCCAGCGCGCGAGCACGATGAAGCCGACGAGCAGGCCCGCCGCCATCACTGCGTAGGCGAAGCGCTGACCGGCCGCCTGCGCCAGCGCCGCGCCGCCGGCCGAGCCGATGATGTTTCCCGGCGGCCACGTCAGATCCATCGCCGCGACGACCATCAGCTGCCCGATGCCCTCGGCGGCGCAGGCGTCGGACAGCATCACCATCATCGGCGCCCACAGCACTCCGATCAGGATCAGCGCGAGTACGACGAACGCGGCGGCGCCGAAGCGCGTATGCATCCACGGCAGCACGGCGACGACGGGCGCGCAGCCGAGCAGCGCGTAGCGGACCGGCCGCAGCGGCCCGCTGCGATCCGACCAGCGCCCGTAGTACGGGCGGATCAGGATGCCGAGAATCGCGGCGGCGGCGAACGTCAGCGCGATCTCTGTCGAGCCGGCGCCGAGCCCGTGCTGCTGCAGCGGCGCGAGCACGCTGATCGCGGCGAGCACGATCGCCGGCAGCAGCGTGATCCACATGATCTTGCGGATCCGCGGCGAGGCGAACGCGCGGCGCAGGCCGAGGCTCTTCTCGACCGGAGCCGGCGGCGCCGAGAAGCGCGTCGCGATCAGCGCGAGCACGCCGCACACCGCAGCGATCACGACGAACGTGGTCGCGCGCCCCGCCGCCGCGGCCACGCCGCCGGCGGCCGGACCGGCGATCGCGCCCGCCTCACTGACGCCGAACGCGAAGCCGAGCATCTCGCCCCGGCGCGCAGGCGGCGTCGCGCCGAGCAGCCAGATCATCGCCGAGGTCCAGCAGGCGGCGCCGGCGACGCCCTGCAGGAAACGTGCGACGAGCAGCGCGTCGTAGCTCTTGGCGAGCCCGAACGCGACGCTCATCACCGCGAACATCAAAAGGCTGGCGAGCGCCGTCGCCTTGACGCCGACACGCACGGCGATCATCAGCGCGGGGATCGCCGCGACGATCGCGCCGATCGCGTACATCGCGACGAGCAGCCCGGCCTGCGCGGTCGAGAGCGCGAGCTGATGTTTGAGGCCGGGCAGCAACGGCGAGAGGACCGCGAAGAAGAACAGCTCCAGGAACATCAGCGAGGAGATCAGGAGGAGCAGCCGGCGCATCACCCGATCCTAACTGCGCCGATCATTTGGCCGCACAGCCAATTTGTTTCCCGAAGTACGGAACTCTGACGCCAGGCGCGCCACCTCGTGCTCGCGCGCAGCGGCGTGAGCGGCGCTAGCCGGCGCGCTCGGCTGAGGCGAGCCCGCGGCGCGCCCAGGCGGCCATCAACACGCTTCCGGCGAGCAGCAGCGCGAAGGCGAGCAGCAGCTTGACCGGCGAGCCGGCGATCAGCCCGCGCGCCGCCTCCAGCGCGACGGTCGCCGGGTTGTAGTGCGCGACCGCGTGGATCCAGCCGGTCAACAGCGTCAGCGGCACGTAGACGGGCGCGAGGAAGAGAACTACGAAGACCGGCATCTGGATCAGCGCGCCGGCCTGTTCGGTGCGCAGGAACATCGCGACGCCGCAGCCCCACAGCGCCGCGACGAGGTTGACGAGCACGCCGAGGCCGAACAGGCCGAGCAGTTCGATGCCGTTGCCTTCGATGCTCATGCCGGCGATCAGTGCCGCGACGGTCACGACGGTGCCGGTCGCGAACCAGCGCACGAGCGCGCCGATGCAGTAGCCGGCGATGATGCCGCTGCGCCGCGGCGCGCACAGCAGCAGCCGCCGCGCGAAGCCGGAGTCGAAGTCGCGAGCGACGGCGAAGCCGGTGAAGACGCCGCCGAAGGCGGAGGACTGCAGCAGCACGAAGGCGAACTGGAACGCCGTGTAGCCGGGGCGTGTAGTCGAAGTTCGGCACGCTCGCGATGCGCGACAGGCCGCCGGCGAAGGCGGCGAGGAAGAACAGCGGGAAGATGATCGACGGCACCAGGATCGCCGGGTTGACGAACGTGTTGTGGATCGAGCGCCAGGCGACGCCGCGGGCGACGAAGTAGAAGCGCCTCACGTGCGCACCAGCCGGTTTTTCATCGCGACGCCTGCGAGGCCGAGCGTGATCGCGCTGAGCGCGATCGCGAAGCCGAAGCCGAGCGCGAGCGCCTGCCCGTCCCAGCCGGTGATGATCAGGCTGCGGATGCCCTCGATCAGATAGGAGACCGGGTTGTAGGTGGCGACCTCGCGGAACCAGTCGGTCTTGATCAGGTTGCGCGGCAGGCTCGAGGAGCTGAGGAAGACGGTCACGAACAGCAGCGGGAAGATCCCCTGGACGGCTTCGCCGGTGCCGAAGCGCAGCGCGATCAGCGCGCCGAGGCCGGCGAAGCCGAACGCGATCAGCACCGACAGGACGAGCAGCACGAGCGCGCCGCCGACGCCGCTTTTGATGCCGACGCCTGTCGCGATGCCGACGAGCAGGTAGACGACCGACTGCACGCAGGCGACGACTGCCGCGCCGCCGAGCTGGCCGGCCAGCAGCGCCGAGCCACGCAGCGGCGTCAGCGCGAGGCGGTCGAAGAAGCCCGACTGGATGTCGCGCGCGAGGTCGGTGCCGGCGGTCACGGCGACGAACAGCGCGCCCTGGATGAACGGCACGGCGAGTGCGAAGTCGCGGTAGCTGACGTCGGGAAAGCCGGGGATCTTGCGCGCGGCGCTCAGCGAGCTGCCGTTGATCGCGAACAGGATCAGCGGGAAGACGAGCGGGAAGACGAGCAGCGCGCGCTGGCGAAAGGTGCGCATGACCGAGCGCCGCGCGATCGCGCCGACCTGTTCGAGCAGGCTCGGCGGCGAGAGCGCGATGCTGCGTCGGGCTCGCGCCGCCCGTCGCGCCGGCGAGCGCCGGCACGCTACTGCTGCTCATCGCTCTCGCCGGCGCCCTCGAGCTTGCGCCCGGTCTTGGCGAGGAAGACGTCGTCGAGCGAGGGCTGATGCAGCTGCAGCGAGGCGACGTGGATCTGCGCCTGGTCGAGCACGCGCACGATCTCGGCGAGCTGCAGCTCGCCTCCGGGCAGCGGCACGCTGACGGCGCCGCGCGCGTCGTGCGTGACCTCGCCGAAGCGAGCGAGCTGCTCTGCGAGCGCGTCGCGGGCGGTCGGATCGTCGGGCACGACCTCGACGCTGGGGCTGCCGATCTCGCCCTTCAGCTGCGCCGGCGTGCCCTCGGCGACGATCTTGCCGTGGTCGATGATGCCGACGCGATCGGCCAGCGCGTCGGCCTCCTCGAGGTACTGCGTCGTCAGGAAGACGGTCATTCCCTCGTCCTGCGCGAGCCGCGCGACCTCGACCCACAACGCGCTTCGGCTCTGCAGGTCGAGCCCCGTCGTCGGCTCGTCGAGGAACAGGATGCGCGGCGAGTGCACGAGCGCCAGTGCGAGATCGAGGCGCCGCTTCATCCCGCCCGAGTAGCCGCCGACGCGGCGGTCGGCGGCTTCGGTCAGGCCGACGCGCTCGAGCAGTTCCTGCGAGCGCTTCGCGCGCTGGGACTTCGCCATGCCCTGCAGCGTGGCCTGCAGCATCAGGTGCTCGCGCCCGGTCAGGATCGCGTCGAGCGCGGCCTCCTGCAGGGCGGCGCCGATCGAAGCGCGCACGTGCGCGCCGTCGTGGACGATGTCGTAGCCGCCGACGGTCGCACGCCCGCTGGTCGGCGGCAGAAGCGTCGTCAGCATCAGCACGGTCGTCGACTTGCCGGCGCCGTTCGGCCCGAGGAAACCGTAGATTTCGCCGGGCGCGACCGACAGATCGATGCCGTCGACAGCGCGCGGCCCCTTGCGGAAGTCGCGCACGAGCTGCTCGACCTCGATCGCAGGCGCGCTCATCACAACACCTCGCCGCGCGCCGGGCGCGGAGGCGGTGAGGGTTCGACGCGAAGCAGCCGCGCCGGCAGCTTCGGCAGCCACCAGTTCCAGCGGCCGAACAGCGACACGACGGCCGGCACGAGCAGCGCGCGGATCACGGTCGCGTCGAGCAGGATGCCCGCAGCGAGCCCGGTCGCGAGCACTTTGACTTCCGTTTCGGGACCCGACGCAAGCGAGACGAACGCGAGGAACAGGATCAGCGCTGCGCTCGTGACGAGCCGTCCGGTCCGTCCGATCCCGCGTACGACGGCCGTGTCGGTCGAGCCGGTCGCGTCGTACTCCTCACGCATACGCGCGAGGATGAACACCTCGTAGTCCATCGACAAGCCGAATAGGAAAGCAAACACCATCAGCGGTATCCAGGCCGTGATCGATCCGGTCGCTGAGATCCCCCAGATCACGTGCGAGCCGTGCCCGCTCTGCCACACGAGGCTCAGCACACCCCACGCGGCAGCGACGCTGATCACGTTCAGCACGACGGCCTTCAGCGGCAGCAGCAGCGAGCGGAAAGCGCGCGCCAGCAGAACGAACGTGATCAGCGCGATCAGCGCGATCATCAGCGGGAAGTTGCCGTAGACGGCTTCGATGAAATCGTGGTTCTGGGCGGCCAGCCCACCGAGGCGCACGTCAGGACCGTCGGCGCGCACCGCCGCACGGACCGCGTCGAGCGTGTGGCGGCCGCGCGCGGTCGAGTTGTCGTAGATCGCCAGAGCGTCGACCACGGCCGCGCCGTCGTGCCTCCACGATGCAAGCGCCGGCGCGACGGCTCCGTGGATGTCCGGGATCGCGGCCAGTTTGCCGGCGACCGCCTGGGGCGAGTTCGCGCCTTCGACGAGCACCTCGTGCGGGAGCAACGCTCCCGAGCCGATGCCGGCTCGCTCGAGCGCCACGAGGCCCTGCTTGGCCTCGCCCTGCTTGGCGACCGTGTTGGGGTTGGCCAGCCCAAGCTGAAGGTTCGACGCGGCGAACACGAGCGCTGCGAGCACGAGCGCGGCCGTGGCGGCGGCGATCCAGCGCCTGCGCACGATCATGTTCGCCCACCCCGTCCACGCACGGCTGGCGTTGTCGTCGTTGCGCACGTGCGGCCAGTCGAGTTTCGGGCCGAGCTTGGAGAGCACGACGGGTAGCAGCGTGATCGCGACGGCAACGCTGATCAGCGGGATCAGCATGCCGCCGTATCCGACGGAGCGCAGGAACGGCAGCGGCAGCGCGACGAGCGCGAGCAGGCCGATCGCGACGGTCGTGCCGCTGAAGATCACGGCGCGCCCGGCAGTCTGCATCGCTCGCTCGATCGCCGCGTCGCCACTCAGGCCATGGGCGCGCTCCTCGCGCCAGCGCACGACGATCAGAAGGGCGTAGTCGATCGACACGCCGAGACCGATCAGGGCGATCAGGAACTGCACGATCGGCGAGACTTCGGTCACCGTCGTCAAGCCCCAGACGACGAGGAACGTGGTCATGATCGAGGCGATCGCCATCAGGATCGGCACGATCGCGAGGAACGAGCCGAACACGAACGCCAGCACGAGCAGCGCGCCGAGGCCTCCGAGCAGCGCCTCGAGCAGAACGCCCGGCCCGCCGCCTCCGCCGCTCTGCGTCGAGAGCGCGTCGTATCCGGTCACGTCAACGGGCGCGCCGGCGATCGTGGCTCCTTTCAGTGCAGCCGTCGCGTGCTTCGCCGCGTCAGGGTTGTTACCGAACGATTCCTTCGGATCGGGCAGCGGGTACACGAGCATGAACGTCGTGCGACGGTCCGTTGAGACGAAGGTGTCGTTGCCTGTCGCGGCGTAGCCGGCGATGCGCGCGCCGGGCAGGACCTTCGCGACGCGTGCTTCGAGCGCAGCCAGTTCCTGCTTGACGCCGGGCGAGGCGACGGTCTTTCCGGCGGGAAGCGTCACGACCGGCAGCAGCGGCGAGGTGTTCCCGCCGGTGCCGTGGAAGTCGCGCGCGATCTGCTCGTTCGCGATCCAGCCTTCCTTGCCGGGCACCGAGAATTTCTGCTTCAGCGCTTTCGTGGCTGACCCTGCGGAGGCAACGCCGACGAGCGTCAGCACGATCCAGAAGACGACGACCAAGCGCTTGTGCGCCAAAACCCAGCGTGTCAACGATGCCATGCGTGCGCCTCCTTCATCTCGCTTTCGCGTCCTCCCTCAGACGCGACACGGTGACCGAACTCATCGGTCGCCGGGAGCGTCGCCGGGAAGCCGTCGCGCAGGGACGGCAGCGGGAACGACGTGGTCCCCGGTGGGCCGATCCCGCCCGCTCGTTCGACTCGAAAATCATTTGTATCACAAATAATGTTCACCGCGTAGAATGCGTTCGCATGTGGGACGGAGGGCCGATACCAGGCGAGCTCGGGCAGTTCCCCGGCTACCTGATGGCACGACTCGGCGAGGCCTCACGCCGTCGCTTTCACAAGGCGCTCGAGCCCGAGGGGCTGCACCCGCGCCACTTCGGCGTGCTGACGATGCTCGCGGCGCATCCCGGCATGAGCCAGCACCGGCTGCACGAGCAGACGGCGATCGATCCGAGCTCGATGGTCGCCGTGATCGACGAACTCGAAGCGCGTGGATTGGCCGAACGTCGCCCCGACCCGGCCGACCGGCGCGCGCGCCGGGTCTTCCTGACCGAGCAGGGCGAGCAGACGCTCGAGCGGATCCGAGCGCTCGCGGCGGGTCTGCAGCGCGAGTTCTTCGGCACGCTCACGGCGCCGGAGCGCAAGACGCTGCACGCGCTGCTGCGCAAGCTCGCCGGCCTGAGCGACTGAGCCTGCTCGCGCACACGCACACGCGCGCCGCCGGCTGCTCGGTTCGGCGGCGAGACGCGACTTTCATCTAGGCGGCGAGCGTGCGATTGAAACGGCGCAGAGCCAGCGGCACGACGATCGCGAGGATCACGACGCACCACAGCGCCATCGCGACCTGCGGGTGTTCGAGCTGCCACGAGCCGCTCGAGTGCGTGCCCTGCGTGAGACCGCGAACGCTCGCGACGAGCGCGGAGATCGGATCCCACTGCGCGATCGCGCGCGGCACGGCGTCCATGCCGGCGATCGGCACGAACGTTCCGGCCATGAAGCTAAGCGGGAAGATCACGATGAAGCCGATCCCCTGCATCGCGTCGGGCGAGCGTACGAGCATGCCGAACAGCACGCCGGCCCAGGTGAAGGCGAACATCGCGAGGACCATCAGCCCGGCGAGCTCGAAACCGTGCCCGAGGGTGAGGTGTGGGTGCCAGCCGAGCGCGAGTCCGAAGCCGATCACGATCGTCATCCCGAGCAGCGCCTCGCAGAACTGACCCATCACCTGGCCGGTGATGATCGACAGCCGGCTGATCGGCATCGAGCGGAAGCGGTCGACGACGCCCTCGGTCATGTCGTTGGAGGTCGCGACTCCGGCGCCGATGATTCCGAACGCGAGCGACTGGCCGATGATGCCCGGGAACAGGTAGTCCTTGTAACTGATGCCGTGCACGTGGATCGCCGAGCCGAACACGTAGAGGAACAGCAGGATGAAGACGATCGGCTGGATCGTCACGTCGAGCAGCCGCTCGGGCACGCGCGGAATCGCGCGCAGGCTGCGCCAGGTCAAGAGCAGCGTGTCGCGCAGGTAGAGCCGCGGCGCGAAGCCGGAGCGCGTGATTGGCATCGCCGTGGCGTTCATGCCGCTACCTCCTCGGCGGGCGCCTCTGCGTCCGCGCGGTCGTCGTCTGCGGGAGCGCTCGCCGGGTGGCCGGTCAGAGCGAGGAATGCGTCGTCGAGCGTCGGGCGGCGGAGCGCGAGCTCGTCGACGGCGATGCGACTGTCACGTACCGCGGCGGCAACGCGAGCGAGGTCGGCGGCTTCGTTGGGCGCCGGCACCGAGACCATCCGCTGCTCGCGCGCGACGGTCGTCTCGAAGTCGCCGCCGAGCAGCGCGACGAGCTGATCGAGCGCGGCGCTGTCGGCGGCGACGACGTCGACGCGCTGCTCGCCGACCTGCGCCTTCAGCTGCGCCGGCGTGCCGGCGGCGATCTCACGGCCGTGGTCGATCAGCACGACGCGGTCGGCGAGCGCGTCGGCCTCGTCGAGATACTGCGTCGTCAAGAGCAGCGTGACGCCTTCGCCGACCAGCTCGCGCACGGTCGACCAGACGACCTGGCGGCTGCGCGGGTCGAGGCCGGTCGTCGGCTCGTCGAGCACGAGCAGCTGCGGGCGGTCGATCAGGCCTGCCGCGAGATCGACGCGCCGGCGCTGGCCGCCCGACAGGTTCTTGACGAGGCGGTCGCGGAACTCGCCGATGTCGAAGCGCTCGATCAGCTGATCGACGAGCACGCGCACCGCACCGCGGCGGTGGCCGCGCAACCGCGCCATCAACCGTAGGTTCTCGGCTGCTGTGAGGTTCTTGTCGAGCGCGGCGAACTGCCCGGTCAGCGAGATCACGCGGCGGACGCGGTCGGCCTCGGCGACGACGTCGTAGCCGGCGACGCGCGCCCTGCCGGCATCCGGGCGAAGCAGCGTGGCGAGCATCCGCACCATCGTCGTCTTGCCGGCGCCGTTCGGGCCGAGCAGCGAGACGACCGTGCCCGTCTCGACGCGCAGGTCGAGCGTGTCGACGGCGGTGAAGTCGCCGAAGCGCTTCGTCAGGCCTTCGGCGTCGATCGCGGCCGCGGAAGTGTCGTGAAGGAGGTGATTGGTCATGGCGAGAAACCTACAGCAACTAAAAAAATAATGCAACTGAATTATTTTCATTAGGATGTCCGCATGGCTGAGCAGGCGCCGACAGCGGCTGAGAGCGAGCAGGACGAGGAGATCCTCGACGACCCTTCGAGCGCCGCACGGATCCACAAGCTGCTCGAGCACCTGCTGGGCGAGCAGATGGCAGACGCGTTCGCGCGCACGCGGCACCTGCAGGATCAGATCGCGCGCCGGCAGTATCCCGACGAGGGCCTGCGCGAGCGCAAGAAGCGGATCACGCGCCAGCAGATCTCCGACGTCGCGACGACGCTGTTCGTCGTGCGCGGGTTCGACCGCGTGACGGTCTCGGAGATCGCGCGGATCGTCGGCGTCTCGGAGAAGACGGTCTTCAACTACTTCCCGACGAAGGAGTCGCTCGTCTTCGATCGCGCCGACGAAGGGATCGAGCGGATGGCGGCGGCGCTGCGCGAGCGCGAGCCAGGCGAGTCGCCGACGAAGGCGATGCTGCGAGCGCTCGACGAAGAGCCCGAGGAGCTCGACGAGCTGCCCGACGAGGTGCAGATGTTCATGCCGCTGTTCAGCGAGATGGTCGCGACGACGCCGGCGCTGCACGCCGCCTGGCTCGAGCTGCATGCGCGACTGGTCGAGGTCGCGACGCTGGCGCTCGCCGAGCACGCCGAGGTCGACCCGCGCGACCCCGAGCCGATCGTCGCCGCACGGGCGATCGTCGGCCTGCTCGAGGTCGAGTACGCATCGCGGATCCGCCACATCGAAGCGGGACTGCGCGGCGCCGAGCTGCGCGCGGCGGTCAACGCCGACCTCGAGCGCGCGGCGCGACTGCTCGACACGGGCCTGTGGTCGTTCGGCGCGCTGACCCAGGGAGCGCGAACGCGCCAGCAGTTGAACGACGCCGCGCTCGCCGCCGAGGAGGCGCGCAGCCAGGTGATCGACGCCCTGAAGCACGCGCGCGCTGCCTGGCAGGAACTGCGCAAGGGCGAGCACGCCGAGCACCGGGCGCACGCGCACGAGCACCGGGCAGACGAGCGCGAGCGACGCAAGCGCGAGAGCTCCGAGCTCAAGAAGGAGCTCAAGCAGGCCGCCAAGCGGGCGGCGAAGGACGCCGCGATGGAGGCGGCCAGGCAGGCCTCTGCGGGCGATCGGCGAGGAGCCAAACGCGGAGCCTCACGCGCCGGCGAGGCTGCATGGAAGGCGGCGCGCGAGCAGGGCAAGAAGTCGCTGCGCGAGGCGCACGCGGTGGCCGAGCGGGCCGCCTACGAAGCCTTCCGCAGGATGCTCGAGGAGCGCCACGAGGCGATCCGCGAGCGCGAGGCGGCGCTCCGCCGAAGCAGCGCGGACGAGCTGTCCTGACGTTGCGTCCAGCGCCCGGCCTGGCGCACGCTGGTTGTGGGATCGTGGATGGATGCAACGCAGAGGTGAGCGATGAGCGTCGCCGCCGCCGGTGCGTCGGCGCCTGCCGCTCGGTCACGTCACCCGCTCGCGCTGATCTTCAGCGGCCTGCTGCTGGTGATGTTCCTCGCGGCGCTCGACCAGACGATCGTCGCGACGGCGCTGCCGACGATCGTCGGCGACCTCGGCGGGCTCAGCCACATCTCCTGGGTCGTGACGGCCTATCTGCTCGCGCAGACGGTCGTGACGCCGCTCTACGGAAAGCTCGGCGACCTGTACGGACGCAAGGTCGTGCTGCAGAGCGCGCTGGTGCTGTTCCTCGTCGGCTCGGCGCTGTGCGGCCTATCGCAGAGCCTCGACGAGCTGATCGCATTCCGGGCGCTGCAGGGCCTCGGCGGCGGCGGGCTGATGGTCAGCGCGCAGGCGGCGATCGGCGATGTCGTGCCGCCGCGCGAGCGCGGCCGCTACACGGGCCTGTTCGGCGCCGTGTTCGGCCTCGCGAGCGTCGCCGGGCCGCTGCTCGGCGGCTTCCTCACCGAGCGCAGTCAGCTGGCGCTGGATCTTCTACGTCAACCTGCCGCTCGGCGCGGTCGCGCTGTTCGTGCTCGGCGCGACGCTGCCGACGGCGTCCGAGCGCGTGCATCACAAGATCGACTATCTCGGCACGGCGCTGCTCGCGGCCGGGCTCGTCGGCGATCGTGCTGCTGGCCTCGCTCGGCGGCACGTCGGTCGCCTGGGGCTCGCCGGTGATCTTCGCGCTCGGCGGCGGCGGCGTCGTGCTGATCGTCCTGTTCGCGTTCGCCGAGCGTCACGCGCGAGGAGCCGGTGCTGCCGCTGCGCCTGCTCCGCAACCGAATCTTCGCGACGACGAGCGCTGTCGGCTTCATCGTCGGCTTCGCGCTGTTCGGCGCGGTCACCTACCTGCCGCTGTTCCTGCAGGTCGTCAAGGGCGCGAGCCCGACCGGCTCAGGCCTTCAGCTGGTGCCGCTGATGGGCGGCCTGCTCGTGACCTCGATCGCCTCCGGCCAGGTGATCACGCGCACCGGCCACTACAAGCCGTTCCCGATCGCCGGCACGGCCGTGATGGCGGTCGGGCTCTACCTGCTCTCGACGATGAGCGTCGCGACGAGCACGGCGACGTCGTTCGGCTTCATGTTCGTGCTCGGGCTCGGACTCGGCATGGTCATGCAGGTGCTCGTGCTCGCCGTGCAGAACGCGGTCGACTACGCCGACCTCGGCGTGGCGACGTCCGGCGCGACGCTGTTTCGCTCGATCGGCGGCTCGCTCGGCACCTCCGTGCTCGGCGCGATCTTCGCCAACCGCCTCAGCAGCGAGCTGAAGCAGGTGTTGCCGTCGGGCTGCGGCCGCTGCGACGAGCACGCGCCGGCGTCAACCCGCAGGCGATCGATCGCTCTGCCGGCGGCGCTGCGCGCCGGTTATCTGCACGCGTTCACGAGCTCGCTGAGCAGCGTCTTCCTCGTCGCCGCGGCTGATCGCGCGTCGTCGCGTTCGCGCTGACCTGGCTGATCCGCGAGAAGCCGCTACGCGAGACGGTCGCGAGCGGCGACCTCGCCGACACTTACGCGGCGCCGCGCGACAGCGACTCGATCGTCGAAGTCGCGAACATGCTCGGCCGCCTCGGTCGCCGCGAGGGCGCGCGCGAGATCATCACGCGAATCGCCGCGCGCGCCGGCGTCGAGCTGGGTCCGGCCGAATGCTGGCTGCTGGCGCGGCTCAGCAATGAGAGCTCTCCGGACCTCGACGAGCTCGCGAAGCTGGCAGACGTCGCGCCGGCGCGCCTGCAGAGCGCGCGCGACGCGCTCGCCGCGCGCGCGCTGATCGAGCCGGCCCGGACGGGAGCGCTACGTACTCAGCGACAGCGGCCGTACGACGCTTGCGCAGCTGACGGCGACCGGCGAGCAGCGTCTGTCGGACCTGCTCGAGGACTGGCAGCCAGCAGGAGCACGCCGAGCTCGCGCGGCTGATCGACCGCCTCGCACGCGAATTCTTCGTCGACGACTCGGCGCTTCGCGCCGCGCTGCCGGCGTGAAGCTGACGACGCCGGCGAGCGCTACAGGTCGACCTCGCCACTGACGCACGTGACGGTGCCGCCGCCGACCCAGATCGTGCCGTCGTCGTCGCGCGAGACGTGCACGCGCCCGCGACGGCCGAGCGCGGTGCCCTGGCTGACGACGTAGGGCGTCTGCGCGCGACCGCTGCGCAGCAGCCACGGCGCGAGCGCCGCGTTGAGACTGCCGGTGACCGGATCCTCGACGTTCGCGCCGTCCTTCGGGAAGAACGCTCTGACCTCGAATGCCTCGGGCGAGCCGGGCGGATAGGCGCCGACGACGCCGAGGTCGAGATCGATCGCGGCCGGGCGGATCGCCAGCACGGCAGCTGCGTCGGCGAGCAGCACGGCCACCCAGCCCGGGCCGTTGTCGACCCACTCGGCGTCGATGATCTCGCTCGCGCGCCAGCGCGAGCACCTCGGCGATGTGCTCGAGCAGCGACTCTTCGACCGGCCCTTCGCGCAGCAGCGGCGGCGCGGCGAAGGCAAGCCGCTCGCCGTCGCGCTCGACGCGCAGTCGCACGAGACCGGCGCCGCACTCCTGCACGATCTCCTCGCGGCGCTCGCGAGCGGGCTGCGTCGCGCGCCAGGCGTGGCAGCTGCCGAGCGTCGGATGGCCGGCGAACGGCAGCTCGAGCACGGGCGTGAAGATCCGCAGCCGGTAGTCGGCCTCGGGCGTGCCGGCCGGCAGCACGAAGGTCGTCTCCGACAGGTTGGTCCAGGCGGCGTAGCGCTGCATCTGCTCGGTCGAGAGGCCGCTGCCGTCGAGCACCACGCCAACCGGGTTGCCCAGGTAGGGGATCTCGGTGAAGACATCGACGACGTTGTACGCGCGCACTGAGACCAGGATAAATATGCTCGTGCGATGGAGCATGTCGTTCTCAGCGAGCAGGACGACGGAGTCGCGCTGCTGACGGTCGATCGCCCGCCGGCCAACGCGATGGACATCGCGCTGCTGCGCGAGATCGTCGATGCGATCGCACTCGTCGCGAGCGACGCGCCGCGCGCGCTGGTGATCAGCGGGCGGCCGGGCTGCTTCTCGGCCGGCGCCGATCTGAAGGTCGTGCCCGGCTACGGCGCCGAGGAGCAGCGCGAGATGGTCGGCTCGATCAACGCGATGGCGCTGGGCGCATACGAGCTCGAATTTCCGCTGATCGGCGCGATCACCGGCCATGCGATCGCGGGCGGAATGGTGCTCGCACTGTGCGCCGACATCCGTGTCGCCTCGAGCGCAGGCCGCTACGGCTTGACCGAGGTGAAGGTCGGCGTGCCCTACCCGCAGGCCGCGGTCGGCGTCGTGCGCGCCGAGCTGACGCCGCAGGCGGCGCGCCTGCTCGCGCTCGGCAGCGAGCTGACCGACGCCGCGGAATGCGAGCGCCTCGGCGTCTTCGACGAGGTGCTCGACGGCGATGAAGTGCTCGACCGCGCGCTACATGTCGCGCGGCGCCTCGCTGCGCTGCCGCCGGAGGTCTACGCGCAGACCAAGCACGATCTGCGCGCGCCGGCGCTCGCTGCAGATCCGACTCGCGGTCGAGCAGGACCCGCTGCTCGAGCGCTGGGTGTCGTGAGCAGCGCCCACGCGCAGGGCTCTGAGACGAGCGATCGCGAGCGCCTGCTCGTCGCCGAGCTGCACGGATTGACGGGCTCACTGGGCGAGCTCGAGCAGCTGCTCGACGAGCTGGCGCGCGGCGCGCGCCAGGAGCCCGGCTGCATCGGCTTCCGCGTGCTGCGCGGCGAGCAGCCGGGCGAGTTCGTGCTGCTGTCGCAGTGGCGCGACGAGCAGGCGCTGGCGGCGCACTACGCGACGCCGCACTACCGCCACTATCGCGAGCAGGTCGGGCTGCTGCTGGCGCGCCCGAGCGACGTCGTCGTGCACCACCTCGCGGCGAGCCTGCGCGCGCTCGACCCGAACCCGCCGGACCCGAGCGAGTTCGACTGAGGGCGTCAGCTCGCGCGTCAGCGGCGCGTCAGCACGACGACAGGAATCTCGCGCTCGGTTCGGGTCTGGTATTCGGCGTATGCCGGCCAGACCTCGCACATCAGCGCCCACAGGCGATCGCGCTCGGCACCCTCGACGGTCTCGGCGCGCACCTCGATCAGCTGGTCCTTGACCTCGATCGTCGCCTGCGGATCGGCCAGCAGGTTCTCGTACCAGGAGGGATTCTCCGGCGCTCCGCCCTTCGACGCGACGACCACCCAGCGATCGCCGTCGGTTCGATGGATCAGCGGCGTCGTGCGCTGCTCGCCGGAGGAGCGCCCGGTCGTGGTCAGCAGCAGGATCGTCGTGCCGCGCCACTCGTAGCCACGCTCGCCGCCGGTCTCGCGATAGACGCGAACGTGCTCGGCGCCGAACAGATCGTCGTCTGCAGCCGCCATCGCGGCGAGTGTAACGAGCGGGGCCCCGTTGCCGCACCATCCGACCCATGCTTAGGGTGACGATGTGGCAGGGCATCGGCGCGCAGCTCGCCGCGCTGCTCGTTGTCCTACGGCTCCTACGCACTCGCGCGGGCACTGCAGCAGCAGCGCAGACGCCGCGTGATCCGGGCTCAGGCGCCGGCCGAGGCGAGCGCCGGCATGACCTCGGCGGCGATCAGCTCGAGCTGATCGAGGTCGTCGAGGTCGATCGTCTGCAGGTAGGCGCGCTGCGAGCCGGCCTCGGCATATTCGGCCAGGCGCTCGACGACCTCGGCCGGAGTGCCCGCGGCGCCACCGCGTCGCAGGTCCGCGAGGTCGATGCCGATCCGCTCGGCGCGGCGGCGCAGCTCGCTCTCGCTCGTCGCGCAGCAGATCGTGATGGCGTGCGAGTAGATCAGTGAAGCGGGATCGCGGCCGCTCTGCTCGCAGGCGCTGCTGACGTGCTCGAACTGCTGCCTTGTCCGCTCGAGGTCTGAGAACGGGACATTGAACTCGGCCGCATAGCGGGCAGCGAGCGACGGCGTGCGGCGTGCGCCGAGCCCGCCGACGATCAGCGGCGGACCGCCCGCGCGAACCGGCTTGGGCAGTGCCGGGCAGTCGTGCAGCGAGTAGTGCTCGCCGTCGAAGGAGAAGCGCTCGCCCGGCGCCGTCGCCCACAGGCCGGTGAGGATCGCGAACTGCTCTTCGAGGCGGTCGAAGCGCTCGCCGAGCGACGGGAACGGGATCCCGTAGGCCTCGTGCTCGAGCTCGAACCAGCCGCTGCCCAGCCCGAGCTCGACGCGCCCGCCGCTCATCGCGTCGACCTGTGCGACGGCGACCGCCAGCGGACCGGGCAGCCGGAAGGTCGCCGATGTGACCAGCGTGCCGAGCTGGATCGTGCTCGTCTCGCGCGCCAGCGCGGCGAGCGTCACCCACGAGTCGGTCGGCCCCGGCAGCGGATCGCCGGGCTTGATCCGGACGAAGTGATCGGAGCGGAAGAAGGCGCCGAAGCCGAGCCGCTCGGCGGCAAGCGCGGCGGCCAGCTGCTGCTCGTAGCTGGCGCCTTCCTGCGGCTCGGCGAACACGCGCAACTCCATCGCGCTCAACTTAGCGAGCAGGCGAACGTCAGGCGGCGTCGCTGCGACCGAGCCGGCGCTCCATCACGAAATGCGGCCCGATCGGCGGAAGCTCGAACTCGTCGGAGGTCGCGCGAAAGCCGGCACGCTCGTAGAACGCGCGGGCGGGCGTGCGCGCGTTGCACCACACGCGCGCGGCTCCGTGCTCGCGCGCGTGATCGACGAGCTGCTCGAGCACCGCCGCGCCGAGTCCGCGACCGCGCGACTGCGGCGCCGTCGCCATCGCGCGCACGCGCCAGGAGCCCGCCGGGCCGTCGGGCGCGATGAAGCCGACGGCGAGCGGCGCGCGCTCGTCGCCCTCGAAGGCGCCGACCGCGAAAGCGTCGGCGGGCTCGCCGGCGGCGAGCTGCTCGATGCTTTCGTGCGGGCGAAGCAGCGACCGGCGCAGCGCGCGCGTCTGCTCGAGCGGGATCTGTCGGACGCTGACGTCGGTCACTCGAGGATGGCCCTACGCGCCGTCCTCGTCGATCGTGCGCAGCAGCGTGCGCTCGCGCTTCTCCAGCAGCGGCACACCTTCCTCGAGGACGTAGTGCTTGAAGTGCGCTGACTGGCCGTGCGCCTCGAATGCGGCCTCGTCGTCGTAGATCTCGAGGATCGTCAGCTGACGAGGGTCGGCCGGATCGAACGCCGGCTGGAACAGCCGGCAGCCGGGCTCGGCCAGCGCGAGCGGTGCGAGCTCGAGCAGCAGCTCGCGGGCGCGTGCCTCCTCGCCGGCGCGAACGGTCCAGTGCGCGATCACCACCTTCGCCATCGGTTGCAGGCTAGCGCCGAGCAAGCCGTGGCGGCTATCGTGCGCGGCGCCACGGCTCGCTCACACGACACGAACGCAAACGATCGGCTCGGCGTCACGGGGTCCCGGTGATCACGATCGCGATCCTGCACCCCGGCGCGATGGGATCCGCGCTCGGGCGAGCACTGGTCGACTCGGGGCGCCGCGCGGTCTGGCTGCCGCGCGATCGCAGCGAGGCGACGCGACGCCGAGCGGAGCGCGCCGGGCTCCTCCCGCAGGAGGACCTGAGCGGCTGCGATGTGGTGATCGCCGTCTGCCCTCCGGCCTTCGCCGAGAGCACCGCGCAGAGCATCGGCGAGTTCTCCGGCCTGTACGTCGACGCCAACGCGATCAGCCCCGAGCGCGCAGGCCGGGTCGCGGCGATCGTCGGCCGGCACGGCGCGAGCTATGTCGACGGCGGCATCATTGGACCGCCTCCGACGGTGGCCGGCACGACGCGGCTGTACCTCGCCGGAGCGGCTGCGGACGACGTCGCCGCGCTGTTCGAGGACACTCCGCTGGAGGCGCGCGTGCTGCCAGGCGAGATGTCGGCGTCGAGCCTGAAGATGACCTACGGCGCCTGGACGAAGGGCACCGTCGCGCTACTCCTGGCCGTCCGCGAGGCCGCCGCGCGCCTCGGCGTCGAGCAGGCGCTGCTCGCCGAGTGGAAGCTCTCGCAGCCGGAGCTGATCGAGCGTTCGGCGCTCGCGTCGAGCGTCGCTGCCGAGAAGGGCTGGCGCTGGGAGGAGGAGATGCGCGAGGTCGCGCGGACGTTCGCGCGAGCCGGGCAGCCGGCCGAGTTCGGCGCGGCTGCCGCAGAGATCTTCGGGCGCTACCGGCGGCCGGGCGGAGGCTGAACTGCGTTTCTGCGTCGTCGGCGGCGGGATCCTCGGCCTGGCCGCGGGTCGTCTGCTGGCGCTCGAGCATCGCGACGCGACCGTCACGGTGCTCGAGAAGGAGCCGCACATCGCGGCGCATCAGAGCGGGCACAACAGCGGCGTCGTGCACGCCGGCCTGTACTACGAGCCGGGGTCGTTGAAGGCACGTCTGTGCCGCCGCGGAGCAGCCTTGCTGCGCGACTACTGCGCGGAGCGCGCGATCGCCTATGAAGCCTGCGGCAAGGTGCTCGTCGCGACGCAGCGCCGGCAGAGCTGAAGCGACTCGAGCAGATTCGCGAGCGCGCGATCGCCAACGGCGTGCCGGGCGTCGCGCTGCTCGACGCCGACCAACTGCGCGCGGTCGAGCCGCACGTGCGAGGGCTCGGCGCGCTGCACTCGCCGCAGACGGCGATCGTCGACTACCGCGCGGTCTGCGAGAGCCTCGCTGAGGAGATCCGCGAGCTTGGCGGAACGGTCCGCTGCGAGGCGCAGGTCGGGCGCGTACGCGATGCAGCGCGACCGAGTGTCGAGCTGCGCGACGGCAGCACGATCGAGGCCGACCGCGTGATCGTCTGCGCGGGGCTGCAGGCCGATCGCCTGGCACGCGCGTCGGGCCAGCCGGCAAGTCCGCGGATCGTTCCGTTTCGTGGCGAGTACTGGGCGCTCTCGCCGGAGCGCGTCGGGCTGGTCCGCGGCCTCGTCTATCCGGTTCCGGATCCGGCGCTGCCGTTTCTCGGCATCCATCTGAGCAAGCGGATCGACGGCTCGGTGCTGATCGGCCCGAATGCGATCCTGACGCTGGCACGAGAACGCTACGACCGTCGCCTGGCGGTCACGCTCGCCGACACGCGCGACGTGCTCGGCCACCGCGGCACGTGGCAGCTGTTCGCGCGACACTGGCGCACAGGCGCGGAGGAGGTCGGGCGCTCGCTGAGCGCGCGCCTGTTCGTGCGCGCCGCGCAGCGCTACGTGCCAGAGCTGCGAGCGGAGGATGTCGTGGCGGCAGGTGCGGGCGTCCGCGCGCAGGCGGTCGAGCCGGATGGGTCGCTGCTCGATGACTTCCGCATCGGCGGCAGCGAGCGTGTCTGCTGGGTGCGCAACGCGCCCTCGCCGGCGGCGACCTCCTCGCTTGCGATCGCCGAGGAGCTGCTCGGTCGGCTCGATCTGAAGGCGCAGAGGCCGGCTTTGGACTAGGCGCGCTGCCGCGTCAGCCGATCACCGCAGCGGCGAGCTCGCTCCACTCCTCCTCGGGAATGCCATCGACGCCGACGGGCTGCAGGCAGACGTGGTCGGCACCGGCGTCGAGATGCGCCTGGACGGCCTCGGCGATCTCGCGCGCGGTGCCGTGCGGGACGACCGCGTCGATCAGCCGGTCAGAGCCGCCGTCGGCGATGTCCTGCTCGTCGAAGTCGAAGCGCAGCAGGTTGCGCGGTGTAGTTGCTCAGCCCGAGGTAGAGCTTCGCGTAGGCGCGCGCCGTCGCTCGCCCGCGCTCGGCGTCGGCGTCGATCACGCACGCGAGCTCCGGCGCCAGCAGCGGCTCCGCACCGAGCTGCTCGCGCGCGAAGCGCGTGTGCTCGACGGGCGTGAAGTACGGGATCGCGCCGGCCGAGCGCTCGGCGCTGAGCCGCAGCATCTTCGGCCCGAGCGCCGCCAGACAACGCTGCGCGCGCGGCACCGGCGGCTGCGCCGCGTCGAGGCCGTCGAGGAACGAGGTCATCTTGCTCAGCGGTGCGCTGATACTCGCTCGTCGCCTCGGGATGGCCGACGCCGATGCCGAGTAGCAGCCGGTCGGGGAAGTCGCTGCTCAGTTCTGCATGCTCGCGCGCCAGGTCGCCAGGCTCGTACTGCCAGACGTTGACGATGCCTGTCGCGACGACGAGCCGCTCGCTCGCCTGCAGCAGCGCTCGCACGGTCGAGAGCCGCGGCGAGCCGCCCAGCCAGAAGGTGCCATAGCCGAGCTGCTCGACGAGCTGCGCGGCCTCGCCGGCATGCTCCTCGCCGATGTGGTGGTAGGTGGTCCAGATGCCGAGCTTGCTCAGATCCATCGCTTCACTCTCCTTCTTCGATGCGCTGCTTCCATCATGCGCCTCTGCGTCGATCGGCGTGCGCTCGCGCCTTCAGGCAGCAGCCGTGAGCCGCGCGATCGCATCGGGAACGCCCGCTCGCGCGCTCGAGAAGCGCGGGCTCCAGCCGAGCTCGCGCTTGATCTTCGCGTTCGAGGAGCGCGCCGATCGGACAGCCGCGGCGACCGCATTGCGACCCGCTACGAGGCTCGCGAGCGGCGCCGGCGTGCGCCGCGGCGGCCCGAGCCCGAGCGCGCGGCGCGCCCAGCGCCATGAAGTCGTAGAACGTGATCGGCTCGTCGTCGGCGACGTGGTAGAGCGATCCCGGCGCAGCTGCCTCGACGGCGAGCACGAACGCAGCGGCGACGTCGTCTACGTGCACGACATCCCACAGGTTCTCGCCCGAGCCGATCACGGCGAAGCGACCCGGCCGGCGCAGCTGTGCGATCAGCTCGTGCTGATACCAGCCCCCGGGACCGTAGACGTGCGACGGGCGGATCACGACGGCCGGCAGGCCGGCGCCGAGCACGAGCCGCTCGCCCTCCTGCTTGGAGCGACCGTAGGGCGTGCTGACCGGCAGCGGCGCGTCCTCGGTCAGCAGCGCGCCCTCGCGCGTCGCCGGTGACGACGGTCGAGGCGAACACGAATCGCGGCGCCGGCTGCGGCTGCCCGGCGGCAGACGCCGAGCAGGCCGCCAGCAGGCGCGCCGTCCCCTCGACGTTGACCTCGTGCAGCTTGCGCTCGCTGCGCTGCGATGCGATCTCAGCAGCGAGGTGCACGACGCATTCGGGGCGCTCCTCGGCCAACAGCGCTGCGAGCCGCGCGCCGTCTGAGAGATCGCCGTACAACGGACGCGTCTGCGGCGGTTGCGAGCCCTCGCGTCGCACGAGCGCGGCGACGTCGTGACCTCGTTCGGCGAGCTGCGGGCACAGCGCGCCTCCAAGGAAACCGCTCGCTCCTGTGACCAGGATGCGCATCACCGCGAGGCTACTGCAGAGGCGAGCGCGGAACCCGCGCCGTCGGCCTACACTGGCAACTTGTAGAGCAGCGGTTCACGAAGCCGAGCGATCGTCCTGCCGCCGAGTCGGCGTCGGCGACGACGCCCGAACAGCGGCGAGGAGAGGCTCGTGCCGCCGAGTCGGAATTCGTCGTAGTAGACGCCGTTGGAATTCCTGGTCTCGCCGATCAGCAGTCCTGTCGAGGGTCGGCGTCCATCGAGATGTCGGCACGACTCGTTGGCTCTTCGGTGCTCGCGGAGTTGCGCTCGGCAAGCGCCGCCGACGACCGCCCTGGTAGGCCGGCTCGGCGTATCGTAGTCGGTGCCGCCACCTCCGCCGTAGTCGTATTCGCCCGGCGCCGGCGGCGCCCATTCACTTCGCGGTCTTGCAGCCGTATTCGTCGCTGCGAGCACGTCGTGCAGAGCACGCTCTTCGCTGTGACCAGCCGACTCGCCGAGCATGCGTGCTCGACCTCCAGCGTCGTACCGCCGACGCCGTTCGTAGGGCTCGATGGCGGTAGTTATTGACGTCGGCCGAGATCGTGTACTCGTCACCTTCGTCGCCTGCGAGAACTGCACGCTGATGCCTGTGTCAGCGGCCATCAGAGACGTGTCGAATGCTTCGCGCCGCGACCAGGTCGAGCAGATCGCCGCGTTGTCGCTCCACGAGTTCGTGATCACTGTTCGCGAGGTGCCCGTCAACGACTTCCTACCCGCCAAACACGGTGCGCGCAGTTTTCGGTGCGAGGTCTGGCCGGCGTGGTTCGGTCAGTCTGCTCCACTTCTTCGCTTCGCTGCTTCCTCTTCGTTGACGCTCACTCTGACTCTTTTCTTCGCTTCGCTATTGCTTCGCTGTTCGCTGGCGGTAGCAACTCAGGCCATACGCGTCGAAATCGGACCTACACTGCGGTGGCTCCTGACGATGTCCGACTCCGCTCCGCTCCGCACGCTCGCCGACGGCAACGAGATCCCGGTTCTCGGGCTCGGCGTCTGGCAGACGCCCGAGGGAGCCGAGTGTGAGAACGCCGTCCGCTGGGCGCTCGAGCTCGGCTACCGCCACATCGACACGGCGCAGGCCTACGGCAACGAGGCGAGCGTCGGCCGAGCGCTGCGCAGCAGCGGCGTGCCACGCGAGCAGGTGTTCATCACGACGAAGTTCTTCCCGCGCCTGGACGACCCGGTCGCGGCGGTCGAGGAGAGCCTGCGGCTGCTCGAGCTCGACTACGTCGACCTGTACATCATCCACTGGCCGCAGGGCGGCGCGACCTGGGCGTGGCCGGGGATGGAAGCGGCTCAGCAGCGCGGACTGGCGCGGTCGATCGGCGTCTCGAACTTCAGCGCCGGCGAGCTCGACGAGCTGGCCGCCGTCGCGTCTGCTCAGCCGGTCGTCGACCAGGTCCAGTTCAGCCCGTTCGAGTACCGCCGGGCGCTGCTCGATCGCTGCGAGCGCGGCTCGATCGCGCTCGAGGCCTACAGCCCGCTCGGCACAGGACGCCATCTCGACGCGCCGGGCGTCGCCGAGATCGCCGAGCAGGTCGGTCGCAGCTCGGCACAGGTGCTGCTGCGCTGGTGCCTGCAGCGCGGCACGATCGTGATCCCCAAGTCGACACATCGCGAGCGCATCGAGCAGAACGCGCAGCTGTTCGACTTCGAGCTCTCCGACGAGCAGATCGGCAAGCTCGACGCGCTCGACCGAACGGGTGGGACCGGCGAGGCGCGCGAGCAGAAGTGGTGGTGAGCGGGGATGACTGAACCGGCGTCGGTCGATCGCCTGCCCGAACTGCTCGACGAAGAACCGCGTGCGGGCAACGCCGTCCGGCGTGCCGCGTTGCAGCGTCTGCCAGACGCTGCTGCCGTGGATCGTCGAAGCCACGCCCGACACCTTCGATCGCGAGATCGTCGCTTCGGTGCCCGTGCTGGTCGACTTCTGGGCGCCGTGGTGCGGGCCGTGCCGGATGGTCTCACCGCTGGTCGAGCGCCTCGGCGCCGAGCACGCCGGGCGGCTCAAGGTCGTGAAGCTGAACGTCGACACGGCGCCGGCGATCTCGGCGCGCTTCGCCGTTCAGGGGATCCCGCTGCTCGTCCTGATCCGCGACGGAGTGGAGGCCGATCGGATGGTCGGCGCGGCGCCGCTGCAGCAACTGAAGGCCTGGCTCGAGCCGCAGCTGCCGCCGGCGGCCGAGCGCAGTGCGACCGCTCAACGCGGCTAGCCTGCGGCGATCGCGCGGACACGACGGGTTCCCGCTTCGGTGGGGCGCGCTGGCCAATGACGCCACCGCCAAATTTGGCCAGCCGGCCATACCGGCGCCGCGCGGCGTAGGGCAAAGTGCGATTCGCGGCAGTGTTTTACGCGGAACCGTGCTTGCGATGGCCTTCAAGTCAAATGTCCTGGTGGTTGCAAACCGAACGGCCGGCTCGGCCGGCCTGCAGGCCGCGCTGCATTCGCGCCAGGCGCGCGGGCCGGCGAGCTTCACGCTGCTCGTTCCGGTTGGGAACGCGGTGGACGCCGAGCAGATCGTCACCGACGCCGCCGCGCGGCTCTGCGCCGCCGGTCTGGACGTGAACGGACGGGCCGGCGATGTCGATCCGCTCAACGCGGTTCTCGAAGTCTGGAGTCCGGCCGACTACGACGAGATCATCGTCTCGACACTGCCGGCATCGACGTCGCGCTGGATGCGCGCCGGTCTGGTCAGGCGGATCGAGCGGCACACCGGCGCGCTGGTCCAGCACGTCGAGGTGCGCGACACGCGTCGCTCGAAGCTTGCCGGCGCCGGCGTCTGAGCCGGCGCGTGCCGCTCCATCTCGTCGCGAGCGAGATGCGCGATCCTTGACGGAGGCGGCCGGTCTCGTCAAGATCGTCTCGCCGCTGATGGAGCAGACCCGCACTCTCGCGTCATGCCGTAGCCGGAGCTTTCCGACCTGAGCTCGCCCTGGGACCCGGAGCAGGTCGAGGCGCGCGAGGCGCCGGTCGCCGGCGAGCTGCCCGCGTCGAGCACGGTCGGCGCCGTGCACCTGACGGTCGCTGAGCTCGATCGCTCGGTCGACTACTACCGGCGTGTGTTCGGGCTCTCGGTGCTCGAGCGCGACGCGACTCGCGCCTCGCTCGGGATCGATCGGCGCGAGCTGCTCGGGCTGGTCGAGAGTCCGAACGCGCACCAGGCGCTGCGCCACAGCGGCCTCTACCACTTCGCGCTGCTGGTTCCGCGGCGCGCCGACCTGGCGCGGTGGCTCGCCTATGCCGCCGCCGAGCGCGTGCCGCTGACCGGCCTTTCCGACCACTTCGTCAGTGAGGCGATCTACCTGACCGACCCCGACGGCCACGGGATCGAGATCTACTGGGACCGTCCGCGCGAGGTCTGGGAGGGGCAGGTCGCTTCGAGGATGACGACGCTTCCGCTGGACGTCGACAGCCTGCTCGGCGAGCTCGACGATCCGTTCGGCGAAGCCGATCGGACGCTGCCCTCGGGCACGCGGATGGGCCACGTGCATCTGAAGGTCGCCGAGATCTCCTCGACGGTCGCGTTCTATCGCGAGGTGATCGGCTTCGGGCTGATGGCACAGCTCGACTCGCACGCTGCGTTCCTGAGCGCCGGCGGCTATCACCACCATCTCGGCGCCAACACGTGGGAAAGCGCCGGCGCTCCGCTGGCGCCAGAGGGGACCGCGCGGCTGCTGCACGCGACGATCCTGCTGCCCGACGAGCGCGAGCGTGATCGCGTGCTCGAGCGAGTCGAGCTGACCGGCCAGCGCGCGCAGGAGATTCCGAGCGGCGTCCTGGTGCGAGATCCCTCGGGCATCGCGCTCGTGCTGGCGACGAGTTGAGTCGAGCCGCTGGCTACGACCGCTCGGCCGGCGCCGCACAGCGGCTGTCCCAGCGAGCGCGGTAGGGCAGCACCCGGAACAGCTTGGCGAGGACCGCCACGGCGGCAGGAACAGATTCTGCAGCCAGACCGGAGGAGAGGTAGCGCGGCTCTCGTGGCGGAATCGCCAGATCGTCGCGCCGAGCTGGAGCGGATTCTTCGGCGCGCCGCGCGCGCTCGTCTTGCCTTCGCGAGCCAAGCCGGCGAAGGCCTCGTACATCTCCTTCGAGCGCAGCGCCGGACGCAGCTCGACGACGCCGACCACCTCGATCGAGCCCGGGTTCACCTCCGCGTGCCGAGCGCCGGCCGAGATCACGATCGACTCTCCCGCGCCGACGATCCGTCGCTGACCTTCGACGACGAAGTGCGCTTCGCCGGAGACGATCAGGAAGCGCTCCTCTTGATGGGGATGAAAATGCTCGGTGATCGCGCCGCCCGGCGCGCTGCGCCAGTCGAAGCGGACCACACTGCCGTCGCCGTCGGCGGCCGTCGTGGTGAACTGGATCTGCTCACCGGTCGCCGGGTTGGCGATCCGGCGGTAACGGCCGCTGTGTCGCTCGCCGTTCAGCTCGTCCGGGACCTCGCGCGGACCGACCGAACGTCGTGCTCGACCGTCATCGGCCCGACTCTCGCGCGAAGGTCGGCTCGGGGTTCACGGCGCGGTCGGTTCGGGTTCGGGCTCTGGCTCGTCGAGCACGATCGGCGCGAGCGCCGGCGCGTGCCCGTTCAGCGCACCGCCGGCGTGCTCGCCGACCGCCTGGCGGGCACTCGACCCCTCGATGTTGATGTGCGGCAGTCGCGCGTCGAGCCAGCGCGGGCAGCCGCCAGGTCAGCGGCCCGAGCAGCTCGAGCACGGCCGGCAGCATCACGCAGCGCACGACCAGCGCGTCGAGGAAGACGGCGCTGGCCAGCCCGAAGACCGAACTCCTTGAGCGTGCGCTCGTTGCCGAGCATGAACGAGAGGAAGACGCAGACCATGATCGCGGCCGCCGCGGTGATCACGCGCCCGGTCAGCGCGATGCCGTCGGCGACGGCGCCCGAGGCGTCGCCGCGGCGTAGCCACTGCTCGCGCACGCGCGAGACGAGGAACACCTCGTAGTCCATCGAGAGGCCGAACACGACGGCGAACATCAGCACCGGTATCCACGGCTCGATCGGCCCCTTCTCCACGCCGAGCAGCCCGCCGAGCCAGCCCCACTGGAAGATCGGCGACGGTCACGCCCAGCGCGGCGCCGATGCTCAGCAGGTTCATCAGCGCGGCCTGGATCGGGATCACCAGCGAGCGGAAGATCACGAACAGCAGCAGCGCCGAGAGCACGACGACGATGCCCGATGAACAGCGGCAGCTTGCCCGCCAGGCACGCGCGAGAAGTCGATCGAGCCGGCCGTGAAGCCGCCGACGAGGACCGTCACGTCCGGTCGAGTGCTCGACCGGTGGCAGGACGTCGCCACGCAAGTGGTTGACCAAGTTCGGTCGTCGCCAGCGCCTGCGGGGCCGAGCCGGGATAGACCTCCATCACGGCGATCGTGCCCGACGGCGCGACGCGCGGCGGCGTTACCGCGACGACGTCGGGCAGTGGCTCGCACCGCGCGCGGACCGCGGGAGCGCCGCGGCCTGGCCGGGCGCCGTGCGAGCTCGGCGACGAGCAGCAGCGGGCCGTTGAAGCCGTGTCCGAAGCCCTGGGCCAGGAGGTCGAAGGCGTGGCGCGAGCTGAGGTTCGCCGGGTCGTTGCCGGCGTCGCTGGTGTCGAGGCGCAGCGCGAAGACGGGGCCAGGAGCACGACCATGACCGCGAGCGAGACGACCGCCAGCGGCCACGGCCGCGCCTGGACGATCTCGCTCCACCGCCGCCAGCGCGAGTCCGGACTGGGCCGCCTGGCCGCGCGCGGAGCGGTGCGCCGCGCCGCCTCGCCGGCGCCGCGCCGCAGCCGCCTGCGAGGCGCCGCGGCGCAGGCGCACCAGCCGGGGGCCGAAGCGCGAGAGGAGCGCCGGCAGCACCGTTAGCGAGGCGACCAGCGTCAGCAGCACCGCGAGCACCGAGGCGATCGCCAGTCCGTACATGAAGCCGCACGCCGGTCGCGAACATCCCGAGCAGGGCGATGACCACGGTCGCGCCGGCGAGCAGGACCGCCCGCCCGGAGGTGTCCATCGCGTCGATCACCGAGCTGCTCGACCTCGCCGAACGCGACGTAGTTCTCGCGAAAGCGCGTGACGATGAACAGCGCGTAGTCGATCCCGACGCCGAGCCCGATCATCAGCGCGAGCTCGGGCGAGACGTTCGACATGTCCGTGATGTGGGTGGCCAGGCCGATCAGCGCGACCCCGGTGATCAGGCCGAGTCCGGCGGTGACCAGCGGCATGCCGGCGGCCGTGAGCGAGCCGAACGTGATCAGCAGGATGACCAGCGCCGCGATCACGCCGACCGTCGTCGCCGGGCCGACGCTGAAGCCCTCGGCCTGCTCGATCACCTGGCCGCCGGCGGCGACCTCGAGCCCGGGAACATGGACCGCTTCGACCTGCGGCGAGCAGCGGCTTGCCGGCGTCGGTCGGCAGCATGTTGGCCGGCTTGTCGTAGTTGACCGTCGCGAAGGCCGTCGTCCGGTCGCGCGAGACCTGCGACGCGCCGCTCGCGCCGTACGGGCTGATCACTCCCGACGACGTGCGGGATCGTTGCGACCTGGGCTCAGCAGCGGCTCGATCGCGGCGCGCACTGCGGGTGAGTCGACCGTCCCCCGCGAGACGTGGAAGACGACCGTGTCGACGTCGCCGCTCTGGGCCGGGAACTCCCGTTTGAGCAGGTCGCTCGCCCGCTGCGACTCGGTCCCCGGCAGGCCGAAGTCCGTCGACGTAATTGGGCCCGACCGCGTTGGCGACGACGGTCGTCAGGACCGCGAGCGGCGACCCAGGCCACGACCACGCGGCGTCGATGAGCGATGCACCAGCGGGCTAGACCCCGCATGACGGCCTGCTTCCTGGGCGAATCGAGAGGTGAGAGGAGCAGTCCCGGACAGGCCCCCGGCCGGACCGCTTTCTTGCAACGCGAGTCACTCTAGACCGCGACCGTTCGAAGTCAAGCGAGGTTCGGTATTGCCAAGCGAAGCGCAGCATCGTCTCAGCGGGTGTGGCGGTTGACCAGGTACAGGGCGCCTGCACTGAGCAGCAGGATCAAGCTGCCGCCGACGAGCGCGCCGAGGGCTACCAGCAAGAGGTCAGGAGCATTCGCCCCGGCGCTCAAGTCCGCGCCGACGCCCCGCGACCCGTCGGCATTCATCACGACGACTCGCCACGAGCCCGAGTGGGCCTTCCCGTTCAGTTCTCGGTTCCGCTGCCGGCGCGGCTCGCGGCCCAGAAGCTCTGTGTGCTCGGCGGCCCGATTTGCGCGTGGCCTGGGAGCGTGCGGAAGTCTGCGTTGCGCGCCGACAGTCACCGGCTTCGGCGTGCGCGACATCGGCGAGGTAGGCCGACACGGCTCGGCTGGGCGCGATGCCGATGAAGACCGTTCAGCGCTCCGCGCCCGAACCCGAATCGTGCCGAGCAGGTCGCCAGCGATAGTCCCACCGACCCCGTGGATCTCATAGGTCTTGGAGGTAAGCGCGTAGGTGTTCGTGTAATAGGGCGCTGAGGCGCTCGTCAGATACCCGCCGCTTCGCTGCGTCTGATCGAACACGACGCCGGTTGCACCCGCTGCGATCAGGGCGATGCCGGTCAGCCCCGCGATGGAGGCGAGCGCCGTAGCGACGATGCGTCGTGGCCGCCAGCGAGACGGTTTGCCGAGCTCGCCCTCGACGCGGACGGGATAGGGCGCCGGCGTTGCTGCGGGATGCATCGCTTGCATGTCTCGCCTCCTGATTTGAGAGTCGGGATCCCTTGACTGTACAGCTGTACATGTACATGTGTCAAGCGAATCCGATATCTTGCTCGCATGAGCTCGGCGAGCCACGCACGACGCCGCAACCCGCGCGGGCAGGGCGAGCGCCTACGCGGGGCCCTGATGGACGCCGCACGCGAGCTGCTCGTCGAGCTCGGCGATCAGGAGAAGCTGTCTGTGCGCGCCGTTACAGCTCGCGCGGGCGTCAGCCCGAACGCGCTGTACCTGCACTTCGCCAGGCGCGAGGAGCTGCTCACGGCGGTGATGCTCGCCGGATATAGAGAGATGAGGACGTTCTTGGCCTCAGCCGTGCCCGACGATGTGGACCCGATCAAGCAGTTGCGTGCCTACGGCCTTGCGTATCTCCAGTTCGCGGCGCAGCAGCCGGGGCTTTACCGAGTGCTTTTCATGACGACGATCCGCGACGGCGTGCCGGTCCCGGAGCGCGGCGGCCCAACCGGTCTGGACGAAGGCGTCGACACCTTCAACGACTTCCTCGAGATCGTGTCTCGCTGCTTGCCCGATGGGCCCGACCCTTTCACGCAGGCCGCGTATCTCTGGGCCGGCTTCCACGGACTCGTCGCACTGCGACTGGCGATTCCGACGTTTCCATGGCCGGACGGCGCTGAGTACGTGGATCGCATGATCGCGCTGCACGTGACACGGGCGCACATCAAGCATCAGAAGACGGGCACGTCCTTGTAGTCGCCCCAGACCGATTGCAGCGACTGGACGATCTCGCCCTCGGAGGCGCCGGCGTGAGCGCAGCCCAGCAGCGGCTCCATCAGGTTGCGATCGGGCTGCGCGGCGTCCTCGCGCAGCGCGGCGAGCGTCGCCTCCACAGCGGCCCCCTCGCGCCTGCGCGCGCGCCGCGCTCAGCCGATCGAGCTGCTTGCGCTCGAGCGCGGGGTCGATCCGCAGCAGCTCGGTCCTGCCGTCGTCGCCCTCGGTGTAGGAGTTGACGCCGACGACGATCCGCCGGCCGGCGTCGATCTCCTGCTGCAGCTCGAACGAGGCGTCGGCGATCTCGCGCTGCGGGTAGCTCTGCTTGACCGCCTCGACCATCCCGCCGAGCTCGTCGATCTTCGCGAAGTACTCATACGCCTTCGCCTCCATCTCGTCGGTCAGCGCCTCGACGAAGTAGCTGCCGCCGAGCGGGTCGATCGTGTTCGTCACGCCGCTCTCGTGGGCGATGATCTGCTGCGTGCGCAGCGCGATCCGGACCGCGTCCTCGGTCGGCAGCGCGAGCGCCTCGTCGTAGGAGTTCGTGTGCAGCGACTGCGTGCCGCCGAGCACGCCGGCGAGCGCCTCGATCGCCGTTCGCGTGATGTTGTTCAGCGGCTGCTGCGCCGTCAGGCTGACGCCGGCGGTCTGCGTGTGAAAGCGCATCAGCCACGATTTCGGGTTCTTCGCGCCGTAGGTCTCCTTCAGCTCGCGCGCCCAGATCCGGCGCGCGGCGCGGTACTTGGCGATCTCCTCGAAGAAGTCGATCTGGGCGTTGAAGAAGAAGCTCAGCCGCGGCGCGAACTCGTCGACGTCGAGGCCGCGCTCGATCGCCTGCTCGACGTAGGTGAGGCCGTCCTTCAGCGTGAACGCGAGCTCCTGCTGCGCGGTCGAGCCGGCCTCGCGGATGTGGTAGCCGGAGATCGAGATCGGGTGCCAGCGCGGCATCGCCGACGAGCACCACTGCACCATGTCGCCGAGCAGCCGCATCGCCGGGTCGATCGGGAAGCACCACTCCTTCTGCGCGATGTACTCCTTCAGGATGTCGGCCTGGATCGTGCCGGCGAGCCGCTCGGCCGGCACGCCCTGTCGCTCGGCGGCGACGACGTAGTAGGCGAGCATGATCGCCGCCGGCGCGTTGATCGTCATCGAGACCGACACCTCGCCGAGGTCGATGCCGTCGAACAGCGTCTGCATGTCCTCGACCGTGTCTACGGCGACTCCCTCGCGCCCGACCTCGCCGAGCGACAGCACCGAGTCGGAGTCGTGCCCCATCAGCGAGGGCATGTCGAATGCCGTCGAGAGCCCCGTCTGACCGTGCTCGAGCAGGTAGCGGAAGCGCTCGTTGGTCTCCTCGCTCGTGCCGAAGCCGGCGAACTGGCGCATCGTCCACAGGCGGCCGCGGTACATCGACGGATAGACGCCGCGTGTGAACGGATAGGCGCCGGGCAGGCCGATCCGCGAGGGATCGGGCAGGTCCTCGGCGGTGTAGAGCGGGCGCACCTGCTCGCCCGACAGCGTCGTGAAGCTCGTATCGCGCTCGGGCGTCAGCGAGTAGGCCTCGACCCACTCCTCATAGGAGCTCGGAACCGCGAGCTTGTCGGCCAGCGAGCTGCTCATCTTTAATCCCCGAAAGCTAGGAACTGCGACTATCGGAGTGTCGCAGATGAGCGCGCGATCAGGATCTGCTCGGCGCGCATGATCGAGGTCACGGCAGCCATCGAGGCGACCGGCGTCGCGCCCCAGTGCGAGCGCCATTGGCTCGGCGATCGGATCGAAGGACAGAGGAGGCAAAACGGGACGCTAGCTTGCCACACGCGACGGTGGTCCATCGTGCCTGGAGCGTCACGCCGACGAGCAGAGAAGCGATCAGCGCAGACGGCTGATGCGACGCGTCAGACCGTCATCGAGCTCGAGCAGCACCGCGCCGAGCACGATCTCGCCCGCAGCCGGGCCGACAGGCGCGAGCTCCTCCGCGCGCCTGCCGCGGACTCTTTCGATGACCGCCTCGGCGAGCATCCCCTGCGGGCCGTCGTCGGGGCCGGTCATGCCCACCTCCGTGACGAGCGCCGTGCCGCGCGGCAGGATCCGCAGATCGAGCGTCGGCTCGTGCGTGTGAGTGCCGAGCACGGCCGCGACCTCGCCGTCGAGCGCGTAGGCGAGGGCCTGCTTGGCCATCACCGAGAGCGCATGCATCTCGACGACCGTCGCGTCGGCGCCGGGCGGCAGCGCGCGCCAGGCAGAGAAGGGGTCGAGTGCCATCCGCGCGAAGGCCGGAGCAACCTCGAGCGCCTGTCGATCGGCCAGCACGACGACGCGGACGCATAGCCCGCCGATGTCAACCGTCAGCGAGCCACGTCCCGGCACGCCGTCTGCGACGTTCAGCGGTCGCAGCACGCGCTCGTGAGCGAGGACCGCTTCGAACTCGGCGCCTTCGAAGGCGTGGTTTCCTCCGGTGATCACGTCAGCGCCGGCGGCAGTCAGGCGCTCGACCGCAGCGACGCTCATGCTCGCAGCGTCTGCGGCGCTGTTCTCGGCGTCGACGACGAGCAGATCGACATCGTGCTCGGCACGCAGGCCAGGCAATCGCGCGACCAGCCAATCGACAGCGCGAGGACCGACGACGTCACCGACGAACAGCAGGCGCATGCGATCACTGTGACGCAACTCGCGCGAGCGTCGAGCCGCTCGTTACGACTTCTTCACCGCCGGCGCCTGCCCGATGCGAAGAGCTCGATCCTCGCGAGCGCGGCCGCCGGGATGTTCCGGCGGCCGCGTCACGCCTCTACTCAGCAGGTGCTCAGCCGATCTCGGCTGTGACTGCTAGCCGCACTGCGCGTAAGCCTGCACCGAGCCCGAGTTGACCGCGCTGATCGTGATCGCTTCCACTCGCCAGGTGGTGCTGTTGACCGGTGTCGAGCTGAACAGTGCGGCGGTCCCGCCGCCACTCAGTCCGACGATCGTTCCGCCGCCCCCGAACGCCTGCTTGCCTGCGGCGCAGGTGACTTCAGCGACCGTTCGTTCGTTGTTTCCCTGATGCATCACGACTGCGGAGCCGGTTTCTACCGCCAGCGCGTTGGGTACGCCACTCGCGCCCGTCGCTCCTGTGACGCCGGTCGTTCCGGTGACGCCGGTAACGCCCGTCACGCCGGTCACGCCGGTAGCGCCGGTCGCGCCGGTGACTCCGGTCACTCCGGTGACACCGGTCGCGCCGGTCGCGCCTTTGGCTCCGGTCGCGCCGCTGGCGCCGATCGGTCCGGTTGCACCCGTCGCTCCGGCCGCGCCGGCTGCTCCAGACGCGCCCGTGACACCAGTCGCCGAACCAGCGGCACCGGTCGCTCCGGTCGCACCCTGTGCGCCGTTGACGCCTGCCTTGCCGGCCGCGCCGGCTTCACCCTGTGCGCCGCTTGCTCCTGTGACGCCCTTGGCGCCTTGGACGCCTTCGGCGTTCCAGTGGATGTGGACTTCTTCGGCTTTGCATGACTGCGTCGCCTCGATCCGGCGCATCGCACCGGTGCGCGTGTTGTAACAAACGTGGATCATCGCCGGCGCGGCGAGCGCGCTGGCCGCGAACAGAAGCGTCGCGAGCGTGCCCGCGACGAATGCTGCGGCGACGATCGGACGTAGAGACAGGAACTGCTGCTGCGTCGGCCTGCGGTGCATGGAGATCCTCCCGGTTAGGTGCGTGCGTGCGTCGCGAGAGGGTCCACGTGGCCTGGCGACTCGGCGCCCCTCTCCGGGGCGCGCCAACCTTGCTCGCCAGCTCGACGACGGAGTATTGAACTCCTGCTCGAGCCATCGACAGGAAGCGACCGGGGCTTTAGATATGGCCGAGATGATCCTGAATATGCGGCGGGCGCGCCAGAGCCCGCATCCGGCGAGATACCGCCGTCGGCGCTAGGTTGAACAGAGCGCGACGAGGCGCGATGGCGAGCGAAGGAGGCGTGATGAGAGCTGTGCGATTCGACGAATACGGCGGCGTCGACGTGCTGGAGGTGCGCGAGGTCGATGATCCTGTCGCAGGTCCGGGCGAAGCTGCTCGTGGCAGTCAGGGCCACGGGGATCAACCCAGGCGAGATCTCGATCCGCGAGGGGCTGCTGGACGCTCGCTGGCCGGCGACCTTCCCTTCCGGCGAGGGCTCCGATTTCGCCGGAGTCGTTCGCGCGCTCGGCGAGGGCACGAGCGGCTTTGCCGTCGGCGACGAGGTGCTCGGCTGGACCGAACAACGCGCCAGCCAGGCCGAGCTGGTCGTCGTTCCGGCAGAGCAATTGACGATCAAGCCCGAGGCGGTGGCGTGGGAGGTCGCAGGTTCGTTGTTCGTCGCCGGCATGGCCGCGCTGGCATCCGTCAACGCGGTACGGCCACAGGCCGGCGACACGGTCGTGGTATCCGCAGCCGCCGGTGGCGTCGGCTCCATCGCGGTTCAGCTTGCACACAACGCCGGTGCGACCGTGATCGGGCTGGCCAGCGAGCGAAACCACGAGTGGCTGCGTGCTCACGGCATCGTTCCGGTCACCTACGGCGATGGCCAGGCCGAGCGGATTCGCGCGGCAGCCGCCGGGAAGATCGATGCATTCATCGACACCTTCGGCGGCGGTTACGTGGACCTGGCCATCGAGCTCGGCGTCTCACCTGACCGGATCAACACGATCATCGATCACGCGGCCGCGGAGCGCGTCGGCGCGCACGCCGACGGCACGCAAGCAGTCGCCAGCGCGGCTCGGCTCGGCGAGCTGGCCGAGTTGGTCGCCGAGGGGCGCCTGGAGATACCGATCGCGAAGACCTACCCGCTCGAGCAGGTGCGCGCCGCGTACACCGAACTGGCCGACCGGCATACGCACGGCAAGATCGTGCTGATCCCCTAGCGGCACCGAGGCGCGCGAAGCTCGGGGCTCAATCCGAGTAATCCTCCGCAAGGACGAGCCACTCGATCCCCACGAGCGCCCGCAGCAGCGAACGATCCGCCGTGACCAGCTTCGTCCTGCGCCGCTCGGCGAGCGCGACATAGATCAAGTCATAGATCGGATGGTTGTCGTATCGACGAGCCAGCTCCCAGGCACGCTCGACATCCTGCGGCTGATCGTCCAGACGAACAGGCAGCGTCCTGAGCAGCTCTTGGGAGGCGTCGGCCTGCGCGCCACTCCAGCGTCGTCGGCGAACGCCGGTGAGCAGCGCGTTTGACACCTCCTCGATCAGGAGTCGCGGCGCGAGCAGTTCCTCGCCTGCGTCAGCGAGCTCTCGCAGAACGCTCAGTGCGGGGAGGTCCGCATCGGCGTCGGGCGCGACCCAGTCGACGACGACGCTCGCGTCAACTACCGTCACTGGTCTCTGCGCTCGATCGCTGCTGACGATCGTCGATCACCAAGTCGGCGGCACTTGCAGACCGAACGAGCTCACCGCCGGTCGCGCGCAGCTGGGCGGCACGGTCCGCCCACGCCTTCAACCCGTTCGCGCCACGAGCACCGTCGCTCGCCGCGATCGCCTCTAGCTCCGCTCGATCGAGTAACAGCCGATTGCCCGCCCGGCGAGCGGTGACCCGACCGGTCCAGACCCACCGCCTGATCGTCTCAGGATGACGCTGAAGCGATCGTGCCGCCTCGCGCACGCTGATCTCGGTGTCCTCGCGCTCGGCCATCCTAAAAGGCTACTACAACGTCGCGAGCCCATGTTGTAGTAGTCGTCCGACGCGGGTCCTGGCCGCAGCGGTGCCGGGACGATTACAGCCCGCGATCGGCGGGTATCACGGCCACGCGGATAGTCGGCGCAACGCAAAGGAGTGGACGGGGAGATGCGACGGTTCTCGAGCCTCATCGGTAGTTGCCGCAACTGGTCCGTCGCGCTCTGCGCCGTCGCACTCGCACTGTCTGCGCCCGCCGCCGCGCAAGCTGCCCTGCCGGTCGTCTACTCGAGCGTCGTCGCGGACGCGTACGCGTCGGCCCACGTCAACGGAGCCGCCGCCGGGCGCCAACAACTGGTCCTGCCGGCCGACAGCGCAGCATCCGTACCCGGTCGTGCTCGTACCGGGGACGCTCGAGAACATGGCCGGCAACTGGTACACGCTGTCCTCGCTGCTCAGCAACGAAGGCTATTGCGTGTTCGCGCTCAACTACGGCCAGCAGGCGGGACACGTCGGCTTTCCGGGAGCGCTGCCAGCCGGCGGCACCGGCCACATCGCCGCGTCGGCCGGCGAACTGGCGGCGTTCGTCGAACGAGTGCTCGCCGCGACCGCCGTCGCGAAGGTGGACATCGTCGGGCACAGCCAGGGCGGCATGATGCCGCGCTACTACCTGAAGTTCCTCGGTGGCGCACAGCGCGTGCACGCGCTGATCGGCCTCTCGCCGTCGAATCACGGCACGACCGTCGACGGGCTGACCAACCTGCTTTCGCTCCTGCCCGGCGGTCCACAGACGGGCGGACTCGAACTCGCCTGTGGCCCATCCTGCGAAGAACAGTTCGTCGGCTCGCCGTTCCTGGCGAGCCTGAACGCCGGCGGCGACACCATCGCAGGTGTCAGCTACACGGTCATCGAGACGCGCTACGACGAGGTCGTCACGCCGTACACCTCAGCCTTCCTCTCGGGGCCGGACGTGACCAACATCGAACTGCAACAGCAGTGCCCGCTCGACGCCAGCGAGCATCTGGCGACACCGTTCGATCACATCGCGCTGCGCGACGTGCTCAACGCGCTCGACCCGGCGCACGCGCGCACACCGTCGTGCGGAGTGGTCGCGCCGATCGTCGGCGGCTGATCGCCAGAGCTCAGCTGCCGTCGAGAGAGGGCGCGATCTCGCCGCGCCCGGCCTGTTGCAGGTCCGCGGGCAGAGGTGCATCTGGCGGCCCGCGCGAGCACCGTCAGGCCGATCCGCCAGCGAATGATCGCGGCGCGCTGAGCCGCCTGCGTGTTCGGCAGGTCGGCCGAGCTCGGCCGTCGGCGAGACCGGCGACGAGCGCGCTCAGGTAGGCATCCTCGAACACGTAGGTGCCGGCGTAGCCGGCGTTGAGCGCGCGCAGCTGAGCCGTCGGCGGATCGACCGCCGCGATGTCGACCGCGTAGGACGCAAACCGCTGCTCCAGGCGGCCCATCCGGCGCGCGGCCTCGCGCGGCGCGATGCGCCGGTCGTGAAACGCAGCGAGGATCGGGTCGGCACCGCCCAAGAGCTTGTTGACCGCCAGCCTGATCGGCTCGACCTCGCCGATATAGCGCTCGATCGCCGCCCGTTGCGCGACCCGCGCGGTGGCCGCCGAACCTGTGTGACTCGCGCATCCGCCGAGCGCGAGCACGCACAGAGAACCGGCGGCCAGCGCTCGCGGACGGCGTCTCGCGCCCGCGCGCGCTGCTGCGCGGCGCATTCGGCGAAATGCTCAGTAGGCGTAACCGCCGCCGCTGGAGCTGCCACCGCCGGAGCTTTCCGGTTCTGAGGAGCTGCTCGCACTCGCCGGCGCGCTGCTCGAGCCGCTCGTGACGACGGTCCATGTGCCGACGTCTTTGAGGCCCTGGCCCTTGGTTTCACCGGGCTGCTTGTCTCCTGCGAATGTGTAAAGCGGTGCGCCGTTGTAGGTGACCTGGACGGTTCCTTCGGGACGCTTCACGGTTCCGAGCGAGCCGACTTCACCGCTCGGAGTGCCGCTTGATGGCGCGATCAGCGGATGCCATACGGCAAGACATGCCTTGCTGGTGCAGATGAACTTGCCGTTCTGCTCACCGCTGAGCCGGTACAACGTCATCCCCTGGCTGTCGACCGCGATCGTGCCGAGCGAGCTCGAGGCATCCTTGACGACGACAGCGCCCGAGGAGGCGCTGGTGGCCTGCGCGGCCGGCTGCGTGCTCGCGGCGGAGCCGGTCGTAGAGCTGGACGAGCTACCGCCGCACGCAGCGAGCAGGACCGACGCGGCTAGGGCCGGCAGGGAGAACTTCAATAGATGGCGCATGTGTTAACTCCTGTTGCAAAGTTGAGGCACCGGGCGGCGCCGTATTGGTCCTCCTCTACGGACACAGACTCCGGCCGGCGCGCGTTCCTTTCACGTTGCGCGCGCGAGCGCTCTCGGCGCTGCCAACGTGAAGACTTGGCAGCGCCACAGCGTTCCGGTGAACTCAGCCGTCAGTGCAGAAGGTTGAGCGTGTTTTCGCCGTCGTCGACGAAGTAGATGCCTTTGCCTTCCGGCGCTACGACCAGGCCGAACAGCGCGCCGGCGCCCGTCTTCTTGTCGGCAGTCTGCACCGCCACCTGCTGGCCGGCAGGCGTCGTTTCGACCATGTTGCCGTCCCCGCCGTTGCTCGTGATGATGTTGCCGTTCGGTGCGAGCACCATGCCGAGCGGTTCCTTCAGATGGCCGCCTTCGGTGAGGACGGTGCCGCCTTTCGCGGCCGCCGTCGTGCGCGTAGTCGCTTCGGAGATCGCGAGGATCTTGCTGTCTTCGGTCGAGGCGACGTACAGCGTCCCGTTGGAGGCGAGTGCGAGTCCGGTCGGGCCGAGCACGAGCGCTTCCGCCGAGTCGATCCACGGGATTTCCTTGGCGATCACCGTTTCGCTCAGCACCTTCGGCGTCTGGCCTTCGCCGGATTCCAGTTCGATCCGCAGCACGGTCGAGTTGTCGATCGTTTTGACGCCCTTCGCGGCGCCGCCGTTGAGCGCGTTGCTGACGAACAGCAGCGTCTTTGAGCCTTCGCTCTTCGCGGTCGAATCCCACGGACCCTGGATGTTGTTGCTGGCGATCGTCTCGACCGCCTTGCCTTCGCTGTCGAGCACGATCAGGCAGCCGTACTTGGCGGTTTCTGTCTTGCCGTTGGTCGTCGGCAGACTGCCGACGACGACGTAGCCGCCCGGAAGGATGTTCAGCGCCGTCGTCAGACCGACGCCGCCGGGACATGGCCCGGGGAGCGTCTTGGCATCGATCGTCGCGAACGTCGAGACCTTGCCGGTGCTCGAGACCTGCACGATCGTCGTGCCGGTGCCCTGACCGCTCTGCTTGGCACCTTCCTTCGCGTTGAAGTTGCTGATCAGCATCTGGCCGGCCTGCAGCTTGCCCACGCTGGTAGGCACGGTCGCGATCCCGTACGGATTGATGTCGCCGTTGGCCGGCACCGTCGAGGCGACCTTGCTGACGCTCGTGAAGTTCGCGAGGAACGCGCCTGCGCTTGGCGCCGTCGCGGCCGTGCTGGCGCTCGCTGCGGCGTTGGTGCTCGATGAGCTGCTGCTGCTGGAGCTACCGCAACCAGCCAGGGCAAGCGCTACGCCGGCAATGGCAAGGATCGACGTTCTGGGCACTTGAGTTGTCTCCTGGTCTTGAGAATCGGGCGAGACGCAGCGATCAGCGCACGGCCCGTCCTCGCGCGCTTTCACTAAGACTCCGGCGTCTCGCGTTCCTTCCCCGCGAGTCGGGGCGAGCCGTGCCTCAGCTCGGATAGGCGACGGGGCGGCTGAGCCGAGCCGGGCCACTTTGCGCGCGTAGTGCGCGCGCCCTGTGCTTGTCGCGATACATCGCAGCGTCGGCGTACTTCGCAAGCTCTGATACGGAGCGTCCGTGCTCGGGCCACACACCCCCGCCGACACTTGCTCCGAGCGCGACCGTAACCTCCTGCAGGCGAAACGGCTCGCCGAAGACCTCCAGCACCCGCCGTGTTGCAGCCTCGAGCTGCTCCTGCGACGCGTCCGTCAGGACGATCGCGAACTCATCGCCGCCGAGACGCGCAACCGCGTCGCCGCTGCGCGCGGTCGAGTCCAGGCGCCGGGCGACCTGACGAAGCAGCTCGTCACCGGCCTCGTGGCTATGACGATCGTTTACCGCCTTGAAATCGTTGAGGTCGACGAACAGCAGGCCGACCGTCTCTGCTCGCCCTTCGGCACGTGCGATCGCGGCGTCCATCCGCTGGCGGAAGCCGACCCGGTTGAGCAGCCCCGTCAATCCGTCGTGACACGCTCTGTAGTGCAGCTTGTCGACCAGCCGACCGTTCTCGATCGCCGATGCTGCCAGCGCGGCCACGCCCGTCAGCTGCTCGAGGAGCTCTTTGCTGGGCAACAGTCGCTCGGGCTGAGTCGAGACCGACACCGACAGGGCGCCGCGAAACCCGTTGCGAGCGACGATCGGGACAACGGCAAGCGCGGCCAGATCGAGATCGGCGATCAGCGAGCGCATCCAACGATCATCGGATTCACCGTCGAAGAAGACGGGGCGAGGACTGGCGATCAAGTCGCCCAGCAGCGGCGTGTCGCTGGCGCCTATCGAAAAGCCGCGAAGCCGGACCGAACGCGAGGTATCGCGGCTCCACGAAGCAAGTGAGCGAAGCAGCTCCTGATCCTCGTCCCACAACCACACGGCCATGCCGTCGCAGTCGACGACCTCGGGCACGGCGGCGACGAGCCGCTCGGCCACCTCCTCGCTCGTCCCCGCTTGCGCGAGGGCCTGCGAGAGGGAGAGCAGCGAGCTGACCTGGACGTGGCGTCGCGCCGACTCATCCAGAGCAGTTGCCATGTCGAGCACGGCAGCCGCGTGCTGGGCGTAAAGGCTCAGCATCTCGTGTTCCTGAGACGAGAACTCGATCGTCCCGGGGTAACACGCAAGTAGCTTGCCGTAGGCGCGCCGGCTCGACGCGACGTCCACGACCAAGGCAGAGCTGTCGACTATCGCGCGGTCCGCCAGCGCTGCGCACGCAAGTGCTTCGGCTTCGCCGTCGTCGATTCCGTGGCTGTAGAACTGCACCTCCGCATCGCCCGACGCACGGACCGCGAGCACATATCCGGGCGCTCTGACTGCGCTGCCGGCGCGCTCGACGATGCGATGCAGAACGGTGTCGAGATCCTCGGTCGAAACAAGATCGCTCGCCGTCGCGTATGCGCTCTGCAGCCGCTGCGACATCGCCACGAGTTGGGCCTCCATCGCCGTGATTCGCTCCTGCGGCTCGGCTGAGGCCAGCTCTGCGTTCCAGCTGATCTCGTATAGACAGCGTGCGTCTCCGCGAGCCTGGCATTCGCTCTCGTGGACGTGCGCAGGCGGCAGACCGAAGAGGATCGGAGGCCCCGAGAGCAACCCGGTCGTCCAGTCGCAGTGAAGCCGCCGGCGCGTGAAGCCCGGCCGCGCCACCGCACTGACCAGCGCATGACCGGGGCCCTTCTCGAGAGCGTGCAGCTCGGTAACCGTGCTGACGTTGGAAGACGCCTGTGTGACTGCCTCATAGATCGCCTCGGGCGACCCAAGCGACCGCATCATCGTGGCTACCTGTGTTCCCGCATGCTGGTGCAGCGTCTCGGCTCCGACCTGCCTTGCGAAGCTGTCCTCGCCGGTGATCTGCGCTCCGGCCGCAAGCAGAGCGCATGCTTCATCGAGTGAGATCCAGTTCTCGAGGTTCTCGAGGTAGGCGGCGTCGTGAACTGTCGCGCTACCGCCGAGCAGCGCGGCGACTCCGGCCTCTCCACGCCGCTCGCGCACGAGTCGCAACAGAACGCTCGTCATCGAACAGCAAAGATGCTTGGCCGGCGCAGACGCCGGCGTCGCAGGAGCGTCAGAGCTCATCGGATCGGCTCGGCACAATCGGCTGCCGACGTGAACATCCAACGCGAGCTTCGACAGGTGGCGCATCGAGTGCCCGTCTGCGGGCCCTTCAACCTATGGCGAGACCCGGATTCGAACGCCCGACTCGAGCGAGTGGCCCTACACGGCGAGCACGATCTTGAAGTTCTCCGCAGGCTCCTCGACCAGCCGGCGGAACGCGTCGGCACCAGCCGACAGCGGCTCGGTCGACGCCCATGAGAGGTCGAGCCGATCGGCGCCGAGCAGTCGCAGCGCCTGCTCGAAGTCCGCCCGCGAGTAGGCGAACTGACCGCGCATCCGGATACTGCGCCGGACCAGGCTCGCCATCGAGATGCGGCCCTCGGCCTGTCCCAGCCCGAGCACGACAACCTCCGCGCCGGGGCGCGCGAGCTCGAGCGCGGAAGCCCAAGTCGCTTCGAAGCCTGCCGCGTCAACGATCAGATCGGTAGTCGCGCTCGGGAGCTCGGTGGCGTCAGCGACGGCGTTCGCGCCGAGGCGCTCGGCCAGCGCCCGGCGCGGGCCGACCGTGTCGATCGCCGAAACCTCCGCGCCGGCAGCTACCGCCAGTTGCACGCAGAACAGCCCGATCGGGCCGCATCCGATCACCGCGACCCGGCTACCGTCGCCGATCGAGTACGGCGCCATCGCGCCGACCGCGCACGCGAGCGGCTCTGCGAACACCGCGCGCCCGTCGGGCAGCGCGCTCGGCAAGGCGTACAGGCAGCGATCGCGGAAGTGCCACCTCCTCGGCGAACACGCCTGGGCGGTGCATTCCCAGCAGCCGCCACTGCGAACACAGGTTCACCTCGCCGGTGGCGCAGTGGTCACACTCACCGCAGCCGATCAGCGGGAAGACGACAAAGCGCTCGCCGGCGAGTGTTCCCACGGCCTCATGGCCGAGGACGAGCGGTGGCACGCGCGGCCCCGGGTGACCGCGGTAGCCGTGCAGGTCCGAGCCGCAGATGCCGGCCAGCGCGACCCTGAGGACGACATCGTCGGGGCCGGGCTGCGCGTCCTCGAGCTCCTGGTAGTCGAGTTGCGACCCGCCCTTCCAGAGCAGGCCGTCTCATCAGCGCGCTTCCGTTGTACGCGCCTCACGCCGCAGCGCCGCGGGTCGCACGAATTGCCAGTAGAGCTCCTCGCAGTGGGGATCGCGCGCGCGTAGCTTCCGCCCGTCGTCTTCGAACTCCCAGTAACGCGGCGGCAGAAGCTGGCCGGTCACCTCGCAGTAGGCGACCTCCGTGTGGTGCCAGCTCTCGCCTCTGCTGACCCAGCTCACGAGGGCTCCGTCCCGGCCGCGGCGCGCAGCTCGGCGGTCGCCGCCTCGTCGACCTCGCCGGCGCCGTCGATCGCGACGGCGTACAGCTCGCGCGCCCGCTCGCGCGATACGACTCCCTCTCTGACGTCCTCCGCGACGAGCGCTGCATCGCGCTCGGCCGGTGGGCCGTATCCGCCGCCGCCCGGCGATCGCAGCATGATCGTGTCCCCCCTGTGCAACCTGATGTTCGAGAACTTCGAGTTGCTGTGCGTCCCGAACGCCTCGCCGAAGCTCTGCCACGCGTCCTCGCCGGCGAGCCGCACGAGCAGGCGAGAGCGTTCGCCGCTCGCCGCCGCCGAACAGACCCCACGGTGAGTGCCGGGCGCGATCGAACAGGGCCGAGCACGTGATCTCCTCCGCCTCGACCGTCATCACGCGCGTGATGCCAAGCCCGCCACGAGACACGCCCCGCGCCACCAGCGTCGGGGTTCAGACGGTACTCGTCGTGAAGCCACGGAAAGCGTGTCTCGAAGACCTCGACCGGCGTGTTCTGACAGTTGCCGTTGGGCACGCAGACGGCGTTGTTTCCGTCGCTGGCCGCGCGACCTCCCCAGCCGATCCCCTCGAAGTTGTAGTGCGTGTAGTAGGCTGCCGGTCCGCGGATGAAAGCCACCGAACAGGAAGTTGCAGCCGGTGCCGCCGCACGCCGCCGCCGAGCGCTCCGGCGTGAGCTGCGAGAGCACGAGCCCTTGCACCAGGTCGATCAGGCGTGGCTGAAGCTCGGTCTGACCGCCGACGCAGGGCCCGGATGGCGCACGTTCACGATCGTTCCGGCCGGCGCGATGATGTCGATCGCTCGTACGGCGCCGGCGTTGATCGGCGCCTCGCCTCCGATCACGAAGAAGATCGCGCTGTAGCTCGCCGACGCGGTCACCAGATAGGGCGCGTTGATCGGTCCGATCGCCTGCTCGTCGCTCTCGCTGTAGTCCACGACCATGCCTGTCGCCCTCGACCGTCACCTCGACGCGGATCGTGTAGGCCCGGTCGGAGAAGCCATCGTCCTCTTGCGAGTCCTCGGCGCCGTAGCGACCGTCCGGCAGCTCTGAGATCTCGCGCCGGATCCACTTCTCGGCGTAGTCGTACAGCTGCGGCACGCCCTCGAGGATGCTCTCGGCACCGTGCTCGTCGAACAGCTCGCCGAGGCGGCGCATGCCGACGTTGAGCGAGCCGATCATCGCGTTGAAGTCGCCCCACGAGCTCTCGGGTGTGCGGTGGTTGGCGAGCACGATCCGCCATACGTCCTGCACCGGCTCGCCGCCTACGACGATCTTCACCGGCGGCAGGCGCAGGCCCTCCTGGTAGATCTCGGTTGCGTTCGATGCGAACGAGCCGGGCGCCATGCCGCCGATCTCGGCCACGTGCGCGACGTTGCCGACGAAGCCTCGCAGCACGCCGTCGTGGAAGAACGGGCTGACGAGCAGGTGCTCCGGCATGTGCGAGCCACCGCGGTAAGGATCGTTGTGGATCACGACGTCGCCCGGCTGGAACTGCTCGGCGCCGAGCTCGTCGATCACCCAGCGGCCGGCGAAGAGCGACTGTCCGAGCATCGCCGGGTTCATGTTCGCCATCGCCACGAGATCGCCGTTGACGTCCAGCACCATCGTCGAGAAGTCGAGCCCCTCCGAGAAGATCGGCGAGTAGGAGGTGCGGATCATCGCGTGCGCCATCTCCTCGCAGACGTTCACGAACTGCGAGTGAAGGATCTTCAGCCACACCTGATCAGCCAACGACTGCTCCTCGCTCAGACGACGCCCGGCACGCGCGGCGCGTGGGTCGAGCGTCTCGATGATCAGCGAGCCGGTCGAGTGTCCGACTGACGCGCTGACCCTCGAGCACGACGATCGTCGAATCGGGCTGCTCGATCACGGCTGGGCCGTCGAGCGCAACGTTGGTGCCGATCGCCTCGCGTCGCCACACCTGCGCGTCGACCCAGCCTCGATCCTTGAAGTAGACCGCCCGGCTGGACGGCGCGGGGCACCTCGGCGAGGACAGTAGGAGCGATCAGCCGCGGCGGCCGCGCCGTGTCGAGAGCCGATGCGGAGAGGTGGACGATCTCGACCGTGGCGTCGGGCAGGCGATAGCCGAAGTTCGCCTCGTGCTGGGCGTGAAAGCGCGACGCGACGAGCGCCAGCAGGTCGCCGTCGTGGTCGAGCGGAACGGCGAGCTCCTGCTCGTAGTTCTGCCCGACGTAGCGGCAGCCGGCGCTCACGAGCACGATCGGCGCCGTCGCGTTCCCCTCTTCATGGAGCGTCGCCAAGCGCGTCCTCGGCGAGCGCTTCGAGAGCAGTTCGCAACATCGTCGGCGGCCGCTTCGTCGGAGCGGAAGGTCCGTGTCATGCGGCGGTCGACGCGGAGGTCGGCGGCGAGCGCGCCGAGCGCCGAGCCGAGGCCCGGATCCGGCGGCACGACGACGCGCCGAAGGCCGAGCCGCCGCGCGATCAGAGCACCGTGCAACGGGCCGGCGCCGCCGAACGCCATCAGGTCGAGTGCCCTGTAATCGACGCCGCGATCAGCGCAGACCAGGCGGATCGCGCCGGCCATGTTCTCGACCGCGAGCTCGACGATCGCTTGGGCGGTCGACTCGAGGTCGAGGCCGAGTGGTCCACTCAGTCGGGCGACGGCCTCGCGCGCGAGCTCTGCGTCGAGCGCGAGTTCGCCGCCAAGGAAGTAGCGCGGGTTCAGCCGGCCGAGCACGACGTTCGCATCGGTCACCGTCGGCGCCTGGCCGCCGCGGCCGTAGCACGCGGGCCCCGGGTCCGCGCCCGCGCTCTCGGGGCCGACCTTGACCAAGCCGCCCGAATCGAGCGCCGCGATCGAGCTGCCGCCGGCGCCGATCGTGGTGATGTCGACGACCGGCGCGATGATCGGCACGCCCCACTCGAACTCGTACTGCGAGGCTGAGCGGATCTTGCCGTCGACGATCAGCCCGACGTCGGCGCTCGTGCCACCCATGTCGAGCGTCACGACCGAGTCGAGTCCGATCGCGTCGGCGTACAGCTTCCCGGCGATCAGGCCTCCGGCCAGACCGGAGAGGGTCAGATCGACAGGGCGGCGCGCCGCCGCCTTCGCGCTCACCTGACCGCCGTTGGACTTCAGCAAGAAGCACGGGCAGTGCATGCCGATCTCGCTCAGGCCCTCCTCGACCTCGTTGGCGAAGTCGGAGACGAGACGCTTCAGCGACGCGTCGACGATCACGGTCGTAGCGCGTTCGTACTCGCGCCACACCGGCGCGACGTCGCTGGCGACCGAGACGCTCCGCTCCGGCAACGCCGCGACGATCGCCGCCGCCAGACGGCGCTCGTGCTCGGGGTTGGCGAACGAGAACAGCAGGTTGATCGCGATTGCGCCGTCGCGCTCGCGAAGCAGCTCGACGACGCGCTCGACCTCCTCGTCCGCGAGCGGCGTCCGCAGCGTGCCGTCGTAGGCGACGCGCTCGCGCACACCGATGCAGTCGGCTCGTTTGACGTAGGGCTGCGGCTTGACCCACTGGAGGTCATAGAGCCCATGACGGTTGATGCGCTGGATGAACGGCGTGTCCTCGAAGCCGGCAGTCGTCACGTACTGGACCCGTTCTGCGTTCCGCTGCAGAAGGGCGTTCGTGGCGACGGTCGTGCCGAGCACGAAGCGCTCGATCCGCTCCTGTACGCCGGTGCGGCGCAGCGCATCGAGCACGGCGCGAGAGGGGCGATCGGGTGTCGAGGGGACCTTGACCGTCCAGCGCTCGCCGCTCTCCTCGGACGCGACGACGAGGTCGGTGAAGGTTCCGCCGGTGTCGATCGCGACACTGAACTGACCGTTCGAGATTTCGAACGCGCGTTCCAAATCGCCATCAGGTTATCAGTGGGGCCGAGACAGTCAATAGCCCACGGCCTGCTGGGCGCCAAGGTCGCCGAGCTCGGCGATCACTCGTAGCGTAGGTGCTCGATCAACTCCTCGTCCAGCTCGATCCCCAACCCCGGCCCGGTCGGGATCTCGACGTGCTCGCGCTCGAAGCGCAGCGGCTCGGCCAGCAACTTCGAGACGAACGGCGAGTCGGCGATCGAGTACTCGGCGTAGGTCGGACGGTCGAGGCTGGCGACGAGCTGCAGGGATGCGGCGATCAGGACGCCCGAGGAGAAGCAGTGCGGAACGACGAGCGGGCCGTGCGGCCTGACGAGATCGCGAATCTGGCGAGCGACCGTGAAGCCACCGCAGCGAGCGATGTCGGGCTGCAACACGCCGAGCCTCGCCTGCTCGGCGAGCCTCCTGAACGCAGCTACGCCCGTGTCGGCCTCGCCCGCGGCGATCGGCGTGAGGCTGCGGTCGCTCAACTGCCGGTAGCCGTCGATGTCATCGGGCGCGATCGGCTCCTCGAACCAGTACAGCTCGTATGGCCTGGCTCGCTCGAGCAGCTCGAGAGCCGAGCCGACCGTATACGCCTGCCCGCCATCGAGCATCAGGTCGCGCTCGGAGCCGATCGTCTCGCGCGCGGCCTCGATCAGCTCCAGGTCGTGCGCGAGGCTCGCACCGAGCGGTCCCCAGCCGAGCTTGAGCGCGCCGTAGCCGTCGGCGATCGCACGCTCGGCAATCGCCCGGACCTCATCAGCCGTCTCGGGCATCACCTCGCTCGCGTATGCGCGGACCCGCTCCACGCGCCGCCCGCCGAGCAGGTCTGCGATCGAAGCTCCGTAAGCCTTGCCGGCGATGTCCCACAGCGCGATGTCGATCGCGCTCAGCACGTGCATGCCGAGCCCGGCACGCCCGTAGTAGAAGGTGCCTTTGTAGACACGCTGCCAGAGCCGGTCGATCGCGAGCGGATCCTGGCCGACCAGCAGCTCGGCGATGCCGCGCGCCGTGAGATGAGAGCTCGGCATCTCGATCGCCGTGCGCGCCAGATAGGGCGAGGTGTCGGCCTCGCCGATCCCGGTTATGCCCTCGTCTGTGTGAATCCGGACGAGGAAGACGTCCTGCGTGCCGTCGGAGCGCTCGGTGTCGATCTCCGGAAGGCGAAGGACGATCGGCTCGACCTGCGTGATCTTCATGGACTGCCTCCTGTTCGGGACGGCGCAGTTCTTTGGGCGTCCGTCCAGCTGCGCCTGGCCAGGTCTGGACACCGGGAGGGTTGACGGCGATAGCTGCCGCTGACAAGATAGCCGACGCATTGAACGCTCGTTCGGCCAGTCAAACGCGCACCTCTGCTTCGTCTTCGCTGCGCTCATGGCGCTCGCGCCGCCGAATCACGCGAGATGAACGATTCGGCGAGCTCGGAGCGATCAAGCCCAAGCGTGGCGTCGCCTGGCTGTATGCGGCTCCGACGCTGCTGTTCATCGCGGCGATCTTCGCCTATCCGGTCGTCACGCTCGTCAAATACAGCTTCGAGAACGTCGGCACCTCGAAGTACCTGCCCACCACCAGCGCAGGGTTGGGCAACTACCGCTACATCTTCAAAGACTCGCTGTTCACGCACGCTCTGCTGAACAACCTGAAGCTGTTCCTCTGCGTTCCGATCATGGTCGTCCTCGCCGTGATCCTCGCCGCGATCCTGTACGACCGTCCGCGCGGCTGGAAGCTCTACAGAGCGCTTCTGTTCCTGCCCTACGTGCTCTCGATCCCCGTCGTCGGGATCGTCTTCAGCTACATCTTCACCTACAACGGCAGCTTCAATCAGGGGCTGCGGGGGACAGGGCTCGGATTCCTCGCCAACGACTGGCTGGGGACGCCCCGCTGGGCCCTGCCGACGATCGGCTTCGTGATCATCTGGAAGGAGCTCGGCTTTGGCGTGATCCTGATGAACGCACGGCTGCTCAGCGTCAGCGAGGAGTACTTCGAGGCCGCTCGCGTCGACGGAGCCGGGTGGTGGAGGCGTCTGTGGCACATCACCCTGCCGCAGCTGATGCCGGCGATCGCGTTCTTCTCGATCGTCGAGCTGATCAACATGCTCTCGTGGGTCTTTGCGTACATCTACGTGATGACGCTCGGCGGTCCCGAGAACAGCACCGTCGTCGCCGAGTTCTACATCTACAGGCAGGTCTTCGAGAACAACGTGATCGGCGTCGGCGCGGCGGCGGGTGTCGTCCTGCTTGCTGTCGTCAGCGTGCTGATCGCGGCCCGCATGGTCATGCACAGGAGGCTGCTGGCGTATGGCTACGAGTGAGCTTGCGATCACGCCGATCGCGCAGCCTCCGCGCGCGCGCAGGCGTCCGCGGCTGCCGATCGGCTCGGTGTCGCGCCATGCAGTGCTGCTGATCTTCACGGCGTCCGCGCTGTTCCCGATCTACTTCATGGTCTCGTCGGCGCTGAAGACGAACGGCGAATTCGCCGGCAATCAGCTCGGCCCTCCGCATCATGCGGTGCTGAGCACGCTGAAAGCCGCCGTATCCGAAGGCGACATCTTCCACTGGCTGCTCAACTCGGTGATCTTCACGGGCGCTTCGGTGGCGCTCTCGACGGTGCTCGCGACGTTGTGCGCGTATCCGCTCAGCCTGATGCGCTGGCGGCCGTCGCGCTGGTTGACGACGCTGATGATCGCGTTGATGGTGATCCCGCCGATCGTACTCGTGATCCCGCTGTTTCAGATGGTCGTCGACCTCGGCCAGCTCAGCTCCTACCAGTCGGTCATCTTCATCTACACCGGCATCATGGTGCCGTTCTCGACGTTCCTGCTCGTGAGCTTCTTCGCCACGATCCCCCGCTCGCTGCTCGAGGCGGCGCGGATGGACGGCGCGTCGACCTGGCGAACCTTCCGCTCAATCGTGCTGCCGCTCGGCGCGCCGGCGATCGTCACGGTGGTCACGGTGCAGGCCCTCTGGGTCTGGAACGAGGTGCTGATCGCCGTGATCTTCCTGCAGAAGGAATCGCTGCGCACGCTGATGGTCGGACTGACCATCTTCAACTCGCGCTATCAGGTGAACGTACCGCTGGTGATGGCCGGCATGTTGATTGGCACGATCCCGATGCTGCTCGTCTATCTGGTCGGGCAGCGCTTCTTCGTGCGCGGGCTGACTGCAGGTGGTGTGAAGGGATGAGCAAGAGAACCACACGAAGGTCGAGTGAGAACTCACTGCAACTACCGATAAAGGAGTGCCGATGAGATGGTTTCTACCCAGTAGCCGGAGTGCCGGTAGCGAGCGCCGGGGGTGGCGCTCGGTGCGAGTTTCGTTGCTCGCCGGTGGAATGGTCCTCGCGGCCGTCGCCCTCGCTGCCTGCGGCTCGAGTTCGAGCTCGAGCTCCTCCGGCAGCTCGTCCAGCGCGAGTTCGGGCCTAGGAAGCAGCTACAACGCGAACTCGGCTGGAAAATCGACGCTTACGATCTGGTGGCTCGGCAATCAGGAGATCCCCGGTATCCAGACCTGGATGAAGAATGCGATCGCCGCGTACGAAAAACTTCACCCGAACGTCAAGGTGAACACTGTCCTCGAGAGCACCGACACTTACACAACTACCCAGAAAACGGCGTGTCGCAGCAGCACCGGCCCAGACATCTGGTACAACTGGGGCGGCGTCTGGTCGCTCGAAGTCGCGTGGCAGGGCTGCACTGTTCCTGACGAACAGGTACTCAGCGCCAGCGATATCGAACATGTACCCGCAGTAGCGGGTACGAAGTGGGACGGCAAAGCGTGGCTGTACCCGATCGAACAGCGGCTGTATCCGATCATCTACAACAAGGCGCTGCTCGCCAAGGCCGGGGTGACGACCCCTCCGAAGGAATGGACTGAATTCCTCGCCGACCTCGCAAAGCTGAAGGCGGCGCACATTCAGCCTGCCGTCACCGGCTTGAAGGACGGCTTCGGCGGCGAGAACCTCGCGGTCGCGATAGAGCGGCAGGTGCTGCCGGTATCGAGCCTGATCCGCGACGTCGCGGAAGGCACGATGAACACGCCGGAATGGAAAGAATGGCTGGAAAAGGCCTACTCGCTGAAGCCTTACTTCAACGACGACACCAACTCGATCACCTACTCGCAGGGGCTGGCGCGCTTTGAGGCTGGTCAGGCGGGGATGATCTTCGCCTCGCCGGGCTGGCGCCAGACCGTCACGCAGATGGACAAAGAAGGCAAGAGCGTCGGGATCTTCAAAGTGCCGACGTACTCGAGCAACCCGGATGCAGGCAAGCTGTATGAGGACACGCCGGGCTTCCAGGTGACGAAGTTCGCGAAGAACCCGAAGCTCGCGGGCTCGTTCCTCGCGTTCCTGCACACGCCGGCGGAGATGAACGAATTCTATTCGATCACCGGTGACATTCCGAGCGACTCTCGCTGGCACCCGACGTCGTACAAGAGCCCGATCGATGGCGAACTGCTGAACTGGCTCGGTCAGGGAATCGACTACTACTCGGCCAACTACTACCCGACGTCGGCCATCGACGAAAACGGCAACTTCGTCGTCTTCCAGGGGATGTACGGAGGCTCGACGACGGTCAGCAAGGCGCTGAGCATCTACCAGACGGAAATATCGAAGTGGCGTTCGCTGCAGCCGGCAGAGCTCGCCAATTACAAGAGCTGGCTGAAGGAATACTGAGAGCGTCGGGAGCCGCCGCCGCGGCGGCGGCTCCCGCTCTCCGAGCCGGCTGGAAAACCGAACGCAGAGGGACGCGAAGTGAAGATGGAACGAGCTGCAGCATGCGCATAACCGAGGTTGAGGCGTTGGTGCTGCGCCAGCCGCAGATCGACGCCGCGGTGGCAGACGGCAGCCAGGACGCGTTGATCGTCCGCGTCCACACCGATGAGGGACTGACCGGCATCGGCGAGGTCGACTCGCTGCCGTCGGTCGTCAAGGCGATCGTCGAGGCGCCGCCGTCGCACTCGATCGCCAGTGGGCTCGCCGCGCTGCTGGTCGGAGAGGACCCGCTGCGGATTCGCCCGCTGTGGGACCGGATGTTCGAGGGCTCGCTGTACTTCGGCAGACGGGGCGCCGCGATCCATGCGATCTCAGGAGTCGACATCGCGCTGTGGGATCTTGCCGGCAAGGCCTTGGGCCAGCCGGTCGCGACGCTGCTCGGCGGCGCACGGCGACGGCGCGTTCGCGCCTATGCGAGCACGCTGATGCCCGACACGCCTGAGGAGGTGCGACGGGTCGTCGCTGAACAGCGTCGAGGCGGCTTTACGGCCATCAAGCTCGGCTGGGGGCCGCTCGGGCGCTCGGCCGAGCTCGACGTCGCATTGGTCGCCGCGGCCAGGGAGGCCGCCGGCGAGGACGTCGAGCTGATGATCGATCTCGGCAAGGGCTGGAGCGGCGCAGGCGACGCGATCGAGCGCGCGCGCTCGCTTGCGGCGTACCGTCCGCTCTGGCTGGAGGAGCCGTTCATGCCAGACGAATACGAGCGCTACTCAGCGCTCGCGCGCGCTTGCGAGGTGCCGATCGCCGCGGGCGAGGAGGAGACCACAGCGTGGGACTTCGAGCGCCTCGCCGATGCGGGCGGCGTGGCGATCGTCCAGCCGGATGTGACGCGCGTCGGAGGAATCAGCGAGGCGATGCGCGTCGCTGAGATGGCGCGACGACGAGGACTTCGCTTCGTGCCGCACGCGTGGAGCACGGGCATCATCAAGGCGGCGACGTTGCAGGTGCTCGCGGCCAGCCACGAGGCCGACTGGTTCGAGTACTGCGTGCAGAGCACACCCTTGAACGAAGCGCTCGTGCGCGAGCGCTTCCCACTGGTCGACGGCTACGTCGAGATCCCCGACAGGCCCGGCCTGGGCGTCGAGCTCGACGAGGACCGGCTGGCCGAATGTCTCGTCGCGGCCGACGTGTAGGTGGGCCTGAGGATGGCTGCCGCCAGACAGCCGCCGCGGGCGGTCGTGACACTCGGAGAGGCGATGCTGCGCTTGAGCGCGCCGCGCGGTGAACGCCTGCGCTCAGCCGATCGAATGCTCAGTCATGTCGCCGGCTCGGAGGCCAACGTCGCGCGCGCGCTGGGCGCGCTCGGCGTGCCCGTGCGCTGGATCAGCGCGCTGCCCTCCAACCCGCTCGGAGAGCGCGTGCTGAGTGAGCTGCGCACGGCGGGCGTCGATACGAGCTACGTCCAGCAAGCGGCCGGCGAGCGGCTTGGGCTGTTCTTCGCCGAACCCGGCGTGCCGCCGCGCAGCGGGCGGGTCTACTACGACCGCGCCGGCTCTGCGTTTGCGCGGATGAGCGAGCTGGACGAGCGCGCGCTCGAGGGCGCGGCGTTCGCGATCGTTTCCGGCGTCACGCCGGCGATCGGCGCCCGCAGCCGCCGGCTGGTGCAGCGATTCGTCGCTGCCGCGTCGAGCTACGGCGCGCGACTGTGCGTCGACGTCAACTACCGGCGCCTGCTCTGGAGCCCGCGCCAGGCACGGCGCGCGGTGGCACCACTGCTGGCGCAGGCCGACGTCGTCGTCTGCAGCAGGCGCGACGCCGTCGAGCTGTTCGAGGTCTCCGGGGAGCCACGCGAGCTGATCGCGGCGTTCGCCAACCGGTGGGCTCCGCAAGCGTCGATCGTGGCAGTGACGCTCGGCGCGGAGGGAAGCATCCTCTCGGGCCCCGACGGCGTCCTCGAGCAGCGCGGTCGCGAGGTCGAGCTGGTCGACAGGTTCGGTGCAGGAGACGCCTTCATGGCCGGCCTCGTGTTCGGCATCTGGAGCGGGCATCGGCCGCGGCGGGCCTTGCGCGAGGCGGCAGCGCTCGCAGAGCTCGCGTGCACTGTTCACGGTGACGCGGCCGAGTTCGCGCCATGGGAGCTCGAGGCGGCGCTCGAGGCCGAGGACGGCGGAGGGATCGTTCGATGAGCGAGGGTCCGAACGTGCTGGAGTCGATCGCTCGCTCGCGCCTCGTCGCGATCGTGCGCGCAGAGCACCCACAGGCGGAGCTCGCCGCTGCGCTGGCGGATGCGGGTGTGCTTGCGGTCGAGCTGAGCCTCGCCGCCGATGGAGCGATCGAGACGATCGCCGAGTGGCGTTCGCGCTTCCCTTCTCTGCTTGTCGGAGCCGGCACCGTGCTCGATGCCGAGCAGGCGCGTGCCGTGCTCGACGCAGGAGCCCAGTTCATGATCTCCCCAGGCGTAGAAGCTGCGGTCGCTGCGGTCGCACGCGATCGCGGCGTGCCGCACATTCCCGGAGCCGTGACGCCGACAGAGATCCGTGCGTGCGTCGATCAGGGAGCCGAGCTGATCAAGCTGTTCCCGGCCGGCCCGCTGGGCACCGGCTACGTGCGCCAGCTGCTCGGTCCCTTCCCGCGGCTGCGACTCGTGCCGACCGGCGGCATCGACCTCGACAACGCACGCGCGTTCCTCGACGCCGGTGCAACCGCCGTGGCTGTCGGCTCGGCGCTCGTCGGAGCGGCCGCGACTTACCAATCCGTCCACTCGGCGGCGCGCGCCTTTCTCGACGCGCTCGCCACTGATCAAGGAGGCGCCTGACATGCCAGTCGACGGAATCCTGCCCGTCATACCAACGCCGTTCCGCGACGGCGCGTTCGACCACTCCAGCTTCCAGCGCCTGCTCGACCACATGCTTCCGTGGACCGACGGCTATACGCTGCTCGGAAGCACGGGCGAGGCGCCGTCGCTGACGACTGCCGAGCGGCGCGACATCGCCGAGCGCGCCCTCGCGATGACGCCGGAGGACAAGCGCGTGGTCGTCGGCGTCACGCACACCTCGGCGGCCGACTCGGCCGAGCTCGCGGCGCACGCCGAGCGCCGCGGTGCCGCGGCGATTCTCTGTGCATCGCCGTTCTACTTCGCCAACACGCCCGACGGAGTGCTCGATCATCTCCGTCGGGTCGACGCGGCGATCGCGATCGACCTGGTCTTCTACGACAACCCGGTCGCGACGAAGACGCAGATCGACGCCGGCGAGGTGATCGCCTGGCGCGATCGGCTGCCGCGACTGAGCGCGGTCAAGCTCACCGATCACGATCTCACGAAGATCGATCGCTGGCACGAGGCCGGACTGAACGTGCTGGCCGGCGATGATCCGATCATCCTGCGCTACATCGCGGCCGGCGTCGACGGCGCAATGGTGATCGCGCCGGCGCTGTTCCCGGCCGCGTTCCGCGAGGTGTGGGATCTGTTCCGGGCAGGTGAGCCGATCGACGCTCTGAGGGTCGCCGGCGAGCGGATCCTGCCCTTCCTGCACGTGTTCGGCATCGGCGACGAGATCGCCACGACCAAGGCGCTGTTCGCGGAGATCGGCGTGTTCGACTCCGACGAGTTGCTCTCGCCACTGAGCACCGTGACGGCGGCAAGGCGCAGACTGCTCAGCGAGGCTTACATCGCGTGCACGTCGCGCCAGCTCGACGCAGCCGAAGCCGGGAGCTCCTAGCAGTGGCGCTCGTTCGCTCTCATATGCTCACTGAACGACCATGTTGAAGACGGCTCCAGAGGGCAACAGCGAGGCTGGCGACGGCGCGGTCGACAGCCGCTACCGGGTTCCCGCGGCGGCGCGCGTGCTGGCGCTGCTTGGAGTTTCTCGCAGAGGCGTCCGAGCCGATCGGGGTCAGCGAGGCCGCTCGCCGGACCGGCATTCCCAAGTCGTCGTGCTTTGCGCTGATGACGACGCTGGAGCAGGCCGGTTACGTTCGTCGCAACGATCGCGACGAGTGGACTCTGACGCTGCGGATCTTTCACGTCGGTACGAGCGCGGCTCGCAATATGGACATCTCGATCGTCGCCCAGCCGATCCTGGAGCGCCTCTGCGAGAGCACCGGGCTGACCGCGCATCTCGGCATCTTCGACGGCACTTCGATGATCTACGCGCTGAAGGCCGAGCCGCCGAGCGGCATCGTCCGCTTCGACACCTACCCCGGCAAGCCCGCATCGCTGCACCTGACGGCGATCGGGCGCGCGGCGGCATCTGAGATGCCCAAGACCGAGCTCGAGTCGCTGCTCGACGGGTACGAGTTCACGGGCGGCGAGAACCCGCGCATTCGCTCGCGGTCCGGCTATCTGGCCGAGCTTCGTCGCGTTCGCGAGCGCGGTTATGCGATCGAGGCCGAGGAGGAGACCTCGGGGGTGATGTGCATCGCCGCGCCCGTCCGTGCGCCGAGTCCGGCGGCCGTCGGCATCGCGGCATTGGCGGTGCAGGTGCAGGAGAAGACGGTCGAGACGATCGGCGCGGCCGTCGCCGAGTCCGCGAAGGAGCTCTCGCTGAGGCTGGGTGAAGATGACGGCGCGCGCTGAGCGACCGGACCGCGTGCAGCGGCTGTGCGCCTGGATGGCCGAGCAGGGGCTCGACTGCGTGGTAGCGGCCGGCGCGCAGGCCGTCAACCACCTGCTCGGATACTGGCGCTACTTCGGCGGTGCCGCCGCGGCGGTGATCGAGCAGTCGGGCGCGCGGACGCTGGTCGTGGCGCGCGACGAGGCCGAGTCGGCCGAGATGCCGCTGGACGCCTGCACGGTGCTCGCGTACGGCGAGCGCGGCTTCGGGCTCGTGCCGGACCAGGTACCGGCGCTCGCCGACGCGCTCGCCTCGCTGCCGCAGCTTGGCGGTGCCGGCGGCGTCGGACTCGCCGGCGAGCTTCCGCGGCTCGCGCAGCTCCTTGGCGAGCGGCTGGGACGCGCGACGCGCGACGCGAGCGCCGAGCTCGAGCGGATTCGGCTCGTCAAGGACGCGGACGAGCTGGAACGGATCAGGCGCTCCTATGAGCTCGCCTGGACCGCCCAGCAGGCGGTCCGCGAGCAGGCGGTCGCCGGCGTCAGCGAGATCGAGCTCTTCACCGCCGGACAGTCGGCCGCGCAACTCGTGGCGGGCGAGCCGATCGAGTTCATGGGAGACCTGCTGTGCGGCGCACGCAGCGGCGAGGTCTGCGCGCCGATACGAGTCGCCTCGCCGGTCGCCGCCGCGCCCGGCGACGCGATCGTCAGCGACCTGGTCGTCGGCTGCCGCGGCTACTGGGGAGACACGGCGGAAACGCTCGTCGTCGGCGAGCGCCCGGAGGTCGACGCGACCAGGGCGCAGCTGCTCGAGCTGCTCGCAGACGGCGCCCGGATGCTGACGCCGGGGCGCCCGGCGAGCGAGGTCTTCGCAACTCTCCGCGACGGCATCGCGGCGGCCTTCCCATCCGGCGAGTTCCCTCATCACGGCGGTCACGGCGTCGGACTCGGCTCCTACGAAGACCCACACGTGATTCCCGGCGACGAAGCGACGCTCCAGGCTGGCATGGTGATCGCGCTTGAGCCCGGCGTCTACTTCGCCGGTCGCTTCGGCGCACGGGTCGAGCGGATGTACGTGGTGGACGAGGCCGGCGGACAAGAGATAACGGGCGACCCTGACGGGCACTAGCCCAGGAGGACCTACTCAGATGGCAAACATCGATTTCGAGCACGTGAGCAAGCGGTTCGGCGACACGATGGCCGTGGACGACCTCAGCATCGGCATCGAGGACGGCGAGTTCATGATCTTCGTGGGACCGTCGGGCTGCGGCAAGACGACGGCCCTCAGGATGGTCGCCGGCTTGGAGGAGGTCAGCTCCGGGACGATCCGGCTCGGCGAGCGGCCGATCAACGACCTCGAACCGGGCGAGCGCGACATCGCGATGGTCTTCCAGAACTACGCGCTGTACCCGCACATGACGGTCGCCGCGAACCTCGGCTTCCCGTTGCGCATGCGCCGGCAGTCCAAGGAGCAGATCCGGGCGCGTGTGCTCGAGGTCGCGCGACTGCTGGAGATCGAGCCGCTGCTCGCGCGTAAGCCGCGCGAGCTCTCCGGAGGCCAGCGCCAGCGCGTGGCGATGGGACGCTCGATCGTGCGTCATCCGCAGGCGTTCCTGATGGACGAGCCGCTGTCGAATCTCGATGCAAAGCTGCGCGTGCAGATGCGAGCCGAGCTCGTCAAGCTGCACCGCACGCTCGGTGTCACGACGATCTACGTCACACACGACCAGACCGAGGCGATGACGCTGGGCCAGCGCGTCACGGTGCTCGACCACGGAGCGATCCAGCAGGTCGCGCCGCCCGAGGAGCTGTACGACTGGCCCGCGAACACCTTCGTCGCAAGCTTCATCGGCAGTCCTCCGATGAACTTCGTAGGCGGGTCGCTGGCGGCTTCTCTGCTGCGTCTCGGGCGCCTCGACGCGACGCTCGCGCCGGCGCTGCTCGAACGACTGACCGTATCCGGCGGTGAGGTCACCGTTGGCCTTCGGCCGGAGAGCTTCCTCGCGGTCGGCGACAGCAGCGGCGCCGAGGATGCACCTCGCGTTCACGGCAGGGTTGAGATCGTCGAGCACCTCGGATCCGAGTCGATCGTCTACTTCCGCACCGACGATCTCGACGTGCTCGAGGTCGGCGAGCGGCCGCTCGAGCTGAAGGGCGCGCTCTGCGCACGGCTGCGCTCGGGCACGCGGTATGCGCCCGGCGACCTGGTCGAGCTCGCGATCGCGCCGGAGAGCGTGCGATTGTTCGACCCGAAAGACGGTCGCTCGCTGCTCGCAGAGCGTGCCGCAGTGGGCGTCTGAGATGCGCCTGGTGAGCTTCGAGCACGTCGGCTCAGCGGGCGCCGGCGTGCTGATCGACGACGAGGTCGTCACGCTCGAGTCGCTGCAGGCGCCCGCTCGTACCGTGCGCGGCCTGCTCGAGGCGCTCGACGGCGAGCACCTCGGCGAGCTCGCCACGCGAGCCGCACGCGAGCACTACGCGGATCCCGCTGGCCGAGCTCAGGCTCGCGCCGCCTGTCGTCGATCCGACGAAGATCGTCTGCCTGGGCCTCAACTACCGCGATCACGCGCGCGAGAGCGGGCAGGAGATCCCGAGCGATCCGATCTGGTTCGCGAAGTTCGCGAACTCGTTGGTGGGTCACGAGGCGGACATCGTGCTGCCGCGAGCGTGTCCCGACGCAGTCGACTACGAGGTCGAGCTGGCCGTCGTGATCGGTAGGAGCGCGACTCGCGTCGATCGCAGCGATGCGCTCGCGCACGTCGCCGGCGCGATGGTGCTCAACGACGTCAGCGCGCGCGACCTGCAGTTCCTCACCAGCCAGTGGGGAGCCGGCAAGGCGATCGACACGTTCGCTCCGTGCGGTCCCGCGCTGGTCACGCTGGACGAGCTCGGCGACATCCAGAACCTGCGGCTCCTTACACGCGTGAACGGCCGAACCGTGCAGGACGGCACGACGGCCGAGCAGATCTTCGGGGTCGCCGAGGCGATCGCATGGCTGTCACGCACGATGACCTTGTGCCCAGGCGACATCATCGCGACCGGCACCCCGGCCGGCGTCGGCGCATCGACCGGAAGCTTCCTGCGTGACGGCGACCTGGTCGAGGTCGAGGTCGAGGGCATCGGCACGGTCGCAAACCGGGTCCGTGCCGCAGGGTGAGGCAAGCGGCCTGGACGTGAGGCGTTGACCTCAGCAGCACCTCGCGGACTCGCGCGCGCGGCTGTCGACGTCGTGACCGACCGCGACGTGCTCGAGAGCTACCGCTTCGATCAGGCCGCGCCCGGACTGCTTCATGCGGGACAGCCGGCTGCGCTGGTCCGCGCTCGCTCCCGGCAGGAGGTCCAAGACGTGATGCGTGTCGCTGCGGCAACACGCACGCCGGTCGTCCCGCGAGGCGCCGGATCCGGGCTCAGCGGCGGCGCCAACGCACTCGACGGCTGCATCGTCCTGTCGCTCGAGCGAATGACGCGGATCGTCGAGGTCGACGGCGACTCGATGACGGCGGTGGTCGAGCCCGGCGTCGTCAACCAAGACCTGAGGAGCACAGTGCGCAGCGACGGTCTTTGGTACGCGCCCGATCCGGCGAGCATGGAGTTCTCGACGCTCGGAGGCAACATCGCCACCAACGCCGGCGGGCTGTGCTGCGTGAAGTACGGCGTCACGCGCGAAGCCGTGCTCGGGCTCGAGCTGGTGCTCGCCGACGGGAATCGTCGCCCAAGTCGGGCGCCGAACTCGCAAGGGCACCGTCGGCTACGACCTGACGGCGCTGTTCTGCGGCTCGGAAGGAACGCTCGGAGTGATCACGGCAGCGACGCTGCTGCTGCGAGCGCTGCCGAGCCCGGCGGTCACGGTCGTCGCGAGCTTCTCCGAGCTCGACGCTGCCGGCGCCGCGACCGCACGGATCGCAAAGCGCTCGAAACCGTCGGTGCTGGAGTTGCTGGATCGCACGACGATCCATGCCGTCGAGCGCTTCCAGCCGATGGATCTCGACCAGGACGCGGCGGCGCTCGTGTTCGCATGTTCAGACACGGGCGGCGAGACGGCGAGAGGCGAGGCGGTGCAGATCGCCGAGATCTGCGACGAGCTGGGCGCCGCGCTCGTCGTCGTCTCCGAGGACGAGGCCGAGGGCCGGATGTTGATGGCGGCGCGGCGACTCGCATATCCGGCGCTCGAGCGCCTCGGAGCGACGCTGCTCGACGACGTCGCCGTGCCGATCGCGCGAGTCGCCGATCTGGTGCGCGCCGTCGAGCGGATCGCGAGTGAGACCGGCCTGCTGATCGGCACGTTCGGCCACGCCGGCGACGGAAACCTCCATCCGACGATCGTCTACGACCGATCGGACTCGAGCAGCGTCGCGACGGCGCGGCGCGCGTTCGCGGCGATCGTGAACGCGGCGCTCGAGCTCGGTGGCACGGCGACCGGCGAGCACGGCGTCGGGCTGCTCAAGCGCGAGTTCTTGGAGCAGGAGCTGGGAGACACGTTGGCCCTGCACAGGTCGATCAAGCGCGCGCTCGACCCCGAGTCGCTGCTGAACCCCGGCAAGTCGCTGTAGGAGAATCGGCCAGATGAGCGTCACCGCAAACGATCCGCCGCGCACCCCATCGCCGCACTTCGATCCACTGCAGCTCTACGAGGATCCCTATCCGCTGTACCGCCGGCTGCGGGAAGAGGCGCCGCTCTACCACTCCAGCGAGCGAGACTGCTGGGTCCTCTCCCGCTACGAGGACGTCAGCGCCACGGCGCGCGACTGGGGGACCTACTCCAGCAGCGACGGCGACGACCTCGATGACACCAGCCTGCTGTTCGCTCCCGCGGGCGAGACGGCCCACGCCGATCCTCCTCTGCACACACGGCTGCGTGGCTCGATTCACCGGGAGTTCCGCGTGAAGGCGGTGCGAGAGAAGCTGACGCACGACGTACGGGTCGACAGTGCGACGCCTGCTGCACGAGATCAGCCAACAGGACGAGGTCGACTTCGTCGCGCAGCTGGCTCTGCCGCTGCCAGGGAGCATGGTCTGCACGTGGCTCGGCTTCGCCGAGGAGGACCACGAGCGGCTGCTCGGCTGGTTCCGCGCGATGGCGGCGCGCACGCCCGGCCAGATCGAGCTGCCGGCCGGCGCGTATGCCGCCCGCGACGCGATGCGAGCGCACGCTCGCGAGGCGATGCTCGAGCGACGCTCGCGCCCGCGTGACGATCTTCTCACCGTCTTCGCCGGCGCCGTAGCCGCGGGGGAGATCAGCGAGGACGAGGCGCTGGGAATGACCACGCAGCTGTTCTTCGCGGGGATCACCACGACGGCGGCGCTGATCGGCAACTCATTGCTGAACCTCAGCCGATTCGAGGCACAGCTGCGGCGCCTGCAGCAGGCTCCGGAGCTGATCCCGGCGGCGGTCGAGGAGCTGCTGCGCTTCGAGCCGCCCGTGCAGTGGCTGACCCGCGTCACCACGCGCGATGTCGAGCTGTACGGCACAGACCTCCCGGCCGGTTCACGGGTGCTGATGCTTTGGGCTGCGGCGAATCGCGACGAACGGCGCTGGCCGCACGCCGACGAGCTGGATGTCGAGCGCTCGCCCCAGCGTCACCTGTCCTTCGGCGAGGGCATCCACCACTGCCTCGGAGCGCCGCTGGCGCGACTCGAGGCGACGATGCTCTTCGAGGAGCTGCTGCCGCGGATGCGCGGATACGAGATCACCGGCCCCGTCGGGCGCCCCTACGCACAGAGCGAGCGCACGGTCGAGAGCCTCCCCGCGCGCGTGAGCTGGCGTTAGCGATGGCGAGCGCTCCCGTCGCGCTTGTGACCGGCGCCGCAGGAACGATCGGACGTGCGGTCTGCCATGCACTGGGCGCGCGCGGCTTTGCGCTGGCGCTCACCGACGCAGACGCTTCCGGCCTCGCCGATCTCGACACAGAACTCGCCCTGCAGTCGGTAGAGGTTCGGGCGCAAGCCGTCGACCTGCGCGATGCGGCCGCCGTGGAGCGCTTCCTGGCGTCCGTGTTGACCAGCATGGGCACCATCGACGCCTGTGTTCTGGCCGCGGGAGTTGCCGGTCCGGTTGGCCTCGCGGAGCAGGCGACGGACGCCGACATCGAGCTCGTCTTCGACGTGAACGTCCACGCGATGTTTCGCGTGCTGCGCGGCGTGCTGCCCGCGATGCGTCGCAGCGGCGGAGGACGGATCGTCACGATCGCCTCCGGCGCGGGCCTCAACGGCGCCGCCTACATCGCACCGTACGCCGCCTCCAAGCATGCCGTCGTGGGGCTCACCCGCTCCGTCGCGCTCGAGGAGGCGCGCTGCGAATATCGCGGTGAACGCGGTCTGTCCCGGACTGGTCGAGTCTCCGATGCTGAGACACATCGACGAGGAGATCGCGCAGATCACGGGCGAGCGCGCCGATCCCTCCGGAGCGGCATCTGTACCGATCGGCCGCCACGCCCAGCCGAACGAGATCGCCGAGCTCGTCGTCTACCTGGCCGCTGACGCACCGATGTACATGACCGGCGCGGCGCTGAGCATCGACGGCGGACTGCGGGTGTGAGATGAGCTCAGGCCCAGCCGCTCGCCGTCGTGACCGGCGCCAGCCGTGGCATCGGCGAAGCGATCGCGCTGCGGCTGGCCGCAGACGGCTTCCGCCTGATTCTCGTTGCCAGCTCTCGCGAGTCGTTCGCGCACGCCGGTGGGCCGCTGCACGACGAGCACTCAGGGCACGAGTGGCACGTCTGCGATCTCGCCGACGCGGCGGCGCTCGCCGCGCTCTGCGACACCCTGTCAGACGCGGACCTCCCGATCGACGTTCTCGTGAACAACGCCGGCGTCACGGCGCCCGGGCCCGCGGCGAGCCAGCCCGAGCACTGGGACGGCGTGATGGCGGTCAACCTGAGCTGCGCCGGTCCAGCTGGCGGTCGCACTGGAGCCACAACTGCGGCGCTCGCGCCGGGGCGCGTCGATCGTGAACGTCGGCTCGGTCTTCGGCATTCGTGCGGTCCCCGGCTCGCTCGCCTACGTGGCGTCCAAGTCGGCGCTGCACGCGATCACAAGAGCTCTGGCGCTGGAGTACGGAGCGGCCGGCATCCGCGTCAACGCGGTCGCGCCGGGGTTCATCCGCACGGACATGTTCGAGCGCTCACATCCGCCCGAGCGACAGGCGGCCCTCGCCCGCTCCCATCCGCCCGGACGAGTGGGCCTGCCGAGCGAGGTCGCATCCGTGGTGTCGTTCCTGTGCTCGCCGGACAGCGCTTTCGTCAGCGGCGCGGTGATCCCCGTCGACGGCGGCCTCAGCGCGCGCCTGGCGATCCCTGACATCGACTGACGCTCGTCACCTCTCAGCGGACGAGACGCCGCCGAGCTATGGCGAGACCCGGATTCGAACCGGGGACACCACGATTTTCAGTCGTGTGCTCTACCAACTGAGCTATCTCGCCGCTGGCAGATCGGCATGCGGCTGGCTCGCCGCTTCGATCGTGCGAAGGATCGATCCTACCGGCTCGGCGCGCCCGCCTGCGGCCGTCGGCCGGCGCCGGGCGCTGCCCTGCGGCGACTCCTACGCGCCGGTTTCCCAAGCTTCGAGATACGGCAGCGGGTCGATCGAATGGCTGGCGCTCGATTCGTGCCAGCCGTCGACCCACATCTCGAAGTGCAGATGCGGCGCGGTTGCGTCGCCGGTCTGGCCGGCCTGGCAGATCGGCGAGCCCGGCGAGACGGCCTGGCCGGCGCTGACGGCCAGCGAGGCTGCCTTGCAGTGCGCGTACATGAAGTCGAAGCCGATCGCCGTGTCCTCGACGGCGTAGTAGCCGGCGCCGCCGGCCTGGTAGCTGGTCGAGGCGATCGTGCCGCCGAGCGGCGCGACGACCGGCGTGCCTTCGGCCGTCAGCACGTCCTGGCCTTCGTGGAAGTAGCCGGCGCGCGGCGCGCCGTAGCGGTTTTCGGGGCCGCCGAAGTTGTGCGCTCCCTGCACCGGAAAGACGGCGCCGTCGGCGACCGTCTGCGCCGGCGTCGGCACGCCCGCTTCGAGCGCCGGCGCGGCGAGGCTCGGCGCGGTCGGTTCCGGCGCGGCGACCGTCAGCGTCGCGACGCCCGAGCTGTGTGCGGTGCGCGCAAGGCTGTGGTTGTAGTGATCGTGCGCGCTGAGGCTGACGTGATAGCTGCCGGGCGCGAGCGTCGCGCCGTGCGGCCAGACGACGGCGATCGTGCGCGCGGTGCGGACCCAGCCCATCTGCGCGACGATCGCCGCCTTGCGCGTCGTCAGGTCGTGCACGGCGACGGTCAGCGCGACGCGTGTGATGCCGGTCTCGTCGATCCTGAACGTGACGCGCGGCGGCCGGCCGGGCACGGACGTGCTCGGCGCCGTCAGGCTGGTGACGATCGGATGCGGCACAGAGCTCGCCTTCGAGACTCCGTACTGGCTGCCGCCGGCGAGCGGCGCAGCCGGTGATTGCGCGCCGCCGTTGGAGTTGGCGCCGGCCGGCGGCGCCACTGCCAGCATCGCTGCAGCCGATACCGCGAGCAGCGAGGCGGAGAGCACTCTTGCGAGCGTCCAAGCCTCGATGCGAGCTCCTCTCATGTGCTTAACGTCGGCAGTCACGTGCTCTCCACAACACGTGCGCGGCGAATTGCACTCGGCGGTTTGTCGGCTACTCCCGCTCGAAGCTCTGTACGAGCGCCTCGTAGGTGCGCGCCAGGCCCTCGGCGATCGGCACCTTCGGCGACCAGCCGAGCTCGCGCTGCGCGCGCGAGATGTCGAGCCGGCTGTGCTGCAGCTCGCCCGGGCGAAGATCGGCGAGCACCGGCTCGAGCGAAGCAGGGTCGGCTGCGGCGGCATGCGGCGAGCGCTCGGCGATCGCCTGCAGCTCCTTCCAGACCGTCAACACGTCTGTCTCGACGCCCGTCGCGATGTTGTAGGTGCCCGGCTTGCCCGAGGCTGCGAGGAGCGCGTCGACGACGTCGCCGACGTAGACGTAGTCGCGCGTCGGCTTGCCGTGGCCATACAGCGTCGGCGCGCGGCCGCTGTAGAGCAGGTAGGAGAAGATCGCCACGACGCCGGCCTCACCGTGCGGGCTCTGGCGCGGGCCGTAGACGTTGCCGAGCCGGCAGACGGTGTGCGCGATGCCCGACGAGCGCGACCATGTGCCGACGTAGGACTCAGCCGCCAACTTCGAAGCGCCGTAGGGCGACAGCGGTTCCGGGATCCGCTCCTCGGAGGTCGGCATCGGCGCCGCGTCGCCGTACAGCGCGCCGCCGGTCGAGGTGAAGACGACCGGCGCGCCGTGGCGGCCCGCCGACTCGACGACGTTGAGCGTGCCGAGCACGTTGACTTCCGCGTCGCGGCCGGGGCGCTCGACCGAGACGACGACGCTCGCCTGCGCGGCGAGGTGGAAGACGGCCTGCGGCTTGACTTCGTCGAACAGCGCGCCGAGCAGGTCCTCCTCGACGATGTCGAGCTCGCGCAGCTCGGCTCCGGCCGGCACGCGCGCTGCGTCTCCGGAGGAGAGGTCGTCGACGACCGTCACCTCGTCGCCGCGCGCGAGGAGCGCGTCGGCCACATGCGATCCGATGAAGCCGGCCCCGCCGGTGACGATCGAGCGCTGTGCCACGCCGCGCAATCTACAGCGAGCCGGCGCGCGGCCGCGCGGCGAGCTGCTGCTCGACCGCTTCTACAGCCTCGTCGATCCGCTCGAGCACGCGCATGCCGGCGCGCGAGCTCGGCAGCGTGCCGCCGACGGCAGCGCCGCCCAGCACGACCGGAATCTCCGGATGCTCGGACTGCAGCGCCTCGAGCGCAGCGGCGATCTCAGCGCCGTCCTCGCCGTCGGTCGCGCCAAGCACGACGAGCGCCGGCGACTGGCCGGCGACGGCTGAGCTGCAGCCGGTCGGTGCTCAACTCTGTCTGCAGCACCGTCTCAAAGCCGGCAGCCGCGATCTGGTCGTGCATCATCTGCAGCTCGAGCGCGTGCTCGTCGCCGGGCAGGCCTGCCAGCAGCACGCGCTCGCGCGTCGGCTCGGCGTTGCCGACCATGTAGCGGTACAGCGTCGCCAGCACGCGTCGCGTGATCACCTTCGCGCGTTTCTCGCGCTCGGCGTCGATCTGCTGCGGCGGCGTGCAGCTCGCGGATCCGCTGCAGCGCCGGCGCGATCACCTCGCCGTGCAACGTCGTCGCCGGAATGCCCTGCTCGATCGCCGTAGCGATCGCCCCCTCGGCCGTCTCGGCGTCGCCGCGTTCGAGTGCCGTGCCGTACACCTCCAGCGTGTTCTCGGCGAGGTCGCGAGGATCGACGCGCGCGCTCTCGCGAGCGTCCGGGCCGGCGCTCTCGAGCACTTCCATGAACGCGTCGAGCAGCACCGGGTCGAAGTGCAGGCCGCGCTGTTCGCGCATCATCTGCACGGCCTCCTCGACGGAGAAGGCCTTGCGGTAGACGCGGTCGCTGGTGAGCGCGTCGAACACGTCGGCGATCGCGACGATCCGCCCCTCGATCGGGATCGCCTCGCCGCTCAGTCCGCGCGGGTAGCCGGTGCCGTCCCACTTCTCCTGATGGCTGAGCGCGATCGTCGTCGCCAGCTCGAGGATCGAGGACGATGACCCGCGCAGCAGCCTGTGCCCCTCCTCGGCGTGCGTCTCGATGATCGCCCGCTCCTCGGCCGTCAGCGGGCCGGGCTTCAACAGGATCGCGTCGGGAATCGCGACCTTGCCGACGTCGTGCAGCGGCGCCGCGTGGCTGAGGCGCTCGCAGAAGTCCGGGTCCATGCCGATCTGCTCGGCCAGCAACGTCGAGAGCCGGCCGATCCGCTCGATGTGAGCGCCCGTGTCCTCGTCGCGGAACTCGACCGCCATCGAGAGCCTGCGGACCGTCTCGGTCTGCGCGAGCTCGAGCTCGGAGAGCGCTTGGTGCAGCTCGTGCGAGCGGCCGTCGATCTCCTGCTCGAGCGCGGTCCGCCGGCTTTCGCCGAACGCCCAGCCGAGCAGCGCCGCGGCGATCGCGACGACGGCGAAGCAGCCGAACTCGAGCGCCGAGTTCGACGTCAAGATCGCGCCGGCGAGCGCGATCAGGCCAAGCGCAGCACACGCGCACCACAACAGCACGCGGCGCTCGCGCGGCGCCTCCTCGGGCGGCTTCTGAGAAGACGGGCGCCCACCGCCCGCGGGGCTGGCTGCCTTGCGCTCCACTCGTCCGAGCTTACCCCTCGCAGATGCGGATGAACGCGCGCCGTTGCCGCGACCCCGCTTGCGCTCGCTCGAGGAGCCCGATCCGTCGTCGAGGCGAGTCTGCGACGCCCCCCGCCGGGCGGGGCGTCGAAAGCTGGCTTGGATAACTCCGCTCACAGTCACGCAGGAAATCGAGTTCGTTCACTTCGTGTGCACATTCGCGTTCGGCGCTGCTGATAGCGCGCTTGAAAGCGCCACAGAGCGCTGGACGGATGGACGATCGCTGCTGCGCGTGCGTGCCCGTGCGGCTACTTCGATGCAGCTTGCAGCGCGGCGATGTCGATCGCGTTCGCGGGCGCCGACAGTGTCAGCGCCTGGTTCCAGCGGTCGAAGGAGATCGTGCCGTTGGCGCTGCCGCCCTTCGTGATCTCGACCGGATAGGGCTTGCCGCTCGCCGCGACGTAGAGCGTGCCGCCCTGCGTCTTGTCGGTGAGGCCGACGGCCTTCACGCCGTTGACCGTGCTCGTCGCGCCCTTCGTCAGCGTGCCGTGATCGGCGAGCGTCTGATCGATCAGCTGGCGCAGGTTCGTCAGCTGAGCGAGCGAGGAGAAGTCCGAGCTGTTGGCAGCCGCCTTCAGCCACTTGCCCTGCAAGAGCTGCGCGGCCGCGCTGCCGCCGATGTGCTTGTAGAACGTCGCGCTGCCTTTGATGTATACCGTGCCGCCGACGTCGATCAGTTCGAACGCGAGGCCGTCCTGCGAGAGCTTGCCGCGGCCGCCCTTTCCGGCGAGCAGGTTCATGTCGAGCGTGATCGGCGTGCCGCCGCTGACCAGCGAGCCGGACACGTGCACCGATTTGGCTTCGTCGGCCGCGAGCTTTCGTCGCCGCGAGGATCGCGCTGGGCGACTTGTCGGCGATGCCGTTGCCCGACGAGGAGGATCCGCCGCCGCAGCCGGCGAGCGCCGCCGCGAGCAGTACCGCCAGCAGCGCGAGCAGCGGCGGCGAGAGGCGGCGAGCGTTCATTGCCGCGGCACTCTATCGACAGCCGGCCGGCGCGACGGCCGCTGCGGCTAGGGTACGGCGATGCTCGCACGCTCGAGAACACGACCTCCGTCGGGCGGCCTCCGCCGCTTTCGCCTGCGTCGCGACGAGCGCGACGTCCGCGCGATCTACCACAAGTACTTCGGCGACCCGCGCAAAGAGCGCCAGCTGTTCTCGACCGGCTCGTTCTTCCTCACGTTCGCAGCGTGTCGCGGCGTGACGCATGCGATCCGCGCCGAACGCGGGCCGTTCAAGAACGTCAAAGGGCCGGGCGGCAAACACATCCATCACATGACCTTCGGCATCATCGACCTGCTGACGATCGGCTTTCTGTGGATGCTCGAGATCGGCATCAACGAGGCGCGCAGCTCCTCGCGCACGACCGCCGCCGTGTTCGGCAGCGGCGCAGCGCTGACGCTCGACGAGTTCGCGCTGTGGCTGAATCTCGAAGACGTCTACTGGGCCAAGCAGGGGCGCGAGAGCATCGACGCCGTAGTCCTGTTCGGCTCGCTGCTGACGCTCAGCGTGCTCGGCAAGGGCTTCCTCGCCGAGCTGCTGCGCGGAGGAGCGCCCCAGCCCGGCCGGCTCGAGCGCCTGCGCTCGCGCGCGACTCGCAGCGGCGTCGCACCGCTGAGCGCGGCGCCTCAATCGCCCTGCGCGGCGACCGCCAGATCGTTCCACTCTTCCCAGGTCTTCAGGCGCTGCGCATAGCGCTCCTTGGCGATCGCGAGCGGCGGCTTGCCGAGGAACACGCGCAGCGGCGGCGGCTCAGCGTCGACGATCTCGAGGATCGCCGCTCCGGTCGCGCCGGCCTTGCCCTGTGGCAGCTGCTTGCGCCGCTCGGCCATCTGCCGGCGCGCATCCTCGTAGGCAGCGAGCGGCTCGGCGCGCTTGGACGAGCTGCCCGACCAGTCGGTGTCGAAGCCGCCCGGCTCGACGAGCGTGACGTGGATGCCGAACTCGGCGACCTCGAGCGAGAGGGCTTCACTGAAGCCCTCCAATCCCCACTTCGACGCGTGGTAGAGGCCGACGCCGGCGAACGCCGCGATGCCACCGATGCTCGAGACCTGGACGATGTGACCGCTGCGCTGCTCGCGCATGATCGGAAGCGCCGCCTGCGTCACCCACAGCGCGCCGAACAGGTTCGTCTCGATCTGCGCGCGCGCCTGCTCCTCGCTGACCTCCTCGATCGCGCCGAACAGCCCGTAGCCGGCGTTGTTGACGACGACGTCGAGCCGACCGAATTGCTCGTGCGCGGCAGCGACCGCGGCGAAGTCGCCAGCGCGGTCGTCGACGTCGAGCTCGAGCGCGAGCAGCGAGTCGCCATAGGTCTCAGCGAGCTCACCGAGCGTCTCGACATCACGTGCGGTCGCCGCTACGCGATCGCCGCGCGCCAGCGCCGCCTCGGCCCACTCACGACCGAAGCCGCGCGAGCAGCCGGTGATGAACCACGTCTTCTGTGCCATCTCGCCTCCGTTCTCGCTTGCCGAGCGAGAGACGATACGAGGCTCGCGGCGAAGCTAGAACAGCGCCATGCCCGGCGCGACGTCGACCTGAACAAGCTGCGGCCCATCCTGCGCGAACGCCTCGGCGAGCGCCTCGCGCAGCGGCTCGCGCGCGGCGACCGTGCGCGATGGAACGCCGTAGCTGGCGGCGGTCGCAGCGACGTCGAGCGCCGGCAACTCGACGCCCGGCACCTCGGCGACGCTCTCGAGCTCGGCGAACCACTTGAGGATCGAGTACTCGCCGTTTCGGAGGACGAGGAACTTGACCGGCACGCCGTAGGCGGCAGCCGTCCAGAAGGCCGTGATCGCGTACTGCGCCGAGCCCTCGCCGAGCACGCAGACGACCTGTCGCTCGGGCCTTGCCAGCTGCACGCCGACGGCCGCCGCGAGACCGAAGCCGAGACCGCCGCCGCCGCTGAAGTAGTAGGAGCCGGGCCGGCCGAGCCGCAGCCGGTAGCGCAGCGCGGCCGTGCTCGACGGCGACTCGAGCACGACGATGCCGTTCTCCGGGAACAGCTCGGCCAACGTGGCGTGGACCTCGCCGCCTGACAGCAGCTCGCCACTCGGCGGCGCGTCGAACTCGACGCGCGCCGGCGGCGGCGGCCGATCGGTCTGCAGCAGCGACTGCTCGTCGGCCAGCGCGCGCAGCGTCAGCGCGACGTCGGCGACGATCGCGTCGCCGAACGGCGCCCGCGCGGCCTCGTCGGGATCGCTCGTGATCGCGACCAGCTCGGCGCCGTCGGCGAGAAATTCGCCGGGGATGTTCGGGTAGTAGGGGAAGATCGACGTGCCGGCGGCGAGCACGAGGTCGTGGCCGGCGAGCGCCTGCGCGAGCGGGCCGACGGCCGGCGGCAGCACGCCCTGGAAGGCCGCGTGGTCCTCGGGAAAGCCGATCCGGCTGCCGCTGGCCACAGGCGATGCCCAGACCGGCAGGCGCTGGCGCTCGACCAGCTCGACGGCGGCGTCCCAGCCTCCGGATGCGTCGATGTCCGGCCCGGCGACGAAGACCGGCGCGCGCGCGGCGGCGAGCCGCGCGGCGAGCGCCGCGATCTCGCTCTCGGCCGGGCGCGCCCTGCCGGTGACGCGGCGGGCGATCTGCGTGGCGTAGTCGCCCGTAGCGATCTCGGCGCTCCAGTCATCCATCGGGATCGAGACGAACGCTGGGCCGGCAGGCGGCAGCGAGGCGCTGTGGATCGCCTGCGCCAGCGCGAACGGCACGTCGACGGCACGCGGCGGCTCGAAGCTCCACTTCACGTACGGCCGCGGCACCTCGACCGCGTCGCGATTCGTCAGCAGCGCCTGCATCGTGATCAGCGAGCGCACCTGCTGACCGGCCGTGATCAGCAGCGGCGAGTGATTGGCGCGCGCGCCGAAGATCGCGCCGACGCCGTTGCCGAGCCCCGGAGCGGTGTGCAGGTTGACGTGAGCGACGCTGCCGCTCGCCTGCGCGTAGCCGTCTGCCATGCCGACGGCGACCGCCTCCTGCAGCCCGAGCACGTAGCGGAAGTCATCCGGCAGCGGGCCGAGCATCGGCAGCTCGGTCGAGCCGGGGTTGCCGAAGATCGTCGTCATCCCGTGCCTGCGCAACAACTCGAAGGCGGCCTCGCGGACGCTCGTCATCGCTCGTCGCTCGCGCGCGTCATCGCGCAAGGCTACCTCGGGGGAGCCGGCGGCCGTGGTGAGCGCACGATCGCCGGCTCCGCCTCCGAGGCCGGCCGGCGCGAGCAAGACCATCGCGCCGGCACTTCAAGGCGCGGGTGCCTGTCGCACCCGCGCCTCCCCCCGCGTGGAGCTACTTCTTCGCCTTCTTCTTCACTGCCGGCCTGCGGGCCTGCAGCTTGGATTTGCCGCCGACCGTGTTCGGTTCGTCGACGACGCTGCCGGTGTTGCTCTTGACCGTCAGGTCCTTGGTGATCGTGTTGTTCGGTGATCACCACGGCGCCTGCGTTGCCGATCACTTTCAGCGAGCTGCCGATCGAGTTGCCGATCACGCTCACGCCGTCGGTGTTGCCCTGCAGGTTGACGCCGGCGCTGAAGCTGCTCGGCGAGCAGCCTTCTTCGTCGCCGACCACCAGCGGACCGCTGCTGCCGACCACCTTGAGGCTGGTCGCCGTCGCGCCGCAGATCCGGAACACGCCGGGTTCTGCCGCTTTGATCGTCCGTCGCCGACGCGCCCTCGATGTCCAGCGAGCCCTGCGGCTGAACTTCGATCGCACGTACTTTCGCGGTCGAGGTGAGTTCGACTGCTTCGCCCGCTTTGACGACGAGCTTCGTCTTGCGTGTGCCGGTGATCACCGTCGTGTTGACGACCTGCGTGGTGCATTCGCCCGAAGCGGAGTGGCCGACGTTGTCGGTCGCTGTCGCTTTGATCGTCTGCGGCCCGGTTTTGTTCGTGTTGATCGGCACCGTGCCGCTCGGGTCACTTGCGAGGCCCGACTGCCCGTCTTCGGCGACGATCGTCGCCGAGGTTTTCGAGCCGACCGGCGCCGTCGCCGGGCAGTTGACTTCGACGGTCGGCGGCGAAGCGTCGACCTGCACCGTCAGCGTTCCCGCTGCCGAGACATTGCCGACGTTGTCGGCGACCGTGCCGCTGGCCAGGTGTGATCCGTCCGTGTTGAACGTTTCCGGCGAGCTGAGCGTCGCGAGGTTCACGCCCGAGCCTTCGCTCCCATCCGACAGGAGCGGGTCGCCGTTGGCGGCGAAGGAGACGGTGACCGTGTCCTTGTACCAGCCGCCGCCGCCCGCGTAGTCCGGCGCGCGGTCGGCCGATGCGATCGGCGGGTTCGGCGCGGTCTCATCGACCTTGACCGATTCCGACGATGCCGACGCTTCGCCTTCGGAGCCTGCGTTGCTCTCCGTCACGCGGTAGTTCCACGTGCCTTCGGCCTCGGGGTTGCCCGAGCCGAAGGTGTATTCGGCGCTGGTCAGGCCGCTGGCGACGGTTTCCCAGCCGCCAGAGTTGTTCTTGTGCTGCAGCGTGTACGTCGGGCTCGTCGCTGCCTGGCTCGATTCCCAGGCCAGCGTGAACTCGCCGTTCGCGTTCGGCGTCGATCCGCTCGTCAGGTGCGGAGCGCTCGGCGCCGCGGGCGCGACGTTCAGCGCGAGCGTGTATCCGCTCGGCAGGTACTTCGGTAGCGGCGTCGTCACGAATCCGCCGTCGCTGCCCGGCGCTTCGATCGTCGGCACGCGGATTTCCAGGTTGCGCACCTGGACCGATGCCGGCGCGTTCGAGTTGCGTGCATACGTCGAGTCCGACGTCAGCAGCTCGAGCTTGACGACGTGGCCCGCCGCGACGGTCCAGGTCTGCGGGTGCAGCTGGAAGACCGTCTTGGTGAAGCCACCGCCCGGGTTCAGCGGACGCAGCATCTGGCGACCGATCAGCTGCTCGGTGCTGGCCGACGGGTTGACGTCGTACAGCCGCGCGATCACCTGGGCGGTAGCGCTCGGCGCAGAGAATTCGCCGATCACCGTCGTTGCACCGGCGAGCGTGAAGCCACCGCTCGGCGCTTCGGGCAGCTTGTACTCAGCTGCCGAGGCGTTTTCGCCGGAGGCCTGCGTCGTGCAGACGGTTCCCGACGTGAACGCGTTCGCCGGAGCCGTGCTCGGCGAGGCGATCGTCTGTTCGGCAGCGCTCGAGAAGTGAACTTCGCCAGGAGCGAGGCTCGCCCAGTTCGCCGCGTCGTACTCGACACCGGCGCCGCCCGCGCTCTGCGGGCAGAAGCTGCCGATCGCCGTCACGCTTCCGTGCGATCCAGCCGGTTCGGCGCCTTCGCCTTTGACGAAGTACTTGAACCAGGCGTTCTGCGCGTTGACGAGCTTTGTGTCATCGCTCGTCGAGACGGTGCTCGCCGAGCGCGGATTGTGCCCGAGGTCCATGTAGAACAGCTTCATCTGCTGGTTCGGGTACGCCGAGCGGACCTTGTTGTAGTAGCGCACCGTTTCGTCGACCGGGAAGAGGTCGTCGTTCCAGCCGTTCTCCATGATCGCCGGCGACGGCGACTCGGCGAGGCTCGTGTAGTAGGCGCTGTGGTTCGGCAGCTGTTCTTCCTGCTGTTTCGCCAGCGCTTCGCCGTCGTACGGGCCGCCTTTGATGTTGAAGTTGTGCCATTCGGTCAGGTTCGCTTCGGGGTCGCCCGCCGGGCCGTAGTAGCCGAGCAGCGCGCCGGCGCCGTACAGCGAGTTGTTCCAGTTGTTCTTTTCGATTCCGAAGCGGAATTCGTGGTTGATCCCGTTGTACGGGTCGTTCGCCACGTAGTCGAGGCTGCTGCCGTTGGGCTGAAGCGCCTGCGCGAGATCAGACCAGGGGTATTCCGGCGCGGTCGCCGCGATTTTCATCGGTTTGCCTTCGGGGCTGGTCCACGGGATCAGTTCGCCGTTGGTCAGTTCGACGCGGTCCTTCAGCGAGCCGAGCTCGAGCGACATACCGCCGCCGTAGCTGCCGCCGTTGGCGCCGATCTCCTGTGGGTTGATCACGCCTTCGTCGGCCAGCTTGCCCAGCAGGTACTGCGCGTCGCGAACTTCATAGCGGCGGCTCATCAGGTGGATGTAGCCGTGTTCGCACGGCGCCGCCTTGACCGTGTTGGCCGGTTTGGACGGGCCTCCGCAGGAGGAGCCCCAGCCGCGGTCGGTCATGCTGAAGACCGCATAGCCCTGCGCCAGCCAGCGCTGCGCTGTCGAGCTCGAGGGGGTGATCTTGGAACCACCCCAGCCGTGGTAGAGACCGACGACCGGATAGTTGTTGTCCGGGCCCGCTTCGGCCGGAAATGCGACGGAGACGTCGATTGGCGTCCCATCCCAGGTCGTCGTCGTCGTGTTCGACGAGTTACCGCACCATCGCTGGCCGGTCTGCGCACCACTCACCTGCGTCGTGCACGTGACCGTTCCAAAGACCGACGTGATCGTCGCGCTCGCGACCGACGGCACGACGAGCACTGCGATCACGACGCCCGTCAACACGAGCGTCCTCCACAGCTTCGACATCTCCATCCCCCTGACTGCTCCGTTTTCGCGGCAGGTGCAAGTACCTGCCCGTACCTCTCCGAGTACCGTACCGTATCCTATCCTCGAGGGTATGGACGACGTCAAGATCAACGACGATCTGCTGATCCCGCCGGGGCGGCACACGCTGGCGCCGGGCGAAGTCGATGCGCGCCAGCGCGAGCGACTCGCCAGAGCGATGGGGCAGTCGGTCAGCGTGCAGGGCTACGCCGACACGACGATCGGAGACGTCGTTCGGATCGCCCGCACTTCGCGCACCGCCTTCTACAAGCACTTCGCCGACAAGGAAGAGTGCTTCCTGGCGACCTACCAGCAGATGACCAACGTGCGGATCGCCGCCTCGCTCGACGCTGCGTCGCAGTGCGAGTCGTGGGAGGAGAAGCTCGACGCCGGCATCGCGACCTACTTCCGCTGGATGGCCGAGCACCCCGAGGTCGCCGTGACGACCGTCGTCGAGGTGCACTGCGCCGGGCCGCGCGCGCTCGATGCGCGAAGCGACGCGCTGGGCGGCTGGACGAAGACGATCGAAGGCGTCGCGGTGCTGGCTCGGCAGGCCGGCGTCGAGGTCGCGATCGATCCGACGGCGTGCTTCGCCGTGATCGTCACGGCCGAGGCCTACGTTCACGAGTACGCGCGAATGGGGCGGCTCGCCGAGGTCGTCGAGCGGACGGCCGACGTGCAGGCGCTCGCGCGCTCGCTGTTCACAGCGGCCTCCGTCGCGTAGCGCGCTCGCCGGCCAAACGCGCGCGACCGCGAGCCTGATTCCAAGACCTTCGTGCGGTTGCCTGCAATCAAGCCGTGGGCTACCGTCAGTCGGAATGCGCGCAATCGCAAGGATGCCGATCGCGTTGGTGCTGCTCGTCGCGCTCGCGGCGGCGGCGCCGGCAGGCGCGAGCACAGGGTCGCACCGACCGACTTCGGGCGCGCATGCGCGTCCGCAGCCGCCCGCACGCTCACGCGTCGATCATCGGTGGCGTCGAAGCGAGCGACGGCTCCGATCCGTGGATGGCCTTCGTCGTTCACGAAGAAGGCGACGAAGGGTTCCTCTGCAGCGGCACGGTCCTCGCGCCCGAGGTGATCTTGACGGCAGGCCACTGCGGCGAGGACAGCGAAACCGGCGAGATCGAGTCTGCCGCGGGCTACGAAGTCGTGACCGGCAACGTCGACTGGGCGATCTCGCCGCGCCAGATCTCCAAAGTCTCGCGCGTGCTCGTCGATCCGGACTACAACCGCAATCTGCTGACGCACGACGCCGCCCTGCTGATCCTCTCGAGCCCGACGACAGCACCTGCGATCCCGCTCGCCTCCGCTCCAGAAGACGACGTGCTCGTGCAGTCAGGCGCGCTCGCGACGATCGCCGGCTGGGGCGAGACGTTCGCCGGAGAGGAACAGTTCACCGAACGACTGCGCACGGCCGAAACGGTCGTGCAGAGCGGCAGCTACTGCGAAGGGCACAGTCAGCTGTTCAACCCGAGCTTGGAGCTCTGCTCGGTCAACCCGCCCTCGTTCAACACGGGCGGGTGCTTCGGCGACAGCGGCGGCCCGCTGGTCGCGCCCGACCCGGTCGTCGAGCTCGGCATCGTCAGCCACGGAGAAGCCGAATGCTCGACCAAAGATCCGACCGTCTACACGCGCGCCGACTCGATCGCATCGTGGGTCGCCGAACAGATCGCGACGGCCGAATCGGCGCCTGCGCCGACTCCGACACCAACGCCGACGTTCACGCCAAAAGCTGTCGTCACGACGACGTCTGCGTCGAGACCGGCCGCGCCGATGCCGATCACGCCGCTCACGCCGACGTCCGCGCCGGCGCCGAACGAGCCGGGCCTCTACGTCACGCGGCCGTCGCGAGTGCGCAACGTGCGCATCCGCGTCTCAGGCGACGGCAAGCACATCGTCGGCGTTCGGATCAAGCTGCCCGTGAGCTGCCGGCACGAGAACTTCCTGCCGTTCTCGGCCTCTTACCTCTCCTACGCAGACGATCTCGCGATCTCGTCGAACCACACGGCGCAGGGCGTGCTCGCGGTTCCGGCGAACCGCGAATCGAGGAGCGGCGCGATAACGCTGCTCGTGCGCTTCACGGCGACAGGCAGCCTCGAAGGGACGCTGCACGTGCACATCCCGTTCCGCAGCCGCAGCGTCGGTCTGTGCGCGGCGAGCATGAAGTTCGTGGCGAAGGTCTGAGGGCCGGGCGAGCGGGCCTAAACCGCCAGCGCCACGTACTTCGTCTCCAGATACTCGTCGATCCCCTCGAAGCCGCCCTCGCGGCCGAAGCCGGACTGCTTGACGCCGCCGAACGGCGCAGCGGGGTTTGAGACGACGCCCTGGTTGAGGCCGACCATGCCGGTTTCGATCGCCTCGCAGACGCGGAAGGCGCGGTCGAGGTCGCGCGTGTAGACGTAGGCGACGAGGCCGTACTCGGTGCGGTTGGCGGCGGCGATCGCCTGCTCGTCGGTCGTGAACGTGGCGATCGGCGCGACCGGGCCGAAGATCTCCTCGGACAGCAGCCGCGCGTCGCTCGGCACGTCGGCGAGCACGGTCGGCGCGTAGAAGTAGCCGCGCTCGCCGACGCGCTGGCCGCCGAGCAGCACGCGCGCTCCGCGCTCTGTCGCGTCGTCGACCAGCTCAGCGACCTTCGTGCGCTGTGCTTCGTCGATCAGCGGGCCGACGTCGACGCCGGAATCGGTGCCGCGGCCGACTGTCAGCTCGCGCATCCGCTCGGCCATCCGCTCGGCGAACTGCGCGGCGAGCGACTCGTGCACGTGGAAGCGGTTGGCGGCCGTGCAGGCCTCGCCGACGTTGCGCATCTTCGCGAGCATCGCGCCGTCGACGGCGGCGTCGAGGTCGGCGTCGGCGAAGACGAGGAACGGCGCGTTGCCGCCGAGCTCCATCGACACGCGCAGCACCTGATCGGCTGACTGTTCGATCAGCTTGCGCCCGACCTCGGTCGAGCCTGTGAACGAGAGCTTGCGCGTGCGCTCGTCCTTCAGCAGGGGTTCGATCACCTCACCTGACTTGGTCGCTGTGATGACGTTCAGCACGCCGCCCGGCAGCCCGGCCTGCTCGAGGATCTGCGCGAGCGCGAGCATCGACAGCGGCGTCTGCTGCGCGGGCTTGACGACGATCGTGCAGCCGGCGGCGATCGCCGGTGCGATCTTGCGCGTGCCCATCGCCGTCGGGAAGTTCCACGGCGTGACGAACACGCACGGGCCGACCGGCTGGCGCATCGTCAGCAGTCGTCCTTTGCCGGTCGTGTTGACCATGTAGCGGCCGTGAATGCGCACGGCCTCCTCGGAGAACCAGCGGAAGAACTCGGCGGCGTATGAGATCTCGGCGCGCGACTCGGCCAGCGACTTGCCCATCTCGAGCGTCATCAGCAGTGCCAGCTCGTCGGTCTGCGCGACGATCGCGTCGAACGCGCGGCGCAGGATCTCGCCGCGCTCGCGCGGTGCGTACGCGCTCCACTCGGCCTGTTTGCCGGCGGCTGCGGCGAGCGCGTCGAGCGCGTCGGCGGCGTCTGCGTCGGCAACCTCGACCAGCGCAGCGCCGGTCGACGGGTCTTCGACGGCGAACGTCTCGCCGCCGGCCGCGTCGCGCCACTGCCCGCCGATCAGCAGCTGCTTGGGGACGCTCGCGAGTACCGCGCGTTCGTCGTCAGGCGTAGCGCCGGCGCTCATCTGCAGGCCTCGGCAGGTGCCGTTCGGCGTCGGCGAAGCAGCGTCTCTGGCGCGCGAGGCGCAACAGATCTTGCGTCGTCTAGACGAATAGCCCGTCTGCTGCCGAGCGCGCTCAGGCGCCGATCGAGCCGGTCCGATCGGAGCAGTGGTGCAAGAACTGCGCTGTCAACGGGCACGCGCCCGCCAGATCTGAGTCAAACGGAGCAAGGATGCTCGTCACCAGACCAACCTACCACCGGTTTCTACGCCGATCGGCGATCTGCTTCGCGACGTTCGTGAGCGCGCTGGCGCTGCTCGCGAGCGCGCAGGCGTCGGCCGCGCCGGCGCCGGAACTCGTGATCGAAGGCGCCGGCTACGGCCACGGCGTCGGCATGAGCCAGGAGGGTGCGCTCGGCTACGCCGAACACGGCTACTCCTACCAGCAGATCCTCGCGCACTACTACACGGGCACGGCGCTCGGCACGGTCTCGCCGAGCACGAGCGTGCGCGTGCTGGTCGGCGCGAAGGTGCAGACGGTCGCGCTCGAAACCTACGTGCGCGGCGTCGTCTCGGCGGAGGTCTCGGCGAGCTGGCCACTGCCGGCGCTCGAGGCGCAGGCGATCGCGAGTCGCACGTACGCGCTGACGGCGCACGCCGGCGGTAGCAAGTTCGACGTCTATGCGGACACGCGCTCGCAGGTCTATCGCGGCGTCGCGGCGCAGACGGCGCAGACGAACGCGGCCGTCGCGGCGACGGCCGGGCAGGTCGTGACCTACCAGGGCAAGCCGGTCACGACGTACTTCTTCGCGAGCTCGGGCGGGCGCACCGAGAACGTCGAAGACTCGTTCATCGGCTCGCAGCCGGAGCCTTGGCTGCGCGGCGTGCTCGACCAGTACGAGCCGCACGTCGATCACCACACGTGGAAGACGGCGATCGGCTTCGCGACGGCAGCGTCGCGGCTGCGCGGGCTCGTGCACGGCAGCTTCGAGGGCATCGAAGTGCTCAAGCGCGGCTTCTCGCCGCGGATCGTCTCGGCCTACGTGCTCGGCTCGGGCGGGCGCACGTCGATCAGCGGACCGGCGCTGGCCGAACGACTCGGCCTGTACAGCGCATGGGCGTACTTCAGCACGCGCGAAGGCCAGGCGGTCGTGCCCGAGCCCGATCGCAGCGGCTGGTCGGCAGCGCTGACGAGTCCCGCGCCGGCAGCGTCGCCGGGCTCGCCGAGCAGCGCCGAACAGGGTGGCACCGCGCCGAGCGAAGTGTCGGCGAGCGCAGCGTCGACGAGCGTCGAAGGCGACGCGCGCGGCGGCGCTGTAGCGCCCGATTGATCGCGCCAGCTGCCGGCAGGCGACCGGCCGCTGTCGTGATTGAGCCCGCTTTTGGCGGGCTCGCTTGATTGATCTTGCTCAGTGCGGGCATCTACTTGTCAAACCTGCCCAACGAGGAGCATTGTTCGGCATCTCTGAAAGAAGCGTCGCAAGGCTCGCGCGCGCGGCACTGACCGTCGCGGGGCTGCTGTGCGCCTTCTCATCGGCGCTCCTCTTCACGGCCAGCGCGCAGGCCAGCGGCCCTGACACGCCGGTGCTCGGCGGAGTGGCAAGCGCCGTGACGCAGACGCTCGCGGCCGCGCCGCAGAGCGTTTCAGCGGCAGCAGCCGCAGTGACACCGGTGCCGGCTGCGGCTCCGCCGGCTGCCTCCGCGGCGCCGACGCCAACCGACCTTCCGACAGGAGCGCTCGCTGCGACGCCGACGGCCGCTCAGCCGCCGACCGTCGTTCGGCTGCCGGCTCCCGTTCCAGCGCGTGCGCCCGTCGCGGTGCCCGCCGCCGCCTCACAGGCGGCGGCCGTTCCGGCAAAGCTCGCGCATGCAGCAGCTCCAGCGACGAGCGCGACGGCTCCGCCGAAGGCGTCGTCGCCGTCCGCGCCGAAGACCTCGCTGCCCGTCGTCGGAGCAGTCGTCGACCACGTAGTAGCCGCAGCCGCGCCAGTCGAGAGCGTCGTCGTCGGCGATACGGCTGCCGAGCACCGGCAGCTCGACGATCGACGGATCGCAGGCGACGCAGGCAACCGGCGCGGTCACGTCGGTCGTCGACGACGCTGCACACGGCGTCGCGACAGCGGCGCGCAGATCGGCGTCACGTCAGTCGTCGACGACGCTGCACCGTCGTCGTGACCGCGGGCGAGCAGATCGGCCAGAGCGCGGCGAAGCCCGAGCGGCTGATCAGCACCTTGGCTGCGGCGCCGGCAGCGATCGCCGACATCGCGCCCGTCGACGCTGCGCGCGAAGTCGTGCATGGCCTCGCGCAGTCGAACCTGCTTGCGAGCGCATCGAGCCTCGCCGCTGGCGCGACGACGGCGCTCGACACGGTCGCGAACCTCGCGGCGCCAGTCGTGACGACCGGCGAGCAGGACGTGTCGAACGCCCTCGGCGCGCCGCTGGCGACCGTGCTCGAACAGATCGCCACGCCACCGGCGGCCGCGCGGATCGTCTCGGCCGGCCAGCAGGCGGTCTCGGCCGTGCTCGGCGGCTCGCTTTCCGGCACGCTCGAAGCCGGCGAGCAGCAGCAGCCGGCATCGCCGTCGCTACCCGCGCTCAACTTCTCAGCCACCACTTCCTCGCGAGCTCGTCGACTCGGCTGAAGCGACGAGCAGCTCGGAGCGCGCGCCCGGCGCAACGCCTGGCGCACAGCCGCCGCCCGACGTCGGGCTCGGCGGCGGCCGGCGCTCCGGTTCTCACGATGCCCTCCAACGCGTCGGCCGCGGCGCCGTCGATCGCTGCCGGCGGCTCGTGGCAGGCCGCGGGTGCCTCGCTCCACAGCGCGGGTGCCTTGCGGCCTGTCACGGGCACCCTTCGCGGCGAGTCGGTTCGTGGTCTCAGAAGCAGCACTGACGCCTGGCCTGCGAAGCGCGCCGGCGGTCTCGGCGAGCTCCATGCTCGCCGACTCGGCCGCTCGCGAAGCACCGCCGACGAGCCCAGCGCCGGGAGCGCTGGCTGCCGGTTCGACGGCCGGTGCGGCGGGCGGCGGCTCAGGTCTCTCACTCGCGCTCGCAGCGGTGCTGCTCGTGCTCCTCGCAGGTGCGTGGCGATCGCTGCGTCCTGCACGCGAGCAGTGGCGGATGCCTCCGCTTCGTCTGATCACAGCACGACCCGGCTAGCTCCTCGCGTCCGATCAAGCGCGACGCATGCGCGTCGCACGGGGGCGGACCGTCGGTCCGCCCATCTCGGAAGCCGTCGACACATCTGTCGAAAGGAGCTGCAAACCGATGTTCACGCTGATCCTGATCGGCGAACTGGATCGTTCTTCGACTATTGAGCTGGAAACAGCAATCGAGGGTCTCTGCGAAAGGGAAGTCGCGGGAATCACATTGGATCTGAGCAAAGTGACGCGGATCGACGCAACGGCCGTCGCGGTGATCGTGTTCCGCTGCCGTTGGTGCCGGCAGCGGGGCTACGAGTTCGCTCTCGTGCCCGGCACGGCAGCGGTCCAGCAGACGTTCGAGCAGGCCGGCGCGCTCGAGCAGCTGCCGTTCGTCGAGCAGGCGCAGGCAGAGCGACGAGGGCTCGCGCGTGGACGGTCGTGCATGCGTAACCTGCGCAGATGCCGTCATCCGGCCCGTTGCTGACCGCAGACGTCCCGTGGTTGCTCTACCGCTCTTTCTTCGCGCTGCCCAAATCGATCGTCGGCGCCGAGCGAAAGCCGGTCAATGCGCTGCTCGGCACCGTCAACGCGCTGCTCGGCGTGATCGAGTCACGCGCGCGCGCGCAGGCGCTGCGCGCCGTCGTCGCCTGCCTCGGCGCCGAGCAGGCGAAGTATCGCGTCGAGCTCTACGCGCCCTACCACGCGCATCGCGATCCGATGCCGCGCGAGCTGGCGTGGCAGTGGGAGCGTGCACCTGCGCTGCTGGCAAGCTTCGGCTGGCATGTCGCCGGCAGCGACACGCTCGAGGCCGACGACGTGATGTTCTCCTACGCGCGCGCCGAGCAGGCCGCCGGCGGGCGCGCGCTGCTGATGACAGGCGATCGCGACCTGTATGGCGCGGTCAGCGAGCAGATCGCCGTGCTCGAGCTGGGCAAGGGCGGCAGCACCAGCGAGCTTGGACCGGCGCAGGTTCGCGAGCGCTACGGCATCGAACCGTCGCTCGTGCCCGACCTGATCGCGCTGCGCGGCGACCCCTCCGACGGGATCCCCGGCGCGCCCGGCATCGGCGCGAAGACGGCAGCCGAGCTGCTGCGCCACTACGGGCCGCTCGAGGACGTGCTCGCTGCAGCGCACGCGCAGGAGGGCAAGGTGCGGCGCGACGAGCAAGAGATGCGCCCGCGCGCAGCGGCGACGCTGCGCGAGAACGACGCGCTGCTGCGCGACTTCAAGCACGTCGCGACGCTGCAGCAGATCGACGTGCAGCCGCCGCGCCGACGCCGCGACCGACTACGCCGGCGGCGCGAGCGCCGCGCGCGAGCTCGGCATGAACCGCCTCGCCGAGCGTCTCGAGAAGCTCGCCTAGGGGCTGAACTTGACGGTGATCACGTCACCGTCGGCCATCACGTAGTCGCGACCCTCGAGCCGCAGCGTGCCGCGGTCGCGCGCGCCGGCATAGCCGCCGGCGTCGACGAGCTCCTTCCAGCCGATCACTTCGGCGCGCACGAAGCCCTTCTGGATGTCGGAGTGGATCTCGCCGGCGGCGTGCCATGCGGTGAGCCCGTCGCGCAGATGCCATGACTGCGCCGGCTTTGCCTCGCCGGCCGTGAAGAACGCGATCAGCCGCAGCAGCGCGAAGGCCTCGCGCACGACGCGCTGCAGGCCGGACTCGCTGACGCCGAGCTCCTCGCGCATCGCCGCCGCATCCTCGTCGTCGAGCTCGGCGAGCTCGGCCTCGATTCGCGAGGAGATCGCGACCGCGCGCGCACCGAGCGCCTCTGCGTGCGCGGTGATCTCGCTCGGCACAAGCTCTGAGCCCTCGTCGACGTTCGCGACGAACAGCACCGGCTTGGCCGTCAGCAGGCCGAGCTCGCGCGCGATGTTCGGCGCCTCGTCGGGCAGCGGCACGCCGCGCGCCGGGCGCCCGGCGCTCAGCTCGTCGACGACCTGCTTCAGCCACGCCTCCTCGGCGATCGCCGCGCGCTCGCCGCCGCGCGCCTGGCGCGTCGCGCGCTCCAAGCGCCGCTCGGCCTGCTCGAGGTCGGCGAGCACGAGCTCGGTCTCGATCGTCTCGATGTCGCGCAGCGCGTCGACGCTGCCCTCGGGATGGATCACGCCCTCGTCGCCGTGCGCGCGAACGACGTGCAGGATCGCGTCGGTCTCGCGGATGTTCGCGAGGAAGCGGTTGCCGAGCCCCTCGCCGTCGTGCGCGCCGGCGACGAGGCCGGCGATGTCGTGGAAGTCGATCGTGTCCCAGACGATCTCCGAGGCGCCGACCGTGCGCGCGACCTCCTCCAGGCGCTCGTCGCGCACGGGCACGACGGCGACGTTCGGCTCGATCGTCGTGAACGGGTAGTTCGCCGCCTCGGCGCCGGCTTTCGTCAGCGCGTTGAACAGCGAGGACTTGCCGGCGTTCGGCATGCCGACGATGCCGATGCGCGTGCTCACGCCGGCCCCGACGCCTGCGGCGCGACGAACGAGTGCGAAGCGTGGCCGTTGCTCTGCGCGAAGGCGCTCGGCGGCGCGACGCGCGCCGCGCCGGCGCCTCGCTCGCGCGAGAGCACGGCAGCGAGCGCCGTGCCGAGCGCCGCGCCGGCGAGCACGTCTGAGGGGTAGTGCACGCCGAGATACAGCCGCGAGTAGGACAGGCCGGCGGCGAGCGCGTAGAGCGGCAGCGCAGGCAGGCCGGCGCGCGAGTAGGCCAGCGCGCCGGCAAACGCCGTCGAGGCGTGCGCGCTGGGAAAGCTCAGCGTCGTCGGCGTGCCGATCAGCGCCGGCAGTCCGCGCAGCTCGCGGTCGCTTGCGGCGAACGACGAGCTTCGTCGCGGTGTTCAGCGCGTACATCGCCGCGACCGCGCCCGTCGCGCGCCGCCAGCGCGCGCGCCGCGAACCGTCGAGCGCCTGCCCGGCGACGCCGATCGCCAGCCACACCGCCGCGTGCTCGCCGAGCAGCGTGAACCGCGCCACCGCCCGATCGAGCGCGGGCGTGTGCCCGCGCGTCGCCAAGCCGCAGCAACCGCTCATCGAGATCGTCAGCGCCACTCAGCCTCCTAGCCGGTCAGTGCCAGCAAGGCCATCGGGATCGCGCTCGTCAGATCCATGAGCTCTCCTAGAGGGCGTGGTCAAGCGAGGCAAGGACGCAGGGAGCGAAGTGTGCGAAAAGCACACGAGCGACCGAGGACGCAGCATCGCGCCGGCCAGCAGTCCTCTAGGCGCCGAAACCTACGCGGAGGTCGGAACTCTCCGACCGCAGGTAGACGATCTGCCCGAGGTCCAGCCGGACCGGCCCCTCGTCGCTGTCGATCTCGTGCCAGCCGTGCTCGCCGAGCGCCTTGAGCAGCGCCTTCAGCTGCCCGTCGTCGACGCGCAGCGCGAGCACCTGCCCGCCCTGGAAGCCGATGCTGATCTGCTGCTTGTTGGCGGTCGGCGCCATCAGTGCGCTCCGACGGCGGCCGGCTCGACGATCTCGGTCAGCACACCGGCGGTCGAGCGCGGGTGCACGAAGGCGACGCGCGAGCCGCGGATACCGCTGCGCGGCTGCTCGTCGATCAGCGCCAGACCGGCCTGCTTCAGCGCGTCGAGCGCGCCGTCGATGTCGTCGACCTGGTAGGCGACGTGGTGCAGCCCGGGGCCGTTCTTCGCGAGGAACCTGCCGACCGGCGTGTCGGGCGAGAGCGGCGCGAGCAGCTCTACGTGGTTCTCGCCGACGTCGAGCAGCACGGCCTCGACACCCTGCTCCTCGACGACCTCGCGGTGCGCGAGCTCGAGCTCGAGGCTGTCGCGGTAGAGCTCGAGCGCCGGCTCGAGCTGCTCGACGGCGACGCCGATGTGATCGATCCTCGTGAACATGACTCCGCAGTCTATTGCCGAGCGCGCGAAGAGGCGCCCGCGCGCGACGGGCTACTCGCGACCGGCGATGTCGACCGCGCTGGCCGCAGCGACGACGCGCAGCCCGACTCCCGGCGCGCGCTCCAGCCGCGGCACGCCGCTCATGATCCGTTCGATCGAGTCGCGCTCGAGCACCTCGTGCTCGAGCAGCTCGCGCGCCAGCGCGTCGAGCAGGTGGCGATGCGCGACGATCATCCGCTGCGCCGCGCGGCGCGCCTCCTCGACGAGGTCCTGGCGCTCCTCGTCGCGGATTCGCAGCGTCGTCTCCGACAGCTGCACGCCGCCGTCGGGCGAGCGGCCCATGCCGGCCGTGCCCATCGCGAAGTCGTGCACCATCTGATGCGAGAGCTCGGCGACGCGCGCGAGGTCGTCGGAGGCGCCGGTCGTGATCGCGCCGAACACGATCTGCTCGGCGACGCGACCGCCGAGCAGCACGGTCATGTAGTCGAGCAGCTCCTCGCGCGTCTTCAGATAGCGATCCTCGGCCGGCAGGTTCAGCGTGTAGCCGAGCGCCTGCCCGCGCGGCACGATCGAGATCCGGTGCACGCGATCGACCGACGGCAACAGCTCGCCGCACAGCGCGTGGCCGGCCTCGTGGAAGGCGACGACCTGCTTCTCGTGAGCGTTCAGCACGCGGCGCGACTGCACGCCGGCGATCACGCGCTCGATCGCCGCGTCGAAGTCGGCGTTGCGCAGACTCGCTGCGCCGCGGCGCGTCGCGAAGATCGCCGCCTCGTTGCAGATGTTCGCGAGGTCGGCGCCGGTCAGGCCGCTCGTCTGCTGCGCGATCAGGCCGAGGTCGACCTCTTCCAGCGGCTTGTCGCGCGTGTGCACGGCCAGCACGCCTTCGCGCCCGCGCACGTCCGGCGGCGCGACGAACACCTGGCGGTCGAGGCGGCCGGGGCGCAGCAGCGCCGGGTCGAGCTTCTCGAGCAGGTTCGACGCGGCGATCACGACGACGCGCCCGCCCGCCGCGAAGCCGTCCATCTCGACCAGCAGCTGGTTGAGCGTCTGGTCCTTCTCGCCTGAGATGTCCGAGCCGCGCCTGCCGCCGACGGCGTCGAGCTCGTCGATGAAGATGATCGCCGGTTCGTGCTTGCGCGCGACCGCGAACAGCCGGCGGATGCGAGCGGCGCCGAGGCCGGCGAACATCTCGACGAACGACGCCGCCGACTGGGCGAAGAACTGCGCGCCCGATTCGTGCGCGACGGCCTTCGCCAGCAGCGTCTTGCCCGTGCCCGGAGGCCCGTGCAGCAGCACGCCCTTCGGCACCCGTGCGCCGCGCTGTTCGAACGGCTTCGGGTTGCGCAGGAACTCGACGATCTCCTCGAGCTCTGCCTTCGCCTCGTCGACGCCGGCGATGTCGGCGAACGAGACGGCCTGCTCGGAGGCCGGCTTGATCTGCTGCGGCTTGACGCGCGGCATCACCTTCAGCGTGCGCCACATCAGGAAGACGAGCGCGGCGAAGAACAGGATCATCACGACCGGCGACCAGCTGTAGGCCGCCGTCTGGATCTGCTGCACGATCGAAGGCCCGGAGGACGCGCGGCGGCGACCACCGGCGTCGTGCGCGGCGGCGACCGGGATCAACGTGTGCGGCTCCTTCGCGTATTCGACGAGCGCTGCTTCGAGGTGCGCCGGCGGCGCCTCGATCACGCGGCGGACTGCTGCTTCGACACCTGCGCTCGCGTGCTGCAGCGTCTGCACCATCCCTGGCATCGCTCGAGTATGGCTAATCGAATGTTCGATTGCGAGTGAAATTCCGAGCGCTGGGAGAAAAAATTCAGCGCCAGCGTGCGCAACGGTCGCCAACCCTGCACACAGCTCGCGGCCGGCGCCGCCGCGAGCTCAGCCGAGCGTGCGCGTCGCGAGGTCGGTGAAGAACTCGCAGGCGAACTCGACGTCGCGCACGTCGATCCGCTCGTCGGCGCCGTGCACGAGCGGCTGCGTCTCGGTCATCGTCTGGTGGCGCTGCGGAAAGAAGCCGTAGGCGACGCACTCGGGAAACGCCACGCGGAAGTGGCGCGAGTCGGTGAAGCCGGGCAGGATCACCGGCACGACGCTCGCGCCGGCGTCGCGCTCGCCGATCCAGCGCTCGATGCTGTCCATCAGCGGCGATTCGATCGGCGAGCGGTTGCCCGCGACGCGCTCGCTGAACTCGATCCGAAAGCCCTCCTCGCCGAGCACTTCGGCGATGCCGCGGCGAACCTCGGCCTCGCCGAGCCCGGGCGGCACGCGGCAGTCGACTCTCAGCTCGGCGCGGCTGGGAATCACGTTGATCTTCTCCGAGGCCGTGATCCGCGTCGGCGTGAACGTCACGCCGAGCATCGGCTCGAACATCGTCGCCAGCAGCGCGTCGTCCTCGCGCAGGTGCGCGACCGACATCGCCGGATCGCTCGGATCCTCGCCGATGCCGCTGAGCATCGCGCTCGGCTCCGCCGTCAGCTCGTAGGCCGGCTGGCGCCGGCCGAGGCGCTCGAGCAGCGGCGCCATCTTCAGCAGCGCGTTCTCGCCCATCGCCGGCATCGACGCGTGGCCGGCGACGCCGTCGGTGATCACGGTGAAGCGGAACACGCCCTTCTCCGCGCAGCAGACGCCGTAGTAGCGCTTGCCGTGGTACTCGAACACTTCGCCGCCGCCCTCGTTGATCAGCAGGTCGCAGCGCACCTTCTCGGGATGGTTCTTCGTGATCCATTCGGCGCCGAGCGAGCCGCCCGTCTCCTCGTCGACGACCGCAGCGATCAGCAGCTCGCCGTGCGCCGGGCGCCAGCCCGATCGCGCCAGCGCCGCGCCCGCCGCGATCTCGGCGGCGACCTGCGACTTCATGTCGAGCGCTCCGCGCCCCCACAGAAAGCCGTCGGCCAGCTCGCCCGACCACGGATCGTGCGTCCACTCACGCGCGTCGGCGAGCACCGTGTCGACGTGGCCGAGGTAGCACAGCGTCGGGCCCTCGCTCGGCTCTCCCGGCGGCGGGCCGCCGGCCGGCCGCAGCCGCGCGAGCAGGTTGGGGCGCTCCGGCTCGGCGCCGATCAGCTCGCAGTCGAAGCCCGCGCTGCTGCAGATGCTCGGCGAGGTACTCCTGCGCCGCGCGCTCGTTGCCGGGCGGATTGACCGTGTTGAACTGGATCAGGCGGCTGAGCAGCTCGACGGCCTCCGCGCCGGCCCCGCGCGCGCCGTCGTCTGCGAGGAGCTCATCGCAGGGATCGTACGCCGATGCCCGTCAGCTCCTCGCGCTCCAGCGGGAAGTGACAGGCCGCTTCGGTGCCCGTGCCCTTGTCCTCGAGCGGCGGATCGTCGATCGAGCAGCGCTCCTGCGCCTTCGGGCAGCGCGTGTGAAAGCGACACGCTTTCGGCGGATTCGCCGGGCTCGGCACGTCGCCCGAGAGCAGCGTCCGCGCGTCGTCGCGCCGCGACGGGTCGGGCACCGGCACGGCCGACAGCAGCGCGCCCGTGTACGGGTGGCGCGGAAACCCGTACAGCGCCTCGCCCGGGCCGATCTCGACGATCCGCCCGAGATACATGACCGCCACGCGGTCGCACATATGACGCACGACCGACAGGTCGTGCGCGATAAAGACGAGCGTCAGGCCCAGCTGGCGCTGCATCTCGAGCAGCAGGTTCAGCACCTGCGCCTGGATCGAGACGTCGAGTGCCGAGACCGGCTCGTCGGCGATCAACAGCTTCGGCTTCAGCGCGAGCGCACGCGCGACGCCGATCCGCTGGCGCTGCCCGCCGGAGAACTCGTGCGGGTAGCGGTTGTAGTGCTCCGGATTCAGCCCGACCGTCTCCATCAGCTCCTGCACGGCGCGCTTGCGCTCGCCCTTGCCCTCGTCCAGGCCGTGAATCACGAACGGCTGCGCGATCGTCGCGCCGACCGTTTTGCGCGGGTTCAGCGACGAGTACGGATCCTGGAAGATCATCTGCACGTCGCGCCTGATCGCCTTCAGCGGCGAGCCCTTCAGTCGCGTGATGTCCTGGCCGTCGAAGCGCACTTCGCCGCTGGTCGGCTCCAGCAGGCGCATCATCAACCGCGCCGTCGTGCTCTTGCCGCAGCCGGTCTCGCCGACGATCCCGAGCGTCTCGCCGCGCTTGACGTCGAAGCTGACGCCGTCGACCGCCTGCACCGCGCCGACCTTGCGCTGAACCAGCACGCCGCGCGTGATCGGGAAGTGCTTGACGAGATTGCGTACTTCGACGAGCGGCGCGCCGCTCGTCTGCGCCTGCCCGTCCGGCGGCGCCGCGGCTCGATCGGCTCGATCGGCTCGGCCGGCTCGGCCGCGCCCTGCGAGAAGGCGTCTGCCGCGCTCACAGTCCGACCTCGGGCATGTCGCCGACCGTCTCGGCTGCGCTCGCGAGCGCCTCCTCGGGCGCCGGCAGGCCGACGGTCGCGCGTGCTTCCTCCGGCGTCCGGCCGGCCTTCAGCTCGGCCCACAGGCGCTGGCGCACGCCGGCCTCGAGCAGGCAGGCGACGTGGTGCGCCGGCTCGCCGGCGATCGGCTGAAGCTGCGGATCGATCCGCGCGTGGTCGGGCTGCGAGTAGGGGCAGCGCGGGTGGAAGTGGCAGCCCGGCGGGCGGTTGATCAGGCTCGGCGGCGAGCCGGGAATCGGCACGAGCTGCTCCTTGCGCGTGCCCGTCAGCGACGGAATCGATTTGAGCAGGCCCCACGTGTAGGGATGCTGCGGGCCGGCGAACAGCACGTCGGCCGAGGAGGTCTCGACGATCCGCCCGGCGTACATCACGGCGATGTCGTGCGCCATCTCGGCGACGACGCCGAGGTCGTGCGTGATGATCACGATCGCCATGCCGAGCTCCTGCTGCAGGCGCTCGAGCAGCGCCAGGATCTGCGCCTGCACGGTCACGTCGAGCGCCGTCGTCGGCTCGTCGGCGAACAGCAGCTTCGGCTCGTTCGCCAGCGCCATCGCGATCATCGCGCGCTGGCGCATGCCGCCGGAGAACTCGTGCGGGTAGTCGTCCACGCGGCGCGGCGGATCGGGAATGCCGACCAGGCCGAGCAGCTCGATCGCGCGCGCGCGCGCCGCCTGCTTGGAGACGTCCTGGTGAACGCGAATCGCCTCGACCAGCTGCACGCCGACCTTGAAGAACGGATGCAGCGAGGACAGCGGGTCCTGGAAGATCATCGCGATCTCGTTGCCACGAATCGCGCGCAGCTCGTCTTCGGAGAGCGCGATCAGGTCTTTGCCTTCGAACAGGATCCGCCCGGAGATGCGAGCGCCCTGCGTGCGCGTCAGGCCCAGCGTCGTCAGCGCCGAGACGGTCTTGCCCGAGCCCGACTCGCCGACGATCCCCAGCGTCCGGCCCTGCGCGACCTCGTAGGTGACGCCGTCGACCGCGTGAACGACGCCGTCTTCGGTCGGAAACTCCACGCGCAGGTCCTCGACCCGCAGCAGCGGCTCGGCGGCACTCATGAGTGCTCCGCCAGTGGCCGCTGCGGCGCGTCCGGCGCGCGCATCGTCGTTCCTGGCAAGGACGCAGGGAGCGTGGCGTGCTTCGCACGCGAGCGACTGAGGACGCCGCCAGGGACGTCGAGGCGCCGCCGGCTCATGAGTACCGCACCCTTGGATCCAAGAACGCGTAGGCGATGTCGACGATGATGTTCGCGAAGATCACGAAGAACGCCGCCGCCAGCACCGTGCCCTGGATGATCGGGAAGTCGGCGTGCGTGATCGCGACGTAGTTGAGCCGGCCGATGCCGGGAATGTCGAAGACCGTTTCGACCAGCACCGAGCTGCCGAGCAGGATCGCGATGTCGACGCCGAGCACCGTCACGATCGGGTTGATCGCCGCGCGCATGCCGTGGCGCAGCACCACGCGCCGCTCGGTCAGCCCCTTCGCGCGCGCCGTGCGAATGTAGTCTTCGTCCATCGTCTCGATCAGGCTGCCGCGGATCAGGCGCGCGTAGATCGCCGCCGTACCGGCCGCGACGACCAGCCAGGGCATGATCAGCGAGGTGAACCATTTCGCCGGTTCGGCCGTCAGCCCGATGTAGCTGCCGGCGCCGGGGAAGATCCGGACTTTGCCGATGTCCGAGGCGAAGAAGAACAGCATCAGCAAGCCCGAGCCAGTATTCGGGCGCCGAGACGAGCACGAGCGCCGTGCCCATGCTCGCGCGGTCGAGCTTCGAGCCGGCGCGCCGGGCCGAGATGATGCCGACGCCGAGCCCCGTCACGACCCAGATCACGGCGCCGCCGAGCACCAGCGAGATCGTGGCCGGCAGGCGATTGGCCATCAGTTCCTTCACCGGCGCGTTCGAGTAGTAGCTGTAGCCGAGGTTGAAGTGAAGGAAGATCCCCTTCATGTAGACCCAGAACTGCTCCGGCAGAGACTTGTCGAGGCCCAGGTCGTGGCGGATCTCGGCGATGATTTTCGGGTTCTGCAGGCGGCCCGCCCTGAGCTTGGCCGGGTCGGCCGTCGGCAGTATCCGGAACATCACGAACAGCAGCGCTGAGACGACGATCAGCGTCAGCACGCCCCACAGCAGCCTGCGAACGATGTAACGGCTCATTGTCTGTTCATGTCTGCATCGCGAAGGTCCTCGTCGCCAGTTTCTGAATCGAGGCCGGCGTCACGCGGCGGACGGAGCCGGGCAAAGCGCCCACCTCCGTCCGCCACCGTGCCGCTCGGCGCTACTTCAGTGAGGTGAACGCGTAGTCCCAGTCGCCGATGTTCCAGAGCTTGCCGACGCCGGCGACGTCTTTCGACTCGATCTCCGGCTCCTTGCTCCATTCATACGGCACTACGACCGCTTCTTCGACGAGTTCCCTGTCGATCTTCGCCCAGGCTTCTCCGCGAGCCTTTTCGCCGACCACCTTCGAAGCCGCTTCCATCGCAGCGTTGATTTTCGGGTGGTTGACGAGGCCCCAGTTGGAGTTGGTGCCCGACCTTGCTGATCAGGTTGCCGTTGAACGGCACGTCGAGGACGGCCTGCGGGTCACCGAAGTCGGCGATCCAGCCGACGTTCGGGCAGACGTCGATCTTTTCGGAGACGACGCCGCAGTACTTCGAGTACATGACCGTGTGCTCGACGAGGTTCAGCTTCGTTTTGAAGCCGAGGCTCTTCAGCGTGCTGTTGACCGCTTCGGCGACGTTGTTGGCCGGCGGCGAGGAGTCGCCGACGATCTGCAACGTTTCCGAACCGGTGTATTTGCCGCTCGGGTAGCCGGCCAGCTTCATGTACTTTTCGGCGACCGCCATGTCGCCCTGCGGGTGTTCGTTGTAGTCGACTTTCGGCCCGGCCATTCCGCCCGCTTCTTCGAAGCCGGGCACGCCGACCCAGAGGAAGTGCGTCTGGATGTCGGTCACGAGCTTGCCGCCGCGGAGCTTGTCGAGCTCTTCGCGGTCGGTCGCAGCCCAGAACGCCTTACGTAGGTTGACGTTTTTGAACGGCCCGTCGCTGTTGTTGATCGCGATGTAGCGATCGCCCGAGCCGGGCGTGATCTGCAGCTGGCTGCGGTACTTTTCATATGCCAGCTTGAGGATCGGCGCGGCCGGCGTGTCGGCCTGCACCATGTTGCTGCCTTCGAGCACCTGGCGGCCGATCACGTTCGGATCGCCACCGATCGCGATGTTGATCTGGTTCAGGTAGGCAGGCCGGAAGTCGCCGTTGCCGCGCACCCAGTTGGGGTTGCGCACGAGCGTTGCCGACTTGCCCGGCTGGTATCCGATACCGAGGATCTTGCCGGACGAGTCCGCCTTCAGCATGTACGGACCGGTCGAGACCTGGTAGTTGGCGTATTCACTCGGTTTCTGCGCGTCGAACTTCTTCGCATATTCTTCCGGCACCGGCACGGTGTAAGGCAGCACCATCGAGGCGACGACGATCGGCGCCTGCGGTTCTGTCAGTTTCAGCTGCAGTTCGTACTTGCCGATCGCTTTGACGCCCGCAACCGGGCCGCCTTTGGCCGTCTTCATACCTTCGACGGAGGCCAGATAGCCGAGGTAGTAGGGGTTCGCGACGTTCGGGTTGGCAACGCGGTCGATCGCGTAGACCTCGTCCGCGGCCGTCACTTCGCGGTTGACCGGCGGGCTGAAGTGCACGCCTTTGCGAATTTTGATCGTGATCAGCTTGTTGCCGTCCGACAGCACCGGTTCGTCTTCGGCGAGCAGCGGCGTCGCCTTGGAGAAGGTGTTCGGCTTGTACTGGTAGAGGTAGTCCTGCGTCGCCGCGAGGATGTCGTAGTCGAGCGCGAAGTACGCCTGCCCCGGATCGAGGTGTTCGAAGTCCTCGTTCTGGAGCACGTTCAGCGTCCCGCCCATTTTCCCGCCGGTCAGCGACTCCGTCGCGGGCGTCTGGACTCCTGCCGGTACCGAGGCTACTTTCGCTCGGAGCCGAGCTGCTGCTGCTACTGCTGCTGCTGCTGCTCGAGCCGCATGCGGCCAGCGCAACGCTCAGCGCCGCCGCTGCCACTACCAGCAGAATCGTTCTTAGCGACCTCATACGGGGACGCCTCCTTTGTTGTTGAGTGTCAGTCCTGCTCACCGCGCCGTCCTTGGGTTCAGCGCGTCGCGCAATCCATCGCCGAGCAAGTTGAAGGCCAGCACCGTCAGCAGGAGCGCGGCGCCGGGAAAGACCATGTACCACCAAGCGGTGTTGAACGTCGGAGTCGCCGCAGCGATCATCTGCCCCCAGCTGGCGGTCGGCGGGCGCACGCCGACGCCGAGGTACGAGAGCGCAGCCTCGATCAGGATGTTCAAGGGGATCTGCAGCGTCGCGTAGACGATGATCGGAGCGACGAGGTTCGGCAGGATCTCGCGGAACATGATCCGCGCGTCGGACGCGCCGAGCGCGCGCGCCGCCTCGACGAACTCGCGCTCGCGCAACGACAGCACGAGCCCGCGCACGATCCGCGCGAAGTAGGTCCATGTCGCCAGCGCGATCAGGAAGATGATCACGCTGAGGCCCGGCTGCAGCGTTCCGCCGACGCAGCCGCGCACGGCGCAGGCGGCGCCGATGCCGAGGCCGAGCAGCAGGATCGGGATCGACAGCGTCACGTCGACGACGCGCGAGACGATCGTGTCGATCCAGCCGCGGTAGTAGCCGGCCAGCAGGCCCAGCGTGACGCCGATCACGGTGGCGATCGCCGGTGCCGATCACGCCGACCTCGAGCGACACGCGCGTGCCATAGATCACGCGCGAGGCGACATCCTCGCCGAGCTGGTCGACGCCGAACGGATGCGCAGCGCTCGGCCCGAGCGGTTCGCCGAACGGTCCGGTCAGATTCGGGTTCTGCTTGTACGGGCTCGGCAGCCCGAACAGTTTGACGACCAGCGGCGCGAAGATCGCGACGACGATCAGCAGCAGGATGAAGGCGGCCGATGCCTGCGCGACGCGATCGCGGCGAAAGCGGCGCCAGAACAGCTGCAGCGGCGAGCGTGCGGCGATCTCCGCGCCGCTGTCGAGCAGGTCGAACGCGGTGTCGGGGGAGAACAGCTCGGCGGCGCCTGCGCCCATTTCAGTTGGTTGTCCTCATCGAGAGCTTCTTCGGCAGATAAACATCGGACGTACAAGTTCGACACCCACGGCTGGCCAACCTGCTCGACCGTCTGCATGCACATCTGTCCAACCTCCGGCTCGCCAGCGGCGATGCGCCTGTTCCTTCTCTGTGCCCCGTTTGCCCGCGTTGTTATGCGGCATCGGCCGGCTGCCCTAGGCCACGCGCGCGATACTCAGCCGTGATGGACAGCCTGTTCGACCCCGAACCGGCCGAGCAGCAGGCCGAGAACGAGACCGGCCGCGACGGCCCGTCGCGCGCGGGCGAGGCGCCCGACACGCGTCCGCTGGCCGTGCGCCTGCGGCCGCGCAGCCTCGAGGAGTTCGTCGGGCAGTCGCATCTGCTCGCGCCCGGCTCGGCGCTGCGCACCGCGATCGAGCAGGGTCGCGCGCACTCGATGATCCTCTACGGGCCGCCCGGCACGGGCAAGACGACGCTCGCGCGAATGCTCGCCGAGCATTCGCAGGCGGCCTTCGAGGAGCTCAGCGCCGTGCAGGCCGGCCGCGCCGAGGTGCGCGCGGTGATCGAGCGCGCCGAGCACCGCCGCTCGCTGGCCGGCCAGCCCGGCGCGCGCTCGCAGACGGTGCTGTTCCTCGATGAGATCCACCGCTTCAACAAGGCCCAGCAGGACGCGCTGCTGCCGGCCGTCGAGGAAGGGCTGCTGACGCTCGTCGGCGCGACGACCGAGAACCCGGCGTTCGAGGTCAACGGCGCCCTCCTGTCGCGCGTGCGTGTATATGCGCTGCAGGCGCTGACGCCGGATGAGATCGCCACGCTGCTGCGGCGCGCCGCCGGCGCGGACGTCGACGAGGATGCGATCGAGTTCCTCGCCGCGCGCAGCGAAGGCGACGCGCGCACCGCGCTGAACGCGCTCGAGCTCGCCGCCGCGACGGCTGCCGAGACGGCGCAGGCAGACGCCGCAGGCGATGCGCAGCAGGCGCCGCGCGTGACGCTGGCGCGCGTCGAGGACGCGTTGCAGCGCCGCGCAGTGCTCTACGACAAAGGCGGCGACCGCCACTACGACTACATCTCAGCCTGGATCAAGGCGACGCGCGGCTCCGATCCGGATGCCTCGCTCTACTACCTCGCGGTGATGCTCGAGGGCGGCGAGGACCCGCGTTTCATCGTCCGGCGGATGGTGATCCTCGCCTCCGAGGACATCGGCAACGCCGATCCGCAGGCGCTGTCGCTCGCGACCGCAGCGGCAGCGGCCGTCGAGCACGTCGGGCTGCCCGAGGCGACCTATGCGCTCGCGCAGGCCGCGATCTACCTGGCGCTCGCGCCGAAGTCGAACGCCGCCGGCAAGGCGCTCGCCGCCGCTCGCCGCCACGTTCGCGACCACGGCGCACAGCAGGCGCCGCCCTGGCTGCGCTCTGGACCGCGCCCGGGCCAGGACAAGCGCGAGTACGACAACCCGCACGCCCACCCCGGCCACGTCTCCGAGCAGCCGCTGCTGCCACCGGGCGTCGAGGGCGCGCGCTTCTACGAGCCCGACGCAGCCGAGCAGAGGCTGGCCGAGCGGCTGCGTGAGATTCGCCGGGCACGCGGCCTGGAGCCGCGATAATCGAGCGATGAGCGCAGCGGCCGGCGAGATCGGGAGCGAGACGCTGCTGCACGTGCGCGATCCCGCCAGAGGCGCGCCGCTCGGCAGCGTCGCGGCGACGCCGCCGGCCGCGGATCGCCGAGCTCGTGCAGGACGTCGCCAAGGTTCAGCCGCTGTGGGCGCTGCTGCGCGTGCAGGACCGCGCGCGCTACATGCGGCGGATGGCGCAGGCCGTGATCGACGACTTCGACGAGCTCGCTGCACGCGCTCGTCGCGCGAGCAGGGTCGCCCCGAGGCGGAGATCGCCGCGCTCGAGCTGCTGCCGGCGATCGATGCGCTGATCTGGATCGCCGACGACGGCGCCGAGGTGCTCGGCGGGCGGCGGATCGGCGTGAGCCACTCGCTGGCGCTCGCCAAGCGCGCGCGGCTCGCGTTCGAGCCCTACGGCGTCGTCGGCGTGATCGGCGCCGGCTCGGCGCCGTTCGCGCAGCCGCTCGGGCAGATCGCCGGTGCGCTGCTGGCCGGCAACGGCGTCGCCTTCAAGCCGGCCGCCCGCGCGGCGCTGGCCGGCGAGCGGATCGCCCGCGTGCTCGCGCGCGCCGACCTGCCGGAGGGGCTCGTGCGAATCGCGCACGGCGGCGCCGACGTCGGCATCGCGCTGGCCAAATCGCCGGTCGACAAGATCCTCTTCACCGGCTCGCCGGCCGTCGGGCGCGTCGTCGCCGGCGAGGGCGTCGCGCGCGAGAAGGAGGTGACCGTCGAGCTCGGCGGCAAGGACGCGATGCTGGTGCTGGCCGACGCGCACCTGCCGCAGGCGGTCGCCGGCGCGCTGTGGGCCGGCTGCGCCGGCGCCGGGCAGGCGCGCGGCGCGATCGAGCGCGTGTACGTCTCGAACGAGATCTACGAGCGCTTCGTCGACGGCCTCGTCGCCGCCGCTCAGGCGTTGCGCGTCGGCGACCCGGCCGACGCGCAGACCGATCTGGGTCCGCTCGCCTCGCCGCGCCGGCTCGCGCACGTGCGCCGGCTGGTCGACGACGCCGTCGCGAGCGGCGCGACGCTGCGCTGCGGCGGCCCGATCAGCCCGGCCGGCTGTGAGGCCGGCTCGTTCTACGCGCCCGCCGTGCTGACCGGCGTGACGCACGAGATGGCGTTGATGCGCGAGCCGCTCGAGGGACCGGTGCTCGGCGTCGTCGCCGTCGACTCCGTCGCCGAAGCGATCGCGCTGGCCAACGACAGCGACTACGCGCTGGGCGCGTCGGTCTGGACCGACGATCGCTACCAGGCGCTGCGCATCGCGCGCGAGCTGCACGCCGGCATGGTCTGGCTCAACGACCACCTGCCGTGCCCGACCGTCTCGCGCGGGCCCTGGGGCGCAGCCGCCGGAGGCGGGCTCGGGCGCACGCTCGGTGCCGCCGGCCTGCGCGCGTGCGCGCAGGAGAAGCTGATCACGTGGGATCCGCCGAGCGTGCGCGGGCTGTGGTGGGGGCCCTACGACGCGCGCACGACCGGCGCCGCGCGCGCCGTCGCGAAGATGCGCTCCGGACGCGAGCGCGATCGCGAGCACGCCTGGCGCAACGGCGCGCTGGCGCTGACGCGCGTCGGCCTGCGCGCGCTCGGGCGCGGGCTGCCGCGTTAGGCGCCTCGGCGCCGCCGGGCTCTACTACCCTTTGTGCATGCCCGCTCAGGCTTATGCCGGTAAGGAGTGCGTCTGCCAGCTGCGCAGGGGAATCTGCGATCAGAGCTGCGTGCAGGGCATGCTCGACACGCCGTTCTACATCGCCTGCCTGAAGCTCACCGGCCGGCGCTGCGTCGTCGTCGGCGGCGGTCAGATCGGGCTCGAGAAGGTCGACGGCCTGCTCGCCTGCGACGGCGCCGTGACGCTGATCGCGCCGGAGGCCGAGCCGGCGCTCGAGCAGTACGCCGAGGAGGGCTCGATCCGCTGGGAGCGACGCGCCTATGCCGGCGCCGGCGACCTCGAGGGCGTCTTCATGGTGATCGCAGCGACCAACGACACCGACGTCAACATCTCCGTCTACGACGATGCCGAGCGGCGCGCGATGCTCGTCAACGTCGTCGACGTGCCGCCGCTGTGCAACTTCATCCTGCCGGCGATCGTGCGCACCGGGCCGCTGGCGATCGCGATCTCGACGGCCGGCGCCTCGCCGGCGCTGGCCAAGCGGATCAAGAACGAGATCGCCGAGCAGTACGGCGCGCCCTACGCGCGACTGGCCGTGCTGCTCAACGAGGTGCGCGGCTGGGCGAAGGGCACGCTTCCGACCTACCAGGACCGCAAGGAGTTCTTCGAGGGCATCGTCGGCGGCGAGCCCGATCCGATCGAGCTGCTGCGAGCCGACGGTGACGACGGCGGCGCCGGAGAGCTGGCCGTGCGCGAGCTGATCGCCGCCGCGCAGGCGCGCAGCGGGCGAGCGCCGCAGGTGTCGAGAGCCTGAGCGTGACTGCAGTCGAGGTCGAAGGCCTCGCGCGGCACTACGGCGAGCGCGAAGCGCTCAGCGGTCTGACGCTGTCGCTCGCAAGCGGGCAGACGCTCGTCGTGTTCGGCCCCAACGGCGCCGGCAAGACGACGCTGCTGCGTGTGCTCGCGACGCTGCTGCGCCCGCACGCCGGCAGCGTTCGCGTGCTCGGCGAGAGCCTGCCGAACGACGCCTGGGCGGTGCGCGGCAGGATCGGTCTGCTCGGTCACGAGCCGCTGCTCTACCGCGAGCTGACCGCGCGCGAGAACCTTCGCTTTCACGCGCGGCTGCACGGCGTCGGCGAGCGGCGCGTGCAGGACGTGCTCGAGCTCGTCGGCATGCAGCGACGCGCGGAGGAGCCGCTGCGCACGCTCTCGCGCGGCATGGTCCAGCGCGTCGCCGTCGCGCGCACGGTGCTGCACGAGCCGGAGCTTTTGCTGCTCGACGAGCCGCGCTCGAACCTCGACCCGGCGGCCGTCGAGCTGGTCGACCCGCTGATCGGCGCGAGCTGCGGCTGCACGCGCGTGATCTGCAGCCACGATCCCGGCAGCGGGCTCGCCGAAGCCGACGTCGTGCTCGGGCTGCGCGGCGGGCGTCCCGTGCTCGTCAAGCCGGCGGGCGACGTTGAGCCGGAGGAGATCGTGGGGCTTTACCGGTGAGCGCGACTATTCCCGGCGCCTCGGGAGCGGCCGGCGCCTCGGGCATGCCCGGCGCGACGGGCGTGCCGGGCGCGCCGTGACGCAGAGCACCTCGGAGGGCGATCCCCGCGACGGCCGCCGGCGCCCGCCGCAGGTCGGCACGTTCGCCGTCGTGCGCGCGCTGCTTCGCAAGGAGCTGCTGGTCGAGCTGCGCACGCTCGAGTCGGTGCCCGGCATGGCGCTGTTCGCAGTGACGACGTTCGTCGTCTTTCACTTCGCGCTGAACCGCAACAGCGTCGATGGCGACCTCGCTGCCGGCATCCTCTGGGTCACGCTGCTGTTCGCCGCGATCCTCGGTGTCAACCGGCTGTTCGTCGCCGACGCCGACCAGGGCGGCTTCGACGCGTTCCTGCTCGCGCCGGTCGAGCGCAGCGCGATGCTGTTCGCGAAGGCGCTGACGCTGCTCGCCTACCTGGTCGTGCTCGAGCTCGTCGCCGTTCCGGCGTTCGGCCTGCTGCTGCTCGGCCCGTCGCTCGGGCACGCGCTGCCGGCGCTGATCGGCGTGCTCGCGCTCGGCGACCTCGGCATCGCCGCGATCGGCACGCTCGTCGCCGCCCTGGCCGTGCAGACGCGCGCGCGCGACCTGCTCGGCCCGCTGCTGGCGCTGCCGCTGCTCGTGCCGATCGTGATCGGCGGCGCGCGCGCCAGCTCGCCGCTGCTGGCGCTCGGCCACGGCGGCGCGCCACAGGTGCGCTGGCTGTTGACGCTCGGCCTCTATGATCTGGTCTTCGGGCTGATCGCCTTCGCCCTGTTCGACTTCCTCCTGGAGGACTGACAATGAGCTCCTCAGACCGGCTTGCCGCCGGCGCTCCCGACGGGCAGCAGCGCCTTCGTGGCGGCGCTCGCCCGCGCCGGCAGTTCGCCGGCGCCGCCGACGGCGCGCTCGGCTCCACCGGAGCCCTGCGCTACGGAGCGAGACTGCGCGCGCTGAGCATCGCGACGATCGGCGTGATGACGCTGGCGCTGGCGCTGGTGTTCTTCTGGGTGCCGCTCGAAGCGGAACAGGGCTTTCTGCAGAAGATCTTCTACGTGCACGTACCGCTGGCGATCACCGCACTGTGTGGCTTCGTGTTGGGCGGCATCTTCGCGATCCAGCACCTGCGCACGCGCGAGTCGCGCTGGGATCTGCGCTCCTACGTGGCGATCCACATGAGCCTGATCTTCGGCGTCGCGACGCTGATCACCGGCTCGATCTGGGCGAAGGGCTCGTGGGGGCACTGGTGGGTGTGGGATGAGCCGACGCTCGTCTCCTTCCTGATCGTCTTTTTGCTCTACGCCACCTACCAGCCGCTGCGCTTCGCGATCGAGGACCCCGAGCGCCAGTCGCGCTACGCGTCCGTCTTCGCGATCACCGCCGGCGCATTCGTGCCGCTGAACTTCATCGCTGTGCGGATGTCCGCCGCCTACCTGCACCCGCGCGTGCTCGGCGCGACCTCGAACCTGCCGTGGCAGATGGCGCTGACGTTCCTCGTCTCGCTGCTCGGAATCGCGCTCCTGTTCACGACGCTGTGCAAATACGAGCTGACCGTCAAGCACACGAGGACGCAGCTGCGTGCGCTGCGCCGCCTGGCCGAACGTCGTGAGGCGATCGCCGCCGACGCCGCTGCCGCGCCGCGCGCGCGCAGCACCGCGCCGGCGATGCAGGTGACCGCGATGAGCGCGGCGGAGCAGAAGGGCTGATGGGCGTGCTGCTCGCCGAGCTGCCCGCACTGCCGCTGCACACGGCCGGCAAGTACGTCGCCGCCGCCTACATCGTGCTGTTCGCGCTCGTGCTCGTCTATGTTGCGATCATGGCGATCCGCCAGGGCCGGATCGAGCGCGAGCTGGCCGAGCTGCTCGAGCACGAGCAGGCCGTCGAGCGCGACTCCTCGCGCTCGGAGCCGGGGCTGACATGAGCGAGCTGCTCGCGCTCGGCATCTCGCACAAGACGGCGCCGGTCGCGTTGCGCGAGCGCCTCGCCTTCACCGAGAGCGAGGGTCTCGAGTTCGCGCGCCAGGCGACCGACACCGAGCAGGTGCGCGAGGCGGTCGTGATCTCGACCTGCAACCGCACCGAGATCTACCTGGTCGTCGGCGATCCGGTTCGAGCGGAGGCCGACGTGCTCGGACTGCTCGCGCAGCGCGCCGCGATCCGCCCGACCGAGCTCGCCGAGGCGATCTACTCGCCGCGCAACTGCGACGCGGCGCGCCAGCTCTACCGCGTGACGGCCGGACTCGACTCGATGATCGTCGGCGAGGCCGAGATCCAGGGCCAGGTCAAGCGCTCCTATGAGGCGGCGATGGCGGCCGGCTGCACCGGGCCGCTGTCCAACCGCCTGTTCGCTGCGGCGCTGACGACCGGCAAGCGCGTCCGCTCGGAGACCGAGATCGGCGCCAGCCGCGTCAGCATCCCGTCGGTCGCCGTCGACCTCGCGCTGAGCGTGCTCGGCGACCTGCAGGAGCGCCACGTCGTCGTGCTCGGCGCCGGCGAGACGAGCGAGCTGACCGCGCGCGCCCTGTCCGAGCAGGGCGCCGGCACGATCTTCGTCGCCAACCGCCACGCCGATCGCGCGCTGAGCCTCGCGAAGCGATTCGGCGGCGTCGTCGTCGGTCTCGACAAACTGCCCGAGCAGCTGCTGCGCGCCGACATCGTGCTCTGCTCGACTTCCTCGCCGCACCCGATCGTCGGCCGCGACGAGCTCGAGCTGGTGATGAGCGAGCGCCGCGAGCGCCCGCTGCTGTTGATCGACATCGCCGTGCCGCGCGACGTCGAGTCGGGCTGCGCCCAGCTCGAGGGCGTCAGCCTGTACGACATCGACGACCTGCAGGCGGTCGTCGCGCGCAACCTGTCCAGCCGCGAGAGCGAGGCGCCGCTGGCCGAGGAGATCGTCGAGCAGGAGATCCGCCGCTTTGCCCGCTGGCTCGGCCAGCTCGAGACGCTGCCGACTGTCGGCGCGCTGCGCGAGCACGGCAACGAGATCGTCGAGCGCGTGCTCGCCGAGAACGCCGAGCGCTGGGAGTCGGCCTCGCCGCGCGACCTCGCGCGGATCGAGGCGGTCGCGCGATCGGTCATGAGCAGGCTGCTGCACGAGCCGACGATCCGCCTGCGCAGCCTCTCCGAGGAGCGCGGTCACGCAAGCCTCGAGCTCGTGCGCGAGCTGTTCGCGCTGCGCGAGGAGGCGACGCCGCGAGCAGGCTCAGCTGGCCGAGGTGCACGACCTGCCCGCCCGCGCTACCGACGGAGGCACGCCCTCCGACGCGCGCCGGCGCCGCGGGGGCTGATGCGCGTCGGCACCCGTGCCAGCGCGCTGGCGCTGGCACAGGCGACGCTCGTGCTCGAGGCGCTCGGCGAAGGTGAGCTGGTGCCGATCGTGACGCGCGGCGACCGCGAGTCGGCCGCCGTGGAGGACACCGCCGGCGAGCTCACAGGCGACGGCGCGCCGGGCGAGCCGCCGCCGGGCGAGGACAAGTCGCGCTGGGTCTCCGAGCTCGAGCGCGCGCTCTTGGCCGGCGAGATCGACGTTGCCGTTCACTCGGCGAAGGACGTGCCGAGCGAGCTCGGCGACGGGCTCGCGCTGGTTGCCGCGCCGCCGCGCGCCGGCGCCGAAGACGTGCTGTGCGGCGCGGCGAGCCTGGCCGAGCTGGCGCCCGGAGCGCGGATCGGCACGAGCAGCGTGCGGCGGATCGCACAGCTGCGCGCCGCGCGCGCCGACCTCGAGCCGGTCGAGATGCGCGGCAACGTCGACACGCGCCTGCGCAAGCTCGCCGACGGCCGTTCGACGCGATCGTGCTCGCGCGCGCCGGCCTGCAGCGGCTCGCGCGCGAGCAGGCGGCCGGCGCGACGCTCGACCCGGCCCGCTTCGTGCCGGCTCCCGGCCAGGGAACGCTGGCTTTGGAGGCACGCGCCGAGGACGCGCGCACGCACGCAGCGCTGGCGCTGATCGGAGACGACTCCGCGCTTGCCTGCCTGCACGCCGAGCGCGCGCTCGCGCGCGAGCTCGGCGCCAGCTGCGACACGCCGCTGGGCGCCTACGCGACGCTCGACGGCGAGCTGCTGCAGCTGCGCGCGTGGATCGGGCTGCCCGACGGGTCGGCATGGATCGCAGATCAGTTGAGCGGGCGACGGCGACGATCCGGAGCTGCTCGGACGCGAGGTGGCTGCTCGTCTCCTCGCGGTCGGCGCCGAGAAGTTGCTGCAGGCGGTCGACCGCAGGACAGCCTGAGACGGCTTCGCGCGGTCGCGAAAAGCTACCTTGTGGCAATGCGCTTGCACATCAGTCTCGACGATGTCGTAGTCCAGCTGGACAAGCTCGTCGGGCGGCATCGTCGTAGTGCGTGCATCAGCGACACTCTGCGACGAGCACTCGATGAAGAGCGCCGCTGGAACGACATCGAAGCTGGCTTGGGGGCGCTCGTCGGGCGCGAGCACGAGTGGGATTCCGATCCCGCGGCTTGGGTGCGAGCGCAACGCTTCAGCGATCCAAGCCGCGTCGGCTGACGTTGGCGCTGCTGCTCATCGGGAACCCCAAGCACTTTCGGATGTCTGAGTTGGCGCTCGAGCACTGGCGTGTCGGCACATGAGCGCTGGCAGCGGCCGCGTCTACCTGGTCGGCGCCGGCCCGGGCGATCCCGGCCTGCTGACGGCGCGCGCGCTCGAGCTGATCGCAAGCGCCGACGTGATCTTGTACGACCGCCTGATCGCCGACGCTGCGCTCGACGGCGCGCGCGCGGACGCAGAGCTGCTGTACGTCGGCAAGGAGGGCGGCGGCGACTCCGTGCCGCAGGAGCAGACGCAGGCGCTGCTGATCGAGCGCGCGCAGGCCGGCAAGCGGGTCGTGCGGCTGAAGGGCGGCGACCCGTTCGTGTTCGGCCGCGGCGGCGAGGAGGCGCTGGCGCTGCACGAGGCAGACGTTCCGTTCGAGATCGTGCCCGGCGTGACGGCCGGCGTCGCCGCACTCGCCTACGCCGGCATTCCGGTCACGCACCGCGGCCTGGCACGCGCCGTCGCGTTCGTGACCGGGCGCACCGGCGATGAGAGCGAGCTCGACTGGACGGCGCTGGCCCGCTTCCCCGGCACGCTCGTCTTCTACATGGGCGTCAAACGCCTCGGCCAGATCGCCGACTCGCTGATCGAGGCCGGGCGCGACGGCGCAGAGCCGGCCGCCGTGATCGAGGCGGGCACGCTGCCCGGCCAGCGCACCGTGCTCGCGACGCTGCAGACGATCGCCGAGCGCGTCGAGCGCGAGCACGTCGGCTCGCCGTCGATCACCGTCGTCGGGCCCGTAGCTGCGCTGGCCGAGCAGCTGGCCTGGCTGACCCAGCCGCCGCTGGCCGGACGCACGGTCGTCGTCACGCGCGCGAGAGCGCAGGCCAGCTCGCTGGCGAGCGCTCTTCAGCGGCTCGGCGCACGCGTCGTGCAGGCGCCGGCGATTCGCGTCGAGGCGCTGCCGGGGCCGGCGCTCGACCCGAGCGGCTATGACCTGCTCTGCGTGACGAGCGCCAATGCGGCTGGCGAGCTGTTCGCGCGGCTGGCTGCGGGCGGGCGCGACGCGCGCTCGCTGGCCGGCGTGCGCGTGGCCTCGATCGGGCCGGGCACGAGCAGCGAGCTGGCGGCGCACGGGATCCTCGCCGACGTGACGGCCGAGCGCTCGCTCGCCGAGGGACTGGTCGAGGCGCTTGCCGACGTGCCGGTGACGCGCGCGCTGATCGCGCGTGCGCGCGGCGGGCGCGACGTGCTGGCGGACGCGCTCCGCGCGCGCGGCGCGGAGGTCGACGTGCTCGACCTCTACCAGTCCGTTGCCGAGCCGCTCGCCGCTGCGACGCTTGAAGCCGTGCGCGCGGCCGACTACGTCACGTTCACCTCGTCCTCGACCGTGCGCAACCTGCTCGACGCGCTCGCGCCGGACGGCGCGACGGGTGAGGGCGCGCAGGGCGACGGCGGCCTGCTCTCGCCGCACGCGCGCGTCGTCTCGATCGGGCCGCTGACCAGCGCGACGTTGCGCGAGCGTGGCGTAGACGTCGACGTCGAGGCGGCACAGCACGACGTCGACGGCCTGCTGCAGGCGCTGCTCGCAGACGCGACGCGCGTGTCGTGAGCGCAGCGGCGAGCGCGCGCGGCGGGAGCGGAGCGGTGCAGCCGATGTTCGCCGGCCTCGGCCACCCGCGCGTGCACCTGCGTCTGATCGACTCGACGAACGACCGCGCGCGCGAGCTGGCGCGCGACCGGCGCGCCGCACGGGACGCTGGTGACGGCCGAGGCGCAGAGCGCCGGGCGCGGGCGCCAGGGACGTCAGTGGTCGGCGCCGGCCGGCAGCGCGCTGTTGATGTCGCTCGTACTTCGAGCAACGCCGCCGCAGCAGGCACCGCCGCCGCTGCTGCCGCTGATCGCGGCGCTCGCAGTCTGCGACGTGGCCGGTGAGCAGGCACGGATCAAATGGCCGAACGACATCGTCTTCGTGCGCCAGCACGACGGGCGAGCGAGCACGCTCGCGAAGGTCGCCGGGATTCTCGCCGAGGGCAGGCCGCAGGAGGGATGGGCGGTGCTCGGAATCGGCCTCAACGTCGCCGTGCGGATCGCCGATCTACCTGCCGAGCTGCACGACACGGCGGCGACGCTCGGGCGCTCGCCGGACTGCGGTCGAGCCGGCGTTGCAAGCGCTGCTGGCAGCGCTCGAGCGGCGCTTGGCCGAGCCGACGCGGGTCACGCTCGAGTCCTGGCGCGCGCGCGATGCGCTGCTCGGGCGCGAGGTCGGCTGGAGCGGCGGCGAGGGTATCGCCGAGGGGATCGACGGCGCCGGGCGTCTGATCGTCGCGCTCGCCGGAGGCGGTCGTACGGCGCTCGACGCCGGCGAGGTGCACCTGAAGCGCGCCGGCTGACGCCCGCCCTGCGGCGTCCGCGCTCAGTCGTCGCCGGCGCGCTCGGCGGCCTGCGCGCCCTGCCGCGTGCCGGCGCCGTTGCGCTGCGCGCTGCTGCGCTCGGATGCCGCCGCGTCGCCGCCCGAGCCGCCCGAGCCGTTCGCCGTGCTCGGCGCCTCGCTCGTCGCGGTCGCCGCGTTCCCGCCGTTGCCGTTGCCGTTGGCCGTTCGCGCCGCTGCCCGCGCCGGAGCCCTTGCGGCGGCGGCGCGAGTTGCGCGCGCGGCGCTTGGGGAAGTTGCGCAGCAGCTCGCGCGCGAGCGCCGGCGGCTTGCGCGCCATCCGCGTGCGTGCGCCGCGCAGCGCCTCCTCGGCCTCGGGCGTGTGCGCGAGCGCCGCAGCCAGCAGCGCCGCCGCGAGCCTGCGGTCCTGCTTGCGCGCGGCATGGATCAGGCGGCGCGCGTTTCGCGCGTGCGCGCCGCCGGCCGAGTTGACGAGCAGACCGAGCAGCCGCTTGGTCTCCGGCCAGCGCTGCACGGCGTACTCCTCGTGCACGTCGCGCGTGTACTCGGCCAGTCGCCAGATCCAGGCGTTGGCCTGGTCGCGACGGCCGATCCGCCGCTCGACGAGCGCGCGCAGCATGATCTTGCTCGCCTCGCGGCGCTCGTCACGCGGCCAGCCGCCGATGATGTCGATCGCCGTGTCGAACGCGTCGGCGTCGCGCAGCGCCGGGATGTCGGCGAGCGCGCGCAGCCGCAGCTGCGGGTTCTTGTTGCGCTGCACGGCAGTGATCAGGAAGCGGCTCTTCAGCTCGCCGGTGCGGTCGAAGTGCAGCATCGCGCGCGCTCGGCGCCAGCCGCTCGGCGCGACGCGCGCGCCGGCGAGCGCCGCCCAGACGTGCTGCTCGCCGTAGTCGAGGTGCTCGACGGCGATCCGCCACAGCTCGCGCTCGAAGACCGCGAAGCGGCGCTCCTCCTCGGCGCAGACCGGCAGCACGCGTCGCTCGACGCGCATCCGCCGCCCGCGGCCGCGGCGCACCGGCCCGACGACGATCGCGCCACCGCGGTAGACGTCGCGGTCGAGCAGCGAGTGCAGCGTCACGACGGGATCGTCGTGCTTTGTCGCCGGGTGCACGAAGTCGACGACGAGTCCCGCCTCCTTGCCCGGATGGCGGCGCGTGACGCGCCCGACGCGCTGCTGGTAGATCCGCTTGGAGGCGGTCGGCGCGAGATGCACGCAGACGGTCGCGCGCGGGCTGTTCCAGCCCTCGGCGAGCAGCTGCGCGTTGATCAGCACGTCGATCTCGCCGCGCTCGTAGCGCGCGAGTATCTCGGCGAGCTCGCGCTTGGGCGTCTCGCCGGAGACGCCCTGTGCCTTGATGCCCTCGGCGCGGAAAGCCTCGGCGAGGTTGTAGGCGTGGCGCACGCCGGCCGCGTAGACGACGCCGGGAACGCCGTTGAAGCGCGTTTTGTAGAGGTTCGCGACGGCCAGGTTGAAGGGCTGCTGATCGAGCAGTTTGGCGAGCTCGTCCTGGTCGAACTCGGTGTCGACCTCGCCGCGGCGCAGCGGCACCTTGGCGATCGTGCGCACGCCGACGCCGGGCGAGATGCGCACGCAGCGCAGCGGCGCGATCACGCCGCGGCGGGCGGCCTGCGCGAGGTCGAAGCGCGAGGTCTGCGTCGGGAACAGGTCTGTCACGTGGCGCGCGATCAGCGCGCCGGTGGCGGTCATGCCGATGAAGATCGGGCCGGTCCACTCGCGGATCGCGGCGCTCGTCTTCTCGCCGAGCGCCGTGTGCGCCTCGTCGCAGATCACGATCGTGTACGCGCTCGAGATCTTGCCGGCGTTGCGCACGAACCACTGGTAGGTCTCGACCGTCACGGGGCCCTTCGCCGAATCCTCGCCCTTCAGCAGCGGTTTGCTGATCCGCTTGGCGTAGCCGCGGTCGCGCAGCTCGCCGATGAACTGGTCGACGAGGTTGCGCCGGTGCGTGAGGATCAGCACGCCGCCGGTCTGCGTGGCCTCGACGAAGCCGAGCGCCGCGACGGTCTTGCCGGCGCCGGTCGCGTGCTCGAACCAGAAGCGCTTCGCCGCGTTCGGGTCCTCGGGCTGGTCGGCCAGCGACTCCTCCTCCTCGCCCTCCTCCGACCAGTCCTGCGGCTCCTCGGCCTCGGTCTCGACCTCCTCCTCGTCGTCCTCCTCGTCGTCCTCGTCCTCGTCGAGCTCCTCGTCCTCGTCGTCCTCGTCCTCGTCGTCCTCCTCCGGCGCCGCGCGCTGGACCGGCCCGAGATCGTCCTCGTCGTCGAGCTCCTCTTCGTCCTCCTCGGGCTCGTCCTCCTCGTCCTCCTCGTCGACCTCTGCGCGAGCCTCGGGCTCGTCGGGCGCTCGCTCGCCGGCCGGCGCGTCGTCGGGCCCGAGGATCTCGGCCGAAGCGAGCAGCTCGGGCGAGGCCGAGGCGGCTGCGCGGCCGTTTCCGTTCGACGCGCTCGCGGCCTGCGCGGCGGCCAGCAGCGCCGCCAGCGTGCCCGACAGCGCGTCGACCTGGTGGGCCGAGAGCACGGTGCCGTCGGCGAGCTTCGGCTCTTCCTCGGAGAGCACGCGTTCGAGGCCGAGCAGCAGCGAGAATTCGCGGCGCCAGGCTGTCGAGGGATTCTTCGCCTTCGGGTCGGCGTTCAGCTCGGCCAGCGCCAGGTCGAGCGCGCGGCGGCGTGGCTCGCCCGGCGCGAGCGCGACGGCAGGATCCTCGCCGTCGTGCAGGAATCGCTCGCGCACGAGCTTCTCCGCACGAGAGATTTCCGCGGAACTGGGAATGGGCGCGGCCGCGAGGGCCACTGAGGTGGACTCGGCCATGACAGGCTCTTGGACTTCGAGACGGAGTCGCTGCAGAAGTGGCTTCGGCGCGACTCGATGCGACTGGCGCCGGGTTGACGCCGTTTGCCGGGTGCTCATACCGACCCGGCCTCTCAGTGCATCCAAGATATAGCACGTCGCGGCGCGAGCGTGTCCTGCGTCGCGTGCGGGTCGATCTGCCACGCTTACGCCCGATGACGCCCAAGCGCCTGTCGCTCGCAGCCGGCGGCGCAGCGCTGCTCGCGCTGCTCGTCGTCGGCCTCGTCCAGCTCGGTGGCTCCTCGACGCCGCCGGCTCCTCGCTCGAAGCTGACGCTCGCGCAGATGCGCGCGGCGCTGGCGGGCGCGCCGGCTCCGCTGGCAGCGCTGCACGCGCAGGCCGGGCAGCTGCTGGGCGGCGGCTCTGCGGCTCTGTATGCGCGCCTGGCGAGCTTGCGCGGTCGGCCGATCGTGATCAACAAGTGGGCCTCGTGGTGCGTTCCCTGCCGCAGCGAGTTCGGCGCCTTCCAGCAGGCGTCGCTGAGGCTCGGCCGCGAGGTCGCGTTCATCGGCATCGACTCGGCCGACACGAGCCGCACGGCGGCTCAGTCGTTCCTGCGCAGCTTCCCGGTCAGCTATCCGAGCTACTACGACGCCAGCGGCTCGCTCGGCCGCAAGGTGACCGACTCGACGTTCACGCCGGTGACCGTGTTCTTCGACCGCTCGGGCGGCGAGTACATCCGTCAGGGCCCCTACCCGAGCAGCGCCAAGCTCGAAGCCGACGTGCGCCGCTACGCGCTCGCGCAGAAGGCGGCCTGAGCGTGCCTGAGATCCGCATCGACCCGCTCAGCGGGCACCGCACGATCGTCGCCGGCGAGCGCTCGCGGCGGCCCGGCGGCGCGCCCGGGCTGCCCGACAGCGTGCGCGACACGCCGCCGATCGATCCCGCGACGGACCCGTTCGCGGAGGGCAACGAGGCGCGCACGCCGCCCGAGCTGTACGCCGTCAGACCGGCCGGCGGCGCTCCGAACACGCCCGGCTGGACGGTGCGCGTCGTGCCGAACCTGTTTCCCGCGCTGAGCGAAGCCGCGCCCGAGGATTCGCTCGCCGGCGGCGAGAGCGCCGAGCCGGCTCACGCGCGCCGGCGCCGGGCCGCTGCGCGGCGACGCGCGCGGCGAGCTGTTCGCATCGATGCCGGCGCACGGCGCGCACGAGGTGATCGTCAACGCGCCGCAGTCGGTGCTCTCGCTCGCCGAGCTGCCGGTCGAGCAGGTCGCGGTGGCGCTGGAGGTGTGGCGCGAGCGGATGCGCGCGCACGAGCAGAGCGCCTACGTGCAGCTGATCGTCAACGAGCGCCGCGAGGCCGGAGCTTCGCTGCCGCACACGCACTCGCAGCTCTATGCGCTCGACTTCGTTCCGGCGGCGGTCGCGCGCGAGCGCGAGCGCGCGAGCGCGTATGCGACGCGCAACATGGGCCAGAACCTGCTGGGCGACCTCGTCGCCGAGGAGGTGCGGCTGCGCGAGCGGATCGTCGCGATCGACGAGGAGGCGGTGCTGATGGCGCCGTATGCCTCGCGTCTGCCGTTCCAGCTGATGCTCGCGCCGCGCCGTCCGCTGCCGCGCTTCGAGCAGGACGGACCGACCGGCGCGGCGCTGCTGCACGACGGGCTGACGCGCCTGGCGCGCCACCTCGGCGCCAGCCCGCCGCTGAACATGTGGATCCGAACGGCGCCGCGCGGCGCCGATCACTTCTGCTGGCGGATCGACGTCGTGCCGCGGCTGACGCACCTCGCCGGGCTCGAGCTCTCGACCGACCTGAACCTCAACATCGTCGCTCCCGAGCACGCCGCGGCGCTGCTGCGCGACGCGTGAAGCTAGGCTGCCGGTCGTGTCCGTCGAGGAACGCTTCGTCCCGCGCTTCGCAGCCGAGCCTCCGCAGGAGGAGCTGCCGTACGGCCGCTGGGCCGAGCGGCTCGGCGAAGGCTTCCTGAAAGCGGCCGCCGGACTGGACGCCGAGGGCATCGAGCTCGGCGAGCCGGACGAGATCCGCTGGTATCCGGATCGGACCTGGCACGGGCGCACCTACGTGCCGGCCACGGCGAGCACGAGCAACGGCTACGAGCTGTTCGGCTACGTGCGCTTCGTGCCGGCCGCCGAGGGCGAGGAGCCGAGCGACTTCCTCGCCTACGCCGACTTCACCGAAGAGACGGCCGAGCGCAACCCCGACTGGCGGCTGGACCTGTGCGACGAGGTGATCGGCAGCTGGCGCGGCCAGGCCGGAGCCGTCGCTGCGATGACGCTGATCTGGGGGCGCCCGCTGGTCTCCGGCGGACGCGTCGCGACCGCCGAGCTGGCGGCGCTGACGGTCGACCAATGCGACCTGGTCAACGAGCGCTTCACGCTGATCGCGCCCGACGACTACCGCCACGATCTGCTCGAGATCAAGCTGTTCAACGTCAAAGGGCAGGAGCTCGCCAGCGAGTCGCTCTACGACGACGACGACGGCGAGGACGACGGCGAGCAGAACTGAGCGGCCGGCGGGCGGCGCGAGCTACTTGCTCGCTTCGCTGTTCTGCTGCTGCTTGTCGCGCGCGGCTTCTTCGGCTTCTTCTTTGGCGAACTGCGCGCGCGCGGCCTTTTCGCTCGCCGTTTCTTCGCCCTTCTTCGGTTTCTTGCTGCTCGGCTGCTTGCTCTTGGTGGTCTTCGTCTTGGTCTTCGGCTTGTCGCTGTGTTTGCCGGCCGAGGACTTCTTCTTCGTCGGTGCTTCGACGTGCGCTTTGGCGAGTGCAGCTTCGATGCGCTTGCGTTTGGCGATGACTTCGCGCTTCTTCGCGCTTGGCAGCTGCGACTTCGGCGGCACGCGTCTTCGCCGCGGCGGCGCGTTCGGCCGCTTCTTCCTGCTGCACCGCCGCTGCGCCGGGACCCGCGCCGCCGGTGGAGCCGCCACCGCCGCCGCAGGCCGCGAGGCCTCGCGCTCAGCGCGAGCAGCGCGAGCGCCGGCAGCGCGCGGCGCAGTGCGCGCGCAAGACGGGCACGCAGCGCGGGCGCCGGTGGCGTGCCGAGGGCGCCGCGAGCGCGGCAGCTCGACGCTCACTGCGGCACTTCTCCGCTCGGAGCGGGCGGCGTCGCCGTCGTGCTCGTCGTCGTAGTCGTCGTCTGCGTCGCGGCGCGTTCGGCTTCCTGCTTCTTCACTTCCGCTTCCTTCTTGGAGGCAGCTTCACGCTGCTTGTCGGCCTCGGCCTTCAGTTCTTCTTCCTGCTTCTTCGCCTTCGCTACTGCCTGAGCTTCGCGCTTCTTCGCTTCCTGCTCTGCCTTCTTCGCCTTCTGTTCGCGCTTCTTGGCCTTCGCAGCCGCTGTCTTTTCGGTGCTCTTGGCCGCAGCTTCGGCCGCTTCTTCGCGTTTTTTCGCTTCCAGCACCGAGAGCATTTCACGGCTTTTGGCTGCGACGGCGGCTTCTTCCTGTTTTTCGGCGGCCGATTCTTCGTTGATTTCTTCGCCGGCGCCGGTCGCGCTGCTCGCTTCGGCAGGCACGTTCGCGCTCGAGCCGGTGCCGCATCCGGCGAGCGGAGCGGCGATGCCGACGGCGAGCAGCAACGGAAGGGCGGCGCGCGGAGCCCGGCCGAATCTCACCGGCGTTCCGCGAGGCGCCGCGGCGTTGGCCCTCCACTTCCTCGACACATCGGTTTTGAAGCTACCAGCAGCGAACACGTTGCTCAACCGGTGGGCGTCGGCGGTCGCCGGGCGGGCCTGTGAACTTTCGTCACCTCGGCGCTCGCGCGGCGCGGCGCCTACGCGATGATGGCGCGTCGATGGGCGGCTCCAGCCAACTTGCGTTGATCGCGGCGAACCGCCCGCTGCGACGGCTGCAGCTCTCGACCGCGGCGACCTCGCTCGGCAAGTGGGCGTTCCAGCTGACGCTGGGCGTGTATGCGTTCAGGAAGGGCGGCGCGACGGCCGTCGGGCTCGTCGCGCTCGTCCAGGCCGTGCCCGCGACGCTGGCTGCGCCGATGCTGGGAATCGCCGCCGACCGCTACCCGCGCCAGCGTGTGCTGCTCGTGACCAACGGGCTGCGCGCGTCGCTGCTGGCGCTGATCGCGCTCGCCGTTCACGCCGACGCGCCGGTCGCCTTGGTGTTCGCGCTCGCGGCGCTGTTCAGCGTCGTCTCGACCGCCAACCAGCCGGCGCGCGCCGCCTTGATCCCGACGCTCGCGCGCTCGCCGGTCGAGGTCTCGCTGGCGACGGCGCTGATGGGCTCGATCGACACTGCGAGCTTCCTCGTCGGCGCCGGGCTCGGCGGCATCCTGCTGGCAGCGAGCAGCGTGTCGTTCGTGATCGCGCTGTGCGCGCTGGCCTATGCGCTGGCGACGTTCGTGATGTTCGAGATACCGCTCGACGCGAGGCCGCGGAGCAGGCCGGAGCATCCGCTCGCCGAACTCGCCGCGGGCCTGCGCACGGTGCTCCGCGAGGCCGATCTGCGCCTCGCGGTCGGCGTGGTCGCGACGCTGTCGCTGATCGACGGCCTCAGCAGCGTGCTCGTGATCGTCGTCGCGATCGACCTGCTGCACATCGGCACGGCAGGGATCGGGTTCCTGAACATCGCGCGCGGCGCCGGCGGAATCCTCGGCGGGCTGCTCGCGTTCGCCCTGCTGGGCCGCACGCGCATGTCGCTCGGCCTGATCCTCGGGAGCCTCGTGCTCGGCGTGGGGCTCGTGCTGACGGGCCTCGTGCCGAGCGTGCCGCTCGGCCTGATCGCGTGGGCCGGGCTCGGCGTCGGCTTCCTGCTCGTGAAGGTCTCCGGCCTGACGCTCGTGCAGCGTCTCAGCGGAGACCGCGTGCTGGCGCGCGTGCTCGCCGTGCTGGAGACGGTCTTCGTCGCGACGATCGGCCTGGGAGCGATCCTCACGCCGGCACTCGTCTCGCTGCTCGGGATCAGGGGCGCGCTGATCGTCGCCGGTGGCGCGATGCCGCTGATGATCCTGCTGCGTTCCTCGGCCGTCAGGCGACTGCAGAGCACGACGCCGGTGAGCGCGCACGTGTTCGCGCTGCTGCGCCGCTGTCCGGTGTTCGCGCCGCTGCCGCTGGCGAGCGTCGAGGGCCTTGCGGCGCGCCTCGTCGCGCTGCAGGTGCCTGCCGGCGACGAGATCATCACGCAGGGTGAGCTGGGCGAGCGCTTCTACCTGATCGAGGAGGGCGCGGTCGAGGTGCTTCAGGACGGCACGGTCCTGCGCCGGCAGGGTCCGGGCGACTCCTTCGGCGAGATCGCGCTGCTCCGCGACGTTCCTCGCACGGCGACGGTTCGCGCGCTCGTGCCGACCAGGCTGCTCGCACTCGATCGCGAGCCGTTCCTCGTCTCGGTGACCGGGCACGCCGACAGCCGCGCAAGCCGCCGACGAGGTGACCGATCGGTTCCTCGCGGCGAGCGAGGCGGTGCGCTGAGCGGAACCGGCCAAGCTTGCCGCCACGAAGTTCAGCAATCCTCGCGCCGCGCCGATGAAACGGGCATGAACGCGCAACTGCCCAACCTGAAGCCGGACCAGAAGCACGTCGAGTGCCCGAAGCCGTCCAGCGAGTCGCTCGAGGCCGACCTGCGGCGACTGGGTGACGCCACGCTCGCGCGATGCGCAGATGTGCTCGAGCAGACGGTCGCACACACGAGCGAGTCCGGCCAGATCGTCGATCCGCCCGTGCAGAGCAGCTTCGAGCAGATCTGCGTCTCCTCGACGACCGCCGTGGCGCGTTGGATCGCGGGCGATGGGCTGGAGGTGACGCACGAGGCCAGTCGCGCGACCTCGCGGATCTTCGGCGAGCTCGCGGCGCATCGCGCTGCGACGTTGCACGAGGTGACGCGGCGCAGCCTGTGGTGGCGCAACGTGATGGCCGATGTCCTGCGCGAGTGCGCCGAGCAGCTCGGCGTCTCGCAGGAGGCGCTCGAGCGAGCGCTGAACATGCTGCAGCTGAGCCTCGAGCTCAGCCTCCTGAAGGTGTGCGAATCCTTTGAGCAGGAGCGCGAGCGGACCGACGAGGAGCTCGCGCGCCGCGAGGAGGAGCTCGCCTTCCTGGCGACTCACGATCCGCTCACCGGCCTGCCCAACCGGACGCTGATCCTCGATCGTGCCGAGCAGATGCTCGCGCGCGCCTCGCGCAGCCACTCGCCGGTGGCGGCGCTGTTCGTCGATCTCGACAACTTCAAGGCGATCAACGACACGCTCGGGCACAACGTCGGCGACGAACTGCTGCGGGCCGTCGCCGCGCGGCTCGATGCGGCGATCCGAGGAGCCGATGCGCTCGGGCGCCTCGGCGGGGACGAGTTCGTCGTGATCGTCGAGGACGTTTCGCTCGCGGCCGGCGTCGAGCCGGTCGCCGAACGTCTGCTGGAGGCGCTGAAGGAGCCCTTCAGGATCGGTCCGGACTGGTGCAAGCAGCGTCACCGTCAGCGCCAGCATCGGAGTGTCGATCGGCGAAGGCACGACGGCTGCAGAGCTGCTGCGCGAGGCCGACATCGCGATGTATCGCGCCAAGTGGGACGGGCGCAACGGCTTCACGGTGTTCGAGAGCGCGATGAAAGACACGGTGCAGAACCGGATGGAGCTCGAGATCGAGCTGCGCGAGGCGACCGAGCGGGGTGAGTTCGTGCTCGCCTATCAGCCGACGCTCGACCTCAGCAACATGCGCCCGACCGGCGTCGAGGCGCTCGTGCGCTGGCAGAGTCCGAAGCGCGGCCTGGTGCAGCCGGACGAGTTCATCCCGCTGCTCGAGGAGACGGGACTGATCGTCGACGTCGGCCGCTGGGTGCTGCAGGAGGCGTGCCGCCAGGCCGCCGAGTGGCACGCCTCGGGGCAGCCGATCAGCATGGCCGTGAACGTGTCCGGCCGCCAGCTGGACACCGACCAGCTGCTCGGCGACATCGAGGTGGCGCTCGCGCGACAGCGGGCTGGCGGCCGACGCGCTGACGATCGAGATCACCGAGACGACGCTGATGAGCAACATCGAGGAGACGGCGCGGCGGCTCATCGCGATCAAGGCGCTCGGCGTGCGGATCGCGATCGACGACTTCGGCACCGGATACTCCTCGCTCGCGCACCTGCAGCGCTTTCCGGTCGACGCGCTGAAGATCGACCGCTCGTTCGTCGCCGGATTGAAGAACAACAAAGAGGGCGAGACGCTGATTCACACGCTCGTGCAGCTCGGCAAGGCGCTCGCGATCGAGACCTTCGCCGAGGGCATCGAGGAGCAGGAGGAGCTCTCGCTGCTGCGCAACGAGCGCTGCGACCGCGGCCAGGGCTTCCTGTTCGCGCGTCCACTCGACGCCGAGGCCGCGCGCGAGTTCTTCGCGGCGAGCTCGCGCAGCACCGTCTGAGCGAGCGCCTGGAGCGCTGCGCGGACGTCGCAACGGCCGCCGATCAGCCTGCGGAGCGCCGGCCGTGCCCGAGACGGATCGGCCATTCGGCCGGCTCCGGTTTCAGCAAGGCGCCGCGCGCGCCGATCCGGTGAGGAAGCGACATGCTCGAACCTTCGACGCCACGCCGCGCGCTGCTCTCCCGCATCTCGGGCTGGTGGTTCGCGCTGCTCGTCGGCGTCTTCGCGCTCTACTGCGCGCACATCGTGCTCGGGCTGGGAGGGCGCGGCTCGGATGCGCTGTTCAGCAACGGTGCGTACAACTTCGTGATGCTGGGCGCGGCGCTCGCGGTGATCGCGCGCGCGGCCTGCGCGAGTCGCGACCGCATCGCGCTGCTGCTGGTCGGGCTCGGCCTGCTGGGGTGGGCGCTGGGCGACCTCTACTACACGATCCGGTTCGAGGGTCTGACCGAAGTGCCGTTCCCGTCGATCGACGACGCCCTCTACCTGAGCTTCTACCCGCTGGCGTTCGTCGGCTTGGGGATGCTGATCCGCTCGCGCCTGCGCGGCGTCAGCGCCAGCGTGTGGCTCGACGGCCTGGTCGCCGGCCTCGGCCTGAGCGCCGTCGCGGCGGGCGTGTTGCTCGACCCGATCCTGGCGGCGACCGGCGGCAGCTTTGCGGCGGTCGCGACGAATCTCGCCTACCCGGTCGGAGACCTGCTGCTGTTTCTGGTCGCTGTGACGGCGATCAGCCTGACGGGCTGGCGGCCGGACCGGACGTGGGGACTGATCGCACTGGGGATGATCGTGCTGGCCGGCGCCGACACGGTCTACCTGTTCCAGGTCGCGTCGAACACGTTCACCGAAGAAACGCTGCTCGAACCGCTCTGGCCGCTGGCGCTGCTCTCGCTGGTGCTGGCGCTGCGGATGCCCGCGCGGGCACGACGCCGAGCGGTGACCGACGGCTGGCGCAACGTCGTCGTGCCGTGCGTCGGGTCGCTGGCGGCGGTCGGCGTGCTGTTCGTCGACCACGGCGAGGTGCGCGTGAACGCGCCGGCGCGGTATCTGGCGCTGGCGACGCTCCTCTGCGCGACGTTTCGGATCGTGCTGGCGTTCCGGCGCAGCCTGCGGTTGCAGCAGGAGAGCCGGATCCAGTCGGTCACCGATCACCTGACGGGACTCGGCAACCGGCGGATGCTCGAGGCAGACCTCGACGAGGCGCTCGAGGCGGCCGTCGAGGAGGAGCCGCGCGTGCTCGTCCTCTACGACCTGAACGGCTTCAAGCTCTACAACGACAGCTTCGGACATCCGGCCGGAGACGACCTGCTGGCGCGGCTCGGTCGGAGCCTCGGCGCGGCGGCGGCTCCGTTCGGGAAGGCATACCGGATGGGCGGCGACGAGTTCTGCGCGCTGCTCGATCCACGCGGTCGTCCGGTCGACGAGCTGCTCGCGCAGACGCGCGCGGCGCTGAGCGAGGCGGGCGAGGGCTTTGAGATCACGGCGTCGTGTGGACTGGCGCTGCTGCCGTCGGACACGCGACACTGCGACCGAGGCGCTGCAGCTCGCCGACCGCCGGATGTACGCCGACAAGGAAGGGCGCCCGCTCGGCGTCAAGCGCCAGCTGCAGGGCGTGCTGCTGCAGATCCTCGGTGAGCGCCAGCCCGCACTGCGAGACCACACCGACGGGGTCGCGGCGCTGGCGCAGAGCATCGGGCAGCGGATGCAGCTGCAGCCGGAAGAGCTCGACGTGCTCGTTCGCGCCGCTGAGATGCACGACATCGGCAAGGTCGCGATACCGGAAACGATCCTCGACAAGCCGGGGCCGCTCGACGCGGACGAGTGGGCTTTCATGCGCCGTCACACGATCCTCGGCGAGCGGATCCTCTGCGCGGCTCCGGCGCTCGCTCCGGTCGCAAGGCTCGTGCGCTCGAGTCACGAGCGCTGGGATGGAGGCGGATATCCCGATGGCCTTGCCGGTGAGGAGATTCCACTCGGTTCGCGGATCATCTTCGCCTGCGACTCGTTCGACGCGATCGTCTCGGCGCGCGCCTACTCGCCGGCGAGCAGCTCGCAGAGCGCGATCGCCGAGCTCGAGCGCTGCGCCGGTAGCCAGTTCGATCCGGACGTCGTCGAGGCGCTGATCGAGGTGGTCGCCGACGAGGGCGTCGATAGAGATTGCGGCGAGCTCCGCTCGCCGCCGGTTCTGACGCGTCGCTAGCAGCCGGCGCGAGCAGTCGGCGCGGCTGCCATGCCGCAGGGGCGGTTCGGGCTGCTGGTTCGCTGCGGACTGCCGCTGGCGGTGCGGGTGGCGCCCTTCGAGAGCTGAGCTCGCCGTCGTTCTCAAGGGAGGAGGCAGCGATGCCGATCATCTCCTGATGAGGAGATATGGGGGACTTGCAGGTCTGCGGCGCGGGGGCGCCGGCGGTACCGAGTCCGTGGTCATGGCACGGAGCCTCGGAGCGCTCTATCTTGCCGGCGCTACGATCGGTCAGCTCTCGCTGTTCCTGCCGCGCGCGCCCGGCACGAACGTCGGCGCGCTGCAGCTGAACATCGCGCTTGCGTACCTCGGCGGCCTGACGGTGCTGTTCGTCTTCAGGCGTCTGCCCGTGTGGACATTTCACATCGCGATGCTCGCGGGCACCGCGCTGATCACGCGCGCGATCTACTACAGCGGCGACGCGGTCAGCTACTACGGCGTCTGGTACGTGTGGGTCGCGCTGTTCGCGTTCTCGTTCTTCCGGCGCGGCGAGGCTGTCATCCACATCGTGATCGCGGGCGCGGCCTACGCGGCCGTGCTGGCGGTGCGCAGCGACCCTGTGGCGCAGGCTCGCTGGCTGACGACGATCGCCTCGCTGTTGATCGCCGGCGTGTTCATCGATGCGCTGGTCAGCCGGATCCAGCGCCAGCGTCGCCAAGCGGTCGATCGACGCGCGCAACCTGACTGCCGTCGTGGATGCGATGGATCGTGTCTTTCAACAGCCGGACGCCAACGCGACGCGCGCCGATCTCTGTGCGACGGCGGCTGCGGTCGCCGAGGCGGACGGCGTCGTTCTGTGGGAGCCGGCCGACTACGCGCCGGTGCTGACGCCGGTTGCGGTCTCCGGGACGAACCCCGTCCTCGGCGAGGTGCGCGCTCGACGGCCCGCCGAGCGGAGCCAGGCACGCCTACCTCGACAATCGGGCGAGCTTCAGCGCGCGCGGCACGGAGCGCTCCTCCGAGCTCGACGGTGACGGAGTCGGCTCAGCGGCTGCGTTCTGTGGCAGCCGATCGTGCGAGACGAAGCCACGGTCGGGCTGCTCGCTCTGTACTGGACGCGTCCGATTCCGGCGCCCGAGCAGAGCACGCGGGCGACGATCGCGCTGCTGGCGGCGCAGGCGGCCGTCGCGATCGAGCGTGCCGAGTCTGCTGGCGCGCCTGGAACGAACCGCGCACACCGACGAGCTCACGGGGCTTCCGAATCGGCGCGCCTGGCAGCAGCGGGTTCCGATCGAAATGGCTCGCGCGCGACGCGAGGGCTGGACCCTCTGCGTCGCGATGCTCGACGTCGACGGCTTGAAGCAGATCAACGACAGTCTCGGCCACCACGCCGGCGATCTGTTGCTCAGGCAGAGCGCCGCAGGCTGGAGCTCTGCTCTGCGCAGGTCCGATCTGCTTGCGCGCTGTGGCGGCGACGAGTTCGCTGCGCTGCTCACGCAGTGCAGTCTCTGCGACGCAGAGCAGCTGGTCCGCAGATTGGTCGACGCGACACCGCCGAATCAGAGCTTCTCGGTCGGCATCGCCGAGTGGGACGGAGTTCAGGATCTCGATGCGCTGATGGCGAGCGCCGACGCGCGGCTGTACGAGGCGAAGGCGACACACGGAGACTTCGTGATCGCGGCGAGCTGACTCGCCGCGGGGTGAGTTCGGCCGAGTCGTTGGCAGTGAGTCGCGCGCCGCGCTATGCGAAGCGCGGAATGCCGACGCGATAGCGACGGTTGGCGTAGACGACGGTCACGCTCCACGATGGACCGCTGCCGGCTTCGCTGACGAACGTGACCGCGAAGTGCGTCGCCGAGGTCGAGCGGCAGTGGAACCGCCCAGATTCGTTGTAGGCGAACGCCCTTGTGTGTTCGGCCGCTCGCTCCGCGCCGGCGCAGTTGCCCGTTGCCGACGCGGCCGCCGGCAGAGCCAGAGCGGCGGCGATCACGCAGAGCATGACGGTTCGCCTCATATCACCGCTAGCGTCGCAACGGCCAAGGCGAGGCTCAACTGGACCTTCGTCTAAGTCGCGAACGAACGCCGCGACGGGCGCGCCGGTCGCAAGCAGTGCGCGCGCGACGGCACCTCCGTGTGTGCCGGTCGCGCCGAATACGAGAACGGGTCCGGGCGCGCGGCCTATTCGGCGCCGCCCTGCTCGACCCAGCTCGCGAACAGGGCGACGCGGTCCGCCGGCCAGGCCCCGTCGCAGGGCATCGTGCCGGCTTTCAGCTGCGCCTCGATCGCGCTCGCATGAGCGAGCACGTCCTCGCGCGAGAACAGATCGAAAGCGCGGCGCATCGCTTCGCGGTCGCTGTCGCGGAACAGCGGCCTGATGTCGGCGTCGAAGCTGACGGAACCGGTCTTTGAAGCCTCGGGCATGCTCTCCTCCTCCTCGCAATCCATGGCTGCGACGGCCCGCCGATGGCACCGTCGCCGATCGAGAGAGCCATGTTACGCTGGCGATTCGAACGGTAAGCGCAACGGGGGAGGCAGTCCATGGGCACGGTCACGACAAGCGACGGCACGGAGATCTTCTTCAAGGACTGGGGCTCGGGACAGCCGATCGTCTTCAGCCACGGCTGGCCGCTCTCGGCAGACGATTGGGACAACCAGATGCTGTTCTTCCTCGCGCACGGCTACCGCGTGATCGCCGCCGACCGACGCGGACACGGGCGCTCGACGCAGACCGGCGACGGTCACGACATGGACCACTACGCCGATGACCTAGCGGCGGTGATCGACCATCTCGATCTCAAGGACGCGATCCACGTAGGGCACTCGACCGGTGGCGGCGAGGTCGTGCACTACCTCGCGCGCCACGGTCAGAGCCGTGCGGTGAAGGCGGCGCTGATCAGTGCCGTGCCGCCGCTGATGGTGCAGACCGACGCGAACCCCGGCGGCCTGCCGAAGAGCGTGTTCGATGGCCTTCAGGCCGAACTCGCCGCCAACCGGTCCGAGTTCTACCGGGCGCTGCCGACCGGCCCGTTCTACGGCTACAACCGGCCCGGCGTCAAGTCCTCTGAGGCGGTCATCGAGAACTGGTGGCGCCAGGGAATGATGGGCGGAGCGAAGGCTCACTACGACGGGGTCGTCGCGTTCTCGCAGACCGACTTCACCGAGGACCTCAAGCAGATCACGCTGCCGGTGCTGGTGATGCACAGCGAAGACGACCAGATCGTCCCCTACGCCGACGCCGGGCCGCTGTCGGCGAAGCTGCTGCCGAACGGGACGTTGAAGACCTACAAGGACTTCCCGCACGGAATGCCGACGACGCAGGCCGACACGATCAACGCAGACCTGCTGGCCTTCCTGCAGTCCTGACGCGCGCGCCGCTCAGCGGAGCGCTTGGATGATCGTGACGAGCTCGTCGGGCGCGTAACCGCGTTTCTGCGCGAACGCGACGAGATCGCGTGCGCGGGCGACGACGGCGCCTTGGTCCTGCGTGCCCGTTACGCGGATGCCGAGCCCGCGGCGAAATTCCAGCAGACCCTCGTCGCGCAGCGACCGCAGCGCTCGCAGCACGGTGTTCGTGTTGACGCCGATCACCGCAGCGAGATCTTTGGCCGGCGGCAACCTCTCGCCCGGCTTGGCCTCTCCGTCGGCGATCGAGCGCCGCAGCAGCGCCGCCACCTGCTCGTGCAACGCGGTCGGATCCGAGCGGTCGAGATTGCGCAATTTCATGATGCTAGTTATATTAGCTTCTATGGTCGTTGTCGAGGCACCGCCCGCCGAGACGCCTGCCGGGACAGAGGCCGGTGCGATTCGCGACGCGAAGCTCCGTCAGGCGCGGCGACGCAAGCGGAGCGCCGCGCTCCTCGCCGGGCTCGCCCTGCTCGGCCTGCTGAGTGCATTGCTCGCCACGGGTGGAGGTTCCGATTCGCGCCCGGCGGGCGCGAGGCACGCCACAGTCGCGGCGCTCGGACGCGCCAAACGGCTCGCGCGGCCGGGCGAATGGCGTATCTCGCCTGCGCTCGGCGGCGGCAGCTACGGCTGGTGCATCCACGAAGAAGGCGGCGGCAGCTGCGCGACCGTGCCGGCCGTGACGATCGCAGGGCAGCGCGGGGTCGCCGGGGGTCGCGATCGGCACGCTCGCGGGAAGCACGGGCGCCGGGCGCGAAGAGCGGATCACGGCGCTGCTGAGCTCCAGCGTGCACGCCGTGCTGGCGCGAGGACGGCCGGTCACCGTGCTCTCGCGTGCCGCGCTCCCCTACGGCCTGCGCCTCGCGCAGATCGTCCTCGTGCGGCCCAGATACGGCGCGCCTACGCCTCCGCTGCTTGCGATCGGAGCCGACGGCCGGCGACTCGGCCCTCTGCACGAACAGTCGGTCGGCCTGGTCTCGGCGATCCACTGGTGGCAGAAGCCGGCGCGCGGCGCACCCGGTCCCTGCCAGATCCGCGCGCACGGGCTGCCGGGACTCGAACCTGAGTGGGGCCACGTCGCAGCTGCGATTCGCTCATACCCGGCGAGGATCATCGGCCGCGCGTTCTTCTCCTGCGCGGACACGGAGTACTACCTGCACAAGTGGCCGCTGGAGAGCGCGATCCTGCTCGACGCCCAGCACCCCGGTAGCGCACCGGCAGCGATTCCCGGGATGACGCCGGTCGCCGGCGCGCCGGGACTGTTCAATGCGCCCGGCGGTTTCGACGGCGAGATCACCGCCGTACGACAGCCGAACAGGTGGCTCGTCGTGGCGGGCGGAAGCGGGCTCGACGCAACGGATCGATGTGCTGCGGCACCTGAGGACGAGCGTCGCGCCGGGCTAGCACGATGCTGCTGCTCGATCGCCACCCAGCTTCTCCTTCGCCGTCCGGCCCCGAGCAGGGCGTGATCGACGATGCGCGGCGCAGGCAGCGCCTTCGGCGTAGGCGGACGGCAGCAGCTTGCGTGCTGATCGGCGCGCTCGTTGCCGGCGTCGCGTGGGCCTCCGGCGGCACCGCCAGGCACTCGCCGGTGGGCGGCTCGGTCAACGCCGGCGCGACGGCGCGGGCAAGCAGGGAGGCGACGCCGGCGTTCAACGTCCGGCTCGTGCCGAGGCTGAACGTCGTCGGTGTCGCCGGATGGTGCGTCGTGCCCGAAGAACACGGACGCGCGACGGGCAGCGCCTGCGGCGGTGTGCCGACATCCTCACAGCCGTTCCTGCAGATCTTCGGATCCGGCAGAGCCGGCTCCTCCGAGCAGACGCAGGTGGCCGTGACCGATCCGCAGATCACGGCGGTCGTCGTGGACGGGCACCGCAGCGTTCGAGACGAAAGCGCTGCCCGGTCTTCCCTACGGGCTACGCGCGGCGCGCCTCCTCACGCGCGCCGGCGCCAAGCTCTCGGCACTCGACGCGCACGGCAAGCGAGTCGCACAGGCGTGGAGCCAGGCGCCGCGCCAGGCGAGCGTCCGTCGACTGGCGCTACTCCGCAGCGCCAGCCGAGCGGCGCGTGCGGGCTGAGCGTCAGCGCGCTGCCTGCGATCACGACGCGCGGCGGCGCGGTCGCGACGACGCTTCGCCCGTTCGCCGGGCAGCTCGTCGGAGACGCGTTCCTGCCGTGCGCCGAGAGCGAATTCAGGCTCGGCCGCGAGCCGCTCAAAGCGGTGGTCGTGCTCGATGCCGCGCAGCCGGGCGGGCCCGTCGCGCGACCTTCCCGGTCTGCACCGCGTTCGCGCGGCGCCGGGCATCTTCGCCGGAGGCGGTCTGACGGCGAGGCGCTCCGGCGATGCCTGGCTCGTCGTCGAGCAGGGCAGCGGGCCGGCCCAGCGAATGCTGCTGCTGCACCACCTCGGCGCATCGGTTCACCTCAGCAGCTGACCGCCGGCGGTCACAACTTGCCGGCGTTCACGATGTAGTGGTTGTGGGCGTCGATGACGATCGAGCCGATGAGGCGCTGCTGGTGGCGGGCACGGCGCGATGCCGAGGCGTTCGGCATCTTCTACCGCCGCCGAGTGGATGCGGTGCTCGCCTTCTTCCTGCGGCGCACCGGCGACCGCGAGCTGGCGGCCGACCTGACGGCGGAGACGTTCGCGGCGGCGCTCGCGGCGCTTCCTCGCTACCGGCCGCAGCGCAGCTCGGCGCTGGCCTGGCTGTTCACGATCGCCCATCACAAGCTGGTCGACTCGCTCCGCCGCGGGCAGGTCGAGGATCGCGCGCGCAGGCGCCTGGGACTCGAGCCGCTGGCGTTCAGCGACGAGGACATCGAGCGGGTGGAGCAGCGCGCCGCATCGGCGGCAGCCGACTCGGCGCTGCTGACGCTGGAACGACTTTCGGCCGACCAGCGGGCGGCCGTCAAGGGACGCGTGCTCGAGGAAGCCGGCTACGAGGAGCTCGCCGGACGCCTGAAGTGCTCGGAGTCCGTCGTGCGAAAGCGCGTCAGCCGCGGGCTGGCCGAGCTGCGGACGAGGATGAGGGAGGCCTAGAGCGATGGACGCGATGGACAGGTTCGGTCAAGCGTTGGTGCAGTCCGGGCAGCGTCGCAGCGAGCGCCGGCGACCGCTTCGCGCGCTGGCGCTCGCGAACCGAGCGCGCGCGCCACGGCCGCCGCGCGCGCTCACCCGCCTGCCCGTTGCGCTGACCGCCCTCGTGCTGCTGCTCGCGACAACGGCAATCGCGCTGGCGGCGACCGGTGTGATCCTGACGGGCTCGCCCGTGCGCACGCTCGGCCACCCCGTCGCGACTGCCGGCGAGGGCATCCCGGCAAAGGGCGGCAGCCGCCTGCTGGCGCTGCGAGCCGCCGATCCGGCCGGCGGCCTGCCGTGGGGCATGCGGATCGTCCACACGACGCGCGGCCTGGTCTGCGTCCAGATCGGCCGCGTCTACCACGGCCAGCTCGGCCAGCTCGGCACCGACGGCGCGTTTGGCAACGACGGGCGCTTCCACGCGCTTCCGCCCGACGCGCTGCCCGATCTCGTTCGCGGCCGCGAAGCGTTCAGCTTCGAGAACTGCGCTGCGCCGGGAGACACCTACGCGGGAGACATCGTCGGCTTGCAGGCCAGCGCCGCGACCAATCCCGGCACGACGAGCGGCGTCAGCGCCGACCGCAGGGAGATCTCCTTCGGCCTGCTCGGCAAGCACGCCGTGAGCATCACCTACCGCTCGGGCTCCGAAACGCACACTCGCGCGGTGCTGCCCGGTCTCGGCGCCTACCTGATCGTGCAGCGATACACCAGCGGCCGGCAGCTCGGCAGCATCAGCGAGTCCGATGGCAGCGACCAGCCCTATCCCTACAGCCAGCCGACGAGCCCCAACGGAGCGCTGACGGCGATCACCTACCGCTTCGCCGGCAAGCTGTGCACCGATACCGGCAAGGGGTCGGTGCTGCGCGCGTGCGGCCTATCGCAGACGCCGCCTGCCAGTCATGCGGCGCCGCCTGCCGTGCACGAGCCTCTGCGGGTTCGCCTTCAGATCGACGAGGCGAGTTCTCACGGCCGTCGAGGTCGCGTTCCGCGCGCCCTATCCGATCACGAACGCCAACCAGCGCTACGACGTGTCCGTATCAGCCGGCGCCTGCCACCAGATCGCCGGCCGGCTGGGCGCCGACCGAGACCTGCCGCGCGGTACGCCGATATCGATCTCCGCGCCGGTCTTCTCCTCGGGCCGATGCTCTGCCGCTCTGAAGATCGAAGTCAGCTACGACAGCTTCCTCGACAACAACATCCAGCACACGACGATCGGCACGACGACGGTCGGCAAGCCTGCCGGCGTACGTCTCGCACCGCTGCCGCACCGGCGCACGCGAGGCTGACAGCCTTCGTCCTCTTGACACTCGCGTGCTCGCTTGCGCATAGCATGCGCGTGTGGACCTCGCCTCCCCGGCACAGGTGCCACTCGGCGGACGCGCCGAGGCCGTCGCCACGGTCGTTTCAGCGTTCGCCGATGACCCCGTCGAGCGGTGGCTATGGCCCGAGGACGACGAGTACGCCGCGCATTTCCCGGCGTTCGTGGAGGCCTTCGCCGGGCCGGCGTTCGAACGGGACACGGCGTGGATGCTCGACAACTACTCCGCAATCGCCCTGTGGCTTGCGCCTGGCGCCGAGCCGGACGGCGACTCGATCGTCGGCGTGCTCAGCGAGACGGTCGCAGCAGCGAAGCACGACGACACGTTCGCAGTGTTGCAGCAGATGGAGGAGAGCCATCCGAGCGCAGCGCATTGGTATCTGCCGTGGTTGGCGGTCGAGCACGAGCCTTCACGGAAAGGGCCTCGGATCTACGCTCCTGAAGCAGTGCTTGTCGCACGTTGATGCGAGCGGCCTACCGGCGTACCTGGAGACTCCCAACCCGCGGACGATCCCGCTGTACGAGCGCCACGGCTTCAAGGTCACGGGAGTTGCACAAGCGGGAGACTGTCCGCCGATGACGCAGATGCTCCGCGGATAGGGCAGCCCCCGTCAGCAGGCTCAGACCTCGGAGAGGGTTTCCACGTAGCAGGGCTGTCTTACACGAGGCAGGTCCGCCGCATAGGCGTGCACAGCAGACTCGTGGTGAGCGCTGGGAGCCAACTAACGGTCGTCGCGGCGTGCCCGCCGGCGCGCACTTATTTCGACTTCGTCTTCAGCCGCTTGTCTTTGCCCGTGGCGGCTCCGGCGGTGCTGGTGGCCGTGATCCGGAAGTGGTAGAGGGTCTTGGCTTCCAGCCCGGTGAGCGTCGCCGAGACGGCGACCGGGGTCGTGCCCGATCCGGGCAGCGCCGAGCACGCGATGCTTTTGCCGTAGCTGTCGTCGGGCCGTATTCGAAGCGTGCAGCGTTGACCGTTTCGCCGTTGGGATCGACGCTCGCGTTGAGCACCGCAGAGCCGGCTTCGATCGAGCTGGCCGCTTCGGTCACGACCGTCGGCTGTCTGCTGCGTCGGGCCGCCGAACGCGCTCAGGCCGTTCGGCGCGCCGACGCCCGAGGGCCCGTCGAAGCCGGCCGCCGCGTCGCAGGAGGTCGTGCCTTCGCAGTCGACGTTGCCGAGTTCTTCGTTGACGCCAGGCTCGCCGCACGGCCCCGGCGCTTCGCCGTCGCAGTAGCCGTTGCCGCCGGCCGTCACGTCGTACAGCGCAGATTCCTCTCCCAGATGCGAATAGAGGGTCGCGGCGGGATAGCTCACGCCGTGGCTGCCTCCGGAGAGCGCGTACAGGCCGCTGATCAACGGCGCCGACAGCGACGTGCCGCCGACCGTCAGCCAGCCGGCTTCGAAGCCTTTTTCATATGCGTAGGTGTCATAGATGTCAAAGCCCGTGTAGGGATCGGCGACAGCCGAGACGTCGTTGTCGAGGCGGCCGGTGCCGCATTTCGCGTTCGCGTAGCCGGGCGCGCTCTGCTGCCAGCTGGGCGCGGTCGAGATCGTGCTGCAGCCGCCGCCGCCCGCACTGAACTGTTTGACGTGATGGGCAGACGGCGGGCCGCTGTCGTTCCACACCGTCTCGCTCTTGCGCGTGCCTTTGCCGGTGAGCTTCAGCGAGGTCCCGCCGACGGCCACCACCTGTGGCAGCGAGGCGGGGGCGTTGACCATTTCCGGCGTGAAGAAGTATTCGTAGAGGTCGTCCCAGTCGAGGTATCCGGAGTCGCCGGCAGACGCGACGATCACGGTGCCGGCGTGGTTGTATGCCGCCTGCTGTTTGGCCGTCCATTCGGACTCGGGTGCGCCGTAGGAGTTGGAGACCTCGGTGGCGCCGAGTTTGACCGCCTCGTTGGTCGCCGCCGCCAGATCGCCGAGTTCTTCTGAGCTGGCCTCGACGAGCAGGATCTTGCAGCTGGGACAGACGCTGTGCACGGTCTCGAGGTCGAGCGACGTCTCAACCGACCATCCGACCTTGTCCGCGCCCGGCAGCGGCGAGGCCGCGCCTTGCTCGTTGACGCGTTCGAGGCATCCATTGGCGGCGGTGCACGCCGGTAGCCCATACTGCGCGTCGAAGCTCGCGAGGTCTTTTTCGATCTTCGGATCGTTGAACGCGTCGACGATTCCGACCGTCTGGCCGCTGCCACCGACAGGTGTGAAGCCGTAGGCGCTCTCAAGATCAGCGGGCGTCAGCCCGCCGGCGGGCCCTTTCGTCGACGAGCCGGCAGCCAGCTGGTAGGCCTGCGCGCCCGCGGCGCCCGGCGAGGAGGCGACGAGCTGCAGCACGAAGCAGCTCGCACCGCCGGCGCGAGGTGCCGGACAGACGCGCCGGACCTTGGCGTACCGCGTCGCTGCCGGCCCAGCTGCGGATTCGCCTGCGGCATCGCTCACGCCTACGAGAGCGAGTCCCGAAAGGAAGACTGCCGCGCTCACGATCAATCCGGCCGCCCTGGTGCTCCGCATCGCTCGAGTCCTCCTGTAGCCGCTGAGCCCGTCATCGGCCATAGCCGTTCCGGGGCTCCGAGAGACCTACCCGGGCACAGTCGCCATCTAAACCGAGTGGACCATCGTTGGAGTGCGGACCGCGGATGCCGGGCCTGACGAACCCAGCGTCAGGCGCCAGGGAGACCGCCTAAAGTTCACCGGATGGGTTGGCAACTCCCGGCAGGCCTCGCGGTCGGGTTCCTGATCGCGCTCGCCACGACGCCCGCCGGCGTGTCCGGTGCCGCGCTCCTCCTACCCGTCCAGGTGAGCATTCTCGACGTGCCGAGTCCCGCCGTCACGCCGACGAACCTGCTGTTCAACGTGGTCGCCGTCCCCGGTGGCCTGTGGCGGTTCTGGCGCGAGCAGCGGCTGTTCAACGGACTGAGCGCGATGCTGATCGCGGGCACGCTGCCCGGTGTCGTCGCCGGAGCGATCATCCGCGTGGAGTTCCTCGCCGGCGGCCGGTCGTTCATGTTCATCGTCTCGGGAGTTCTGCTCCCGCTGGGCCTGTGGCTGCTGCTCGGCTCGCAGCGAATCGCGCGTACGCGTCCGCAGCCGGGTCGGCGAGCCCGGCAGTCTGCTGTACCTGCTGGCCTTGGGCGTCGGCGTGATCGGCGGGATCTACGGGATCGGCGGCGGCTCGATTCTCGCGCCACTGCTGATCGGCTGGGGGTTCTCCGCCTACGAGGTCGCTCCGGCGACGCTGCTGGCGACGTTCATCACGTCGGTAGCCGGGATCGCCGCGTACGAGGCTCTGCAGCTCGTCCACGGCGGGAGCATCGCGCCGGAGTGGCGCCTCGGCCTGTGCATCGGCATCGGCGGCTTCGCCGGGAGCTATCTCGGCGCTCGCGTGCAGAGCCGCCTACCGGAGACGTCGCTGCGGCGGCTGCTCGGGCTCGTCGCCTGCCTGACCGCCATCAGGTACGCGCAGGAGGCGATTCAACACCCGATTCGCCCACAGCCGGTCAGCTCTCAGGCTCGCTGAGCGCGTCGCTCTCGGCTAGAGCGCGAGCGAGCGCTCGACGATCGCCGCTCCGCGCACGCCGCGCGGGAGGTCGCCGAAGGCCAGGCCACGCTCGCTCAGGCGCGCGGCGCAGAACGCGTCGCTGACATCCGCCGGCGCATCGCGCAGCAGCAGGCTCGCCTGCAGCGCAAGGGCCATGTCCTCGACCACGCGGCGTGCGCTCCACTGAGCGCTCTCCGGGTCTGCGCCGAGCGCGGCGAGTCCCTCGCGCACGCGCGCGAGATGCGTATCGAAGCGCGCGTCGGCACCGGCGGCACGCTCGCACTCGGCCAGGAACGCGGGTGCTGCGCGCGGTTCGCGCGCGAGCGCGCGCAGCACGTCGAGCGCGATCACGTTGCCCGACCCCTCCCAGACGGTGCCGAGCTGGATGTCGCGGTAGAACTGCGCCATCGGCGCCTCCTCGACGTAGCCGTTGCCGCCGAGGCACTCGAGCGCCTCGGCCGCGAGCGGCGCGCCGCGCTTGCACACCCAGTACTTCATCACCGCGAGCGCCAGGCGGCGAAACGCGACCTCGTCGGCGTCCGTGTCGGCGGCGTCGAACGCGCGTGCGATCCGCATCGTCGAGGCGGTCGCCGCCTCGGACTCGAGCGCGAGGTCGGCGAGCACGTTGACCATCGCCGGCTGCTCGGCCAGGCGAGCGCCGAACGCATCGCGGTGTCGCGTGTGCCAGATCGCCTCGGCGACGACACGGCGCATCATGCCGGTGACGGCGATCATCGTGTCCAGCCGCGTCCAGATCAGCTGCTCGACGACGAATGCCGTGCCGCGTCCCTCCTCGCCGAGGATTCGCGCCGGCAGGTGGTCGTACTCGACCTCCGAGGACGCCAGGCAGCGCCCGCCGAGCTTGTCCTTCAGGCGCTCGATCCGAAATCCGGGGTGCGGTCGCTCGGCGACGAAGCAGGTGATCCCGGCGTCGGTCTGCGCGAGCGTGAAGAACACGTCGAAGACCGGATGCGTGCAGAACCACTTGTGGCCCGTCAACTCGAACCAGCCGTCGCCGATCGGTGCTGCGATCGTCGTGTTCGCCCGCAGATCCGAGCCGCCCTGCTTCTCGGTCATGACCATGCCGGCCTGCGCGAAGGAGTCGTAGTCGGGCAAGGTCAGACGCGGCTCCCAGATGCGCGCGAGCTCCGCGTCCTGTCGCATCGTCGGAACGGCCGCGTAGTTGATCGACATCGGGCAGCAAGGCCCGGTATCGAGCTGGTTGAAGAGGTGAAACATCGCCGCTCGCACCACATGCGCGCCCGCGCGCGGATCGCGCCAGGGAAGCGAGTTCAGTTCGCGCTCGACGCCCAGACGCAGCATCCAGTGCATCGACGGGTCGTAGTCGATCTCATCGACACGGTGGCCGTAGCGATCGTGCGTGCGCAGGATCGGAATGTTGCGCTGCGCGCGCTTGGCGTGATCGAGCGCTTCGGCCGAGCCGACGACGGCGCCGAAATCGCGCACGCGGTCGAGCCCCCACTCGCCACCCTCGCGCGCCAGCGCCTCCTGCAGAGCCGGATCGCCGTCGAAGGCGTTGTGGTCGACCAGCGGCGGAGGCTGATTCAGCACCTCGTGCGTCGCTGCGGTGTGTCCACGACTGCTGGTCGACATGCTCGCTCCCTCCCCAGGTGGCTGTCCCAGGTGACGATATACCGCCGTCGGCTCGCATGCACTGGGCACGACCGTACGCAGGGACACCGAGGGCGAGTTCCCTCGGTGTCCCTGCGAGCGCGCACGAGAGGCTCAGAGGGAAGGCCGCTCGCGCGCTGCTCGGACAGCTACCCCCGGTCGACCGCCGTCCAAGTGGTGCAAGCGCCGCGCCTCGCTGCGTGGCGCCGAAGCATCGGCGGCTCACGCCGCTCTTGCGGACCTCGCGATCCAGTCGCCAAGCGTCCTCGCGAGCGCGCATCAGAGATCTCGAGAGCAAGCGCCGCCGCGAGGTCTCGCGGCTCGCTCGGCCGAGCGGGGTCGCCGCAACGAAGCCACACGGCAGACCGCCGCCAGCGCGATCACGAGCGAGAGCCAGCTGCCCGCGATCACAGACGAGCAGCATGCCGACCTCCTCGCGAGCGGGCACGAGCAGGCGCAGTTCATCCCGCAGCCGACCTGGACGCGGCGACACGTCATTCACGATCGCCACGCGTCGCCAGACGCGTGGCCCCCCAATGCGTCTCATGAGTTGTCTCCTTCCGACTGACAGAATGCGCAGCCGACGTCCTCAAGTGTCAGCGCCGGACCGGCGGAAGTCCAATACGTCTTCAGGCACTGGCATCGGGCCGCGTTATGCCTCCCGCGCCTCCCCGGCCGTATCCAGGTTACCTCCTCACAGGTGGCTGTCCCAGGTGACGATATACCGCCGTCGGCTCGCATGCACTGGGCACGACCGTACGCAGGGACACCGAGGGCGAGTTCCCTCGGTGTCCCTGCGAGAGCGCACGAGAGGCTCAGAGGGAAGGCCGCTCGCGCGCTGCTCGGACAGCTACCCCCGGTCGACCGCCGTCCAAGTGGTGCAGGCGCCGCGCCTCGCTGCGTGGCGCCGAAGCATCGGCGGCTCACGCCGCTCTTGCAGACCTCGCGATCCAGTCGCCAAGCGTCCTCGTGAGCGCGCATCAGAGATCTCGAGAGCAAGTACCGCCGCGAGGTCTCGTGGCTCGCTCGGCTGAGCCGGGTCGGGCAACGAAGCCACACGGCAGACCGCCGCCAGCGCGATCACGAGCGAGAGCCAGCTGCCCGCGATCACAGCGAGCAGCACGCCGACCCCCTCGCGAGCGGGCACGAGGAGGCGCAGTTCATCCCGCACCGGCCTGGACGCGGCAACACGTCATTCACGATCGCCACGCGTCGCCAGACGCGTGGCCCCCCAAAGCGTCTCATGAGTTGTCTCCTTTCGACTGACAGAATGCGCAGCCGACGTCCACAAGTGTCAGCGCCGGACCGGCGGAAGTCCAATACGTCTTCGGCGCACTGGCATCGGGCGGCGTTATGCCACGCGCAGCCGCACCCGGCCGGCCGGCGCAGTCCAGATGTTGGTACCGTCCGGACCTTCTTCAGAACTGAAACGTGTGGTCAGGAGCTGTATGGCGTTCAGGCCGGGACACCTGCAGTACTTCGTCACCGTGGCCGACGAAGGACAGATCACGCGGGCGGCACGGCGACTTCACATCGCGCAGCCCGCCCTCTCGCAGGCGATTGCGCAGCTGGAAGCAGCGGTCGGCGTCAAGCTGCTCGAGCGTCATCCTCGCGGCGTCTCGCTGACGCCCGCCGGCAGCCAGTTCTATGCGAAGGCGAAGTTGGCCGTCGCCGCAGGACAGGAGGCGATGCTGACCGCCGAGTCGCTGGCGCGCGCGCAGGCGAGCACGATCGAGTTCGGCTTCCTCGGCGCGCCGCCTGGGCTCGACAGCCCGCACGCGCTCGGCCAGTTCGCGCTGGCGCAGCCCTCGGTCGAGATCCGCTACCGCGAGCTGCCGTTTCCGACGGCGCCGACCTCCTCGTGGATCGCCGGCGTCGACGTAGCCGTCTGTCATAGGCCGCCGAGCGATCGCGACGTGTGGATGCAGCTGTTGCGACAGGAACCGCGCGTGCTGCTGGCGCCGCGCAGCCATCGCCTGGCTGCTGAGTGCGAGATGCAGGTCGCCGACGTGCTGGACGAGACGTTCATCGGCCTGCACCCGGAGATCGAGCGAGAGTGGGCCGGGTTCTGGAGCCTCGACGACCACCGCGGCGCGCCGCCGAGCCGCGTCACGCTCGATCGCGCATCGACGCCACAGGAGGTGCTGGCGTCACTGTCGATTCGCGACGCGGTCACCGCGGTGCCGGCGTCGGTCGCGGGCGTGATCGCGAGCGTCCTGCCGAGCGTCGTGGCGATCAAGCTGGCGGACGCAAGCCCGTCCTCGATCATGCTCGTCGGCCACACGCAACGAACCAATCACGCCGTGGACGCGCTGCTTGCGTTCGCCCGCGCGGTCGGCGAGCTGGCGCCGGCCGGCTTCGTGTCGCGACCGGAGAGCGCCCACGAAGAAGCACCGCCAAGGCAGTGACGCCGCCCCTGCCGTTCGGAGATCGCGCTCAGCCTGAGCTACCGATCGATTAGAGTCCGTATCGAACCCGAGGAGATTCTGTGTATAAGTCGATAGTTGTCGGCACAGATGGGTCGTCGACTGCTCAGCGCGCGGTGGCAGAGGCGACGCGGCTGAGTAGGGCTCTGGGGTCTGAGCTGCACGTCGTCGCAGCGTATGAGCCGGTACGTGGCGTTCGGGTGGAGGGCTCTCCAGAAGGTGCCGGTAGGAACCAGCCTCTGCTGCCGGACAGCAAGGTGCAAACGATCGTCGACGCTGCGGCTGCAACTGTTCGCATGAGCGGCGTCGACGTCAAGTCACACACGTTGACCGGCGATCCAACGGGTGCTCTGCTCGCGGTCGCCGAGCAAGAGAGCGCAGACCTGATCGTCGTAGGAAGCTCCGGAATGCACGGCATGAAGCGCGTACTCGGCAGCGTTCCGAACTCGGTCGCGCATCGCGCTCGCTGCAATGTGATGATCGTCGCCACAGAGGGCGCCGGATGATGTCTCCGCGGCGCCCGGCCCATCCCGCTGCTCCCGCGCGTTCGTAGAGACCGTCCGCGGGATACCCGCCTGACGATGCCTGAGAAGTCAGCGACACCCGACGTCGTCGGTTTGACGCGAGCATTCTGCTGCGCCGGCGGGAATGTCGAGGAGGAAATGAGCTTCTACGGCCCAAATCCTGTCTATGACGTCTCACCGATGGGAATGGGAGTGTTTCGAGGCCGGCAGGCTATCCGGCGCTTCCTCGCGGATTGGATGAGCAGCTACGAGGGTTACGAAGAGGAAGTGAGGGAGATCGTCGATTTCGGCAGCGGCATCGTCTTCGCCGCTGTGCGTGAGGGCGGGCGTCCAACGGGAAGCACTATCGATACTCGGACTCACAGCACATACGGGTTCGTCATCGTCTGGATCGACGGGAAGATCGCTTGCATGACGGCCTACCCGGACATCGCCGAGGCCCGCGATGCCGCCCAACGCCTCGCCGCGCAGCAGGGCGTAGGCGATGTCGGCTAGCGAGATCCGGGCGGAACGGGAACGGTCGCGGCGAACGAGCGTCAGCCTCACCTGCGAGCGCTGAGCGACTCCGTCGGTGCGCGCGAGCATGGCGGGCTGCCGGGCGCTCACGACGAGGCTAAGGTGGGTTCGATGGACGCCGTTCGCGACCGGCTCGGCCGACCCGTTCTCGACCTCCGGATATCGGTGACAGATCGCTGCAACCTCCGCTGTCCCTACTGCATGCCGCGCGAGGTCTTCGGCCGCGACTTTCAGTTCGTCGATCGCGCCGAGCTGCTCTCCTTCGAGGAGATCGCTCGCGTCACGCGGATCATGTCGGAGCTCGGCGTCAGCAAGGTCCGCCTGACCGGCGGCGAGCCGCTGCTGCGTCGCGGGCTCGAGCGTCTGGTCGAGACGATCGCCGCGACCGACGGCATCGAAGACGTCGCGATGACCACGAACGGCACCCTGCTCGCGCGACGCAGCGAGGCCCTGGCGCATGCCGGCCTCGGGCGCGTGACCGTCTCTCTCGACGCACTCGAGCCGAGCGTGTTCCGTTCGATGAGTGACAGTCGCGTGCCGCTGGCACGCGTGCTCGAGGGGATCGACGCTGCGCAGGCAGCCGGGCTCGGTCCGGTCAAGGTCAACATGGTCGTCCGCAGAGGCGTCAACGACCACTGCGTGCTGGCGATGGCCGAGCACTTCCGCGGCCGGCCGCAGATCCTCCGATTCATCGAGTTCATGGACGTCGGCGAGACGAACGGATGGAAGCTCGACGAGGTCGTCGCAGGCAGCGAGATCCTCGCCGCGATCGACGACCGCTGGCCACTCGAGCCGCTCAGCCCGAGTCGCCCCGGCGAGGTCGCCTCGCGCTGGGCCTATCGCGACGGCGCCGGCGAGCTCGGCGTGATCCAGTCGGTGACCACTCCCTTCTGCCAGGGCTGCACGCGCGCGCGCCTATCAGCCGACGGCCGCCTCTATACGTGCCTGTTCGCCAGCGACGGCTTTGACCTGCGCGCGCAGCTGCGCTCGGAAGCCAGCGATTCGGAGATCGCGGCGCGGCTCGGCGAGGTGTGGCTGAGACGCGCAGACCGCTACTCCGAGCTGCGCGGTCTGCCGAAGGCCGGCTCTACCGGAGCGCTGAGCGCGACGGGCCGGAGCGCGCGTCGCACTGCGCAGCGAAAAGTGGAGATGTCCTACATCGGCGGCTAGCGCCGTGCCACTAGGCATCTATGCGGCGTGTACCCGGCTGCATCTCGTGTCGCTGCCGCCTCCGCGTACTATTCCCCTCCGCCACTGCCGCCCGTTTCTTCAGGCTCGCCGTTCAGCTCGCCGTCCACGCGGTTGACGCCCTCGATTCCGTACTTATCGCTTGCGACAGCTTGGAGCGTGGCCCCTTCCGCGTTCCGCAGCGCGCCGCTTTTGCCGTTCAGCTTCCACGTGTTGTCGATGTCGTCAGGATCGGGTTTGTCGTAGTCGCCGTATTTGGCGCTCAGCGTGCCGGTGAAGATACCCCAGTTCATCGTGCGGGTCGTGACTTCAATCGCCATGTGGGTAAACGACTCGATGAAGGGTTCGCCGTCGGCTTTGAGCACGCCGTGCCACGGCAGTAGGGCGGTGACGTTCACGCCTTTGGGGCAAAGGAACGTCATGCTCTGCACTTCGTCAAACGCCTTGGTTTTCGAATTTCTTAGGAGATCGATACCGCTAACCTGACATTCCTCCCTGACGGGCTTGTCTTTCTTGCTCGGACCTTTCAGGCTGAGCAGCCACGTTCCTTCGGTCGGGATTTCTGCGACAGTGCCCGGCGTCAGGCGATGTACGTCACCGTGGTTGGTGCCGGGGTTTTCGAGGTACCACTGATTGGCGCTCGCCGCGGCCGGCACCAGGAGCAGCAGTCCTGCGGCTACGAGCAGTGATCTCATTTTGGTGATTTGCATTTCCCGGAGCTAAGTTTGCATCATCCGCGAGACGCAAGGATCGCGGAGGCTAGCCAAGAGGCACCAGCCCGAGCAGGGCGCCGCGGATCGGGTTGCTCATGCGTCCTCGCTACCCCGATGATCCGGCTCCATGCGCCGGATCATGCACAGCGCCGCTGAGCGGTGGCGCGAGGACTCGAAAGTCCTACACCGGCGGCTAGCCCGCAGCCGGTAGGTCATAACCGAGGCGTCAATACAGGGGTCCGCAAAACCAACAACCGAGCGCGCGAGCGCTGGCAGGACCGTGGCCTTCCGGTGATCACGCTCCACGAGGCGCGACACACCTGCGCCTCGTTCGCGATCGCGGCAGGTCTGACGCGAAGCCCCTCTCGACGTACATGGGGCACGCGAACATCGCGATCACGCTCGACTGTACGGGCACCTGACGCCAGGCGCTGAGGACGAGGCTGCAGGGTTGCTCGATGCTTATTTCGCGCGGCGGGCCAGCGCACCCCGCATTTTCGGCGGTCTAGAGCGATGCTGCACCCGTGTCCTACGTCGGCGGCTGAGAGCCTGCGCCGGATCAGGCGCCGTCACCGGCGCGTCTTCGTCTGTGCCCGCGATCAACGCCCGCTCTAGACTGGCGAGCGATGGAGAACACCTTGACCCTGGGCGAAGCGGCGAGCGCTATCGGCGTCAGCATCGACACGCTGCGGCGCTGGGAGCGAGCGGGCAAGCTGCAGACGCACCGTGACGAGCGCAACCGCAGGACGGTCTCGGCGGAGGAGGTGCGGCGTCACACGCGACACCCCGAGAGGCACCGAACAGGCACGCCGGCGTCTGCGCGAAATCGCTTCGCGGGCACGGTCCGCTCCGTCGAGGTCGACGGCGTGATGGCACTCGTCGAGCTCGAGGCCGGTCCGTTCTTGATGACGGCCGCGATCACGCGCGACTCGGTCGATGAGCTGCGCCTCGCGCCCGGCGTCAAGGCAACGGCGGTCGTCAAGGCGACCTCGATGATGATCGAGCGCGGCAGCTGAGCAACTCCGAGCGTCGGCTCGCGCGGGCCGGCCCGACGCATCACCTAGGATCATGGGATGTCCGCTGCGACGTCGGACCTCCCTGGTTACGAGCTCGTGAGCGAGGGACTTGCCGATCTGTCTGTCGGCCGTGAGAGCGAATCGGCGCTGGTGATCGCGATGGCGGCGCCGCGCTTGCGACGACTGGGCCTCGAGGTACCCGAGGGCGGCGGGAAGTGCCCTTCGCATCGTCTCTACGAGTTGCTCTCGGCTGATTCGGACCGCTCGGCTCATAGCCGTTACAACGCGCTCGTGGCGCGGGTTGTGAGCTTCGCCCGAGCGGCTGAGCATGCGTCCTCCGGTTGACGAGGCACGTGTCCGCGAGCTTGCTCGGCGACTAGGGCGCGCGGCTCGCGGACCGACGCGGATCTACCTGACGGGCGGAGCATCGGCTGTCATCGAGGGATGGCGAGCGTCTACTGTCGATGTCGACCTGCGGCTTGAGCCAGAAGACGATGAGCTGCTCCGTGAGCTTCCGGCGATGAAGGAGCAAATGGGCGTGAACATAGAGTTGGCCTCGCCGCCTGACTTTATTCCCGAGCTTCCCGGCTGGCGTGAGCGTAGCCCCTTCATCCTCGAAGAGGCCGACGTCACTGTCCGTCATTTCGACTTCTACTCACAGGCGCTGTCGAAGATCGAGCGATCCTTCAGACAGGATCTCGACGATGTGAGCGAGATGATCGAGCGCGGCCTGGTCGTGCCTACGCGCCTGCGCGAGCTGTACGACGCGATCGAGCCGCAGCTCTACCGCTATCCCGCCATCGATCCCGGTGCGTTCCGCGCGAAGGTCGAGGCGGCGCTCGAATAGAAATGGGTAGCTGACCTCAGCGACGTCTTGCCCCGGCGCAATGGCCGCGACCGCTCCGCGGCGTGTTTTCCGTCGCTCCTGTAGAGCAGCGAGCACACCGACGCGCTGCTGCTGAAAGCGAGCTGAGCCGAACGGTTGGGGGGCCCGAGCGCCTCTCGGGCCCCCGCCGGATCCACGCTCAAACGCGCGCGAGTGGGCCCGCGCCGACGATCTGCTCGTCGGGCTCGATCGCGCCCAGCTTCTCGATCGTCCTGACGGCGCCGCCCTGCACCTGGCCGATGAACATGTTCATCCGCACGTGGTGCTGGCCGGGCACCATCTCCGCCGGCCCGCCCGGGCCGACGGCGATCGTGGCGTGATCGAGCGCTTCGATCACCTCGCTCTGCTCGAGCGAGCCGGCCTCGCGGACAGCCGCCTCCCACAGCCTCATGCCGCGGTACATGCCCGAGCAGGCGCCGCCGCCGGTGAACATCGCGCCGCCGGGATAGCGCCTGTTGTAACGGTCCAGCAGCTCGCGACTGAACGGGTCCTCGCTGTCTCGGTAGTAGTCCAGGCAGCTGTACAGGCCCTCGACCTGCTCGGCCGGCACGAGGTTCAGGCAGTTCTCGTCGAAGTAGCTGCAGACGAGATCACCGCCGAAGCCGGCGTCGTGCAGCTGCTGGAAGAACGGCACGACAGCCGGCGGCACGATCGTGTTGAAGACCACCTCCGCACCTCCGGAGATGATCTTCTCGATCGCATCGCCGTAGTCGGTGTGATCGAGCGGGTAGTAGTCCTCCTCGACGATCTCGCCGCCCGCGGCGGCCACGATCTGGCGCACCTTCTCGTTCATGATCCGCGGCCAGATGTAGTCGGCCGAAGGCAGCGCGAAGCGCTTCGCGCCGGTCCGCTCGATCAGCCAAGGAATCAGCGGGTCGACCTGCTGCGCCGGCACCGGGCCGGTGCAGAAGATCAGCGGGTCGCACTCCTGCCCCTCGTACTGCTCGGGATAGATGTAGAGCGTCCTGCCCTCGGTCACGGCGGCCGCCTTGATCGCCTGGCGCGTCGAGCTGAGGATGCCGCCGAAGACGACGTCGACCTGCACATCCTGGACGAGCTTGGCGGCGGCCGCCTCCGCGGCCTCGTCCGTCGTCTCGCTGTCCTCGATGTGCAGCTCGATGTGCCGGCCGAGCAGGCCGCCGGCGGCGTTGATTTCGTCGACGACCATCCGTGCGACGTTGGCGTCGGCGACGCCCATGAACGACATCGGGCCGGTCAGGTCGGCGACCACTCCCAACTTGATCGGTCGTGTTGCTGAAGCTGTCTCAGTTCCCATTGCATTTCCTCCGTTCTCGATCGGGTTCGCCGTTAAGCGTCGAAGCTGCCGCCGCGCTCGGCGACCTGAGGGCGGCTGCGGTGCCCGGCCTCCTGCATGATCGGCGGAACGTCGGGGTCCGAGACGAAGCTCTGCCAGCCCTCGGCGTCCCAGTCGAACAGGACCCAGACGCGGTTCTCGTCGTTGGGGTCGCGAAACACCTGCGCTCCTTTGGAGCCGTGCTGACGGCGCTTGTCGGCGCCCTTCGTCGAGAAGATGCGCTCGAAGCGCTCGAACTCGTCGACCGTCGTCGTTGCCAGAAACATCTGTGCCTCCCTGTCAGTGCTCGGCGCCGTGGCTCGGTGCCGATGTCGAGGCGAGTATCTGGCGCGAGCAGCGCCGGCACATCGGGCAAACGCCCTATGCGGTGTTCACGAGCTCCTGCTCGAACGCCCAGAGCGTCGCGGCTGCGCGGCTGCGCACGGCGGCCTTCTCGTAGATGTGCTCGACGTGATGGCCGACTGTCTTGACCGAGATGCCGAGGCCTTCGCCGATCGCCTGGTTTGACTCGCCGCGCACGAGCGCGAGCAGCACTTCGAGCTCGCGCGGTGTGAGCCCGGCCGGCAGCTCGCGCGGACGCCTTGCGACCCGATGGCCGGCCGCTGCGAGCACGGCCGCAACCGCATCGGCGTCGAGCCTGCCCTCGCGCGCGTCGCGCAGCAGCTCGGCCTCGGCGCCCTCAGGCTCGAGCGCCGGACGGTAAGGACGCGCTTCGCGCATCGCGATGTAGCAGTCGGCCGCCGCCAGGATCCGGGCGGCGTGCTCGAGTTCCGGTGCGCGCACGCCGCGGTGATAGCCGGAGCCGTCGAGGCGCTCGTGATGAGCGCCGGCAATCCGGCCGATCGGCGCGAGCGCCGGCGACTGCGCGAAGGCGCGTTCGGTGTAGTGCGCGTGCAGGCGCACGCGCTCCCACTCGCCGAACGCGAGCACGTCGGGCTTCTCCCAGATCGAGTTCGGCACGCCGACGCGGCCGAGGTCGTGCGCGAGCGCTGCGCGTCGCAGCAGCGTGACGGTCTGCTCGTCGAGGTTCGCGCGCCACGCAGCCGCCTCGGCAAGCTCGGCGACGGCCGCGCAGTGCTCGCGCAGCCACGGCGTCTTCAGCCCGGTGATCGCGGCGATCGTCGCGAAGCCTTTCTCGATCGCCTCGCCGTGGAGCCAGACCGGCGGCGAGGGCTCGATCGCGAGCGCGTGCTGCCACATCTGCGACTCGTCGAGCTCGCCGAGCATCTGCTCGAGGTTCGCGACTGCGAGCTCCGCCAGGCGCGGGTCATAGGCGGAGCCGGAGCGCTGCTCGAGCACCTCACACGCGCGCTCGGCGCCGGCGGCAGAGAGGAACAGCGAGGCATCCTTGGCTACGTGCAGCAGACGGATCGACATCGGCAGCTGCTCACCGGCGACGGCCGGCAGGCCGAGCCCATCCCAACGAGCGAAGACGTACTCGAGCGCCTGCTCGATACTCGGGCGCAGACCGAGCCAGGAGGCGAATCGCTGCGCGACCTCGCACATCGTTTCCAGCGATTCGCGCGCCCTCGGGCCGGCCTCGACGATCGCCTGCTCGAGCATCTTCGCGCGAACCTCCGGCGGCCGTCCGAGCCCGACGAACGCGCGATAGAACTCGAGCACCTCGTCCGGCTTCGTCGGGTCGATCAGGTAGAAGGCGGCGCGATGCGCGATGTCGTCACCGAACAGCTGCCCCGCCTCGTGGCCGTTCGAGGTACAGCCGGCCGCGTGCAGGAGCGCGACGTAGTAGGCGTCGGCGAGCTCGTCGGCCGAGGCGCCTGCGAGCTGGCCCAGCCGCACCGCGAGCACGGCCGAGCGCACAGCGTGCTCGAGCGGCTGCCCGGTGCCGAGGTCGGTCGCGATCGACAGCGCCGCGACCAGCTCGGCCGCGCGGATCGGCTGCTCGACGCGGTCGCTGCCTCCAGCGCCCCCGACCGAACTTCGCGCCTCCATCAACCCCCCAGCTCCACGGGACGATCGTAGTCGACCTGCGATAGGCCGAACGCCTAGGATTCCAGCGCGGGCAATCGTCCGTCCCGAAGGACCCTGAGGAGGAGACCTGATGGCGCATCGGATCGCGATCGTCAACGGCTACGTGCTGTCGATGGAGCCGGCAATCGGCGAGCTCGAGCGCGGCGCAGTGCTGATCGAGGACGACCGGATCCTCGCCGTCGAGCGCGATCTCGGCGCCGTCGACGCCGAGATCATCGACGCGGCCGGCGGCGTGATCATGCCGGGCTTCATCGACACGCATCGCCACACCTGGCAGACGGCGCTGCGCGGCATCTGCAGCGACTGGACGCTGATGGAGTACTTCCTCGGTGTGCGCTCGACGCTGTCGCCGCGCTACACAGCCGAGGACGTCTACGTCGGCAACTACGTCGGCGCGCTCGAGGCGCTCGACGCCGGCGTGACGACGATCCTCGACTTCTCGCACTGCAACAACACGCCCGAGCACGCCGACCGCGCGATCGATGGACTGCGCGACGCCGGCATCCGCGCGACCTTCGCCTACGGCTACTTCGCGCCGCCGCGCGCCGAGCCGCACTTCACCTCACACGCGATGCGACTCGACGACTCCCGCCGCGTTCAGCGCGAGCTCGACGCGCTGCCCGGAGACCTCGTCACGATGGGCATCTCGCTGACCGAGCCCGGCCTCGTTCCTTTCGAGGACACCAAGCGCGAGGTCGAGACCGCGCGCGAGCTCGGCGCCGTGATCGCGACGCATACGGCCTGCATCTGGGGGATGCCGAGCGGCCTCGACCAGTTCGCGCACTACGGGCTGCTCGGTCCCGACATCGTGCACGTGCACTGCAACGCCTGCACCGAGCGCGACTGGGCGCTGCTGCGAGCCTCCGACGCAAAGATCTCGGTGACGCCGGAGACCGAGATGCAGATGGGCATGGGCCACCCGCCGATTCACAGGGCGATCGAGGCGGGGCTCGTGCTGAGCCTGAGCTGCGACGTCGTCTCTTCGAACTCCGGCGACATGTTCGCGCAGATGCGCCTCGGCCTGCAGGACGCACGCGCGCGCGAGAACGATCGCAGCCATCGCCGGCGAACCGATCCGACCGAGCTCGCATTCAACACGCGCGACGCGCTGACGTGGGCGACGATCAACGGCGCGAAGGCGCTCGGCTGCGACGATCGGCTGGGATCGCTCGCGCCCGGCAAGCAGGCCGACGTGATCGTCGTCGGGCCCGGCAACGAGCGCCTGAACATGCTCGGCCTCGCCGACCACGTCGGCGCCGTCGTGCAGCAGGCCAACGCGTCGAACGTGCAGACCGTGCTCGTCGCCGGCAACGTCGTCAAGCGCGACGGGCGACTGATCGGAGCCGACCTCGGCCGGATCGCAGGCATGCTCGACGAGTCTCGTGAAGGCGTGCTGCAGCGCACGCTCGCCGACGGGCCGATCCTGCCCGAGCTGAAGCTGAGCTTCGACGATCTCGCCGCCGCCCTGCTGCCGAACCTGAGCGTGCCGGCCGCGGCGCTGGGCTAGAGGCCGCGCAGGAAGCCGAGCAGCGCGGCGTTCGCCTCCGCCGGATGCGTCAGGTTGGACGCGTGCGGCGCGCCCTCGATCCAGACGACCTCCGAACATCCCGAAAGGCCTTCGCACAGCGCCTCCGCCCGGTCGATCGCGATCGACTGGTCGGCCGTGCCGTGGATCACGAGCGCCGGGCAGGAGATCTCGCCGAGGCGATCGGAGATGTCCTCGCGGTCGAACAGGCAGTCGCCGGGCGCCTGCATGCTGTCGCGCGGCAGCGCTCGCCACTTCGCGATCCACGGCTCGTTGAGCGCCTCGTCGCCGAGGATCAGACCGGCGATCGCCTGCGACAGCTCGTCGACCGGCCCGACCTCGAGCCAGGTCTGCTGCATCTGCCGGTATCCGGCGAGGTGCGCCGGGTCCTCCGCTCCCGCCTGCGTGTCGATCAGCACCAGCGCGCGAACGCGGTCAGGCTCCAACAGCGCCGCGCGCAGCGAGAGGAAGCCGCCCTGCGACATGCCGCCGACCACGGCGCGCTCGATGCCGAGGTGGTCGAGCAGCGCCAGGCAGTCCCTGGCCGAGTCCCAGTAGGTGAACGGCTCGCCGTCGAACTCGGTCTCGCCGAATCCGCGCTCGTCCCAAGTGATCACGCGGAACTCCGGCGCGAGCGCCTCGACCTGCGGCGCGAACATCTCGCGGTCCATCAGGAACCCGTGAGCGAGGATCACCGGAGGCCCATCGCCGCCGCTGTCCTCGAAGCGGATCCGCTGACCATCGATCTCTGCGAACGGCATAGCTCCCCCTTGATTCTCGCCTTCGGCGAGTCTAACGCCGCGCACGACAGGCGACTGCACGCCGCCAGGTCCCGGTTCGAGTTTCGCGCAGGGTCCGTTGGGTAAGGCCGAGGCACTATGAGCGAACGCGCCTCGCAGCAGGAGCCGCCACGCGAGGGGCGGATCGCGCGGTCCTGGCGGCTGTCGCTGATCGCCTGGAGACTGGTGCGCTCCGATCCGGCGATCGTCTTCCTCGCGCTCATCTCGACGCTCTTGACCGGCGCGGCGCTGATCTCCGTATACAGCGGCATCGGCGTCTTCGCAAGCCACGGACACGCCCATACCGCCCGCTTGGCGCTGGCCACCTTGATCTTGGCCTACCCGCTCACATTCGTGAGCGTCTTCTTCAACACCGCAATCGCGGCCGCGGCGTCGGCGCGCATGGAAGGCAGCCGGCTCGGATTTGGTGGCGCATTGGCCGTTCCGGCGCGACGGCTCAGGCAGGTTGCGCTGTGGTCGCTGCTCTCGAGCGTCGTCGGCATCGTCGTCGAGCAGATCGCGCGAAGGCTTCCGCTCGCGGGCAGCGTGGCAGCGCGCCTGTTCGGACTCACCTGGTCGCTGGCGAGCATGTTCGTCGTCCCGATCCTCGCGCTTGAAGGGTGCACGGCGCCGGCCTGCCTCTCACGGTCCGCCCGATTGGTCAAGGAGCGCTGGGGCGAGGGCATCAGCGGCAACGTGATCATCACGGCGTGGATGGGTGTGGCGATCGTGCCGCTGGCGATCGGGCTCGGCATCGGGCTAGGCGCGACGCGAGGCGAGGCCGGCCCGCGCGACACGGTCATCGCCGTCGCGATCATCGTCTTCGCCCTGATCGTCGCGATCGCGGCTGTCGTCCGCGAGACGTTCGCGGTCGCCCTGTATCGCTATGCCACGACAGGCTCAGACGGGGGCGGGTTCAGCGCGGCCGACCTGCAGGCGCCGTTCGGCCGCGGCCTCGGCGACAGGCGAAGCAGAGGCGCCGGGTTGCGCGGCCGGTTGAACTTCGGCTCGCTTCGCATATGGCTCGTCTCGCTAGCGCTCGGCAGCGCAGTAGTCGCCGTCTGGGAGCTGAACAAACATCACTGGGCGGCGCGCCACATCTCGGGCCGCGTGTTCGCCGCCGTCCTGGTGTGCGCCTTCGCAACTCTCGCCGTGAGGCTGCTGATCGCAGGTGTCGAGCGCTTGGTGCGACTCGCGCGGTCGCGGCGGCGCAACGTAGCGCTCGTCGCTCGGCGAACTGGCCTGACGCGCGCCGCGGCGCCGAACGTCGCCCGACCCACGAAGGCCTAGGATTCGGACGCGGGCAGAGTCGAGTGCGGCGCCGTGCTGCGCAAGTGGCGATCCGAGAGGAACGAGGTGGCAGATGAATCTGGATGAGACGCTTGAGAAAGTCGTAGAGCTGGCGCGCGAGGAGCTGCACATCCTGCGCAAGCGCGAGAAAGAGAAGACGTCGGCTCGCGAACACGGTCACGACCGTCACGAGGCGATGGCAGCGGCCGACCGGCTCGACCATTACGCGCACCGCCTGCGCGCTTTGCACGACGCGGAGTACGGCTCAGGCTGGCGCCACTCCAGCGCCGAGGACTGATCGGTCTCGATACCGAGCCGCGAGTCGCGGCCTGGAGCCGACTGCACTCGCAGCGGCCCCGATCCAATCGGCCTATAGGTCGATGACCTCCGAAGTTCGTAATCCAATGAGGGCCCGGCGCCGATTCGAGGTGGTGGAGCGCATCACGCCAACACACTCGACAGACGACGCCACCTCCTCGTGGCTATGCCCGCGCGGCTTCGATCGAGAACGCATGCTCGATATGGAGCAGCGCGTACGCCCGGTCCGCCAACGTGCCGCGATCATCATGGCTTTGGCGATCCTTGCGGCCGGGCCCTGGCTGGGCTGGTGGCCGCTGGCGTTCGTCGTCTGCATTCTGTCGTGCTTCGCCGCAGCCGATCGCCTGATGCCCAAACTCGCGCGGCCGGAGTTCCTGATGTTCGGCGCGTGGGTGGGCAGCTCGATCGCGATCGCCGTCGCCGTCGCGCTGAGCGGCCGTCCCGGCGTCTCAGCGCTTTCGCTGATGGCGATTCCAGTGATCACGCTGAGCACGCGCTTTTCGATGCGCGGCGTCGTCGCCGGCGTGTTCATCAGCATCGTTGCTCACGTTGCTCGTCGCGATCCTCGTCGACGCCGAGCCGGTCCGAGCGAACCCCGTGCTGTTGATCATCCCCGTCGCGCTCGTACTCTGCGCATCCGTACTCACGACGCCGTTGATGCGCTCGGACATCCAGCACCGAAATGACGCGGTGATCGACGAGCTGACCGGCTTGCTCAACAGGACCGCTCTCACCGCACGCGTCGCCGAGCTCGAGCAGCAGTCTGCGCTCACCGGCGAGCCGGTCGGGTTGATCGTCTGCGACATCGATCACTTCAAGTCGGTCAACGACACCCTCGGCCATGCCGGCGGCGACATCGATCCTCAGCGACGTCGCCTACCTGCTGCGCAAGCACCTGCGGGCATTCGACCTCGTCTATCGGATCGGCGGCGAGGAGTTCTTGGTTCTTCTGCCCGGCTCGAACCTCGAGATCTCAGGCCGACTGGCCGATGAACTGCGCTGCGCCATATCGGAGAGTGCATTCGGCACCGGCACCCGGATCACGATGAGCCTTGGCGTCAACGCTTCGGCAGAGTCCGAGGCGTTTGACTATCGAAGCATCTTCGCCGCCGCCGATCGGGCACTTTACGAGGCCAAGCGCGGCGGTCGCGATCGGGTCTGCGTGGCTGGGCACGACCGGATACGAGAGGTTGCCTAGGAGTTGCGAGACACCGCGTGGTCACGCGGATGACTGTGCCGGGTTGGGCCGGCCTAGCGAGGGTCGAAGATCACGATCGGGATCGTCCGGCCCTTTGCGTCGCTCTGGAACAGCTCGTATCCGGGGTAGAAGGCGACGAACTCCGGCCACAGGCGATCACGCTCCTCCTCCGTCGCAACGCGAGCGCGCACCTCGCGCACGACGGGCCGATCTGGATCGTGGTATCGGGGTTCGCGATGAGATTGTGAAACCAGGCAGGATGCGTCGGCTGGCCGGCCTTCGAGGCCGCCACCGCTACGACATCGCCGTACTCGTGGTACATCAGTGGAGAGGTTCGTCTTCACGCCGCTCTTCGCGCCCGTGTGGTCAACTAGCACTATCCGCGCCTCGGGCCAGCCGGGAAGATGCCCTCCAATCCTGCCGGCCGACCACCGGTAGAGCGCCACGTGCATCTTCGTCGAGCGCCGGCCGAGATAGATGCCGCGCTTGTTTGCAGCGTGTGAGCTCGAGGCGACGAACTGTGCAAATGAAGGCATCGGGTCGCCCATGAAACCACAGCCCCCAAGCCGGCGTGATCTGGATGCCGCGCGCCACAGCTGGCGGCACGCGAAGACTGCCCATATCCGCTGTTCGCGACGAACGCTGGGCAGCGGTCGCCTCCAGCCGAGCCGTCGGTCCGCGCGCTACCAGCCGGGACATCATGCGACGCCCGCGGGCATCGTCGGCCATCCCTGATCGCTCTCCGCCTGTGGCGGGCGCGGTCCCTCCGACAGGAGTCGAACCTGGATCTACCGCTTAGGAGGCGACTCCGCGGGGCCGCAGGCGACGGCACGGTGATTGGGCGACGGGTGCCCTGCTGGGGCACTCGTCGCCCAACCTAGTCGTCAAGCCGTCTCGCGCTACGGCCCGGCCCGGATGCCCGTGCGCCCGGCCACCTCGCGCGGCCGGGCGCACAGCTCCCGGGCCTGCACTACTGGAGTTTCGATTTGCCTTTCACTTCGTTGGGTTGGTCAGTCACCGACCCGCTGTTGCCGCTGACGGTCAGGTTCCTCGCGACCTTGTTATCGACAACGCTCACTCCGCCGGCGTTTTCTTTCACGCTCAGCGAGATCCCGAACGCGTTCCCGTCGATCGAGACGCCTGCCGCGTTGCCTTTGACCGTTACCGTCTTGGCGAACGTGCTGGCGGCGCAGCCAGCGGTGCCTTCTCCGAGAACGACCGAGCCGCTGGCGCTCTTGACCGTGGCCCCGCCGGCGATGCTCGCCGAGCAGACGCGCAGTAGCGCCGCGCCGCTGGCTTTCAGCGACCCGGACAACGTGGCCCCCTCGACGTCCAAGGCACCGCCTGGCTGCACGGTGACGGTTCCGCTGACCTTCGCGCTCGAGTTCAGCAGGTCGGCTTCGCCGTCCCTTACGACGAGCTTCTTGACCGGCCCCTTGACGACCACGTAGTAGCCGACAAACGTCGTACACGACTTGGTCGTTTCCAGGCCCACGTTCGAGCGCGCCGTATACGTGGTCGTCTTGACGCCCGAGGTGCTGGTGTCGATTACGACGGTGCCGCTCGCTGGACTCGCGAGCCCAGAGTAGGTGTCGGAGGCGTCGAACGTCGCGCGGGCCGAGCTCCCGATCGCGACCATCGCCGGGCAGCTCAGTTCGAGCGTCGGAGGCGTCGCATCGACCTGTACCGTCAGACAGCCCGCGGCGGAGACGTTGCCGACGTAGTCTTCGACCGTCCCGCAAGCCGTGTGCGAGCCGCTCGCGTCGAACGTCTGCGGCGACGCGCTCGTGAGGAAGCTGATCGGGTTCACACCGCTGCCGGGACTGCCGTCAGAGAGGTTCGGATCTCCCGCGGAGGCAAACGTCACTTCGACGCCACTCTCATACCAGCCGCCGCCGCCGCTGTAGTCCGGCTGCCTCGAGGCCGCGACCGCAGGAGGGCTCGGGGGAGTCTGATCGACCACGACCGTCGTCGAGGCTGGCGAGGGTTCGCTTTCGATTCCTTCGTAGGTCGCCGTCGCGCGGTAGCTCCACGTCCCTTCGCTCTCTGGACTGCCGCTCGTGAACGCGTATTCGGGTTTTGTCAACCCGCTTGCGACGTTCGTCCATGCACCATTTGCGGACTTCGCCTGAAGGGTGTAGGTGAATCCTGCATTGTTACCTCCGACCCCTTCCCACGAGAGCGCGAAGACGCCTGTTTTGTTTGGCGTGCTGCCGCTCGCGAGCACCGGAGCTTCAGGCGCCATCGTGATCGTGTCGACTTGGTCGATCGGCGCGTTGTGGACCGTCACGGGTGCGCCGAGGCCTACTCCCTGAACATGGATGTCGATCGCGCTCGCTTCGCCGAGCCCGAAGTGCAGCAGGGCGTCGCGCTTTGACCGGTAGGAGTAGTCCGTGCTCATTTCTTCATCGCCGAGGCTTTCGGTCGTTCCGGCCTTGTCGATGCTGACCATCGCGCCGAGACCGAGCGGTCCCATCGCGTCGGTCGCCGAGCGCACCTTGATCTCGACCCAGTTGTTGGGGCTCTTGACTTCGTTTCTCCAGAGGTAGTTGGCGTCTTCAACGGACTGGCCGCCGCCGCTTCCGTTCACGGTCAGGAGATCCTCACGGCCGTTGCCGTAGAGGTCGCCGTACGAAATTGCCCGGCCGGTGTGTTGCAGTCCGCTTTCCTTCGGCGGGACCCACCGGAACTTGAAGTTGCCGAGGTTTTCGAAGACCCACGGGTAGAATTCTTCCCCTGTCAGGGGGTTGGCACTCTTGAACTGCCGATCGATCAACACGAGGTCCGGGTTTCCGCTGTTGTTGAGGTCGACAGCTGCGCCCTCGGAGAGGTTCGGCTCCCACACCATGTTCGGCGATTCGGGTGCCGCGCCTTCTTCCAGGATTCCGGGCAGCACGACCGGGTAGTGTCCGTTTGTCGTCGATTCCAGGGCACTCGGTTCGTTCATGAACTGCAAGCCGGATTCTGACGTGACGTTTTCGAAGCGCATCTGTTCCGGCGTTGAGACGTTCTTCCATACCTGGATGATCGGGGTCTGGTCTTCCAAGGAGTTCAAGCCCGTGAAGTCACGCACGCCGATGGCAATCAGATCGAGTTTGCCGTCGTGGTTGAGGTCGACCGGAATCGTCGAGTAGGCGTCCATCCTGTTGCCGTGCGCGAGGCCGGCTTCAGGAAACGCGCTGGCGCTTTCGTTGACGAACTTGATGTGCCCGGGAGTCGACACGTTGCGAAGCGCGAGGAGGCCGTGCGGCCATGCGCCCTGCCAGCCTCCGTCGGGAATGTTTTCCCCCGGATGGTTGAGATCGATTTCGCCGCCTTCTTTGTGGGCGACCCCGTACGGTTCTTCGTTGACGCCGTCCCAGATGTCCGAGTAGGCCGAGGCCACAACGTCGGGCTTGCCGCTGCCGGTGAGTTCGCGCACGATCGCGCCCTTGATGTCGACGTCGCCGCGGCCGTACTTTTCCTGGAACAGTTCGGGTTCTGGTTCGCCTTTTTCATTGACGACGACTTCCGGAAGGACGTTCTTGCCGAAGGTCCCGTCAGGTTCTCCAGGGTGCAACGATGAGGGTGCCGGGCTGTTGCCCCACCAGATCCCGTAGTAGGGAGCGTTCAGGTCGAGCTCGTCCTGCCGGCCGTCGTTGCTGAAGTCGGCGAACAGTGGCGTGCGGGTGACGCCTTCGGATTCTTCCCCTAGTTTCGAGTCGTTGCTGAACGTGCCGTTACCGTTGCTGGTCCAGATGCGGCGTTTATTCGTCTGGCACAGGTTTTTCTTATTGAGATTGGCGGGCGAGTAAGCTTCCGCCAAGTTGCGCGGGTGGACCAAGCTGAGCGTACCGGTGCCGGCGTTTCCGATGAACAGCCCGAGCTTGCCGCTGCGGGTGAAGTCGTCCAGTCCGATCGCCTTCGCCCTCGAGGAGACTTGTTCACCGTTCTTGTTCAATTCTCCAGCTTCGTTGAGCGGAAAGCGCTGCGCTTCGGGCGAGTATTCGACTTCGCCTTTTGCATTGCGTTTGCCCTGATCGATGTAGAAGTTGTTTGAGCCGTTGACCATCGCAATGTCGGGAATGCCATCGTTGTTGTCGTCGAAGATCGCGCTAGCTTGGCCGCCCACATCCTTTTCGCCTTTGCCTTTTTCTGCGACTTCGCTGCATGGCGCGCCGGCCGGCGCCTTCGTCTGGATGTTGAGCGCTTCGGTGAACCACGGCTTGAGTTCTTCCGCGCCGGCGTTGCTCGCCAGCGAAAGCGCTGTCACGAGGATCAGCAACGCGGCGACCGCGGCGGTCGCGATTAGCTCGATGGTGCGGGCCTCTCGCGGCGCCGCGATTCGAGTGCGGCCGGTGCCCGTGCTGCCGGGCCTCTGATACTTGACGATCCGTCGCATGTCTAGCTCCCCTCTCCTGTTCGCCCGGCGCAAATCGAAGCGGCACGGCGTGTCTCTGTACTTGCGCTTCTCCCCCTCAAGGAGGCCGCCAACGCAGGCTAGGTGCCGACAGTTCCCTTGCCATCGGCTTGCGCCACAAATTCCAGGCCAGGCGGTTGTGTGGCGATCACAACGCCCCGCGCGTGTCATGCCCTGCGCGAGCAGGCGGCTCGCGCAGCCGCAGTGCGACGAGCAGCTCGACCAGCGACGCGAACTCGTGCAGATCACAGCCGGCCGCCTCGCTGATGCGTCGCAGACGGTAGTGCATCGTGTTGGCGTGAATGCCGAGGCGCTCGGCGCCCTTGCGGACGTTGAGATCGGCGTCGAAGTACGCCTTTAGCGTGTTCTGAGTAAAGGCCATCGCGCGATCGCCGAACAGTGGGCTGGCGATCGATGGGATCCGCCTCGCCGTCTCATCCGCCATCGCGATGAGGTAGTCGAACACCGACAGGAAGGGGAGTGCCACCACTGGCTCACCCGGGTTCGCCCAAGAGACCGCGCGCTGGGCCTCTCGGTAGCCGAGGCCCGCGGCCTCGAGCCCAGACAGGCTCGTGCTCATGCCGATCGCGGCCGCGATCTCGCGGTCATCGCTCAGTCGCCGGAGGCTGCCGTTCAGCACATCGAGTAGCGGCCCCAGCTTGCCTGCGCGCGGCGCCAGCAGGCCGACGATCTCGCCCGGTCGCTCGACTAGCAGCACGCCGCTGCACGTCTCGCCGACACGATCGTGGAGGGCTCTTGCGACCTGGCGCTGCTTTCCGTGACCGGCATCGCCGGCGGTCCTCACGACGATCACCACGTACGAGCTCGCGGGCTCCAGGCCGTCCGCCGCCGCCTGGGCGCGTAGAGCGCCGGACAGCGGCACGCGGCCCTCGAGGACCGCGTCGAGCAAGTTGCTGCGGCTGCGATCGCGATCTGCGATCACAGACTGCTGGGCCACGAGGTAGGCGTTTGCGACGGCAGATGAGACTATGTCGATGTAGTCCATCGAGCGACGTGCGAGCTCGAGCGCAGCCTCGGTCCCCATCTCGTCATGCCTCGCCTCCGCGAGAATCGCGTCCCACATGAACATGTGTCCTAGGCGGAAGGCGCGCAGCACATCCTCGAGCGACACGCCTGCCCTGATCCACAGTGGCTTGGGCATGAACGGCAGTAGCTCTTCGGGCTTGACCGTGCGTCCGCTGGCCGCGACATCGAGGAACAGCCGGTTGGAGGCGAGGCAGTGCGCGCGAACGTCTGCTCTCACCTCGGCGGGCTCGCCGAGCGCGAAGGCCTTGATCTGCGCCGCAAGCCGATCGAGCATGCCGTCGGCCAGCGCCTCGGCCTGCGCTTGCAGCGCCTCGACGATTCGTCCCACGTGCAGGGAGACATCTTGACTTCCGCGCTCATGACGGTACATCAGCACCCACGCGTCCGGCGGTGTTGCGCTCGAGATGCAGCACTGGCATCAATCACGGCGCGCACCGAGTGCACCCGAGCAGAGTGACCTCGAAGTTAATCGGACACCGTCGACAACGCATCGTGTAGAGCCTCAGCTTTCGTGGGCTCGGCTCGTGTGTCGATCACAACCTTTCATCTCCACGGCGGCAGATCACGAACAGTAGGTAGGAGCGCCGCCGCTGTCATCGCCCGACGAGACGATTCTCGATCACTCCTGAGAATGAGCGTTTCGGCGTCTCTAGCCTGCGCCGAGTGGGCGAGCCGGTTGCGGAAGGTACTGTTGCTCCGTGCAGGCGAGAGACCCGCTACTGCGTGCCGTTGGCGCGTTCAGCGATCGTCAGATCGACTGGCTCGTGTTTGCCGCGACGCTCTTGCTCGGCGTTCCATCGATCCTCCGAGCCCCCACCGTGCGCAGCGCCGCGATCGGCGTCGCCGTGCTTCCCTTCGCGACGCTGCCGCTGCTGGCGCGGCGGCGGCATCCGGGGCCCGTTCTCGCGGTCCTGACGGTGGCGCTCGCCGCCGCAGCCGTAATCGGTCGCGACGCGCCCGGGAACGTCGGCGTGTTGTTCGGCCTATATGCCGCAGCGCACTACGGCAGCGCGCGACTACGGCAGGCGAGCGGGGCGATCGCCTTCGCGGCCTCTTCCATCGGCCTCGCCACGCTGCTGATCACCGATCACGTGCATCTCGCTCCGCACGTGACGGTCGCTGTGTACGGAGCCGGCGGTAGCTGGTTGCTGGGCGACGCGACCCGCGCGCGACGCCGGTCCCTCGCTCAGCTGGCGGAGCGGACCGCGCGCCTTGCGCGCGAACGCGAGGAGCACGCAAGGCAAGCGGCGCTGGCCGAGCGCATCCGGATCGCGCGGGAGCTGCACGACATCGTCATCCACAACGTGACCGCGATCGCGATCCAGGCCGCAGCCGGCCAGGGAGGCCAGCCGGCGAGCGAGCGAAGCCTTCAGGCGCTCGCGGTGATCGAGCGCACGGCAGCTGAGACCTCGCGCGAGCTCCGCGCTTTGCTCGGGTTGCTGCGGAGAAGCGACCCGCGTGGCGAGGAGATGCGGCTTGCGCCGCCGCCGACGATCCTCGAGTTCAACGATCTCGTGGAAGCGGCCAGAGCTGCTGGGGTCGACGTGCACTTGACCGTCGACGGACACGCGGCGCCGTTGGACTCGATGCTCGGACTCGCGGCCTACCGCGTCCTGCAGGAGGCGCTCGCCAACGTGGCCAGGCATGCGCCCGGCGCCCGGACCGACGTGATGATTCGCTACGAACCGACCCATCTGGAGATAGACGTCACCGATCATGGACGCCGCCCGGCGAAGGACGGCGAGTGCCCGAGACTCGACGAAGGCCCGCCCGGCTATGGGCTGATCGGCATGCGCGAGCGGGTCGAGCTGTTTGGCGGGGAGCTGTCGGCACGAGCGACCGTCGAGCACGGCTTTCGGATCCGCGTGCGCCTCCCACTCGGCGATCCGCCTCCCGAGCGCGGCGCCGGGAGCAGTGGACAGGCTGTGAGCCGGCGATGATTCGGGTGCTGCTGGCCGACGATCAAGCGCTTGTTCGGTCCGGACTCAGGATGATCCTCGAAGACCAGCCGGATATCGTTGTGGTGGCCGACGCAGAGGACGGCGTCGAAGCAGTCGAGTTGGCCCGGCGGACGGAGCCGGATGTCGTGTTGATGGATATCCGGATGCCGAACATGGACGGCATCGAGGCAACGCGGCGGCTATGCGCCGACAGCGCCCACACGCGCGTCGTGATTCTGACCACATTCGATCTTGACGAGTACGTCTACGACGCGCTGCTGGCCGGCGCGAGTGGGTTCCTGTTGAAGGACCTGCCGCCCACCGAGCTGGCCAGTGCCCTGCGCTTCGCGGCGGCCGGAAACGCCCTGCTCGCGCCCTCGGCCACCAAGCTGCTGATCGAGCAGTTCGCCAGAGCCAGCAGCGAGGCTGCGGCCGCGCGAGGTCTCCAGACGCTGAGCGAGCGGGAGATCGAGGTGCTCGGCCTCGTCGCCCGTGCGATGTCGAACGCCGAAATCGCACAAAGCCTGCTGCTCAGCCAGAACACCGTCAAGAGCCACATCAGTCACCTCCTGCAGAAGCTCAATCTGCGTGACCGCGTCCAGCTCGCGATCTACGGCTACGAGGCTGGCATGGCACGCCCAGCCGAGAGCGACACGCACGATCGAACCGGCGAGCGGCGAGCGCCATCGCCGACGCTCGAGTCCGATTAGGGCTCCGTCCGATCGCAAGCTCAGCCGCGTCTTGGTCGCATTGCGGGTGAACCCGTCGGAGACGAGTCAGGCGTCATCTGGATCCGCTTGAGATCGCGGTTTTCGCCTGATTTGCGATGCCCGCAATCCAGTATGCGCTAGCGCAGCGCTCGGGTTCGCGGAGGCTCGCCAATCAGCCGCATTCAACCTCTTCCCGGTGGTACGCTCAGACGGGAGACGCGGGCAGCGTGAGCGTGGGGGCTCACGTCGCGGGTGGGACGGGCTCGATCTGAGGGAGGCGGAACATGTTCAGCCGGATTAGCCGCTCGGACGCAGGTATCGCGGGCCGACGGGTTCAGCGCATCGCCGGCGGGCCACGAGGGGTGGCGGGACGGTTGTTCCTCGCGGCCTGGCTGGCCGCCATCGCCGTATTCGTGGTCGGCGGAAGCGTCGCAGCCTATGCGGCCTCGCCCTCCGTCACCGGAGTGAGCCCCAACACGGGTCCTCCGGCGGGCGGCACGGCCGTGACCGTCGTCGGCAGCGGGTTCGCTCTCGGCGAATCCGCGACCCACATCACATTCGGTGAAGCGGAAGAAGCGGGAGTGGAAGCGACAGGGGTGAACTGCGCTACGACCACGGAATGTACCGCTACATCTCCGGAACTCCCACCGGAAGATTCGAGCGTCGTAGATGTGAGGGCTACGGTGGGCGCGGAAGAGAGTCCGGCGACTGCCGGCCGACCAGTTTCGTTACTACGGCCTCAATCTGCTGCGTGGCGGAGAACGGATTCCTGTGAGGGAACGCATGACTTTGCTTGCCTCGGATTCTGCCTCCGAAGCCGCGCACAGATGCGAAGGGCCCGTGGTTGGGGAGGTAGTCAGCAATGGCGAGGCCACGGACGAGCTTGACATCAGCGAAACTCCGTTCTCTGAATGCTTCCAATCGCCGTTCTTCGGCGAATTGCCCTTTTCGTTCGCGTTGAGCCTTCACGACGACGGGTCGGCGACGGTCGAAGGTCCGATGGGCGTGCGAACGCTTGACGGCTGCGTTTACGAAGGTAACCAGTTGGCCGGCGACGTCGAACTCAACGCATCGCTGAACGTTTCCCTTGGGGGGACCTTCGCGTTGGTGGACGAAGAAGTGCCCGGTGAAGAATGCGCCGCGACGGAAAACGTTTCTGTGGAAGTGGGTGCCGAGGAAGAGGGGCGCATCAATGTCCAGCTGGTCGCCCCGCCGCCCCCCAGCGTCACCGGGCTGAGCCCTGGCAGCGGGCCCAAGGCGGGCGGCACGACCGTCACGATCACGGGGACGCACCTTGAAGAAGCCTCGAAGGTCACCTTCGGGTCCGACGAAGCCACGAGCTTCACGGTCGACTCGCCCACGTCGATCACCGCTGTGAGCCCCCCTGGCGAAGGCACGGTGGCGGTGACGGTGACTTCGCCCAGCGGTACGAGCTCGGCAGGCGGAGCTGGCGATCAGTTCACGTACGGGCCGGCGGTGAGCGCAATCGAACCCGATCATGGCCCGGCGTCGGGCGGATCTACCGTGACGATCACCGGCGTGAACCTCGGCGAAGCAAGCGCGGTCACGTTCGGAACTACGCCCGCGGCTAGCTTCACGCCCGTCTCGCCAACCTCGATCACCGCCGTCTCGCCGGCCGGGACGGGGACGGTCGACGTGACCGTCACCACACCGGAAGGGACGAGCCCGGTGAGCGCGGCCGATCGGTTCGCGTACATTCCGTCGCCGACGATCACGAGCCTCAGCCTCAACAGCGGCTCTGACTCCGGCGGCACGAGCACCACGATCACCGGCACGAACCTCACCGGCGCGACCGCGGTCACCTTCGGATCGACAGCAGCGGCGAGCTTCAAAGTCAACTCCGCGACCTCGGTCACGGCCGTCTCGCCCGCCGGTACCGGCACCGTCGACGTGAGGGTTACCACGCCGGGAGGGACGAGCGCGGTCAGTCCGAGCGACGAGTTTCGCTACGTCGCCGGGCCGGAATATGGGAGATGCGTGAAAATCGCCAGAGGCACCGGCGTGTTCGGAAGCGCCACCTGCACGAGCGCCGGCGGTACGAAGACGTACGAATGGTACCCGGCGACCGGTGGAGCACAGCCCTTGGTCAAAGCTCGGTTCACGACAAAGCTCAAAGAACGGACGGAAGCCAAGCTCTACACGGCAGGCAAACACGTCATCTCCTGCACGGGCGAGACGGGCAGTGGCGAATACAGCGGGCCCAAGAGCGTCGCCGACGTCACGATTACGTTGACCGGCTGCCAGCTCGCAGGAGTCGGCAGTTGTCAGAGTTCGGAAGCGGCATCTGGCGAAGTCGCATTGAACGCCCTTGAAGGCGAGCTCGGGGTGATCGCGACGAGCACAGAAGGGCCGCTCAAGAACAAGATCGGCACCGACCTGAAACCAGCCTCAGGGATGACGCTTGCAGCGTTCGCCTGCGCAGGCACCCCCGTGCTCGTGACCGGGTCGGTCATCGCCGAAGTGCAACGAGACAGCATGAAGTTGACGGCTTCCCTGAAATTCGTAGCCTCGTCTAAAGGAATCCAGAAGCCGACGCGGTTCGAAGACGGAGAAGAAGACGTGCTGCTCACCAAACTCGGAGAAAGCGGGGCGGTCGAACAGTCCGGGCTGAAGATGACGACGGTTCAGACGAACGAAGAAAAGGTGGAGGTCAACTCGGTTGTCTAGGCCGCTACGATTTGCATCGACGTTCCTGTCCCGCGGTCCCTATGCGTCACAAGCGACCGCGCGCGAGAGCAGTAGCTCGCGCTCGCGCTCGTTGTTGCAAAGGCCGGCCGCGCGCTCGAACTCCTCGCGCGCCTCCGCCAGCCGCCCCAGGCGCACCAGGACGTCGCCACGCACGCCGGGCAGCAGGTGGTAGCCGCGCAACGCGGGCTCATCCGCGAGCGAGTCGACGAGCTCGAGCCCGGCCTCGGGACCGAAGGCCATCGTCACCGCCACAGCGCGGTTGAGCTCCACGACCGGGGAGCCGGTGAGCGCCGCCAGGCCGTCGTAGAGCGCGACGATCCGCGGCCAGTCGGTCTGCTCGACGCTGCGGGCCTCCGCATGGCAGGCAGCGATCGCGGCCTGCAGCGTGTACGGCCCCAACGCGCCGCTGAGCTCCTCGGCGCGCCGCAGCCCGGCGAGACCGCGCTGCACGAGCATGTGGTCCCAGCGCGCTCGGTCCTGATCGGCGAGCAGCACCGGCTCGCCGTGCGGCCCGACCCGCGCCCGCAGCCGTGAGGCCTGAAGCTCCATCAGGGCGAGCAGGCCGTTTACCTCAGGCTCGCGCGGGCATCAGCGCGGCCAGGATCCTCCCGAGGCGTAGGGCGTCCGCGCAGAGCGCCGGCCGGATCCACTGCTCGCCGGCGGTCGCCGCGTAGCCCTCGTTGAAGACCAGGTAGATCACCTCGAGCACCGCAGACAGGCGCTCGGCCAGCTCGTCGCGACCGGGCACCTCAAACGGCACCTGTGCCTCGGCGAGCGTGCGCTTGGCGCGGACGATGCGCTGAGCGACCGTCCCCTCGGAGGCGAGGTACGCCCGCGCGATCTCCGGCGTCGACAGGCCACCCAGCAGGCGCAGCGTCAGCGCGACGCGCGCCTCCCGGGACAAGACCGGATGGCACGTCATGAAGATCAGGCGCAGCACGTCGTCCCGCACGTCTTCGACCTGCGCGGCCAGGTCGGGCCGATCGAGCTGCTGGAGGATCTCCAGCTCGCGCCCGATCAGCTCCTGCTTGCGCTCGAGCGCGACGCGGCGGCGCAGCGCATCGATGCCCCGGCGCTTGGCGGTGGCCATCAGCCATGCGCCCGGATTCTCCGGGATGCCCGACTCAGGCCACTGCTCGAGCGCGGCGACGAGGGCGTCCTGGGCCAGATCCTCGGCCACCGCCAGGTCGCGCACGATGCGAGTCAGCCCGGCTATCAGCCGGGCTGACTCGATCCGCCAGACGGCGTCGATCGGCGCGGTGGGTGGCCGAGGACGTCACGCGCCTAGTTCCGGGCGCTCTGCTCGCGCAGCCGCTCGTTGGCCTCGCGCAGCTCCGGCGTCAGCTGATCGCCGAAGTCTTCGGCCTCGAAGATCTGGCGCAGCTCGATCTCGACACCGCCGTCGAACGGCGCTCGCTTGAGCCACTCGATCGCCTCCTCACGCGACGCGCACTCCCAGACCCAGTAGCCCGCGACGAGCTCCTTGGCCTCGGTGAACGGACCGTCGATGACGGTGCGCTCGCTGCCGTTGAAGCGGATCCTTGCGCCCTTGGAGGTCGGGTGCAGGCCCTCGCCGGCAAGCATCACGCCTGACTTGACGAGCTCTTCGTTGTACTTCGTCATCGCCCCCAGAAGCTCGGTGCTGGGCATCTCGCCCGCCTCGGACTCGGGGCTCCCCGGAACCAGAACCATGAAACGCATTTGGGTCTCCTTGTGGTGGGTGTGGTCGTTTCTACCCGCACGTCGAACGAGATCGGCCGAAATCGACAGGCCCCGGGATTTTCTTTTGTTTCAACGTCCGCCGCCGGGCGGCGCTTCATGGGCTGGCGCGAGGCGAGGAAGCCCTCCGGTCAGCGGGCGCACACTCGCGCCGGGGACTATCGTGCCCGGCATGATGCGTGTGTATCACCGCGAGCACGCCGGCCGGCCGATCCGCGTCGCGTGGATGCTCGAGGAGCTCGGCGAGCCGTATGAGATCACGCGATGACGCGCGAGGAAAGCAAGGGCGAGGAGCACCGCGCCCGCCATCCGCTGGGCCGCGTGCCCGTGCTCGAGGACGAGCAAGGGCGGTTCGTATTCGAATCGGCAGCGATCTGCCTGCATCTCGCCGACCTGCATCCCGATGCCGGCCTGGCACCGGCACCGGGGACGCACGAGCGGTCGCTGCTCTACCAGTGGACGATCTTCGCCCCGGCCGAGCTCGAGCCACCACTGATCGAGTCGGCCATATATGCCCAGCGCGACCCCGAGCGCTCCGCTGCCGCGCGACGGCGCTTTGACGAGGCCGCGACTGCTGTCTCCAGCGCCCTGGATGGCAGCGACTATCTCGTCGGCGGGCGCTTCACGGTGGCTGACGTGCTTGTCGGGAGCACGCTGGCGTTCACGGAGCGCATGGGCTTCGCGGACGAGCTCCCAGCCAACCTGCGGGATTACCTGGCACGGCTCGTGCAGCGGCCCGCCCGCCAGCGCGCTCTCGAGCGCACGACGTCCGCCTGACGGGCGAGTAGTGGCGACGCGGTCCGTCGAGCAGCGACGCGGTCCGTCGAGCAAGCAGGCGACTCCCGCGCCGGGACGGGGTTCGACAATCGAACTGCCGCCCTGACATCGGGCGCTGTCCAAAAGCGAGAGCGGGGCGGACTCGCCACCCCGCTGTTCTCCGCCGCCTAGAGACGCCTTTCTTCATACCGCGCGCGTACAACGCGCCCTCTGGCACTGGCCATGTAGATCAGTGACAACGCCGCACCGACGATACCGGCGATCATCAGGATCAAGCCGATCACGGGCCGCGACACTCCTGACACATGAAAGGTCAGGGCGTAACGGATTATCGCGCCAACGGCGATCAGGAATATCGATGAGCCGATCGTCATCGCTAGATTCTCCCGCCTCTGCGACGGCCGAAACCGCCGCCGGTGAAGAAGATCACAAGCGCGACGAGAAGTAGCAGCCACAGCAGCGGACTTACACCAATTCCGCCTGCGATAGCCGCAACTACCAATATGACGAGCAATAGCTCAAGCAATCCCACAGAACTCCTCCTAACGTGAACCGTTGTTCACCATTCGATACCCGACCGCTATGTGGTAAACGGTTGGTGAATGTGAATCTCCTTAGTCGCGGTCGATGGCCAGTGCTTCCTCCTGACCGCTCTCGCTGACGTCGGGGTCGAGCTTGCGCGCTTCGTCGTGGTGGTCGCGCGCGACCTCAGAATGGCGCTCAGCCTCGATCCGCTGACGCTCTGCCAGGGCGCGATCCTTACGGGCCTTCGCCGCTAGCTCTTCGGCTTCTGCTTCGGATCGGCGGGCTTGTGCGGTTCGCTCCTCGGCCGACGCCCTCGCGCCTTCCGCGTCGATCGAATGGGTTCTCGCCTGCTCCCGCCGCTGGTGGGCTTCGCTGCGGCGGGCATTGCGGCGCTTCTGACCGGCGGCACGCGCCACCAGGGTGATCAGGATCAGCGCTACCACTCCTATTACGACGATCGCGATAATCGCGCCCGTGCTCATTTTCTCCTCCGCTTCCTCGTAGGTCCGTGCAGCCCGCGCAGGCGTTAACGGCCATCTCCAGCGCGCTGATACCGACGCGTCGTCTTGATGCGCTGCACGCGGGCAACGCGGACCGCACTCGCCTCCTCTTTACCCGCGTCTACCGGCACTAAGCAGTGCCGACATCCGCCACTCGGTGGCGTCGCGGACGCGCGAGCGCTCGGCGGTTCGCCACGCCGCTGCTGGGTAGGGTCAGAGCGTGCACACGGGTCCGTTTGAACGCATCGATCGCCGGACCGGCCAGGCGATCGACCTGGCGGTCGGGACACATCACCGTCGCCGGCTGAAGCGCGTCGGCAGGCTCGATCAGCTGCGCCCGGCACCGGCGGGGTCGCTGTGGGCTGCCGGTGACCCGCCTCCGCGCGAGGGCAACGATCTAGACGTGCTTGTTGACGGCGAGCATGTATTGCCGCGTATCGCCGACGCGTTGGCTCGTGCCCGCTCCTATGTTCACATCGCCGGTTGGCACATCACGCCCGAGTTCGGCCTGAGGCGCGACGAGCAGGCGTCGAGGCTACGTGACCTGCTGGCAGAGTTGGCCGAGCGAGTCGAGGTTCGCGTGCTGCTGTGGGGAGGGTCGCCGCTTCCGGCCTTCTCGCCAAGTCGCGCCGATGTCCGCGCCGTGCGCGAGGAGCTCCTCCGCGGATCCCGCGTACGCTGCGAGCTCGACACGCACGAGCGCCCGATGCACTGCCACCACGAGAAGCTCGTGATCGTCGACGGCGAGGTCGCGTTCGTCGGCGGCGTCGATCTGACTTCGCTCGGCGGCGATCGCTACGACAGCAGCGACCATCCGATGCGAAGCCGTCTCGGATGGCACGACGCCGCCAGCCGGCTGATGGGGCCAGCCGTGACGGACGTGGCCGAGCACTTCGCCGCGCGGTGGCTCGCGACGACCGGTGAGCGCCTTGCCCAGGGCGAGCCGCCGCCCGCAGCCGGGCAAGTCAGCTGCAGGTCGTGCGCACCGTGCCCGAGAAGATCTACGAGTTCTCACCGCGCGGCGACTTTCGCATTCTCGAGGCATACACGCGCGCGCTGAGCTCCGCTCGCGAGCTCGTTTATCTTGAGAGTCAGTTCCTGTGGTCGGCACAGGTCGTCGAGATCCTCGCCGCCAAGCTCCGCGAGCCGCCGAGCGAGCACTTTCGCATCGTCGTGCTGCTGCCGGCAAAGCCGAACAACGGCGCCGATGACACTCGCGGCCAGCTTGCGGCGCTTGTGCGCGCGGATGACGGCGCAGGCCGGTTCCTCGCGACGACCATCGCAGCGCGCACCGGAGAACTCAGCGGTCCGCTGTATGTGCACGCCAAGGTCGGCGTCGTCGACGACGCCTGGCTGACTCTCGGCTCAGCCAATCTGAACGAGCACTCGTTCTTCAACGACACCGAGATGAACATCGTCGTGTGTGATCGCGCGGTAGTGCGAGAGACGCGGCTGCGACTGTGGTCAGAGCATCTCGAGCGCCCCGTCGAGGAGTTGTCCGGAGATCCGACGCGAGTCATCGATGAGATCTGGCGCCCGATCGCGCTGGAGCAGCGCCAGCGCCTGGAACGTCATCAGCCGCTCACGCACAGGCTGCGCGAGCTGCCGGGCGTTTCGCGACGCTCGATGGCGCTGCGTGGTCCGATCGACAGCCTGATCGTCGACGGCTGAGCGAAGTCGTCCGGCGTCGCTATCGCGGGTCGAGCCGGGCGAGGTAGATACGGCGCTCCGAACGAAGGCATCAGGTTCTCGCAGCGCCGAAGGTCAGTCAGCCACTGCGCACAGGTCGTCGATTCTGCGCACATGCCCCCCCAAGGAGTCGAACCTGGATTTACCGCTTAGGAGGCGCCTGCGTCCGGGTGACGGGACCTGGACGCGGAAGAACGCGAGCGTCTGGACCTTGCGTGGCAGCCCGCCCGCGGCCGTCACCGCGCGTATGCTCCGCCGGGAGCCGAGGCCGAGGCGCGCGCGGTAGGTGAACGCGCCGCGCGCGCCTGGGGATTGAGCTGGGCCCCGAAGCTACTCATCGGTTAGAGTCCGCATTCGAACCCGAGGAGATCCTGTGTATCAGTCGATAGTCGTCGGCACAGATGGGTCGTCGACCGCCCAGCGCGCAGTGGAGGAGGCGACGCGGTTGAGTAAGGCTCTGGGATCTGAGCTGCACGTTGTCGCTGCTTATGAGCCAGTACGCGGTGTTCGGGTTGAGGGCTCCCCGGAAGGAGCGAACACGGGGGAGCCGCTACTGCCCGATAGCGAGGTGCAGACGATTGTTGACGCCGCGGCTTCGACTGTCCGTATGAGCGGCGTCGACGTGAAGCCACACACGTTGAGGGGAGATCCAGCCGGTGCCCTGCTCACGGTCGCCGAGCAAGAGAACGCAGGCCTGATCGTGGTGGGTAGTTGCGGAATGCACGGCGTGAAGCGTGTACTCGGCAGCGTTCCGAACAAGGTTGCGCATCGCGCTCGCTGTAACGTGATGATTGTCGCCACGGAGGGCGCTGTCTGATGTTGCCGCCGCTCTTGGCGCGCAGCCGTTGCCGGTCCTTCGAGCGAGCGGGCTGAAGCGCCTGACTCCATGACCAGGCGTCTGTCGCCGGTTGGCCTGCATCCCGAGCGCTCGCGACCGTCGTCTTGCCGCCCACCAGCTCGATCGCGTCTGGATAGCGGCACCTGCGGGATGCCGGCCTGGCAATGACCGAGGAGTCCTCGACCCCCGACGTCGTCGCTTTGACGCGAGCGTTCTGCAGGGCCGGTGGACGTGTCGAAGAGGAAATGAGCTTCTACGGCCCCAATCCGGTCTACGACGTCTCGCCGATGGGGATCGGAGTCTTTCAAGGGCGGACGGCGATCCGGCGTTTTCTCGAGGATTGGATGAGCAGCTACGAGGGATACGGCGAGGACGTAGAGGAGATCGTTGATTTCGGCAACGGAATCGCTTTCGCCGCTGTACGTGAGAGCGGGCGTCCAACAGGGAGCACTATCGACACTCGAACTCACAGCACCTACGGGTTCGTCGTCGTTTGGATCGACGGGAAGATCGCTCGGATGACGGCCTACCCAGACATCGACGAGGCCCGTGCTGCGGCCGAACGCCTCGCCGAGGAGCGAGCGTAGGCGATGTCGGAGAACGTGGCCTCGTTCTAGAACCCATGCCACATAGGGCCGAGACGTCGATGCCCCCGCCAGGAGTCGAACTGGATTTACGGGCGCAAGCGGAGCACCGCAGTGGCGAGAGCGTAAGATGAGGCCGCACGGCGGCGCATCGGGGTAAAGTCTGCCGCTCAGGTGGCGGGACGCCACGCGGGGGGTTCGTGGGGCGCGTTACGCCGCGGTAGCGCGAAACGGGGGTTCCTCATGTCTCTAGGAAGGATGGGCACGCGGGCGGCGCTCGCGTGTGTCGCTGCGCTGGCATCGGTCGCGTTCATGGCCGCGCCGTCGTGGGCAGAAGCGCCCGCGACGATCTGCGTTCCCGAAGCGTCGAGCAAGCCGGTGCTCTCGACGAACACCAAAGGCGAATGCCCAACGAAAACCATCAGCAAAGTAGCGGTCAAATATAGGTCCGAGGCGCTTCCCGGACCCGCCCCAATTGGCAAAGCTCGACAAGCTCCTGCCGCACGTCAACTACGTCGAAAGCGGCGTCGGCGGCAAGCCGACGATTCAGTTCTCGGGCGTCAACGTGCAGGTCGTCAACGGCGAAGGCAAAACTGAATCGGCGAACGGTGCGGGCAATCTCGTGATCGGCTATGACGAGAACGAGATTCGAACACACCCAGACCAGGCTTCGCATGATCTGATCCTCGGCATAAACAGAGCTTCACAAGCTACGGTGGCATCCTCGCGGGCGAAGCCAACACCGCAACCGCTCCATTCGCTTCGGTCACTGGTGGTGGTAACAACAGCGCGAGCGCTTCCGACGCCTCAGTAGAGAGTGGCGGACATCAAGAACAGCGCCAGCGCGGGGTGGGCCTCGGTCAGTGGCGGCAACGAAAACAGTGCCAGCGGGGGCAACCTTGGGCGAGTGGTGGCTTTGGGAACAGCGCCAGCGGCGAATGGGCTTCGGTCACACGGCGGCGTCTCCAACGTCAGCAGCTACTTCTACACATCGGCCAGCGGTGGCGAAGGAAACCACGCCGAAGGCGAGACGTCCTCAATCATCGGCGGCTACAAGAACACCACGACGGGATTCAAGGCCGCGGTCAGCGGCGGCACCGAAAACAACGCCAAAGGCAAACGCGCCTCGGTCGGTGGCGGCAAAGGCAACATCGCTGAAGGGGAAGCCTCCGCGATCACTGGCGGGGTGGGCAACCTCGCCTCCGGACTCTACGACTGGATCAGCGGCGGAATCAATAACCGCGCCTCCTCCGAAGCCTCCTCGGTCAGCGGTGGCGAGGAAAACTCCGCCAGCAACGGCGGGGCCTCCGTGCAGGGAGGTCTGAAGAACAAAGCGACCGGAGTGGTGTCGTCCATCTTCGGCGGAGCCCAGACTCACCGCGAGCGGCGCGGGTGAAGCAAAGCCGTAGCGGCGCAGCTCATGTTCCTCGGCGGCCCGGCCCTCGCGGTCGGGCCGCCGTTTGTTCTCCGGCACGAGCCGAGACCCTGCGCTGGGCCATCGGACGGATCGCGGCGTTACACAACAAGGCACCAGCTTTGTTACGGAGGGCGGACCCGTGCGGGTCGAGACGTCGCCAAACACCCGGATTGGTCGATTAGGAGGCTGCTCGGTGATGCCCCCGCCGGGAGTCGAACCTGGATCTACCGCTTAGGAGGCGGTCGTCTTATCCATTGGACTACGAGGGCTGGTGCTTCATCGCGCTTCGTCGCCTGACGCTACAGACGCAGCCTAAATCAGGCGTCCGCGCAGCGGTCCGATCGGTGATCGAGCCGGGGCTCCGATCGCTGCGGCTGCCGGATGCTGCGCCGGAGCCGGCGACCCACGTGCTGCGATTCCTGCGCCAGACCCGGCAGGGGGATCGCCAGCATCATCGAATTGGTCGTAATCCTCGTACTCACGCGCAAGAGCAACCAGAGCATCATGATCGGCGACGACATCGAGATCACCATCGTTTCGGTCGCCGGCGACAAGGTGCGCCTCGGCATCGACGCCCCGCGCGAGATTCCGGTGCATCGGGCCGAGGTTTATCGCGAGATTCATGCCGGGCTCGACGACGCGCGCGAGTCTCGCCAGCCGCATCCATAGGGGCCCGCCCCCGTGCCAACGCCCCAGCGCGGGGGCGCACGACGACGGCCCAAGGACGGGCCCCCGCGGGTCTCGCCTCAAACGGCGGGCGCCCGCAGGGATGTTGCCCCGGAGACCGAGCGTCCAAGCGCACCGCCGAGACTTGTTCACAATCCACCTACGTGACGCAGCTGACCCGGTGCGGGTCGTCGTTGTCGCCAGAACGGGTCCCACGTACTCGAAGTTCTGCGAGATACTGACCGGCATGGTCGAAGGCCTCGACAGCAGAGTCGCACGACTGCGCTCCGTCTACGACGCGTTCAACGCCGAGAAACAGTTCGACCTGGAGCTCGTGACGGCCGACGTCGAGTTCATGCAGCCCGACGAGGTCGGCGGCGGCGAGGGCGTCTACGTCGGCCGGGAGGGCCTGGCTCGTGGTCTGAAGAACCTGCTCGAGATCTTCGGCGACGTGCGCGCGGAGCCGGAAGAGTTCCTCGACGCCGATCCATACATCGTCGTGTTCGTGCGCCTCAGCGGCGAGGCGCGAGGCGGCGTGCGGATCGAGGCGCCGTTCGCGCACGTCTGGCGCTTCCGCGGCGAGCAGGTCGACCTCTGGCACGCCTACGCGCACCACCAAGAGGCGCTCGACTTCGCCGGGCTGGCTGAGTAGCCGCCGCCGACAGCCTGGCCGTGAGGCGCTCAGGCGCCGACCAGCTCGCGCTGCTCGGGCTGCTCGCGCTCGCTCTCCTGCAGCCCGTCGGCGACGCGGCGCGCGGTGCGGTTCGCCCAGGGCGTCGTGCTGGCGAAGCCGAGTACGAGGATGGCGACGCCGCAGCCGGTGACGAGCCACCAGGCCGCGTGGCTGGCCTGCACGAAGCCTGGGCCCGACCGTCACCGCGCCGCCGGCTGCGATCGCGCCGGCGATCGCGACGCCGAGCGTCTGGCCGAGCTGGCGCGAGGTCGAGGCGACGGCCGAGGCGACGCCGGCCTGCGCCGCCGGCATGCCGAGCACGGCCGTGATCGTGATCGGCGGGTTGATCGTGCCGAAGCCGATGCCGAAGATGACGTACGCCGGGATCAGCGAGTTGATCGACGTGTGTGCGCCGAGATTGGTCAGCAGCGCCGGCGCCCAGCGCGATGCCGGCGCCGCCGACGAGCAGGCCGATGCGCGGACCGTGACGGCCGACGATGCGGCCCGAGAGCGGCGCGAAGATCAGCGTCATCGCGGCGATCGGCAGCGTGCGCAGGCCGGCCTCGAGTGCCGAGAGGTGGCGGACCTCCTGCAGGTAGAGCGTGTTCAGGAAGAGGAAGCCGCCGAGCGCGGCGAACGAGCAGACGGCGATCACGCTCGCGCTCGAGAACGGCACGCTGCGGAAGAAGCGCAGTTCGAGCAGCGGCTCGCGCCGGCGCCGCTCGTAGGCGGCCAGGCCGAACAGCGCCGCCAGTGAGACGGCGAACAGCGCGATGCTCTGCGCCGAGAGCCAGCCGGACTTCGGCGCCTCGATGATCGCGTAGGTCAGCGATCCGAACAGCGCGATCACGAGCAGCTGCCCGACCGGATCCAGCCGCCGCGGATGCGGCGCGCGCGACTCCGGCACGAAGCGCAGCGTCAGCAAGAGCGCGGCGATGCCGACCGGGATGTTGATCCAGAAGATCGAGCGCCAGCCGACCGAGTCGACCAGCGCGCCGCCGACGACCGGTCCGAGCGCGAGGCTGATGCCGACCGTCGCGCCCCACACGCCGATCGCCTGCGCGCGTTCGCGCGCGTCGGTGAAGACGTTGCGGATGATCGACATCGCGACCGGATTGAGCATCGATCCGCCGATCGCCTGCAGCATCCGGAAGGCGATCAGCAAGCCGAGGTTCGGCGCGACGCTGCACAGCAGCGAGCCGAGCGTGAACAGGGTCAGGCCGAGCGCGAAGACGCGCTTGCGCCCGAGCCGGTCGGCCATCGAGCCCGACAGCATCAAGAGGCTCGCGAGCACGAGCGTGTAGGCGTCGATCGTCCACTGCAGGCCGGAGACGGTCGTGTGCAGCTCGCGCCCGATCGACGGCAGCGCGACGTTGACGATCGTGTTGTCGAGCCCGACGATCAGCAGGCTCATGCAGCAGATCGCGAGCACGAGGCGCCTACGCGAGCGCGAAGCGATCGGACTACTCGTGATCGCCGGCCTCCGCCGCAATGCTCGCCAGCGCCTCGTCGTCGAGGCGCAGCGTCGTCCACTCGTCCATCGTGCGCGCGCCGATGCCGCGATAGAAGCCGAGCGCGAGCTCGTTCCAGTCGAGCGCGCACCACTCCAGGCGCCCGCGCGCTTCCGGCACGCGAGCGGCGACGGCCGCGAGCAGCGCCCGGCCGACGCCGGCGCCGCGGTGCGCCGGCAGCACGAACAGGTCCTCGAGCCAGATGCCGCGGCTCGCGCGGAAGCTCGAGAAGGTCGGGAAGAACAGCGCGTAGCCGACCGCCTCGCCGCCGCGCTCGGCGATCACGGCAGCAGCGGCAGGCTGCTCGCCGAACAGCGCCTCGCGCAGCTGCGCCTCGTCTGCCTCGAGCTCGTCCTCGAGGTGCTCGTACTCGGCGAGCGCCGCGAACAGCGCGAGCAGCGTGCTCGCGTCCTCGGCGCGCGCGCTGCGCACGACGGTCTCGAGCTCGGCCGCCATCAGGCGCTCGCCTGCTCGGAGGCGACGCGGTCGGGCCGCTGCGGATAGACGTCGTCGATCGTGCTCAGCGCGACGTATGGCGCGCCGGCGGCGCGTTCGATCTCGCCGCCGCCGCCGGCGAGGCGGTCGAGCACGCTGACGCACGCCGACGATCTCGTGGCCGGCTTCCTGCAGCGCCGCGATCGCCGTCAGCGTCGAGCCGCCGGTCGTGACGACGTCCTCGACGACGACGCAGCGATCCTCTGCGCTCAGCAGCGGTCCCTCGATCCGCCGCTGCAGACCGTGCTGCTTGGCCTCCTTGCGCACGAAGAAGGCGTTCGCGCTCGGCACCGCCTGCGAGCGCGGCGCAGGCGACCGGATCGGCGCCCATCGTCAGGCCGCCGACGGCCGTCGCCTGCCACTGCGCGACGTAGGAGGCGAGCAGCGTCGAGAGCGCGGCGAAGCCTGCCGGGCGCAGGATCGCGCGCTTGGCGTCGACGTAGTACTCGGCCTGCGCGCCGCTCGTCAGCGTGACCGTGCCGATCACGAGCGCGTGCTCGCGCAGCTCGGCGATCAGCTGTTCGCGCGCATAGAGCACGTTCACATCAGAGGCATCCACTGCCGCCCAATCTAGCGAGGCGCCCTACCTCGCTCGCCGACTGCGCCGTAGCCACGGCCGCGCGGGCCGGCGCGGCGCCGCTCAGGGACCGGCGTTGCCTTTGACCTTGTGGCTGCCGCCGCCGTTCTCGTTGTAGACGTCGACCGGCGTGCCTTCGCGGACCCATGCGTAGACGGACGCGGCGTCCGGAATCGGGATCCGCAGGCAGCCGTGGCTGGCGGCGTAGGTCGGCACTTCGGCGTAGCCGTGAATCGCATAGCCGCGAATGAAGTAGTTGGAGTCGACCATTCCCTCGGAGTTCGTGCCCGGCGTCTTCGAATACACGCGAAAGCGGCCGATGACGGTCGGCGTCGAGGGCTTGCCCGAGCTCATCGTGTACAGCGCGCGCACGCGGCCGCCCGGTTCGATCTCGGCCAGCACCTGGCGCGTCAGATCGCCCTCGACGTGCCTGCCGTCCTGCGGGTAGCGCACGTGGAAGGTGCCGGCGCCCTCCTCGAGCTTCTTGAAGACCGTCAGGTTGGTGCTCGGCACGCGTTCGAGGCCGGTCATCTTGCGGTAGGCGATCACCGCACGACCGGTCGCTTCGTCGAACACGCCGTTCAGCGGCACGACGAAGTGCATGCTGTTCAGCTCGGACTGCAGCAGCCGCACCGACGGACCGCTGTCACCTTCGTGCAGGTCGGGCGAGACGAAGTGCACCGTTTCGGAGCGACCCGCGAAGGCCGCCTGTTCGGGCGTCGCGTAGTGCGCCGCGCGCACGACGACGCTTCCCGAGCTGGCGCTCGACAGGCTGACGTGAAACTGCCCGGCGCCGTTGCCGATCGCGATCACGCTGACCGTCTGCACGGCGAGCTTGCGACCGTCGCGATAGACGCTCAGCTTCACCTTCTGGTTGCCGACGTACGGAATCACGATCCCGCGGATCACGACGCGCCCGCCGGCAACGACGAACGGCGGTTTGCCGAAGGCCTTCTGCACGACGAGTTGGATCCGCCCCGCCGCCGGCGGAGGCGGCGCTGGGCGGCGGCGTGGGAGCAGGCGGCGGCGTGGTCGCCGTCGGCGTCGTCGGTGCCGGCGCCGGTGTTTCAGCGGCGCCGGCGGCAGCCGGCGCGAGCAGCGCCAGACACGCGCACGCGACCCCCGAAGCGAGACGAAGCCTGTTCATCGGCGCGGATGCTATCCATCGGCTCTGACGAGAGCAGCAGTTCACGTTGCAGGCGCGTGCGCGCCCGGCGTGACGCCGGTGCGCCTCAGCGCCTGCGCGATCAGCCACAGCGCGCCCAGCGCGGCCGCCTGCAGGATCGCCCACTTCCACACCGGCCAGCTCTCGAGCGTTGCGAACGCGATCGCGTTGTTCACGCAGTGCGCGGCGATGCACGGATACAGCGAGCCGCTCGCGCGGTAGAGCAGGCACAGGCCGAAGCCGAGCGCAGCGAGCGGCAGCAGGTCGATCGCCGGCGCCGATCCGACGTGCACGCCGCCGAACAGCAGGCCCGTGCCGATCGCCGCCGGCAGCGTGCCGCGCCAGTTGCGCAGCGCCGTGAAGATGTAGCCGCGAAACAGGAACTCCTCGGCGAACGGCGCGATCACGCAGGTCAGCCCGGCGCTCAGCACGAGCAGCTCCGTCGTTTCGTTCGCGCCGAGCTGTTCGAGCAGTTTCTCCTTGCTCGTGTTGAACGCCTCGGCCCAGATCGCGCTGAAGATGAAGTAGATCGCGAGCATCGCCGCGAGCAGCCAGAAGGCGCGCCAGAAGCGCGTCGGGCGCAGCCCGAACATCGACGCGTCGACGCGCCGTCCGCCGAGCTGCGCGAAGAAGACGGCAACGGCGATGAAGCCGGCGTCCTGCACGGCCGTGTCGGCGATCGTCAGCCCGGGCGAGACGTGCGAGGAGCTGACCTTGGCGCCGAGCGCGAGCGCCGGCAGGTCGACGATCAGGCCGCCGATCGTCGCCAGCACGATGCCGCCGACGAGCGCCGCGAAGGCGCTCCACGGCGGCCAGGCCGACGGGCCCGACGGCGGCTGGCGCGGGCGGCGGCGGCGCGTCCTCCGCCGGCGCCGGCGCGTCCTGTTCGTGCTCGAGCACCTACGCCACCCAGTGCCAGGTCGCGAACTCGGCCGTGAAGAACGCCAGCGCCAGGCACGAGCCGACGAGCGCCGGGCGCTGCGCGCGCGGATGCTCGGCCAGCCACGCCGCCAGCCAGATGCCGAGCGGGAACAGCACGACGAGAAAGCGCGGCAGCGACATCAGCGCCTGGCCGCGCACGGGATAGGAGAGCGGCAGCGCCAGCGCGGCGATCACATACGCGCCGTAGGCCAGCGGCAGCGCTCGCAGCACGCCGACGACCGCCGACTGCGCCGGCCAGCAGGAAGAGCGCCAGCAGCAGGTTGTGCTCGGAGGCGACCGACACGCCGCCGCTCGGCAGCGAGCCGTGCTGCCAGGCGACGAGCACGAGCTGATGCAGGCCGCTGCCCGCTTCGCGCAGGCCGTCCCAGACGCCGACGTAGGGACCGGCGAAGTGCCGGCTCCAGACGTCCTGCGCGTGAAACGGCGCCAGCGCGCTGCCGCCTCCAGTCCCAGGTAGAGCATGTATGCGAGCAGCCCGAGCGGCGCCAGCGCCAGCCACAGCACGTCGCGGCGCAGCCGGTAGCGCGGCCACAGGCCGCGCGCGTGCGCGAAGTCCGGCCGGCGATCCTCGCGCGGGCCGTACAGGTAGAGCATCAGCGCCGGCAGCAGCAGCACGACGCCGGCGCTGCGCGTCGCCGCGCCGAGCGCCGCGAGCACGCCGGCCGTCAGGAAGCGGCCGCGGCGCGCCGCATAGAACAGCCCGACCGACAGCGCCAGATAGAGCGACTCCGAGTAGACGGCCGAGAGGAAGAACGACATCGGCGCGAGCGCCGTCACGAGCACGGCCAGGCGCGCGACGCGCGCCGGGCTCGAGGCGACCGGCCGCGCGCGAGCGCCGAGCAGCGACTGCCCCGCGCGCTGCGCTGCGCCGCCGAGCTCGAGCGTCGTCAGCCGGTGGATCCCGTACAGCGCCAGCGCCAGCGCCGCGAGCGAGATCAGCACGCCGGCCAGCACGAGCGGCAGGCCGGTCGCGCCGAGCCCGCGCACGCCGAGCGGATAGAGCGGGAAGAAGGCGTCGCGCGAGTCGGTGTAGGGAGCGAGGTCGGGGCGGTAGCCGTAGCGCGCGATCACCAGGTACCAGGCCGCGTCCCAGCGCGCCGCCGGCGCGGCCAGCGCGTTGCCGAGCCAGCCGAGCCCGCGCGTCAGCCCGGCCGGGTTCAGCGCGTGGCGCGCCGGGCCCTCGCCGTAGGTCGCGAGCGTGATCAGCGCCGCCAGCCAGATCAGCAGCCGCGAGCTCCACAGCGCGCGCCAGCTGTCGCGCACCGCGAGCGCGCGCTGCGGGTCGGCGATCCGTACGCGCGCGCGCAGCCGCGCAGCGAGCGTGCGCGCGCTCGGCGAGCGCAGAAGTGGGCTCGCCAGCTCGCCCGTAGGTTCGGCGATCACGAGCTCGGCGGGGTCGGAGTTCATCGGTTGAGCGGCGCGAGCGGACCGCAGAAGACGGTCGCTACCGGCAGGAAATCACAATCGGGCGGGTAATCTCGAAGGTTCCGGTATGTCCCGACAGGCACGACAGCGCCGACGCAGGCACAACCGCGCGGGGCCGACACGCTTTCTGCTGATCGGCGGAGGCATCGTCGTCATCGCGCTGATCGTCGGCGCGATCGCCGCCGTCGGCTACGTCTTCAACGTCGCCCAGTCGGCACCTGCGATCGGTTCGCTGAAGCCGATCATCGGCGGCGGCTCCTCGCAGGTCTACGCCGCCGACGGCACGCGGCTCGGCTTCATCCAGTCAGACCAGCTGCGCACGCCGATCTCCTGGGATGAGATGCCGGCGAACCTGCGAAACGCGACCGTCGCGATCGAGGACCAGCGCTTCTACAAAAACAACGGCGTCGACCTGACCGGCATCTTCCGCGCGGCCGTCAAGGACATCACGCACGGCGAGGCGCTGCAGGGCGGCTCGACGATCACGATGCAGCTGATGCGCAACCTCTACCTCGGCGGCGATCAGCACACGCTGAAGCAGAAGATCATCGAGGCGAAGCTGGCGATCGAGTACGAGAAGAAACACTCAAAGCGCGAAGTGCTGACCAATTACCTCAACAGCGTCCCGTACGGCACGCTCGGCGGGCAGACGGCGATCGGCGTGCAGGCGGCCTCGCGCGAGTTCTTCGACAAACCGGCCTCGCAGTTGAACCTCGCGCAGTCGGCGCTGCTCGCCGGCCTGCCGCAGGCGCCTTCGCAGTACAACCCGTTTCGCGACGCCTCGGTCGCGCGCCAGCGGCGCAACGAGGTGCTCGCGAAGATGGCCGAACTGCACTACGTCTCGCACGCCGAAGCGGCGCGCGCCGAGGCCTCGCCGCTGGAAGTCCACCGCGGCTACTTCTACTCGCAGCGCAAGGAGGACTTCTTCTTCGAATTCGTCCACCAGCAGCTGGTCGAACGCTACGGCGCGAGCACCGTCGCGCAGGGCGGGCTGAAGGTCTACACGACGATCAACCTGCAGATGCAGAGCCAGGCGCGCAAAGCGATCGCGAGCGTGCTCGACGAGCCCGAAGACCCGGCCTCGGCGATCGTCACGCTGAACCCGGCCAACGGCGACATCGAAGCGATGGCCGAGTCCGAGAGCTATGAGAAGTCGCAGTACAACCTGGCCGCCGACGGGCACCGTCAGCCCGGCTCGACGTTCAAGGCGATCGACCTCGCCGACGCGCTCTCGCGCGGCGTCGATCCGAACAGCACCTACTACCTCTCTCACACGCTCGAGCCCGGCTGGCTGACCGGCTATCCGACCTACGAAGTGAAGACGTTCGAGGGAACCTCGCTGAACCGCTCGATCAGCCTGGTCGACGCGACGCTGACCTCCGACAACACCGTCTACGCGCAGCTGGCTGCCGACCTCGGTGAGCACACGGTCACCGAAATGGCCTACAAGATGGGTGTCAAAACGCACCTCTCGAGCTATCCCGCCGAAGCGCTCGGCGGCCTCACGCTCGGCGTCACGCCGCTTGAAATGGCAGACGTCTACGCGACGCTCGCAGACGGCGGCTATCGCAACACGCCGATCGCGATCACGAAGGTCGTCTTCCCCGACGGCCACGTCGACACCAACTGGGGAAAGCCGCACCGCGTCAAGGCGCTCAGCGAAGGCGTCACCGCCGAGGAGACGAGCATCCTCAAACAGAACGTCGAAAGCGGCACGGCGACGCGCTCGGCGATCAGCTGCCCGACGGCCGCGAAGACCGGCACGACCAGCGAACTCGTCGACGCCTGGCTCGACGGATACACGCCGAACTACGCGACGGTCGTCTGGATGGGCTATCCGAACAAGCGCGTCTCGATGACCGACGTGCACGGCGAGCCGCAGCAGGGCGGCTACCTGCCGGCCGAAATCTGGCACGCCTACATGTCGGCCGTCGAGGAAGGCAAGACCTGCGAGCAGTTCCAGCCGGCCAAAGAACCGATCTCCTACCAGCCGTTCTACGGCAAATTCGCGACGACCGGCGAGTCGCGCTCCTACTCCGAATCGAACACATTCGAAGAAAAAGCCGCGCCGACGCACCACGAACATCACACGCCCCAGCGCGGCGGCGCCGCACCGGCCGAACCGACCGCGCCGCAGCAGACGCCCGGCGCCAACGGGCCGGCGAACAACGGCGGCGGTGGCAAAGGCGGCGGTTTCAACCCCGCCGGCAGCGGCGGCAGCGGCGGCGCCTCGCCCGGCACTCCCTGACGCTGCGCGGCGTTTCGCCGAGCGCGATCCATCATGGTCATCGCGCGAGCGATGACCGCCTTCGATACCTGACGCTGGTAGTTTGATCGTCAGTCGATTTCGGACAACGGGTCGCGAGTGAAGCTCGCAGCCCAGATGGGAGCTCAGTGGCGAAGGAGGACAAGGTTGAATTCGAGGGCGAGGTGATCGAGGCGCTTCCCAACGCGATGTTCCGCGTGAAGCTCGACAACGATCACGTCGTACTCGGGCACGTCGCAGGCAAGATGCGCCGATTCCGGATCCGCATCCTGCCGGGCGATCGCGTGCGCTGCGAGCTCTCACCGTACGATCTCGACCGCGCGCGGATCGTCTACCGACACCGCTGAGCGCCATCGCCGAGCGCTCGCTGATCGAGGCGATCGCGGCCGAGCTCGCCAGTGACGCCGAGCGCGACGCAGCGCCGGACGGTCGCTCGCGGATCGTGCGCGGGCCCGGAGACGACGCCGCCGTCGTGCGTGCGCGCCCACTCTGCGTCGTCTCCGTCGACACCGCCGTCGAGCAGACTCACTTCCGCCTCGACGACGGCTGGATGAGCTATCGGCAGGTCGGCGCGCGCGCGCTCGGCGCGGCGCTGTCGGACCTCGCCGCGATGGGCGCCGAGGCCGGCGAGGCCTACCTCGCGCTCGGCCTGCCGGCGCAGTGCAGCGAAGCCGACGCGCTGGCGCTGGTGCGCGGCGCGCACGCGCTCGCGCGCGAGGCCGGCGCGATCGATCGCCGGCGGCGACGTCGTCGGCTCGCCGGTGCTGAGCGTCTCGGCGACCGTCGTCGGCTGGGCCGATCACGAGCGCGAGCTGATCGGCCGCGACGGCGCGAGGGCCGGCGACCTGCTCGGCGTGACCGGCTCGCTCGGCGCCAGCGGCGCGGCGCTTGCCGCGCGCCTCGCGCTCGGCGCGCGACGAGCGCAGCGACTCGCTCGAGCTTGCCGCCCTGGCCGGCGCCTATGCCGCGCCTGGCCGAGGGCCGCGCGCTTGCGGCCTGCGGTGTGCACGCGATGATCGACCTGTCCGACGGCCTCGCCGCCGACGCCGCGCAGATCGCGCGCGCCAGCGGCGTGAACGTGCAGATCGAGCTCGAGCGCCTGCCGCTGGCGCCCGGCGTCGCCGAGCTGTGCGCCGAGCTCTCGCGAGACCCCTACGAGCTCGCGGCGAGCGCCGGCGAAGACTACGAGCTGTGCTTCTGCGCCGCGCCCGAGCTGCGCGAGCGCGCCGAGCGAGCGGTCGCCGACGCCGGCGCGACGCGCGTCAGCTGGATCGGCGAGGTGCTCGCGGCGCCGCCCGGCGGCGGCGAGGTCTCAATGTTCGCCGGGAATCGCCAGCAGGTGAGGCTTGACGGATTCGAGCACAGATGGCAGTGACGGCCGCGCCGGCGAGACCGCTTTGACGCGCGCCGCTGCCGGCTCTTCGAGCTGATCGCCGCTGAGCGTTTCCACGGCGCCCGGCGGGCGGTCGGCGACCGGCACGCGCGCGGCGCCGAGCGGCTGCACGCGCGTCAGCCGCGCGTAGACGAGCAGCCGTTTGGCCGCGCTGAACAGCGGCGTGCAGGCCGACAGCACGAGTCGCGAGTAGCCGACGTTGCCGACCGCCGCGCCCACGTCGTTCGGCGAGACGACGCGCTTCTGCACGACCTTGTAGGTGAAGCGCCCGTAGGGCATGCGCAGGCTGATCACGCTGCCCTTGCGCAGTTCGTCGATGTGTCGAAACGGCGCCAGATAGGTCGTGCGGTGCCCGGCGATCGCCGTCGTTCCGGCCATGCCGGGAAAGACCGTTTCCGAGTAGACGCCCGGCCCGCTCTCCAGTTCCGAGGTGCCGGTGCCCTTGACGACGACGAAGCTCGCGCCGATCCGCGGGATCACGATGCGACCGACGGCGCTGCCGTTCTTCGAGTGCCCCTCGAGCGAGCCCGCGAGGAACGCGACGCGCCGGCGCACGTCGGCGAGATCGACCAGCGCGCGCTGTTCGCTGGCGTCCGGCGCCGCGCGATCGACCTTCGCCAGCGCGCTGTTCAGATGGTCCTGGCGCAGTTTCGCGTAGAGCGCCGAGAACGGCTCCTGCCACAGCAGCGTCACGCCGGCGTCGATCAGCGCGACCGCGCCGGCGACGATCAGCGTGATCGCGAGCACGCGCAGCGCTTTCTGCGAGCGCGAGGAGCGCCCGCGCGCCGGAGATGCCCGGCTGCCCGCCCGTCGCGTGAGTGAGTGGAATATCCGCCATTCTCGGTGCGTGCTCGTCGCGGCCTATCGTCGCAGAGCCGACGTCGTACCTCCGAGCGAGCCCGGCCCCGCATAGGACAGCGGCCCGCGAATCGTGATCTCCTGTTCATCGTCATCGCCGCGCTCGAAAGTTGAGCCGTCGACGCTCAGCGCCAAGAGCACGCTGGCCACGCCGCAGCCGAGCGCGAGGCTCCACAGCAGCGCGCCGGGCACGCCGACGTGCCCGCCGGCGACCAGCAGCACTGCCGCCGAGAGGAAGCGGCCCGGCCCGAGACCGAGCTCGGCCGCGTAGAAGCCGGCGAGCAGGCCGACCGGCACGAGCGCCAGCAGCACGAGCGCCAGCGCCGCCGGCGGTCGCGGGCGCAGCTCGGGCGAGGCGATCAGCAGCCACAGATGCAGCGCCGGCAGCAGCAGCAGCGCCGTCAGCGGGTTGACGATCCAGACGACGACGCAGACCGGCAGCAGCACCAGCAGCATCGCCACGCCGGCCGCATCGGACTGCGGCCGCACGCGCATGCCGAGGCGGTGCATCGCCATCGGCCAGAGCAGCCAGGCGAGCACGAGCAGCAGCAGCACGGCGAGCACCGTGCCGAGCTGCGAGGAGCCGAACGACAGCCCCGACGGCGGCGGCAGCTCGCCCGGCGCTGCGCCGATCACGCCGATCGCTCCGAGCAGCATCGCGAACAGCGCCGCGAGCAGGAACGGCGCGGCGCACAAGCAGCGTCCACAGCGACCAGCGCGCGACCGCCAGGCGCCGGCGGCGGGCGCGCGCGAGGCCGTCGGCGAGCACGATCAGCGGCGGCAGCAGCAGCGTGCCGATCAGCAGCCGCAGCGCCCACGCCGGCATCGTCTGCTTCTGGATCGACAGCCCGCTCTGCATCGCGCGCGGCACGTTCGCGCCCGTGTCGAGCGCGTCGACGGCGCTCAGCACCGAGCGCCCGAACGCTTCCAGGCGCGCTTCGGAGATCGGCTCGTTCGCGCTCGGCCCGCGTTCGCCGTCGCTCTGCACGAGCACCGCCGGAATGCCGGCGGCGTCGAACGGGCCCTGTTCGCCGACCGTCAGCGGCAGCGCCAGGTGCGCGAGCTGGCCGAAGCCGCTGGGCGAGCCCGGATCGCCGCCGAGCTCCTGCGTGATCGCCGCCTGCAGCGTGCGCTGCAGCAGCGCCGGCGCCGAGCCGGCGGCGTCGGAGTACGGCACGACGTACGGCTTGTGCCCATGCGTGCCGGCGAGATCGCCGAGCACGATCGCCGCGTCGAGCGGGCGGCCGTAGCGAGCCGCGAACTGTGCCGCGCCGGCGTCGCCGCCGCTGCCGCCGCTGGTCGAGACGAGGATGATCGTGCGCTGCGTCTCGCGCGCCGCGAACACGCGTGCGAGCTCGAGCAGCGTCGCCGTGCCCGACAGTTCGGCGCGCGCGCCGTCCGCGCCGGCGCCCGGCGCATCGCGGTGCGCGACGATCACGATCGGGCTCGCGTCGGTCGCGCCCGGGCGCTGCGCGACGACCGTCGTGAGCGTGCGCTCGCCGTCGATCGTCTGCGCCGAGAACTCGCTCGTGTGTACCTGAAAGCCGCCGCCGGCCGTGCCGCCGAGCCCGCGCAGCGCCGTCGCGACGTATCCGGCCAGCGCCTGATCGCCGCGGCTGCCCGGCGCGCGCGAGGGGAACTGGCGCGCGAGCGCGTTCGTTTCGGCGAATGCGCCGGCGCCTTCGAAGGCGTCCGGCGCGAGCGTCGAGCTGAGCGGGCTGGCGCGGCCGGTCAGCGAGAACGCGGCGACCGCCAGCGCGAAGACGAACGGGAGGAACGCCGCTCGGTACAGCCGGCCGTTGAGCATCTCTAGAGGGTAAGCCTACGCGCGGTCTACCGCGAAGCCCGGCAGCGGCCTGCCCCAGGCGCAAGCGCCGCGCCAATGTTGGGTATCGTGCGGCCGCGTGCTCCAGCCCGTCGCCGTTGGCAACAAGACGCTCGCCGATTACACGCACATCTGCGGCCGCGAGCTGATCGCCGAAATCCGCGAGCTCGCAGAGCCGCTGCAGGGCGACCGCGTCGTGCACATCTCGGCGACCGCGTTCGGCGGCGGCGTCTCGGAGATCCTCTACACGCTCGTGCCGCTGATGCGCGACGTCGGCCTGGACTGCGAGTGGCAGGTGATCTACGGCCGCGAGGAGTTCTTCAACGCGACCAAGCTGATGCACAACGCGCTCCAGGGCGCGCCGCAGGACCTCGACGCCGAGCAGTGGGCGACGTGGAAGCAGTACAACGAGATGAACGCGCGCGAGCTGTCCGGCGGCTGGGACGTCTGCCTCGTGCACGACCCGCAGCCGGCCGCGCTGTTCGGGCTCGTGCCGGAGAAGGCGAAGGGCTGGGTGTGGCGCTGCCACATCGACCTCTCGACGCCGAACCCGGACACGATCCGCCAGCTGCTTGCCCTACATCAAGGACTATCCGCGAGTCGCTGTTTCACATGCGCGAGTACGTGCCGCCGGGCATGAACGGCCACGTCAACGTCGTGCCGCCGGCGATCGATCCGCTGACGCCGAAGAACATGGCGCTCTCGCCCGAGGACGGCGCCTTCGTCTGCGGCCAGTTCGGCATCGACGTCGACCGCCCGCTGATGTGCCAGGTCTCGCGCTTCGACCCGTGGAAGGACCCGCTCGGCGTGATCGACGCCTACCGCATCGTCAAGGAGTCGATGCCCGAGGTGCAGCTCGCGCTGGTCGGCTCGATGGCCAGCGACGACCCCGAGGGCTGGGACTTCTTCAACGCGACGATCGCGCACGCCGACGGCGACCCCGACATCCACATCCTCAACAACTTCAACAACGTCGGCGCGATCGAGGTCAACGCGTTCCAGTCGCACTCCGACGTGCTGATCCAGAAGTCGACGCGCGAGGGCTTCGGCCTGACCGTCTCCGAGGCGATCTGGAAGGCGCGGCCGTTCATCGGCGGCAACGTCGGCGGCATCCCGCTGCAGATCGAGGACGGCGTCACCGGCTTTCTCGTCTCGAGCGTCGAGGAGTGCGCGGCGCGCTCGCTGGAGGTGCTGAAGGACCCGGCGCTCGGCAAGTTCCTCGGCCGCCGCGGCAAGGAGCACGTGCGCACGCACTTCCTCACGCCGCGCTACCTGCGCGACTACCTGAAGATCTTCACGGCGCTGAAGAAAGAGTCGAGCGGCGGGCGGCACGTCGAGCACGAGCGAGACGCCGTGCCGCTGGTGCTCGTGAGCAACCGCGGTCCGGTCACGTTCGAGGCCGACGGCTCGACGCAGCGCGGCTCCGGCGGCGTCGTCACCGCGCTGACGGGCCTCGCGACGCACCGCGAAGCGATCTGGATCGCCTCGGCGATGAGCGAGTACGACGCGAAGGCCTCGCGCGAACACGACGGCCGGGCCGTTCCCCGTGCGCTCGCCGACCGGCGACGTCGACTTCCGCGTGCGCCTGGTCGTCTCCGACCCGGACGCCTACGACCGCTTCTACAACGTCGTCGCCAACCCGATGCTGTGGTTCATCCAGCACTACCTGTGGGACCTGTCGAACGCTCCGGACATCCGCCGCGAGGAGATCGAGGCGTTCGAGTTCGGCTACAACGCCGTCAACGACGACCTCGCCGAGGCCGTCATCGACGAGCTCGAGGGCAGCGAGGAACCGGTCGTGATGATCCACGACTACCACCTCTACACGCTGCCCGGCCTGGTCCGCCGCGCGCGCCCCGACGCGTTCCTGCACCACTTCATCCACATCCCCTGGACGCAGTCCGACGCCTGGCGCGTGCTGCCGACGCGGATCCGCGAGGAGATCTTCACGGGCCTGCTTGGCGAACGACATCATCGGCTTTCACACGCGCTCCTACCGGCGCAACTTCCTGCAGTGCTGCCGCGACCTGATGGGCCTCGAGATCGACTTCGAGCGCGGCACCGTGATCGCGCCGGGCGGCGATCGCGAGGTGTGGGTGCGCGCCTATCCGCTGCCGATCGACCACGAGGCGACCCGCCGCGTCTCCCAGCGCGCGCGCGTCGGCGTGTTCGAGCAGGAGCTCCTGCGCCGCCGCCGCGACTTCCTGATCCTGCGCGTCGATCGCGCCGACCTCTCGAAGAACGTGCTGCGCGGCTTCTCCGCCTTCGACCTGTTCCTCGAGCAGCATCCGGAGTTCTCCGAGCGCGTCACGTTCGTCGCGCAGCTGATGCCGTCGCGAACCGACGTGCCGCAGTACGCCGAGTACCTCGAGGCGATCGAGGCGCTCGTCGCGGTCGTCAACCACCGCCACGGCACGCCCGACTGGATGCCGATCCAGCTGAAGCTGAGAGACGATCTGGAGGAGGCGATGGCCGCCTACAAGCACTACGACGTGCTGCTCGTCAACGCGATGTTCGACGGCATGAACCTGGTCGCGAAGGAGGGTCCGATCGTCAACGAGCGCGAGGGCGTCTCGATCCTCTCCGAGAACACCGGCGCGCACGAGGAGCTCGGCGAGTACGCGCTGTCGGTCAACCCGTTCGACATCCAGGAGACCGCCGACTCGATCCACGCCGCGCTGACGATGGCGCCGGCCGAGAAGCGCCGGCGCGCCGACGGGCTCGTCGAGATCGTCACCTCGCGCGACCCGGGCGACTGGATCGACGAGCAGCTCGCCGACATCCGCGCGAAGGGCCGAACGCGCTAATCTGAAGCGCTGCGCCTTCGGGCGCTTTCTTTATGACGCTGCCCGCACCGACATACGATCTCGTCGTGCTGCTCGACCCGCAGGCCGAGGAGCCGATCGCGCGCGAAGCTGATCGCCGACACGCGCGCGGCGATCGAGGCGCAGGGCGAGCTGCTGCGCCACGACGAGTGGGGCGAGCGCGCGCTGGCCTACCCGATCGACAAAAAGGCCAGCGCGATCTACCACCTGTTCCAGTTCCACATCGCCGACGAGCGAGCTGCTCGACGGCCTCGACCGCACGCTGCGGATCGCCGACGAGGTGCTGCGCTTCCGCATCATCAAGCTGGCGCCGGGAGTGCCGGCCGCGCCGGACATGTCGAGCGGCGCCGCCGCACGCCGCGGCGAGGGCGACGTGCCGGCACCTGCCGCCGCCGCACCGGCCGCGCCGCCGAGCCGCAGCGCCGGCCCCGAGCGCGCCGGCGCCGGCCGAGCGCGCCGGCCGCCGAGGCGAGCGAGCCCGAGCCGAGCGCGCCCGCCGAGAGCGGCCGCCGAGGGCGCGCCGCCGCCGAGAGCGCACCTGCTGCGCCGAGCGCCGAGGCCGCGCCAGCGGCCGAGGTCAGCGTCGGCGAGCCTTCCTGACCGCACGCAGATCGCGTGCTGGCTTTGTGCCGGCTCGTACTAAGATCGCTGCGTGGGTTGGGCCGAAGACATGAACGACGGCACGAGCAGCCGCACCGACGTGCTGCGCGCATCGCCGCCGATGTTCGAGTCGCGCGTGCTCGACGCGCTCTCGCGCGTGCATCCGATCGTGCCGGTGCTGATCTTCGTGCCCGGCATCGTCGCGCTCGAGGTGTGGGGCATCTCGCAGGTCAGCGTGCTGCTGTCGATCGCGCTGCTCGTCGGCGGCTACGCGCTGTGGACGCTGTTCGAGTACTGGCTGCACCGGATCGTCTTCCACTTCGAACCGGAGGACGGCTTCGGCGCGCGCCTGCACTGGATCATCCACGGCGTCCACCACGACCATCCGAACGATCCGATGCGCCTGGTGATGCCGCCGTCGGTCAGCATTCCGCTCGGCGCCGCCGTGTTCGGCGTGCTGTACCTGATCTTCGGCCGGCGCTACGCGCCGGGCATCGGCGCCGGCTTCTTCCTCGGCTACCTGGTCTACGACATGATGCACTACTACCTGCACCACTTCCGCCCGCACGGCCGGCTCGGCCGGATGCTGCGCGAACGGCACATGCGCCACCACTTCCAGGACGACACGCGCGGCTTCGGCATCAGCGCGCCGTACTGGGACGAGATCTTCGGCACCTCCACGCGCACGCGGCCGCGCGCCGCGCGAGGCGCCTCCGGCGAGCGCAATTAGCGGGATTGCCGGCGCAGTCGCGCCCGCGCGCCGCTCTAGACTCGAAGCACAACTCGAAGAGCATTGGAAAACGCCCGCACAGCGGGACCGCTAGGAGCCGAAAGGAAGAGGAGCCGTGGCTGCCACAAACATCAACAGGGTCGTGATGACCGGAAACCTGACCGCCGATCCGGAGCTGCGCTCGCTGCCGAGCGGCATGTCCGTCTGCAGCCTGCGCATCGCCTGCAACACGCGTCGCAAGGACGGCGCGAGCGGCGAATGGGTCGACAAGCCGAACTATTTCAACGTCACCGTGTGGGGCGCGCAGGGCGAGAACGCCGCGCGCTACCTCTCCAAGGGACGCCCCGTCGCGATCGACGGACGCCTGGAGTGGCGCGAGTGGGAAGCGCAGGACGGCACCAAGCGCCAGGCAACCGATATCATTGCCGATTCGGTGCAGTTCCTGGGCTCGCGCGAAGACGCCTCCGGCGGAGGCTCCTTCGGAGCTCGTCAAGGCAACGGAGCCTCCTCGGGAGGCGACGTGCCGGTTGACGAAGGGGACTTCCAGCCCGCGCCTGTCGCCGCCGGCGACGACGATATTCCGTTCTGAGATTCAGAGAGCACATCGAGGTCTTCGTGAAATCACACTGCTTCATGCCTGAGCGCCGCGAGCGCAGTCGCGGAGGCCACTGATGGCCAAAGCACGCGGACGCGGCAAGCCGGTTCGCCGCCGCGACAAGAAGGGCGGCATCGGCGCCGGCCGGCGCAAGTCCTGCCAGCACTGCCGCGACAAGATCGAGCAGGTCGACTACAAGGACGTCGCCTCGCTGCGCAAGTTCATCTCCGAGAAGGGCAAGATCCGCTCGCGGCGGATCACCGGCTCCTGCCGCCGCCACCAGGTGCAGATCGCGCAGGCCGTCAAGCGGGCGCGCGAGCTGGCGCTGCTGCCCTACGTCAACGAGGGCGGCCGCGAGGACAACCCGCGCGGCGAGCGCGGTCGCGATCGCGACAGGGACCGCTAGCGCGATGCCCGACGCGATCCTCCTCCACGACGTCGAGCAGCTCGGCGAGCAGGGTGCCGTCGTCGACGTCTCCAAGGGCTACCTGCGCAACTTCCTGATGCCGCGCAAGCTGGCCCAGCCGGCGACGAAAGGCGCGGTCGAAGTGATCCGCCAGCGCCAGGAGGCGGCCGAGCGGGCCGAGCGCAACGCGATCGAGCGGGCCGAGGAGAACGTCAACCTGCTCAACCGCACGGTGCTGACGATCCCGCAGCAGGCCGGCGCCGACGGGCGCCTGTTCGGCTCGGTCACCGCGCAGGACATCGCCATCGGCGATCAAGGAAGCGCGCGGCCTGAAGCTCGACAAACGCAACGTGCACCTGCCGGAGCCGATCAAGAACGTCGGCACCTACATGGTCGTCGTCGACGTCGTCGACGGAGTCACCGCGACGATCAAGACGATGGTCGTCGCCAAGAAATAGCGCCGCGCCCGGCCGCGCCCAGCGCGCGGTCTGTAAAACCGAGCCACGCGCCAGCCGGCCCGGACGGCCGGCCCGTGACGTGTCGTGGCGGGCGGAGCGGTCTCCTGCACTCGTGAAGCGGAGCCCGACACGACCTAGAAGGCCGGATGCCGGTCCATTCCTGGACGCTGTCGTCCGAGGGCGCCGCTCGAGCGTGCGAACACTGCTCGCTGCGAACATGTGTTCGTGACAGCCCGGCGATCGTATTCCTCCCGCGATTTGCGGGTTAGCCCTCTCGCCCGCAGCGGCCGCGACCCTACACTCGCCCGACCGATGAGCGCCGTGCAGACACTGAACGGCGCGGGCGGCGCCCCGACGGGCGGGCTCGCGCCGCCGCACAACCTCGAGGCCGAGCAGTCGGTGCTCGGCGCGATCCTGCTGTCGGAGCGCTCGCTGTATGCGCTTGTGATCGAAGAGGGCCTGCGCGCGGAGGACTTCTACCGCGAGCGCCACGGCGCGATCTACGAGGCGATGCTGGCGCTGTACAACGCGAGCGAGCCGGTCGACACGCTGACGGTGATCGACCGCCTGCGCCAGGTCGGCAAGCTCGAGCAGATCGGCGGCGCGGCGGCGGTCGACGAGCTGACCGGCGCCGTGCCGGCGGCCGGCCACGCGCGCCGCTACGCGCAGATCGTGCGCGAGAACGCGCTCCTGCGGCGGCTGCTGCGCGCCTCCTATGAGATCCAGGAGAGCGTCGCCTCCCACCAGGCGCCGCCGCGCGAGCTCGTCGAGCAGGCCGAGAAGGCGATGCTCGAGGTCGGCCGCGACGATCGCCAGCAGGACTTCCGCACGATCGAGGACGTGCTGCACCAGGAGCTCGACAAGATGCACCGGCTGTCGATCGAGGGCACGTCGCTGACCGGCACGCCGTCGGGCTTCAAGGACCTCGACGAGATCACCGGCGGCTTCCAGCCCGGCAACCTGATCATCATCGCCGCGCGCCCGGCGATGGGCAAGAGCGCGCTGGTCTGCAACATCGCCGAGAACGCTGCCGTCAAACACGGCAAGCCGGTCGCGCTGTTCTCGCTGGAGATGGCCGAGGCCGAGCTCGCCCAGCGGTTCGTCGCCTCGCAGGCGCGGATCAAGGGCGAGGAGCTGCGCAAGGGGCGCGTCGCCGAGCAGCGCTGGCCGAAGATCCTGAAGGCCTCGCAGGTGCTCGCCGCGGCGCCGCTGTGGGTCGATGACTCCAGCGACGTCGGCCTGCTCGAGATCCGCGCGAAGTCGCGCCGCCTGCACAGCCAGTGCGAGGGCGGGCTCGGGCTGATCATCATCGACTACCTGCAGCTGATGCGCACCGACAGCCGCTACGACAGCCGCGTGACGGCCGTCGGCGAGCTCAGCCGCGGGCTGAAGATCCTCGCGCGCGAGCTCGGCGTGCCGGTGATCGCGCTGTCGCAGCTGAGCCGCGCCGTCGAGACGCGGCCGGACAAGAAACCGCAGCTCTCGGACCTGCGCGAGAGTGGAAACCTCGAGCAGGACTCCGACCTCGTGATGTTCATCTACCGCGATGAGTACTACGACGAGGAATCCGAGCGCGTCGGCGAGGCCGACCTGATCATCGCCAAGCACCGCAACGGCGCCGTCGGCAAAGTCACGCTGACCTTCCAGAAGGAGTTTCCGAAGTTCAACAACTACGCCGGCGAGCGCTACGCCGAATGACCTTCGCCGGAGAAGCCGCCCGCGAGCGCGGCGAGCGTTGCGAGCTGGGCCTGTGCGACGGCAGCGGCTTCATCGTCGACGAGGCGACCGACACGGCGCGCGACTGCGAGTGCCGCGCCGGTCAGATCGCGCGACGGCGCGCGGCCGGGCTGGAGGGGCGGATTCCGCGCCACTACCGCGGCGTCTCCTTCGATCGCCCGCCGGTGCCCGAAATCGCACGCGTCGCACCGGAGGTCGTGCAGGAAATCAGGCGCTACGTGCGCGACGTCGACGCGCGGCTCGACGCCGGCCAGGGGCTGTGGCTGATGGGCGACGTCGGCACCGGCAAGACGACGCTCGCGATGATCGTCTCCAAAGCGGCGATCGAAGCGGGCCGCTCGGTCGCGATCTACTCGCTGCCGCGGCTGCTGAACATGATTCGCGCCGCGATCGACACCGACGACGGGATGGTCGGCTTCCTCGAGCGGCTCGCCGCGGTCGACCTGCTGCACATCGACGACCTCGGCGCCGAGAACTCGACCGAGTGGGTGCTCGAGCAGCTCTACTCGATCGTCAACACGCGCTACGAGGACGAGCGCGCGATGATCGTCACGACGAACCTCAAGTACGAAGAGCTGGTCGATCAGCTCGGCGAGCGCACCGTCTCGCGGCTGGTCGCGATCTGCGGCAACGGGCTGCCGCTGTTCGGCGAAGACGACCGTCGCGCGCTGAAGCCGGCGGCCGAGCGCGAGCACGCCACGCCGGCGGCGGCCGAGGGCGAGCCGGCCGGCGTCTGGAGCGAGCTGTTCGACGAGACGCGCTCGGGCTGAGCGCGCGCATCGCCTACCGCGACCGATCCGAGCGCCCCTAGACTGCAGCTGACATGCCAGGCATCGTGATCGTCGGCGCCCAGTGGGGCGATGAGGGCAAGGGCAAGATCGTCGACCTGCTCGCCGAGCAGGTCGATGCGGTCGTGCGCTTCCAGGGTGGCAACAACGCCGGGCACACGATCGTGCGCGACGGCGAGGAGTGGAAGCTTCACCTGATCCCCTCGGGCATCCTCTACCCGGGCAAGTGCTGCGTGATCGGCAACGGCGTCGTGATCGACCCGAAGGTGCTGATCGGCGAGCTCGACGCGCTGCGCGCCAGGCGCGTCGACGTCGGCGGCCTGCGGATCTCGGCGAACGCGCACCTGATCATGCCCTACCACCTGCTGCTCGACTCGGCCGGCGAGGCGAAGCTCGGCAGCCAGCAGATCGGCACGACGCGGCGCGGCATCGGCCCGGCCTACGCCGACAAGGCGGCGCGCCTGGGCATCCGCGTGCAGGACCTGCTCGACGAGAAGATCCTGAAGAAGAAGATCGTCGCGGCGATGGAGCCGAAGCGGCTCTCGCTGCGCCCGTTCGAGAAGGACCCGTCGCTCGACCTGCACACGATGACCGAGGAATACCTGACCTTCGGCCATCGCCTGGAGCAGCACATCGCCGACACCTCGAAACTGATGTGGGAGCTGCTCGACAACGAGAAGACCGTGATCTTCGAGGGCGCCCAGGCGGCGATGCTCGACATCGACCACGGCACCTATCCGTTCGTCACCTCCTCGAACCCGCTGTCCGGCGCGGCCTGTGTCGGTACCGGTGTCGGGCCGAAGGACATCGACGAAGTCTGGGGGATCTGCAAGGCCTACACGACGCGCGTCGGCGCCGGCCCGTTCCCGAGCGAGCTGCACGACGACATGGGCGAGCTGATCCGCACGCGCGGCGGCGAGTTCGGCACGACGACCGGGCGCGCGCGGCGCACCGGCTGGCTCGATCTCGTCGCGCTGCGCTACGCCGCGCGCCTGAACACGCTCGCCGGGCTCGTCGTGACCAAGCTGGACGTGCTCTCGGGACTCGACAGCATCCAGGTCTGCACGAGCTACCGCGGCGCCGATGACGCCGTGTTCGAGGACTTCCCCTATCACCAGACCGTGCTGCACCACTCGACGGCCGAGCTGACCGAGCTGCGCGGCTGGAGCGAGGACATCGGCGAGTGCCGCAGCTACTCCGACCTGCCCGAGGCGGCGCGCGAGTACCTGGAGTTCGTAGCCGAGCACGCGCGCGTGCCGGTCATGCTGGTCGGCGTCGGGCCCGGCCGCGAGCAGGTGCTGTGGACCGAGGCGGCCGAGCAGACGCTGATCGGGCGCGGGCGCAACGCGGCCGATCCCGTCGCCTAGCGCTGGCCGACGAGCGAGGTACTGAGCAGCCACCGGCGCGCATGCCCGAGCAACCGCTCGGGCGTGTAGCGCTCGGGGTCGGTCAGCACCAGGCGCGCGTATTCGTCGGAGATCGCCGACAGCACGCGCGCGGTCAACTCCGAATCGCCGGGCTGCTCGCCTCGATCGCTGACCGGCGCAAGCGCGCGGCCGAGGCGCTCGAGCACGGCGGCCCTGCCGCTGACGATCCTCTTTCGCAGAGCCGGCGGCGCGCCCTCGGGCGCCATCAGCACCAGCCGCCAGGTCGTCGGCGAGCTGGCGACGGCGTGCAGGTAGGCGTCCAGTGCCTCGAGCATCAGCTGCTCGGGATCGCCCTCGTCGAGATTCGTCAGCGCCGTCTCTGAGACCTGCGCCAGCGCGCGCGAGGTCTCGCGCTGGATGACCGCGTCGAGCAGCTCGTTGACGTCGGCGAAGTGGTTGTAGACCGTCGCGCGCGTGATGCCCGCCTCGCGCGCGACGGCCTCGATCGAGATCGCGTGGAAGCCGCGCTCGGCGACCAGGCGCGTCGTGACGTCGAGCAGCTGCTCGCGACGGGCGGCGGCAGTGCGACGGGTCTGCTTCTGCGTCGGCGCGCTCATCGCCGCCATGATGCCACGTCGAAGTGACGGTGGCGTAACTTACGGTAGTGTCAGGAGCGTGAGCGGAGGAAGACCAGGTCGCGGCGCGCGCCCGGCTCGAGCGGGCGGGCGGCAGAGATGAGGGCCGTCGTCTGCCAGGAGGCGGCGCTCGAGGAGGCGCAGGTGCCCGAGCTCCGGCCGGCGGCGGGGCAGGTGCTGCTGCGCGTCCTGCGCTGCGGCATCTGCGGCTCTGACCTGCACGCGCGCCACCACTGCGACGAGCTGGCCGGCGTGCTCGAGGAGGTCGGCTACGCCGACTTCATGCGCTCCGATCAGCGCGTCGTCTTCGGCCACGAGTTCTGCGGCGAGGTCGCCGAGTACGGCGCGCGCTCGCGAAAGCGCGTGCCGAGCGGCGCGCACGTCGTCGCGCTGCCGATGCTGCGCCGCGACGGCAGGCCGCAGGCGATCGGCCTCTCGGCGCACGCGCCCGGCGCCTACGCCGAGCAGGTGCTCGTCGAGGAGTCGCTGATGCTGCCCGTGCCGAACGGCCTCGCGCCGAACCTGAGCGCGCTGACCGAGCCGATGGCGATCGGATGGCACGCCGTGCGCCGCAGCGAGATCGGCAAGCGCGACGTCGCGATCGTCGTCGGCTGCGGGCCGATCGGCCTGGCCGTGATCTGCATGCTGAAGGCGCACGGCGTGCGCACGATCGTCGCGAGCGACCTCTCGCCGGCGCGCCGCGCGCTGGCCGCCCGCTGCGGTGCGGAGATCGTCGTCGACCCGGCGCGCGACTCTCCGTACGAGGCCGGCGATCGCGGCCACCTGAACACGCTGCCCGACGCGGTCGAGCTGACGATCTCGACGATGGAGAAGCTGCAGCGGCTGCCGATCGCCTGGCAGCACGTGTGGCGCGCGATCGAAGCGGTCGGCATCAAGCCGAAGCGGCCGGTCGTCTTCGAGTGCGTCGGCGTGCCCGGCATGCTCGACGCGGTGATCTCCTCGGCGCCGCTGCTCTCGCGGATAATCGGCGTCGGCGTGTGCATGGGCAACGACACGATCCGCCCGTCGATGGCGATCAACAAGGAGATCGACCTGCGCTTCGTCGTCGGATACAGCCCGCTCGAGTTTCGCGAAACGCTGCACATGCTGGCCGAGGGCAAGGTCGATCCGTCGCCGCTGTTGACCGGCGTCGTCGGGCTCGACGGCGTCGCGGCCGCCTTCGATGCGCTTGCCGCGCCCGAGACGCACGCGAAGATCCTGATCGATCCTCAACGCAAGGAGAGTGCTCCGATGGTGGTTGACCTGCACATGACGCCCCGTACCGGCCGGCCGCGGCGGCAATCCGTTCGACTGCTCAGGCGTCGAGCGCGGCGCCGACGGAATCTCGCGATACAGCGGTCTTCCGACATCGCTCGTGCAGATGCTGCGAGCGAGCGTCGATCGCGATCCGAGCGGCCAGAGCCGTGATCGAGGTCGGCGGTGAGACGCTCACCTACCAAGAGCTGTGGGAGCGCGCCGAGCGCGTGGCCGGCGGGCTGCGCGTGATCGGCGTCGAGCGCGGCGATCGCGTCGCGATCCTGCTGCCCAACGGCATCGACTGGGTGCTGGCCTTCTGGGGCGCGCAGCTGGCGGGCGCCGTCGCCGTGCCGGTCAACACGCGCTTCAAGGAGCCCGAGGTCGAGTACGTCGTCTCCGACAGCGGCGCGCGCTACGTGTTCCGTGCCGGCGAGCCGCTGCCCGACGGCGATCGCCTCGCGGTCGAGGACCTCGCCGCCGAGGATCTCGCGGCGATCTTCTACACGAGCGGCACGACCGGCTTTCCCAAGGGCGCGATGACCTCGCACGCGAACTTCCTGACGAACGTCGAGAACGCGCTGCGCTGCGTCGAGCTCGACCGTGACGAAGGCCCGGAGCTGGCGACGTTGATCAACGTGCCGCTGTTCCACGTGACCGGCTGCAACAGCCAGCTGCTCGTGATGGCGCAGCTCGGCGGGCGCGCGTTCATCCTGCGCGACGCGCTCGACCTCGACGGCTTCCTGCGCACGGTCGGCGAGGAGCACGTGCAGATGCTGACCTCGGTGCCGGCGATCTACCACGCGCTGACGCGCCATCCGCGCTTCGCCGAGACCGACCTGAGCCACGTCCGCTGGGTCTCCTACGGCGGCGCGCCGATCGCACCGAGCGCCGTGCGCGTGATCGCCGACGCGTTCCCGGGCGCGCGCGTCGGCAACGGATTCGGATTGACCGAGACCTCGTCGCTGACCTCGTTCCTGCCGCACGAGGACGCCGTCGATCACGCCGACTCGGTCGGCTTCGCGATGCCGGTCGTCGATCTCTCGCTGCGCGAGCGCGACGAGGAGAGCGGCGTCGGCGAGCTGCTCGTGCGCGGCCAGAACGTCGTGCAGGGCTACTGGAACAAGCCCGAGGCGACGCGCCGAGACGTTCGTCGACGGCTGGCTGCACACGGGCGACCTGGCGCGGATCGACGACGAAGGCCTGCTCTACATCGTCGATCGCGTCAAGGACATGATCAACCGCGGCGGCGAGAACGTCTACTGCATCGAGGTCGAGGCGGCGCTGGCCGGCGCTCCCGGCGTGCTCGAGGCCTCGGTCATTCCGGTGCCGGACGACATGATGGGCGAGAAGGTCGGCGCCGTGATCGTCGCCGGTCCCGAGTTCGAGCTCGACGGCGTGATCGCGCACGTGCGCGAGCGGATCGCCGACTTCAAGGTGCCGCAGTACGTCGCGCTGCGCGCAGAGCCGCTGCCGCGCAATCCGGGCGGCAAGGTGCTGAAGGCGGCGCTGCGCGAGGAGACCGAGTGGGGAGATCCGCTGCGATGAGCACGACGCGGCTTGACATCACGGCGACGAACAGGGCGGTGCAGGAGCTGATCGAGGTGACAGAGAACCCGCGCCACCGCTACCTGCTGCAGGCCTATGACCGCCATCGCAACCTCGAGCACGCCGGCCGCTTCGAGGAGATCTTCGCGCCGGAGATGATGGTCGAGCGACCCGGTCTACCGCTTCGACATGATCGGCCAGCCGACGATGAAGCTGGAAGGCCGCGAGCAGGTCGAGCCGCTCTACAAGTTCTGGGCGGAGACGAACCAGTCGATCTTCTACAGCGAAGACGAGAGCGTCTCGGTCGGCGACTTCCTCGTCGTCAGCACGATGACCGGCTACCAGCAGACGCTCGGCTCGGCGCTCGTCGCCGCCGGCGTCGAGGCCGAGGAGGACGCGATGTACCTGCTGAAGGGGCGCGTCGCGATGGTCTGGCCGTATGACGAGCGCGGCCGCCTGGTCGGCGAGAACGTGTGGGAGTACGACGAGAGCGAGCACGATCTGATCAAGCTCGATCCCGACGAGGTCCTGACGACCGCGGAGGCTGCGGCGCTGCTCGAGCCGCAGATCAAACCGCTGCCGGAGTTCGACGAGACGATGCTGCCCGCCTCGGCGACCGCGTAGCGGGCGCCATTCATCTGTCGAAGCTCGCGTCCGCCACTCACGCCGAAGTTCGGATAGGCCGATCGGTGCTGAACGCATGTGTCCGGCTCCCGATCTCGAGCAGAAAGCCGAAAACAGCCGGCGCGCGGTCGACGCGCTGCTGCGCGAGCATCGCGATGCGCTGATCTTCGCGCAGACGACCGAGGGGCAGATCGTGCCGGTTCCGGAGTCGCTCGGCCTGAGCGACTATCCGGTGCTGGCCGAGGGCGGGCGCACGGGAGTCGACCTGTGCGTCGCCGAGGACCGCATGGCCGTCGTCAACGCCTGGATCGAGCTCAAGAGCCAGGGCGTCGCCGAGGTGCAGGCGCGCCTGCGCAGCGAGCCGACCGTCTGGCGCACGGTGCGAATGTTCGATCTGCGCGCCGTGCACGGCGTCGTGCTGACGATCGGCTGGGTCAGCGAGCAGGAGCGCAGCAGGCGCGCCCCCGAGCGCAGCGAGCCGGTGCTCGCCAGCGCGCCGCGCTTCTGCACGCGCAAGCAGGACAGCGAGGGCAACGTGATCGAGTGCGACGAGGCCTACGTGCAGATGTTCGGCTACGAGCGCGCCGAGGAAGTCGTCGGGCACCCGACGTTCGATCGCGTTCACGTCGAGGACCAGGCACGGCTGATCGAGAGCTGGGTCGCGGTCGTCGCGACGGGCCGCCCGCAGATGGCGCGCGTGCGCACGAAGCGCAACGACGGCGGCTGGCTGTGGGTCGACGTCACCTACCACAGCTACCTCGAGGAGAACGGCGGCGGCTACGTGCTCGCCGAGTGCATCGACGTCTCCGCCGAGATGAGCGCGCAGGAGGCGCTTCGCGATCGCGAGGAGCTGCTGCGCCTGCTGCTCGACGAGATGCCCGACGGGCTGCTTCACCTCGACCGCGAGAAGGAGGTCGTCTATCGCAACCAGCGCCTGCTCGAGATGCTGCACGGCGCCGAGCAGCCGGCGACGCTCGAGGCGGCGCAGGGCGAGGCGAGCTGCGCAGTCGGATGAGATCGAATCGCTGTCCGCGATTCTGCGAAACCTGCCGGGCGAGGCGCTCGCGAGCTTCGATGCGGCGTTCACGCGCTCGATCGAGCAGTGCACGAGTGAGAGGATCGAGCTCGAGGCAGTCCTGTCGGAGAGCGAGACTCGCACGCTGTTCTTCAAAATGAGGCCGCTGACGCGCGAGAGCGGGCTCGTGACGGGCGTGATCGCCTCCGTGCAGGACGTGACCGACAGCGCGCTGATGCGGCGCGAGCTCGAGCGTCTTGCGACGTTCGACTCGCTGACCAGCTCGCACAACCGCGCATCGATCCTCAGCGCGCTCGACGCAGAGCTGCAGAGCGGCGGCGGTGTCGGCGTGCTGTACATCGATCTCGACCGCTTCAAGCAGATCAACGACACGCTCGGTCACGCCGCCGGCGACGAGCTGCTCGTCGAGGTGACGAGCCGGCTGCGCGGCGCGATGCGCGCCGGCGACGAGGTCGGCAGGCTCGGCGGCGACGAGTTCCTCGTGCTGTTGCGCGACGTCGTCGCTGTCGAGGAAGCGCTGGCGACGGCGGAGCGCGTGGGCGAGCGGCTGAGAGGGACCTACACGCTGGCCGGCACGACGATCGAGCTTTCGGCGAGCATCGGCACGGCGTTCACGGCGACCGGCAAGATCGACGCAGAGCAGCTCGTCGCGCAGGCCGACCGGGCGATGTATGCGGCCAAGCACGAGGCGCCGCGTCGAGGCCGAGCAGCCGCCCGAGCGGCGCCGCGCAGAGCACGCGCGCACGCCGCGCAACGCTAGAACCCGGGCCGAGGCGCGCCGGGGTCTAGCCTGCTGGGAGCGATGAGCTCCGATCAGCGACAGACGCCCTACCTCGATGCGCTGCTCGCCTACGCCGAGCGCGACCCGGCGCGGCTGCACGTGCCGGGCCACAAGGGCGGCCCGGGCGCCGATCCGCATCTGCTCGAGGCGATCGGCGAGCGCGCGCTGGCGCTCGACATCCCGGCGCTGACGCACGGCATCGACGTCGGCGTCGAGCCGACGCCGTTCGAGGAGGCGCAGCAGCTCGCAGCCGAGGCGTGGGGCGCGAAGCGCGCGTGGTTCCTCGTCAACGGCGCCTCGCAGGGCAACCTCTCCGCCGGCCTCGCGCTCGCGCACTACGGCGAGACGATCGTCGTGCAGCGAAACGCGCACTCGAGCGCGATCGACGCGCTCGTGCTCTCGGGCCTGCGCCCGACGTTCGCCGCGCCCGAGCTCGATCCGGAGCTCGGCATCGCGCACTGCCTGACGGCCGAGACGCTCGACGACGCGCTCGCGCTGACGCCCGGCGCCGTCGGCGCGTGGGTCGTCTCGCCGACGTACTTCGGCGCGGTCGCCGACGTGCGCGCGCTGGCCGACGTCGCACACGCGCACGGCGTGCCGCTGATCGTCGACGAGGCGTGGGGCGCGCACATGGCCTTCCACGAGCAGCTGCCGGCGCACGCGCTGTCGCTCGGCGCCGACCTGGTCATCTCGAGCACGCACAAGATCGTCGGCAGCCTGACGCAGTCGGCGATGCTGCATCTCGGCGCCGGCGACGGTCGCGAGCTGATCGGCGCAGACGCCGTCGACCGCGCCGTCACGCTGACCGAATCGACGAGCCCGAACTCGCTGCTGACGGCCTCGCTCGACGCCGCTCGCCGCAACGCGGCCGTGCACGGGCACGAGCTGCTCGGCCACACGATGGAGGTGCTCGCGCGCACGCGCGAGCAGATCAAGGCGATCGACGGGCTGGACGTGCTCGACGAGCGGATGATCGGGCGCGGCGGCGTGTTCGCCTATGACCCGCTGCGGCTGGCCGTTGACGTGCGCGGCGTCGACGCGACCGGCTACGAGCTCGCGGTGCTGTTGCGCGAGCTCGGCGACATCAACCTCGAGCTTTATGGGCAGAACGTGCTTGTTGCCGTGTTTGGCATGGGCGAGCGCTCGCTGCCTGAGGCGGCGCGGTTGGTGCATGCGCTGGAAGCGGCTGTTGAGCGGGTTGGGTTGGACCCGGCCGGCGCGACCGCGAGCTTTGCTGCGCCGCCGCCTTGGGGCGAACTGGCGATGACGCCGCGTGAGGCTTATCTCGGGGCGCAGGAGGTTGTTGTGGCTGACGCGGCGGTTGGGCGGATCGCGGCGGAGTCGCTTGCTACTTATCCGCCGGGGATTCCTAACGTGCTGCCTGGAGAGAGGTTGACGGCGGAGACGCTGGCTTATATTCGGCGGACGCTGGAGCTTGGGGGAAGTGTGCGGGGGGCTAGCGATCGGTTGTTGCATACGGTGCGGGTTGTTGTGGAGGGGGGCCGAGACAAGGCCGGCGGCGCAACTTGAGCGGTGGCTTCATCGGGCATGTACTGGAGTCCTGACCGGCTGACCGTGTGTCATCGCTGGGCTTCCGCTTGGCAGCCGGTGGGCTTCGGCTGCGCGGTGCCCTTCGATCCGCGTCTCATTCCGTCCTAGCCTCATCGGCGATTCCCCGCGGTGGCGATTCTGACGTTGGGCGCGGGTCCGCAAGGGGCGCCGGCCCCCATCCCGCAGCGAGAGCCCATTACCCTGCCGCGAATGACATCCGAAGCGCCGGGACCCCGTGATCACCTTCTCACCCGCCGGTTAGAGCGACGGCTCGCGGGTCTCGAGCCCGACCTGCGTTCGGAGGAAGCCCTCGATCCAGCCGAAGCGCCAGCGCGTCTGGCCCGTCACGCGATGAAGGAGATTGAGCGTGACCTCACTGGGGTCGAGTCGGCCGACGATCAGGCGCAACAGGTAAACGGACTCCTCGCGGACCTCGGCGAGGACGCATCGGACGCGCTGCTTGAGCTACCGCCGCGCGTCCTCACCGGGATCAAGGCGCGTTCGCCGCTCGGCGAGCCCGTACCGCTCCCGCCGTTGCCTGCGACGCCGTTCAGCCAGAGCGACCTCCTGATCAACGCCGAGGGTCAGCCGAACATCGGCTCGGAGCTGCGCGCCGAGCTCGCGAGCGCCGAGTCAGTCGACCTGATCTGCGCGTTCGTCATCTGGTCGGGGGTCCGCCACCTGCGCGACGCGCTCGCGGACGTCGTCGCCCGCGGCGGCCGCATCCGCGTCGTGACGACGACCTACATGGGCGCGACCGAGAAGCGCGCGGTCGACGCGCTCGTCGCGCTCGGTGCCGAGGTCCGCGTCGCCTTCGACGCGCGCACGACCAAGCTCCACGCCAAGGCTTGGCTGCTCGAGCGGTCCTCCGGACTCAGCACCGCGTTCGTCGGCTCCTCGAACCTCTCGCACACGGCCCTGTTCGACGGCCTCGAGTGGAACGTGCGGCTGTCGGAAGTCGACGCGGAACACATCGTCGAGCGGGTGCGGATGTCCTTCGAGAGCCACTGGGCCTCCGAGCACTTCGAGCACTACGACCCGGCCCTCAACGGCGAGGCACTCGAACAAGCGCTACGCGAGCACGACCGCCGGTCGCTCGGCGAGACCTCGACCGATCGCAGTTCGCGAACCTCGATGTGCGCCCCTACCCGCACCAGCAGCGGATGCTCGACGCGCTCACGCTGGAACGGGAGCGTCACGGCCGGCACCGCAACCTCGTGGTCGCGGCGACCGGGACCGGCAAGACCGTGGTTGCCGCGCTCGACTACCAGCAGCTGCTCGCGCAGGCGGGCCAGGATCTCTCGCTGCTGTTCGTCGCCCATCGCGACGAGATCCTCGAGCAGTCGCTGGCGACCTACCGCGCCGTGCTCCAGGACGGCGCCTTCGGCGAGAAGCACGGCGGCGGCGCAGATCGCGACCGGGCCGCCACGTGTTCGCGATGGTCCAGTCGCTCAGCCGCGCCGAGCTCGACCGCCTGGCGCCCGACGCGTTCGACGTCGTCGTCGTCGACGAGTTCCACCACGCCGCCGCGGCCACCTACGACCGGCTGCTCAATCACCTGCAGCCGAAGGAGCTGCTCGGCCTGACGGCGACGCCGGAGCGGATGGACGGCATGGACGTCACCGAGTGGTTCGACCACCGGATCGCCGTCGAACTGCGGCTGTGGGAGGCGATCGACCAGGGCTTCCTCGTCCCGTTTCAGTACTTCGGCGATCGCGGACGGCACCGACCTGCGCGACCTCGACGTGGCGCCGCGGCGGCTACGCGCGTGCAGGCGCTCTCAGTAACCTGCTCACCAGCGACGACTCCGCGTCGCAACGCTGCTTGAGCGCGATCGAGCGCATCGTGCTCGCCCCGGGCAGCGATGAAGGCGCTCGGCTTCTGCGTCTCCAAGGAGCACGCGCACTACATGGCGCGGAAGTTCTCCGAGGCCGGTCTGGAGAGCGTCGCACTGACCGGCGACGATCCGCCCGACGTGCGCCGAAGGCGCTCCGCGACCTGCAGGCGGGCCGGCTGCGGTGCGTGTTCTCAGTCGAGGTGCTCGGCGAGGGTGTCGACGTGCCCGACGTCGACACCCTCCTGCTGCTGCGGCCGACCGCGTCAGCCACCGTCTTCACCCAGCAGCTCGGCCGCGGCCTGCGCCGCGCGGAGGGAAAGAGCCATCTGACGGTCATCGACCTGATCGGCCAGCACCGGCGCGAGTTCCGCTTCGCCGAGCGCTTCAGCGCGATCATGCGCCGCGACCGCGAGCCGATCGAGACGCAGGTGCGCGAGGGCTTCCCGTTCCTGCCGGCCGGCTGCACCGTGGACCTCGACAAGCCTCCGAGGAGATCGTCCTCGAGAACCTCAGGGCGGCCGTCCAGCGGTCGCGCTGGCAGACGCTCGTCAGCGATCTGCGAGCGCACCGCGAGGTCGCGACGCTCGGCGAGTTCCTCGACGCGACAGGCCACCGCCTCGTGGACGTCTACAAGCAAGGACGCAGCTGGACCCAGCTGCAACGTGACGCAGGCCGGGAGGTCGACGGGCCCGCGCGATCCCGAGTTCGAGGCGCGGTGCCTGAGAGCGATCGGCCGGCTCACGCACGTCGACGATCGCGAGCGGGTCGCGCTTCTACCGCGAGCTGCTCACAGGCGCCACGTCCGCCGACGCTGGAGCAGCTTGGACGAGCGCCAGGCGCGGCTCGTGACGATGCTCGCGTGGGGCCTTGAGTCCGGCTCAGGCGAACACGAGTCCCTCGAGAGCTTCCTCGGTGCCGCTCTGGCAGGAGCAGGCGATCCGCGACGAGCTCGACCAGCTACTCGAAATGCTCGACGCGAGCTCGAGCACGCCTCGAGCTCCCGAGCGAGCTGCCGCCAGAGGTGCCGCTGACGCTCCACGCCCGCTACACGCGCCGCGAGGTCATCGCTGCCGCCGGCCACGCCAGCGGCGTCAAGCACAAGGTCACACAGGGCGGCGTGCTGTGGATGCCCGAGATCGAGGCCGACGCGTTCTTCGTCGATCTGCGCAAGGCCGAGCGGGACTACTCGCCCGACGACGATGTACCGCGACTACGCGATCAACAGGACGCTCTTTCACTGGGAGTCGCAGAGCCGCCAGACACCGCAGCAGCCGACGGTGCAGCGCTACATCCACCATCGCGAGCGCGGGACGCGAGTCTTGCTGTTCGTGCGAGAGCGCAAGCAGTTCGAGCTCGGAACGGCAGCCCGTTCTACTTCCTCGGGCCGGTGAGCTACGTCGAACACCGCGGCGAACGCCCCGTGTCGTTCACGTGGCAGCTCCCGCGCCCGATGCCCGAGAGCCTCTTCGAGATCGCCAGGAGCGTCGCGGCGGCCTAGCGCATCGGGTCAGACCTAACGCACCCCAGCCGACACGTAGCCGTGCTGACGTCTACCGTTCGTGATCGCTCATGACCTCAAGCCTGATCTACCTTCCGCGTTACACCGCCGCCGGTCAGCCCTACCGCCCGACGTGCCTGCACCGCCAAGACTGCCCCCACTTTACGCGGCCTGTTGAATGGCGAAATGCCAGCGCCGAAGAGCTCCAGACGTTGCCGCCCTGCAAGGACTGTCTCGAAAAAGACTGAGCCGCGCAGCTCAAGAGGAGGCCGAGTTACGCGGGCGCTGTTTGGGCAGTCGCCCCGTTTAGGGAGTTCGCCCACGCCGTCAGAAGAGACTGTCCTGAGGGAGGCCAGGCGAGCCTGACTGCCCGTTCCCTCGGATTCGGCACCCGGGCAGCGTACGAGCCCGACGATCCGGTCGAGCGCCCGGTGCACCGTCAGGCGCTAGCCGCTCAATCGCCTTCAGATCTCTCCGGTCGCGCGACACTTCATCACCCGATGGCTTCCATCCCATCAACTATGGGCCGTGCAGGAATCGAACCTGCAACCTTGGGCTTAAGAGGCCCCTGCTCTGCCGGTTGAGCTAACGGCCCGCGGCGCTCCGGCGGCACCCGCCGGACTGCGACACGCGATTCTAGCCGAGCGGCGCTCGAGCGCTATTTCGAGCTGCCGCTCGAGCTCGTCGTGCCCGTCGAGGTCTTCGGCGCCGGCGTCGTTTTGACGACGGCTTCGGCTTCGATGCCGCCTTTGCCGTTGGTCTTGCCCGTGATCACGGTGCCGTTGCTCGTCGCCGTCAGCTCTTCGCTGCCGCCTGCCGGAGCCTTCTTGACCTCTTCGAGTTCCTTCTTGATCCGCGACCGTTCGGTGGCCGGCGCAAGTTCGACGGCCTTTGCGGACGCGAGGTCGCCGACGCGCGTGTTCTTCGCTTTGTACGCGTACTCGGCCAGCTGCGCGTAGTAGGCCGCGTTTTTCGGTTCCGCCGCGACGACGACCTGCAGCACCGAGACGGCCGAGGCCGGCTGGTTGAGCCCTTCGGCCCCGTACACGCGCAGCATCAGCTTCGCCAGTTCGACGTTCGGCTTCGCCGGTTTCTGCGCCAGGTAGCTTTCCCACGAGCGCGAGGCCTTCGAGAACAGTTCCTTGCCCTTCGCCGTCGGCACGCCGGTCGTCGGGTTGGCGAACTGTTCGCCGCCGGATTCGTGCAGCTCGGCGAGCGTCAGTTTTTCCCAGGCGGTGACGTTCTTCGGGTTCTTCGCCAGCTGCTTTTCGTACTTCTTGATCTGGCTGGAGTAGCTCGCGCCGCCGGAGCTTTCGTTTTCGCTCGCCGCGTTGAGCAGGCCGCCGCCGCCCGTGCCGGCGCCCACGCCGAACAGGATCAGGCCGCCGCCGATCAGCAGCGCCAGGCCGACGTAGAGCACCTTCACCGCGCGGCGGCGGTGCCGGCCTCTGAGGTCGAACAGCATCAGCTCGTGTGGTCTGGGTCGACGTGGTCGATGATCTGCTGCACGCTTGGCTCCGCTGCCTCTCCTGGGGTCGGCGCCGCGCTCTGCTGAGAGCCCCCGGCGCCCCGTTCGCGTCTCGCCGCCCTGCGATCGACCAACGCGGCCACCAGGATACTCGCCTCATAAAGCAGATACAGCGGCACCGTCTCGAGGATCAGCGTGATCGCGTCGCCCGGCAGGAACGCCGCGACCGCGGCGCAGGCGACGATCGCGTAGCGGCGGCTCTTGCGCAGGCGCGCGACCGACACCAGCCCGACGCGCGTCGCGCCGAGGATCACGACCGGCACCTGGAAGATGACGCCCATCGCCAGCAGCACGGTCGCCGCGAATTTGTAGAACTGGCTCGCCTGCACGAGCACGTTGAACTCGCCGGCGTTGAAGTTGACGAAGAAGCGAATCGCCGCCGGCAGCACGACGAAGTAGCCGAACGCGACCCCGATCGCGAACAGCACGGGCACCGCCGTCAGCAGCGGTTTCGCCGCCTTTTTCTCCTGCTCGCTCAGCGCCGGCAAGACGAAGCCGTAGATCTCGTACAGGATGAACGGCAGCGAGATGACCAGCGCGAACAGCAGCGAGACCGTGATCGTCGTCGTGAACGGCTCGCCGACGCCGAGCGTCACCGGGTTGTCGCCGACCGGATGTCGCGGGATCTTCGCGACGTCGGCCTTCATCGTCGCGATCAGCGCCGGCAGCTGAGCTCGCGCGGTCGCCGAGAGCCCGCTGCCCGGCCGCTCGAGTGTTTCCAGCGCCGCGCGCGTGTCGCCCGACAGTTTCAGCACGGCCTGCTGCGCGAGCACCGCCTGCCCGACCGTCCCCTCCCCCTTCGCGACCTGTTTCTGCGTCTGCTTCTGCAGCGGTTTGTTGAGGATGTGCAGCAGTTCGTGGTTCTGCCACAGGCAGAAGCCGAACACGACCGCCAGCACGCAGCCGCTGATGATCAGCCGCGTGCGAAGCTCGTCGAGATGCTCCACGAGGCTGAGACGATCCTCGTGGCCAATCGGGCGAATGGCGGTGGCCATGGGCCTCTGGAAACTACCACCGCGCTGTGCGCCCACCCGACGGCTCGCCGTCGCCCACGCCCCCGGCGGCCTGCGGTATCGGCCGCTGGAACGGCGCCTGCACGGACGAACGGTCGCGTGCGCGCCACGCTAAAGCCACCGTGGCAAGCAGTCGATGAGAGCCGTGCAAACACGATCATGCCCAACGAAAGCCCCGACATCCACCCGCGCGCGCCGAAGCCGCCTCAGGCCGCTTCCAAGCCCCCCGCCAAGGACCAGCGCCGCGCCGCTCGCGCTCACACGCCCGAGCAGCTGAACGTCTGCTTCAACTGCAGCGGCGAGCTCGTCTACCCGCTCGACTGGTGCGAGGAAGGCGTTCGCCACTGGCGGATCGTGCTGCGCTGCCCCGACTGCGAGTCACGCCGCGAGGGCGTCTTCGAGCAATCTGCCGTCGAACAGCTCGACGACGAGCTCGACCGTGCCGCCGGCGCGCTGCTGGGCGACCTGCGCCGGATGACGCACGCCAACATGTCAGAGGAAGTCGAGTTCTTCGTCAAGGCACTCGACGCCGACCTGATCACGCCCGCAAGACTTCTAAGTCGGCCAAGGGCTGGCCCGGATCGCTCCGGCCGCGAGGCGAGGTGCAAAGCAAGCGCACCAAAAGGTGCGTGTATTAGGCACCGACTGGTGCTATGTTGTTGCACCTATGGGCAGTCCTTTCATCTACGAGGAGCCGCTCAAACCGCCGGCACAGCTGGCCGACCGGACCGCCGAGCTTGCCCTGTTGCGCGAGCGAGCAGGCGAGACGCGCAACAGTCGCTTGGAGGGTCCGCGACGCTACGGAAAGACCTCGCTCGTCAAGGCCGCGCTGGACGCCGCCGACAAGGACGGCTTCGTGCCGATCTACGTCAACTTCCTCGGCGTGCTCACGACGGCCGACGTGACCGACCGGATAGAGCGCGCTTATCGAGAGCAACTCGACGGAGCGCTCAAGCAGTGGTTCGCCGGCGTCGTCGCGACGCTTCGGCCGCGCTTGACGGCCGCGCCTGCAGGAGTCGGCGTCGAGATCAGTCCCCGAGACGCAGACGCCGGCCTTGCTGGACCGGCTGAGCCTTCCGCGACGCCTGCACGAACGTCACGGCCGCCAGTGCACGATCGCCTTCGACGAGTTTCAAGATGTCGTGCGCGTCAGCGACGAGCTCGCCGGAACGATGCGATCCGAGCTCGAGCAGCACGGAGACGCCGCCGGCTACATCTTCTCGGGCTCGCACCCCGGACTGATGCGAGACCTTTTCTCGGATCGTCGCCATGCCTTCTTCGCCCAGGCGAAACCGATCCCGCTGCCGCGCCTCGGATCGGAGGATCTCGCTGACTACATCGCAGCGCGCTTCGACGACGGCGGTCGAGACGCCGGCGATGCGCTCGAGCTGCTCCTGCGGACCGCCGACGGCCATCCGCAACGGGCCATGCTGCTCGCCCATCACCTGTACGAGCACACCGAGCCTGGGAGCGCCGCCTCGAGCGAAGAGTGGGTCGCGGCTTATGCGGCCGCTACCCTCGACGCGACTCCCGAGGTTCAGGCGGCGTGGGACTCGTGGAACAACAGCGAGCGCCGCATCGTGGCCGTCGTCGCCACGCGCACGACCCCGCTGCAGGGCCGACTCGCCTTAGAGGAGTTCGGCGTCAGCAAGACGGGCAGCAACCGGTTAACGATCGCTGCGCTCGAGCGCGAAGGCCAGCTTGTCGCCGACGAGCAGACCAGAACCGGATGGCGAGTCGTCGACCCGCTCCTCGAGCAGTGGTTGGCGAACGGCCGCGCCTGGCCGGGACCGCACTGAACCGACGTCGCCGGTTCCTCAGCGATACCGCTCAACGACCGAGTCGGCCACCAGATCCAGCAACACCGCCCGCCCCTCGGGCAGAATCGCCGGCAGCACCGCCTTCGCGTCAGCCACGACGGCTAAGGCCCGCTCGCGCGCCTCGTCCAGCGCCCCCGTCGCCGCAATCCGCTCGCAAAGCCGCTCGGCCTGCGCCGGCCCATCGAGCTCGGCCAGGTCGAACCCCGCCAGCTCCGCATCGCGTTCGCGCGCGAGGATCAGCGGCAGCGTGACCGTGCCGTCGAGCAGGTCCGTGCCGCGCGACTTGCCGGTCCGCTCGACCGGCCCGGAGACGTCGAGCACGTCGTCGAGCATCTGAAAGGCGAGGCCGATGCCGCGCGCGAACGCGCCGAGCGCGTCGGCCAGCGGCTTCGATCCGGCCGCCGCCGTCAGCGCGCCGAGCCGGCAGGCCGCCTCGAACAGCGCCGCCGTCTTCAGCTCGCAGCGGCGCAGGTAGCGCTCGACGGCGACGTCGGCCGCGTAGGAGTCCTCGCGCTGCAGCAGCTCGCCGGCGGCCAGCGCCGAGCTCGCATCCGAGAGCGCGCGCAGCTGCGTCGCGCTGTCGTTGCGCGCCAGCTCGGCGAACGCCAGCGAGAACAGCAGATCGCCCGTCGCGACCGCGACCTCGCGGCCGGCGACGGCAGCGACCGTCGGATGGCCGCGGCGCAGCTGCGCTCCGTCGATCAGGTCGTCGTGCACGAGCGTCGCCGAGTGCACCAGCTCGATCGCCACGGCCGCGCGCACGAGCCGCTCCTCGCCGTCGGCTCCCGCCGGCGGCCCGCCGGCCGACTCGGCAGCGAGCACGACGAGCAGCGGCCGCAGCCGCTTGCCGCCCGCGTCGATCGTCGCGCGCGCGTGCGTCGCGAGCGGCTCGCCCGCCTCGGAGGTGACCCGCTCGAGGTGGCGCTCGATCTGCGCCATCCGCGCGCGCAGACCGTCGCCGCCGCGCGCCATGATCGTGTCGAGCCGCTCGACGTCGGCGCCGTCGCGCAGCCGCGTCTCGCCCGAGACGGTCATCGCGGCACCGTGCCCGAGTGGATCGCGACGATCCCGCCGGCCAGCAGCACGTAGCCGATCTCCTCGAGGCCCGCGCGCTCGAGCTCGGCCGCCAGCTCGGCCGGCGCCGGAAAGCGCTTGACCGAGTTCGGCAGGTACGTGTAGGCCTCGCCGATCGCGCTGCCGCCGGCTGCGCCGCCGCGCCCGCGCCGCGGCGGAGCGGCCCGAGCGCGCGCGTCGCCGCCTGCGTCGCGCGCCCGAGCGCCGGCACGAGCCGGTCGAACCACAGCTCGTAGAACGTCGACAGCGGCGGCTTCAGCGGCGTCGTGATCTCGAGCACGACGACGCGCCCGCCCGGGCGCACGACGCGCGCCATCTCGGCGAGCCCGCGCGCCAGGTCGGAGAAGTTGCGCGCGCCGAAGCCGACCGTCGCCGCGTCGAACGAGTCGTCCTCGTAGGCCAGCGCCAGCGCGTCGCCCCACTCAAAGCGCGGCTGCACCGCGCCCGCCGCGACCGACGCCGCCTTCGCGCGTGCGCGCGCCAGCATGCCCTCGGAGAAGTCGGCCGCGACGACCTCGCCGCCGGGCGAGACGCGGCGCGCGAGCTCGAACGCGAGATCGCCCGTGCCGGTCGCGACGTCGAGCACGCGATCGCCCGGCCCGACGCGCGCGAGCTCCGCAGCGCGCGCGCGCCAGCGGTGGTGCAGGCCGGCCGTCATCGCCGTGTTCAGAACGTCGTAGACGCCCGCGATGCCGTCGAACATCGCGCGCACCTGCGGCGCCTCCAGGCGCCCGGACTCCGAACCGGGCAGCGCCTGCCCGGACGGCTCGGCGCCGTTTGAGCTGCCCGGCCCCGTGTCAGCTCCGGCGCCTTGCTGAGCGGGCATCGGCCGACGCTACTTCAGCTGCGCGAGGAACCCGACGACCGCGTTGAACTTCTTCGACGGCAGGTTCTTGAACGACGGCATCGGCGCCGTCGGGTTGACGAGCGTTCGCGCGATCGCCTGGCGCGGCAGTCGCGCGCCGATGTGCGTCAGCTGCGGACCAGGTCCGTCGTTGCCGTTCTCGCCGATCTTGTGGCAGGCCAGGCAGCCCGACTGCGCGACGACCTCCTTGCCGGCTTCGTATTCGGCCAGCAGTTTGCCGCCCTGTTTCTGGACGGACGCAGGCGTCGTCATTTCGATCGCCGTCGGCGAGCCGGCGTTCGCGCCCGAGTAGGTGAGGAAGGCCATCGCGCCGATCACCGCGATCGCCGTGATCGTCGCGATCGGACGGCGCTCGGGACGGCGCTCCGGGCCGCGGTCGTAGAACGGCAGCAGGAACAGCAGGATCATGCCGATCGTCGGGATGCCGATCGTCGCCAGCGGCACGAGGCTCGGCGGCTTGAGCACGCGCAGCACCTCGAACAGGAAGAAGAAGTACCACTCCGGGCGCGGCACGTAGGTCGTCGTCGTCGGGTTCGCCTTCGAGCCGAGCTCGGCGCCGAGCACCAGCGACATCGTGATGATGACCGCCATCACGACGCACGCCATCGCCGCGTCCTTGGCGACCGCATACGGGAAGAACGGCTTGCCCTTCGCCTTCAGGATCGCGTAGTCGCGGAGGTACTCCTCCTTCTGCTGCTGGTTCATCGGCCTCTAGACCTCGGCCTCGAGCAGCTCGGGCCGCTCTTCGGCCTTCGACCACGGCGGCGCCGTCGTGCCGAGCTTCGCGACCAGGTACAGGTGCGCGCCGATCAGCGCAGCGATCAGCCCGGGCACGAGCAGCATGTGGATCGCATAGAAGCGCGACAGCGTCGTCGCGCCGAATTCACCGCCGCCGCGTAGGAAATCGCTCAGATAGGGCCCGATCAGCGGGCCGGTGCCGTTGATGTTGACGCCGACGATCGTCGCCCAGTAGGCGCGCTGGTCGAACGGCAGCAGGTAGCCGGTGAACGACATCACCATCGTCAGGATCAGCAGCACGACGCCGATCACCCAGTTGAGCTCGCGCGGGTACTTGTACGCGCCCCAGAAGAACGTTCGGCCCATGTGCAGGAACACGAGGATCACCATCACGCTCGAGCCCCACTTGTGCATGCCGCGCACGAACTGCCCGAGGAACACTTCGTTCGTCACGTGGCGAATCGATTCGTAGGCGCCGCCCGACGCGTCGGGGCGGTAGTACATCGCCAGGAACACGCCGGTCACGGCCTGGGAGAGGAAGGCGAACATCGTCGCCGAGCCGAGCGTGTAGAACCAGTTCGTCCCCTTCGGCACCTTGCGGAACATCAGCCAGCGCCCGGCGCCGCTCAGCGAGGTGCGCTCGTCGAGCCAGTCGACGACCGTGATGCCGGCCTGCTTGGCGTCCTCGATCGGCCCGGCCGGGACCCGGCTCGCCCGGTCGCGGCGGCGGCGCCTGCAGCGGCTTGGGCAGCGGCGGAGCGGGCAGCTTGGGTAGCTTCGGCATCGTCGCTCAGCTCACTTGCGCTCGGACGGGCGCGACGGATAGAGGTACTGGCCGATGCCGTCGATCGGCTCGCCCGGATCGCGCGGCGAGAAGCGTTTGAGCTCGCTGTTGACGCTGAAGCGCGGCCCGACCTGCACGTATTCGCCCTCCAGGCGCGTGTAGAAGCGATCGAGAGGGCGCACCGGCGGGCCGCCGACGCGCCTGCCGAGCAGGTCGTAGACGCCGCCGTGGCAGGGGCAGATGAAGCGCTCGGCCGCGTCGACCCAGCGGACCGGACAGCCGAGATGCGCGCAGCGCGAGGAGATCGCGATGTACTTCGTGTCTTTGTCGTACGGATCGGTGTCGATCTTCGGGTTGAACTTGCGGATGTAGGCCGTCGTCTTGCCCGCCTCGCCGATGCCCGGCGTCAGCGTGAACGTGACCGGCACGTAGTCGTCTTCGTTGAAGTCGCTGACCTGGCCGACCGTCTCCCAGCTGTGCGGCGTTTTCTTGAAGATCGGCCCGACCGCGAAACCGAGCGCAGGCAGCGCGAAAGCACCGGCCGCGACGGCGCCGGCCGTATGCGCCGTACCCGTCATGAACCGCCGACGCGTGATCGTCTCGCCCTCGAAGGCGCCCGGGATCAGTCGGTCGGCTGTGTATTTGGACTTGTGCTTCGCGTGCTTGTCGGACACCGACGCGAAACAATATCGGGACGCGATTCAGGGCGTGCTCGACGGGCCCTGCAGCGCTTGTGCGCATCGCCTCGATCGCCTCGCGCGCGCCGCGCGCGACGAGTTGCTTGGCACGCGAGTGCTCGCTCGCTCGCGCCCCAGCCGACCGCGCGCGCGCCGGCCAGCCACACGGCCGCCGCCAGCTGCTCGTCGCCGGCGCCCTGCGCGAGCGCGCTCAGCGTGATCGTGTCGGCCAGCTCCGCGACCGCCTGAGTGTCGCCGAGCTCGACCAGCCGCGCCAGCCCGATCGCGTACAGCCGGTCGCCGGCCAGCACGCGCAGGTCGTCATCCGGCGCGCGCACGACGCGCGGCCGGCCGTAGTGCAGCAGGTAGCCCTCGTAGATCGCCTCGACCAGCAGCTCGTACTCCTCGCGCCGCCCCTCCGCGCGCGGGCCCGCCGCGGCGAGCTGTGCCGGGCCCTCGAGCGCCGGCGCGCCCTCGCAGGCGCCGTCGAGCAGCGATGCGATCAGCCCGCCCTCCTCGCGCAGCAGCGCGCGCAGGCGCTCGAGCGCTCCGGGTCCCGCGTCGAGCACGGTCGCGTCAACGGCCACGACGCGAGCTTACGCGCGTGCGCCGGCCGCGCGCAGCGCGGCGAACGACGCGGCCGCCGCTTCGAGCGTGCGCTCGATCTGCTCCGGCGCGTGCGCCAGCGACGGAAACCACGCCTCGAACTGCGACGGCGGCGGGTAGACGCCGCGCGAGAGCAGCTCGCGACACCAGCTCGCGTAGGCGTCGAGATCGCACGCCTGCGCCGCCGCGAAGTCGCGCGGCGCGCGTCTCGCTGAAGAAGACCGTCAACAGGCCCGGCGCCGTGACGACCGTCACCGGGTAGCCGTCGGCCGCCTCGCGCAGGCCGGCGGCCAGGCGCTCGGTGATCGCCGCCAGGCGCGCGTAGGCCGGCTCGTCGAGCAGCTCGAGCGTCGCCAGGCCGGCCGCCACCGCGAGCGGATTGCCCGACAGCGTTCCCGCCTGGTAGACGTCGCCTTCGGGCGCGAGCATCCGCATCAGCTCGGCCGCGGCCGCCGAGCGCCGCCGCCGGCAGACCGCCGCCGATCACCTTGCCCATGATCGTCAGGTCGGCGCCGACGCCGAGCAGTTCCTGCGCGCCGCCCGCGCGCGACGCGAAAGCCGCGAGATCACCTCGTCGAGCACGAGCAGCGCGCCCGTCGCGTCGGCGCGCTCGCGCAGCAGCTCGACGAAGCCCTCGCGCGCCGGCACGAGGCCCATGTTCGCCGGCAGCGGCTCGGCGATGATCGCCGCCAGCTCGTAGCGCTCGCTCGCCGCGATCAGCGCCTCGGCGTCGTTCCACGGCACCAGCACCGTGCCCGCCGCCGCGCTCGCCGGCACGCCCGGGCTGGCCGGCAGCGCCTGCGTCGCAAGGCCCGAGCCGGCCTGCGCGAGCAGACCGTCGACGTGGCCGTGGTAGGCGCCGGCGAACTTCAGCACCTGCTCGCGGCCGGTCGCAGCGCGCGCCAGGCGGATCGCCGTCATCGACGCCTCCGTGCCCGAGGAGGTCATCCGCAGCATCTCGACGCTGCTCCATCCGCGCGACGACCGCCGCCGCCAGCTCGACCTCGCCCGGCGTCGGCGCGCCGAAGCTCGTGCCCAGCGCCGCCGCCTGCGTGACCGCCTCGACGATCGCCGGATGCGCGTGGCCGTGGATCAGCGGCCCCCACGAGCAGACGTAGTCGACGAAGCGGTTGCCGTCGACGTCGATCAGCTCGGCGCCCTCGCCGCGTGCGATGAACAGCGGGTCGCGGCCGATCGAGCGCATCGCGCGCACGGGCGAGTTGACGCCGCCCGGCAGCAGCTCGAGCGCGCGGCGATAGCACTCGGCCGAGCGTGTGTCTCTCAGCGAGGACATCAACTGCGCACGCACATCAGGAGTGCCCGGCGGGCACTCCTATCCGTACTTCCTCTCCCAGTCCTTGAACTCGTCGGTGAAGTACAGCAGGCGGATCTTCTTGAACTCGGTCGACGAGTACAGCGTCGCGCGATCCTCGATGCCGGTCTGCTCGGCGATCGCGTCGAGCACCGCATCGCACTCCTCCTTGGAGCGGCCGTGCGCCATCGTGAAGACCGAGTACGGCCAGTCGGCATACGTCGGGCGCTGGTAGCAGTGCGAGACGCCGCGCACCGCCGCCATCCGCCGGCCGAGCTCGAGGATCTGCTCGTCCGGCACCTTCCACACGCCCATGCCGTTCGCCGAGAAGCCCGCGCGGCGGTGGTAGAGGATCGCCGCGACGCGTCTGCAGGATGCCGCGCTCCTGCATGCCCGCGAGGTGGTCGAGGAACTGCTGCTGTGACTGCCCGAGCGCGGCCGCCGCCGGCGCGTAGGGCTCGGAGATCACCGGCATGTCGCCCTGCAGCGCGCGAATCACGGCGATGTCGTGCTCGTCGTAGGGCTGCGGATCGAGCTCGACCGGCTCTTTCGCCTCGACCGCGCTGGCCAGCGCCTTCGTGTCGCCCTCCATTTCCAGGTCCATCCGGATCTTGAACAGCTTCAGCGTCGGCAGCTGGCGGACCGACTCGGCGCCGGCCTCGCGCGCGAGCACGTCGAGCGTGCCCTGCAGGCCGAGCTCCGAGTCCGGCTCGGTCGCGATCGTGAACCACAGGTTGAAGTCGTGATTGCGCAGGTAGTTGTGCGAGACGCCCGGATGCTCGTTGATCACCTTCGCCGCGCGATGCGGATTGTCCGGGTCGACCTTCGCCGCGACGAGCATCGAGGAGTAGCCGAGCGCGCGCGTGTCGAAGATCGGCGTGACCTGGCGGATGATCCGCTTGTCGAGCAGGCGCTGAACGCGGCTCATCACCTCGGCCTCCTCTACGCCGGCCAGCGACGCGACGTGCGCGTAGGGCTGCGGCGCGATCGGAAAGCTGCCCTGCATCAGGTTCAGCAGCTTGCGATCGAGATCGTCGAGCGGAATCGCCGCGCCGTCCTTGCGGCTGCGCAGCTTCGGCGTCGCCGTGCTCGCGCGCGTGCTGTCGGCGACGGCCGCCAGCGGCTCCGGCGGCATCTTCCCTCGAGCGCGATCGGCGATCGTCGGATCGCTCCTCATCGCCTCTCGGCCAGCCATTTTGCGGCGTCCTTCGCGTGGTAGGTGATGATCGTGTCGGCGCCGGCGCGGCGCAGCGAGGAGAGGATCTCGAGCACCGTCGTGCGCTCGTCGAGATAGCCGGCTGCAGCGGCAGCCTTGACCATCGCGTACTCGCCGCTGACGTTGTAGGCGGCGACCGGCAGGCGCGTCTCGCGCTTGACCGCCGCGATCACGTCGCCGTAGGCGAGCGCCGGCTTGACCATCACCATGTCGGCGCCCTCCTGCACGTCGAGCAGCGCCTCGCGCACGGCCTCCTCGCCGTTGGCCGGATCCATCTGGTAGGAGCGGCGGTCGCCGAACGCCGGCGTCGAGCCGGCCGCGTCGCGAAACGGCCCGTAGAAGGCCGAGGCGAACTTCGCCGAGTAGGCGAGGATCGGCGTGTCGACGAAGCCCTCGCCGTCGAGCTCGCTGCGAATCTGCCCGACGCGCCCGTCCATCATGTCCGACGGCGCGATCAGGTCGGCGCCGGCGCGCGCGTGGCTGACGGCCGTGCGCGCGAGCAGCTCGACGCTCGCGTCGTTGTCGACCGTGCCGTCTTCGCGCAGCACGCCGCAGTGGCCGTGCTCGGTGTACTCGCACAGGCACACGTCGGTGATCACGAGCAGCTCCGGCACGGCGCGCTTGATCGCAGCCGTCGCCAGCTGCACGACGCCGTCCTGGTCCCACGCGCCCGAGCCCTCCTCGTCCTTCTCGGCCGGAACGCCGAACAGCATCACCGCCGCGATGCCGGCAGCCGCCGCCTCGCTCGCCTCCTCGCACCGCAGCCGCGACCGACAGCCGCGCGACGCCCGGCATCGACTCGATCGGCTCGCGCGTCGCTCGCCGTCTCAGAGACGAACAGCGGCAGCACGAAGCGCTCGGCCGACAGCTCCGTCTCGCGGACCAGGCCGCGCAGCGAAGCCGATGCGCGCAGCCGGCGCATGCGCGTCTGTGGAAAGGACATCGCCTGTCAGGTTAGAGACTTCGCGCCGCCGCGTTCTCACTCCGAGCGGCGCAGGCCGGCGTATGCGAGCGCGCCGAACGCAGCGCTCAGCACGGCCAGATGCGCGAGCGGCCCGCCGAGCGACGGCGAGGCGCCGTTGACCGCCGCGTCGAGCGCCTGCAGCGCCGCCTTGAACGGGAACACGAACGAGACGACCTGAATCGCGTCGTACAGGCCGTGCCCGACCGCGCCGCTCGGCACGAGCGCGAGGAACGCCAGCGGCAGCGAGAGCAGGAAGGCGAGCAGCGAAGCCGCGCGCACCTCGCGCGCGACCGCGCCGATCGCGACGCCGAGCGCCGCGAAGCCGGCCGCGCCGAGCGCCAGCGCCGCGAGCCACTGCGCGAAGCGGCTCCAGTCGAGCGAGACGAACGCGCCGATGCCGGCGAGCATCGCCAGCGCCAGCACGAACGAGCAGCCGGCCGCGAGCAGCGACTTCTCCAGCAGCAGCCCGGCGCGCGACTGCAGCCCGCGCACGAGCCGCGCGAGCGTGTGCTCCTCGCGCTCCAGCGCGACGCCGCCGGAGGCCAGCAGCACGCAGACGAACATCAGCGAGATGCTGACCGCGACGACGACCGCGAACGTGTTCAGCGGCGTGCGCCGGCCGGAGATCAAGCGTCGTCTTGACGTGAATCGGCTGGCCGATCGTGCGCAGCACGTTGCCCGCCAGGCCGAGGTTGCGCGCGGCGAAGCTCGCGAACGCCGCGATCTGTTCGAGCGAGCTGCGCTCGGCGCCCGGCGGCAGGTGCTCGATGACGCCGTGCAGCTTCGCCGGAATCTGGCCGAGGCCGACCAGTTCGGGCGCGCCGAGCACGCCGAGGTCGTGCCCGTGCAGCAGCGCTTCGATCGCCTGCGCCGCCGCGCGCTGGATCTGTTCGGAGAAGCCGATGTTCGCCTGCGCCAGCGCCGATTCGATCTGCGCGTGCACGAGCGACTGCTCGAGCGCGTTGCCGTTGTAGAGCACTTCGAGCTGCGCCTGGCGCAGGCCCGTGCCGAGCCGCGCCGCGACGTTCGGCGGAATCACGACCGCCGCCAGCACCTTGCCCGATTCGATCTGCTTGACCGCCTGCGAGCGCGAGCCGACGTGCACCGGCTGCACCTGCGAGAAGATCTCGTCGGCATACGCGCTGACCGGCACGCGCTGGCTGCCGACCTGCACCGTCTGCCCCGGCGGCGTCTCATCGACGACCGCCACCTTCGGCTTGCCCGGCGAGCGCGAGATCGCGAGGCCGATCAGCAGCGCGATCGCGATCGGGTAGATCGACGAGCAGCGCGACGAGCAGGCGCGAGCGGCGCAGGATCAGGAGGTCCTTGGCGAGGAGCGCTCTCATGGTGCGCCTCTCCCGGAGCGGCGAGACTGGGCGTGGGCACGAACGGTGAACGTTGTTGGGAACTGCGCGAGGTCGCAGCCAGAAGGCGGCCCGGACGGCCGCCCACGTAACTGCCGTGGCGGCCGGAGCGGTCACAAATTCGAATCAAGAAGCGGAGGCCGGCTCGGCCAGGAGGCAGGATGCCGTTCACAGACGCACGGCACGCACGAAGCTAGGCCGGGCAGCCCGGAGACCAGCCGAGGCCCGAACGCCGTTCACTGATGCCCCCGTTCGTGCAGAAGGCGCAGAAAAGCCCCCTCCAGATCGCCGTCCTCGCTCGCGCCAACTCGCCCGGCGCCCCATCAAACAACACCTCCCCGTCCGCCAGCACGATCGCGCGACTCGCATACCGCCTGACCTCGCCGAGCTGATGTGTCGAGAACAGCACGCTCGTGCCGCGCTCGGCGAGGCGGCCGACGAACTGCCAGAGGCGCTGGCGCTGGCCCGGGTCGAGCGCCGAGGAGGGCTCGTCGAGCGCCAGCACGCGCGGTTCGGCGAGCAGCGCGACGGCGACGTTGACGCGCTGGCGGTTGCCTTCGGAGAGCCTCTGCACGCGCTCGTCGGCGCGCTCGCCGAGGCCGGTCTGCTCGAGCATCCGCGCGATCGCGCCGTCGACGTCGGCGACGTGCTCGAGGCGCGCGAACAGGCGCAGGTTCTCGCGTACGGTCAGACGCGAGTAGAGCGCGACCTGCTGCGGCGCCCAGCCGATCGCGCTCGCCGCCGGAGCGCCCGCGCGCGCGGCGCCGGCTGCGAGGCTGAAGCTGCCGCCGTCGGCGCGCTGGACGCCGGCGAGGATCGACAGCAGCGTCGTCTTGCCGGCGCCGTTCGGGCCGACGATCGCGACCAGCTCGCCGGCGCGCAGCTCGAAGCTGACGTCGCTGCAGCGCGACGCGCTCGCCGAAGTGCTTGGACAGCGCGCTGACGCGCAGCAGCGGCTCGCCCGACTGCTGTGGCGCTGCGGCGGCCACGCGCCTACAGCAGGCCTTCGCGCGAGCGTCCCAGGATTCCAGCGTCGTGTGCCGGCGCACGTAGAGCACGGTCTCGCGCAGGACGGAGAGGATCGGCAGCGCGATCAGCGAGCCGATGATGCCGTCGACGTGCAGCCCGAGCAGCAGCGCGAAGATCACGAGGATCGGGTTGATCCGCAGCGTGTGGCCGAAGACCTGCGGCGCGACGACGTGCCCCTCGAGCTGCTGCAGGCCGATGAACAGCAGCACGAGCCAGACCACCGAGACCGGTTTCGTCAGCAGCGCGACGACGACCGGCGGCGCGGCGCCGAGGATCGGCCCGATGTACGGGACGAGCTCCATCGCGGCGTAGAAGACGCCGAACGCGATCGCATACGTTTTGCCGTCGGGAAACAGGCCGATCACGCCGAACACGTACAGCGAGACGCCGGCCGAGGCGCCCATCACCAGGCTGAACAGCAGCTGCCCGCCGACGTAGCGCGAGACGGCGCGCTGGACCAGGTGCGGGTAGTCGTCGGCGTCGGTTCCGTCGCCGCTCGGCATCAGCTGGCGCACGAGCTTTCCGATCTCCTCGCCGTACAGCAGCATGTAGACCGACAGCACGAAGATCAGCACGAGATCGAACGCCGCGCTCGCCGCTTCGGTCAGCACGCCGGCGCTCGAGGACGCGAGTTTGCCGGCGCTTTTCGCGAGTTTCTCCTGGATCGTCTGCAGCGCCGTTTTGCCCTGTTTGACGAGGTGCACGTGCAATGCCGTCTTTGTTCAGCGTTTTCTGCAGCGAGGCGATCTGTTTGTTCGCTTCCTTGACGAGATGCGGCAGGTTGTTGACGAAGGCCTGCACCTGGTTGGAGATAGGGTTGGCGACGAGGAAGCCGATCCCGACGACGATCACGAAGAACCCGACGAACACCGCCAGCACGGCGAGGCCACGCGGGAAGTGCCGGCGCTGGAGGAAGGCGACGACCGGATTGAGGATCAGCGCGATCAGCCCTGCGACGATGAAAAGCACCAGAACAGAGCCGGCCGTGTTCGCCAGCGCCCAGATCGCGAGCAGCGCGATCGGCAGCACGGCGAGCTGGATCCAGCGGGGGACTACGGCGCGCGCCGGCTCCTCGTGCGCGCCTTTGCGCGCGCCCGGCTCGTCGACCAGCTTCTGCTCTTCGCGCGTCGGCGGCTCGGCCTCGGGGCCGCTCTCTTCGATGCCCTTCTCTGAGCCCTCGCTCACTTACCTCCCACCATCGCCGGAGTATGGCTGAGGGCCAGGCGGCAGCAGCGCGGATCCTGTTCGTCGGCGACGTCGTCGGCGGGCTCGGCCGGCGCACGCTGCTCGACTGCCTGCCGGTCCTGCGCGAGCGCTTCGATCCGACGTTCGTCGTCGTCAACGCCGAGAACATCGCCGGCGGCCTCGGCATCACGCCGAAGCTCGCCGACACCCTGCTCGCAAGCGGCGTCGACGTGATCACGCTCGGCAACCACACCTACCGCCGCCGCGAGATCTACGCCTATCTGGACTCGCAGCCACGGATCCTGCGACCGGTCAACTTCCTGCGCAGCCAGCCGGGCCACGGCACGGCCGTCGTCGAGCGCGACGGCCTGAAGCTCGGCGTCGTCAGCGTCAGCGGCAACCTGCACCTGCGCGCCGGGCGCTCGGCCTTCACCGAGATCGAGCCGGCGCTGAGCGAGCTCGGCGAGGTCGACCACGCGCTGGTCGACGTGCACGCCGAAGCGACCTCGGAGAAGGTCGCGATGGGCTGGCACCTCGACGGCCGCGTGACGGCCGTCGTCGGCACGCACACGCACGTGCCGACAGCCGACGCGCGCGTGCTGCCGGGCGGAACGGCCTACATCACCGACGTCGGCATGACCGGCCCGCGCGGCGGCGTGATCGGCGTCAAACGCGAGCAGGCGATCGAGTCGCTCTTGACGCAGATGCCGGTGCGCTTCGAAACCTCCGAGGAGGACCCGTGGCTGATGGGCGTGCTGGTCAGCTGCTCACAGCGAATGCGGGCGGACTCGATCGAGCAGGTTCTGATGCCTCGGCCGCCTACAGCCGGCCCGGATGGCCGGCCTGGGTAACTGCCGTGGCGGCCGGAACGGTCACAGAATTGAATCGAGAAGTGGAGGCCGGCTCGGCCTGAAGGCCGGATGCCGGTCTCCGTCCGACCGGCGGGCCGTAGCGCCCGAGCAGCGCGATCATGACCAGCGGGAAGAACCACGGGATGTACAGGTAGAACCAGTGTTCGAGGCCCAGCTCGACGGCGATCATCACGGCGCCGCAGGCGGCGGCGAGGCCGACGACGTCCGCCCTGCGCGGCAGCACGGCGAGCGCCAGCGCGAGCACGATCGCGCCGATCTGCACGACCGTCAGCTCGGTGCCGAGACCGCCGTACAGCCCCCAGACGGAGAACGGCGAGTTGCGGTCGGCCTGGTAGGCGAACGTCCGCTCGTAGATCGTGTGCAGCGTGTCGTGCGTGAACGCCGGAATGCTGACGAGCGCGGCGACGAGCACGAATGCGAGCACGAACGTGGCCAGCGCCAGCAGGCTCGCGCGGTTGAGCAGCCGCGGCGCGCGGCGACTCGCGCGCGGTGAGGCCGTCGCGGCGGACTCAGCGCCGGCGCCGCGCGGCGCGTCGGCCTCCGCCGGCAGCGCTTCGTCTTCCTGGAGCAGACCGTGCGTGGCGAGCAGCGGCGCGAGCGCGAGCGGGCCGAACTTCGTCAGGCCGGCGAGCGCCGCGAAGGCGCCGCGCGCCGGCGGCGCGAGCTTGCCGCGGTAGGTCGCAGCGAGCACGGCCGCAAGGATCATCACGGCGACGAGCGTGTCGTTCGCGTTGCTCTCGAGCGCGAACAGCGTGAACGGGTAGGCCGCCCAGGCATAGGCGAGCGCGACGCCGAGGCTCGGCCCGCGCACGCGCCGGCCGATCAGGAACAGCAAGGCCATCGCGAGCAGGTCGAAGAAGATCGCCGCGGCGTGCGCCGCCGGCAGGTCGTCCCACTTGCCGCTCCAGCCGAAGATCTGCTCGAACGGCACGTAGACCTCGTAGTTGACCGGCCCGTAGGTGTCGCCGTGTTCGTTGTCCGTCGGCCAGCCGCCGTACAGCGATTTGTCGTGAACGATCCGCTGCGCTCCGATCACGCCGGCGTAGCCGACGTCGATCACGTTCGAGTCGGTCACGTTCAGCGCGATGCGAAAACCGACGAGGAAGACCAGCGCGAGCGCGAGCCACGGCGCCCGCACGAGCAGGCGCAGCGGACCGGGATCGCGCGCCGGCCTGTCGTCCTGATCGGCTCCTCGCCGCCGGCGCCGCCGGCGCGTCAGCAGGAGCATGCGCACGAACAGGTAGAGCAGCGGCGGGTAGCTGAGCGGCACCGACTGGTAGATGTCGCCGTGGTTGAAGAACGCGAGCGAGGCCGACAGCGACAGCAGCACGAGCAGGTCGAGGTGGAGCAGCTTGAACGGCCTGCGGAAGTCGAAGAACGCGAGGAAGAACAGCACGCACATCGGGATCCAGATGTACAGCGCGTTTACGTGGCGCCCGAACGCGCCGGGATAGCCGCGCGCCATCGTCCAGGCGACCTGAAAGCCGGTCCACTGTTCGAGCACCTTGCCGGACAGGTCGTCGATGATCACCTGCCCGATCTCCTTCTTGCCGCCCTTCGAGAAGAAGCTGACCTGCCAGTGAAACGCCGGCTTCAGATAGGCGCCGCCGTAGGAGTCCGGATATTTCTTGCGAACGGCCTTCATCTTCGGCAGCCGTTCGGCGATCGCGATCACCTGGTTGGGCGACATCCGCCGTCCGGTCGGTGGCGTGTTCGACGCGGCGATCCGCGATCGGCGCGTTCGGGTCCGATACGACGGTCGCAGCGGATGAGGATGAGGATGAGGACGACGCCGAGGAGGAGACGGTCGTCGTGGCGGCCACCGAGCCGCTCACGCCGGCCAGCGCCGAGGCCTGCGGCGGGCCGGCGAGCGAGTCGGCGCTCGCCTGCGCGCCGAGCGGAAACGCGCACGCGGCCAGACAGGCGATCGGTACGAGCAGTGCTCGCATCACGCGAGCGTAACGACGAGCAGGCGCCTGTGAGCCGACGTCTCGCAAGCGCAAATCGTCTAGCCCGCGCGCGCGTCGAGGCCGAAGTGGCCGCGCACGAGCGCAGCGACGTCGCGGATCGCCCACTGTGCCGGCTCGCTGCCGCCGAGCTCCACGCCGTAGGTGATCAGCGCGCCGAGCGAGTCCGACGCGTGCAGCGAGCCGTGGCTGCCGCCGCCGACGTGCGCCTGGCGGCCCCAGTCGAGGAACTCGTAGCCCGGCGCAGCCGACAGCAGCACCTCGCCGGAGCTCTCACAGAGCAGCGCAGCCCAGACGCGCGCGAGCGCGTCCGGATAGGAAGGAGTCAGCAAGAGGCCGTCGCGAACGGTCGCGTCGAGCACCTCGAGCGAGCCGGCGACGCTCCAGCGCGCGCCGCGCGGATCGCGCAGCTCGCCGCCGGAGTGGAAGCGCAGCTCGCCGTGCTCGCGGCTGGCGAGGATCGCCTCGCTCGGCGCGCTCGTGCGCGTCGCGCGCGAGCCACATGACGTGCTCGACGCCGTCGATCGCGAGCGCGCGCGTGACGACCGACGCGCGCATCGCGTCACGCTCGGCCGGATGCAGCGCGTAGACCATCGCGGCGCGCTGCGACGGGCAGACGGCGATGTGCGCATCCTCGCTCTGCGCCGAGCGCGACGGGCCGAGCACGCCCAGCTCGTCGAGCTCGTCCTGCAGCGCGATCGTCTGCGGTGACCGGCACCTGCGAGTGGTCGGCCATCACGATCATCGCGTGCTCGGCGAGGAACTCGTCGACGCCGCCGGCCGCCTCGCAGACGCGCGCCAGCTGCAGGTCGGCCTGCGCGATCGAGTGCACCTGCGCGTCGGGCCCGTCCTTGTGCGAGCGCCAGTCGTTGTCGGGCAGCGAGAGCAGCAGGAAGTCGAACAGGTCGTGCTCGACCATGAAGCTCGAGACGCAGCCGGAGTGGCGGTCGCGCACGCCGGGCATGCCCAGGCCGGAGCGGCAGCCGGTCCGCTGCGAGGCGAACACGTCGGCGTAGAACAGCTCGCGCGGCCCCATCACGGCGTGGCGCGTCATCAGCGTCGAGGCGACCTTCGTCAGCGTCGTGTCGCGCTGCGGCTCGTGGCGGTGGCGCCCGCGGTACATCAGGTAGGTCGTGCCGGCCGTGCGCACGTCGGCGTCGTCGAGCGACTCGAACACGGTCGGCGTCAGCGCGCTGAGGTGCGCGCGGTTCATGTTGTAGACCGTGTCGGTCAGCTGGCGCGCGATGCCGAAGCGCTGCGCCGAGCGGAAGCTCGAGCCGTATTCGACGTAGCGCGACTCCTCGCGGTGGTACCAGTTCATGCCCGGGATCAGATGCTCGTCCTGCGCGACGCCGGTCACGATCGACGCGGCGCAGACCGGCGTGACCGATGGGAACGCAGCTACGCAGGCGGGCATGTAGCGACCGCGCTCGATCAGCGTCTGCAGGACGGGCGCGGCGCCGGAGGCGACGGTCCGCTCGAGCATCGCCGGCGCCATCGCGTCGATCACGCACAGCACCAGCTTCGGCGGCTTCGCGCCGGCGGCCATCAGCGGCGCAGCACGCGCAGCCCGGCGTACTTCTCATCGCCACGCGAGCGCGAGCGCGCGACGCAGCCAGACGAGCAGCGCGAGCAGCACGTAGCCGAGCGGATGCAGCAGCGCGACGAGCGCGGCGAGGAGCAGCGAGCTGGCGTCGAGGTAGACGCTCAGCGCGTTTTTGGCGGCGCCGTCGGCGAGCCGCTCGCGCGCGCGAGAGAAGATCGGGAGCACCGCGCGCTGGGCGATCGCGCGTAGCGGCGAGACCGCCGAGCAGGCCCGGCCACCAGGCGTCGCCGTGAGCCGCGAGCGTGCCGGCGAACAGCACCGCGCCGGCGCCGAGCGAGAGGCCTGCGAGCGCCGCCGCCAGCGGGTTGCCGCCGCGCGCGCCGGCCTTCGGGTCGATCACCGGATTCAGGGCCATCAAGATCTGCACCGCATAGGCGAGCACCAGCGCAATGACGACGACCAGCAGCCACCAGTCGGCCTGCAGGAAGCGAAACGGGTTGTGCGAGAAGGACAGGCCGAGCGCCGGCGCCGTCGCGAGCGCTCCGGCGAGCAGCACCGGCAGGAACGGCCGCAGGCCGCAAGCGGCCGCGAGGCCGGCGCCGAGGCCGATGTAGAAGAAGGTGCCGTGCATGCGATTCGCGCAGTGTCGGTGCGCTACCGTGCTCACTCTGGTCGAGGTCGCGGACGGCCAGGACGATAGACGACTGCTACCGGCGAGGATGCGTGCGCGGCGAGGTTCGCCGGAAGCGGCGGCGAATAGAGACGATACGGACATGGATCGATCGATCAGCGGAGCCGGTGGTGGGCGCAAAGCGCGCCCGGCAGCGCACGAGCTAGGGCGCTACGAAGCGCTGTTCGCGGCGCGCACGCGCGGGATGAAAAGCTCGGCGATGCGCGAGATGATGGCGCTGACCGAACAGCCCGACGTGATCTCGCTGGCCGGCGGCCTGCCCGACACGAGCACGTTCGAGCCGGAGCTGTACGCGATGCTGATGTCGCGCGTCGCCGCCGACTCGACCGCGCGCGCGCTGCAGTACGGCCCGACCGAAGGGATGGCCGCGACGGTCGAGTGCATCATCGAAGTGATGGCAGCCGAGGGAACGTCGGTCGACAGCGACGAGCTGATCGTGACGACCGGCGGCCAGCAGGTGATCGACCTGGTCTGCAAGACGCTGATCGATCCCGGCGACGTGATCGTCGCCGAGGCGCCCACGTATCCCGGCGCCGTGCCGACGTTCAGCGCCTATCAGGCGCAGGTCGAGCAGATCGAGATGGACGCCGACGGGATGCCGATCGACGAGCTCGAGCGCACGCTCGACCGGCTGCAGTCCGAAGGGCGCCGGCCGAAGTTCATCTACACGATCCCGAACTTCCAGAACCCGGGCGGCGTGACGATGTCGCTGGCGCGCCGCCGGCGCCTGATCGAGGTGGCACACGAACGCGAGCTGCTCGTGCTCGAGGACAACCCGTACGGACTGCTGCGCTACGAAGGCGAGTCGCTGCCGACGCTGCACTCGCTCGACGCAGAGCTCGGCCGCCACGGCGGCACGTCGGGGCTCGTGATCTACCTCGGCACGTTCTCGAAGATCCTCTCGCCCGGCCTGCGGCTCGGCTGGGCCGCGGCGCCGCGGCCGGTGCTCGAGAAGCTGAACCTCGGCAAGCAGGGCGCCGACCTCTGCTCTTCGCCGGTCACGCAGCTGTTCGTCGCCGAGTACTTCGCCCAGCGCGACCGCGACGGGCGCGCCGCGCTGGCTCGGCTACGTCGAGCACCTGTGCGAGCTCTACCACCGCCGCCGCGACGTGATGCTCGCGGCGCTCGCCGAGCACTTCGGCGAGGCGGCCAGCTGGACCGAGCCGCAGGGCGGCCTGTTCGTCTGGGTGACGCTCGACGCGCGGATCGACACGACCGATCTGCTTGCGCGAGCGCGCGACAGCGAGCGCGTCGCGTTCGTGCCCGGACGCGCCGCCTACGTCGACGGCCAGCGCGGCTCCTCCTCGATGCGCCTGAACTTCGCCGGCGTGCCCGACGACGACATCCGCGAGGGCATCAGGCGGATCGGCAAGGCGCTGCGCGAGCAGGTCGGCCTGTACGGCACGCTGACCGGCAACGCCGTGCCGCCGGCCGGCCCGGGCCAAGCAGCCGCCGCCGAGCCCGGCGCCGAGGAGCAGTCGCCGCTTGCCGACGTCGTCGCGCTGCCGCGCCGCGCGCGCGAGGACTCGCCGCGCCGCCGCCAGGATCGATGAGCGCCGGCAAGCGCGTCGCCGTGCTGAAGGGCGGCCAGTCGCTCGAGCGGAGCGTCTCGCTGCGCTCCGGCGCACACGCGCAGGACGCGCTCGAGCGCCTCGGCCACGAGGTGATCGCGATCGACGTCGGCCCGCAGCTCGTCGCGCAGCTGCTCGAGGCCAAGCCCGACGCAGCGCTGATCGCGCTGCACGGCGTCGACGGCGAGGACGGGACCGTGCAGAACCTGTTGGAGGCCGTCGGCATTCCCTACACGGGCTCCGGCCCGGCCGCGTGCGTCTGCTGCACCGACAAGCCGCTCGCGAAGCAGCTGATGCGCGGCGCCGGCATCCCGACGCCGGAGTTCCAGACGATCAAGGAGAGCTCGATCAAGTCGCTTGGCGCGGCCGACGCGATCGCTTCGATCGAGCGATCGCTCGGGCTGCCGCTCGTCGTCAAGCCGGCGCGCGGCGGCTCGGCGTTCGGCGTCAAGTTCGCGCGCACCAGCGAGGAGCTGCCGGGCGCGCTCGTCGGCGCGTTCTCCTACGACGGCGCCGTGCTGATCGAGCGCTACGTCAAAGGACGCGATCTCGCCGTCTCGGTGCTCGACGGTCCCGAGGGCGCCTCGCCGCTGCCGGTCGTCGAGGCGGTGCCGCGCGAGGAGGAGTTCTACGACTACGAATCGCGCTACGAGATCGGCATGACGACGTTCGTCTGCCCGGCCGAGCTGCCCGACGAGACGACGGCGCGAGCGCAGGAGCTCGCGCTCGAGGTCTACCGCCTGCTCGGCTGTCGCGGCGTCGCGCGCGTCGACCTGATGCTCGACGACGACAGCGGCGAGCTGTGGGTGCTCGAGACGAACGTGATCCCGGGCATGACCGAGACGAGCCTGTTGCCGCAGGCGGCGGATGCGGCGGGGATCAGCTTTGACGAGCTGATTGCTCGGTTGCTGGCTAGTGCGTTTTCGCGGTAGATCCGTGCGTGGGACCGGGCCGGCTGGGCGACGATGCGTGCGGGACCGAGGCGGCTGGCGGACGACGCGTTTGAGAACGGCGTCCTGCCTCTGGCCGAGCCGGCCTCCGCTTCTTGTTTGAATTTGTGACCGCTCCGGCCGCCACGGCAGTTACGTGAGCCGGCCATCCGGGCCGGCCTAACGGCTTGGGACTCGGTTGCGGGAGCAACCCGGGTGGGCCGAACTGCACGGACGTCGGTCGTGGCAGCCACCCGAACGGCGAACTGCACCGCCAGGCCTCTAACTGTCGCCGGCGGCGAAGTCCTCGGGCTACCTCGTCCAGGAACTCCTTGAACTTCTCGACGACGTCCTCGGACTCCTCGACGTCGTGCTCGAACTCGATCGCCGACTCGGCGATGACCTCCTCGGCGGCGTAGATCGGCGCGCCGCAGCGGACGGCGAGCGCGATCGCGTCGCTGGGCCGCGAGTCGATCTCCATCTCACGGTCGCCGACGGTCAGCGTGATCGAGGCGAAGAAGGTGTTCTCGCGCAGCTCGGTCACCGAGACCGACGTGCATTTGACCTCCAGCTCGCCGAGGATGTCGGACAGCAGGTCGTGCGTCATCGGGCGCGGCGTGCCGGCGCCCTGGAGCTTCATCAGGATCGATGCCGCCTCCGGATGGCCGATCCAGATCGGCAGGAACTTGTTGCCCTCGACCGTCTTCAGAAGCACGATCGGCTGCTTGCCAACCATGTCGAAGCTGACGCCGTAGATGACCATCTCCTGCACGCAAGTCCTCCGGAGGGGGGAAAGGCCAGAGTATAGGTACCCGTCAGCGCCGGTCAGACGGCGCGGACGGTGCGCTCAGGGTGCCTCGTGGAGGCTCGCGCGGCTTCTCGAGCCGAACGTCCAGAGCTTGTTGCCGAGGAAGTTGAAGGGCATCGACAGCGCCACCGCGAGCGCCTGCGCCGGCACCTTCGCCACGTGCGCGGACTCGACGAACAGGGTCAGCAGCAGCAGGCTGACGATCTCGGCGGCGAGGCTGACGGCGAGGAAGCGAGCGGCCTGGTGATGCGCGCGGCCCTCGCCTGCATCGAACGTCCAGTGGCGGTTGAGCAGGAAGTTGTTGACGACCGCGACGAGCCAGGCGACGACCGAGGCGATTCGGTACTCGAAGCCGGCACCGTGGACGAACAGCGCGTAGACGGCGACGTTGACGACGAATCCGACGCCGCCGACGAGGCCGAAGCGGACCAGCTGCAGCCAGTTCGCGGGATGGCGCATGCCATGTACGAGCCGGATGTGCGGTTGGACCTTGATCGGCCGGTGAAGCTCGCTCTCGCGCGCGGCCATGTCGACGGCCGTAGCCTCGTCGGGCATCAGGAAAGGGTAGCTGAGCGCTCTGCCCGTCTTTGCCGGTCGAGCAGCTGCTCGCGCCGACGGCGGGCGCTGCGCGCGTTAAGCGCCGCGCAGCCGGCACGTCAGGCCTATACGCCCGCTAGCCTTGAGCGGTGACCGAGACCGGCCAGATCGGCGCTCCGGCCCCGCCCGCGGGCCGGCTCTCGCGCAACTCGCTGATCGGCGCCGTGCTGGCGGCGTTGCTGATCGCCGCTGCGATCGTGCTGTTCGTTCGCGGCGGCTCGCACCCTCAACACGCGGCGAACGCGAAGGCGGCGAGCTCACGCTCCTCGGCCGCCGCGGCGCACCGCGCCTCCGCGCTGCCCGCGACGAACGCGCCCGCAAGCGGCGCCACGGGCGCGACCGGCGCGAGCGCCGGGACGCGCCGGAACGTCGCCGAGGCGGCCGACCCGGAGGAAGCGAGCAGCTTCCCGGCGCCCGCGTCCGTCCACCACAAGGCCGCATCGACGCCGGCGAAGGCGAGTGAACAGATCGTCGCCGCCGGCGCGGCCTCCGACGCCGAAATCAAGCAGGAGCTGAAGCAGATGCAGGCGGCCGAACGGAGCGCTGCGCAGGAACAGAAGCAGCGCCTGAAGCCGGTGCCCGGCGGCGAGTCGGTCGGCGGCAACGGCACGATCCCGATTCCGGCGAACGTGCCCGAAGCGGTGCAGCGCGTGATCGCCGGCGCGAACGCGATCGCCGACTTCCCGTACGTGTTCGGCGGCGGGCACGCCTCGTTCGTCGACAACGCATACGACTGCTCGGGCTCGGTCAGCTACGCGCTGGCGGCCGGCGGCCTGATCAGCGCGCCGGAGACCTCAGGCGAACTGGAGAGCTGGGGCGCTCCCGGCCCGGGCCGCTACATCACAATTCTCGCGAACGCCGGACACACCTACATGTACGTCGACGGCGTGCTGTTCGACACGGCCGGGCGCTCCGGCGTGTACGCCTCGCGCTGGCAGGTCGCTCCGACGAACAACACCGGCTACGTCGTACGCCACCCACCCGGGCTCTGATGTGCCGCGCCGCCTCGCCCGCTGAGCGCGCCGGCGCGGAGGCCGGGCGATGACGGGGTTGTTGGCGGTCGCGCTCCACGCCGTCCTGCTGCCACTTGCGCTCGACGGCGAATCGGCAGTCGAACAGGGCAGCGGCTCCGGCACGGCGATCGCCGTCGTCTCAGCCGTCTCGATCTTCGCCGGCTACGTGCTGCTGTATCCTGCTCTGGCGCTACGTGTTCAGCGCGAAGGCGAAAGCCAAGCGCGGCGAACCGCCGGAACACTGAGCGAGCGCGCGCGCCAGGCGCCTAGCGCCGGCGCCTAGTGAAGGTTGACGGTGTCGAGCACCGTCGTCGCCGTCGCGCTCGCGGCGTTGTGCACGGACAGGCGGATCATCAGCGTGACCTTGCGCAGCTTGCGCAGCTTCGCCGCCGTCGCCTTGCTGAACTTGATCTTGTAGGTGCTGCCGCCACCCTTCGTCGTGACGAGGATCGCGTTGGCGATGATCGTCTGCGCCGGCATGCCCTTGGCAAGTCCGGTCGCCGAGGCGCCGCGCAGGCCGAGTTTGTGTGCGGTCGAGCTGGCCAGCAGGACCTCGAAGCGGCCGGTCGCCTTTTCACTGACGGAGTAGCGCACGACGATGCCTTCTTTCAGCGCCGAGGAGAGGCTGTGCGAGGCGACCGCCTGCGTCGCGACGACGGGCTTGCCGGACCCTGCCGAAGAAGTCGTCGTCGGCGTCGCGGCGCTCGTCGTCGAGGCGGCGCTGGAGCTTGTCGAAGGGGTGCTCGTCACGGTCGTCGAGCCTTCGCTGTGAGGAGTCGGTGAAGGCGCCGGCGGGCCGGAGACGTTTGCGATCGTGCTCGTGCTCGCGACGTTGTTGCCGTCGTCGGTGATGGTCAGCGTGACTTCATATGCGCCGCCGTATGCGTAAGTGTGCACGACGCTCGCGGCCGGGTTGGGGCTGCCGGTGCCAGAGCTGCCGTTGCAGCTCGCCGGAGTGAAGCCGTTCGTCGGCGTGCGTCCTTCGCAGTTCACTTCGGCCGAGCTGCCGTCGCCGAAGTTCCAGTTGTATTTGGCGACACCGAGGTCGACGTAGGAGGGGCTCGCGTTGAACGTCACGGCATCGCCCGAGCGGATCGGGCTGGTCTCGGTGAACTTCGGTTCGACTTTCACCTCGTTGAGGCACGGCTGCGCGGGGTAGCCCTGGTAGAGCGCGGCCTGGTTGTACTCGTCGTTGACGTAGTAGGTCGTACCGTCTGTTACCTGGTTGTACGATTCTTCACCGTCCGCGACGTACAGGCCGCCGAGGAATTCGTTGCGGCACTTGTCGGTGACCTCGTCCTCGGCGCCGCTGGTTTCGTGCCAGGCGTTGAGCAGCGGATCGGTCGTCATCGCAACCTGCTCGGCGGCGAGGTTGTTGACGAGAACGTTCACGCCCGGGGCGAGGAGTTCCGCGTAGAAGGGCCTGTTCGGGGCCTGCAGTAGGCCCGTCCCGTCCTGGCAACCGGTGCGCATGTTGAAGGGCTCGACTGCGTAGAGCACCGTTGCCGCATTGACGGTCGTGAAGGAGTGGTAGCTGCAGAGCGGTTCGCCTGCGCCCGCCTTTCGAGCAATGCCCGCTTTCGCCTGTGCCCTCGAGGCATACGTTCACCGAGGACGGCGTGAAGATGAAGTAGGTCGGCGTCGGTCCACCTGCCGGGTTGACGCCCGTCGGAAGGCCCAGAGCCGTGATGACTTTCGCGAGCTCGGTGCGCAGCTGCGCGTCGGTCAGGCAGATCGCGCCTTCGGAGCAGTTGCCCGTGACCGGGAACGGGTCGACGTCGGTGTAGCCGCCGCGGAACGTCGAGCTGTAAGCCGATTTGCCGCTCGAGTCGCCGTACTGCGACGAGACGTCGAAGACGTTGTGCAGCGCGCCGCTTTCGTCGCTGAAGGATTCGAAGTAGTGCTGCAAGACCCACTCGTAGCCGCCGAGCGTCGTTTTCGGATCCCAGAAGATCGCGTACGGGGCGCTGCTGTGAACGACAGGGCCGCCTCCGTTCGGTACTGGAGTGGCCGGAAGCGAAGCCGCCGCGCTCGTTTCGGGCTGAACGCCGAATTTCACGCCGCCGACGGTCCTCACCGCGGCGCTCGAGCCGGCGGGGTGCGCCCAGAGGGCGAGCAATGCGACGGCCAGGAGCAGGAGCAGCCGCGCGGGCCGGGAAACGATCGTCGAGGGCAGCGACAGACGGGGGGTCACGCAGCCATCATCGGCAGCTTGCGCTCGATCCCTTAGTGCCGGTCGGCGAAAGCGACTCGGCGACCTTTACGGGCGCTCGCCGAGCTAGGGTCCGCAGCAGATGGTCAACTTCGAGATCTCCCAGCACTTCCTCGACGATCGCGGCCAGCGCTGCGGTTTTGTCCTTCTGGGAGCGTTCCTGATCGCGTTCCTGTTCATCCGCACGAGCGCGCGCCTGATCCGCAGCCCGAAGGTCACGTGGTGGCCGGGCAGCGTCGAAACGAAGAGCGGTCTGCACCTGCACCACCTCGTCTGGGGGATCTGCCTGATGACGAGCAGCGGCTTCCTCAACTTCGCGCTGGCGCCGCTCAGCCCGTGGTCGGAGATCCTCGCCGGCGCGTTCGGCGTCGGCGCCGGGCTGACGTTCGACGAGTTCGCGTTGTGGGTCCACCTGGAAGACGTCTACTGGTCGCAGGAGGGCCGCAGCTCGCTCGACGCCGTCGTCGTCGCGGCGCTGCTCGGAGGACTGGTCGTGCTCGGGCTCGCTCCGTTCGACCTGGCCAACCAGGAAGGCTCGATCTCCTCGCTCGTCGTCGCGATCCTGATCGACATCGGGCTTGCGAGCCTGGCGATCTTCAAGGGAAAGCCGCTGCTCGGCCTGATCGGGATCTTCATCCCGTTCGCCTCGATCGTCGGCGCGGTCAGGCTGGCGACGCCGCACTCGCCCTGGGCGCGCCGGCGCTACTCGCCGGAAAGCAAGAAGCTCGAGCGCGCGAAGCTGCGTTGGCAGCGCCTGGAGAAGCGCCGCACGTGGCTCAGCGATGCGATCGGCGGAACGCCCTCGGGACAGTAGGCGGCGCTGGGGCAGCGCAGTAGATTGCGCTGCGTGCAAGCGAGCGCTCAAGCTGACAGCGCCGAGCTCGACCTGGAGCTGCTGGCCGGCTCGCGCGCGCTGCTCGAGCTGCACGCGCGCGAGCTGCCGCAGCGCGACGATCTGTGCGGAGCCTTCTGCGGCGCGCTCGCGCTGGGCGCGGCCGGCGTCAGCTCCAGCGCAGGCGAGCCGCTCGACCAGGATGCGGTCGCGCTGCTGGCCGGCACGGTCGTCTCGCGCGTGCCCGATCTGGCGGCGCTTCCGGCCGGCGAGCGCGGCCGGCGCGACTACCGGGTGCAGCCGCCGCTGGTCGAGGCGCCGCTCGAGTCGGGCACCAACTGCGCCGGGCTGCTCGACGCGATCGAGCGGCTGTCCGGCGGGCGCCTCGTGCCGATCGCGCTGCGAGGCGAGTGGACGGCGGAGCGCCTGGACGGGCTGTTCGAGCTGCTCGCGGCGCTGGCGCGGCCGGCGACGCTGATCGCGAACGTCTCGACGCGCGAGCTGTGGGGCTCGCGCGCGAGCGTCTCCCAGCTGCTCGCCTGTCTGCTCGACGGAGCGAGCGACGGACCGCCGCCGGACTGGGACGTCGGACACTTCGTCTGCGTGCCGGCACGCACGCGCGGTCCGCGCGGCACGCTCTACATGCTCGCCGACACCTACCCGTCGCTGGGCCGCGGCGGCGTCCACATGCAGCCGCGCGAGCGGCTCGCGCGAGCGCTCGATCGTCCCGGCAAGACGCCGGGCGGCGCGATCGCCGTCGTCGCCGCCGAGGACGCGGCGGGCGTGCGCGCCGGCGCCGAGCAGCTCGGCCTGCACGAGGGCGCCTGGGACAACGGCTCGGTCACGGCCGGGCAGCTGCGATGAGCGCGAGCGGCCTCGCCGCGCTGGTCTGCTGCGACCTCGGCGCGATCGTGCGCGGACGCTCGCTGCCGAGCGAGGCGCTGGCCGGCGGGCACCCGGCGAGCGTCGGCTGGGTGCCTGCCAACCAGGCACTGACGCCGATCGGCGGGCTGGCCGAGCCCAACCCATTCGGCTCGACCGGCGATCTGCGCCTCGCCGCCGACCTCGACACGCACGTACGCGTGGAGATCGACGGCGCCGCGCCGCTCGAGCTCGTGCTCTGCGACGTGACCGAGACCGATGGGAGCCGCTCGCAGTGCTGCCCGCGCAGCTTCCTGCGCGACGCGCTGGGCGCGCTCGAGGCCGAGCTCGGCCTGCGCGCGATCGCGAGCTTCGAGCACGAGTTCCAGCTGCTGCTCGACGTGCCCGCCGCGCCGCCCTTCTCGCTCGCCGAGCAGCGCCTGGCCGAACCGTTTCCGCAGCTCGTCTTCGCCGCGCTCGTCCAGGCCGGCACGGCGCCCGAACGCTTCATGGCCGAGTTCGCCTCGCACCAGTTCGAGGTGCCGGTCGCGCCGGCCGAGGGCATCGCCGCAGCCGACCGCGCGGTCGTGCTGCGCGAGGTCGTACGCGAGGTGGCGCGCGCCTGCGGCACACGCGCGAGCTTCGCGCCGCTGCTCGACACGAGCGAGGCCGGCAACGGCGTGCACATCCACCTCAGCCTGCTCGACGCCGACGGCGGCGCCGCCCTCTACGACGCGACGCGCCCGGCCGGGCTCAGCGAGCTCGGCGCGAGCTTCGCCGCCGGCGTGCTCGAGCACGCTGCCGCGCTCAGCGCGCTGACGGCGCCGAGCCCGGTCTCGGCCGCGCGGCTGGAGCCGCACCGCTGGAGCGCCGGAGCCGTCTGTCTGGCGCAGCAGAATCGCGAGGCGCTGTTGCGCCTGCCGCCGCTCGTGGCGACACCGGGCGCACCCGAGCCGGCGGCGCAGATGCGCCTGGAGTACCGCGCCGCCGACGCGACCGCGAACCCCTATCTCGCGCTCGGCGCGATCGTGCGCGCCGGTCTGGATGGAGTCAGGCGCGCACTGCCGGCGCCACCGCTGCTCGAGCACGATCCGGCGAGCTCGCGCGAGTCCGACAGCGAACGCTTCGGAGTCGGCGCGTTGCCGGCGTCGCTGGCCGGCGCGCTCGACGCGCTGGCCGGCGACGAGGCGGCGCGCGGCTGGCTCGGCCCGTTGCTGTACGAGGCATATGTGGCGGTCAAGCGAGCCGAGCTCGAGGCCGCGCAGGGCGTCGAGCTCGAGGCGCTCTGCGCGCGTTATGCAGCGATCTACTGATCCGCTGCTGAGCGAGCTGCTGGCGGCGATCGAGCCGCAGCTCGACGGCGCGCGCGAGCTGCGCCGGCGGCTGCACGCCGAGCCCGAGCTCGCGCACGAAGAGCGCCAGACGGCCGCGCTCGTCGCGCAGGCGCTGCCGCTCGCCGGCGAGACCGTCGCCGGCACCGGCCGGATCGCGCGGATCGGCCCGCCGGACGGAGCCGCGCGTCGCGCGTCCGCGCAGAGCTCGACGGGCTGCCGCTGAGCGAGCGCACCGGCGCGGCGTTCAGCGCGCGCGGCTCGGCGATGCACGCGTGCGGGCACGACGTGCACATGGCCGCGCTCGTCGCGCTGGCGCGAGCCGCGCACGGCCTCGGCGAGCGGCTGCCGGTCGCGCTCCTGGCCGTCTTCCAGCCGAGCGAGGAGCGCTATCCGTCGGGCGCCGAGCTGCTCGCCGACGGCGAGCTCGCGCAGCTCGCGCCGGCGGCCGTGCTCGGCGCTCACATCCAGCCGGAGCTGCCGTGGGGCACGCTCGCGCTCGACGCCGGCGCGGTCAACGCGTCAAGCGACACGATCGAGATCACGATCGAGGGCGAGCCGTCGCACGGCGCCTATCCGCACCGCGGCCGCGACCCGATCGTCGCGCTCGCGCAGGTCGTCGTCACGCTCTACGAGCAGGCCGCGCGGAGGATCGATCCGATGCATCCGGCGCTCGTCAACGTCGGCGTGATCGCCGGCGGCGCCGGCGAGAACATGATCCCTGCGCGCGCGACGGCGCGCGCCTCGCTGCGCGCGTTCTCGGCCGCCGACCGCGCGACGCTGCGCGAGCTCGCCGGCGAGGTCGTCTCCGGCACGGCGGCGGCGCATGGCTGTCGCGGCACGATCGAGCTGATCGCCGGCGAGCCGCCGCTCGAGAACGATGCGCGGATCGTCGGCGCGGCGGGCGAGCTGATGTCCGCTGCCGGGTTCGCACCGGCGGCGCCGTGGCGCTCGTGCGGCTCCGACGACTTCGCATTCTTCGGCGAGCTGGCGCCGCTGGCGATGGCGTTCGTCGGGCTCGACGGCGCGCCGGAGTTCCGCTCGCGCCCGCTGCACCATCCCGAGCTGCTGCCGCCCGAGGCCGCGGTCGCGGCGGTCGCGCGAGCGCAGGCGATGCTGTTCGTCGCGGCTGTCCGCGCGCTCGAGTTGCGCCGCTCCGCCTAGTTCGCGCCTCGCAGGCGCCACCCAGCGGTCCATGCAGCGCCGCTCACGTCAAGCTGCGGCGCGCGCGAACCGAAGCGTTCGCAATGGTTCCGATCGAAGGCGACGACCACGTCCGCAGGGCGCGGCGCACGGCGGCCTGGGCGCGCGTCGCGATCGGCGCCGTCGGCATCGTCCTGATCGCGACCGACAACGCGCTGCTGCCCTACCCGGCGCTCGGCCTGGCCGGCTTCGCGACGATCCTGCTGACGGCCGCCGTGCACCTCTACTCGAGCCGCCTCTCCTGGCTGCGCGTCGAGGAGTCGCTGGCGGCCAGCGCGGCGGTCCTGATCGTCGGTTTCGGCAACCAGCACGTCAACGTCCTCAGCATCCTCTGGCTCGCTGCGGTGGCCAGCGGCGTGATGGCGCGCGGCGGTCGCGTGCACTGGGTCGGGCGCACGTCGTTCTGTTCTCGCTGGCGCTTCCGGTCATCCGCGAACAGCACCTCAGCGCCGAACACGCCGGCCTGATCGTCGCGACGGTCGGGCTCCTGCTGACGATCGGGCGGCTTTCGGTCGAGCTCAACAACCTGCTGCGCCGAGCGCGCTGGGATGCCGACCACGACGACCTCACCGCGCTGCTCTCGCGCGCGGCCTTTCGCACCAGGCTGCAGGAGGCGAGCGTACGCGCCAGCGAGCGCGAGCCGATCTCGCTGCTGCTGTTCGACCTCGATGGCTTCGGCATCGTCAACAAGACGGTCGGCCACGCGGCCGGCGACCGGCTGCTGTGCGAGTTCGCCGACGCGCTCCGCTCGCTGGAGAGCCCGCAGGTGCTCGCCGGCCGGCTCGGCGGCGACGAGTTCGCGGTCCTGCTTGCGCGGCGTCGACGGGCACGCGCTCGCGGCAGAGCTGCACGAGCTGCTCGCGCAGGGCCCGGAGGACACGCGCCGGATCACCGCGTCGAGCGGCCTCGCGCACGCGCCGCGCGACGGCGCCGACGCCGAGGCGCTGCTGCGCGCCGCCGACATCGCGCTGCGCGTCGCGAAGAAGACGCCGGGCGGCGGGCACGTCTGCGAGTACGCCGGCGAGTCGCTCGCCGGCGGTCAGCAGGGCGCACGCGCGGCGCTCGCGCGGCTGGTCGAGGGCGAAGGGCTGACGATGGTCGTGCAGCCGATCGTCGATCTGCGCAACGGGCTGATCCACGCCTACGAGGCGCTCGCGCGGTTCGGCGAGAACGGCAGCGACAGCCCGCTGCAGTGGTTCGCGCTGGCCGACGAGCTCGGCGAGCGCGAAGCGCTCGAGCGCGCCTGCCTGCGCGAGGCGCTCGAGCTGTTCTGCCGGCGCCCGCGCAGCGTCCACCTGTCGGTGAACCTCTCCTATCCGGTGCTGATGGACCCCGAGACGCTGCGCATGCTCGAGCGCACGCCGGACCTCTCCGGGCTGATCATCGAGGTGACCGAGGAGGCGCTCGTGCACAACGAAGCGCAGCTCAACGCGGTGCTCGCGCCGCTGCGCGCGCGCGGCGCGCAGATGGCCGTCGACGACATGGGCGCCGGCTACTCGGGGCTCAACCAGATCATGGCCGTGCACCCGCGCTACCTGAAGCTCGACCGCTCGCTGGTGACCGGCATCGACACCGACGAGCAGCGCAGCGCGCTGGTCGCGGCGCTGGCCAACTACGCCGAGCGCGTCGGCAGCCTGCTGGTCGCCGAGGGGATGGAGACCGAGGCCGAGCTGCTGCGGCTGATCGAGCTCGGCGTGCCGCTCGCGCAGGGCTTCTACCTCGGCCGCCCCGGCCGGCCGTGGCCGGGACTGCGCACGCACGTGCCGCGCGCGCTCTGCAGGTGACGGACCGGCGCCAACGTATGTCCAGCAGCCGTCGCGCTTCGTCGGTGATGGCGGGTAGGAGTCAGATCGATATGACACTTGCATCTCCCACAGCAACAGCGCACCGCGCGACACCGACGTCGGTTGCCGAGCTCGTCGACCGTCAGCTCGTGCGCTCGGCCTACCAACCGCTCGTCGATCTGTACAGCGGCGAGACGATCGGCTACGAGGCGCTCGCGCGCGGACCGGCCGGGACCCGCCTGCACCGTCCCGACGCGCTGTTCGAGGCGGCGCAGGTCGCCGGCCTGGAGCGCGAGGTCGAGTGGGAGTGCCAGCGAGCGGCGCTGCAGGGCGCGCTCTCCTCCGGCCTCGGCAACGGGCAGTCGCTGTTCGTGAACCTCGAGCCGCGCCTGCTGCGCGGCGAGGCGCCGGCCGAGCTGACCGGCCTGCTCGGCGCCGCGCTCGAGCGCTTTGACGTGGTCGCCGAGTTCACCGAGCGCTCGTTGACCGATCGGCCCGCCGAGCTGCTGGCCGCGGTCGAGCGGCTGCGACGGCGCGGCGTCGGCATCGCGCTCGACGACGTCGGCAGCGATCCTCGCTCGCTGGCGCTGATGCCGTTCCTCGCGCCGGACGTGATCAAGCTCGACCTGCGCCTGGTGCAGGAGAACCCGTCGCGTCGCGTCGCAGAGATCGTCCACGCCGTCAGCGCCGAGGCCGAGCGGACCGGAGCGCTCGTGCTGGCAGAGGGCATCGAGAACGACCAGCACCGCCGCACCGCGCTGGCACTCGGCGCGCGCTACGGGCAGGGCTGGATGTTCGGCCGGCCCGGCGAGCTCGAGCCGAGCAGCGTCGAGCTGGCGCGAGCCCGCTGGCCGCGGCATCTCGCGGGCGCCGGCTCGAGCGCGTCAGCCCATTCGAGACGGTCGCCGCGCACCGCAGCGTCCGCCGCGCGAACAAGCGCCTGCTGCTTGCGCTGAGCATGCAGATCGAGGCGCAGGCGCAGGGACTCGGCTCCTCGGCGGTCGTCCTCAGCACGTTCCAGCAGGCGGAGTTCTTCACCGCCAGGAGCGCTGCGCGCTACTCGGCGATGGCCGTCGCGGGCGGCGCTCGTCGGAGCGCTCGGCGTCGGGCTCTCCGAGCATCCGGCCGTCGGCGTTCGCGGCGTCGCGCTCGACCGCGCGGATCCGCTGCGCGGCGAGTGGGACGTGACCGTGATCGCGCCGCACTTCGCGATCGCGTTCGTCGCGCGCGAGCTCGAGCAGGACGCCGGCGTCGCCGACATGGAGCGCTCGTTCGAGTTCGCGACGACGTACGACCGCGAGCTCGCGGTCGCGGCCGCGCGCGCGATGATGAGCCGTCTCGCGCCGGCCTAGCCGCCGAGCGGCGAAGGCGGGATCTTCGGTTCGCCCTGTACCTCGGGGATCCGCATCATCACTTCGTCGATGTAGCACCACGACCAGTCTTCGTGCGGCTCGATCGAGCGGATGATCGGATGCTCGCTGCCTGCCGCGTGCGCGCTCGCGTGGCGCTCGGGCGAGTCGTCGCAGCAGCCGACGTGGCCGCACTCCAGGCAGATCCGCAGGTGCAGCCAGGGCGTGCCGAGGCGCAGGCAGTCTTCGCAACCGGGCACCGACTCGGGCAGCTCGGTGATGCGGATCTGGTCGAGATGCGTGCAAGTGGGCATGGCCATTTGGTCCTCCGTTTCAGGCCTGCGTGAATGGGAGCCGCACGGTGAAGGTCGTGCGGCCGGGTCGTGAGTCGAGCATCAGCGAGCCGTCGTGGCGATCGACGACGATCCGCCGCGCCGTCGCGAGGCCGAGGCCGGTGCCGGCGCCGACGTCCTTGGTCGTGAAGAACGGGTCGAAGATGCGCGAGGCGACGTCGTCGGGAACGCCCGGCCCGTCGTCGGAGATCGCGACGACGACGCACTCGCCGTCGGCACGCGTCGTGATCGTGATCGTGCCGCGCTCGCCGAGCGCGTCGATCGCGTTGTCGAGCAGGTTCGTCCAGACCTGGTTCAGCTCCGAGCCGCGTACGGTCAGCTTCGGCAGCGTGCGGTCGTACTCGCGCACGACGACGATCTCGGTGTGCTTGAGCTTGTAGCCGAGCACGGCGAGCGTCGTCTCCAGGCCCTCGTGCAGGTCGACCTCGACGAGGTCGCCGCGATCCATGTAGGAGTAGGACTTGACGGCCGTGACGAGGCTCGACATCCGCTCGGTCGACTCTTCGAGCTCGGCCGCGAGCCGCCCCGCGGAGAGCGTCGCGGCGATCCAGCGCAGCGCCGCGCCGGTCGCCGGGCCGGCCAGCTCGGCGACGCGCTGAAGCCAGGCCGCGTCGGCGCCGCCGACGGCCAGCGGCTCGGTCAGCCGCCACGGCTCCGGCACGCCGAGCGCTTCGAGCGCTTCGAGCAGCTCGTCTTCGGCGTCGGCGGCGTCGAGCGCGGCGAGCGCGGTGCTCGAGGCGGCACGCGCGACGGCCTGCTGCTGCAGCTCGACGAGCTGCGCCGCCTGCTCGCGCTCGACGCCGGCCTCGACGAAGGTCGCGAGCGCCGCGCTGATCACCTCGAGCGCCTCGGTCAGCTGCTGCGCGGCGCGGCGCGCGGCGGCCGCCGGGTTGTTCAGCTCGTGCGCCAGGCCGGCGGCCATCGTGCCGAGCGAGGTCAGCCGCTCGCGGCTCTGCTCGCGGCTGGTGATACGGCTCATGACCGGCGCGACCTGCTGCATCACGCGGCGGTGGATGACCGGCTGCTCGAAGGCCAGGTGGCGGAAGTCCTCGGCCGCGACCAGCGCCATCCGGCAGTCGGTCACGGCGACCATGCGCACGCCGAGCGAGCCGCCGGTCAGCGCCGCGATCGCGCCCATCCAGGTCGGCGCGCGATGTTTGCCGACCGGCTCGCTGCCGGCGCCGTCGACGATCGAGGCCTGCGCTTCGCCGCGCAGCAGCAGCTGCATGCCGCGGTTCTCTTCGCCCTGCTCGGCGATCACTTCGCCGGCCGGCACGAGGTAGCTGTGCGCGCGCGGGATCCACTCGGCGAGCTGCTCGTCCGAGAGTTCCTCGAACAGGTCGATCGCGCGCAGCTCGGCGAGCGTGACCGCCGGCTCGGCGGCGCTCGCGGCGCGCTCGGCGGCGCTCGGCGGCGCGGCTGCGGAGCTCGTCTGATCGCTCACGACGGCTATCCCTCGAGCAGGTATTCGTGGATCAGCGAGACGGCCATCGAGCCCTCGCCGACGGCGCTTGCGACGCGCTTGATCGAGCGCGCGCGGACGTCGCCGGCGACGAACACGCCGGGCACGGTCGTCTCGAGCACGTAGGGCTCGCGCTCGAGCGGCCAGCCGGCTGCCTGCGCGTCGCGCCCGGCCAGGATGAAGCCGCGCTCGTCGCGCGCGACGACGCCGGCGAGCCACTCGGTGCGCGGTGAGGCGCCGATGAAGACGAAGCACGCGTCGGCGGGCAGCGTCTGCTCGCCGTCGGGCCCGGCGACACGCACGTGCGTCAGCTTGCCGTCACGGGACTCGGCTGCGATCGCCGTCGTCTGCGTGCGCACCTCGACGTTCTCCAGAGCCGCGATCTGCTCGATCAGGTAGTGCGACATCGACGCCTCGAGCGAGGAGCCGCGCACGAGCATCGTCACGCTCGCGGCGTAGCCGCTGAAGTAGACGGCCGCCTGGCCGGCCGAGTTGGCGCCGCCGATCACGACGATCTGCTGCTGCGCGCAGGCGCGCGCCTCGGTCATCGCCGCGCCGTAGTAGACGCCGGCGCCGGTCAGCTCGGGAAAGCCGGGCGTGCTCAGCTGCCGGTAGGAGACGCCCGAGGCGACGAGCACGCAGCTCGCGCTCAGCACCTCGCCGCCGCTCAGCTCGATCAGCCGCGCCGAGCCCTCGACGCGCAGCGCGACGGCCTCGCGCACGGTCAGCAGCTCGGCGCCCAGGCGGCGCGCCTGGTCGGTCGCGCGGCGCGCCAGATCGGAGCCGCTGAGGCCGGCCGGAAAGCCGAGGTAGTTCTCGATCCGGCTCGACTGGCCGGCCTGGCCGCCGGGCGCCTCGCGCTCGACCATGATCGTCTTCAGGCCCTCCGAGGCGCCGTAGACGGCGGCGGCGAGGCCGGCAGGGCCGCCGCCGACGACGACCAGGTCGTAGTGGTCCTGCGCCGGCGTTCCGGCGACGCCGAGTCGCTCGGCGAGCTCGAGCACGCTCGGGCGCTCGAGCACGGAGCCGTCCTCGAGCAGCACGACCGGCAAGCGCCCGGCGTCGACGCCGGCGACCTGCAGCAGCTCGCGCGCCTCGCTGTCGCGCTCGACGTCGAGCCAGCGCGCCGGCACGCGGTTGCGCACGAGGAAGTCGCGCAGGTCGTGTGACTCCTTGGAGAAGCGGTGGCCGATCACGCGCGCGCCTCCGGCCGCCAGCGCGGCGCCCGACTCCCACGTCGTCAGCAGATCCTCGACGACCGGGTAGAGCTGTTCCTCGGGCGGGTCCCACGGCTTCAGCAGGTAGTAGTCGAGCGCGACCTCGTTGATCGCGCTGATCGCCGCCTCGGTATCGGCGTAGGCGGTCAGCAGCACGCGCTTGGCGTCGGGCGCGAGCTTGCGCGCCTCGAGCAGGTAGGCCGTGCCGGGCATGCCGGGCATCCGCTGGTCGGCGATCAGCATCGCGACCTGGTCGCCGCGCGCGCGCAGGTCGCGCACCAGCTCGAGCGCCTCGGCGCCGGAGCCGGCGCGCAGGACGCGGAAGCGCTCGCCGAAGCCGCGGCGCAGGTCTCGCGCGACGGCGGCGAGCACGGCCGGCTCGTCGTCGACGGCGACTATCGCCGGCCGGCGCACGTGCGCGGCGACCGGCAGGTCGCTCTCGGACACGGCAGGCTCGGCCTGTGCGGACATCGCCTGCATGACAGTAGTCCAAGATCGCCGCGCGCGAGCATCCGATTCGACCGGCTGGCGCGCGGCTGGCGTATCGTGGCGCTCGTGCCACGGCACGCGTCGCGACAAGCAGCGAGATCGAGCTGAGCGTGATCGACGAGGGCCTCGGACCGCTCGTCGTTCTGTGCCATGGATTTCCCGAGCTGGCCTACTCCTGGCGCCACCAGATCCCGGCGCTGCGCGAGGCCGGCTTTCGCGTGCTGGCGCCCGACATGCGCGGCTTCGGCGAGAGCTCGGCGCCGCCCGAGCCGGACGCCTACGACGAAGTCGAGCTGTGCGCCGACATGTGCGGGCTGCTCGACTACGCCGGCGAGCTGCAGGCGGTGTTCGTCGGTCACGACTGGGGCGCGAACGTCGCCTGGCAGATGGCCGTGCGCCACCCCGAACGGGTGCGCGCGGTCGCCGGGCTGAGCGTGCCGTTCGTGCCGCGCGCGCCGGCGCCGCCGCTGCCGATCATGCGCCGTCATCTCGGCGAGGACTTCTACATCGTCTGGTTCCAGCAGCCCGGCGTCGCCGACGAGGCGCTCGCGCGCGACGTGCGCAGGACGCTGACGACCAAACGCGTGTGGACTGCGGATTGGGCGCTCGAGGACGGCGCCGGGCCGAAGCGCGCGGCGTGGCTCTCCGAGGAGGAGCTCGCCGTCTACGTCGAGGAGTTCGAGCGCACCGGCTTCACCGGCGGGCTGAACTGGTATCGCAACATCGATCGCAACTGGGAGCTGAGCGAGCCGCTCGCCGAGCGCCGGGTCGAGCAGCCGGCGATGTTCCTGACCGGCGAGAACGATCCGGTGCGCACCTTCATGCCGGCCGCTGCGATGGACGGGCTGGGTGAGCGACCTGCGCGCCGATGTGCTCGTGCCGGGCGCCGGGCACTGGGTCCAGCAGGAACGCCCGCAGGAGGTCAACGCGGCGCTGCTCGACTTCCTCGCCGGCATCTGAGCGCCGAGCGCGGCGCCCGCGCGCCGATCAGCGAACCTTCACGAGCGCCTTCGGCCCGAGGTTGCCGGCGGCGTCGATCGCCTGGATCGAGAGGTTGCGTGCGCCGGCCGGCAGCGTCACTTCTGCGCTGAACGCGCTGCCGCCGGCGACCGGCGCGCCGAGCGCAAGACTCGTGCTCTTGCCGTTGACTCGAACGAGATAGGACGCCGGCGTGCCGCAGGCGCCGTTGTCGCCGGGCGCCGTGAAGGTGAGGTGGTAGCGGCCGCCGCCGAGCGAGCTCAGCGCGATGTTCGAGGCGGCGTTCGGCGGCGTGCCGTCGTGGTTGTAGTTGCCGCTGTCCTGCTGATCGTGGCGGAACGTCGGCCACTGCGGCTGGCAGTCGGGAGCTTCGGTCTGCCACTCGAACAGCCAGCCTTCGCGCGTCATGTCGGCCATCCGGCCATCTTCGGCGAGCGCCGGCGGCGAGTACAGCCAGCCGCCGGTCTGCTTCGGGAAGCCGGGCACGTCGCGGCCGGTCAGGCCGTCGTAGGCGTGCAGCTGGCCGAGCCCGGTCGCGGTCAGGACCTGGTTGCTCGGGAGCGCCGGATCGATCTTCGCGACGTCGTTGGAGGACAGCAGCTGGTAGTCGTCGGTGACCGTCGGATAGGCCGGCAGCGGCAGGCCGCTCGATCCGTCCCAGGCGCCGATCAGGTGGTTGTAGGGGAAGTTCTGTCCGACCAGCAGCAGGTTCGCCGCCTGCCCGAGCGAGACCTCGTACTTGACGACGTCGGGCGTGCCGGTGCCGAGCAGGTCGCCGACCGAGGCCGACTCGAACAGGTTCAGCGCGCCGGTTCGATCGGTCGCGTCGGAGGCCGCGCCGTACGCCTGCGCTCCGACCTGCTGCATCGTGCGCACTGTTTCGCCGCTCGTGTTGAGCTCCTCCAGCGCACCGCCGGTCGAGGAGGCGACGATCGTCGTCTGCCCGCCGATCTTCGCGATCGCGGCATCCTGGCCGGGCCCGATCAGCGGCAGCTCTTCCTGGATCAGCCCCGGCATCGCGACTGGCCAGCCGGGCATGATCTTGCCGGTCGCGCCGTCGATCGCATACAGCCGGCCGCTCGAGCCGGCGACCGACGCGGTCAGGCCGGCGAAGCTCAGTTCGCTCGGTTCCGGCGCGCCGTAGACCTCGTCGCTGGCGACGACGATGTCGTCGTGCCCGGCGTTGTCGAGGTCGCCGATCGCCGGATCGTCGATCGACTCGGCGACCATCTGCGTGCCGGCGGCGACCTGCGCCGGATCGAGCAGCGCGACGGGAAAGCCCTTGACCGGCTTGCCGTTGGCCTTCCACGCATACAGGTGGCCGTCGAGGCTCGGCTCGACGATGTCGGGCTTCTTGTCGAAGCCTTCCAGGTGCGCGAGCGCCGGCGAGGCGAAGAAGCCGCACTTCGGGTGGCTGCGCGGCCCCTCCAGCGACGGCCCGCAGTAGGCCGGGTTCTCAGCGACGGGGAAGCCGTTGACGGGCTTGCCGTTGGCCTTCCAGGCATAGACGTGCGTGCCGGCCGCCGTGATCACGTCGGTGCTGCCGTTGCCGGCGAGATCGCCGATCAGCGGCGCGCGCGGCGGCTCGTGCGGCAGTCCCAGCGCGGCCAGGCCCGGCGAGCCGCTGTGGCCGAGCGCCGATGCCTGCACTTCGGTCTGCACCGGCCAGCCCTTCAGCTCGTTGCCGTTCGATTCGTAGGCGTGGATGTAGCCGTCCTCGGTCGGCACGATCAGCTCCTGCACGTCGTTGCCGGCGAGGTCGGCGTAGCGCGTCGGCGCTTCGCCGCCGGAGCCGAGCTGCTTGGGGAAGCCGGGCTCGAGGCTCGAGTCCTTGAACGTGCTGAACACGCGCCGGTCGATGCCGGTCAGCGGGATGCCCTGGCCGTTGACCTCGAGCTGCACGGTGAATTCGTGCTGGAACGGGTTCGAGCCGCCGGCGGCGAAGGTCGGGCCGCCCGGATCGGGTGGCACGACGTAGCTGGCGAGCGCTTCGCGAACGGCTTCGAGGTTGATCGTGCCGAAGTTCGTGACGGTGCCGCTCGATTCGCCTTCGTTGACGGTCGTCCAGGACGAAGGCGCCTGCCCGGCGCCCCACATCAGCTTCCAGTGAAGCTGTCCGCCGGTCGCGAAGCGGGCGCGCGCGAGGCCGGTGATTTCGACCGAGTTGCCGGTCAGCGGCGAGTACCAGGCGGGCGAGTCGATCGCCGCCTCCGGCGGGATGTCGCCTTGCACGACCGCGCCGACGGCAGCGCCGATGTCGGCGCGGCCCCAGCCGAAGTGCGTCGTCCACTGCTCGTCTTCCGGCAGCGCCGGGTTGGCGCCGGGGTCGGCCACGCCGGCACCTTCGGTGTTGCCGGTGAGCACGCGTTCTGCGGTCTGCTCGAGCAGCTCGCGCGTCTCGTCGGGCCGCAGCGTGATGCCGTGATCGAGCCCGGCGCTGACCACCAGCCCGGCGGCGCCCGAGGCCTTGCTGGTGTTCGGCGAGCCGGTCGGTCCCTGCATCGCGATCGAGCTCTTGCCGCCGTACTGCGTCGTGTTCGCGCCGCGGAAGAACGTGCTGACGGGAATGTTCGAGCCGAGGCACTGCGGCTGGCCGGCGACGCCGCACAGTTTCTCGGCTTCGAGCCACGCGTTCTCTTCCTCGCCGAGCCCTTCGGTGTCGGTCACGGTGCCCTGGATCAGCATCGCGTGCGGGTAGTCGGCCGGGTAGTTGTGATCGGCCGTGTTCAGGTCGTCGCCGGAGAAGGTCTGCACGACGCCGTGTTCGTAGGCGTACTGCGAGGCCGCTTCGGCGAAGGCCGAGTGGTAGAGGCTGCCGTTCGCGCCCTCCAGCACCTTCGCTCCGTTGTCGGTCGCGTAGACCATGCCGAGCGCGAAGTCGTTGCCGTCGGAGACGAACGTGTCCCAGATCCGCATGGGCATGATCTGGCAGTGCGGGCAGACGCCGATCGAGCCTTCGGCGTTGTTGCCCTGCTCGGACGCGTCGAGCGCGCGATCGGTTCCGTGGTGGTGCGCGGCGAAGTAGCTCGAGGTGTCGGCCGGTTCGTTGTCGTTGTCGAAGAAGTTCCAGCCGGCGATGTCGTTGGCGAAGCCGTTGCCGTCGTTGTCGAAGTGCTGGCCGGCGACGCACTGGATGATCGTGTGCGTGCTCTCGTCGAGCTGGCAGTCGCCGAAGGCGTGGATCAGGTCCTGCGCGGTGATCAGCCCGGGCGGTCCTTCGCGGCCGGCGTAGGAGAGGCTGACGCGCGGGTCTTCGGCGAAGTCCTCGACGTTGACGACGCCGTCGCCGTTGCAGTCGTAGGCGGCGCAGGAGGAGCCGTCGGCGTGCTCGGGATAGGGCAGCTCGCCGGTGTTCAGATGGATCTGGTCGCGCAGGCCGCGCTGGCTCCAGTCGATGCCGTCGTCGAGGATCGCGATCGTGACGTCGGAGCGGCCGCGCTCGGCCTTCCAGGCGCCGGAGGCGTTGAAGCCGGCGACCATCGGCTTGCCGGCGTGCGGGCCGACCTTGTAGACGGCGTTCGGAGTCAGTTCCGACGGAAAGCCGAACAGGTCGAAGCGCTCGGCGTAGAAGTTCGAGGAGCGGTTGGCCGGCGGCTGCTGCGTGTCGGGCTCGGACTGGTCGTAGTCCGGATCGTTCGGAGTGTCTTCGCGCTGGACGCTGCCATAGCCGAACTGCTCTGCCGTTTCCTGCGAGCAGGGGTTTTCAAAGCCGCCACACGTCTGGGCCTGCGCCTGCCCCGGCACATCGGCGCCGCTGGCAAGCGGCGCACTCAAACCGGCCGGCAGCGCGCCCGCCGAGAGCACGATCAGGAAGCTCGCGCAGATCGCAGAGCGGATCGCTGCGAGCCTCATTTGACGAGCGTCTCGGCTTTGATCTCGAGCGGTTCTTCGTCGCTCAGCGAGAGCGTCGCGGCGAGGCCGGTCGGTTCGGAGCCGCCGCCGAGGATCGCCGTGCTCAGCGTGTCGGCGGCGCCGCCTTCGAAGGCTTCGGGCAGCTGGCTGCCGGCGTGCTGCTTGAACGTCACGGTGAAGCCGGCGACCGGCGCGTCGAGCTTCTTGACGGCGCCGATGACCGAGCCTTCGAGCGAGACGACTTCTTTGCCGAGCGGCGCCGTGCTGCTGCATTCGAACGTGGCCAGCGTCGGCGAGTGCTCGAGGTCGAGGCCGGCCGCGAGCGGTTTGCTTCGGGAGATGATCCCGAGTTCGCCTTCCAGCGCGCTCGTCGTGATCTGCCCGGCCGGCGCGGCGACGCTCTGGCACTGCTCGTGGTCGCTCGCGCGTTCGCAGCCGCTCAACGTGAGCGTGATCGTCAGCGTCGATGCGCCGGTGTATTCGCCGCTGCTCGTGCCCGAGCTGCAGGTGATCTTCGCTTTGGCCGCGCCTTCCAGCACGACCGCTCCGAGGCTGCCGGTGAACTTCGGTTTCGCGCCGGGTCCGGGCAGGAATTCGTAGTTGCCCTTGCCGGCCGCGTAGGTCGTGCAGTGCGCGTTCTGCCATTCGCCGGTGCGCTTCGCCGAGGACGCCACGCAGCGGCCGAGCGAGGGCAGCGCCGCTCCCGGGTGCTCTTCGGCTTCGGCCGGCAGGCCGACGTTGCCCTGCTCGTCGATCGCGCGAATCGCGACGTAGCGCTCGGCGCCGGCGGGCAGCGTGTAGCTCTGCGCCGTGCCGGCTTCGGCCGGTTCGGGCGCGCCGCTCAGCGGCGTCGCCTGGGCGAAGTCTTCGGCCGTGATCGGGCTGTTCGAGGTGACGATTTCATATGCTGGTCGCCTTGCCGCACATCAGATCGCCGCCGGGCGCGGTCCAGTGCAGCGCGCCTTCGGAGACGCTTGCGCCGAGCGGGCGTCCCGGCGGGATCGCATCGCGCGTGTAGTCGCCGGAGTTGGCGATGTCGTGGTGGAAGTTCGGCCACGAGCTCGGCGAGCAGGCCGACGCGGGCGTCTCATAGACCGACAGCATGCCTTCGCGCGTGATCGTCACGACGTCCTTCTTCGCGCTCGCGCTGGTGTCGAGCGTGCCGAGCGAGCCGAGCACGGGCGTCGCGACGACCCAGCCGCCGGACAGCTTCGGCCAGGCGCTGCTGGCGGGCAGGCCGAGCGAGTTGAACGCCTCGATGTCGTTCGACGCGGTGCCGGCGACGACCTCCTGTTTGGGCGCTTCGCCGGTGATGTCGCCGACGGTCTCGCCCGTCAGGAAGCTGAGGTCGTTGTCGACGGACGGGTAGCCCGGCGAGAACTGGCCGGTGTTCGCGTTCCATGCGCCGATGAAGTCCTGGCTGCCCTTCTGGTAGTCGGACGCGAGCAGATCGACGGCGCGCAGCAGTCCGGCGGCCGGCGCGAGCACGTCGGTACGTGACGCCGTCGAGCGTGCCGAACGCCGGCTCGCCGACCGCCGGGAAGGCCGGCGTGTCGGTCTTTTCGCCGCTGACGCCGACGTCGGTCTCCATCGTGTTGTCGGCGCCGGCGGTCGAGCCGTAGCAGGAGCTGCCGTTCGGATTCAGCACGTAGCCGGGCCCGGCGTCGGGCGTGACGGCGACCTTCATCCCTTCGCCGCCTTCCGGACAGGCGATCGGCGCGGCGATCGGCGAGCCGTTGATGCCCTCGCCGACATCCGGCAGGAGGCCGGCGTCGATCAGGCCGACCTTCACCGGCCAGCCTTCTCTGAACGCCTTCGAGGTGCATTTCGCGGCTTCGCACTCCAAGCCGCCGGTTGCGCAGGAGGACGGTTCGGAGGAGCAGCCGGTCGCGTTGATCGCGTAGACGCGGCTGTTGGCGAACTTCAACAGCCCCGTCTCACCGAGCACGCCGAGCGACGTCGAGGTCAGGTCCGAGGCGTTCAGCGAGCCCTCGTCGCCTTCGCCGGTCAGGTACTCCTCGTTGGTGCCGACGATGATCGACGGCGGCTTGCCCGGCCCGTCGAGATCGGCGACGGCCGGCGTGTCGATGATCTTGCCCTGGTCTTCGTCTCTTTCGGTTTCACCGGCCGGCACGTTGGCGTTGAAGGTCGGCTCGTTGCTCGTCGGATCGACCGAGGCGACCTTGTCGGGATCCTCGACGAGCACCGGAAAGCCCTTGACCGGTTCGCCGTCGGCATGCCAGGCGTAGACGTGGCGGTCCTCGCCGGCGGCGATGATGTCGAGGCCCTTGCCGGATTCCGGTTCGAGGTCGGCGAGCACCGGCGAGCCGACGAAGCCGCCCTGCGTGCGCTCGCGCACGCCGCGGCGGGCCGCCTCCCAGGCCGGGTCGCCGGGCAGCGGCGCGCCGGAGTAGTCCGGGTTCGAGCGCTCGTGGAAGATCAGCTGGCCCTTCGCGTTCCACGCGTAGACGTTGCCTTCGAGGTCGTCGGCGACGACGTCCATTTCGCCGTCGCCGGACAGGTCGCCGGCGGCCGGGCCGGACAGCACCGGCTGGTACTGGCTGCTCGGCACGCCGCCGCTGGAGAAGGCCTGCTCGCCGGTGTGCAGCGGCAGCGCTTCGGTGTGCACCGGCCAGCCCGGCAGGTCGCTGACGGCGCCGCTGGTCGGGTTGTACTGGTAGGCGTGGATCCAGCCGTCGGAGTTGGCGACGATCAGCTGGTTGCTGTCGGTGCCGGCGAGATCGACCAGCAGCGGGCTGGCGTCGCCGTCGGCTTTCATTTCCAGCGGAAAGCCCTTCGCCATTTCGGCGTCGCGATGCAGGAACAGCTGGCGGCGGTCCTCGCCGGTCATCTTCGGCCCGGCCGAGCCGGGCGCGGTCGAGACGACGACGCGCACGGTGAACGCGTAGGGCTGCGAGTTGGGGCGGCCGTTGGAGGACTGTTTCAGGCCGGGGCCGCCGTTCTCGTTGGCGCCGAACGAGGTCGGGTCGCCTTTCGGGAACATCGCCTCGAGCGTCGCCGTGTTGAGGTTCGCGAGCAGCCCGTTGAACGGTTTGCTGTGCGCGCTGGTTCCGTCGCAGTAGCTCGACGGCACGCTCGCGAAGTCGCCCGAGGCGGAGGTCGGCGCGTTGTTCGGCTGCACGCCCGGCGCGACTTCGACGCGGCAGGTGTACTTCGTGCGCGCGTTGACGTAGCCGTCGAGCGCGAACGACGATTCGCTCGGATTGATCTGCTGGAACCATTCGGGCGAGGTGATGCTCGCCTCCGGCGGGATCCAGCCCTGCGCGGCGGCTTCTACCGACTTGTAGCCGTCGAGCCGGCCGTAGCCGAAGAACTCGTCCCAGCCCTTGCGCGACGGGTAGCGGAAGGTGTCGGGCAGCGTGCCGATCACGCCGGCGTCCTCGTCGAGCGCGAACGTCGTGTTCAGGTTCGGATCGGTGCAGGTCGGCGCCATGCCGACGCTGCATGCCGTTTCCGGCGAGAGCGCCGTGTTGATGTCGTCGGCCTGGCCGCCTTCTCCCTCGTCGGCCGACGCTGCGCCGGTGCTCGGCGGTTTGCTGCCGAGCGTCGAGGAGCCGTCGACGGTCGTTCCCTGGATGTTTCCCGAGGCGAGCAGCTGGCGCACCTCGTTCGCCGTGACCGGGCAGGGTGAGCCGTTGACGCGCGTGCAGTCGCTGGCCGGCTTCAGCTTGTTCGAGGAGCTGCTCGAGCAGTTGCCGTAGAGCGGCGCGCCGCAGGCGTTCAGCGCCGCGCTGTAGATCAGCCCGGCGACGCCGGAGCTCTTGCCGGTCGCCTCCGAGGAGCACGAGTCGCTCTCGACCGACAGTTCGACGCGCGCGCCGAAGTTGGTGCAGCCGTTCAGCTGCAGCCACGACGGTGGCGTGCTGGTCGTCACGCCTTTGCCGTCGACGCCGGCGATCGCGTCGGGCCCGCGAACCGAGTTGACGACGATCGCGTTCGGCAGCGCGCCCGGCTCGTTGTGGTGTTCGGCGGCCTCGTCGGCGGCCGAAGCCATCACGGCGACGCCGTGCGAGTAGGCGTAGTCGATCGCTTCGCGCGCGAACAGCGGGTTGTTGAGCGTGCCGAGCGGCTCCTGCAGCACGTCGACGCCGCGATCGGTCGCGTAGATGACGGCCTGCGCGAAGGCGTTGCCGTCGGCGACGAACGACTCGCCGACGCGCAGCTCCATGATCTCGCAGTTGGGGCAGGTGCCCGAGGCGCCGCTGCCGTCGTCGGCTTCGGCGGCCGAGTCCTGCACCTCGCCGGTGCCGTGGCCGTAGTGCACGTCGTCGTAGGGATCGTTGTCGTTGTCGACGAAGTTCCAGCCGGCGATGTCGTTGACGTAGCCGTCGTGGTCGTGGTCGATGCCGTCGGAGAAGGCGATGATCAGGTCCTCGGGCGTGAGCATGCCCGGCGGTCCGTTGCGGCATTCCTTCGTGCTCGGCGGGTTCGTGCACTGCGGAAAGTGTTCGACGACGTTGGCGACGCGCGAGTCGCAGGCGTAGTCGAGCACGTTGAAGACGCCCTGTTCGAGCACGTCGTAGGGGATCGGCCCGCTGCCGCCCGGTGTGCCGCCGGGCATGCCGCCGTCGGCGTCGTAGTCGCCGCCGCTCGCCGCGCGCGCCGATTCGCAGTCGACGTGCGTCGAGGGGTCGAAGGTCTTGCTCATGTCGACTTTCGGCGCCGGCAGTTCGCCGGTGTTCAGCAGGTACTTGGCGCGCACCTGGATCATCGCGCCGCGGTTGTCCCATTCGATGCCGGAGTCGGTCTCGGCGATCGTCACGTCGGGGCGCCCGAGCGAGACTCCGAAGGCGGTGTGGATCGGCGAGCCGGCGGCGATGCACGAGCCCGTTCCGGCGGGCATCGTCGCGTGCGCGTCGGTGATGCTCATGCCGGTCACGCCGCACAGCTCGTCTTCCTGGGAGTTGAGCTTGCTGATTTCGAGCGCTTCGATCGGTTCGGACGCCGGCGGCGTCGCGGGCGTCGCCGCGAAGCGCTGTTCGAGGTCGCCCAGATTCGTGACCGATTCGCCCGGCGCGAGCTTCCAGCTCGACGGTTCCTGCAGCGTGCCGTTGCCGACGAACGGGAAGGCGGCGAGCGCCGAGGGCGCGCACACGCCAAGCGCGGCGGCGGCGAGCGCGATCGAGCACAGCTTGCCGAACCTGCCCGGCACAGGCGATCGCACCGGTCGGTGCGATCGTTCGGTCATCTCTGTGTTCGTCGCGCTCGCGCCGTCGCGTTCACTGCCGTTTCCCCGCTGCTCCAGCCCCGCCTGGATCGCACCCCGCCGACTCCACACCCTCGCGCCTCCGTCCCCAGCCTGGTTGACACGCCGTAGCTTTACATCCCGTAGCTCTACTGCCCGTAACCTACGTGGTGTAAACTCGAATTCTGAGGCCCGCCGAATCGACAGATCAGAGCACTGCGCTCGTCGATGGCTACCGCCACGGACAGGTGCCGCGGCCGGTCAGAGAGCAGCAGCTGCTCGACGTCGCCGAGGAGCAGTTCGCCGAGAACGGCTACGGCGGCGCTTCGATCGAGGCGATCTCGCGGATCGCCGGCGTCTCGCGGCCGATCGTCTACGACCACTTCGGCGACAAGGAGGGCGTCTACATCGCCTGTCTGCGCCGCGCGCGCGGCGAGCTGGAGGAGATGATCCTGGCGGCGGTCGCGACGGCCGCCACGCCGCGCGAGATGATCGAGCGCGGCACGAGCGCGTACTTCGAGTTCGTCGAGCAGCGCGGCCAGCGCTGGTCGGTGCTGTTCGGCGGCGTCGATCTCGCCGGTCGCGCGGCGGCCGAGGTGGCGGCGCTGCGCTTCGAGACGGTCAGCCGGATTCGCGACCTGATCGCGGTGATCGCGCCGGCTGCCGAGCCGGTCACGGTCGAGGCGTTCGCGCACGCGGTCTCGGGCTCCTCCGAGCAGGTCGCGAAGTGGTGGCGCGCCAACCCCGGCGTGACGCGCGCCGAGGTCGTGCGGCTGCAGGTCGCGTTCGCCTGGAGCGGGCTCAGCCAGCTGCTCGACGAGTCCGACCGCTAGCGGCGGGCGATCAGGACGGCGGGCGCCAGCCTCGGCTCGAGCGTCGTCTGGCCGACCTCGATGATGTAGCCGTCGGGGTCGCGCACGTAGCAGCGGATCTCGGTCGCGTGCTGCTTCGGCGGCGTCAGGAAGTGGGCGCCGCGCGCGCTCCACTGCTCGTAGACGGCCTGGATGTCGGCGACGCGGATGTTGAGGAAGCTGCTGACGCGGTCGGGGTCGGGCGGCGTCTGGAGCGTGACGGTCGGCTTGTCGTCGGTCGGGCCGCCGCCGACGTTGATGATGATCCAGCTGTTGGCCAGCGCGACGTAGGTGACCGCGTCGCCGGACTCGCCGCCGATGACCGTGCGGCCACCGAGCACGTCGGTGTAGAAGCGGCGAGAGCGCTCGACGTCCTCGGCGACGATGAAGTGCGCCAGGACCATCTCCAGATCGGTGCTGCTCATGCTTACCTCCGTTGTCGGGAGCGTCTGAATGATTGCGCCGCGCTCCGCGCGTCGCGCGTGTGCGTGCGTCGTGGATTCACAGATCGAGCACGAGATCGTCGCGTGGTTGTGAGCAGCAGATCAGCGCGCTGCCGTCGGGCGGCGACTCGACGGGATCGGGGTTGTAGCCGAGCCGGCCGGCGATGACGGTCGTCTCGCAGGTCTGGCAGACGCCGGTGCGGCAGGACCAGCGGACCGGCACGTCGCAGGCCTCGGCGAGCTCGAGCAGGCTGGCGAAGTCGCTGCTCCACGGCACGGCCAGGCTGCTGCGCGCGAATTCGACCGTCGGTCCATCTCCCTTGGCGCCGGCCGGCAGGTGCGGCGGGCGGGCGGGCGTCGCGGCGATGCCGGGCGTCGAGGCGCGTTCGGGCCCGAACGGCTCGGTGTGGATCTGCGAGGGCTCGACGCCGATCGAGGCCAGCGCGGCGCTGATCTCGTCCATGAAGCTGTTCGGGCCGCAGATGTAGGCCTGCGCGTTTCGCGGCGGCTCGAGTTCGAGCAGAGCGGCAGGGCTGAGATGGCCGGGCGCGTCGAAGTCGCGCCCTTCGACGTCGTGCGCGGCGGGCCGGCTGAAGTAGATGCGAGTGCGCGCGTTCGAGCACGTCGCAAGAAGCGCGCGCGCCTCTTTCGCAAATGAGTGCTCGCGGCTGCTGCGCGCACCGTGCAGCCACCAGATCTCGCGCTGAGTGTGCTGCTCGGCCAGCGCGTTCAGCATCGCGAGAACCGGTGTCGAGCCGATGCCGGCGCTGATCAATAGGACGGGCGCGTCGGAGTCGTCGAGCAGGAAGCTGCCGCGCGGCGCGGCGACGTCGAGCTCCTCGCCGGCGGCGAGCCGGCTGTGCAGATAACCGCTGGCAGCGCCGTGCGACTCGCGCTTGACGGCGATCAGGTAGTAGCCGGCGTCGGGTGGACCGCACATCGAGTAGTTGCGCAGCAGCGGCCGCTTGGCCGCATCGGGCTGGATCCGCAGCGTGATGTACTGCCCGGCGTGAGCGGCAGGCAGCGGCTTGCCGTCGGGGTCCTCGAAGCGCACGGAGATGACCGAGCTGCTCTGTCGCTCGATCTTCGTGGCCGTCAGCCTGCGGAAGCCCTGCCACGCCGGCGGCGGGCTGGCGCTGGTCAGGCCGGCGTTGCCGCGCGCCGCTTCGCCGTCGAGCATCGCGCGAAACGACTGCTGCCATCCGGGACTGAGCGCCGGGATCCGCAGCGCGCGAAGCAGCTGCTGGCGGGGATGGCCCGGCAGATAGAGCAGCGCGCTGAGCTCGGCGACCGTCATCTGCTCGGGGCCGGCGGCGAGCTTGACGATCTCGTCTCCCGCCTCCACTTCACCCTCCTGCAGCACGCGGAAGTAGAAGCCCGGCCGGTGGTGTGAGACGAGCAGCGCGGGAATGCGCGGATCGTTCATGCGGATGCCGACCCGGTAACAGGTGACGCGCGGCTGCGTGACCTCGAAGATCGCGCTGCCGATCTGGTAGCGGTCACCGACGCACACCTGCTCGTCGGTCAGGCCTTCGATCGTGAAGTTCTCGCCGAACTGCCCGTAGACGAAGTCGTCACGTTTGAGCTCGCCTTCCCAGTGGCGGTAGGAGTCGAGCTGGTAGACGAAGACCGCTCGCTGCTCGCCGCCGTGACCCGCCAGATCGCCCTGGCCGTCACCGTCGACGTTGAGCTTGGCCACGCGGCGGGCGCCGCTGACCGGATCCTTGAACACGCCGGTGAAGACCGTCTTTTTCTGCCAGTCGACGTTCTTCGGCAGGCCGACGTTGACCGAGACGAGCTTTCCTATGGGATCTGGGCGAGAGTGCGAATTCATTTATGATCGCGCTGCTTTGGGGGCACGGGGACATCTCGCCGGTACAGCGTATTGCTGCACGGTCGACGAGAGCGAGTTCTACGCGCAGATGATCGCGGCGCAGCGCCTCGTCGTGCGCCTGCGCGTCAGGCGGGTGTATGGCGTGCTGATGGACGCGCCGCCGGCGGGCTGAGGCACCGCAGCGGCAGCATCATCGCGGGCGCTGTTGCCGCGCCTCCATGCCTGATAACTGCTTCAGTCGTCGCTTGAGCGTCGGGTGTGTGTGAACGAGCGGGTACTCGCGCCCGATGGCGACGATGTGGAATACGTCGAGGCTCGCGGCGCGGCGAAGGTCGACGGCCGGGACTGTGTCTGTCGACGTGTTTGTGAGGATCATGAGCGCGGATGCGAGCGCCGCCGGGTTGCCCGTGAGGCGCGCCGCGCCGGCATCGGCCTCGAGCTCACGGGCTCGCGAGAACGTCGCGGTCATCGCGCGGCAGATCATGCCGACTGCCGCGAAGAAGACTCCGACCGGGAGCAGGCAGAGCCAAAAGAACGCGGCGATCGACATCCCCTCGCCGTAGAGAAAAGTCATCGATCCTCGTTGCTCCGGCGGGAAGGCGCGCGCGGCACGAAGGCCGCGTACGAACATTGCCGGCGTGCGCAGGTACAGATCGGCGCCGTCGAGCATCGCCGCCAGCGGTGCTCCGACTGCGGTCATCAGCGCCGAGTCCTTCTGCCCGATGTGCGCCAGCTCATGCGCGATCACGGCCTGTAGCTGAGCCTCGTCGAGAAGCTCGACGAGCCGGGTCGTCAGATGCAGAGTGGTTCGCCTCTTGGTCAGGCCCGTGACCCAACTGTTCGCGTAACGCACATCGTGCAGGACGATCTTTGGCTTGTCGAGCATTCCTATCGCGCACAGACGCTCGACGACGGCGTGAATCGCGGGCGCATCCCGTGCGGAGACCGTCGTCGGTCGCGCGCTCGTGAATCGCTTCGCGACCGCGGCCTGTGCGCCGATCACAAGTGCCGAAGCCGCGATCACAGCGACCCAGGGACTGATTGCAACGAGCGTCGAGGCCACGATTACAAGTACCAACGGAACGGCGACCAAGCTGGCGACTCCGACAAGCTGCACTCGGTAGCTGACGCAAAATACCCTCTCAGGCTGCCGGCGCTTTCGACTCGACACTACGCTCGATCGGTGTCCCGTCACTGCCGTCTCCCAGTCGAGGCGTGGCTAACGACGGATGGCGCCGCCGCTTGCGCTGCGGCCGGTCCTACTCATCGTGTTGAGGATTGCACGGGAGCCGCGCCGGCCAACTAGACCTTCCGGCAGTCCAACGTCTCCGGCGCGCGGTGCATCCGTGTCGCGCGCTGCGCTTCAAGCGGGTCTATGGCGCCCTGATCGAGGCCGGCGCGCTGACTGGCCGCAGAGACCGCCGATGGGTAAGTGGGCGATCCAGGATTCGAACCTGGGACCTCTTCCTTATCAGAGAAGCGCTCTAACCGACTGAGCTAATCGCCCTTGCGCCCGCCCGGCACCGGGGCCGGCGGCGGGAGCACCATGTTACCGGCGCTCCCGCCGTGCCGGCGCGCCGGCCTGATCCGCACGGACGGCGATTGCTCGCGTCTACAGCAGTTTGTGTTTCAGTTCTTCTTCGAGCTTCTTTTTCGCTTCTTCGGCGGCTTTCGCGGCTTCTTCGGCCGCTTTTTTCGCGACTTCTTCGGCTTTCTTCTTGGCCGCGAGTTCTTCTTCGGCCTTCTTGATCGCGGCGAGTTCTTCTTCGGTCTTCTTCTTCAGCGCGGCGACTTCTTCTTCGGCCTTCTTCGTCGCCAGTTCTTCGGCCGCTTTTTTCGCCGCGGCCACTTCTTCTTCGACCTTCTTCGTGGCGAGTTCTTCTGCCGCTTTCTTGAGCGCGGCTTCTTCGGCCTGCTTCTTCGCCAGGAGTTCTTCTTCGGCCTTCTTGAGGATCTTGGCTTCTTCTTCGACCTTCGCCTTCAGCGCGGCCGCTTCTTCTTCGGCCTTCTTCGTGACCGCTTCTTCTGCCGCTTTTTTGGCCGCGGCGACTTCTTCTTCGGCCTTCTGTTTCAGCGCTGCGACTTCTTCTTCAGCCTTCTTCGTCGCCAGTTCTTCGGCCGCTTTTTTCGCCGCGGCCACTTCTTCTTCGACCTTCTTCGTGGCGAGTTCTTCGGCTGCTTTCTTGAGCGCGGCTTCTTCGGCCTGCTTCTTTTCCAGGAGTTCTTCCTCGGCCTGTTTGAGCGCTTTGGTTTCTTCTTCGGCCTTCTGCTTCAGCGCGGCGACTTCTTCTTCGACCTTCTTGGTTGCGAGTTCTTCAGCCGCTTTTTTCGCCGCGGCCGCTTCTTCTTCGACCTTCTTCGTCGCCAGTTCTTCAGCTACTTTTTTCGCGGCCGCTTCTTCTTCGGCTTTGTGCTGGGCGGCTTCTTCTTCAGCCTTCTTCTTCGCGGCGGCTTCTTCTTCCGCGCGCTTCTTCTGGGCCGCTTCTTGTTCCGCCGCGATCAGCGCTTCGCACTTTTTGGTGAGGGGACGTTTCTTTTCGACCAGCGCTTTGCAGCGCAGCCGTTCGCGTTCGCGCTCAGCCTGTTCCTTTTCGGCATGCGCTTTCAAGTGTTCGGCCTTCAGCTGTTCGTGTTCGCGCAGTTTTTCGGCGTGAGCGGCTTCTCGTTCCTGTTCGCGAGCTTCCTTTTCCGACGAGCTTGCGGCGGCTCGCGACGCCGGCGCAGCCTGAGCGGTGGAGACAGCGACCGCCGCCAGCGCGAGGCAGGCCAAGATCGCCAACAGCAGATGCTTCGCGCGGCCCATTCGCGCCCGCGCGCGACCAACCCTGCCGGCAGCCTGCTTCGACGCAGCTGCGCGCCCGTCCGTCCTCGAACCCTCCACGACACCCCTCCCCACGCTAGCCCCTGTACCCCTGACGTGGTCGTTTTGCCCTGTAAGCCCGCATTCCAAACCCCTTTTTGGACGGCTGCGAGGTTCGCGGGCGAGTTCCTGGCGGGCAGCTCGCGAGTATCTCTTGCGTCTATCGAGACGATTCCGATAATCGCCATGCGCGGCGCGGCAGCGCCTCGCCCGCTCAGGCCACAGCGCGCGGCCGCAGCCGGCGGGCCAGCTCGATCGCCTCCTGCGGCGTCGCGAACGTCAGCTCGGCGCGGTAGCCGCCGCCGCGGGCAGCGCGCACGTTGACCTCGGCACCAAGCGCGCCGGAGAGCGCCTCGGCGATCTCGCGCGTCGCCGCGAGCTGATCGGGGTGCAGCTCGCCGGTCAGGCGCCTGCGCCGCGCGGGCGTCTCGGGCTGCGCGCCGTTCGCGTTCTCCTCCCGCGCACGCGCTTCGACGGTGCGCACCGACCAGCCCTCCTCGGCCGCGGATCGCGCCAGGCGCGAGCGCGCGCCGTGGTCTTCGGCGAGCAGCAGCGCCCGGCCGTGGCCCTCGCTCAGCGTGCCCAGCTGCAGCAGCTCGACGACCTCGTCGGGCAGGTCGAGCAAGCGCAGCAGGTTGCTCACGGCGACGCGGCTGCGACCGATCCGGCGGCCCACCTCCTCACGCGTCAGACCGAGCTCCTCGACCAGCGCGGCGCAGGCGCGCGCCTCCTCGATCGGACTGAGGTCCTCGCGCGCGACGTTCTCGATCAGCGCCAGCTCGATCGCTTCCGCGTCATCGCGTGCGCGGATCAGCGCCGGCACCCGCTCGAGGCCGGCGATCTTCGCGGCGCGCCAGCGGCGCTCGCCGGCGACCAGCTCGTAGGTGCCTCCGGCGACCGGTCGCACGAGCACCGGCTGCAGGATGCCGCGGACGCCGAGCGAGTCGGCCAGCGCCTGAAGCGCGTCCTCGTCGAAGTGCCGCCGCGGCTGGCGCGCGTTCGGCGCGATCAACTCGATCGGCAGCTCGCGCAGCTCCTGCTCGCGCTCGCGCTCGGTCTCCTTCGAGACCGACAGAATCGCCTCCAACCCCCGGCCGATGCCGGGCTTCGGTCTCTTAGCCACGCGCCGCAACCTCCTTTGCCAGCTCGAAATATGCCTCCGCTCCGGCACTGTGCGGGTCGTGATGCGTGACCGGCAGGCCGTAGCTCGGCGCCTCGCCCACGCGCACGTTGCGTGGGATCACAGTTGAGAAGACCAGATCGGGGAAGTGCTCGCGCACCTCACGCTCGACGTCGCGGCCGAGCCGCGTGCGGTTGTCGTGCATCGTCAGCAGCATGCCGGCGACGGTCAGACGCGGGTTCAGCTCGCGCTGCACGAGCGACAGCGTCTCGAGTAGTCCGGCCAGCCCCTCGAGCGCGAAGTACTCGGTCTGAACGGGAACGATCACGCGATCGGCGGCGACCAGCGCGCAGACCGTCAACGGACCGAGCGACGGCGGACAGTCGAGCAGGATGTAGCGAAAGTCGGCGCGCAGCGGCTCCAAGCGCTCGCGCAGGCGCTGCTCGAAGCCCTCGATCCGCGGCAGCTCGACGTTCGCGCCGGCCAGGCCGGCGCCGGCCGGCAGCAGCTCGAGTCCCGGCACGCTCGACTCCGTCAGGGCCTCGTGCGCCGTTGCCTCGCCGGTCAGCACCTCGTACAGACCCGGAGCGCGCGTGCGCTCGACGCCGAGCCCGACCGTTGCATTGGCCTGCGGATCGACATCGACCAGCAGCGTGCGAAAGCCGGCCTCGGCAATACACGCGGCGACGTTCAGCGCGGTCGTCGTCTTGCCGACGCCACCCTTCTGGTTCGCAACCGCGTAGATCGTCGACATCGACAGCAAGCTAGCGCCGATCGCGGTCAGAGGCCGCGCCCGAGCGCCCGCCAAGTGGGCGCTTGCGCGCGACGCCGGCGCGGCGCGGAAAGCGCGTGGGAGTCGCGACGCGCTTGCGCCAGACGTGCATGTGGCGCTCGAGCGCACCGCTGAATGGCTGCACGTGGCGGATCTCCTCGAGCTCCAGCCCGAGCTCGGCGGCGGCGATCGAAGCAGCGCGCTCCTCGTCGCGCTCACGCCGGCCGCGCCAGTCGAGCAGCGCGCCGCCGAGGCGCAGCAGCGGCGCTGCGTACTCGAGCACGACCGCCTGCGGCGCCAGCGCGCGCGCCAGCACGACGTCGTTGCGCTCGAGCCCCTCGCTCCACTCCTCGGCGCGTGCGCAGACGACCAGCGCGTTTGCGATCTGCCCACTCTCGGCCGTGCGCGCGATGAACTCGCACTTGCGCCGCTGGCTCTCGATCAGATGAAAGCTCGCCTGCGGCAGCGCGATGGCGAGCGCGAGGCCGGGAAAGCCCGCGCCCGCGCCGAGATCGGCCACCTCGCGCGCGTCGCGAAGCGAGTCAAAATCGAGCGCGACCAGCGAATCGGCGACGTGCACGTTCATCGCGCGGGAGCGGTCGCGCACGGTGGTCGGCGCATGCTCGTCGCTTTCCAGCGCCGTCAGCAGGCTCGCGAGCTGTGCCCGCTGGCCCTCGGCGAGGTTATAGCGCTCGAGCTGCGGCGGCCAGCCGGCGTCCTGCGCGCTCACCGGCAACCGCTATCGGTCGCGCGCATGTTTCCCGTGAAACGCTCGTCCGGCGCTAATCGTCGAGCGGTGCGACGACGAGATAGCGATCCGGCTCCTCGCCCTCGCTGTAGGTCTCGACGCCACCGCGCTCCCGCAGGTGCTCGTGCACGATGCGCCGCTCGGACGCGGGCATCGGGTCAAGCTCGACCGGCCGGCCGTCCCGAATCGCTTCATCGGCAGCCTCGTCGGCGTCCGATCGAAGCAGCTGAGCGCGGCGCTCGCGGTAGCCGTCAGCGTCGATCTGCACACGAACCGGCGACGGGCCATCCGGAAAGACGATCCGCTGCGCCAGGTGCTGCACGGCGTCGATCGTCTGGCCGCGACGGCCGATGAACAGACCGACGTCGTCGCCGACCAGGCGGCCGCTGAGCACGCCCTCCAGCTCCTCGACCTCGATCTCGGCGTCTAGCCCGAGCCCGGCAGCGACTTCCTCGAGCAGCTCCTCGAGCAGCTCCGCCGGCTCCAGCTCCTCATCGCCGAGCTGCTCGGCGTCGGTCGGCTCGCTCATCGCCTTCGTCCCGACCGTTTCTTCTTCTTGCTACGCGGCGAGCGTGGCGGCGTGGCGGCAGGTCGTTTGGCCTCGGGCGCCGGCGTGGCGGCCGGTTTCGCGAGTTTGCCCAGCAATCCGGGGCTCGATCCGCTCTCGCCGCCCGCATCGCCTCCGCCGACGCCCGCGAGCGCGGGCTTCAGCGCGCGAGTCGCCTTGCCGTTGGCCGAGCCGCTGGCCGCGACCGGAGTCGGCGGGGGCAGCCTTCGTTTGATGATGTACTGCTGCACGATCGTCCACAGGTTCGTGGTGATCCAGTACACGAGCAGACCGGCCGGGTAGCGGTACAGGATCACGACGAAGACCAGCGGCAGCAGCAGCATCAGCCGGCGCTGGTTCGCGTCGGCCGTCGCCGTCGCGACGAGGGTCGAGACCACCTGCGAGCCGACGTACAGGACGATCAGCACGACCAGCGCGACGCCGGTCGCCTTGTTCGTGATGTCGGGCAGGAAGAGGAATTTCGCCGAGTGCGGATCGACCGCGTCGCAGTTCGTCTTTTCGATGTATTTGCCCGGCAGCTGCGCGACCGTCGCGGCCGCATGAGCGGTGCCGCCGAAGGTCGTTTTCGCGTGTTCGCTGAGCGCGTTGTAGTGCGCTACGAGCTGGTCACCGCAGATGTGCTTCTTCAGGTCGGTGCGCAGCATGTAGAAGAGCGAGATGAACACCGGCAGCTGCAGCAGCAGCGGCAGGCACGACGCGAGCGGATTGATTTTGTTCTCGCGATAGAACGCCATGATCTCCTGCTGCTGGCGCTGTTTGTCGTCCTTGTACTTCTCTTTCAGCGCCGCGATCTGCGGCGAGAGGCGCTGCATCTCCTGCATGCCCTTCAGCTGCCGGTAGGTCAGCGGCACGAGGATCGCCCTGATCAGCACGGTGAGGCCGACGATCGCAAGGCCCCAGCTGCCACCGACCAGGTGCGCATGGATGAAGACCATGATCGACTCGAACACGCTGATCAGCGGCGAGAAGGCGTCCTGGATGACGTTGGCGAGGATCGGCATGCGTTACTGGTGGCTCTCTGCGGCAGTGCTCGGAAGACTCTTGCCGGCGCGCCCGCGAGCGCCGGAGACGGTGATCGGCAGCGCGCTCATGCGCCCGACCGGTGGCCGTGCGAGAAGACGTGCTGCGCCTCCACCGGATCGTATCCGCCGTAGCTCCACGGGTTGCACCTCAACAGGCGCCAACCCGCGAGCACGGCGCCGCGCAGTATGCCGTACTCGCGAATCGCCTCGACCGCATAGCGAGAGCAGGTCGGCTCGTACTTGCAGCGGCGCGGGATCGCCGGCGAGATGACGCGCTGGTAGACGACGATCGGTGCCGTAGCGACGACGCGCAGCAGTCGCGCGGCGCGCGAGGGGAGCGACTGGCGCTCGACCGATTCGGTCGCGGGCGCGGTCACGCCTGCTCCTCGGGGGCACCGGTCGTCTCGCCGGGGTCGCGGGAGCCAGCGGGCTGGTCGGGCGAGGTAGCCTCGCCCTCGAGCTCAGGGTCCGAGACCCGCAGCTTGCCGGTCGCGAGCAGCTCGCCGAGCGACTGCTCGATGCCGGCAAGACCCTCGCGCTCGACCAGCTCAGCAGCCGAGGGGCGCGCGACGACGACCACGTCCTGGCCGGCGCGGAGCGTCGCTTCCGCGCGGGTGAAGGACTCGCGCAGCAGGCGCTTGACACGATTGCGCTCGACTGCGCCGCCGACCTTGCGCGACACCGACAGCCCGAGCCGTGGGCGCTCGTCGGTGCCGTTCGGAAACGCGTAGACCACGAGGTGCCGGTTCGCCGTCGAGCGGCCCTGCCGGTAGACACGCTCGAACTCGGCGCTTCGCGACAGGCGACCGCGATCAGAGGAGCGCGGTTTCGGCGTAGCCAACGCTCACCCTCAGGTTGAGAGTCGCTTGCGACCCTTGTCGCGACGCCGCTTGAGCGTCAGCCTGCCGGCACGCGAGCTCATGCGCGCACGGAACCCGTGCGCACGGGCGCGCTTGCGCTTCTTTGGCTGGTAGGTGCGCTTCATTTCTCCTTCGCCGTTCCTCGCCCGATTCCTTCATGGATCACGCGCGCGACTGTTCTGACGGCGCGCGCTGGGCGGCGTCGGCGAGCAAGTATAGGGCCCGCCTGCGTCGCCTGCGTAATTTTCCCGGCAGTTGCGACGAGCCGCGAAGGGCGGCATTGGCCGTTCGTTATAGTCGGCGCTCGCCGGGGCTCCTCGGCTCCTCTTTGAATAGTTGTCCTCGTTTTCTTCGGGAGAGAAGCGGATTCAGGCTGCCGTGAGCGCCGAGCTCGAGCACATATGGTCACGCGTGCAGCAGGAGCTCGCACTGTCAGTCGACGAGCTGACCTACCGGATCTGGCTGGCCCCGCTGCGCCCGCGCGAGCTCTCCGGGCAGCGCCTGCTGCTCGACGCTCCGCCGCACGCTCGCGGTTGGATTCGTGACCGCTTCGGCCAGCTGCTCGACTGCTGCGTCGAGCGCGTCGTCGGCGAAGGTGTGACGGTCGAGCTCGCCGAGCAGCAGCCCGGCGCGGCGGCCGAGACTCGCCACGACGGCTCGCATGAAGCTCCAGCCGGCGGTGCGCAGCGCAACCGGCGGCGGATCACGGCCGGCGGTGAGCAGCACCGTGAACCGGACGCGCGCTCCGGACCACTGGGCAACCCGAAGCTGACCTTCGAGCAGTTCGTGATCGGGGACGGCAACCGGCTGGCACACGCCGCCGCACTGACCGTCGCCGAGCTGCCCGGCGGCGCCTACAACCCGCTCTACATCTGCGGCCCGCCTGGCGTCGGCAAGACGCATCTCCTGAGCGCGATCGCAACACTGCTGCTCGCCCACAGCCCGGGGCTCACCGTGCGCTGCGCGACCGGCGAGTCCTTCACCAACTCGTTTCTCGACTCGCTCGGGCACGGCAGCACCGAGGCCTTCAAGGCGCGCTTTCGCGACGTCGACGTGCTGCTGCTCGACGACGTCCAGTTCCTCCAGCGCAAGACCAAGACCGAGGAGGAGTTCTTCCACACCTTCAACGCGCTGCACGACGGCGGCCGCCAGATCGTGGTCACCTCCGATCGCCCGCCAAACGACCTGCAGGAGCTCGAGGACCGTCTACGCGAGCGCTTCAGCGCAGGGCTCGTCGCCGATATATCGCCGCCGGACCTGCCGACGCGGGTCGCGATCCTGCACAAGCGCGCGCAGCACGACGGCATCGCGGTCGCCGACGAGGACGCGCTGCAGGTGATCGCCGAGCGCATCGAGCACGACGTTCGCGCCCTCGAGGGTGCCCTGATCCGGGTCGTCGCCTTCAGCTCACTGACAGGACGCGAGCTGACGGCTGAGCTCGCGACCGAAGTGCTGCAGACCCTCTATCCGAGAAACGAGCGTCTGGCCGGAGGGCGCTGTTCGGCCGAGGAGATCCAGGCTGCCGTCGCCGCGCACTACGGGATATCCCAGCCGGAGCTGCTCTCGCCATCGCGCGCGGCGCGGATCGCCTGGCCGCGGCAGGTTGCGATGTACCTCGCACGCGAGCTGACGGGTCAGTCGCTACCGGCGATCGGACGCGACTTCGGCGGTCGCGACCACACGACCGTGATGCACGCCTGCAAGCGCGCTGCGTCGCGCATCAAAAGCGACCGTGATGCGCGTGAGGCTGTGGACAAGCTCCGCCATACCCTCCACGACGAACGCCCGTGACACCTTCAGCCGCACGCGCGACCGCGGCGCCTGAGAGACTGCGGTGCGTCGTGCACACCTTTCTCCACCGCCCGCAACCACGCTCCGCCGGTCCCGCACGCGACTTCTGCACATACTCACAGCCACTGCTTATTACTAACCGTATATCGAGATCTTCATGAAGCTTTCCCTTTCCGCGAGCGAGCTGCTGGCGCAGCTGCAGACAGTCACTCGCGTCGCCTCGACGCGCAGCGCCGTGCCCGCGCTGTCCGGCGTCCTGATCGCCGCCGGTGAGACCGGCGCCGAGCTGCGCGCCACCGACACCGAGATCGGCCTGCGTGTCCCCCTGAAGGCTGAGACGCTGCGCCCCGGCAGCGCCGTGCTCCCGGCGCGGCTCCTGCTCGATGTCGCACGCTCGTTGCCCGCCGAGGAGCTGACGCTCGAGCTGCGCAGCGCCGAGCAGGACGTGGAGCTGATCTGCGGCCCGGCCACGTTCCACCTGCGTACGTTGCGTGCCGAGGACTTCCCAACACTGCCCGAGCCCTCGCCTGAGACGCGCCTGGCGCTCCCTGTCGAGGCGTTCGTCGCGACCGTCTCGCGAGTCGCACGCTCAGCCTCACGCGATGAGACGCGGCCCGTGCTGACCGGCATCCTGATGTCTGCATCTGCGCAAGAGCTGCGGATGGTCGCGACGGATTCCTACCGGCTGAGCGTCAAGCAGACCGCGTTGGAGACGCCGCTGCAGGGCAGCCTCGAGGCCAACGTGCCGGCACGCGCGCTGCAGGAGCTGGCGCGCATCGCCCAGCAGGCGCCCGGTGACGCACTGGCGGTCAGCGTCGGGCAGAACCAGGTGGTCTTCGAGTTGGGCGAGACGATCCTCTCCTCGCGGCTGATCGACGGCCAGTTCCCCAACTACCGCCAGCTGCTGCCGGAGTCGGTCGAGCACGAACTGCGCCTCGCCAGCGCGGAGTTGACCGACGTCGTGCGCCGGATCAGCCTGTTGGCGCAGAAGAACGCGCCGCTGCGGCTCAGCTTCAGCGAGGGCACGCTGACCGTCTCGGCGCAGACTCCCGACGTCGGCGAGGCGAGCGAGGCGATCCCGGTGCCGTTCAGCGGCGAGCCCTTTGAGATCGGCTTCAACCCGGAGTTCCTGCGCGACGGCCTGGAGAGCGTCGAATCCGACGAGCTCGTGCTGAAGCTGATCAGCCCACTGCGCCCCGGCCTGATCGAATCACCCGACGCCGGCGACTTCGTCTACCTGATCATGCCCATTCGGCTCAACGTGTGACGAGATGGCCTGCGCATCTCGACGTCCTCGGTCGCTCGCGTACCGAAACCGGCCGACACTCGCTTCGCTCGCATCCCCGTTTCGGCCAGCACGCCACGCTCCCTGCGTCCTTGATCTGCTTGACCCTCTCGCCACACGTGGCGTAGGGCGTTGAGATGGCCGGCGCATCGGACGTTCGCGTGCTCGGCGTCGAGTTGCGCGACTTCCGCACCTACGCACGCGCGCAGGCGGCGCTCGGCCCCGGCCTGACCGTCGTTCACGGCCCGAACGGCGCCGGCAAGTCGAACCTGCTCGAGGCGCTGTACTTCGGCTGCACGGCGCGCTCGCCGCGGACGCGTAACGAGCGCGAGCTGATCCGCTTCGAGGCGGCCGCAGCACGCGTCGTCGTGCGCTGTTCCGACGGCGAGCACGAGCACGAGCTGACCGTCGCCTACGGCGCCGGGCCGGACGGCGAGCGCGGCGTCAAGCGGATGTCGGCTGACGGCGCCGAGGTCGAGCGGCTGCTCGACGTCGACTTCCGCCCGCTGCTGGCCGTGTTCGAGCCCGATCGACTCGAGCTGATCAAGGGCGCTCCGGCGGCGCGCCGCGCGCACCTCGATCAACTCGTCGCCGGGATCTGGCCGCTGCGCGCGGCGCAGCGGCGCGAGTACTCACGCGTGCTCGCGCAACGCAACGCGCTGCTCGCCCGGATTCGCTCGGGCCGCGCCTCGCAGTCGACGCTCGCTGCCTGGGACCGCGAGCTGGCGCTCGCGGCGGTTGCCGTACGCGAGCACCGCGCTGCGGCGATCGAGCTGCTGGCAGGGCCGTTTCGCGAGCGCGCTGCGCAGCTCGGGCTGAGCGGCGAGGCGGAGCTCTCCTACCGGCCGCGCTCGCGTGCGCTCGACGCCGACGAGTTCGTCGCCGAGCTGCAGGCGCGCCTGCCCGGCGACCTCGAGCGCGGCTTCTCCGGTCACGGCCCGCATCGCGACGAGCTGGCCGTCGTGCGCGACGGGCGCGAGCTGCGCTCCTTCGGCTCGCAGGGCGAGCAACGCCTCGCCCTGCTGGCGCTGCTGCTGGCGGAGCGAAGCGTGCTCGAGCACGAGCGCGGGCGAATGCCGTTGATGCTGCTCGACGACGTGATGAGCGAGCTCGACGCCGAGCGCCGCGAGTTGCTCGCCGCCGAGCTGTCGGCCGGCGGACAGAGCGTGATCGCGACGACCGACCTGGCGCACGTGCCCGGCGGCAGCGGCGCGCACGTCACGCGCCTGCGGATCGGCGGTGGCACGATCCTGCAGGAGGCGCTCGCGGCATGAGCCGGCGCGCGCCACGCTCGCTCTCGAGCGCGCTCGAGCGGCTCACCGGCACGCTCGCGCCGGCGACGAAGCTGGCGCGTGTGCAGGCCGCCTGGGAGGGCGCTGCCGGGCCGGCGATCGCGGCCGCCGCGCGCCCGACGGCCGAGCGTGACGGCGTCGTCACGGTACTCTGCGAGGCCTCCGTCTGGGCGCACGAGCTGGAGTTGATGAGCGCCCAGCTGGTCGGGCAGCTGAACGCGGCGCTCGGCGAGCAGGCGGTCCGCGAGCTGCGTTGCAGGACCGGTTGATCGGAGCCGATCGCCGGCCCCTGCCCAGGCCTTGGCGCGTACGCCGTTGAACTGGCGTTTTGTCCCCATTTTGCAGGGCTTTAGGCGCGCCGGCCGACCGGAGCCGACATCACTGCGTGCTATTCTTATGTACACACGAACACCGCCCCGGACCGCACCTTGAGCGCCGCGGATTCCGGGGCGTTCTCACGTAATCGGAGGACGATTGGCTACAGACGGAAACAGCGCGGAGCGGAGCGCCGGGACGGCAGGTAAGGGCGGCGTCAACGACCCGTCGATGACCGGCGGATCGGGGAGCTACGACGCCCAGGACATCACCGTCCTCGAAGGTCTCGAGGCGGTACGCAAGCGGCCGGGCATGTACATCGGCTCGACAGGCCCGATGGGCCTGCACCATCTGGTCTACGAGCTCGTCGACAACTCCGTCGACGAGGCGCTCGCCGGTTACTGCAGCAAAGTCTCCGTGATCATCCACCCGGACAACTCGGTCACGGAGTCCGACGACGGACGCGGGATCCCGGTCGCGATCATGGAGAAAGAGGGCCTGCCTGCAGTGCAGGTCGTGCTGACCGTGTTGCACTCCGGCGGCAAGTTCGGCGATGGCGGCGGCTACAAGGTCTCCGGCGGCCTGCACGGCGTTGGCGTGTCTGTCGTCAACGCGCTTTCCGAGCAACTGCACGTCGAGATCCGCCGCGACGGGCACGTCTACTCACAGGACTACGCACGTGGCACGCCGCTCGGCGAGCTGCAGGAGGGCGAGAAGCTGCCGGCCGGGGAGCCGACCGGGACGACCATCACGTTCCTGCCCGACGCTGAAGTGTTCGAGACGCTCGACTTCGACTTCCTCACGCTCGAAGAGCGTCTGCGCGAGACCGCGTTCCTCACGCGCGGCCTCGAGATCTCGATCGTCGACGAGCGCGGCGAGGGGCACTCCGCGACGTTCCGCTACGAGGGCGGCATCGAGGACTTCGTCGCCTACCTGAACGAAAACAAGGAAACCGTGCACCGCAAGGTGATCTTCTTCGCCGGCGAGAGCGACGAGGGGGCCGCGGAGGTCGCGCTGCAGTGGAACTCCTCCTATCAGGAGTCGATCCACTCGTTCGCCAACAACATCAACACGCGCGAGGGCGGCTCGCACATGAGCGGCTTCCGCTCGGCGCTGACGCGCACGCTGAACAAGTACGCGCGCGATCACGGGCTGCTGAAGGAGAAAGACGGCAACCTGTCCGGCGAGGACGTTCGCGAGGGCTTGACGGCGGTCATCTCGGTGAAGCTGCGCGACCCGCAGTTCGAGGGTCAGACGAAGACCAAGCTCGGCAACCCCGGTATGGCCGGCTTCGTCGAGTCGATCGTCAACACCGGCCTCGGCGAGTTCCTCGAGGAGAACCCGAGCGAGGCGCGAGCGGTGATCATGAAGTCGGTGCAGGCCCAGCGCGCACGCGAGGCGGCGCGCAAGGCGCGCGACCTGACGCGACGCAAGTCGGCGCTCGAGAACTCGACGCTGCCCGGCAAGCTCGCCGACTGCTCGGTCAAGGACCCGTCGCTGGCCGAGCTGTTCGTCGTCGAGGGCGACTCCGCGGGCGGCTCGGCCAAGCAGGGCCGCGACCGCAACACCCAGGCGGTGCTGCCGCTGCGCGGCAAGATCCTCAACGTCGAGAAGTCGCGGATCGACAAGGTCCTACAGAACACCGAGATCCAGGCGCTGATCACGGCGATCGGCACCGGCGTGCGCGACGAGTTCAACATCGAGAACGCGCGCTACCACAAGGTGATCCTGATGACCGACGCCGACGTCGACGGCGCGCACATCCGGACGCTCGCGCTGACGCTCCTGTTCCGCGAGATGAAAGAGCTGATCGAGGAAGGCTACGTCTACATCGCCAAGCCGCCGCTGTACAAGCTCAAGCAGGGCTCCCGTGAGCGCTACATCGAGAAGGACTCCGAGCTCGAGGAGATCCTGCTCGCCGACAAGTGGGAGAAGATCGACATCTTCGACCGCCACGGCACCCAGTTCAAGCTGACCGAGGCGCGCTGGCAGCGCTTCTCGCGTCTGCTCAAGCAGTACGAAGGTTGGGCGCTGTCGCTGCGCGGCCACTACGGCCACGGCGCGGTGCAGTTCCTCGAAGAGTCCTCGCTGCTCAGCGAGCAGGTGACGACGCCCGAGGCCGCGGTCGAGCTGCTGGCCCGCGCCGGGCTCGACGGCGAGACGCACGCAACCGAACTGCTCGGCGACGAGGACGGTGTGATCCTGGTCAAGGCGATCGAAGCGAAGACTGGCTTCGCATTGACGCACCGGCTGAAGCACTCGCTGTTCGACTCGCAGGAGTACCGCCAGCTGGCGCGCGTGCACGAGCAGCTCGTCGAGCTCGCCGGCACTCCGGCCTTCGAGGTGCGCCTCGGCGACTCGCAGGAGACGGCCGCGACGTTCGAGGCGCTCCGCGAGGCGGTGATGACGGTCGCACAGAAGGGCATCAAACTGCAGCGCTTCAAGGGGCTCGGCGAGATGAACGCCGAACAGCTCGGCGAAACGACGATGGCGCCGGCCACGCGCACGCTCGCGCAGGTCACGCTCGACGACGCCTTCGCCGCCGATCGGATCTTCTCCAAGCTGATGGGCGACCAGGTCGAGCCGCGGCGCGAGTTCATCGAAGAAAACGCCAGGGCGGTGGCAAACCTCGATGTGTAGGAGGGTGAACCATGGCATCGACTGACGTCATCGGCGGCGGCAACATCGAGCCTCGCGCGCTCGAGGAGGAGATGCGCACGGCGTATCTCGACTACGCGATGTCCGTGATCGTCGGCCGCGCGCTGCCCGACGTGCGCGACGGGCTGAAGCCCGTGCACCGGCGGGTGCTGTACGCGATGAACGAGCTCGGGCTCGGCCCGACCCGCTCCTACGCGAAGTGCGCGAAGATCGTCGGCGAGGTGATGGGCAACTATCACCCGCACGGGGACTCGGCGATCTACGACGCGCTCGTGCGCATGGCGCAGGACTTCTCGATGCGCAACGAACTGGTCGACGGCCAGGGCAACTTCGGGTCGGTCGACGACGATCCGGCCGCTGCGATGAGGTACTGCGTTACGGGAGACACCCGTGTGCGGACGGGCTCAGCCACGGTGCGGATCGACTCGATAGTTCGCGACGCGGTGCCCGACTCGGACAATCCGGTCGACATCGAGATCCTCGACCGGCTGGGCCGACCGGTGCATGCATCGGTGCTCTTCCACTCTGGCGAGCACCCCACGATGCGCCTGCGCACCGCGGAGGGATTCGAGCTCACGGGAACCGCCAACCATCCGGTGTTATGTCTGGTTGACATGGCGGGAGTGCCGCTGCTCATGTGGAAGCTGCTCGAGGAGATCGGCCCCGGCGAGCGTGTGTTGCTCCATCGCGCAGCCAGTCCTGCCGAGGACGAAGTGCTGGCCGGATCGGCGCGTGACCTGGCGCTGCTTGCTGGGGCCTTCGTGGCAGAGGGGTGGTTCGGCGATCGCAGAGCGGGGTTCAACAACGTCGACAGGAACTTCTTCCACACCGTGATCAGCGCATACGACCGTGTGGTCGGGGGGCCTCGCTACGTCTATTCGCGGACGATCAAGTCCGGCAGCCTTTGTCACGAGCTCGACGTGCAGGATCTGACCGCACTACGCGCGAGCCCGCTTTCCGAACTGGAGGGTCGGCGGAGCGACCGCAAGCGCGTGCCGGAGTTCGTATGGGCCGGCGGCGCTGCATTCAAGCGTGTGTTTCTCCAGGCGTTGTTCGAGGGCGACGGCTCGTGCTCGCTGCTCCCACGCAACACGATCCAAGTCTCCTATTCGACTCGCAGTCTCGAGCTGGCGCGCGACGTGCAGCAGCTGTTGCTCGAGTTTGGGGTGATCTCGAAACTCAGCCACTCGGCCCGCGGTGAGGTCAAGCTGGTGGTCAGCAACCGTCGCGATGCTCGGCTATTCGCAGAGCGAGTCGGTTTCTTTGGTGGCGCGAAGCAGACAAAGCTCGACCAGGCGCTGGCGGGGGTACCGCTCACGAGCCGAGCGCTGAGTCACGATCACGTTCCGCACGTGGCCGGATACATCCGTGCCGAAGGAGGTTCGACGTATGCCGAGCGCGACTGGCTGAGACGTCACAACGTCGACCGGATCGAGCGCTGGGAGAGTTCGTCGACGGCGATTCTCGAGCGGATCTCCTCGCAGGAGGTGCGCGATGTGGTCGCGCCGCTCGTGACCGGCGACTATTACTACGCAGAGGTTTCCTCGGTAGAGAGCGCGGGCGTGCAGCCCGTATATTCGCTGCGGGTCGACAGTGACGACCACTCGTTCCTGACGAACGGGTTCGTCAGCCACAACACCGAGGCCCGCCTGGCGCGGATCGCCACGGAGATGCTGCGCGACCTCGACATGGACACGGTCGACTTCGCGCCGAACTACGACGGCTCGCGCCGCGAACCGCTGGTGCTGCCGGCGCGCTTCCCCAACCTGCTCGTCAACGGCTCCTCCGGCATCGCCGTCGGCATGGCGACGAACATCCCGCCGCACAACCTGCGCGAGGTGATCGCCGCGACGATCGCCTACATCGACGATCCCGAGATCGACACGGCCGGGCTGATGCGCCACATCAAAGGCCCCGACTTCCCCACGGGCGGGATCATCCTCGGCCACGCCGGCATCAAAGACGCGTATGAGACCGGCCGTGGACGCGTGCGCGTGCAGGCACGCGCACACATCGAGCCGCTCAAGCAGGGCAAGGAGGCGATCGTCGTCACCGAGCTGCCGTTCATGGTCAAGAAGGGCGGCGACGGCGGCCTGATCTCGAAGATCGCGGACCTCGTTCACGAGAAACGGATCTCCGAGATCTCAGACCTGCGCGACGAGTCCGACAAGCGCGGCATGCGCCTCGTGATCGAGCTCAAGCGCGACGTGATTCCGAAGGTCGCGCTGAACAAGCTCTACAAGCACACCTCGATGCAGACGACGTTCGGCGTGAACATGGTCGCGCTCGTCGACAACGTGCCACGGACGCTGCCGCTGCAGGCTGTGATCCACAACTACGTCGCGCACCAGCGCGAAGTGATCGTCCGCCGCACCAAGCACGAGCTCTCCGAAAAGGAGGCGCGCGCGCACATCCTGCAGGGCCTGCTGATCGCGCTCGACAACCTCGACGCGATCATCGAGCTGATCCGCGCATCGCGCGATCGCGAGGCGGCACGCGAGCAGCTGGTCGAGCGCTTCGAGCTCAGCCCGATCCAGGCGACCGCGATCCTCGACCTGCGCCTGTCGCAGCTGACGGCGCTCGAGGCGGACAGCATCAAACAGGAGCACGCCGACGTGACCGAGCGGATCGCCGAGCTTCGCGCGATCCTCGGCGATGAGACGCGCGTGCTGGCTGTGATCAAGGAGGAGCTGACGGAGATCTCCGAGCGCTTCGGCGACGAGCGGCGGACTGAGATCAGCCACTCCGAGGACGAGATCGACATCGAGGATCTGATCGCCGATCAGCAGATGGTGATCACGATCACGCAGACCGGCTACATCAAGTCGCTGCCGCTCGCCACCTACCGCCAGCAGCAGCGTGGCGGCCGCGGTGTCACGGGGATGGACATGAAGGACGGCGACTTCATCGAGCACCTGTTCGTCTGCTCGTCGCACGACTACCTGCTGTTCTTCTCCAACCGCGGCAAGGTCTACCGCTCGAAGGTGTACGAGCTGCCCGAGGCCTCGCGCACGGCGAAGGGTCGCGCGCTGGTCAACATCCTGCCGCTGCGCGAAGGCGAGCGGATCCAGGCCGTCGTCTCCACGCGCGACTTCACCGAGACCAAGTACCTCGTGTTCGCGACCAAGTCGGGCACGGTCAAGAAGACCGAGTTCCTCGCGTACAACACGCCGATCAAAGCCGACGGGATCATCGCGATCAACATTCGCGACGACGACGAGCTGCTGGCCGTGCGCGCGGTCGATCCGGGCGACGAGATCATCATGGTCTCGAAGGCCGGCCTGACCGTCCGCTTTGCCGAGTCCGACGCGCGCTCGATGGGTCGCGACACGACCGGCGTGCGCGGGATGGACGTCGGCAAGAAGGGCGAGGTGATCGCGATGGACGTGGCGCGCGATGACATGGACCTGCTGGTCGTGACCGAACACGGCTACGGCAAGCGCACGCAGATCGCGCAGTACCGCAAGACCAATCGCGGCGCCAAAGGCGTCAAGACGATCGGCCTGACCGAGCGCAAGGGTGGTCTCGCCGGCGCGCTCGTCGTGCGCGAGCACCAGGAACTGGTGTTCATCAGCGTCGGCGGCATGGTCCAGCGGACCTCGGCCGGCGGCATCTCCCAGCAGGGCCGCTCGGCTACCGGAGTGCGCGTGATGAACCTCAAGGACGAGGATCTCGTCAGCGCCGTCGCGCTCGTCGTCGACGCCGGCGCCAGCGAGGCGGACGAGGGCTCGCCGGCGCCCGCGCTCGCGCAGACGCCTGACGCCGACGCGAGCGGCGATGACGGCGCCGCCGCGAACGGCGCCGCACCGCCCGGCGATTGACCCGCGCGGCAGCGGAAACCGTCCAGATTCAGGGCTAATGCCTCACAGGGGCGGGGGTCTGCGCCGACAGCCAAAGGGTGTCTCGCTCCAGAACCCTGCTGACGCTGAGCCTCCTGCTCGGCGCGCTGACCGTCCTCGCCATCGCAACGCAGTCCGCCGCCGCCTCCTTCACCGCGTTCGTCGCGGCGGCGCCGAGCCACGCGCACAAGGCGAGCACCGGAGGAGTCCACGCGCCGCGCCGCCACGGCGCCAAGTCGAGCTGCCGCCGCACCGGCGCCGGCAAGCGCCGCACGCGCGCCACGAAGAGCTCCGGCTGCACGACGACGGCGCACCATTCCGTAGCGATCAAGCCGCGCGTCGTACGCCCGACCCACGCCGAAACAGTCGCCAAGCGCGCGGCCGAAGCGGCAGCGAGCCACGCTGCGACGATCGCGAACGTGCTCGCGACGCCGTGCCAGAACACGCAGCTGACACCGGAACCGGCCAACCTCGCGCTGGTTCGCGCCGCCGTCCTCTGCCTGATCAACACCGAGCGCGCGCAGAACGGCCGCGAACCGCTCAAGGCCAACCCCCAGCTCGAAGCGGCCGCGCAGAGCCACGGCAAGGAAATGATCGCGCTGAACTACTTCGATCACATCTCTCCGTCGGGCGAGACGCCGGTCGAACGGATCCGCGCGACCGGCTACGTGCCGAGCTCGGAAGTCGGCTACGTGCTCGGCGAGAACCTCGCCTGGGGCACGCTGACGCTGTCGACGCCCGAAGCGATCGTCAAAGCCTGGATCGCCTCGCCCGAGCACCTCGCGAACATCCTCGAAGGCAAGTACGTGGACACGGGCATCGACGTCGAGCCGGAAGTCCCGAGCTCGCTGGCCGAAGGCGTGCAGGGCGCGCTGTACACGCAAGAGTTCGGCGTCATCGTCGAATAGCAAGCCTCTTTGCCGCGTCACGTCCGTTCGCTAATCTGAACGGACCAGAGAAAGGAGGTGGTCCGTACGTTGTCTGACAGTTCTTGCGGGACCCTGGAGGTGACCGGCCGCTAGGTCGGAAAGGCTGGTCCGCTTAGCGGAATCCAACCCGGGACACCCCGAGACGACTGCCGGTCCTGGTCCCTCCGGCTGAAGCACCGTCGCTCTCGGTTTTCCAGTCAGAGCATCACGCGAAGGGCGTCCTTGTCGAGGGCGCCCTTCGTCGTTCTCGAGCCGAGCAGGACAAGGAAGCGCGCTACTCCTCCAGCCCCACGGCTTTCAGGGCATCCGCGTGGGCCCAAAAATACGCGAACTCCGTGATCTTGCCCTCGCGAACCGTGTTGGCGCACGTCATCTCGACGTTCACGTCGGGCCCGCGGGTTCGCCGACGCCACACGAACCGCACAACCACGCGATCGCGCGTGTGAAGAAAATCGGTGATGGGCTCCAGTGTGTCGCCGTCCGACGTGTCGCGCAGTTGGCGAACCTGGAGCAGGACCGCCTCGCGACCGACGTAGGGTCCCGGCTCGGGCCAGTCGGGAGTCGGAAGCCAGATCACGTCCGGTGCCAGAAGGCTGCCCCAAGTAGCCATGTCACCAGCGTTCCAGGCGTCGAAGCCCGCCTTGACGATCTCGACGTTCTCCTGCGACATTGCCTCGCAGTATCGCGGAGCGGCTAGGCCGCTCGCGAGACGGCCTGCGCTCGGGCGAGCGCGCAGGAGAGCCCGGCAAGGATCGTCAGGTCGGCATGTAGCCGCGCTTACGCCGCTTGCGGCAGGTACTGCAGCCACGCCGCCGGGATCGTCGGGCTGGCGACGTGGATGAAGATCTCGGCGCGGGGGGTGCGTGGCGCGTGCTTGGGGTGCATTCCGGCCTGACGCGGCAGGCGGTCGCCCTTGCGGCGGTTGCAGGGCGCACAGGAGGCGACGATGTTCTCCCAGCTGGAGGAGCCGCCCTTCGATCGCGGGATCACGTGGTCCACGGTTAGGTTGGAGCGTGAGCCGCAGTACTGGCACGTCCAGCTGTCACGGGCGAACACGGCGCGGCGGGTGATCTTGCGCCGGTGCGCGTCGCGCGGCACGTTGACGTAGCTCATCAGGCGGATCACGACCGGGCGCGCGAGCGTCGAGTTCTCGGAGTGCAGCTGCCAGCGGCCGCGCTCGACGAGCTCGGCCTTCTCCTTCAGCAGCAGGACGACGGCGCGGCGCACGGTGCAGACGTTGATCGGCTCGTACGTCGCGTTCAGAACAAGCACCCGACCGCCCATCGCCGTAGTCGGCGATGCCTCAGGTCCGCGGCGCTGGTGCTCGAGTGGCGACGCGGACCCCACCGGCTCTGGTGGGACGCTGCTCTCCATTTCAAGGCGGCAGTCTAGCGGGGCGCCGCCGCATCGTGTGGCGCCTCAGCGGCCGGGGAGGGCGGCCGGCGCCGCCGGATAGGAGCCGAGCACGCGAACGTGTTCGCAGCGCGCGCTCGCGCCGGCGATCGCCTCGGCGACCTGCTCGTCGCTCGCGCGTCCGACGAGGTCGACGAAGAACATGTAGTGACCCATCCGCTCGCGACGCGGTCGCGACTCGATCTTCGTCAGGTTGATCGCCCTGCTGGCGAACTCGTCGAGGCAGCGCACGAGCCAACCGGGACTCTCCGCGCCGGCGCCCCAGAAGACGATCGACGTCTTCCAGCTCTCGCCGTCGCGGACGCGCAGCGGCGGCGCCGGTCGCTGCCCGGCGCGCGTCACGCGCGCCAGCCAAGCAAAGCGCGTTTCGTTGTCGGCCCGGTCCTCGATGCTCTCGCGGATCACGGTGCCGCCGTAGATCTGCGCGGCGAGCAACGTGCCGATCGCAGCCGTGCCGGGGACGGCGTCGGCGAGGACCATGCGGACGGCCTCGGCGGTCGAGTCGGCGGCGAGCAGCCGCGCCTGCGCAAGCTCCTCGCGCAGGAAGCGCTCGCACTGGCCAGGTACCTGCGGATGCGTCAGCACCGTGTCGATCTGCTCGAGCTTGATCGGCTCTGCTGCGATCAGCGAATGGCGCACCCGCAGCAACGTCTCGCCGACGATCTCGACGTAGGCGACCTCGTCGGCGATCAGGTCGAGCGTCACGCTGATCGATCCGTCGAGCGAGTTCTCGATCGGCACGATCGCCCATTCGACGGCGCCGCGGCGTAGCGCCATGACGGTCTCGTAGATGCTCGGCAAGGCGAACGGCTCGACCGCGTCGCTCGCAGCGCTGGCCAGCAGCGCCTCCTCGCTGAACGTCCCTGCCGGCCCGAGATAGCCGACGCGCGCGCGGGCCGGGCCGGCCATTTCAGACCGAGTGCTCTGTGGCGCCGTCGGGCGCCAGCGAAGCTGGCCGGTGCCGCCAGTGCGACGCGCACGGCCTCGGCCTCCTCGGGCGAGAGCTCGAGCTCGGCCTCGCCGCCGATCACCTGCTTGGCGTAGACGCGCGCCTGGTCGCGATGGTGGATGCACGAGAGCACGATGCCCGAGCGCTCATCGTCGAGCAGCGCGATCGAGACCGACTGCTGCCCGGAGAGCTCGTTGTAGGCGTCGTAGCGAACGAGCGCGCGATGCGCGATCGTGCCGCGCATCGTCGCTTCGACCGCGGCCAGCCGGCTGTCGAGCCGCAACGCGACGTCGTCGACGTAGAGGCGGAGCGCTTCGAAGGCGTCGTGCAGGCTGGCGGCGTGTGCGACGAGGTCCTTCTCGCCGCGCTCGCCGAGCACGAGCATCTGCGCGCGCCGCAGGCGCCGCTGGCCGACGAGCAGCCCGGCGCAGCACAGCAGCGCGATCACGGCAACGAGCGCTGCTGCGAGGGCGACGATTCCCTTCGTGTCGGTCAGCGTGGCGAGCATCAGCACAAGTTAGCTGCTTGGCCCGCCGGCGAACCTACTTGGCGAAGACGGCGAGGAACGTGCCCTTGTTGTTTTCGAGATTCGTCTCGCCGGGCACCTTTTCGACTTCCACTTCGACCTTCGTCGCCTCGCCCAGCGGGATTCCGGTCACGGGGATGTCGACGCTCGCCGTCTTGCCCGGTTCGATCTTTTCGATCACGTGAGAGGCCTTGAACTGCTTGCCGCCGGCGGTCGCGTTGACGTTGACCTTGACGTTCGTCTCGGTGCTTTCGCCGCCGTTTTCGACGTTGACGGTGAACGTCGGGTTGCTGCCGCCGCTGACGTGGTTCAGCGTCGGTTCCGGCGCCAGCGTGTTCGCGCCGACGCCGACGCCGAGCAACGCGCTGCCGTGCGTGCCGGAGGTCACCGGCGTGCTGGAGGAGCCCGTCGGCTGGCCGCTGATCCGCGCGGCGGCCGTCGTCGGTTCGAGCCAGCCGATGTTCGGCAGCGAGCGCGACGGCGCCGTCGTCAGGCCGCTGATCCCGTTTTCGGCGAGCTTCTGCTGGATCAGCGGCGCGACTCGCTGGGAGTAGATCACGTCGGAGGCAAGGAACAGCTCGCACGCTCCGGCGATCTGCGTGATCGCCTGTTTGCCCTGGCCACCGAGCGCGGTCGGCGTCTGCGTGGCGATCTTCACGAGCGCTTCGACGCGCAGGTCGAAGACGAGCAGCAGGTCGTTCTGGGCGGCCGACATCGCGCCGGGCGCCTTCAGGTTCTTCACCCGTCGTGAGAGCGTTTCGGCGTCGATCCGCAGCTGGCTGACCTGCTCCTCGACGTTCAGCGCCGACTTGCCCGCGGCGTCGCTGAGCGCTTCGAACAGCGGCCGCGAGACGTGTTCGTCGAATTCCTGCGCAACGGTCGAGACTTCGTGGTTGTAGTCCTTCAGTTCCTGCGATTTCTGGCCGGCCAGGCAGCCGTTGACCAGCAGCACGATCAGCACCAGCAGCACGATGCCGACGACGAAGGCGATCCGCCGGCGGACCATCAGCGTGTGCTGGTCTACGGGCAGCGCGCCGCCTGCCCGCTGCGGGCGACGCGGCGTCGGGCGCTGGGGCGATCGCGGCGCACGGCTCGCGGGCCGTTGTGCTGTCTCCTCGCCGTCGTCGAAGAACGACAAAAGCTTGCTCCTTGCAGGGAATGTGAAGCGGCAAGTATGACCGCCGGCCGTTGCTCGGGCCATCCTGCAACTTCTCCGCCAACGTACCTTCTCCTGCGGTCGCGAGCAGGGAGCGGCGCTGCCTACGGCGAACGCAGAACGTGGTGGAGTCGCCGATCCTGACCGACGAGCTGCGTCGACGCCCGCGCATCTCGCCCGGTTCCGCGCCCGGAGCAGACGCGCTCGTGCTCGGACGCTACCGCCTGCGCGAGCGGCTCGGCGCCGGCGGCTTCGGCGTCGTCTGGAGCGCACACGACGAGCTGCTGCACCGCGAGGTCGCCGTCAAGCGGATCCCGCTGGCGCCGCACGAAGACGGCGAGCGCGCTAGCCGCGAGGCGCTCGCGAGCGCGCGCCTGGCGCATCCGGCGATCGTCGCGCTGTACGAGGCCTGTCCGACCGACGACGCCTTCTACCTGATCTCCGAGCTCGTCGACGGCGCGACGCTGGCGCAGCTGATCGACGAAGACGCGCTCGCGGATGAGGAACTGCTGGAGATCGGCGTCGCGCTGTGCGATGCGCTCGAGCACGCGCACGCGCGCGGCGTGATCCATCGCGACGTCAAGCCACAGAACGTGCTCGTGCCCGACCGCGGCGAGTCGCGCGAGACGCTTGCCGAAGCACTCGGCGGCGTCGCCAAGCTGACCGACTTCGGCGGCGCGCGGCTCAGCGGCCAGGACGCGCTGACGCGAACCGGCGACGTGCTCGGCACGCTCGCGTACATGGCGCCCGAGCAGAGCGACGGACGTGCCGTCGGCGAGCAGGCCGACCTGTACTCGCTCGCGCTCGTGCTCTACGAGGCACTCAGCGGCGTGCATCCGGTGCGCGGCGCGACGCCGGCCGAGACGGTCAGACGGATCGGCCGGCCGGTCGCCTCGCTGGCGCGCGTTAGGCGCGACCTCTCGCGCGAGCTGACGCGCGCGGTCGACAGAGCGCTCTCGCCCTCGCCGGCGGCGCGCGGCAAGCTCGGGGAGCTGCGCTCGGCGCTCTTGCGCGAGCTCGAGCTGACGCGCCCGCTGCCGGCGCGCGAGCGGCCTGAGCGGCGCGAGACGACACGCCTGCTGACGGGCCGCATACGCCGCGCAGATCACGCCGCCGAGCTGCCAGGCGAACCGCACGAGCAGCTCGACCGCCGGCTGCCGGCTCATATGCAAGACGAGGCGTCCGAATCGCTGCCCGCGCTCGCGGCGCCGGCGCCGGTGTTCCTGCCGGTGCGCTCGCCGCGCACGCAGAGGCGCGGGCTTCCGCGCCTCTTGTGGCTGGCGCTGGCGCTCGCGCTCGCCGTCTGGCAGCTCGCCGTCGGACAGGCTGGAGTCGCACTGCTGCTGCTGGCCGCGCTGCTGCCGCTCGCCGCCATGCCGGTCGGCCGCCGCGACCGGCCCGGCACCGGCGGATGGCTGATCTGCGCGCTGGCGCCGGCACTCGGCCTGATCGGCCTCGCGGCGGCGTTTCCGGCACTCGCAGGACAGTCGGCGCGCTGGCGTATGCGCGCTGCGCTCGGCGCGCTCGGTTACTGGTGGCTGCTGCTCGCCGAGCCGCTGGCCGAGCGCCGCCTGTGGCTCGGGCCGCACGCCGGCACGCCGCCGCGATCGGTCTGGGAGAGCTCGCTGTCGAGCGCCGCCGCGCACGTGCTGTGGCCGCTCTTGAGCGTCGGCGTGCTGCTCGGCGCACTCGTCTGGGCCGCAGCGGCGGCGCTTCTGCCGCTGCTCGCGCGCGGCCGCGGCGCGGCACTCGACGTCGTTGCCGTGACGTTGTGGAGCGCGGCGATCGTGCTTGTGACCTCGCGGCTTGACGGCAGCCTGGCGAGCGGCGCTGCAGCTGGCGCACCGCGCGGGCTGGTGCTCGGCGCGGTGCTGGGCGGCGTGCTCGCGGTCGCCGCCCGCGCTCTGCGCGGTCCTGTCTGACGTAGCATGACCGCACGGCTCGCCCTGGCTCGCCGGGCACCGCGTCGTCGAGCGCCCAGCGCCCGCCTGGGATCGACCCGCGGAGCCGCCTACCAATGAACGTGCTGAAGAGCGTCGAGACAACGATCGCAAACCTCGTCGAGGGCACCTTCGGGCGCCTGTTCCGCTCTGAGGTGCGCCCGATGGAGCTGGCACGCAAGCTCGCACGCGAGATGGACGAGCACCGCACGACGTCGGTCTCGCGCGTCTACGCGCCGAACGAGTACTCGGTCTGGCTCTCGCCGCAGGATCGCGCGCGCTACGAGGGCGTCGAGCATGAGGTGATCGGGGAGCTGTGCGCGTACCTGCTCGAGCACGCGCGCCGCGAGCAGCTGATCCTGCCGTCGAGCCCGATCGTCACGTTCCACACCGACGAGCGTCTCGCGCTCGGCGAATTCGGCATTCAGGCCGAGTTGGTCCGCGCCGGCGGTCACAGTGAGCAGGAAGGCGAACTCGAGCCCGAAGGACACGGCGAGACGATGATCTACAGCAGCGCAGCACGTGTACGCGGCGAGGTGGAGCAGGCGCAGGGCGTGCGCCGCTCGCGCGCGCTCGTGACCGTCGCCGGGCGCCGGCTGCCGGTGCCGCCGCGCGGCGCGACGCTCGGGCGCAGTCGCGACTGCGACATCGTGCTCGACGACTCGAGCATCTCGCGCCATCACGCCGAGATCCGTCCTGGCGGCGACGGCTGGACCGTCGCCGACCTGGGTTCGACCAACGGCGTGCGCCTGAACGGCCGGACGGTGCGCGATGCGACGCCGCTGCAGGACGGCGACCGCGTCGAGCTCGGCTCGACGGAGATCGTCTTCGAGCTCGGATGACGACGCTCGCACCAGTGTCGGTCGCGCTGAAGTTCGGCTTCCTAGCCGTGCTCTATCTGTTCGTGCTGTGGGTCGCTCGCAGCGCGCGCCGCGACCTGCGCGGCAGCGACACGACGGTGCTGGCCGACTCCGGTGTCGACTCGCCGCCGATCGCAGGCGACGCGACCGGCCTCTACTCGGCGAGCTCGGCCGGCGCGAACGTCGCGCATCGCTCGCCGCAGCTGGTCGTCGAGCGGGCGCCGGGTCACGAGCCGGGGATGATCTACGACGTCGACGGCGATCTCGTGCTCGGCCGCGGCGAGCGTGCGGAGATCCGTCTCGAGGATCCGTTCGCTTCCTCGCGCCATGCGCGCATCTTCGAGCAGGGCAACGCCGTCGTGATCGAGGATCTCGGCTCGACGAACGGCACGTACCTCAACGAGGAGGTGCTGCAGACGCCGCGACCGCTGCATCCGGGGGATCGCGTGCGGATCGGCGACAGCGAATTCACGTTCGAGGTCGACTGAAGTGCTGCGCGTGGCCGAGCAGTACGCGGGAAGCGACACGGGCAGGCAGCGTCGCGCGAACGAGGACTCGTTGCTCGCGCGCGCGCCGCTGTTCGTCGTCGCCGACGGCATGGGCGGTGCGCAGGCGGGCGAGGTCGCCTCGCGGATCGCCGTCGAATCGTTCGAGGGCGGCGTCGCCGACACCGCACAGCCCGAGGCCGGGCTGGCCGCGCTCGCCCAGCAGGCCAACGCGCGGATCTACGAGCTGTCGCACAGCCACGCCGAGCAGGCCGGCATGGGCACGACGCTGACGGCCGTCTACGTCGGCGAGCACGAGATCGCGATCGCTCACGTCGGCGACAGCCGCGCCTACCGTCTGCGCGACGGCGAGCTGCTGCGCTTGACCGAGGACCACTCGCTGGTCGACGAGCTGCTGCGCCAGGGCCGCCTGACGCCGGAGGAAGCGATCGAGCACCCGCAGCGCTCGGTGATCACGCGCGCGCTCGGGCCGGAGGGCACGGTCGAGGTCGATACGCGCTCCTACGCGGCGCGCGGCGATGACGTGTACCTGCTGTGCAGCGACGGGTTGACGACGATGCTGCCGGAGGCGCGCGTGGCGGAGCTGTTGCGCGAGCACCGCGTGTTGCGCGACGCGGGCGAGGCGCTGATCGCGGCGGCGAACGAGGCCGGCGGACGCGACAACATCACGGTCGTGCTGCTGCGCGTCGAGGAGCTCGACGTCGGCGCGGCGCCGTTGACCGAGGAAGCGCCGGCCGTGCGGCCGGGCGAAGACACGGCGCTGCCGGCGGCCGAGACGCATGCGGGCGGCGCGGCAGCTGCAGCCGGCGCGACGGCGACCGCTACGGCAGCGCCGCAGACACGGGCGGACGCGCCGGCGGGTGGCGCCGAAGTGCCGGTCGCGCGCCGTCATCCGCGGCGCGCGCCACGCCGTCACGAGGGCCGTCGCCGGCGCTTTCGCCTGCGCCGCGTCGCCGGCCTCGGCGTGACGTTGGTGATCCTCGCGCTGATCGCCGCCGGCGCGTACCTGTTCACGCAGTCGGTCTACTTCATCGGCACGAACGAACGTGGCCTCGTGACGGTGTTCCGCGGCGTGCCGTTCACGCTGCCGGGCGGCCTGGCGATGTATGAAACGGAGTACATCTCCGGCGTTGCCGCCTCGACGCTTTCGCAGCGCCAGCGCCACTCGCTGCTCGACCACTCGCTTCGCTCCGAAGGCGACACGTCCGCGCTGATGCGCAGCCTCGAACTCGGGCAGCTCGAATGAACCGGCCGATCGTGCGACTGTTCGGGCTCGTCATCCTGCTGTTCGCGCTGCTGCTCGCGTTCACCTCGCGCTGGACGGTCTTCGAAGCCTCTTCGCTTCGCAACAACCCGCTGAATGCGCGATCGCTGCTCGAGCAGCAGCGGATCGACCGCGGCGAGATCTTTGCCGATAACGGCAGCGTGCTGGCGCGCAGCGTGCGGACCAAGGAATCGCGTGGATCGGAAGCGGTCTATGTGCGCCGCTATCCGACGGGCGAAGAGTTCGCGCATGCAATCGGCTACTACTTCATCGACCTCGGCCGCACCGGGCTCGAGCGTTACCGCAACGCGGCGCTGAGCGGCGAAACCGGGACGAACCTGCAGTCGGTGCTCGACCAGCTGCAGGGCAAGAAGCGCCAGGGCGATGACGTCTACACGACGCTCGATCCGGGCGCTCAGCAGGTCGCGAAAACGGCGCTCGCGCGGGCACGAAGGCGCGGTCGTCGCGCTCGAACCGAGCACCGGCGCGGTCAAGGTGATGGCCTCTACACCCAGCTATGACCCGAATGCGCTGAGCTCGACGCGCAGTTACGAACGGCTCGCCAAGTCGGCCTCGGGTAAGCCGCTGGTGAACCGCGCGACGCAGTTCGGCTACGCACCCGGCTCGACGTTCAAGGTGGTGACAGCGACAGCGGCGATCGACAGCGGCGAGTACACGCGCGAATCGACGGTCGACGGCCGCGACAACGTGCCGATCTCGGGCGTTCCGCTGGAGAACGACGACAACGAGAGCTTCGGGCAGATCACGTTGACGCAGGCGCTGGCGAAATCGGTCAACACCGTCTGGGCGCAGGTCGCCGAACACCTCGGCAAGTCGACGCTGGCGCGCTACATGCGCCGCTTCGGCTTCGATCGCAAGCCGCAGCTCGACTATCCGGCCGAAGAGATGTCGGCCAGCGGCGAGTACAGCGGCGATCGGCTGATCTCGCCGCTCAGCTCGCGGGTCGACGTCGGGCGGATGGGCATCGGCCAGGACAAACTCGAGGTGACGCCGCTGCAGATGGCGGAGGTCGCGGCGACTGTCGCCAACCGCGGGCGGCTGATGGTGCCGCACATGACCGATCGGATCGTCGAACCGGACGGGCGAACGGTCAAACGGATCGCGCCGCGCCTGCAGTCGGTCGTGATGAAACCGTCGACGGCGGCGTCTGTGCGTTCGATGATGGAAGCCGTCGTGCAGGAAGGCACCGGTACCGAGGCGCAGATTCCGGGGGTGCAGGTCGCTGGCAAGACGGGCACGGCGGAGACGCAGATCGGCACGGCGATCAACAACGTCTGGTTCATCGCGTTCGCACCGGCGTCGGCGCCGAAGGTGGCGGTCGCCGTGACGTTGAAGGGTGTGCCGGGACAGGGCGCAGCGTTCGCTGCGCCGATCGCTCGACAGGTGATCGAAAGGCTGCTGCATGTGTGAGGGGGGAGAGCTCGCGGATGGTTGAGCCGAACACGGTGATCGACGGTCGCTACAAGGTCGTCTCGCGCGTCGGCTCGGGAGGCATGGCCGACGTCTATCTGGCCGAAGACCAGCTGCTCGGCAGGCAGGTGGCCGTGAAGCTGCTGCATCACCACTTCGCCGAGGACCAGGAGTTCGTCGAGCGCTTCAAGCGCGAGGCCTCGAGCGCGGCTGCGCTCTCGCATCAGAACATCGTCGGCATCTTCGACCGCGGCGAGTGGGAAGGCACCTACTACATCGCGATGGAGTACGTCGCTGGGCGCTCGCTGAAGACGATCGTTCGCGAAGAGGGACCGCTCGAGCCGGCGCGCGCGATCGACATCGTCATCCAGATCCTGCGCGCTGCGCGCTTCGCGCACCGGCGCGGCGTGATCCACCGCGATCTGAAGCCGCACAACGTGATCATGGACGAGGAGGGACGCGCGCGCGTGACCGATTTCGGCATCGCGCGCGCCGGCGCCTCGGACATGACGCTGACGGGCTCGATCATGGGCACCGCTCAATACCTCTCGCCCGAGCAGGCGCAGGGGCACGTCGTCAGTGGCTCCTCCGACCTCTACTCGATCGGCGTGATCCTCTACGAGCTGCTGACGGGCGTCGTGCCGTTCGATGGCGAGACGGCCGTCGCGATCGCGTTCAAGCAGGTCTCGGCACAGCCGCGGCCGCCGAGCGAGGTCAACCCGGCCGTACCGCCTGCGCTCGACGCCGTCGTGCTTCGCGCGATGGCCAAGGATCCGGCGCAGCGCTACGCCGACGCCGACGAGTTCATCGCCGCGCTGCAGCGCGAGCGCCAGGCGTTGCCGGCCTCGGCGGCGACATCCGGCACGTCGGTGCTCTCAGCCGCGCCGGCCGGCGGCGGCACCTGGTCGCCGGCCTCCGACGGGCAGGGTGCGGGTGACGGAGTGCATCCGACCGGCGCGCTGCTGCTGCCGGCAGAGGACGTCTACGCCGAAGAGCAGCGCGAGGGCGAGGAGGGGCCGGGGATCCAGCGCGTGGTGCTGTGGGGACTGCTCGCGGCACTCGTCGTCGGCGCGATCGTCGCTGCGGTGCTGTTGCTCAGCGCCTCGAAAGCGAAAGTTCTCGTGCCGAACGTGACGGGACAGACCGAACAGACGGCGATCGCGCGCCTCCGCAAAGCGGGTCTGCAGCCGGTTCCGTCCTCGGCCTCGAGTGCGAGCGTCGCGAACGGCACGGTGATCAGTCAGTCGCCGTCGGCCGGCAGCAAGTTGCACAGTGGCGACGACGTGACGATCGTCGTCTCCAGCGGACCCGGCAGTGCGGCGCTCGGCAGCTACGAAGGGCTGACTGCGGCGCAGGCGATCAACAAGCTGCGCGCGGCCGGTTTCAACCCGTCGAGGAAGGAACAGCCGAGCGCGAAGGTCGCTGCCGGGAAGGTGCTCGGCACCGAACCGCCGGCCGGCACCGAGTTGCAGGTCGGCAGCCCGGTCGTCGTGCTCGTCTCATCGGGCCCGGCGCAGGTGCGCGTGCCGGACGTCTCGGGCGATTCGCAGAGCGGTGCCGAATCGGCGCTGACGGCGGTCGGCCTGTCGGTCGGTACCGTCACGCAACAGGTCTCGAGCACGCAGAGCGCCGGCAGCGTGATCTCGCAGTCGCCGAACGCGGGCTCCTCGGTCAGGACCGGCACGCAGGTGAACCTGACGATCGCGAAGGCGGCGAGCGAAGTGCCGGTGCCGAAAGTCGTCGGTCAGACCGAGTCGCAGGCTGCGGCAACGCTCGGCGCCGCCGGCCTGACGCCGAGCGTCGTGACGTCGCCGACGAGCGAAGAAGCGAAGGTCGGCAGCGTGCTGGCGCAGAGCCCTGTGGCCGGGCATGCGGTGCGCAAGGGCTCGACGGTGACGTTGACGGTCGGCGTCAAGAGCAGCGAAGTCACTCCACCGACGACGCCGACCACACCGACCACACCGACTACGACTACGACGACGACTTCTACGACGCCGACGCCACCGGCGGCGGCCGGTTGATGGCGGCCTCGAGCACGGCGATCGAGGCGGGCCAGGCGCGCGCGCGCGAGCGGCTTCGGGTCGCGCTGCTGGCTGGCGGACGCTCCTCCGAGCACGACGTCTCGCTGTCCTCGGGTGCGGCGGTTCGCGACGGCCTGACGGCGGCCGGCCACGAGGTCGTGTGGGTGCAGATCGAACGCGACGGCAGCTGGCGCGTGAACGGCGAGGGCGAGCCGCTCGCCCTCGTTCCCGGCGCCGGCCTGCTCGGCGCCGACGTCGCGTTTCCCGTGCTGCACGGCCGCTTCGGTGAGGACGGCACGGTGCAGGGTCTGCTCGAGATGCTCGACGTCGCCTACGTCGGCGCCGGCGTGGCAGCGTCGGCGGTGTGCATCGACAAGGTCCTGTTCAAGGATCTGATGGCGGCGGCCGCGGCGCCGCAGGTCGGCTACGTCGACGTGCGCGAGGAGTGGCTCGCGGGCGCCGGGCGCCAGGACCTGATCGAGCGCGTGATGCGTCTCGGGCTGCCGGTGTTCGTCAAGCCGGCGCACCTCGGCTCCTCGGTCGGGATCGTGCGGGTGGCCGCGGAGGACGAGCTGCTCGGCGCGATCGCGTCGGCGTTCGCGTACGACACGCGCGTGATCGTCGAGGCGGCTGCCGCCGGCATCGAGGTCGAGTGCGCGGTGCTCGGCGCGACGGCGGCCGAACGGGCGGGCGGCAGTGCGGCGATCGCCTCGACGCCGGGCGAGATCCGCTTCGACGGTGACTTCTACGACTTCGAGGCGAAGTACACCGACGGGGCGATGGAGCTGCGCGTGCCGGCGAGCATCTCTGCGTCTGCGTCGGCGCGCGTCTGCGAGCTCGCGCTCGAGGCGTTCGCGCGCACCGGCTGCGAGGGGCTCGCGCGGGTCGACTTCTTCGTCGATGGCGAGCGCGTGCTGCTGAACGAGCTCAACACGATGCCCGGCTTCACTCCGACGAGCGTCTACGCGAAGCTGATCGAGGCATCCGGCATCGGCTACGGCGAGCTCATCGACCGACTCTGCCGGCTCGGGATCGAGCGCCACGCAGCGCTCGCCGCGCGCAGTTTCTGAGGATCTGCGGGAAGGATCTCGCGGCGCGGTGGTCCTTGCGAGTTAGGCAACCCTAATGAACGGAGCTGTTTTGCTGTCAGATGACCAGACAATCGAGTCGCGCGACGAGCTCATGGCGAAGACGCTGGCGGTCGTCGGCTTGATCGGAGTCGCGATCGTCCACCTGATCGACTCCGTCGGGACGTACTCGGAGACGCGCTACATCTTCTGGCTGTACGTGGCGCTGATCGTCGGCTGCGTGGTGCAGAGCGCGGCGCTGCTGTTCGCGCACCGGCTCGACGCGGGGCTGGCGTGGAGCGCGGTCGTCGTGCTCGGTCTTGCGCCGCTGGTCGGCTATGTGCTGAGCCGCAGCACCGGCCTGCCGTCCGACGGCGGCGACATCGGCAACTGGAGTGAGCCGCTCGGCCTCGTCTCGATGTTCGTCGAGGCGCTGCTGATCGTGCTGGCCGGCTGGCGCGCGTCTGTCGCGCGCCGGGTGCCGATGCGGCACGCCGTGCAGGCTGCGCACAGCTATTGAAGCCGGTTACTTGAACAAGGTGATTTCGGAGATCGAGGCGGACTGCTGGCCGGGGGGGAGGGTGGTCAGCCAGACCAGGTAGTAGCGGTAGGAGGAGTTGCCGCTGAGCGTGATGCGCTGGCGGTTTCGCACGCCGTCGGCCGAGCCGAGCGGTCCCTGCCAGCCGCGCTCGGAGAGCGGCGTCGGATCGCCGTAGGCGTAGGACAGGTTGATCGTCTTGGCGCCGTAGATCTGCACGTCGAAGCCGGGCGTCGGTGTCTGGATCTCGACGGCGCGCGCGGCGAGGCTCGGCGCAGCGTCGAGGTAGACGCCGACGCCGACGCCGCCGGGCTTCTTCAACGTTCCTTCGTAGTAGTGCGCGGTGCTCCAGACGGTGTTCGGATCGCTGTCGATGACGTTCTGCACGCGGTCGCGGTTTTCCGGTTCGGTGCCGAACGGGTTGTAGTCGTGCGCGGCCGTCTGGCCGAGCGCGACCGGCTGCAGGCCGGCGCTGCCGTGCACGCCCGAGGCGACGCCGGTGCCGCTGTGTGCGTGTTGGGCGGCGGCGATCAGCGCGATCGCGACGATCGCGGCGAGCAGTGCGAGGGAGGCGAGCCAGCGCGCCGGATGGCGCATCCGCCAGGGCAGCCGCCGGCGTGCCTTGCCGGGCAGCGTGCGCAGCACGCTGGTCGCCTCGCCTGTCGCCTGGCCGGCGCGGGCGGCTTCGATCGCGAGCACCTCCTCGAGGTCGGCGGCCATGCTCTCGGCGTCGGCGTAGCGCACGTCGAGGTCCTTGGCCGTCGCGCGATCGATCACGGAGGCCGTCGCGGCGGAGACGTCGGGACGCAGCCGCTGCACGTCGGGAAGCTGCTCGCGCACGTGGCGCATCGCGACGGCGACAGGCGAATCGCCCGTGAACGGCACCTCGCCTGTGAGCATCTCGTAGAGCACGATGCCGAGCGAGTAGAGGTCGGACTGCCCGGTGACCGGCTGGCCGAGCGCCTGCTCGGGCGATACGTAGTCGGTCGTGCCGAGCACGCGCCCGGCGACCGTCAGGCCCTCCTCGGTGAGCGTGCGCGCGATGCCGAAGTCGGTGATCTTCGCGCCGCCTTCCTCGCCGATCAGGACGTTCTGGGGCTTGACGTCGCGGTGCACGATCAGCCGTTCGTGGGCGGCTCCGAGCGCGCGCGCGAGCTCGATCGCGTAGGCGATCGCCTGCGCGCTGTCGAGCGGTCCTTCGCGATGGATCAGCTGCTTCAGCGTCTCGCCGTCGACGTACTCGAGCACGATGTACGGCGTGCTGCCACCGTCCTCGGCGGGCTCCTCGCCGGCGTCGATGACGGTGACGATGTGCGGATGGTTGAGTCGCGCAACCGAGCGCGCCTCACGCCTGAAGCGCTCGAGCTGATCGGAGTCGGATGCGATCTCGCGATGCATCAGCTTGATCGCGACCGGTCGCTCGAGCACCGTGTCGAAGGCGCGGTAGACCGTCGACATTCCGCCGCGCCCGATCTGAGCATCGAGCCGGTAGCGCCCGCCGAGCAGCGTGCCGAGGACGGTCATCGGCTCCTATTGTGCGCAACGTCTGCGCAACGCGCGCGCGTTGGTCTGAACGAACAGCCGGACAGACGGGCTTCCTTTATTGGATTGGATCTGCGTTCGGGCGGCGTCTCCGGCGCATGCGAACGAGAACGATCGCAGCGAGCAGCACGCGGTAGACGGCGCTCGGCAGCAGCGATTGCAGTGCGCGCGCGGGCCGGCGCAGCAGGCGCGCGCTGAACGACGTCGAGAAGAGCGCGGCGGCCGCGCCGGCGGCGAGCGGCAGGCCGGCGCCATCCGGCAGCGGATGTCGCATCGAGTCGCGCGCCCTCGAGCGCGCTCGCGCCGAGCATGACCGGGAGTGCAGCGTGCCAGGAGAGCGTCTGCGCGTCGACGCGCGAGAAGCCGCGCGCGCGAGCGGCGGTGAGCGTCGCGCCGTAGCGCGAGACGCCGGGTGCGAGCGCGAGCGCCTGCGCGAGCCCCAGCGCGGCTCCGTCGCGCGCGTTCGCATCGCGATCCGTGCGCTCGCCCGAGTCGAAGGTGAGCTCGGCGAGCGCCATCGCGGCGCTGCCGCCGGCCAGGCCGGTGGCGATCGCGCGCGGTCCGCCGAGCCGCCGCGCGATCAGCGGGCGCAGTGCCAGGCCGGCGAGCGCGGGCGGCGCGAGCGAAAGCGCGACGACGCCGATCCGCCGGCGGTCGAGGCGACGCGCAGACTCGAGCAGCTCGCGGCGCATGTCGAACGCGAGCGCGACGCTCGCGCCGGCGTGCAGCGCGACCTCGAAGGACTTGCGCAGCTCGCCGTCGAGCTCGGCGTATGGCCAGTCGAGCAACAGCGGGATCAGTGTCGTGTGCGCCGAGGAGGAGACCGGGAGCAACTCGGTCGGCCCCTGCAGCAGCCCGAGCGCGAGCGCCTGGCGCAGCGTCGGTGCGGCGCGAGCGGCTCGCAGCACGGTGCCGCGTCAGCCGGCGTCGTTGAAGACGCGGACGCCGTCGCGAGCGTCGGCCGGCTCGATCGGCTCAGCGGGGTCGACCGGCGTGCTGCGGCCGCGCCGGCGCAGAAGCAGGTAGGCGATGCCGATGACGATCAGGGCGAGTACGACGTAGTCGACGTACTCGAAGCCCTTGCGCACGCTCGTCCAGTCGCCGCCGACGGCGTGGCCGGCGATCGCCAGGCCGAGCACCCACGGGAGCGAGCCGATCAGCGTCAGCACGGTGAAGCGCAGCACCGGCATTCGCGCGATGCCGGCCGGCAGCGAGACGAATGCGCGCAGCAGCGGGATCAGGCGGCCGAACAGCACGATCGGCTCTCCGTATCGCTGGAACCATCGGTCGGCGCGCTGGATCTGCGACGGCCCCATATGGACCTTGCCGCCGTGGCGTTCGAGCAGCTCCAGTCGCCCGCCGCGGCCGACGGCGTAGGCGACCCACGAGCCGACGAGCGTGCCCAGCAGCCCGGCGAGCACGACGCCGAGCAACGTCAGGTGGTGGTGCGCGCCGCTTTCGACCTTGTCGGCGACGGCGAAGCCGGCGAACAGCATCACGACCTCGGACGGGATCGGAATGCAGGCAGAGCCGAGCGCCATCAGCGCGAAGATCATCGGCAGGCCGCCGGTGCGCACGAGGTGCGCCGTTTCGTTGACGACCGATTCGGTGATCGAGGCGAGGACGAGCACTGCAGGGCACGATACCGGGGGTGGGGCGTGACGCCCGGCTGTGAGGCTTCTCATCTGGGGCTGACGCTTCGGAGCGCACGTTCCCAGCGATTGAGACCGACATCCGGCCTTTGGCCCGAGCTGGCCTGCGCTCCTTGTTTGAATTTGTGAACGCTGCGGCCGCCACGGCAGTCACGTGAGCCGGCCATCCGGGCCGGCCTAACGGCGCTTCCCGGGCTATCAGCAATACCGTGGGCCGATGCGCGTTTGGATAGACCTGACGAACTCGCCGCACGTGCTGGTGATGCGGCCGGTGATCGAGCTGCTGCGCGAGGACGGGCATGAGGTGCGCGTGACGGCGCGCGACTTCGCGCAGACGCTGGCGCTGTGCGAGCGCTTCGGCATCGAGCACACGGCGATCGGCCGCCATCGCGGCGAGCGGCTGGGTGCGAAGGCGCTCGGCCTCGCCTCGCGCTCGGCGGCGCTCGTGCGCTGGGCGCGCGCCGAGCGGCGCGCTGCCGGCGGGCGCGGCTTCGACATCGCGCTGGGACACGGCTCCAACGACGTGTCGGTCGCGGCTGCGGTGCTGCGCGTGCCGAGCTCGACGATGTTCGACTACGAGTGGGCGACGGTCCAGCACAACGTCAACTGCCGCCTGGCGCGCGCCGTCGTCGTACCCGACGCGATCCCGCCGCAGCGGCTCTATCGCTACGGCGCGCGCGGCAAGATCCGTGCGTATGAGGGGCTCAAGGAGGAGTACTACCTGTCCGACTTCGAGCCCGACGAGGCGGTGCTGGCAGAGCTCGGGCTCGACCGTCAGCGGCCGATCGTCGTCGTGCGCACGCCGCCGGAGGTCTCGCTCTATCACCGCTTCGAGAACGACCTGTTCGCAACCGTGCTCGAGCGCCTGCGCGCGGCCGCGGCGGCAGACGGCGTGCAGCCGGTCGTGCTGCCGCGCGTCGCCTCACAGCGTGCGCAGCTCGCCGGCGTGCCGGGCTTCATCGTGCCCGAGCGTGCGATCGACGCGCAGTCGCTGATCGCGTACTCCGATCTGGTGATCTCGGCCGGCGGCACGATGAACCGCGAGGCCGTCGCGCTCGGCGTTCCGGTCTACACGACGTTCGAGGGGCGCGCCGGAGCCGTCGACGAGCGGCTGATCGCCGAAGGCAGGCTGCGCCGGCTGAGCGAGCCGGACGAGCTCGATCTGGCGCGGCGCGCCGATCCGGGCGAGGATCGACGCGTGCGCCGCGATCCTCGCGTGCTGGTCGCGCTGCTGATCAGCCCCGTGACAGGCGACGCCCGGCGCGACTGACGCCCCAAGCGCCCCTTACAATTCGCGCAATGCGCCGACGGATCCGCTCGGCGGCCTTTCCCCTGAATCGTCACACGCTGCCCCAGCTCGCGGTGGACGGGGTGCTGGTCGCACTCGCCTACTACCTGGCGTTCGAGCTGCGCTTCAACAACGGACCGAACGTCTACTACTCGCACCTGCGCGAACGCACGATCTGGTGGGTGCTCCTCGGCAGCCTGCCGGTGCTCGTGCTGGCGCGCGTCTATCAGCGCCGCTGGCGCTACTCGGGGCAGCGCGATTACGAAGCCGTCGCGCGAGCGGTCGTCGCGATCGTCGCGCTGACGGTCGTCGCCGTAGCGATGCTGCGGCCGGTCGAGCACGAGACGAACCACGGCACCTATGCGATCGGGCTGCCGATCGGCGTGACGGTGCTCTACGGACTGCTCGCGCTCGTCTTCCTGCTCGGCGTGCGAGCGCTGGCGCGCAGCGCCTACGAGCGCCGCCCGCTGGCGGCGTTCCGTGGCGGGCGCAAGGATCAGCGCAGCGTGCTGATCGCGGGCGCCGGCGACGGCGGCCGGCTTGTCCTGCGCGAGATCGTTCGCAACCGCGGCCTCGGGCTGACGCCGGTCGGCTTCGTCGACGACGATCCGGCGAAGCGCCGGCTGCGGATCGACGGCGTGCGCGTGCGCGGCAACACCCAGGAGGAGCTGCCGCGGATCCTCGACGATCTCGGACCCGACGAAGTGATCATCGCGATCCCGTCTGCGCCGGGCTCGACGCGCGCGCGGATCGTGCGCGAGTGCCGCTCGCGCGGGATTCCGGTGCGCACGCTGCCGACCGTCTTCGAGCTCTTGCAGACGCGCGGCGCGCTGGCGCGCCAGATGCGCGAGGTGCGCGTCGAGGATGTGCTCGGGCGCGAGCCGGTGCAGATGGAGCTCGAGCGCGTCGGCGCATATCTGGCCGGGCAGACGGTGCTCGTGACCGGCGCCGGCGGCTCGATCGGCGCCGAGCTGTGTCGCCAGATCGCGCGTGTCGAGCCGCACCGCATCGTGCTGCTCGATCACGCCGAGGACAACCTCTTCGCGATCGAGCGCGAGCTCGCCGAGGAGCGCCACGTCTCGCCTTCGATGCTCGCGGCGGTGCTCGCGGACTGCAAGGAGGAGGAGCGCATGCGCGAGGTCTTCGCCGAGCAGCGCCCGACGGTCGTCTTCCACGCGGCCGCCTACAAGCACGTCGGGCTGATGGAGGCGAATCCGGTCGAGGCGGTGCGCAACAACGCGCTGGCGACGCGCGTCGTCGCGCACGTCGCCGGCGAGCACGGCGCGACGCGCTTCGTGCTCGTCTCGACCGACAAGGCGGTCGCGCCGGCGACCGTGATGGGCGCGTCCAAGGCACTCGCCGAGTTCGCACTGGAGGCCTCGACGGCGCGCTTTCCCGAGACCTGCTTTGCGTCGGTGCGCTTCGGCAACGTGCTCGGCTCCTCGGGCAGCGTCGTGCCGATCTTCCGCCGCCAGATCGAGCGCGGTGGTCCGGTGACGGTGACCGACGAGCGGATGACGCGCTACTTCATGACGATTCCCGAGGCGGTGCAGCTGATCATCCGCAGCGGCGCGCTCGCCTGCGAGCGGCGTGAGCTGGCGGCCGCCGCGGCGCATCCGGCGGCTGCCGAGGTGTTCGTGCTCGACATGGGCGAGCCCGTGCGGATCCTCGATCTCGCGCGCGCGATGATCGAGCTGTCCGGCCTCGACCCCGATCGCGACATCGAGGTGGAGGTCGTCGGCCGGCGCGCCGGCGAGAAGCTGCACGAGGACCTGTTCAACAGCTACGAGCGCGCACGCGAGACGACGGCCGAGAAGATCCTGCTCGCCGAACGCCCGCCGCTCGGCGCAGCTGCAGTCGAGTCGATCTTCTCGGAGATCGGCCTGCTCGTGCTCGAGGGCGACGCGGCGGGCCTCGCCGCGAAGGTCGCCGAGCTGTCGGCGCTGCACGTCGAGGCCAGGCCATCGAACGTCACCGACCACGGCGTCAGGCCGCTCGCCGAGGCCGCCGACGACCTCAACGGTGCGCCTGCGGCCCTCATACACTCTCGGGATTCATGATCTCGACGCCGCTCGCGCTCTCGCTCTCGAGCAAAGTCACGCAGATCGGCGCGATCGCTGCGTTTGCTGCGCTGCTCGGCATCGCCGTCCTCTCGCTGCTGGTCTTCGCGCAGGCGCGTGAGCTGAGGCGGCTGCGCGAGTGGGCCGGCCGCGCGCCCGAGCGCGCGGCCGAAGCGGGCCAGCGGATCAGTTCCGAAGCAGCGGCGCGCGCGGCCGCTCCGGCCGTGCCACAGCAGGTGCGTCCGGTGCCGCGGACCGTGCCGATCAACTCGCGTCCGGTACCGGCAGCGAGTGGCGCCGCGCCGGCAGCGCCGGCGACTGCGAGCGCAGCAGCCGTGGGCGCGCAGGCGGGGCAGAGCGGGCAGCCGCAGCCGGCCGTCGGCCAGCCAACCGTGGCGCAGCCGGCGCTCGCGCCGACCGGCGCCGCCGCGGCGACGGCGCAGGGTACGCGCGCGCCGGACGCGCCAGTGCCGGCAGCCGCGCCTGCCGCGGGCGCGGCCACGGCGGCGGCTTCGCCAAGCGCGCCGAGCCGAGCCGGCATTCCAGGCGCGCCGGTGGCGCCTGGAGCTCCCGCCGCGCCGGGCAACGCTACCGCGCCGGCCGCGCCGGGCACTCCGGCGGCGCCGGCAACTCCAAGTACATCCGGTGCTCCGGCGCCCGTGTCCGCTCAGCCTGCCACGGCGGCGGCGGCGACTGCTGCGGGCGCGACGAAGAGCGCGATCGCGAGCGGCGCGGGAGGCATCGCGCCGGCCGGCGAGAGCGTGAGCGGTGATGCGCAAGCGCCGCGCGCGCCGGCGCCTGCGACTGCAGCTGCCGCGGCGACGGCGGCCAGGAGCGCGTCGCCACGTGCTCCTTCGCCTCCGGCACGCCCTGCAGCGCCGCCGGCGCCGGGCGCCGGCACGGCGGCGCCTGCGCGCAGCGCCGCGAGCCCTTCAGGCGCGGGCGCGCCCGTCGCAGCGCCGGCGGCAGCGGGAGCGGGAGCGGCTGCGGCGCCACGCTCCGGCAACGCGCCGCCGAGCGCTCGTGCTGCGACGACAGCTTCGCGCGGCAACAGCGGCGCGCCGCCCAGCGCGCGCCGCTATCGCGCCGAGCGCAGCTCGCCTGCGCGCGCGACGCTGCTGATCGTCGGCGGCGTGCTCGCGGTCGTCGTGGTCGTCGTGCTCGTGCTGGTGCTCGGCGGATCGAGCGGCGGCAAAGCGGCGAAGTCGACGGCGACGTCGGGCACGCAGGCGGTGCGCACGACGGCGACTCACAGCGGCAAGAGCTCGTCGCGCTCGACGAAGACGACGCCGGCCGTCAATCCGGCGAAAACCGAAGTCGTCGTGCTCAACGGCACCTCGACGACCGGACTGGCGCATCACGTCTCGGGCGAACTGCAGCAGCGCGGCTACGCCAACGCGAAGGCGCTGGACGGCACGCCGCCGGGCACCAATCAGGTGACGGTCGTCGAGTACGCCAGCGGCCATCGCGCAGAAGCGCAGAGCGTTGCGAGCGCGATCGGCGTCTCGCAGGCGCAGCCGATGGAAAGCACGGTCGCGTCGCTCTCTGCGTCGGCGCCGGTCGTCGTGATCGTAGGTCTCGACAAGGCTTCGGCTTCGCAATAGCCGGCTTCCTCGACATTCCCGAGCGCTCGGCCAAGCCGCGCGAGCGGGGGATCACGCACGTGATCGACCGCGGGCTTTCGGTCGCCGAGGTCGACGGCCTGCTCGAGGTCGCCGGCGGATCGGTCGACATCGTCAAGCTCGGCTGGGGCACGGCGGTCGTCAGCGCGAACCTCGAGCCGAAGCTCGCGCGATACGCCGAGCATGGGATTCCGGTCGTGCTCGGCGGCACGCTGACGGAGATCGCGATCCGCCAGGGACGCGTCGAGGGGCTCGTCGCGTGGCTGCGCGAACTGGGCCTGCGCCACGTCGAGATCTCCGACGGCACGATCACGCTCGACGCCGAGGTCAAGCGCGCGCTGATCGAACGGCTGTCGGGCGAGTTCGTCGTGTTCGCCGAGGTCGGCAGCAAGGACGCCGACTTCATCATGGCGCCGTACATCTGGGTCGAGCAGATCGAACGCGACCTCGATGCGGGCGCGTGGAAGGTGATCGCCGAGGCGCGTGAGTCGGGGACTGCCGGCATCTATCGCGCCGACGGCGAGGTGCGAACGGGGCTGATCGACGAGATCGCGCACGCGGTCGATGCCGATCGGATGATCTTCGACGCGCCGCTTCAGCGCCAGCAGGTGTGGCTGCTGAAACGCTTCGGCACCGAGTGCAACCTCGGCAACATCGCGCCCGACGACGTGCTCTCGCTGGAGACGTTGCGGCTCGGCCTGCGCTCTGACACGGTCGAGCACTTCGCGGTCGGCGAGGACAGATCGGCCGGTAGCGATTGACCAGCGCGGCGGGCGCGGCCGGTCAGCGACCGGCCGGCGAAGCAACCGAGCGGCTTGCTCGCACGGTCTTCGCGCTGCTCGTGCTGGCGTGCCTCGTCGCGTTCTTCCTGACTCAGCATCTGAAGCACACGCCTACGGCCGTGCAGCGCTTTCAGCTGACGCCGTTCTTCTCGCCGACGCCGAGCGGGCACATCAAACAGGCGCGGATCTCGTTCAAGCTGGCGCGCGCCGATGCGGCGACGGTGACGATCGTCTCCTCCTCCGGCGCGACGGTCGCGACGCTGCTTCGCGACTATCCGGTGGCGCGCTACAAACAGCTCTCGCTGCGCTGGAGCGGGCGCCGCGGCGTCGCGCACGGCATCGCGCGCGTGCCGGGGCCGGACGGCACGATGGCGCTCGTGCCGCGGCTCGCCGGCGCGCTCGCGCCGGCCGGTGAATATCGCGTTCGCGTGAGCCTGCGCGAGCAGCACCGCTCGGTGCTCTCGCCACGCGGCTTCAAGCTGGTCCTGCCGTGAGCGGCGCGGCGCCGTCGACGCTGGCGACCTCGCTCAGCGCCGGCGCCGTCGTCGCGGGTGCGCTCGGCGCGCTGCTCGTGATCGCGGCGCTCGTCGTGCTGATGCGCCGGCGCGCCGATGCCTTCCCGCTTCTGGCGATCGTCGCGCTGCCGTTTCGCCTGCCGATCTCGGCCGACGGCCGCACGGTGAACCTCCTGATACCGCTGTATCTGGTCGTCGCAGCCGGCGTTCTCGCGCTGCTCCTGCCGCGGCTGTTGCGGCGCGAGCTGCCGTCGCTCGGCGTGCTCGAGTGGTTGCTCGTCGCGTCGGTCGTGCTGTACGCGCTACAGGCGCTGTACTCGGGCGACAAGGCGAAAGCGGGCGAGAACCTGGCGTTCTTCTACGTGCCGTTCCTGCTGCTGTTCCTGCTGTTGCGAGACGTGCACTGGACGCCGCAGCTGCTGCTCCGTTGCCTCGGCGTAGCCGTCGCGCTCGCCGTCGTCTTCGCCGGCATCGGCTTCGTCGAGTACGCGCGCAAGGAACTGTTCCTCAATCCGAAGGTCGTCTCGGCGAATCAGTACGACAACTACTTCCGCGTCAACTCGCTGTTCTTCGATCCGAACATCTACGGGCGCTTTCTCGCGCTCGTGATGATCGCGCTGACGAGCATCGTGCTGTGGCGCCGTCGCCGCCGCGACGTGCTGCTCGCCGCGGCGGTGCTGCTGTGGCTGCTGGCTGCTCTGGTGACGAGCTTCTCGCAGTCGAGCATCGCCGCGCTCTTGCTCGGTCTGGCGGTGCTCGCTGCGTATCGCTGGTCGGCGCGAGCGACGATCTACGTCTCGCTGGCGCTCGTCGTGCTGGCGCTGCTCGTCGTGCTGGCGGCGCCGGCCAGGTGGCACTTCGGCTTGAAGGGCAGCGGCGGCTCGACGCAGAACGCGACGAACGGCCGCACGAAGCTGATCGAAGGCGGCCTCGAACTGTTCGTCAAACATCCGCTGCAGGGCTACGGCTCGGGCTCGTTCCAGCGCGAGTACGAACGCAACAGCAAGACGGGCGCCGAGAACGCGACGTCGGCGTCGCACACGATTCCGGTGACGGTCGCCGCCGAGCAGGGCATCGTCGGGCTGGCGCTGTACCTCGCGCTGCTCGTCGTCGCGTTCGCGACGCTGTTCCGTGGCGCCGGTCGCGCGCCGCCGGACGGCGGCGAGCCGAGCGGCGGGCTCGCCTCGCTCGGCGCCTCGCCGATCCTCGCGCGACAGGCGATCGCGGCGTGCTTTGCGGCACTCGTGCTGCACACGTTCGCGTATGCCGACTTCCTCGAGGATCCGCTGACATGGACACTGCTCGGCATCGGCCTGGCGCTGGCGCGCGAGGACGGCAGCGTCGAGGCCGTCGCACGGTGGCTGCGCAGCGCCGTCGGCGGGCGCCGGCGCGGCGCCGCGTCGAGCGCGGCTGCGAAGTAGCCGCGCCGGATACGTTGAGGCCGTGCTCGGCTACCTGAAGCGGCTGCTGACGACCGGCGCCGCCTACCAGTTCGGCGACATCATCGCGAAGGGCATCGCGCTCGTCACGATTCCGCTGTACACGCGGCACATCTCGCCGGCCGGCTACGGCGCGGCCAACTCGCTGCTGACGGCCGTGATCCTCGCGAGCATCTTCCTGCGCGTCGGCGTCGGCGAGGCCTTCATCCGCTTCTATTTTTTTGATGAAGATGAGCAGCGTCGCGCGCGGATCGCGCGCACTGCGACGGCGACGGTCGCCTGGACGACGACGCTCGCGTCACTGCTGGCGCTGGCCTTCGCGAGTGGCATCTCGACGCTGCTGCTCGGCTATCACGACCCGCTGCTGATCGACTGCGCGATCGTCGGCCTGTGGTCGTTCACGAACATCGAGATGGCCTACGCGCAGCTGCGCGTCGACGAACGCGCGCGCGCGTACGTGTTCGCGTCGGGCGCGAACGTCGCGATGACGGTGATCTTCACGGTGGCGCTCGTCGTGATCGCCGGGCAGGGCGCGCGCGGCCTCCTGCTCGGCAACTTCGGCGCCTCGGCGATCGTCGTGCTCGGCCTGTGGTGGACGCTGCGCCGGCGCTTCAGCCTGCGCGTGCACTGGCAGGACCTGCGCGCGATGCTGCGCTTCGGCCTGCCGACCGTGCCGGCCGAAGCGAGTGTCTATGCGCTGCAGGTCGCCGATCGCTTCTACATCTACCGCAGCTACTCGCACGCGGCTGCCGGCGAGTACTCGGTCGCGCTGCAGTTCGCGACGGTCGTCTTCGTGATCGTGCGCGGCTTTCAATATGCGTGGCCGCCGCTGGCGTACTCGATCGAGAACGACGCCGAAGCGGCGCGGCTGTACTCGATCGTGACGACCTACTTCGTGCTGGCGACCGGCGTCGTCGTCGCCGGCGTCGCGCTGCTCGGCCGCTGGATCGTGCGGCTGCTCGCCGCGCCGCAGTACTTCGGCGCGCACTCGGCGCTGCCGTGGCTCGCGCTCGCCTGGACGCTGTACGGGCTCTACCAGGTGATGATCGTGATCACCGGGCGCGCGCGCGCGACCTCGCGCAACCTGCCGGCGGCGCTCGCCGGGCTGCTCGTCAACATCGCGCTGTTGCTGCTGCTCGTGCCGCACGGCGGCGCCGGCCTCGGCATCGCCGGCGCCGGCATCGCGCTGTGCGGCGCCTACGTCGCGATGCTGCTCGTCATGCACCTGCTGACACGGCGGCTGTTCGCGGTCGGCTTCCAGTGGCGGCGCCTCGCGCAGGCGACGGCGATCCTCGCCGGCGTCGCCGTCTCCGGCGAGCTCCTGCTGCCGACGAGCGGCTTCGCCGGCATCGCGTTGCGCGCGCTGTGGCTGGCGCTCGTGCCGGCGCTGCTGCTGGCGACGCGCTTCTTCGACGCCGAGGAGCGCCGCCAGACGCGCGCGCTGCTCGTCGACGGACGCCGCCGGATCGCCGCCTTCCGCGCCGGCCACGGCGAAGTCGAGGAATACGCCGAGGACCCGCTCAAAGACCTCTGAGGCGTAGAGGTGTCTAATTGCGTCCAGTCCTCGTCAAGAAGTCCGCGCGATCTGTCGATTGGGCGCGCACGATGGTTGAGCTCTCCGTCACGCGAGCGCCGGCGGACCAGCGCGAGCGTCGGCGCCGCGCCGAAGCGCTGCGGCGCCATCGCTCCGACGATCACGCGCGCAAGATGGCCGCGGCCGGCGAGCTGCCCTACCTGCGCGTGCAGCTGCGCCTCGCCGCCCGGCTGACGGCGAGCCTGGCCGCGACGAACGACGTCCGCGAGATGGTGCAGCTGCTGGTCGACGAGCTGCAGCGCACGTTCGGCTTCTATCTCGTCGCGATCCAGCGGCTCGACGACGACGGCATGCTGCGGCTGGTCTCCGGCAGAGGCGCGCTCGCCGAGGTGATGAACGAGTTTCTGCTGGTCGAGCAGTCGGTGCACGACGGCGTCAACGGCCGCGCTGCGCGCAGCGCAGCGACTGCGCTCGTCGCCGACACGCGCGCCGACAGCGACTACATGGTGCGCGATCCCGAGACCGACCCGCGCTCGGAGCTGGCCGTGCCGATCCTCGTCGACGGCGCGGTCTGGGGCGTGCTCAACATCGAGGCGCCCGAGGCGGGCGCGTTCGGCGAGGCCGATGCGGTGCTGGTCGAGGCGATCGCCGCCAGCCTCGGCTCATCGATCCACCGCGCCGCGCTCGTCGCCGACCTCGAGCAGACCTTCACTACGACGCTGACCGCGCTGATGAGCACGGTCGAGGCGAAGGACGACTACACGGCCTCGCACGAGCAGGATGTCGCCGAGCTGACGCGCCGCGTCGCGCTGCGACTCGGCCTCAGCGCATCGCGCGCGAGCGACGCGCGCTACGCGGCGCTGCTGCACGACGTCGGCAAGGTCGCCGTGCCGAGCGAGATCCTGCTGAAGCCGGCCGCGCTGAGCGACGAGGAGTGGGTGACGATGCGCGGTCACGCAGCTGCCGGCGGCCGGCTCGTCGCGCGCATCCCGGCCTTTGCGCATCTCGCGCCGGCCGTGCGCGCGAGCCACGAGCGCTGGGACGGCGCCGGCTATCCCGACGGACTCGCCGGCGAGCAGATCCCGCTGGCCGCGCGCATCATCGCCGCCTGCGACACCTATGAGGCGATCGTCACCGACAGGCCGTATCGCCGCGCGCGATCGCGCGACGAGGCCGCAGCCGAGCTGCGCCGCGTCGCCGGCTCGCAGCTCGACCCGCGCGTCGTCGGCGCGCTGCTCGACGAGCTCGCCGTGCCGCCGCCGCACTCCTGACACGGCACGTTTCCTCGCCGTGCTGTTCTGCCGCGCTCAGCCGCCGCGGTTGTAGCGCTCGGCCGCCTCGCGCAGTCCTTCGCCGCGCTGCGGTCGCAGCGTAGCGACGACGTGGCGCCAGTAGCGCCGCGGCGAGTGCCCGGGCATCGCCGTCGCCGCGAGCGCGCGCAGCGCGTACGGCCAGGCCGTCAGCCAGCGCACGGCCCATGCGGCCGCCGCCGAGTGGTGCTTGCGCATGTACAGGTCGCGGTTGCGCGCGAGTTCGACGATTCGCCGCTCCGGCACGACGTCGCTCGAGAGCTGCTCGTGGTGAACGGCGACGGCAGACGGCACGTAGACGCTGAGCCAGCCGGCGTCGCGCAGCCGCCGCGCGAAGTCGACCTCGTCGGAGTAGACGAAGAAGTCCGGATCGAGGTAGTCGACGGCAGCCGCCGCGTCGCGCCTGACGAGCAGCGCGGCCGACTGGCACCAGTCGACGAGTCGCGTGCGCGAGCCACGACTCTGCACGGTCCAGACGCGATGCAGAAGCAGCGCACCGGCGAGCGCAGTCAGCGGCGTCGGAAAGCGCCACGCCGAGGGCTGCTCGCGACCGTCCGGGCGCAGCAGCTTCGCGCCGGCGCACGCCGCGTCGGACCGTTCCTGCAGCGCGCGCCACAGCGCGAGCGTCGCACCGGCCTGCAGCTCGGAGTCCTCGTTCAGCAGCAGCGCGTAGCGCCCGCGCGCCTCGCGCAGCAGCTGTGAGTCGTTCAGCGCCTTGCCGCGGCGCTGCTCGAGCGCGATCACGCGATCGACGGCAGCGTGCTCGCGCGCGGCCTGCGCCGAGCCGTCACGCGAGCCGTTGTCGAGCACGAGCAGCTCGCTGGCGAACGGCAGCGCCGCGCGCTCGCGCGCGATCGCATCGAGCCCGCGCAACAGAAGCTCGCGCTGCGAGGTGTTGACGACGCAGTAGGAGAGCTCGACGTCCGCCACCCGGACGGACTCTAGTGCGCTCTACGCAGCCGCCGAGGGCTCGACCCGAACTCCAGGCCCCGAGGGCTCCGGGATCGGTTCGCCACACTCGCGCATCAGCTCGAAGTGGCTCACCAGTGCGGAGCGCATTTCGGCAACGCACTCATCCACGCTCGGCGCTGTCGCAACGCAGCCCCCGACATCGGGAGAGTAAGCCGAGCAGTTCGTCGGTCCGCGCTCCACGTAGATCAGGTATCGCTCGATTTCAGTCATCACTTCAGTCCCGCCTGTCTGACGATATCGGCCTGCGTCTTGGGTCGCAAATCTTCGTTGCGACGGCCCGCGACCGTGACGGTGCCCCGCTTGATCGGATGATGAAACTGGCGATGACTTCCGCTCTGGCGCACCTGCCGCCAGCCATCCCGTTCGATCAGCCTGATCATCACGCGCACCTTCACCCACCTCCGTCCGACGCGCGTTCACGGACGGGACGCTCTCGGCGCCTAGAGTCTGCGCCGATGCGCGTCCAGATCGTCGACCCGTCGGCCTACACGCCGCCGTACGACCACGCGCTGAGCGCGGCGCTGGCGGCCGCCGGCGCCGATGTCGCGCTGTACACGAGCCGCTTCGCCTACGGAGCCGTCCCGGCGCCCGTCGGCTATGAGCGCGTCGAGCTGTTCTACGGCGCGACGAAGCTCGCGCCGGGAAGCTCGGCCGCCGCGCAGCGCGCGCGACGCGCGCTGAAGCTCGCCGAGCACGTGCCCGACATGCTGCGCTACCGGCGCGCCGCGCGCGCGGCCGACGTCGTGCACTTCCAGTGGCTTTCGATGCAGCAGCTCGACGGGCGCCTGCTACCGCGCGGCGTGCCGCTCGTGCTGACCGCGCACGACGTGCTGCCGCGCGAGCCGCGTCGCGGCCAGCGTGAGGCGCAGCGGCGGCTGTACGAGCGCTTCGACGCGATCGTCGCGCACACCGAGCACAGCCGCGAGCGCCTGACCGCCGAGCTCGGCGTCGCGCCCGAGCGCGTGCACGTGATCGCGCACGGCGCCTTCGCGCATCTCGCCGAGCTGCCCGCTGGGCCGCCGCCGTTTGAGACCGACAAGCGCGTCGTGCTGTTCTTCGGCCTGCTGCGCCCGTACAAGGGGCTCGACGTGCTGCTCGACGCGTGGCGCGGCATCGACGACGCCGAGCTGTGGATCGTCGGCATGCCGCGCATGGACGTCTCCGAGCTGCGCGCTCGCGCGCCCGCCGGCGTCCGCTTCGTCACGCGCTTTCTCGCCGACGACGAGCTGCCCGCCTACTTCCGCCGCGCCGACCTCGTCGTGCTGCCCTACCGCGAGATCGAGCAGTCCGGAGTGCTGTTCACCGCGCTCGCCTTCGGCAAGCCGCTGCTCGTCTCAGACGTCGGCGGCTTCGGCGAGCTCGCCGCGCGCGGTGCCGCGCAGACCGTCCCGCCCGGCGACGCCGGAGCGCTGCGAAAGGCAATCGCCGAACTGCTCGCGAACCCGGCCGCGCTCGACGCCCTGCGTGGCGGCGCGCTGGCCGCCGCCGGCGAGCACGGCTGGGATGCGATCGCGCGCCAAACGCTCGCGCTCTACGAGCAGCTGCTGAGCCGCTGATCGCGGCGCACGTCCGTCGTGCGCGCGCTCAGTCGGTCCAGAACTCCCTGTCGAGCTCGCCGTCTTTGGCGTGATGCGGACCGAATGCGACCCACGCCATGCCGTCCGGGCCGGCCTCGAACGCGCGCGTCACGCGCGGCTCGACGCGGATTGCGTCGAGCGCCTTGATCTGGACGATCTCGTCGTCCAGGCGCACGCGCCCGCCGCCGCTCAGCACGACGTAGACCTCCTCGGCCTTGTCGTGGCGATGGCCGAACGCCTGACGCTTGCCCGGCTTCAGCACCTGGTAGGCGAGACCGACGGTCTCGGCGCCGAGCTCCTCCTGCGGGAAGTGCGCCTCGCCGAGCTCGCCCAAGCCGAACTTCGGCGCGCTGTCGGTCGTCTCTGAGAGGTTCTTGATCGTGTAGCTCATCTCGCGAGACTACCCGCAGTGCGCGCGTCCGCAACGCCCGCCGCACCACGCCGCTCCGGCCCTGAGTGCCGCGTCGGCGACAATCACCGGCGTGATCGCACTCGAGATCCTCTTCTGGCTGTGCGCTGCGCTGATCGTCTGGACGCAGCTCGGCTACGCGCTGGCGCTCGCCGTGCTCGCGCGTCTGCGCGGCGCGCCATCCTCCGCGCCGCCACGCGAGCCCGCCGGGCGCAGCCCCGTCAGGGGCGGAGCCGATCATCTTCGCGTGGCCGACGCGTCGCTGCCGCGCGTCTCACTGATCGTCGCTGCGCACGACGAGCAGGACGTGATCGCCGAGAAGCTCGCAAACGCGCTCGCGCTCGACTACCCGCGCGCGTCGCTGCAGCTGATCGTCGCCTGCGACGGCTGCACCGACGCGACCGCCGCGCGTGCTCGCGCCGCCGGCGCCGATCTCGTGCTCGAGCTGCCGCGCGGCGGCAAGATCCGCGCGCAGGACAGCGCCGTCGAGCGTGCCGACGGCGAGCTCGTCGCCTTCTCCGACGCGAACTCCTACTGGCAGCCCGACGCGCTGCGCGAGCTCGCCGGCGCCTTCGCCGATCCGCGCGTCGGCTACGCCTGCGGGCAGGTTCGCTTCGTGCAGAGCGCCAGCGGCGCCGACGCGTCAAACCAGGAGGGCGTCTACTGGCGCTACGAGCTCGCCGTGCGCGCGCTCGAGTCGCGCCTCTCCTCGATCACGGCCGGCAACGGCGCGATCTACGCGACGCGACGCGACGCCTACATCGTCGTCGACCCGATCATGGGCCACGACCTCTCGCTGCCGTTCAACATGGTCAAGCGCGGCCTGCGCGCCGTCTACGTGCCGAGCGCGCGCGCCAGCGAGAAGATGGTGCCGTCGCTGCTCGGCGAGTTCGCGCGCAAGCGCCGCATGATGAGCCACACCTGGCCGATCGTCCTGCGCGGCGGCATGCTCTCGCCGCGCGGCTATCCGCCGCTGTACGCGCTGATGATCTTCTCTCACCGCCTGCTCCGCTACGCCACGCCCGCGCTGCACGTGCTCGCGCTCGCCGCCAACGTCGTCATCGTCCTCGCCGGCGCCAGCCCGCTCTACACCGTCACGCTCGCGCTGCAGCTCGCGCTGCTCCTCGCCGCGCTGCTCGCCGGCGCGCTCCGCGCACGGCCGCTGCTGATCGCGCGCTACTACGTCCTGACCACAGCCTCGCCTGCCGCCGGCCTGTGGGACTGGCTGCGCCACGGCACGACCGCCTGGTGGGATGCAGCAGAAGGGACAAGATGAACGACCGGGGCCGGCGCATCTCGGCGTCCTCGGTCGCTCGCGTGCAGAGCACGCCACGCTCCCTGCGTCCTTGATCTGCTTGACCCCCGATCGTTCATATCCAACGTGATTCGCCGCCTCCTCGACATCCTCGTCTCGGCCGCCGCGCTTGCGCTCAGCTCGCCGTTGATGCTCGGCGCGATCGTCGCGATCAAGCTCGAGTCGCGCGGCCCGGCGATCTACCGGCAGCGACGCTCGGGACTGCGCGGTGCGCCGTTCGACATGCTGAAGCTGCGCACGATGGTCGACGGCGCCGAGCACATCGGCGCAGGCCTCGCCGTCAACGCCGGCGACTCGCGCATCACGCGCGTCGGCGCGCTGCTGCGGCGCACCTCGCTCGATGAGCTGCCGAACCTCGTCAACGTGCTGCGCGGCGAGATGTCGCTGATCGGTCCACGACCGACGCTGCCGGCGCAGGTCGCGCAGTACGACGCGCGCCAGCGCGAGCGGCTTGCCGTCAAGCCCGGCATCACCGGATGGGCGCAGGTCAACGGCCGTGCCGCGCTGCCGTGGGCCGAGCGCATCGAGCTCGACCTCTACTACGTCGAGCACCGCTCGCTCGCGCTCGACCTGCGGATCCTGCTGCGCACGCCGGCGCTCGTGCTCGGCGGCGGCGGGCTCTACAAGGGTGCCGCCGGCGGTTGGGAGGGCGAGCTGTGAGCCCGCCGGCCGTGCTGCTGACCGGCGTCGGCAAGCGCTATGACATCGTCGCCTGCTTCGCCCAGCTGACACGCACGATCGCCGCCGACCCCTCGCCGCTCGCGCCTGCGCAGTACGCCGCGCACGTGCGCACCGCCGTGCCGCTCGTCAGCGACCCGCACTACGTGAACGCCCTGCGTGAGCTCTGCGAACAGCACCAAGTCGGTGCCGTGCTGCCGTTGACCGACCTCGACATCGAGCTGCTCGCACGCGCCCGCGAAGAACACCGGCTGCCCGCCTTCGTGCCGTCCGCCGATGTCGCGCGCGCGACCTACGACAAGTACGAGACGCACCTGCTGCTGCAGAAGCTCGGGCTGCCCTCGCCGCCGACCGTGCTCGCAGACGACGATCTCGACGCGCTCGACTATCCGGTCATGATCAAGCCGCGCCGTGGCTCCGGCGCGCGCTCGATCCACCGCGCGCGCGACGCCGCGCAGGCACGTTTCTTCGTCGACTACGTGCAGGAGCCGGTCATGGTCCAGCGCGCGATGAACGGGCCCGAGCTGTCGGTCGACTGCCTCGGCGACCTGCGCGGCCGCTGCCTCAACGCGATCCCGCGCACGATGCTCGAGTCGCGCGGCGGCGAGTCGATCAAGGGCACCGCGATCTACGACGAGGAGCTGATCGAGCTCGGCAGGACCGTGATGGAGGCGCTTTCCGTGACCGGCCCGGCGACGATCCAGGCGTTCCGCGATCCCGACATCGGCCTCGGCATCACCGACGTCAACACGCGCTTCGGCGGCGCCTTTCCGGCGCCGGCCTACGCGGCGCTGCCGGGTCGCACCTACCCCGAGCTGATCGTGCGCATGGCCGACGGCGACCCGGTCGAGCCGCACGTCGGCGAGTTCAATGCCGGGCGCACCTTCACGCGCTACTACTGGCAGCTCGAGCTCGACGAGCAGCTGCTGCCGACCGGCCGTGAGATCGTGCCCGGCGGCCCTCCTGCGCCAGGCGCCGAGTCGCGCCACTAGAATTGCCGGCGTGTCCTCTGCGGTCGCAGACCGGCCTACCGAGCCGAGCGAGCAGCACGCCGCCGCCGGAAACGGCGATTCGCCCGGCTCCGCGCCGAGCGCCGGCCCCGCCACCTCGGGCGAGCAGCGCTGCGCCAACTGCGGCGCGCCGCTCGCCGCCGGGCAGGACTGGTGCCTGCAGTGCGGCTCCGGCGCGCCCGGCAGCCTGAGCTCGCGCACGCCCAGCTGGCGCTCGGCTGCCGTCATCCTGACGGCGCTCGCCGTGCTCGTCGCCGGCGCCGCGACCGCCGCCTATGCCGCGCTGAACAAGAGCAGCGGCCCGCCGGCGACCACGACGATCGCCCAGGCGACGCCGCCGGCCAGCACTCCGACGACGCCCGTCACGCCCGCGCCGAGCGCCACGGCGACGGCCAAAATCGGCACGCCGACGACGATCACGCCGCTGCCGAAACCGGCCAAAATCCCGCTGACGCCGAGCGTCACGCCGACGCCGAAAGCGATCGTGCCGACGCCCACGCCGACGAACACGCCGAGCCTGCCGACGGGCACGAACAAATCAGCCACGACGACGCCGAAGAAATCGAGCGAAGAAGTCGTCGGCGAAGCGCATCCGGAAGCGCTGACACTCGACACGAACGCCGCCTCGACCTACAACCCCTACAACTACGCCGCGACCAACTTCGGCGATCCCAGCCTGACGATCGACAGCGATCCGACGACCGCCTGGACGGCACAGCTAGAACCGTCCGTCGCGCCGAAGATGGCCGAGGGCGTCGTGATCGACCTGAACACCGCGCGCCGGCTTTCCGGCGCAGCGCTGACGAGCGACACGCCCGGCATGACCGTGCAGGTCTACGGCTCGAACGCCGCCACGCTGCCGAGCTCGATCACCGATCCGAGCTGGTCGGCGCTGACGCCGTCGTTCGTCGCAAAGAAGCGCCACGTGCGAATCCACTTCGGCCGCGGCAGCTCGATGATCGCCGCCGCCGGCAGGCAGCCGCATCGCTTCGTCGTCCTCTGGATCAGTCAGGCACCGGCCGCAGCGGTCGGCACGCCCGAAGCGCCCGGGCACGTAGAAGTGAACGAATTCGAACTCTTCCCGTTCAAGAAGTAGCGCCGCCGGCTTCAGCCGGCGCGAGCGCGACGAGCGGGCCGCTTGGCGGGCGCTTTCGCCGCTTTTCGCGGCGCTGCTTTGCTTGCCGCCGCTTTGCTCGCCGACGTCCGTTTGGCCGCAGCGCGTTTGCCGGCTTTGACCGCCGGCGCTTTCGCGCGCGCCGCGCGCGGCTGCGACCAGACTTCGTCGAGGAACGCCGCGATCTCGTTCGTCAGCCGCTCCGGCTGTGTGCGCAGCTCGACCATCGACGTCGCTTCGATCAGCCGCGCGTTCGGCAGCTCGTCGGCGAGCATGCCGGCGTCGGAGAACGGATGCACCGGGTCGCGATGGTGGCCCATCACGAGCGTCGGCGTCTCGAACGTGCGCCGGTCGTTGCGATGCGGCGCGATCCGCCCGAAGAACAGCCCCTGCAGGACAGCTGCGCTCGGCCCCGGCTCCTGGCGCACGAGGTCGAGCATCACGTTGCCGTAGTGCGGCAGCAGCCGGCGCGGCACGGCGCGAGTACCGCGCGCGAGCAGCCTCATCGCCGATTCGCCGAACGTCAGCGCGACCAGCAGCGGCGTGAAAGCGACCGCGCTCCACAGCAGCGCGTTGTCGAGCACCGGCATCTCGATGATCATCCCGCGCAGCCGCTCCGGCGCCGTCAGCGCGACGTTGAGCGCCGTGTTGGCGCCGAGCGACGTGCCCATCACGACCGCTTCGTCGATCTCCAGCGCATCCATCAGCGCGACCAGCTGGTCGCCGAAGAAGCGCATCGAGTAGCGCCACATGTCGCGCGGCCGATCCGATTCGCCGTGCCCGAGCAGGTCGACCGTGATCACGCGATTGCCGCGCGCCGCCGAGCTCTTCGGCCAGCGGCTGGTGCATGAGCTGTGAGAGCAGCAGCCCGTGTACGAGGATCAGCGGCCGATCGGCCGCTTTCGAGCTGCGCGCCGTGCGCCCGCGCGTGCCGCGCTCGGTCACCGCCGCCGGGCCGCCACCGTATTCGGTGTAGGCGATCTGCTGTCCCTCGAACTGGAATGACGCCACGCGTCAACCCTACCGAGCAGAGCCGCCAACGCAAATTGGCCGTGCGGCCAACGCGGTACGCACAGGCGCGCTAGCTTTCTCGGCGACCACGCCGTCAGGCCTCGCTCGGCAACGCCGCGCGCCGGCTCGCGGCAAGCGAGAAGGAGGAGAAACATGGCCAAGCAGCCGCGCATCCTCGCCGGCGAGACCGCCGCGATCACCGGCGCCGCTCGTGGCATCGGGCGTGCGACGGCCGAGGCGCTGCTCGGTCAGGGCATGCGCGTCGCGATCGGCGACGTCGACACCGATGCCGCGCTCGCGACCGCCGCCGAGCTCGGCCCGAGCGCGATCGGACTGCCGCTCGACGTGACCGACCGCGATTCGTTCGCGAGCTTTCTCGACAGCGCCGAGCGCGAGCTCGGCCCGATCGACGTCCTGATCAACAACGCCGGCATCATGCAGATCGGGCGCTTCATCGACGAGGACGATCTGACCGCGCGGCGGATGGTCGACATCAACATCCACGGCGTCATCATCGGCATGAAGCTCGCGCTCGCGCGGATGATCCCGCGCAATCGCGGCCACATCGTCAACATCTCCTCGCAGGCCGGCAAGTTCGGCGCGCCCGGCGGCGCGACCTACTCGGCGACGAAGCACGCCGTCGTCGGTCTGACCGAGGCCGTCCGCGGCGAGCTGCGGCTGATGGGCGCGCCGATCGACGTCAGCTACGTGATGCCCTATGTCGTCAACACCGAGCTCGGCTCCGGTCTCGGTCAGGCGCGCGGCTTCGCCAATCTCGAGCCGAGCGACGTCGCCGACGCGATCGTCGAGGCGCTGCAGCTCGGCACGGTCGAAGTCTGGGTGCCGAAGTCGGCCAAGCGCACGAACACGCTCGGCGTCGTCCTCCCGCGGCGACTGTCCGAGGGCATGGCGCATGCGATGAAGGCCGATCGCGTGCTGGCCGACGCCGACACGTTGACGCGCCGCAGCTACGAGCTGCGCGCCGCGCGATCGGAGCCCGGCCTGCTCGACGCGCAGGAGCCGCCGCAGATCCCGAGCTCCGTCGGCGACGGCGGCGCGCCGGGCGAGCAGTGAGGCGGTGAGCGCGCGTACGAGGACGCCGTAGCGCGCCGCCTATCGGTCGCCTAGCAGCCATTCGGCGATCAGCGCGCCGATCAGCGGTCCCTGGTCCTCCTGCAGGAAGTGGCTCGCGTTCTCGATCGGCCGCGGCGGCGGCCGGTTGATCGCCGCTGCGAAGCGCTCGCCGACGCTCGGCGGCAGGATCGGATCGGAGTCGGCCCACAGCATCAACGTCGGGCGCCGGTCCTCGGCCAGCGCGTCCTGCACGCGCTGGCCTGCCGCCGCGCCTGGCTCCTCGGGAGAGCGCGGGATCATCAGCGGGAACGCGCGCGCGCCGGCCTTCGAGGCGGCGTCCGGATAAGGCGCGTCGTAGGCCGCGATCACCTGCTCGCCGGGATCGTCCTTGCACGCTCCCTTCACGAGGAAGCCGACCGGCAGATCCTCGGTGCGCTCGACGAAGTCGCGAAACGCCGTCCACGCGTCGGTCATCCGCTGGCGGCCGGTGAACAGGCCGGTGTCGAGGATCACGAGCCGATCGATCCGCGGCGCATGCTCGATGCCAGGCGAAGACCGATCGGGCCGCCCCAGTCGTGCACGACGATCGTCGCGCCCTGCAGGTCGAGGTCCTCGAGCAGCGTCGCCGCCAGCGCGGTGTGGCGGTCGTAGGAGTACCAGCCGACGTCCGTCGGCTTGTCCGAGCGCCCGAAGCCGGCGAGATCGGGCGCGATGCAGCGGTAGCCGGCGTCGCGCACCGGCACGATCACCTTGCGCCACAGGAACGACCAGGTCGGCTCGCCGTGGATGAAGATCACCGGCGCGCCCTCGCCCTCGTCGATGTGCGCCAGGCGCAGCCCGTCGACCTCGCGGTAGTGCGCCGCGAACGGAAAGTCCGGCAGTCCCTCGAGCGCGTCGTCGGCTGTTCGCCGTACCCCATCCATCCCGCCGGCCAGCATATCCGCGGGCGCATCGGTTAGGCTCGCGCCGTGCACACTCTCGCGGCCCAACTCGCGCCCGTGCTCGCCGCCGAGAAGAGCAAAGTCCCGTTTTACATCGCCGGCGGGCTGCTCGTGCTGTGGGCGCTGACCGTCTCGCTCGGCCTCGGTCTGCGCAAACCGGACTTCCCCGGCAGCCTCGCCGGCCAGCGCGGCGTGATGGCCGTCACGATCGTGCTCGTGCTCGGCGCCGTCTCGACCGCCGTGATCACCTCCGGCACCTCCGAGGCGAGCGGCAACGCGGCAGGCTCGAGCGCCGGCGCCGCCGCCGACAACGCAGGCCAGCTCGAGCGCGACCGCCACGGCGCCGGCGACGAGCGCTCCGGCCAGCATCGCCGACCGCCACGACCGGCTCGCCGGCGCCGGCCTCCTCACCGGCCGCAGGCGCGAGCACGAAGCTGAAGCTCGCCGCCAACCCGGCCGGCCAGCTCGCCTACGACACCAAGCAGCTCAGCGCGAAGGCGGGCACGGTGACGATCGAAATGACCAACATGTCGCCGATCGAACACAACGTCACGGTCGCCGAAGGCAGCAAGGTGCTCGGTGCAGACGCCGACCTTCACCGGCGGCACCAAGACGGTCACGCTGAAACTGAAACCGGGCACATACACGTTCTTCTGCTCCGTTCCCGGCCACCGCCAGGCCGGCATGGAAGGCACGCTGACCGTCTCGTGAAGCTCTACGTCTGCTGGGGCACCTTCCCAACGCCGCGGCCCGGCGGACACCCGTGCGCGAACGCCTACCACGCGCTGAAGGACGCCGGGCACGATCCCGAGGTGATCAAGTCCTACGGCTTCGCGCCGCTGCCGGCCGTCTTCAACGACACCGCCGGCCGCAAGCGCGCACAGGAGCTGACCGGCAAACGCTGGGTGCCGGTGCTCGAGCTCGACGACGGCACGGCCGTCGCCGACTCGCGCGAGATCGTCGCCTGGGCAGCCGCCAACCCGGCGTAGCGCAGCGCCGCCCGCCGCGCCGGCGCCGCTCGGTCAGCCGCCTGCCGAGAGCCGCCAGGCGAACAGCACGGCGGCGACCGACGTCGCCAGGTTGAGGCTCGAGACGCCCTCGCGCATCGGAATGCTGACGCGCGCGTCGGCATGCGCCAGCAGCTCCTCGCTGATGCCGTAGCGCTCGGTGCCGAACGCGAGCAGCGCGCCCGGCGGCAGCCGGCCTGCGAGCAGCGGCTCGCCGCCGGGATCGAGCGCGAGCAGTGCGCGTCGCGGCTCGCTCGAGTCGAGCTCGTCGAGTGCGGCCAGGCGCGCGACCGGCAGCGCGAAGTGCAGGCCGGCGGCGCCGCGCAGCGCGTCCGGCGCCCACGGGTCGTGGCTGCCCGTGCTGAGCACGCCCGCCGCGTCGGCCGCCGCGGCCACGCGCACGCAGGCGCCGAGGTTGCCGAGGTCGCGCGGATCCTCGAGCAGCACGACCGGCGCGTCGCGCCGCTCGGCGAGGATCGTCGCCGGCGCGATCGTGCGTCGCTCGGCGATCGCGATCACGCCGGTGCTCGGCGGCAGCGGCGCGAGCGCTTCGAACACGTCGTCGCTGACCGGCTGCGCGAGCGCGACGATCCGCTCGGCGACGTCGGGCGCGAGCGCCGTCGCGAGGCGCTCGAGCTGCTCGACGTCGCGGCTGGCGACGAGCTGCACGCTCGCGCCGAAGCGCAGCGCGTGCTTCAGCGCGTGCAGGCCTTCGAGCACGGCGAGCGAGCGATCGCGCCGGGCGCGACCGAAGCGCGCGATCAGCGGGCCGTCTTGCACGCGGCGATAATGTCAGTTGCGTGAAGCTGGAGGGGATTCACCACATCACGGCGATCACGGCCGACGCCGTCGGCAACGTCGATTTCTACGCCGGCGTGCTCGGGCTGCGGATGGTCAAGCAGACCGTCAACCAGGACGACCCGACCGTCTATCACCTGTTCTACGGCGACGACGACGGCTCGCCGGGCATGGACCTGACGTTCTTCGAGTATCCCGGCGCCGCGCGCGGGCGTCCGGGTGCGGGAATGGTCCACCGGATCGTCTGGCGCGTCGGCTCGGCCGCCTCGCTCGAGTTCTGGGCCGGTCGCCTGGAAGAGCACGGCGTCGCGATCGAGGCCGGCGCCGACGGCAGCCTGCTGTTCGAAGACCCGGAGGGCCTCGCGCACGAGCTGCTCGTCGCCGACGTGCCCGACCCGCCGCTGCGCGCGAGCGCTCCCGGCATTCCGCCCGAGCACGCGCTGCAGGGCTTCGAAGGCGCACGCGCCTACACGGCCGACCCGGCGCTCAGCGCCGGCCTGCTGCTCGAGACGCTCGGCTTCACGACCGCCGACGGCGAGCGCTGGGAGGTGCGCGGCGAGGAGCGCGGCAGCTTCTACGCCTACGACGCGGCGCCGCCGGAAGCGGTCGCGAGCCAGGGCGCCGGCACGGTCCACCACATCGCCTTCGCCTCGCTGGCAGCCGACGAGGAGGCGTGGCGCGCACGCGTCGCCGAGTCGGGCGAGCATCCGACGCCGATCATCGATCGCTTCTACTTCCGCTCGGTCTACTTCCGCGAGCCCAGCGGCGTGCTGTTCGAGATCGCCACGATCGGCCCCGGCTTCGCCGTCGACGAGGACGCTGCGCATCTCGGCGAGCGGCTCTCGCTGCCGCCGCGCTTCGAGCCGCTGCGCGAGCGCCTGCAGGGCGTCCTCACGCCGCTGCCCTATCCGCGCCCGCCCGAGGGCTAGCGTCAGGCCCGCGCGGCTGGGCTGGGCCGCGGACTCCGGCCGATGCTCGGGCGTAGGCTCCGGCTCAGCAGACGGCGCTGACGGCGTGGCCGCGATCAGGCGTGCGCCGCGGCCGTGCGTGACGAAGCTGAACGCCCAGCGCGTCAGCACGATCAGCCGGTTCTGAAAGCCGATCAGGTAGAAGAGGTGAACGGCGAGCCAGGTGAACCAGGCCAGCGGGCCGCTGATGTGAATGCCTTTGATGTCGGCGACAGCGCGCGCCCGGCCGATCGTCGCGAGGTTGCCCTTGTCGTGGTAGTGAAACGGCACCGGCCGGCTGCCGCCGAGCCGTGCCAGCACGGCATCGGCCGCATAGCGGCCCTGCTGCATCGCGACCGGCGCCAGTCCCGGCAGCGTCTCGACCTGCTCGCCGCGGCGGACCGCGACCATGTCGCCGAGCGCCGCGACCTCGGCATGACCGCGAAGCGAGAGGTCTTCCTCGACGATCAGCCGGCCGGCGCGGTCGAGCTCGGCGCCGGAAGCATCGGCCAGCGCTCGCGCAAGGCTCGACGGCGTCACGCCGGCCGCCCACACGACCGTGCGCGCCGGATAGCGCGAGCTCTGCCCGCCGCTGCTCGACGTCGAGACCGCGTCGGCGTCGACGCCCGTGACCATGTGGTCGAGCAGCGGCGTCACGCCGAGCTGCTCGAGCGCGCGCGCCGCGCGTGCCGACAGCGACGGCGGAAAGCCGGTCAGCACGCGATCGGCGCCCTCGACCAGCAGCACCCGCGCCGATGCCGTGTCGCTGCGCGGATATTCCTTTTTGCTGTCGCGCGCTATCTCGGCGATCTGACCGGCCATCTCGACACCGGTCGGTCCGGCGCCGACGACGATGAACGTCAGCCAAGCGCGCCGGCGCTCGGCGTCGGCCTCCCACTCGGCCGCCTCGAGCGCGGTGAGGATTCGGCTGCGAATGTCGAGCGCTCCCTCGAGCGACTTCAGCTCCGGCGCGTAGCGCTGCCAGTCGTCGTGGCCGAAGTAGGAGTAGCGCGAGCCGCCGGCGACGAGCAGGCTGTCGTACTCGATCGACGACGGCGAGGCGACGTGCTCTGAGACACGCTGCAGCTGCACCCGTCGCGCGTCGAGGTCGAAGCCGGTCACCTCGGCAAGCAGCACGTCGACGTGCTCGCGCCCGCGGAAGATCGTGCGCAGCGGGTAGCAGATCTCGCTGGCCGAGAGCGCTCCCGTAGCGACCTGGTAGGCGAGCGGCTGGAACAGGTGGAAGTTGCGCCGATCGACGACCGTGACCTCGACGTCTTCGCTCTTGCGCGTCAGCTTCAGCGCCGCCTGCAGCCCGGCGAAGCCGCCGCCGACGATCACGACGCGATGGCGCGCTGAGCCGTCCATGCCCTCAGGCTACCTGCGCCGCTCACGCGATGGGCGGTGCCGGCGGCGAGCAGTGAGAGAGCCGGCGGCGCGCGGCGGCGAGCGCAGGCGCGGCGCCGGAACCAGCTAGGATTCGCCGCGCATGAGCGACGTACGCAGCCGCCTCGCCCGCAGCAGCAACGAAGGAGCGCCGCCGATGAGCTCGGCCGCCGCACCCGGCTGGGGCTCGTGGAGCTTCAACCCGATCGTGATCGTCGTGCTGCTCGCTGCGGCCTACGTCTACGCGCGCGTCTACCGCCGCGCCGCGCAGCGCGCAACCGGCTCGAAGCCCGGCATCGGGCACTGGCTGCCCTACGGCGCCGGCCTGTTCGCGATCGTCGATCGCGCTGCTCTCGCCGCTGGATGCGATCGGCGACCGCTACCTGCTCTCCGCGCACATGATGCAGCACGTGCTGCTGTCGGACATCGCGCCGGCGCTGCTCGTGCTGGGGCTGCGCTCGCCGGTGCTGCCGCTCGGCCTCTCGCGCGAGGCGCTGCTCGCGGTCGCCCCGCGCGGCCGCAGCGGGCGCGTGCTCGCGCGGCTGACCTCGCCGTGGGTCGCCGTGCCGCTGTGGGCGCTGGCGACCTGGGTCTGGGCGATCCCGAGCGTGTTCGACTTCGCCGCGCAGCACTCCGGCGTGCACGCGTTCGAGCACGTGACGCTCTTCTACACGGGCCTTGCGATGTGGTGGCTGATCATCGACCCGCTGCCGCGCGCACGCCTGCGGCCCAACGGGCAGCGGCTCGCGCTGCTCGGCTTCACGCGGCTGGCGAGCGCGTGCGTCTGCCTGCCGCTGACGTGGCTGACGGCGACGCAGTACTCGCTCTACGCGAGCGCGCCGCGTGCCTACGGGCTGTCGGCGATCAACGACCAGCACCTCGCCGGCGCGGCGATGTGCTTCACCGAGGCGCTCGTCTTCGGCATCGCCTTCGCGTCGGTCTTCATCAGCATCCTCGGTCGCGACGACGCGCGCATCTCACTCGACGAGTACACGCGCTCCGGCGCGACGACGACCTAGCGCCCGGCGCCTACGGCGCGAGGCGCTCGAGCTCCCACGCGTCCTCGCGCGCGACCGAGCGCCGGTAGCGCAGGCGGTCGTGCAGGCGGTCGTGGCGCTGCTGCCACAGCTCGATCGTCACCGGCCGCAGGCGAAAGCCGCCCCAGCTCTCGGGCAGCGGCAGCTCCTCAGACCCATAGAGCTGCTCGAGCTCGGCGAGGCCTCGCTCGAGCTGCCTCGCGGCTCTCGAGCACGTGGCTCTGCGGCGAGGCGAGCGCGCTGAGCTGGCTCTTGCGCGGCCTGCTGCGGACGTAAGCGGCCGTCTCGCTCTCGCTCGTGCGCTCGACCGGGCCGCTGATCCGCACCTGCCGGCCGAGCGGATCCCAGTGGAACAGCAGCGAGGCGTGAGGATTGGCCGTCAGCTCGCGGCCTTTCTGGCTGTCGTAGTTGGTGAAGAAGACGAAGCCGCGCTGATCGAAGCTCTTGACGAGCAGCATCCGCACCGACGGTGCGCCGTCGGCCGACGCCGTCGCCAGCGCCGCCGCCTCCGGTTCGCGCACGCCGGCGTCGCGCGCCTGCTCGGACCACAGCTCGAACTGGCGCAGCGGATCGGCGTCGACGTCCTGCTCGCGCAGCGGCTGGCCGTAGTCGGGCATCGCCACATTGTGCGTGCCCGGCGCCGCCGGCGCGGTCAGACCCTAGTCGCGCGCGCCGAGCAGCTCGTCGAGCGTGCGTCCGCTGAGCACCGACTCGGGTCGCTCGGCGACGACGTCCGAGCCCGCCCGCGCCTGCTCGTCGCGGCGCTTGATCAGCAGCCACTGCGGCTTGGCGCCGGCGCCGGTGCGCTGCAGCGCAAAGCCGCCGCGGAGCTTCTCGCCGTGCAGCACGAACACGGCGTGACCGCGCTCCAGCGCCTCCGGCCAGGCGACGCGACCGCCCTGCTCGTAGGCGCCGCGGTCCCAGACGATCACGCCGCCGTGCCCGGTCGCGCCCTCGAAGTCGTTGTGCGCGAGCTCGTGATCCTCGACCTGCACCGCGAGCCGCTTGGCGGCCGGGTCGAGCGACGGCCCCTTCGGCACCGCCCACGAGCGCATCACGCCGTCGACCTCCAGGCGCAGGTCGAAGTGGCGGCTGCTCGCGGCGTGCTCCTGCACGACGAACACGCCCGCGCTGACGCCGCGTATCGCGAACTGCTCGTGGCCCTCGACGCGCGCGTCGGTGACCTCGACGCCGCTGACCGATCCGCCGCGCGGGCCCTCGCGCAGCAACTCGAGCAGCTGCTCGAGCGCCGCGCCGCGACCCTCGGCGTGCACCGCGACGGTGCCGTCGTCGCAGTTGCGCACCCAGCCGCGCAGGCCGAGCGCGACGGCCTGCCGGCGCGTCGTCTCGCGAAATCCGACTCCCTGCACCGCGCCGGCGACGCTGCGCCCTGATCGCCCGCTGATCGGCTTGCTCGGCCATCTGCAACGCATAGCAGGCAGCGCGCGCCGGCGCCGGCGCTACGCGGCCGGAGCGCCGGCTGCGATCCGCTCGTAGTTCAACCGCATCAGCTCGATCACCTCGCGCACGTCCGCCTCGTCCTCGATTCGCCGTGCCGCCGGGCCGACCTTGCCCGGGAAGACCGGATGCTCGACGATCCGCCCCTGCTCGTAGAGCTGCCGCCACTGCTGCTTGGGAAAGGAGAAGTGTGCGGCGTGGTCCCCGTGCAGGTGGCCGATCTCGCGCCGGCCGACCTTGAACGCGAGCTCGCCGCGGCGTCCAGCGCCGACCGCGACGCCCGGCCAGGACCCTGCCGTCTCGATGATCTGCTCGCTTGCCGTCTGTGCCGAAGGCATCGCAAACCTCCTGAATCGATCAATGGAAACGCTAAAGGTAGAAGTTCAAGTAAGCTTGAAGTCAAGGAGAGACTGAATCTCAGAGCTGCTCACGATCTCGGAGGTCTCGCGGCGCAGCGGCGTCGCCTCCTCGGCGCTGCGCTTCTACGAACAGCAAGGACTGATCGAGTCTGAGCGCAGCGGCCCGGGGCACCGCCGCTTTCGCCGCAGCGTGCTGCGCCGGGTCGCGTTCATCGTCTTTGCTCAACGAGTCGGCCTGTCCCTGCGCGAGATCGCCGCCGAGCTCGCCAAGCTGCCGCCCGACCGCGTGCCGACGCGGCGAGATTGGGCGCGCCTGTCGCGCGCCTGGTCGACGCGGATCGACGAGCAGATCGCCGAGCTCGAGCGGCTCAAGCTCGGACTGACCGAGTGCATCGGCTGCGGCTGCCTCTCGCTCGATCGCTGCAAGCTCGCAAATCCGGACGACCGCCTTGCGCGGCACGGTCCGGGACCGCGCCTGTGGGTCGGCGGGCGCGTGTAGCCGGCGCTCGGACGAGTTCAGCTTTCGTTCAGTTTCGCCCGTCAGCATTCGCACCATGCGTCTGCTGGTCGTCGACGACGACCCCTCCGTGCGCGAAGCGCTGGCGCTCGTGCTCGACCTGAACGGCTTCGAGGTCACGACGGCCGGTGACGGACGCGAGGCCATTCGCACGCTCGCGCTCGGCTCGCCCGACGCGATCGTGCTCGATGTCCTGATGCCCGGCCTCGACGGCCTCGAGGTGTGTCGCCGGCTTCGCGCGACCGGCGATCGCACGCCCGTGCTGATGCTGACGGCTCGCACCGAGGTGAGCGAGCGCGTCGCCGGCCTCGAGGCGGGCGCCGACGACTACCTGGCCAAGCCGTTCGCGCACGAGGAGCTGGTCGCGCGGCTGCGTGCGCTGCTGCGCAGGACGGGCTGGGAGGGCGATGACGGAACACTGCGCTTCGAGGATCTCGAGCTCGATCCGGTCGCGCACGAGGCGCGCCGAGGTGGACGGCTGCTCGAGCTCACGCGGACCGAGTTCCTGTTGCTCGAGCTGCTGCTGCGACACCCGCGCCAGGTGCTCACGCGCGCGACGATCTTCGACCGCGTGTGGGGCTATGACTTCGGGCCGGCGTCGAACTCGCTCGAGGTCTACATCGGCTACCTGCGCCGCAAGAGCGAGGCCGGCGGCGAGCCGCGCCTCGTGCACACCGTACGCGGCATCGGCTACGTGCTGAGGTCGGCGAGATGAGGCTTCGCCGGCTGAGCTTCCGGCGGCGCATGGTCCTGCTCGCGGCCGGCGCGGTCGCCGCTGCGATCGTGCTCGCGTCGGTCGTCGTCTACGTCGTCACGCGCAACGAGCTCGTCGGTCAGATCGACCTGAGCCTGCGCCAGAAGCCAGAGACCGTCCAGTTCCAGAGCGCGCTCAGCGCGACGACGCTGATCAAGCTGAAGCACGAAGGCAAGCTGCCGCCGGGCACGAGCACTCGGCTCGCAGTAGGCGTCGCGAGCGGTAGCGTCGCGGATTCAGGTGGCTCCGTGGCCGGCGGCCGCGGAAGCCGGCGGCGGCAAGCAGCGCGGCACGGTCGCGACCAGGAGGCTCGTCGTGCCGAGGCCCGGAACGGCCGGCGAGGTGCTCTCGGCGCTCGGCCCGAATGCGGCGAAGCTGCTGCTGCCGCCGCAGAAGCTGGGCGGCGCCACGGGCTACATCCAGCTGTATCAGGCCAGCGGCCGGCTGGTCCACTCCGAAAGCCGCGGCACGCTGCTGCCGGTCACGAGTGCGACCCGGGACGTCGCCGCCGGGCGCCGCGGCGCGTACTTCAGCGACGTGACGGTCGCCGGAACGCCGGTGCGGATGCTGACCGAGCGCGCCTCGCCGGGCGGTGTCTGGCAGGTGGCGCTGCCGTTGGCCGACCTGAACAGCACGCTCTCGCACCTGCGGCTCGTGCTCGCGCTCGTCTGCCTCGGCGGGATCGCGCTCGCCGCAGCGCTCGGCCTGCTCGTCTCGCGCGTCGCGCTGGCGCCGGTCCGCCAGCTGCGCGGCGCCGCCGAACGCGTCACGCGCACCCAGGACCTCGCGCACCGGATCGACGCGGGCGAGAACGACGACGACGACCTCGGCAGGCTCGCGGCCAGCTTCAACACGATGCTGGCGGCGCTCGAGCGCTCGCGCCTGTCCCAGCGCCAGCTCGTCTCCGACGCCTCGCACGAGCTGCGCACGCCGCTGACGAGCGTGCGCGCGAACCTCGATGCGCTGGCGCTCGGCGAGCGCCTGCCGGCGCCCGAGCGGGCGCGGATCGTCGCCGCCGTCCAGGCTCAGCTGCAGGAGCTGACGGTCCTCGTCGGCGACCTCGTCGACCTCTCGAAGACCGATGTCGAGGCGCTCGAGGTCGAGGACGTGCGCCTCGACCTGGCCGCCGGCGGCGCCGTCGAGCGCGCGCGGCTGCACGCGCCCGAGTGCCGCTTCGTGCTCGACGTCGAGCCGTGTCTCGTGCGCGCCGCGCCGGCGCGTCTCGATCGCGCGATCGCGAACCTGCTCGACAACGCCTGCCAGTGGAGCCCGCCGCCGGCCGCCGCCGGCCCCATCGAGGTGCGCGTTCGGCTCCGGTGCGATCGAGGTGCGCGACCACGGCCCGGGCATCGCCGAGGCGGACCTGACGCGCGTGTTCGACCGGTTCTACCGCGCGCCTGCCGCGCGCGCACGTCCCGGCTCGGGTCTCGGGCTTGCGATCGTCAGGCAGTTCGCCGAGTCGCACGGCGGCGCTGTGCACGCTGCCAACGATCCGGCCGGCGGCGCGCGGCTGACGCTCGAGCTTCCGCCGCGAGCGATGACCGATGACGAGCTGCGCAGCGCCTGCCACGAGCTCGATCTCGACGACCGCGCGCGGCCTCTTCAGCGAGCTCCTCGAATGCTCTAAGGCGATTCTCAGGTAGCGGGCGCTTGATGTCTGCATGCCTAACGAATCCGAACTCAGCGCCACGATCCCTCTGCCCATCACCGTCCGCAGCCCGGTCGCCGCGCCGCCGGCTGCGCCGTCGTGCGCTAGCGCTCGCCGGCCTCGCGTTGCCGGCGCTACTGCTCACGGCCTGTGGCGGCTCCTCCTCGTCCTCGACGTCCTCTGCCGCCAGGGAACAGCAGGCCGAAGTGAAGAACGCCGACTTCGCCAAGTGCCTGCGCGAACACGGCGTTCTGGCCTCGGCATCGCCTGGACCCGGCGGTGAAGGGCAGGCGATCAAGGTCCGCGGCGGCGGGCGCGCCAAGATGGAAGCCGCCCAGAAGGCCTGCAAGAAGTATCAGCCCGAAGCGCAGAAGATAAACCTCTCGCCGCAGCAGAAGGTGGAACGCGCCGAAGCGGTTGAAAAGTTCGCCAAGTGCATGCGCGAACACGGCATCGAAGTGCACGCCTCGAGCTCGGAAGGGCGCATCTCGATCCAGATCCACGGCCAACCCGGCGCCGGTCCCAACCCGGAAAGCCCCGCCTTCCAGAAAGCTCAGGGCTCGTGCCAGAAGCTGCTTCCGTTCAAGGGCAAGGGTCCAGCGGGCGCGCGCACCAGGGACAAGGCGCCGGGCGGCTCGGAAAGCGGATCGCTCGCGACCGGCGGCTGAGCCGTGGCGCTCCTCGCGGCGCAGGCGCCTGCGCTGGTTGGCCGCCGGCGCCCTGGCGGTCGTTGCAGTGGCCGTGCTGACGTTCGCGCTGCTCGGCTCCGGCTCGGGCGCGCGTCGTGGCTCGGACACCGGCGTGCCGCCCGGCGCCGAGACCGCCAGCGTGACCCGCCGCACCCTTTCTGAAAGCGCGACCGTCGACGGCACGCTCGGCTACGGAACGGCGCTCGAACTCTATGACCGGGTCGGCGGGACCTTCACGTGGCTGCCCTCCGTCGGCGCCGTGATCGGGCGGGGCGGAACGCTGTGGCGGATCGACGATCTGCCGATCGTCTTGATGTACGGCTCGGTGCCCGCGTACCGCACGCTCAAGCGCGGCGTCAGCGACGGGCCCGACGTGACCGAGCTGAATCAGAACCTGATCGACCTCGGCTTCGACCCCTACGGAGCGATCACCGACGACGAAGCCTTCGGCGAAGCCACCGCCGCCGCCGTCAAGCGCTGGCAGAAGGCCGACGGGACTTTCCGAAACCGGCAAGGTCGAACTCGGCCGCGTCGTCTTCGCGCCCGGCGCGCGGCGCGTGACCGCCGTGAAGGTGGCGCTCGGTCAGGATCCTCCCGGCGCAAAACCAGGCAAAGGCAAACCAGGCAAAGGCAAAGCGAAACCAGGCAGAGGCAGGAAACCCGCCACCCGGAAAAACCCGCCGCTGGGAAGAACCCGCGCCCAGAAAAACCCTGCCGCCCAGAAAAAACCCGCCGCCCAGAAAAGCCCCGGCGCGGAGAAGAATCCCGCCAAAGAATCGCCCGGTGGAGAAGCGAGCGCAAACGCCGGCGAGGTCGCGCTCAGCACGAGCTCCACCGAGCAGCTCGTCCAGCTGAAGGTGAAGCCCGAACAGCAGCAGCTCGCCAGGCTGGGCGAGACGGTCGCCGTCCTGCTACCGGGCGGTGGCCGTGCCCGCGGCCACATCACCGAGGTGGGCACCGTGGCGAGCGAACCCAGCGGCTCGGGCGACGAAGGCAAAGGCAGCCCGAGCGGCGAAAGCGGCGAATCGGCGACGATTCCGGTGACGATCGCCCTCGACCGCCACGTCGCCCACCTCGACCAGGCGCCGGTCAGCGTCGAACTGGTCAAGAGCATCCGCCGTAACGTGCTGACTGTCCCGGCGACTGCGCTCCTCGCCACTGCCGGCGGCGGCTACGCCGTCGAAGCGCTCGAACAGGACCGTCGCGTGACGGTCCCCGTGACGCCGGGCATGTTCGCCGACGGCTACGTCCAGGTCGAAGGCGCGGGTGTGCGCGACGGCCTGACCGTGATCGAGTCCCAGTGAGCGCCGTCCTGGAGCTGTCTGAGGTCGTCAAGCGCTACGACGGCGGCGTGCAGGCGCTGCGCGGCGTCGACCTGACCGTCGAGGACGGCGAACTCTGCGCGATCGTCGGCCCGTCGGGCTCGGGCAAGTCGACGCTGCTGCAGATCGTCGGCACGCTCGAACGGGCAACCAGCGGACTGGTGCGGATCGCCGGCGCCGACGTCGCGCGCGCCACCGACGGCGAACTGGCCGCGCTCCGGGCGCGTCGGATCGGCTTCGTCTTCCAGCAGTTCCACCTGATCGAGGCCGACAGCGCGCTGGAGAACGTCGCGAACGGCCTGCTCTACACCGGCACACCCGCCCGCGAGCGCCGAGAGGCGGCAGCCGCGGCGCTACAGCGCGTCGGGCTCGGCCATCGGATGCGCCAGACCTCGGCGCTGCTGTCCGGCGGCGAGCGCCAGCGCGTCGCGATCGCGCGCGCAGTCGTCAGCTCGCCGGCGATCGTGCTCGCCGATGAGCCGACCGGCAACCTCGACACGCGCAACGGCCGCGAGATCCTCGAGCTGCTGCGCGAGCTCAACGGGCAGAGCACGACCGTGCTGGTGATCACCCACGACCGCGAGATCGCCGCGACGCTCCCCAGGCGAGTGGAGCTGCGCGACGGCCGTCTGATCCACGATGACGCTTGACCTCGCGCCCAGCCGCCTACTGCCCGCCGACGTGCTGCGGGTTGCCAGCGTCGGTCTGCGCACGCGCCGCCTGCGCGCGGCGCTGTCGGCGCTGGGAGTGGCGATCGGGATCGCCGCGATGGTCGCCGTGCTCGGCATCTCCGACTCGAGCAAGGCGGGACTGGTGGCCCAGCTGAACGAACTGGGCACCAACCTGCTCACGGTCACGCCCGGAGAAACCTTCCTCGGCGAATCGGCCAAGCTGCCCGAAGCGGCCGTCAGGGATCTGCGCAACCTGCACAGCGTCCGCTCGGCCGCCGCCGTGACGAGCGTTTCCGGCGCGACGGCGCGACGCAGCGCCTTCATCGAAGCCGCCGAAACCAACGGCATCAGCGTGCAGGCCGCCGAGCCGCAGCTGCTGGCCACGCTGGGCGGAAAGATGATCCTCGGACGCTTCCTGAACGCCGGCGATGAACGCTATCCGCTCGTCGTGCTCGGGCTGGTCGCCGCGGAGCGGTTGGGCGTCGAGCGTCTGTCCGCCGAGGGCCGGCCGCTGCAGGTGCTGATCGAACACACATGGTTCACCGTCGCCGGCGTGATCGGCTCGCTGCCGCTGGCGCCGGAAATCGAACGTGCCGCGCTGATCGGCTACCCGGTCGCCAAGCGCCTGTTCGGCACGACTCGGCATCCAAGCACGGTCTATGTGCGCGCCGACCCCGAACGCGTGCCTGAAGCCGACGCGCTGCTCGGCGCCGCGGCCGACCCGCAGAACCCGGAACAGACCAAGGTCAGCCGGCCCTCCGACGCGCTCCAGGCCCGCGCCGACGCCCAGAGCACGCTGACCGCCGTGTTCCTCGGGCTGGGCGCCGTCGCGCTGCTCGTCGGCGGCGTCGGCATCGCGAACGTGATGGTGATCTCGGTGCTCGAGCGGCGTCCCGAGATCGGCCTGCGCCGCGCGCTCGGCGCGCGTGCCGTGCACATCGGCGTGCAGTTCCTCGGCGAGTCGGTGCTGCTGTCGCTGCTCGGTGGCGCGGTCGGGATCGCGCTCGGCGCGGCGGCGACCGCAGGCTACGCCGAGTCGCAGGGCTGGATCGTCGTCGTGCCCGTGCTGGCCGTCGGCGGCGGAGTCGCGATCGCGCTGCTTCTCGGCGCGCTTGCCGGCCTGTACCCCGCTGTGCGCGCCGCCCGCCTGACGCCGGCGGCCGCGCTGCGCAGCGTGTAGCCGGAGCGACGGCGACCGTGCCCTGAGCGGACGGCGCGCTGTGCCAGGATGAGCACGATGTTCGATCACGTCGAGATCCGCGTTCGCGACATCGACGCCTCGCGGCGCTTCTTCGCGACCGTGCTCGCGACGCTCGAGCTCGAGCCGACGCTCGAGCGCGATTCGCTCGTCGCCTGGCAGGACTTCATGGTGGGCGCGCAGAGCGGCGAGCGCCCGGCGACCGGTGCCGCGCACATCGCCTTCGCGGCGCCCTCGCGCGAGCATGTCGACGCGTTCTGGCAGGCCGGCGTCGATGCAGGCAGCGCCGACGCCGGCGCGCCCGGCATCCGCCCGCAGTATCGCGACGACTACTACGGCGCGTTCCTGCTCGATCCCGACGGCAACAGCGTCGAGGCCGTGATCCACGACACAGCTGCGCCACGCCCCCGGTGTGATCGACCACCTGTGGCTGCGCGTCAGCGACCTGGCGACGGCCACGTCCTTCTACCGGACGGTCGGCGACGCCGCCGGCTTCGTCGCGCGCTACGAGCAGGCCGACCGCACGACCTTCGCCGACGAGCGCAGCGGAGGCTCGTTCTCGCTCGTTCCCGGCGAGGCGACCGCGAACCTCCACATCGCCTTTCCCGGCGACGAGCGCGCCGTGCGCCAGTTCTACGAGAGCGCCATCGCGGCCGGCTTCCGCGGCAACGGCGAGCCCGGCGAACGCGCGCAGTATCACCCGGGCTACTACGCGGCGTTCGTGCTCGATCCCGACGGCAACAACATCGAGATCGTCGAGCACCATCGCTCCTAGCGGCGATCGCCGCGCGGCCCGCAGCGCTCCTATACTCGAGCTGCTGCCCTGCGACGAGAGGCGCCGATGCACGTCGAGATCTGGTCTGACATCGCCTGCCCGTGGTGCTACATCGGAAAGCGCCGCTTTGAAGCGGCGCTCGCCGAGTTCGAGCACCGCGACGAGGTGACCGTCACGTGGCGCAGCTTCGAGCTCGACCCCGACGCGCCGCGCGAGCGCACCGGCGATCGTGCCGAGCGCCTCGCTGAGAAGTACGGCATGACGGTCGAGCAGGCGCGCGAGGCCGAGCGCTCGCTGACGCAGACGGCCGCCGGCGACGGGCTCGACTTCCACTTCGAGATCGCGCGCAGCGGCAACACGTTCGACGGGCACCGGCTCGTGCACCTGGCCGCCGAGCACGGCCTGCAGGACGCGATGAAGGAGCGCCTGCTGCGCGCCTACTTCACCGAAGGCGAGCTGATCGGCGACCACGCGACGCTGCAGCGGCTGGCCGTCGAGGTCGGTCTCCCCGCAGACGAGGTCGCGGCGACGCTGGCGAGCGAGCGCTTCGCCGACGACGTTCGCGACGACGAGCGCACGGCCGCCGCGTTCGGGATCAGCGCCGTTCCGACGTTCGTCGTCGACCGCGCGCTCGGCGCCTCCGGAGCGCAGCCGCCCGAGGTGCTGCTGGAGCTGCTTCGCCAGGGCTGGGCACGTGCCGGCGAGCACGCCGGCGTCGGCGCCGGCGAGGGTTGAGCGTTGGGTAGGGCAGACAGTCCGCGCGAGCGCAGCTCGATCGCGGAGCCGATTCGCAAGCAAGGAGCCAGATGTCAAGCTTCGCCAGAGTGAACCTTCTCGAAGTCGACGACTCGGTCGGCGAGCGCGCGCCGGGCCTGGAGGGCCGCTTCGCACGAAAGCACCTCGACTCGCGCGACCTCGGAGTGAGCCTGTGGCGGTACGCCGCCAACTTCCGCAGCCCGATGGCGCACAGCCATCGCGAGCAGGAGGAGGCCTACGTCGTCGCTGCCGGCTCGGGCCGTGTGCTGCTCGACGGCGAGGTGCTCGATCTGCGCCAGTGGGACGTCGTGCGCGTGGCACCGGAGGTCGTGCGCGCCTTCGAGGCAGGCCCCGACGGGCTCGAGCTGATCGCCGTCGGCGGACCGAAGCCGGAGGACGGAGACGGCGTGATGGGCGAGGCCGACTGGCCGGCGGAGGGCTAGCGCGTCGTGAATTCCGCGTGGCCCGCGCTGCCGTTGCAGCAGTGGCGTGCGACCTGCGACACGCTGCACGCGCACACGCAGGTGCTCGGCAAGCTGGCGGCCCGGCTGGCGCCGCCGGAGCCCGAGCTCCAGCACGCCGCGCTGCGCCTGACCGCGCGTGGCTGGGAGACGGCGCCGCTGCCCGCGCCGGACGGCTCCGGCGTGTTCGCGGTCGTGCTCGACCTGCGCGAGCACCGAGCCGTCGTCGAGCACAGCGACGGACGTAGAGAGGACGTGGCGCTCGGCCCCGATCGCGCCGTCGCCGACGTCACGGCCGGCGTGCTGGGCGCCGTGCGTGCGCTCGCCGGGCCGGTCGAGCTCGACCTGACGCCACAGGAGGTCGGATGGAGCGTGGCGCTCGACGAGGATCGCGAACACGCGACCTACAGCGCCGAGCAGGTGCGCACATACTTCGCGGTCGCCACGCGCGCGGCGCTCGTGCTGGCCGCGTTCCGCGCTCCCTATCGCGGGCGCGAGACGCCGGTCAACGCGTGGTGGGGCTCGTTCGACCTGGCCGTCAACCTGTTCTCGGGCGAGCCGGCCGACCCGCCTTCGGCCGACTTCATCATGCGCAACGCGATGGACGCGCAGGAGGTCGCCATCGGCTGGTGGCCGGGCGACGATCGCTACCCGAAGCCCGCGTTCTACGCCTATGCGCACCCCGCGCCGGACGGATTCTCGGCGGCCGAGCTGGCTCCGTCGCAGGCCCGCTGGGAGGAGGGTCTCGGCGAGTACGTGCTCGACTGGGACGACGTGATCGCCGCCGAGCAGCCGCACGCTGTGGCGCTCGAGTTCGCGCGCTCGGCCTTCCGCCACGCCTGCAACGTGTGTCAGTGGACGCCGGCGCTGGCGGCGAGCGCCGAAGGCAAGCCGCCGCCGGTCGCCTGAGCGGGATCTTCACCTCCTCGCGGCGCTCGCGTTTCAGAACTGGTGCATTGGGTAAATAGCCGCGCCACTGCAGCTGGTGCGGGACCAGCGGAGATCGGGCCGGGGCGAGGAACGCGAGTTCCGACGCGTGGGCACATGGAGGGTTGGGGAAAGATGCCATTCGAGCAAGAGTGTCGGGTTGGAGCGCGCGTCGGAACGGGCCGCCGCTTGGCTGGTGAATCGCCGCTGCGTGGTCGTGCACGGGCGGCAGTCATCTCGACGCTCGCGGCGTTCGCCGTGATGCTCGTCGCTGGCCGCAGGCGCGTCGGCGTTCACCGCCGCGGGTAGCGTGGACCAGGTGTATGCGACCGGCCTTGCGCCGAATGCTCAGGCGTCGCTGCTCAAAGGTTCCAGCGTGGTGGACACCGAGAACGCGGACTCCGAAGGCGGCCTGCTGTTCCGGAACGTGAAACCGGGAAGCGGCTACCGGGTTCAGCTGGCCTCCAGCGGCGAAGAGTCGGGCAAGCTCCAGGTTCACAAGCTACAGCACCAATAAAGCGGCGCCATGGGATCCCGAAACCTACAACCAGGAAATCACCGACAGCGGATACCAATACCTGACGACGCGGGACGGCATCAAACTGTCGATCGACGTCCACCCGCCGACCGAACCTGCGGGTGAGCCGGGCACGGGCGGGCTGATCCATCTTCCGACCTTCCCGGTGTCGGTGACCCACGTGCCGCCGTATCCGACGCTGATCGAGTACTCCGGCTACGGGTATGCCAACCCTGCCGGCCCCGAAAACGGCATCGCGGTGCTCGCCAACCTGATGGGCTTCGCCGTCGTCGACGTCAACATGCGAGGAACCGGCTGCTCGGGCGGCGCCTACGACTTCTTCGAACCGCTGCAGAACACCGATGGCTATGACGTCATCGAAACAATCGCCAAACAGTCCTGGGTCGCCGGTCACAAAGTAGGCATGCTCGGCATCTCCTACGGAGCGATCAGCCAGCTGTTCACGGCGCAGCTCGACCCGGCCGGCCTCGCCGCGATCGCGCCGATGTCGACGATCGACGCGACGGCGACGACGCTCTACCCCGGAGGCATCCTCAACGACGGCTTCGCCGTCGCGTGGTCCGAACAGCGCCAGCAGAACGCCGAACCGGCCCCCGGTGGCCAGGCGTGGGCGCAGAAGCGGATCGAAGAAGGCGACGAAACGTGCAAGGCCAACCAGGCCCTCCACGGGGAGGCCAACGACCTTCACAAAAAGATCGAAGAAAACTCGACCTACAACAAGCCGGTGGCCGACGCTCTCGACCCGATCACCTTCGTGAAGAAAATCAATGTGCCGACGTACCTGGCCTGCCAGTTCGAGGACGAGCAGACCGGTGGCCACTGCCTCGATCTCGCTCAGCACTTCACGGGCACGACTCGCAAGTGGTTCACGTTCACCAACGGCGCCCACGTCGACTCACTGGATCCATACACGTATACCCGGATGTTCGACTTCTTCGAGCTCTATGTCGCCCATAAGGCGCCGATCGAAGAATCGGCGATCGTGAAAGCGACGGCGCCGGTGGTCTACAAAGAAGCGATGGGGCTGCCCGAAACGGATCTGATCACGCTGCCTCCGGACCCGATCCAGGAACAGCCGACGTATGAAAAAGCGTTGGAAGCATTCGAAAAACTTCCTGAGATCAGGATCCTGTTCGACAACGGCGCAGGTGAAGCGCCGTTGGCCGGCACGACGGCGGCCGGCAATCCATACCCGGGCTACGAACACACCTTCTCAGCGTTCCCGATTCCCGGTACGAAGGCTCAGACCTGGTACCTCGGACCGAACGGCACGCTGAACGAAAAACAGCCGAGCGGCGAAGGTGTCGACTCCTACACCTCCAACGCGAACGCCACGCCGTTGACCGATTTCACCGGCAACACCGGCAGCGGCGGCCTGTGGAGCGACGCTGAAAAGTGGACGTATAACTGGGTCCAGAACCCGGCGGGCACGGCGGTGTCCTATGTGACGGCACCGCTCGGCACGAACACCACCGCGATCGGCGGCGGCGCCGTCAAACTCTGGGTGAAGTCATCGACTCCGGACGTCGATTTCCAGGCGACGGTCAGCGAGGTCCGTCCCGACGGAAACGAGACGTTCGTCCAGAACGGCTGGATCCGCGCGAGCGAGCGCAAGCTCGCGACCACATCGAACAACATGTTCAAGCAACACCCGACGGTGCTACAGCCGATCCCGACCCTCCTCGCGTCCGACGTGGAACCGATGCCCGCGAACGAATTCGTTCCGGTCACGATCCCGCTGTACTTCGAGGGGCATGCCTACCGCGCGGGCTCGCGGATCCGGATCACGATCTCCGCACCCAACGGAACACAGCCGATCTGGGCGTTCAGTCACACCGAGCCGGCAGGCGGCACGGCAGCGGAGGAAATCGCGTTCTCGCCGAGCATGCCGTCGAGCCTGACGCTCCCGATCGTGCCGGGTCTCACGATCCCGACGGCGCTGCCGGCCTGCCCGAGCCTGCGCAACGAGCCCTGCCGGCCCTACCAGGCGATCGTCAACAACGGCTCCTGAGGTTCTCCCGGCGGAAGTTCCGGCGAGCGCAACACGGCGCTCGCCGGACGGCGCGTCCAGGACGACCGTCGAGCGGCGATCACGCGCGCGGCCGCGAGTAGCCCGCCGGGCGTGGCCGCGTCGAGCGTCTCGGCCGTCTCGCAGACCTTCAGGCCGCTCCTCGTAGCGTAGGCTGACCCCTCACGCGACGAGACAAGGAGCCCACGTGAAGACCTTCCGGACGCCCGACTCACGCTTCGTCGAGCTGGAGGACTATCCGTATCAGCCTCACTACGTCGAGGTCGATGGGTTGCGCATGCATTACGTCGACGAGGGCGATCAGGCGGCGCCGCCGGTTCTGATGCTTCACGGCGAGCCCACCTGGTCGTATCTGTATCGGCACATGATCCCCGTCTGCGTCGAGGCGGGCAATCGCGTGATCGCACCGGATCTGGTCGGCTTCGGCAAGTCCGACAAGCCGGTCGCGAAGCAGGACTACACCTACCAGCGCCACGTCGACTGGATGGCCGGCTTTGTCCGGGCGTTGGACCTCAAGGGCATAACGCTGTTCTGCCAGGACTGGGGTTCGCTGATCGGACTTCGTGTCGCCGCCGAGAACGACGCGCGCTTTGACCGAATCGTGATCGGCAACGGAGTGCTGCCGACGGTTGACGGCCAGACTCGGCCGCCGCCCCTGAACGCGATGGCGTTCCTGGCGTGGCGAACCTTCGCGAGCTACAGCCCCATCCTTCCTGTCAGCCGGATCGTCAACGCCGGCTGCCTGAGGACGCTCTCAACGGGCGAGCGCCGCGCGTATGACGCGCCGTTCGCCACCGCCGAGTCGATGGCCGGCGCCCGCGCGTTCCCTCGACTCGTGCCGATCTCTCGGCGCGATCCAGCGGTCGGCGCGAACCGCGCGGCGTGGGACGCGTTGGGCCGCTGGCAGAAGCCGTTGCTCACCGTCTTCAGCGACCGCGACCCGATCATGCGCGGCGGAGAGCGCGTATTCCAGCGTCACGTGCCCGGAGCCGCGGGACAGCCCCACAGCACGCCGCACGCCGGCCACTTCCTCCAGGAGGACGCGGGCCCCGATCTCGCGCGCCAGATCAACGAGCTGATCGCGGCGAGCCCGGTGCGGTGACCGCGTCGGCTCAGCCGTAGGTGTAGCTGTCGCTCGCCGGGTTGGTGGCGCTCTTCGCTTTGGCGACCGTCGCGATCACGTCGACCGTTCCGGCCGCCTGCGCGGGCGCCTTGACGAGGCAGGTCGTGCTGCTCGTGCATTCGACCGACTTGGACTTCACGCGGCCGAACTTGAACGTGGTCGCGGTGGCGCCGAGTGCGAAGCCGGCGCCGACGACGGTCACGCTCGTGCCGCCGGCCGTTGGCCCGGTGTTCGGCGTGAGGCCTTCGATCACCGGTACGTAGGTGAAGCGATCTTTGGTCGAGAGCGCGCTGGTGCCGGCCGTGTTCGTGACCGAGACTTCGGCGTGGCCCGCAGCCCCGGCCGGTGCCACGGCGACGATCGAGGTCGGCGAGCTGACGGTGAATTCGGCCGCGTTCTGGCCGAAGTAGACGGCGCTGGCGCCGGTGAATTCGGTGCCGGTGATCGTCACCGTCGCGCCACCGCTGGCGGCGCCCGTTTTCAGCGACAGCTTCTTGATCGTCGGGACGTGCTGGAAGGTGAAACGGTCGGCAGCGCCGGTCGGGCTCGTGCCCGACGGCGTAGTGACGGTGACGTCGACCGTGCCCGTGCCGGCCGGTGCCGTCGCCGTGATCGTGCCGGACGGGTTCACGGTGAAGCCGATCGCCTGTGTCGCACCGAACTGGACGGCCGTCGCGCCGGCGAGCGCGTCGCCTTCGATCGTCACCGTGGTGCCGCCGCTGCTCGACCCCACCGGCGGGCTGACGGCCGTCACGATCGGCAGCGGTTCGCCGAAGGCGAGCATCTGCGAGCGCCCGGCTGAAACGCTCGAGGCCCGGCGCAGGCCGACGACCGCGACGGGAACGTCACTCATCGTCGCGTTCGAGCCCTCGCCGAGGACGCCCGAGGTGTTGGTGCCCCAGGTCATCACCGAGCCCGAGCCGAGCAGTGCGGCGCTGTCCTGCGTTCCGGCCGAGATCGCCGTGACGCCGCTCAGCCCGGAGACGGCGACCGGCACCGACACGCTCGGCTTGACCACGCCGTTGCCGAGCTCGCCGCTGGCGTCGTCGCCCCACGCCATCACGGTGCCGCCGCTGAGGAGCGCCAGCGCGTGGCGCGCGCCGGCCGCGATCGCCGTCACGCCGGAGAGATGTTCGACCGGCACGGCGAGCTTGCTGAAGCTGTCTTCGCTTTCTTCGACGCCCACGTTGGCGAGCTCTCCGTGCACGTCATCGCCCCACGCCTCGACCGTGCCGTTGGTCAGCAGCGCGAGTGAGAATTCGCCGCCGGCCGAGATCGCCGTGACGCCCGTCAGGTTCTTGACCGCGGCGGGCGAGTTGATCGACACGATCCCGCCCGTGCCGAGCTGGCCGCTTTCGTTTTCGCCCCAGGCCATCACGGTGCCGTTGCTGAGCAGCGCGAGGCTGAAGTTGGTGCCGGCCGCGATCGCCTTGACGCCCGAGAGGCCTTTGACCTGCACCGGCACGGTCGAGTCTTCGATCGACCCTGAGCCGATCCCGAGCTGTCCGCTTTCGTTGCTGCCCCAGGCCATCACGGTTCCGTTCGCAAGCAACGCAAGGCTGTGGTTGGAGCCGGCTGCGATCGCCGTCACGCCGGAGAGGCCCTGAACGGCGACAGGTACCGAGCTTTCGGTCATGCTGTCGTCGCCGAGCTGGCCCGAGCCGTTGGCGCCCCAGTCGACGACCGTGCCGTCGGCGAGCAGCGCCATGCTGTGGCGGCCGCCGGCTGAGACGGCAGTGACGAACTGCAGTTCGGAGACGATCACGGGAACCGACGAGGAGACCTCCTTGAAGCCGTCGCCCAGCTGGCGGTAGACGTTGCTCCCCCACGCGACCGCGCTGGAGCGGCTGGTTGCGACGGTCAACGTCGCTTCGTTGCTCGTCGCAGTTCCGGCGCTGTTCTTGAACACGGCGCGATAGCGCCTGCCGCTTTCGGACGTTCCCGGGCTTTCGAGCGTGAGCCGTGCAGCCGTCGCGCCTGCGATCGGACTCCACGTGCTGCCGCCGTTGGTCGAGAGTTCCCACTGAAGCGTCGGCGCCGGAAAGCCGGACGCGGCCGCTTCGAAGCTGGCGTTTTCGCCCAGCTCGACTGTCGCGTTCTTCGGTTGCTGAGTGACGGTCGGAACCGCTTGAACGGTGAGCGTCGCTGCCGCGCTCGTCACGCTGCCGGCGGTGTTCGAGAAGACGGCGCGGTACTCGACGCCGTTTTCGCCGGCAGTCACGTTCGCGATCGTCAGCTGAGCCGACGTCGCTCCTTCGACGACGCTCCAGCTGCCGCCGCCGTTCGCAGAGTCTTCCCACTGGACGCTCGGCGCCGGAAAGCCCGAAGCGGCGGCTTCGAAGACCGCGCTCTGTCCTTCGTTGGCGAGCAGGCTCGCCGGCTGTTTGGTGATCGCAGGCGCCTTCTGCACGGTCAGCGTGGCGACGGCCGTGACGGCTTCGCCGACGGTGTTCTTGAAGGTCGCTCGGTACTGGTGGCCGCTGATCGCCGGCGTCGCGCCTGTGATCGTCAGCTTGTTCGACGTCCCGCCCGACACAGCCGCCCACGTTTTGCCTGCGTTGGCCGAGGTTTCCCACTTGACGGTAGGCACGGGCGAGCCCGACGCTGCCGCTTCGAAGACGGCGCTCTGGCCTTCTTCGACCGTCACGCTGAGCGGCTGCAGCGTGATCGCCGGGCTCTGCTGCACGGTCAACGTCACGGCTTTGCTCGTCGCCTGCCCGGCGACGTTCTTGAAGATCGCGCGGAGCTGCTCGCCGCTTTCGGAGGGCTGCGTGCTGGCGATCGAGAACGTGCCGCTCGTCGCGCCTTCGATCGGGCTCCAGGTGGAGCCGGCATTGCTCGAGAGTTCCCACTGGACCGTCGGCGTCGGCGTGCCCGACGCGGTCGCGGTGAAGCTCGCGCTCTGCCCCGCTTCGACGGTTACGTTCGCCGGCTGTTTGGTGATTTTCGGCGGCGTGTTCGTTTCGGCCGCAGCGATCGGCCGCGCTGCCGCGACGCCGGTGCAGGCGAGCAGCACGACGATCAGCAGCGCGAGCGCAGCCGCGAGGCGTTGCCCGAAGCCTCCTCGCCGCGCTCGTCGGTTCATCCTCACCGGCCCACGCATCGGTCCCTCCCCCTCGCTGCCACTCGTATCTCGTTCCCCGCTGAAGCTCTCGAGCGAGTGCGCCAGCGAGGCAAGGGTACAGCCTGGGGTTGCCAATTACATCCCCTTGCGTCTGCACGCGCCCCCTGACAGCTGCTCGCGACGGCGCTCGGAGCCGCCTTCGAGGCGGCTCGATCGGATCTAAAGACGTTCGTCGCAGTCGCCGATGCACTGGGCATGCGAATCGACGGCAGCACACGACCGAACATCCGGCGCCGCTGCCTGAGCGCCGCGCTCGGCGCCCTGGCGGGATGCTTGGCAGCGCTGACGCTCGCCGCCGGCGCGAGCGCGACGCCGGCCTGGGTGACGCCCGCCGCAACCCTCTCGGCGACGGGCGGAAACACCGCCAACGTCAGGCTCGCACTCGACGCGACCGGCGATTCGGTCGCTATCTGGGATCGCTCGAACGGCAGCAACGAAATCCTGCAGACCTCGACCCGGCTCGCATCGGGTGGCGGCTGGCAGACGCCGGTCAACCTCTCCGAAGCAGGGCACTCGGCAGCGACGCCGAGCCTGGCGGTCGACTCCTCCGGTGACGCCGTGGCCGTCTGGCGGCGCTCGAACGGAAGCAACGAAATCATCCAGGCGGCCGCGCGAGAAGGCGCGAGCGGCAGCTGGCAGGCGCCGGTCAATCTCTCGGCCGCGGGCGAGAACGCCTACTACCCGACGGCCGCAATCGACTCCGCCGGCGACGCGGTCGTCGTCTGGCAGCGCTACACCGGCTCGACCTGGGTGATCCAGGCGACCGTGCGACTCAGCTCCACCGGCACGTGGCAGACGCCGGTCACGATCAACGAAACCTCGAGCGAAGGCAGTACGCCGCAGCTGGCGATGAACGCCGGCGGCGAAGCGGTCGCGGCCTGGGATCAGCTGATCGGCGGGCATCAGCTCGTCAAGGCCGCGACGTTGCAGTCCCCGAGCGGGAGTTGGCAGACGCCGGTCACGCTCGCCGAAGCGGGCTGGAACTCGTTCGGACCCCGAGGTGGCGGTCAGCAGCGATGGCGACGCGGCCGTCGTCTGGCGGCGGACGAACGGCGCCAGCGGCGAATTCATCCAGGCGAGCGTCCGGCCGGTCTCGACCGGCACCTGGGCCGGCGCCGACCGAGCTCTCGGCGAGCGGCCAGAACGCCGAAGACGCGTTCGTCGCGTTCGACGCCGAAGGCGATGCGACTGCGGTGTGGCAGCGCTACAGCGGCAGCAACTGGATCATCCAGGCCGCCACTCGCCCGCTGCAGAGCGGCACGTGGCAGACGCCCGTCAACCTCTCCGAAACGGGCCAGAACGCGCTCGATCCCGCGCTCGCGATCGACGCCGCAGGCGACACGACGGCGGTCTGGCAGCGCTTCAACGGCAGTGCCTACATCGCCCAGGCGGCCACGCGGCGCGCAGCAGCCGGCAGCTGGCAGACGCCCGTCAGCCTCTCCGAAGCCGGACAGAGCGCATCCGTGCCCGAGGTCGCCAGCGACGCCGCCGGCGACATGGCCGCCGGCTGGGTTCGCTCGAACGGCTCGAGCATCGTCGTGCAGGCGGTCGGATACGCGGGAGCCGGGCCGCACCTCAACGAACTCTCGATCCCCGGCTCGGCAGTAGCCGGCCAGTCGCTGGCGTTCTCCGTCGCGCCGCTGTCGGTCTTCTCGACGCTCGGCGAAACGAGCTGGAGCTTCGGCGACGGCAGCACGGCGACCGGCACCGGCGCCAACCACAGCTACAGCGCCGCCGGCACCTACGAAGTCACCGTGACGAGCAGCGATGTGCTCGGCAACAGCTCGATCTTCGACCTCGACGATCACAGTCGAAGCTGCCCCTCACAAAGAAGAAGCTGCCCGCCAAAGAAGAACCCGCTCGTCGCCAAGGAAGAACCGGCGAGCACGCCGGTGGTCTCGGTCAACAGCGCAGCCGCAGAGCACCGCGGCTGCGCCGCAGCTCGCCGCGCCGCCGGCCTCCCCCGCGCCGCTGCCGTTCGAACTGCTCAGCCGAGCTCCGAAGCCGCTGATCAACAGTCGTGCGCTTGCGGTTCGAGTTGCCTGCCGCAGCGGCGCCTGCAAGGTCGCCGCTGCCGCAAGCGTGAAGCTGCCCGGGCGCGTGCACCCGCTGGCGCTCCGCTCGAGCACCGTGACGATGCCCGGCGGCGGCAGCGGCGCTCTGGCGCTCGCGATTCCCGCCGGCGTGCGTCGTGCGATCCGCGGCTACCTGATGAACCACCCGGACTACAAGGCGAAGGTCTATCTGGTGCTGACCGCCACCTGCGCAGACGAGACTCCGCAGACGGTTACGGCGACGCTGCCGATCTGGACGTATCCGAGCTTCCGCTAGGAGAGCGCCCGGGCCCACAGCGGCGCGCCCGGTCGACCCGCCCGACTACGCTCACGTCGATGCGACCGTTTCGCATGCGAAGAGGCGCGGCGAAGGAACCGCTCGTCGCGATCGGCGATCCGCGCTTCGACGGCTGGGAGACCGTCAGCACGTTCGAGGATCAGCTCACTGCCGTCGCCTGGCGCGATCAGCTGCGCGCGCTCGGAGTCGAGGCGGCGTGCGTGGCCGATCACCCTTTGGATGACCGCGGGCAGGGCGACATCTACCTGGTCGTGCCACCCGAGCAGTACTCGCGCGCGACCGAGATCCTCGAGAACCTCGAGTGACGGCGCGCTCATACGTGTAGGACCGTGCGCCGGCCGGCGAGACTCGAGCCTGCTCGCGCCGGCAGCAGCCATGCGGGCGGATCCTCGAGCGCCTCGGCGGCGGCCCGGCGACCGGCGGCACGCGCCTCGTCGATCTGATGAAACTCGAACAGGCCGACGGTCGGCACTCGCACCTCGACCGTGAAGTCGGCGTGCAGGCGCGCGGCTTCGGCGGTGTTGGCGCTCGACAGCAACGCGATCCGATACATCGTCGCCGTCAGCGAGGGCAGGCGCGCGCGCCGTTCGTGAGCGCTGCGATCGTTGCTCTCGGCGGGGCCGGCGCTGTCCGGCCGCCCGCGCGTCATGCCGCCCTTGATGTCGACGGCCAGCACCGGGCCCTCACCGGTGAACGTCATCGGCGCGAGCGGCAGGTTGTCGAGCAGAGAGCCGTCGATCAACAGACGTTCGGCGCGTAGCTGAGGCGGAACGATCAGAGGCATCGCCATGCTCGATCCGACCGCCAGAAAGAGCGGGCCATCGCGCTCGATCACCAGGCTGCTGCGCCTGAGATCGACGCTCGCGGAGTAGAACGCGCGGTCCAGCTCCTCGATCCGCACGTCGCCGTAGACGCGTTCGAGCATCGCCCGCGCCTTCTCTCCCTTGATCAACGAGTTCCGCGGCAGCGTGTAGTCGTTCATCGGGTTGCGACGGACCCACTCCTCGTAGCAGTAGGCGTCGATCGCGTCGCTGCCGTGCCCGCACGCGAGCAGGCCGCCGATGAAGGCGCCCATGCTCACGCCTCCCACGCGGTCGACGACGACGCCGGCGCTCTGCAGCGTCTCGAGCACGCCGATGTGCGCGAACGCTCTCGCTCCGCCGCCGCTCAGCACCACGCCGACCGCTCGCCCGGCGAGTCGTCGCGCGACGCGCGCCATGTCGCGCTGCCGATGGCCGCTCGGCTCTGACCGCGAACGTGCTGGCAGGCGCCAGCTCCGCCATCCAGCTCGTCAGCGAGGCCGAGCCGCGCTCGACGCCGTAGCCGAGCAGGTCGCATCCGCGCAGGCTCGCGCACTCTCGGGCGCGCGCCGCCGACGGCTCCGGCGCGGCCGCGTCGACGGCGACGAGCACCCGATCGGCACGCGCCAGGCAGAACTCGTCCCACGCGCTCGCGTGCTCGGATGCGCCGCACACCAGGATCACCTGATCGTGCTCGAGCTCGCAGCGCTCGACCAGCGGAGTGAAACTGGCCGCCGCCTCGTGCCGGGTCATGCTCTGCCCGGGCTGCCCCTCGAGCGCGACGGCGCGAGCGTCCGGCTGACCCGCGTGCAGCACCGCCACGCGTCCCCAGCTACACAGCATCCGGCTCAGTTCGTCTGCCAGCTCGATCAGCGGCACGTCGTTGCCGAGCGAGTAGAGCGCCAGCGTCACCGGCCGCCCGCGCCGCGGAGGGATCACGCGGCTGCCCTTCAGCTGGGCTCCGAGCGCTCGCGCCAGGCTGAGCGTGAGCTCCGGTTCGGAGCGAAGCAGCGACTCGAAGTGCGGCCGCGTGATCTGCAGCAGCTCGGTGTCCCGCAGCGCGCGCACCGAGGCGTTGCGGCTCGAGTCACCGAGCAGCGCGAGCTCTCCGAGCACCGCGCCGCGAGTGATCGTGTTGACCGTTTCGGGCTCGGCGCCCTCGCGGATCACCTCGAGCTGCCCGAGACGCACGACATAGACGCTGTCGGCGCGATCGTGTTCGCGGAACAGCCACTCGTCTCGCTTCAGGCTGACGGCGCTCGCGAGCTGTGCGATCTCGGCCCGCATCGTGTCCGAGAGCGGCGCGAACACCGGCACGTTCAGGAGGAACTCGGCGACCGACTGCTTTGCGATGACGGCCTGCTCGCCATGCGAGTCCGACAGCCGAGGAAGGCTGCGATCGTCGAGCATCTCGCCCTCGACCAATGCCCGAGCAGACTCCTCCAGACTCTCTCGTGCCTCGTCGGTTAGGCCTTCCCGTGCGCTCGGGCGCGTTACGACGAGACCGAGACATGAGACCGACCCGACCACGAAGCACGCGCCTGCGAACAGCCAGCCGTGCTCGAACGCGCGCAGTGCTCCGGCGCGGTCGGGGTTGCCGAGGATCGCCGTGAGGATCGCGACTCCAAGCGCAGCTCCCAACTGGCGAGCGACCGAGTTCAGCGAGGTCGCGACCGCGAATCGCGGGCCGGGAACCGAGCCCGACCGCGGCGCCGCTCAAGGTCGGGAACGTCAGACCCGCGCCGATCCCGAGCACGACCATGCCCGGCAGCCACTCGCCGAGGAAGTCGGGTCGCGTGCCGAGCTGCGTGGCGAAGTAGACCATGCCTGCGGCCCACACGAGCGCGCCCGGCACGACGACGCGGCGGTGACCGACGCGCTCCACCAGCCGGCTGGCCGGACCGGCGACGGCGATCGCCACGAACGGCCCCGGCGTCAGCGCCAGGCCGGCGTCGAGGATCGAGTAGCGCCAGGCGATCGTCAGGAACAGCACGTTGCAGAGCGTGTACGCGTAGAAGCCGCTGGCCATCACGGCCGTCGCGCCGTTGGACAGCGCGAACGCGCGAATCCGGAACATCGACAGGTCGACGACCGGCGTGCGCTGGCGGCTCGAGCGGATCACGAAGTAGACGGCCAGCAGCAGCGCTGCCGCGAACGCTCCCAGCACGCGCCCGTTGCTCCAGCCCCATTCCTGCCCCTTCACGACGGCCAGCACGAGCGATGCGATCGCCAGCGCGAGCACGGCGCCGCCGCGCAGGTCGGGCATCGCGCCGGCGTCCGGGTGCGCGGCTCTCGACCAGCACGCGTCCGGCCAGCAGGAACGCGACGAGTCCTACGGGGATGTTGACGAGGAACACCAGGCGCCAGCTCGAGGCCGTGATCAGCAGGCCGCCGAGCGGCGGGCCGATGCCCGCGGCGAGCGCGGCGACTGCCGACCACAGCGCGACCGCGTGCATGCGCCGGCGGGCATCGTGCGCCTCGAGCACGATCGCCAGCGAGCTCGGCACGAGCGCGGCCGCGCCGGCGGCCTGGACCGCGCGCGCGGCGATCAACATCGTCAGCGAGGAGGACGACCGCGCACAGCGCCGAGGCGAGCGTGAACAGCAACAGGGCACCGAGAACACACGCCGGCGGCCGAGCAGATCGGCGAGCTGACCGCCGCCGACGAGAAAGGCCGCGAAGACGATGTTGTAAGCGTTCAGCACCCACGAGACGCTCGACAGGCCCCTCGCAGAGAAGTGCCGCGCGATGCTCGGCACCGCGATGTTGACGATCGTCGCGTCGACGAACGCCATGAAGCAGCCCAGCACGGCGACCGCCAGAACGGCGCGGGGAGTGGACACGTGCCGCCGGGCGCTCGCGGTGGCGTCCACGACAGCGGCCTCCGGCCCCAGCTCGAGTGTGGCGCCGGTCCTGGCATCTGCGTTCGTTCGATGCAGACGGAGAGTCGGCATGCCGGCGAACATATGCGCGAGCGCAGGCGCGCGCATCGGGAGGAGTTCCTATGTTGGCAGCGAGCGCTACCTATCTTGGCGTGAGCAGGCCGATGCGAATCGCCTCGGCGCTCGCCTCACCACGACTGTGCACGTCGAGCTTTCTCAAGATCGCAGAGACGTGGTGCGCGACGGTCTTCTCGGAGACGACCAGGTGCCCGGCGATCTGCGCGTTGCGCTGGCCGTCTGCCAGTAGCTGCAGCACCTCCAGCTCGCGCGTGGTGAGGCCGGAGGCGTTCTCGCGCGTGCTCGGACGTGGCCCGCGCGGCACCCCGCGCGCACCGATCTCGCGCAAGCGCGCGGCGAACACCTTCGCCGCCGGTCCGGCGCCCAATCTGCGCATCTCGGCGAGCGCCCGCTGCAACGCCGGCTCATCACCGTCGAGCAGCGCAAATGCTGCCTCGTAGGTGCACCCGGCCGCCTGCCAGCGCTCGCTCGCGAGAGCCCAGTCGCCGGCCATCTGGAGCCGGTACTGCTCCTCGCCGTCCTCCGCGCCGGCTCGTCCCGGCCGGCACGCCAGCGCCAGTACGCCAAGCCGGCGGACCACCACGTCCCGGCGCTCGGCGGCTGGCCGGCGATCTCGGTTTCTGCGATCGCGTCCGCCATCCGTCCTTCGAGCCATGCCGCCTCGGCCCTGGCGATCGCAACCGGTGCGATCCACTGCAGCTCACGGCGCGGCTCGGCCAGCTCGAGCGCCTCGTCGAGCGGCGCCCAGACGTCCGGGTCGCCGCGCCTGGCACGCACCAGCCCGAGCGCGACGAGCGCGTGTATCCGCGCAAACGGGCACGGGTCGGCCAAGCAGATGTGAGCTGCCTGCGCGGCCTCCGACCAACGGCCTTGCGCGAGCAGCACCTTCGAACGCCAGCTCAGCAGGTAGTAGCGGTAGATGTCGTAGTCGCCGACACTGCAGAGCTCGAGGCCGATGTCGATGTACTTCTCGCCGACCGCGTATTCGCGCCGACGACAGGCGGTGCGCACGATGATCACGCAGGTCGCAACGGCCATCCAGTCGTTGCCCGACCGCGCCGAGATCTCCAGCGACTCGACCAGCTTCGCGAGGCCGCCCGGCGCACCGATGAAGAACTCGACCCAGCCGACCGTCTGAAGCGCGACGATCTGGCTCGGCGTGTCGCCGAGCTCCTCGGCGAGGCTCTGTGCGCGCGCGGCCATGCTCGACGCGGCGACGGGATCCTCTGAGGCGAGTTGCAGTCGCGCGGACTCGCAGAAGGCGTCGATCAGCAGCGGATCGGGAGAGTCCTCGAGCAGCGCGAGCGCTCGCTCGACGACGACCAGCGCCTCGGCCAGCCCGCCTCCGGTGTTCCACAGCAGATGCGCGAGAAAGCTCAGAGCGGCGCCCAGCTCGCGGCGATCTCCCAACTGCTCGTAGCAGTCGATCGCTTCGCGTTGCGCCGCAACCGCCTGCTCGAACTGGACGATCAGAAACGACTCCCGCGCGCAGCCTGCGCACAGTCTCGCGCGAGCCTCGAGCGGAACGAGCTCGGCGAAGCGCAGCGCATGGCGGTAGTGGACGGCCGCCTCCCGGTGCGCTCCCAGCCGCGATGCCTGTGCCGCAGCGCGCGGCGCGAACTCGAGCACCAGTGCGCCGTCGCCGAGTGCCTCGGCGTGATGCGCGAGACGCGCGGGATCGGCGACGCCGTCCTCGGAGTGTGAGAGAAGCTCGAGCGCGCGACGGTGCAGCGACTCGCGCTCGTGCGCGGGAATCGACTCCTCGATCGCCAGCCGCACGAGCTCGTGGCGAAATGCGATCGCTCCGCGCTCTTCGAGGACCATCCCCGAGGCAACCGCCTCCTCGAGCGAATCGACGTCCTGCTGCGCGAGTCCTCTCAGCAGCGCCAGCTCGCTGCGATGGCCGGCGACCGCGAGTGCATCGAGCAGCCGACGCGCGCCGACGCTCAGCCGGGCGGCGCGGCCGAGAACGGCGTCGCGGACCGTGTCGGGAATCTCTGTCTCACCGGACGCCAGCGCCTCCGCGACGAAGAACGGATTGCCGGCGGTCTTCAGGTACAGCTCCTCGCTCAGCATCCGCTGCTCGGCGGCCATCTCGGCGACGGCCTCGGGCGAGAGACGCTGCAACCTGATGCGCACAGGAGGCGCGCCGCCGGCGATCTCGCCGAGCACGAGCCGCAGCGGGTGCCAACGATCCAGCGCATCGTCTCGATAGGTCGCGACGATGAGCGCCGGCACGCTCGCTGCGCGGCTGCCGAGCAGCCGCAGCACGTCGAGCGTCGCCTCGTCGGCCAGGTGCATGTCCTCGAGCACGACGATCGTGAGCTCCTCGGCGAGGAGCCGCTCGCTCAGGAGAGCGCTCACCTCATACGGCGTGGCTTCGCCCTGGAGCAGCTCGGCGAGCGGCCCGCTGCGACCGGCGATCTCGAACAGCGGGCCCAGCGGCCGCGGTGTGTAGAGCTCGTCGCACTTGCCCCAGAGCACGTGCGCGGAGCCGGCGGCGTCCTCGCAGAACCGTCGCAGGAGCGCCGTCTTGCCGATGCCGGCCTCGCCGCATACCAGCGCCAGCCGGCCTTCACCGCTGGAGCCGACCTCGGCGAGCATCTCTGCCAGGGCGCTCGACTGCTCAGAGCGCTCACGAAGCGCCGTCGGCCCTGCTCTGAAGTCGGCCAGCGTCAAAGCTACCCCCTCAGACGAAGGTACCAGAGGCCGCTACTCAAGATAGGTAGGTGCGGCGGCCAAGATAGGGCGTTCTTCCGATGCAAACGGGCCGCAGGACTCCTACGTTCGTGCCACGGCGAAAAGCCGAAGCGAGCGGAAGGACCGAGATGCCTCGATACATGGTGCAACGCAGCTTCCCCGACGGATTGCACATTCCTCGGGCCGAGGCGGGAGTCGAGGTCTGCCGCCGGGTCGTCGAGCAGAACGCCGACGAGGGCGTCACCTGGCTGAGCTCGTTCGTCAGCGAGGACAAGAGCTACAGCTTCTGCCTCTACGACGCGCCCACTCCCGAGGCGATCCGCAAGAGCGCCTCGCGCAACCGGCTGCCGATCGATCGGATCACACGCGTGCGAGTGCTCGATCCCTACTTCTACTCCTAGGCCGAGGATCGCGTGAACGCTGAACGGGCGATCCTGTGAGCCTCGCCGTCACTGAAACGGTGTCGGTGCTGATGACCGACCTGGTCGGCTCGACGGCGATGGCCGGCCGGGTAGGACCGGAAGCGGCCGAGCGGCTGCGCCAGGAACACTTCGGCCTGCTGCGCGAAGCGCTCGACCGGACGGGCGGGCGCGAGGTGAAGAATCTCGGCGACGGGCTGATGGTCGTCTTTCAGAGCGCCTCCAAGTCGCTGGAGTGCGCGGTCGACATGCAGCAGTCGGTCGAGGGGCGCAACCGTCGCGCCGAGCAGCAACTCGGCGTGCGGATCGGCGTCAGCCTCGGCGAGGCGACGAGCGAGGACGGCGACTACTTCGGCGAGCCCGTCGTCGAGTCCGCCGCGCTTGTGCGCGGCCGCCGAGGGCGGGCAGATCGTCTTGAGCGCCGTCGTGCGCCAGATAGCGGGCGCTCGCGACGGGCTCAGCTTCGTCTCGGTCGGCGGCCTCGAGCTGAAGGGCATATCCGAGCCGGTCTACGCCTACGAACTGCGCTGGGCTCCGCTGCTGGCGACCGGAATCGCGCTGCCCGAGCGCCTGCGTGAGCTGCCGGCCGGCGGCTACGTCGGGCGCGAGCAGGAGCGGGCACAGCTCGACGAGCTCTGGGCGCAGGCACGCGATGGGTCGCTGCGCCTGGCGCTGATCAGCGGCGAGGCCGGAGTCGGCAAGACTCGGCTGGCGAGCAACCTGGCGCTGCAAGCGCGCGGCGAGGGCGCAACGGTGCTGTACGGCCGCTGCGACGAGGATCTCGGCGTTCCCTTTCAGCCGTTCTCGCAGGCGCTCGCTCACCTCGTCAGAGAGGCGCCGAAGCCGATCCTCGAAGGGCACGTCGAGCATCACGGCGGCAATCTCGCGCGCCTCGTGCCGGGCCTGGGCGAGCGCCTGGCGGATCTTCCCGTCGCGCGGCAGGGTGACCCCGAGACCGAGCGCTATCTGCTCTACGCCGCCGCCGCGAGCCTGCTCGAGGACGCAGGTGAGGACGAGCCGGTGCTGCTGATCCTCGACGATCTGCAGTGGGCCGATCAGCAGACGCTGTCGCTGCTTCGCCACGTGCTCGCGGCGAGCGGGCCGATGCGCGTGATGATCGTTGCCGTCTACCGTGAATCCGATCTCTCGCGAGACCATCCGCTGACGGCGCTGCTCGCCGATCTTCACCGCGATCACGGCGGTGATCGGATCAAGCTCACCGGCCTCGAGTCAGCTGATGTGCTGGCCCTGATCGAGGCGCTGGCCGGGCACGAGCTCGATCAGAAGGGTCGCGAGCTCGCCGGCGAGATCACGCGCGAGACGGCCGGCAACCCGTTCTTCGCGGGCGAGCTGATCCGCCACCTGATCGAGTCCGGCGCGATCGTGCACGAGCAGGGCGAGCACTGGCGGGTGGTCGGCGACGTCGCCGAGCTGGGCCTGCCTCAGAGCGTGCGCGAGGTGACCGGGCGGCGTGTCGATCGCCTCGGCCCGAACGCGCGACTGGCGCTCAGCGTCGCCGCCGTGATCGGCCGCGACTTCGATCTGAGCCTGCTCACGCGAGCGGTCGACCTGCCCGAGACGCAGCTGCTCGATCTGCTCGACGACGCCGTAGCTGCGTCGCTGCTGCAGGAGAGCTCGGAGCAGGCCGGCCGCTTCACATTCACGCACGCGCTCGTCGAGCACACCTTGTGCGCCGACCTCGGACGCACCCGTCGCGCGCTGCTGCACCGCCAGATCGCGCAAGCGCTCGAGGAGCAGTGCGGCGATCAGCCCGGCGAGCGGCTGGGCGAGCTCGCCGGCCATTGGGCAGCGGCGGTTGGCGGCAGCGACGCGGCGAAGGCCGCGCACTATGCCGGACGAGCCGGCGAGTGGGCCCTGCAGCAGCTCGCGCCCGATGAGGCCGCGCGCTGGTATCGCCAGGCGCTGGAGCTTCAGGAGCAGGCGCCAAGGCGGCGACCGCGCCGAACGATGCGAGCTGTTGATCGGACTCGGAGAGGCGCAGCGCCAGATTGGCGATGCGGCGGCCCGCGAGACGCTGCTGGAGGCGGCTGCGCTCGCCGAGACGATCGGCGACAGCGACCGGCTGTGCCGCGCGGTGCTCGCGAACGGCCGCGGCTGGACGAGGTTCGGTGCGCTCGATGCCGAGCGTGTGCACGCGCTCGAGACCGCCGAGCAGGCACTTGCGCGGGACGATCCGCGGCGAGCGCAGGTGCTCGCTGCTGCTGGCCGGCGAGCTGCACCACTGCGGTCGAGCCGGAGCGGTGCCGGGCACTTGCCGCGGAGGCGGTCGCGCTCGCCCGCGCGGCGGGCGACCCGGCAGCGCTCGCGCACACGCTGATCAGCACGATCTGGACGATCTGGGTACCGGCGACGCTGCCCGAGCGCCAGCTGCTCGCCGAGGAGCTGCTCGAGCTGGCGCCGCGCGTGGATGACCCGCGACTGAGCTTCTGGGCCGCCACGAGGAGTGCGATGATCGGGCTCGAGACCGGCGATCGCTCTCGCATCGAGTCGGGCCTGGAGACGATGAGATCGGTGGCGGCCGCCGTGCCACAGCCGTCGCTGGCCTACATGCTCCTGCTGCTGGAGTTCGGCCTGGCGTTGCTCGACGGCGATCTGCAGGCGTCGTACGAGCGAGCCGTCGAGGCTCGCGACCTCGGAACCGGTGCCGGCGAGCCCGGTGCCGTGATGACCTTCCTGGCGCACCGATTTCACATCGACCTCCTCGCGGGCAGGGGCGGGGAGCACGTCGAGGAGGCCCTGCGGCTGCAGGCCAGGCCAGACAGTCACTCGGGCTGGCGCGCCGGCACAGCTCAAGCGCTGATCGAAGGAGATCGCCCGGATCAGGCACGCGAGCTGGCGCTCGTCGAGGAGTTTCGAGGCGTCGCGATGGACCAGTCGTGGCTACCGGCGATATTCGCCTGGGCGCAGGTCTGTTCGCGGCTGCGGCTCGTAGATCGTGCCGAGGAGCTGTACGACCTGCTGGCGCCCTTCTCGGGCCTGTTCGCGACGCAGGCCGGCCTGACGTATGGATCGATCGACGCGGCACTCGGCGGGCTGGCAGCGACGCTCGGGCGCCACGACCAGGCTGAGCAGCACTTTGCCGGGCGCGCTCGAGATCGAGGAGCGACTCGGTGCGCCGCTGCTGATCTCACACACTCAGCTCAGCTGGGCGCGCGCGCTCGCCGAGCGCGGCCGGCCGGCTGACGAGGCTCGCATCGGGCCGATGCTCGAGCGTGCGGAGCAGAGCGCTGTGCATGCGGGTGCGGCGGGCATCGTGCGCCAGGTCGCAGAAGCGCGCGACGCGGTGCCGTCGGCGAGATAGGGCCGCTCGCTCCTCAGTACGCCGCCGGCGCCGATCGCGCAGGCCGCGCTGGGGATTCGCACGCGGTGCGGCGCGGTCAGGCAGTGATCGGCACGTGGCCGGGTTGTGCGGCAACGCGACCGAGCCATGCTCGGACTGCAGGAAAGCCGGCGAGATCGAAGCCGCCCTCGTGCGCGACGTGCGTGTAGGAGTACAGCGCGATATCGGCGATCGTGTAACGCTCGGCGGCGAGGAACGAGCGGACGCGTGAGGTGCCTGCTCCATCGCCGCGAGCGCGGCATAGCCGAGCTTCTGTCGCTCGTCGATCAGGAAGGACGGAATCGGTTTGCGCGCATAGGCGAGGAGGAATCGCGCGCCGGCGATGTAAGGGGCGTGGCTGAACTGCTCGAAGAACAGCCACTGCATAACGCTGGCGTGCTCGAAGCGATCGTCGGGAAGCAGGGGCGTTCGATCGGCGAGATAGCAGAGGATCGCGTTTGACTCGGCGATCGGACGGCCGTCGTCGAGCACCAACGTGGGAATGCGCAGTGCCGGATTGAGATGCTCGAGCAGATCGGCTCGATCGGAATAGTCGAGCAGGTTCTCCAGTGCGGCCTTGGCGGCACGCTCGACGACGTCGACCTCCTCCAGCTCACAGCTCAGCTCGAGCTGGGCAAGCAGGAGCCGGACCTTGTAGCAGTTGCCCGAGACCTGTGAGTTGTAGAGCAACACGTGCGGCCAACCGTAGGTTCTCGCCGGCATGGGCACATCGGGAGAAGTTCCTATGTTGGACGCTCGCGCTGCCCATCTTGCGGCAGCTCGGTATGCGCGATAGGCCGATCGCTGCCGATTCGCAGCACGCCTGCGACGGCGTCGACCGCGAGCTGCGCGTCGTCGGGGCGGTGACCGGCCAGCGCGATCACGGCGCCTTCCATCGCGCCCAGCAGTGCCAGCGCGACCGTCCGCGCAGGCGCGCCGGGTGGGATTGAGCCGGCCTTGCGTCCGGCTCTGATGAGTCGCGCGCAGCGCGTGACACCGGTCTGCCAGATCCGCTCGGTCTCGCGCCCGACCGGATGGTCCCGACCGCCGAACTCCATCCGCAGAGCCATCACGACGCGGGCGATGTCGCGGCGGCAGAAGACGGCGTGGCCGCGCGCCAGCGCAAGCAGCTCGGCAACCGGGTCGGCCTGCCGTGAGGCGGGCTCGCCGACCACGTGCAGCCAGTTCTCGTGGACCCACTCGAGCACGGCGAGCGCGAGGTCCTCCTTGTCGCTGAACTGGTGGTAGAGCGCGCCGCGCGTGTAACCGGCCTCGCGCGCGACCTCCTCGAGCACGAGGTTTGCGTAGCCGTAGCGCGAAAGGCCGCGCGCGGCGGATTCGAGCAGCGCGCTGCGCGAGCGCGCGCGCCGCTCAGCTTGCGTAGGACGCAGCGGCGCAGGCGGTTTCGGTGCCCTGACGGTGCTCATCTGCGTTTCGCGCTACGCGGGCCGGCGGCTGCACATACATACACGCATGTATGGTAGCGTTCCTGGCGGCAGACCGATGTCGACGGCTTCCCCCAGCACTCCGGCCTCTCCTCTCCGTCGCGCGACGCGCGCGCAGCTGCGTCGACCGTGCGCTGGTCTCGCGAGGTGCCCGACGCGATCCGCTCTCTCGGTGCGCTCGCGGACGCCGACTACGCCGATATCGTCACTACAACTCTCGACGAGGTACCAGCCGGGTCACCCGAGCAGTTGATCCGCGCGACGTTGAAGTACGTGCCGCGTGGTCTCTTGCTTCTCACTCCATTCGTCCAGCGGGTGTTCCTCGGTCTGCGACTCGAGCTACGAGCTTCGCCGGATCGCCTGCTCGGCTGGAGGATCGCCGATCGTGGTGAGACATGGGTACGGATCGAGGCTTCGTCGTGGTTCTTGACGGGCCACGTGCTCATGCAGATCGATCGAGGCGAGCTGTCCTTCGCTTCGTTCATCCGCTACGACCGGCGGCTTGCAGCGTTCGTCTGGCCACCGGTATCGCTGATCCACCGTCAGGTTGCGCTCGCTCTGGTGCGCGCGGCGGCACGAGTCCGGTAGCGGCGAGCGTCACGTGTTCGAGGCACAGGCGAGGCTGCCGGATACAGCGATACAGCGCACGTCTCGCAGCCGTGGCGGATCCACGCGATCGTGCCCGACTTCCGGCTCGAGGATGTCTGGGCGCTGCCGACGCCCGGTCGCGCCGACGAGTTCCCGCTACTCGTTGAGAGCTTTGTCTCGGGTGATCCACAGCGGAGCTCCTCGCGCGCGGCGCAGGCGCTGTGGACCCTGCGCCGGAGGCTCGGCGACCTGCTCGGGCTGGATGACGCGGGCTCGGGGCTGGGGTCGAGGGTGAAATCGGTGCACGAGCGTTTGCCCGACGACCTGCGGGCGGCGCCCGGGCCGGCATTCGAGAGCCTGCCGTTCACTTCGCTTTATCTGACCGGCAATGAGTTCGCAGCCGAGATCGCCAACCAGACGGTGCATGGAGTCCTCCATCTCGGCTGGGTCGACGCGGGCGACGGCGTGTTCCGCGGCCAGATGGCCGTCTACGTGAGGCCGAACGGCCTGCTCGGCGACGCCTACATGACAGCGATCAAGCCGTTCCGGCACCTGATCGTCTACCCGCAGATGCTGCAGACGATGGAGCGGCAGTGGCGCCGGCGGTCCGTTCGACCGCGGCGAGCTCACGGCGCAGCAGCAGATAGGCGATTGCCGCTCCGGTCACGGGCACCAGCAGACCGATCGCCTGGTAGATGACGACCGAGGCGACCGCTGCGTTGTGATCTACGCCGTAGAGGATCAGCATGCCAGCGATGCCGCCGACGGCTCCGACGCCGGCCGGCAGGGGAAGCGATCCTCCCAGCGCGCCGATGATGTACGCCATCACGACGACGCCGAAGGTCGGCACCGGATCTGCGTGAACGGCGACGAAGGCACTGAAGAGCACGAAAACGTCGCACCACAGATAGACCGATGCAACCAGCGAGGCCCGCGCGCCGCGGCGGCGGAACATCATCCGCTCGGTGTCCTCGACGGCGTCGGCCAGCGTGCCGAGCGAGGCCGCCAGTTTCGGATGCTTGGCGTGGGTCGCGGCGGCGCGCGAGGCCAGTCGGCGGGCGAGCAGCGGCTGGCGTCGTCTTCATCTTGGACTGTTCCTACGACGCGCCTGAAGGGCGGCTATCTCCCGTTCACTCACGGTTTCGAGCCACTTCCGGCACTGTACGTCGACCGTGATACGGGGCGCGAACTGCGCGAACAGTCGGCGAGCAGGCCGACGGCGAGGCTGACGCTCACGGCCAGCGTTGAAACCTCGCCGACGCACGCGATCACCGGCGTCTTGCCGGGTGAAAGCGAAGAGACGATCATCTTCAACACGCACACCGACGGGCAGGGCTTCGTCGAGGAGAACGCCGGCGTCGCCTTCGTCCAGCTCGCCCGCTATTTCGCATCGCGGCCCGCGGCAGAACGCCTGAAGAGAACGTTGGTGTTCGCGGCGTGGCCTGGCCACATGGTCGCCGACCTTCCGCAAACGCAGGGATGGATAGAAGCGCACCCCGACCTCGTATCGCGGGCTGCCGCAGCTCTCACGATCGAGCATCTCGGTTGCAGCGAGTGGGTCGATACGGTGGAGAACGGCTACCAACCGACCGGCGAGCCCGAGATGTTCGCGGTTTGGACAACGCAGGGCCGGATGTTCAGAACTGACACGCGAAACCGTCATTGCGCAGGGCCTGCCGCGGACGGCGCTGCTGCGCCCGCCCGTGCAGTTCGGTGTCGGCGGTGCGTTCCAGTCGGCCGGCGTGCCGCAGATCGGCGCGATCGCGGGACCGGAGTACCTGCTGACGATCGCGCCGAATGGAGATCTCGGCAAGCTCGACGCCCGCCTCGCAGCGCAGCAGATCGCCTGGATCGCAGAATTGGCAGCGAAGATCGACAAGGTCCCGGCGGCGGAACTGCGCGAAGGCGATCCCACGCTCGGTCTACCGACCTAGTACCGCGCCGATCTTCGTCGCGGCGCGGTCCGCCCGAACGTCGAGTGGGGGGACGTGATCCTCGAGATGGGCGAAACTGCTCGGCGCGCAAACCACGCGCTGTTGAGCGGGCCGCTAGTTCAGATCGCGTAGTCAGCAGCACGGGCAGCAAGGCGATCGTCTGACATCTCCTCAAGGCGTTCAGCTACTGGGTATCGTTGCCGCGTCTGCTCTACACGCGAGAACTCGACACCGGGAGGTGCCGGATGAAGGCGATTGTGGTGACGGACGAGGCTGCGGGAACGGCCGGGATGACGCTGGTGGAGCGGCCCGAGCCGCCGGCAGCGATCAACGACGTCATCGTTCAGATTCATGCGTCGGGATTCGTCCCGACTGAGATGGCGTGGCCCTCGACCTGGACCGATCGCCGCGACCGTGACCGAACACCGTCGATCCCTGGGCACGAGCTGGCCGGAGTGGTCACCGCCCTCGGCTACGGCACGACGGGGGTGTCGGTGGGACAGCGGGTGTTCGGCCTCGCGGACTGGCATCGCGACGGCACCCTGGCGGAGTATGTCGCGATCGAGGCACGCAACCTCGCGCCGCTGCCGGGCGACGTCGACTTCACCGTGGGCGCGAGCCTGCCGATCTCGGGCCTGACCGCGTGGCAGGGACTGTTTGACCACGGCCACCTTCGGGCGGGGCAGAGCGTCCTCGCGCACGGCGCGGCCGGCGCAGTCGGGACGATGGTGACGCAACTCGCACGTGAGGCCGGCGCCTACGTCATCGGCACCGGGCGCGCCGCCGACCGCCAGAAGGCGCTCGACTTCGGCGCGCAGGAGTTCGTCGACCTCGACAACGACGCCCTGGAAGACGTCGGCGGCGTCGACCTGGTCTTCGACGTCATCGGCGGAGACATCCAGAAGCGGTCCGCAAGCCTGATCCGGGCCGGAGGAACCCTGGTGACCGTCGTCGGGCCGCCCGAGGCGCGGCCCGCCGACGGCCTGGCAGTCGACTTCGTCGTCGAGTCCGATCGTGCCCAACTGAGCGAGATCGTCCAGCGGGTGCGGGACGGACGACTGCGGACCAACATCGGCAACGTCGCGACCCTCGACGATGCCGTCGCCGCCCTCAACCCGACCGAGCGACGCAACGGGAAGACGATCATCCGCATTCGTCCATAAGGACTCGCGGACGACGAGGCCCCCTACTGCAGGCAATTCTCCGATGGAGCTAGGGGGACTCGAACCCCCGACCTCCTGGGTGCGATCCAGGCGCTCTCCCAACTGAGCTATAGCCCCGAGGCGCGCGCGGCGCCCGCGCGAACAGCCGAAGTGTAGCCGCCGAGAGGCGTCGCGATACGCCGGGCCTCCGTCCGGGTATGGTTTGGAGGCGCATGGGTTTGCTCGACGACGCCATTCGTGAGCATCTGGAACTGAAGCGCCGGCGCGGCGCCGATCCGGGCGAGGTCGCGCGCGAGCAGCACGAGGCGCTCGACCCCGTTCCGCGAGAGCCAGACGGGCTCGCCGACGGCGAGCCGCACGGCGATCTGCCATCGGACGAGATGTCGGAGCAGGAGGTCGCGGTCGCCGGCGTGCCCGCGAACGTGAACGAAGCGACACTCGATGAGCCGGCGGCAGCCGGCGCAATCCACGGCGGTGAGACGGAGGAGCTCGACATGCGTTCAGTGCTCGACGCGCCCGATACGGAGGCTCCCCCCGGCGATCACCGAGCCGAGCCGGCTGACGAGGACTCGCTCGAATGGGAGATGCCGAGCGACGGCGCCGAGCAGCCGGCGCTCGTTGACGAGCCCGACGAGGACGTGCTCGAGGAGACGCCCGAGTTCCTGCGCGACACGCCCGAGCAGGACCGCCTCTGGTTCGAGCAGCGCCCGCCGCGCGATTTCGACTTCGACAAGTAGCGCAACGCGCAGCAGCGCCCGATTGCGCAGGCGTCGGCTGACTGCCTATATTTGGAGGCCCAGGGGCCATAGCTCAGCTGGGAGAGCGCCTGCTTTGCAAGCAGGAGGTCACCGG
>CAWEVS010000001.1:0-129786 GCA_963812575.1 uncultured Solirubrobacteraceae bacterium | reverse complement strand
GCCCGCTCCGCTGCTGGGACAGCACAACGACGAGGTCTGGTGCGAGCGTTTGGGCGTGCAGGCGCACGAGCTGAGCGCGATGCGCCGGAACCGGATCATCTGAGATCGCCATGAACGTCCAGGAGACGACCAACCGCGAGCACCCCGCCGCGAACGAGGTGACGAGCGCAACCGTCCTGCCACTGGAGGGAATCCGGATCGTCGACTTCGGCTGGGTCTACGCCGCGCCGATCGCGACCCGCAGCGCTCGCCGACATGGGCGCCGAGGTGATCAAGATCGAGAGCATGGGGCCGCCTCGACGAGCTGCGCACCAGCCCCAGCAACGTCACGCGCGACATCGAGCGCGACCCCGGTCTTCCACGACCTCAACCGCAACAAGCTCAGCCTCGCCGTCGACTTCGCACCGCCCCGAGGGCGCTGGCGCTGATCAAGCAGCCTCGTCGCCGGTGAGCGACGTCGTCGTCGAAAACTATCTCGCCCGGCGTGCTCGCGCGAGCGCGGCCTCGACTACCCCGACCTCCGCGCCGTCCGCGCCGGACATCGTCATGCTCGCGATGTCGGCGGCCGGCCAGACCGGACCGCTGCACACGATCCGCACGTATGGGCCGTCGATCAGCGCCCTCCCCAGTCTTCGACAGCATGGTCGGCTACCCGGGCGAGCGCGTGCTCGGCTCGCAGGGCTTCTATCCGGACATGGTCGGCGCGATCCACGGCGCGATCGCACGTCCTTGCTGCCCTCTGGCACCGCAAACGGACAGGGCGCGGTCAGTACATCGATCTCTCGCAGTGGGAGGCGACGGTCGGCATGCTCGGCGAGGCGATCGTCGACTCCGCGATCAACGCGGTCGTGCGCACCACACAGGGCAACCGCAACCCGGGAGCATCGCCGCACGGGAACTACCCGTGCAACGAGCCGGACACGTGGGTCGCGATCTCGGTCGATTCGGAGGCGAGTTGGCAGGGCTTCTGCCGCGCGATCGGCAATCCGCGATGGACCCAGCGAAGCGTGGACGGCCGACGGCTATCGGCGTGTCGCGAACGCCGAGCGAGTGGACACGCCACGTCGCAGAGTGGACGAGCGGCCGCTCAGGCGCAGGAGGCAGCCGAGGCGCTCCAGGCCGAGTCGAGTGCCCGCCGGCCCCAGCCTTCACGTAGGCGAGCGCTACTTCCATCCGCATTTTCGGAGCGCTCCTTCCACGTCGATCTAGAGCACCCGGTGACAGGCGGCGACATCATCGGCGGCATAGCGTGGAAGCTCAGTGGCACTCCGGGAGCGATCCGCAAACCCGCGCCGACGTACGGGCAGCACAACGATTACGTCCTACGAGAGCTGCTGAGCCTGAGCGATTAACGCAGATCCAGGAGCTCGGCGACGACGGAAGTGGTGGGCTGAGCGGTGATGCGGATCGGTGTGACATTCGGACTGCGGAACCCCAGTCAGTGGCGCGAACCGTGGGAGACGCTCTATGCGCGCGCTCTCGATCTGATCGAGCAGATCGACGAGCTCGGGTTCGACTCTGTCTGGCTCTCCGAGCACCACTTCGCCGACGACGGGTACTGCCCGTCGCCTCTCGCTGTCGCGGCGGCGATCGCAGCCCGCACCAAGCGCGTGCGGATCGGAACCAACATCATCGTCCTGCCGCTGCATCACCCACTGCGAATCGCCGAGGATGCTTGCGCCGTCGACGTGATCTCGAACGGTCGCTTCGAGCTGGGAGTCGGCGCCGGCTACCGCGAGCAGGAGTTCGACACCTTTGGCGTTCCGCTGTCCGATCGCGTCTCGCGGATGACGGAGAGCATCGATCTGATCCGCCGGGCCTGGTCGGAACCGGTGATCAACCACGATGGCCGCCACTTCACTGCACACGAGCTGACCGTGCGACCGCAACCGGTACAACGGCCGGGACCGCCGATCTGGATGGGAGCCCGCGCGGAGGTCGCCGTGCGGAAGACGAAGGAGTCGCGGACGGATTCATCATCAGCCGCGGCCGCGAGCAGGTCGAGTGGTTTCGTGGAGGCGGCCGAAGAGGCCGGGCGCGATCCCAAGAAGCTGCGGCTCGCGACGATTCGAATCGTCCACGTCGCAGAAAGCCCTGCGGCGGCGATGAAGGCGATCGGAGAGTCGCTGCTCTACCACGAAAACGGATACAGCAGCTGGTTCAAGGCCTCCGGCCACCTCGAGCACGAGCGCGAGCTCACCGGGTTCCAAACCGTCGAGGATCTTCCGATCGAGCGTTACGTGATCGGAACGCCGGACGAAGTCGTCGAGAAGATCAACAGGCTGCGCGACAGATACGACTTCGACGAGCTGATCCTGTGGGGACGGCTGCCGGGCCGTCGAGTGGGAGGAGGCAGAGCGCTCACTGCGGCTGCTCGCCGAGCACGTCCTTCCGCGTCTTCGCAGCGGCGAGCAGGGCCGCGGCGAGCGCGCAGAGCCGCTGCCGATCCCGTCACCTCCCGACACGAAGGAGTCGTAGTGAACATCGCCGTGTTGCTCGACCTGCCGGCGACGATCGCTCCCGATCAGGTGATTCTCGATGACGGCGTTACGTCGCTGACGTACGGCGAGCTGCGCGAAGGCGCCGGCGCGGCGGCGGGCGTGCTGACGCGCCTCGGCGTCACGGCGGGCGCGCGCGTCGGCATCTTCGGCGTGAACTCTGCCACTTCGGTCGAGCTCCTGTTCGCTGCAAGCGCGCTCGGCGCAGTGGCGGTGACCCCGATGAACTACCGCGCCAGCGAGGTTGAAGTACGCCACATCGCGCAGGACAGCGGCGCCGAGGTGATCTTCGCCGACGAGCGCTACGCGGAGCTGCTCGCGAATGCGCGGCCCGCTTCGGTTCAACGGGTCGTTCTGCTCGGCCAGGAGTACGCTGAGCTGAAGCGCGGGCCAATCGCCTGCCGATCTTCCCCTCTCCCGCCGATGTCGACGAGAGGGGTCTCGCGGTGCTGATGTACACCAGCGGGACGACTTCGCTGCCGAAGGGCGTGCAGCTGACGCACGGCGCGCTGAGCACTTTCGTGCTCGAGAGCGCCGACGTCGCGGACGGTGGTGATCGCGGCGCGACGCTACTGTCGGTGCCGCTCTACCACGTTGCCGGCCTGGCGAGCCGATGCTCGTATCCATCTACGGCGGGACGGCGCATCTTGATGATGAAGCAGTTCGACGCCGCGGATTGGCTGCGTCGCGCCGGCGAGCACCGTCCCGACGCACGCATTCCTCGTGCCGACGATGCTCCGCAAGCCGCATCATGGCGAGCCGATGACGCGCAGCTGGCGGATCTGTCTCCTCTCGCACGCCGTCGCCTACGGCGCGGCGCTCGATGCCGCTGTCCGACGGTCATCGAGCGGGCCCTGCGGATGCGGTTTCCCGGTCACGTCGACGTTCGCCGGGTGCGTATGGCATTGAGCGAGACGACGTCCACCCGTGCACGGTGTTGGGACCGGAGGACCATCAGCGCCGGCCCGGCGAGAGCGAGCAGGAGCGAGCGCGTCGCCTCACATCCGTCGGCAAGCCGATAGCAGGCGTCGAGCTGCGGGTGTGCACCGAGGAGGGCGGCGTGGCTGCTCCGCGCGAAGCCGGTGAGGTGTTCGTCCGGACCGGCCGCGCGATGACTGGGTACTGGGGTGCGCAAGCTGGGACGACGAAGGTGACGATCGACGACGAGGGCTGGCTGAGCACTGGCGATCTGGGCTACCTCGACGAGGACGGCTACCTGTTCCTCGTCGGCCGTCGCGGCGACATGATCGTCCGCGGCGGCGAGAACATCGCGCCCGAAGAAGTCGAGCAGACGCTCCTCTCTCACCCCGACGTGCTCGATGCCGGCGTCGTCGGGATGCCCGACGAGGAGTGGGGCGAGCGCGTGGGTGCCGCAGTGGTGCTGCGCAAGGACAGCAGTACCTCGCGCGCTGATCTCGACGCTCACTGCAGCCAGCTCGCAAGCTTCGGCGGCCGGAGGTGCTCGTGATCGCCGAGGAGCTGCCGCGCACCTCGACGGGGAAGCTGTTGCGGCGGGAGCTCTTGCCGATGATTCTCGAGCCCGTGGCGCACGGCTGACGTTGTCCGCCCAGTGATCACCCGCCCCTAGGGGGCCTCAGGGGGTCAAGCCACCCGAGAACGCGGCGTCGGGGGTGTGCGCCCCAGGGTGTCCTACCGTGTCTCCCGTGCGTTGTTATGACAACCGAGATGGGCGCGACGTTGAGCGCTTGAGAGCGCTGCAGATCGCCGACTATGAGGCCGGAAGTAGTCTCCCGGCTCGAGCGGCCAGGTCCTCTCCGCCGAGTCGAAGTCGAGGCGCTCGACGCCTACTCGCGCACGGTCACGGGCGTGGTTGAGCGCCTCGCCCCGAGTGTCGCCAGCCTACGCGTGTTGCGCAAGACGTCTCGCGGGCGGGTACCGGCCGGCGCCGGCAGCGGCGTCGTCTTGACACCCGACGGCTTCATCCTGACCTCGGCGCATGTCGTCGCAGGGCGCGACCGGCTCGGCCGCGCCACGTTCGTCGACGGACGCGACATCGGCTTTCGTGTGCTCGGGACCGATCCGCTTTCAGATCTCGCCGTGCTGCGCGCCGACGCCGACGATCTGATCCCGGTCGACGCTCGGCGATGCGGCGCGCCTGCGCGTCGGTCAGCTGGTCGTTGCGATCGGTAACCCGCACGGCTTCGCTGGCTCGGTGACGGCGGGTGTGATCTCGGCACTCGGGCGCTCACTGCCGGCGCGATCCGGCAAGACGGTCCGCATGATCGACAACGTGATCCAGACCGACGCGGCGCTCAACCCAGGAAACTCGGGCGGAGCGCTGGTCGACTCGGCGGGTCGGCTCGTCGGCATCAACACGGCAGTCGCCGGCGTCGGGCTCGGGTTGGCCGTGCCGATCAACGACGCCACGCGCAAGCTGATCGGCGATCTGATGACGCACGGCAGGGTTCGTCGCGCCTACCTCGGCGTCGCCGGCGGCCCGCGGCCGCTCCCTGCTCGCGCGCGCCGGGAACAGGGCCAGGATCGTGGCGTCGAGGTGATCGAGGTCGTGGCTGGTAGCCCCGCCGACCACGCCGGCCTGCGGCCTGAGGACCTGATCGTCGAGCTCGCCGGGGCGAAAGGTGAGCAGCGTGGAAGACATCCAGAGGCTGATGGTCGCCGATCTGATCGGCACCGAGGTCGAGGTCGTGGTGCTCCGTGCAGGCGCGGCACGCCGCCTTCGGCTCGTGGTTCACGAGCTCGGCTCTTAGACGCAACAGCGTGTCGCGAGTAGCGACGCGGAGCAATGTTTACCAATCCGGTGAGGAAGGGTAGTTCGGCTCTGCGATGGCGAATCACTTCCCGCGGCTCGACGCCAGGTCCGGCCGCTGCTCGTCTCGCCGCCTGCGCGCTGTTGCTCGCGTTGACCGCGACCTGGCCGCGGCCTCCGAATTCGGGCCCTTGCCGCCCGCCAATCCCTACACGGCGGCGAACGGCGCAGCGACGATGCACAGCGACTCGGAGTCTTCCAACGCCTCGCCCTACCCGGGCCCGGGACCGGAACGCAGGTCGTCGTGACGAACGAGCTCGCGGCTGCCTGCCCGACCGTCCTGCAGGGTTCCGACGGGATGCCGGTGGCGCTCTGCACGTCGATCGTCGGGCGCAATCCGGTGCTCTACCTGCTCGATCCGAGCACCGGTGGCACGCTGGCCAGCCTCAGCCTGCCGGCCGGCAACCTGTTCGCCGGTGTCTACGCGTTCATGGACCAGGAAAACCGCGTCGTGCTGTTCAACGCCGAAGGAGACCTGCTGCGGATCGGACACCACTACTCGGCAGGCAGCTGGAGCCTTTCGATCGACTCCTCGATTCCTGCCGCCGCCGCGATCGATGCGCACTGCGCGTCGCTCTGCGGTGGCGTCGTCGGCATCGCTCCCGACTGGAGCGGACGGGTCTGGTTCGTGACGGCCGGTGGGGTCGCCGGATACGTCGAACCGCAGAGCGGCGCGGTGAAGGCGATCGAGCTCGGCTCCGGCGAGCAGGTCGCCAACTCGATCTCGACGGCGCCCGAGGGAACGGCGATCGCGACCGATCACGCGCTCTACCTGCTGACTGCCAAGAAGAAGGGACCGAAGATCCTCTGGCGCTACGAATACGAACGCGGCGCCGCGCGCAAGCCCGGCCAGCTCAGCCACGGCACCGGCTCGACGCCGACCTTCTTCGGCCCGGAGGATGGGACTCGCTACCTGACGATCCTCGACAACGCCTCACCGGCCGAGCACCTGCTCGTGTTCGACACGTGGGCGCGCTCCACTTCCACCGTCGCACCGGCGCCTACACCTACACGGTCGCGAAGACGCCGCAGCTCGTCTGCGACCTGCCTGCCCTCACGCCGGGGCCGTCCGGCAGCGAGAACAACCCGGTCGGCTCGGGCCGCAGCGTGTTCGTCGCAAGCACCTACGGCTACCCCTATCCGTCGTTGCCTGAAGGTGCCGAACCCAGCCAACCCGAAACGGCCCCGTTCGACGGCGGTGTCGAGCGCATCGATCTGAATCCCGAAGGCACCGGCTGTGCGGCGCGGTGGCAGGACGAAGTCCGCTCCGCTGCGGTTCCCCGCCTCGACGTCGCCAACGGAATTCTCTACACGGTGCAGGACACCGACCCGCTCGAAGCCGACGGCACCGGCTACGCCGACGCCTACAGCGAGGACGCGATCGACGCCGCCAGCGGCCAGGTGTTGCATCAGACCCCGCTCGGCGCGAGCTACGCCTTCAACACGCTCCAGCTCGCGCCGACGATCGTGCCAGGTGAAGTCATGTACCAGGGAACCGTCACCGGCATCCTGCGAATCGCGGCGGTGCATTGAGATGATCGGCCGAGCGCCTCTCTCGCGTCTCTTCGCGACGGTCCTTACGGTGGCGCTCGCCTCGAGCCTGTTGCCGCTCGCGGCAAGCGTCCCGTCGGCACACGCCCAGCTGCAATCGCCGGTCTGCTCCTGGGCCGGAGAGACCGACCAGCGCGACGTGAACATCGGCGCACCGGACGACGATGAGTGGGACTGGCTGTCGCCGCTGGCGCCGATCCTCCTCGACCGAGGTCGTGATCTCGGGCGAGTATCCGGCCGCGCGGTACTTCTCGTTTCACGTCTACAACGACAGCGGCGAAGCACTCGGCTCGATCTACGACCAGCAGATCCAGCCGGACCCAGGAAGCGCGAACCCGTTTCAGGCAAAGCCGCGCAAGGGCGCTGCAGCACTCATACCACGTGACCATTCGTTTCGAACCAAGGCCCGCTGATCCGGCACCGAACACCTTCTACACCGGAGAACCGAGCGCAGTCCCGCGGCGCTGCTCGTCTATCGCGTCTACGTGCCGACCGACCCGACCGATCCGACGGGAGGCGCGCCCTACCCGCAGGTCACGCTGGCGAGCTCCGACGGCGCTCCGATCCTCGAGGACGCGTCGTGCTCGGTCACCCCGCCCTCGTTCGGATCGACTCTGTGGCAGACATTCGCCGAAAGCAGCCTGCCCGACGGCCTGCATCGACTACCGCCGTCGAACGCGACGAATCCTCCGCAGTGGTCGCGCGCGTTCGGAAGCAGGCTCGGCAACCAGCAGAACGCGTACCTGACAACCGACGTCTCGAGCTCCTACGGACAGCTCGTCGTCTTCCACGCGACGGCACCGACCTTCCCGAACACGGCGACGGCATACCCGTGTACAGGAGGAAGCAGCTGCGCTACTGGTCGTTCTGCACCTACGATCCAGAAGGCGAAGCACTCGTTGGCTGCGAGCCCGACTACCTCTCGGCAATCAAGGGGGGCAGTACACGTTCGTCGTCTCGAGCGCCGCCGACCGACCGGCCAATGCGACGGCTGCCGATGGCGTGACCTGGTTGCCGATCGGAGCACAGCCGGCCGCGCAGATCGTCTACCGAAACATGCTGCCGGCGGCCACTTTCCCGTACGCGGCCGAGAGCATCACCTCGCCGACGCAGTCGGCACAGCAGACGATGGGGCCGTACTACCCGACGGCTGTCTACTGCTCGGCTGCAACCTTCGAAGCGGGCGGCTGGAAGGCGTGTCAGCGCGCCGCGAAGAGAGGCGACTGAGCCGAGCCCGGCTCTGACGCGCGCGTCAGCCCCAGCCGTCGAGGACCTCGTCGAGCGCCTGCTCGATCGACTGCTCGCCGGAGTTCACGTAGAGGACGCGACCGATGCTGCGCGAATCCGCCGGCAGCCGGGCGAGCACGCTCGCGACGTCACCGCGCGGCACCGATCCGCTGTAGGGGTCGGCGTCGATCCGCACATGCCCGCTCGCCGGATCGTCGGTCAGGGCGCCCGGCCTGATGATCGTCCACTCCCGATCGCTCGCCGCGAGCGCCGCATCGGCTTCGGCCTTCGCTCGCAAATAGACTTCGAACACCTCGTCGCCGTCCGGCGGGCTCTCGACGCCGGCGGCACTGATCATCAGGTAGCGCCGCGCGCCGACGCTGGTGGCCGCGTGCAGAAGCTTGATCGCTCCGTCGCGGTCCATCGTCAGCTTGCGCTCTGCTCCGCTGCCGGGTCCGGCGCCGGCGGCGAACACGACTGCGTCTGCACCGTCGATCGCGGTAGCGATCTGCTCGACGCTCGCATGCTCCAGATCGCAGAGGAGCGGAGATGCTCTGCCTCGCTGACCTCGTCCGGCGTGATCCGGCGTTGCGGATCAGGCCGATCACCTCGTCGTCCTCGGCGACAAGCAGCCGCGTCAGTCGCAGCGCGATCTTCCCGTGGGCACCAGCGATCGCGACTTTCACGGTCCGATTCTAACCCCGCACCAATCCGCCGGGACCGGCTCGGGCCACGCTGCATTCGACGATGTGACTCGTCGTCGCCTTCGCGAGCAGCTTGCAGAGCCTCTCGTGCTCGCCGGCGTCAAGCGCGCCGAGCACGTCGTCCTCCGCGGCGGCCCGCGCCGGCCGCGGTCTGATCGCGCTCGCGCCCGGGCGCGGGCGCAGAGACGTCGCATAGTCTCCCGCGCGAGATGCGCACGGTCATCGCCACCCGCTATGTGACCGCACTGCGCGAGGGCGGCTCGCTGCCCGGGCTCGTCGAGGCAGACGACGACGGGCTCTACGTCGTCAAGTTCCGCGGCGCCGGCCAGGGAGCGCGCGCGCTGGCTGCCGAGCTGATCGCCGGCGAGCTGGCGCGTGCACTCGGTCTGAACGTGCCCGAGCTCGTGCTCGTCGAGCTCGACCCGCGGATCGCCGTCGCCGAGCCCGATCCCGAGATCCAGGACCTGCTCCGCGCCTCTGCCGGCCTCAACGTCGGCCTCGACTTCCTGCCCGGCTCGCTGCCTTACAACCCACTCGATCCGCCCGCCGCAGAGCTCGCCGCCGAGATCGTCTGGTTCGATGCGCTCGTGCTCAACGTCGACCGCACGCCGCGCAACCCCAACCTGCTCGAGTGGCATCGTGCGCTCTGGCTGATCGACCACGGCGCCAGCTTCTTCCGCCATCATCGCGCCGGCGAGCCGGGCTGGGACGCGAGCGCCGCAGCGCTCGAGCCGTTTCCGGCGATCCGCGAACATGTGCTGATCGACGCAGCTGCACCGCTGCAGCAGCGTCGACGAGCGTCTCGCCGCGCTACTCGACGCCGCGACGCTGCAGCGCATCGGCGGCCTACTGCCGGCCGAGTGGGCCGATCCGGCGCCCTATCTCGAGTTCCTCGACGCGCGCCTGCGTGTGCCGAGGCGGTTCGCCGACGAAGCCGATCGCGAGCGCGATGCAGCACGGTGAGCCTTTCGCCTACGCGATCCTCCGCGTCGTTCCGCGCGCCGACCGCGGCGAGGCGATCAACGTCGCCGTCGTGCTGTTCTGTCGCACGGCTGAGTTCCTCGACATGCGCTGGACGCTGCCCGGCGATCGCCTGGCGGCGCTCGACCCGGCGCTCGACGCCGGTGCGCTCGGCGCTCAGCTGCAGGCGCTCGAGGCGATCGCGCGTGGCGAGCCCGGCGGCGGCTCGGTTGCGCGGCAGCCCGCCTCGGAGCGCTTTCACTGGCTCGTCGCTCCCGCCTCGACGATCATCGTGCCGAGCGAGGTGCACACGGGCATCACCGAGGATCCTCAGCGGACACTCGCGGAGCTGTTCGAGAAACTCGTCGCCTGAGGCGACTCGGCTTCTACGCCGGTCGGCTCTGGGCGTCGCGCAGGCGCTGCTCGAGTGTGTCGATGAACGGCGCCTGACCGGCGAGCAGCTTGGTGCGTGCGGTCGCACAGTCGAACCAGCCCGCGCGATCGATCTCCGGGAACTGCTGCTCGTTGCCCGACCCGCGCGGCCATTCCATCGTGAAGCCGTTGCTCTCGATCCTGCTTGCGTCGAAGTCGCTCTCGATCGCCCAGACGCTGATCACCTTGCCGCCGCGTTGGCGAAGCTCACCCAGCGCGAGCGGCTCGCCGTCCGGCGCCGGGCGGCCCGTCTCCTCCTCGAACTCGCGACGCGCCGCGTCGTAGGCATCCTCGCGCGTGGCGTCGTATTCGCCCTTGACGATCGACCAGCCGCCCTCGTCCTTGTTCGCCCAGAACGGCCCGCCCATGTGCGCGATCAGAACTTCCGGGCGCTGATCGCGAATCCGGTAGAGCAGCAGGCCGGCGCTGGTCCTCGTCAAGCTCGCGCCTCCGCCCGCACCTGGCCTCGCTTCGCTCAGCGCTCGCTGTCAAGCGTCGCCATCTGCGGTTGCGCATAACGCTCGCCGGCGGCCGCGTCCGCGGGAATCGCGCGTTCCAGCGCAGCCGCCTCCTCGTCGCTCAGCTCGAGCTGAAGCGCTCCGAGCGACTCGTGCAGGCGCTCGCGCGTGCGCGCGCCCACAAGCGCGACGACGTCCTCGCCGCGCGCCAGCACCCATGCGATCGCGACCTGTGCGACCGTCGCGCCCTTCGCCTCGGCGACCGCGCGAAGCGCATCGACCAGCTTCAGGTTGTGCGCGCGGTTCTCCTCGTTGAAGCGCGGCGCATGGGCTCGGAAGTCGCCGGCAGCGAAATCGCGATCGGCCGAGAAGTGACCGCTGATCAGGCCACGGCTGAGCACGCCGTAGGCGGTCACCGCGACGCCGAGCTCGCGGCACCGCGGCAGGATCGACTGCTCGACGTTACGCGAGATCAGCGAGTACTCGATCTGCAGGTCGCAGATCGGATGTACGCCGGCGGCGCGGCCGATCGTCTCGGCGCCGACCTCCGAGAGGCCGATGTGGCGGACGTAGCCCGCCTGCACGAGCTCGGCGATCGCGCCGACCGTCTCCTCGATCGGCACCTGCGGGTCCAGCCGCGCGGGGCGGTAGACGTCGACGTATTCGACGCCGAGCCGCGTCAGCGAGTGCGCCAGCGCCGTCTTGACGGCGGCCGGCCGGGCGTCGTACCCGAGCATCGCTCCTTCCGGGCCCGCGCTGTGCGCCGAACTTGACGCTCAGCAGGAAGTCCTCGCGCGAGCGCCCGCGAATCGCCTCGGCGATCAGTAGCTCGTTGTGGCCCATTCCGTAGAAGTCGCCCGTGTCGAGCAGGTTGACGCCGGCCGCGAGCGCGGCGTCGATCGTCGCGATGCTCTCGCTGCGATCGGCCGGCCCGTACATCCCGGACATGCCCATGCAGCCGAGACTCACGGCTGAGACCTCAGGCCCGCTCGATCCGAGGCGACGCAACTTCACGGGCGCGCGCTCTCCTCGGCGAGCAGTCGCCAACCTTCGAGAAAGCCGGCTCTGGCGTCGGGCTCGAGGCCGTCGAGCGTTCGTCGCATCGGATCGACGATCCTGCGGACGAACCTCCGCATCACCGCCCGATGGTCCTTGTGCAGGCTGACGAGCGTGCGGCGGCGGTCGCTCGGGTCCTCGGCTCGCTCGAGCAGGCCGGCGCGGCTGAGTTCGCCGACCAGCAGGCTGGTCGTCGCCACGCTCAGTCCGATTCGCGCGGCGATCGTGCTGACGCTGAGGCCGCTCTCGAGCGTCACGGCGATCATCACCGGCATGTGGCGCGGGCCGAGCGCGTTCGTTTCGAACGCCTCGCGGAATGCGTCTGGCGGAGGGTCGGCGCGGCGCTTCAGGTTGTGCACGACGCTGCCGAGCAGCGTCGATAGCTCGAGCACGCTGTCCTCGAGCGTGTCGCGCGCCGGTGTCCTGGTGGGTGATGTGCTCATCGCGCTGTGCTATAAAGCCTTGAAATCAAAAGTATTAGATTTGCAAACTACTTGTAAATGTGAGTATATCGACCGCCGGAGGATCGAATGAGCGCGACCGAGGCAACTAACACCGAGCGGCGCGGAATCGTCGCGCGCGTGGGCACCTGGGCAGCCGCGCATCGCAGGGCCGTGCCGATCATCTGGCTGGTCCTGTTGATCGGCGCGCTCGGCGTCTCTGGGGCGGTCGGCACCAGGTTCGCGAACAACTTCTCGCTGCCCGGCACGGAATCTCAGCGCGCAGCGGACCTGCTCAAGCGTGACTTCCCAGCGCAGGCCGGCGACTCCGACCAGATCGTCTTCGCCGTCCGCGAAGGAGCGGTGACCGACCCGGCCGTGCGCGCGCGTGTCGCACCGATGCTCGCACGCGTCGCCAGGTTGCCGCACGTGACAGGCGTGAGCAGCCCCTATCCGGGAACCGGCGCGCGGACGATCTCGCCCGACGGCAAGATCGCGTTCGCGACGGTCACGTTCGATCAGCGCGCGAACATCCTTCCGGCATCGGCGACCGAACGGGTCATCAGCGCCGCCAAAGCCGCCGGCTCCTCGCAGCTTCAGGTCGCGCTCGGCGGTCAGGCGATCGAACAGGTGCAGAAGCCGGCGCTCGGCGCCGCGACGGTGATCGGACTGCTGGCGGCCGTGATCGTCCTGCTGATCACGTTCGGCTCGTTCATCGCGATGGGGCTACCGATCGTGACTGCGCTGCTGGGGCTCGGCACCGGGATCGGCCTGGCCGGGCTGGCCTCGCAGGTGATCGACATGCCGAACTTCGCAACCGAGCTCGCGGCGATGATCGGCCTCGGCGTCGGCATCGACTACGCGCTGTTCATCGTCACGCGGTTTCGCGAGAACTACCTGCGCGACGGCGACCTGCAGGGAGCGATCGCGACGGCGATGGACACTGCCGGGCGCGCCGTGCTATTCGCAGGCCTGACCGTGATCATCGCCCTGCTCGGTCAGTTCCTGCTCGGTGTCGACTTCCTCTACGGCCTCGCGATCGCCTCCTCGCTGGCCGTGCTGATGACGATGCTCGCCGCGCTTACCGTGCTTCCGGCGCTGCTCTCGCGCTTCGGCGAGCGGATCGGAAGGCAGCGAACGCCGCGACGCTTCGGCAGGCGACGGGCAGTGCCCAGCGGTCGTGCGCCGGGTGGCTTCTGGGTCCGCTGGTCCGGCTTCATCGCGCGCCATCCCTGGCCCGGCACGATCGCCGGCCTGGCGATCATGCTGACGCTCGCCTCGCCGGCGCTCGCGCTGCGGCTCGGCAACAGCGACGCCGGCAACAACCCGTCGGGCCAAACGACCCGCCAGGCCTACGACCTGCTCGCGAAGGGCTTCGGCGCAGGCGTCAACGGTCCCTTGCAGGTCGTAGCGAGGCTTCCGCACACGAACGATCCAGCAGCGCTCGCGCAGGTCGCCGCGAGGCTGCGCACGAGCGCCGACGTGGCGTCGGTGTCGGCGGCGCGCGTGAGCCCGGCAGGCTTGACCGCCGTGTTCAACGTCTATCCGCGCTCCTCACCGCAGGCGCTCGCGACGACCGAACTCGTCGGCAGGCTACGTCAGCACGTGCTGCCGCCGCTCGCCTCGGCGACGGCGACGACGCTGCTGGTCGGCGGCGTCAACGCGACGACGATCGATTTCACGCACGTTCTCTCGAGCAAGCTGCCGCTGTTCGTCGGCATCGTCGTGCTGCTCTCCGCGCTGCTGCTGATGCTCGTCTTCCGCTCGTTGGTGATCCCGCTGCAGGCGGCCTTCATGAACCTGCTCTCGATCGGTGCCTCGCTCGGCGTGGTCGTCGCGATCTTCCAGTGGGGCTGGCTCGGCAGCGTCTTCAACGTCAAGGGCGCGCCGATCCAGGCGTTCATTCCGGTGATGTTGTTCGCGATCGTCTTCGGCCTGTCGATGGACTACGAGGTGTTCCTCGTCTCGCGCATGCACGAGGAGTGGCAGCGCGACGGCGACGCCGAGCAGGCGGTCACGCAGGGGCTGGCGTCGACCGGTCGCGTGATCACGGCAGCAGCCACGATCATGATCTGCGTATTCCTCTCGTTCGTCGTCGGCGGCGAACGCGTGCTCGAGCTGTTCGGGCTCAGCCTGGCGAGCGCTGTGTTCCTCGACGCGTTCGTCGTGCGTAGCCTGCTGCTGCCCTCGGTGCTGCACCTGATCGGACGTCGCACGTGGTCGCTGCCGGGTTGGCTGGGGCGCCGCCTGCCGCACATCGCGATCGATGCGCCGGCGGCGAGCGGCGCGCCGAAGCCGTCGCGGCCGCAGCTCGCGCTCGAGGAGAGCGGCTGATCGGATCGGGCGAGCGATCGCGCTAGCGTCGCGGGTGCAAGCCGAACTTCGATCGAAGCCGCGCCAGCGCGGCGAGAGGAGCTGAGAGCGATGGCAGACAAGCCGATCAGGCAGCCCGGTCCCGACCACCCGATCACGGTCGAGCCGACCCGCGCGCGCGTCGTCGTGACGGTCGCCGGCAAGGTGGTCGCCGACAGCAGCAGGGCGCTGACCTTGCGCGAGGCCGACTACGAGCCCGTCCAGTACGTCCCGCTCGAGGACGTCGATCGCGAGCTGCTGGTCGAGAGCGATCACGCCAGCTACTGCCCGTTCAAGGGCGACGCGAGCTACTACAGCGTGCCGACCGGTGGCGAGCGCTCGGTCAACGCCGTCTGGGTCTACCACGAGCCCTACGCAGCGGTCGCCGAGATCAAGGACCACGTCGCGTTCTATCCCGACCGGGTCGAGTCGATCGTCGAGTACGAGCCGGCAAACACCTGACGCAGGCCTCAAACTTCGAGGCGTGCACCTGCTGCAGTGGCTGAGTAAGCGCGACCGCGACCTCGCCGCACTGCGCCGCGCCGGGCGCGCGGCGATCGTGATGCCGGCGATGTTCGCAATCGGCGACAAGCTGATCGCCAACCCGGTGATCGCCACGTTCGCCGCGTTCGGCTCGTTTGCGATGCTGCTGCTCGTCGACTTCGGCGGTCCGCTGCGCGAGCGGCTGCAGGCGCAGGCGACGCTCGCCGTCGCCGGCGCCGCGCTGGTCTGCCTCGGCACGCTCGTCTGCCGCGACGTCTGGCTGTCCGCCGTGACGATGGCGCTCGTCGCGTTCGTCGTGATCTTCATCGGCGTCGTCAGCTCCGTGCTGGCGAGCGCGTCGACCTCGCTGCTGCTCGCCTTCATCCTGCCGGTCACGCTGGCCGGCCCGAACTCCTCGATTCCGGACCGCCTCGCCGGCTGGGGAATGGCCGCAGGCGCCGCGCTGATCGCGGTCGGCCTGCTGTGGCCGACGCCGGCGCGCGGGCCGCTGCGCGGTGCTGCGATCGCCGCCTGCCAGGCGCTCGCCGAGCGGCTTCGCGCAGACGTCGCGTTCATGCGAAACAGCCACGACGAAGCGCTCGCGCGGCGATCACGATCGCGCCGTCGAGCGAGCCGATCGGGCCGTCGCGGCGCTGCACCGCGTGTTCCTCGCGACGCCCTACCGGCCGGCGACGCTGAGCACGTCCGGTCGCGCGACGATACGTCTCGTCAACGAGCTCGACTGGCTGGCGGGGATCGTCGCGCAGGGCGCACCGCATCGCACCGGCGCGACGGCGGCGCCGGAGGTCGCCAACGTCAAGCTCGTCGCCGCGACGGTGCTCGATCGGGGCACCGCGCTGCTGCAGAGCGTCGGCGGTGATTGCACGGCGCTGCACACCTCGATGCGCGAGCTCGACGAAGCGGTCGGCACGGATGGAGCACGACGCGACGACGACGCTGCCGATCGACGCCCATCCGGCGGCCGGCTCGAGCGCGGGCGAGATGCGCAGCGGCGCGCTCGTCAGCGCGCTCGATCCGAGCTTTCGCGCGCAGGAGCTCGGCTTCGCCGTGACGAACATCGCGCGTGACTTCGACGTCGTCGCGGCGGCCGAGCGGCGCAGCTGGCTGCAGCAGCTGCTCGGTCGCCAGCCGGAGGGCATCGCCGGACCGTTCAGCGCCGCGCAGCAGCGTGCGAGCTCGCGGATCGATCGCAACTCGGTCTGGCTGCAGAACAGCGTGCGCGGCGCCGTCGGACTCGCGCTGGCCGTCTTCATCGCCCATGAAACCGGCGTGCAGCACTCCTTCTGGGTCGTTCTCGGCACGCTCTCGGTGCTTCGCTCGAACGCGCTCAACACCGGCCAGAACGTGCTGCGCGGCCTCGCCGGCACGATCCTCGGCTTCATCGTCGGCGGCGCGCTCGTGCTGGCGATCGGCGCGAACACGACGCTGCTCTGGTTCCTGCTGCCGCCTGTGATCCTGCTCGCCGGCTTCGCGCCGGCGGCGATCTCGTTCACCGCCGGCCAGGCGGCCTTCACGCTGACGCTCGTCTTCCTCTACAACATCATCCAGCCGACCGGCTGGCGCGTCGGCCTGTTGCGCGTCGAGGACATCGCGATCGGCTGTGGCGTGAGCCTGCTCGTCGGGCTGCTGTTCTGGCCGCGCGGCGCCGGCGCGGCGCTCCGCCGCGCGCTCGCCGACGCCTATCGCGAGAGCGCCGCCTACCTGGCGAGCGCCGTCGACTTCGGCATGCGCCGCTGCGACTTCGATGCGGCCTCGGCGCAGGCGCCCGACGCCGAGGCGCAGCGCGCAGCCGCTGCGGCGCGGCGGCTGGACGACACCTTCCGCAGCTTTCTGGCCGAGCGCGGCGCCAAGCCGGTTCCGCTGGCCGAGGTCACGACGCTGCTGGGCGGCGCCGGCGGGCTGCGCATCGCGGCCGACGCCGTGCTCGACCTGTGGCGGCGCGAGGACGGCTCGACGCAGCGGCGATCGCGCGGCGGCGCGCGAGCAGATCCTGGCCGCGACGGCGCGCGTCGAGGGGTGGTACGAGGACCTTTCGAGCAGCCTGCTGGACGGCGCGGCGGTGCGCGAGCCGCTCGATCGCGATGCGGCCGCCGACGGACGGCTGATCGACGCCGTGCGCCAGGATCTTCGTGCCGAGGACGGCGCGGCGACGGCGACGGCCGTGCGGATGATCTGGACCGGAGACCACCTCGACGCGGCGCGACGACTGCAGCGGCTGATCGTCGATCCCGCACGTAGCGCGATCGAGGCCTCCAAGAGCGACGTCGCGGCCAAGCGTGCGACGAGCACCGCGACAGCGCAGGCGCAGGCGTAGGCCGGTGGCGGACTCCGGCTCGCAGGCGCTGCAGACCGTCGCGCTGCACTCGAGCGAGGCGCCGCTGCAGGCGACGTTCGCTCCGGGCGCGGGCATGGTCTGCTGCTCGCTGCGCCACGACGGCGCCGAGCTGCTGGCGCCGCGCGGCGGCCTGCGCGCCTACGCCGAGCGCGGCTCGACGATGGGCATACCGCTGCTCTACCCGTGGGCCAACCGGCTCGCCGCCTTCTCCTATCCGGCCGGCGAGCGCGTCGTGCAGCTGGCGCACGACAGCCCGCTGCTGAAGCTCGACGAACACGGCATGCCGATCCATGGCGTACTGCCGAGCGCGCTCTCCTGGGAGCTGATCGAGGAGCCGCGTGAGGGCTCCTCCGCGAGCCTGCTCGCGGCGATGCGCTGGGATCGTCCCGAGCTGCTCGCGCTGTTCCCATATCGGCACACGGTGCAGCTGCGAGCGCGCTTGGAGCGGGCGACGCTGACGATCGAGACCGAGGTCGCGACCGCCGAAGCGCGTGAGATGCCGGTCTCGTTCGGCTATCACCCGTACCTCGCGCCGCCCGACGGCGAGCGCGCCGCCTGGCGGGTCGCGCTACCGGTGCGCGAGCGCCTGCTGCTCGACGAGCGGATGATCCCGACCGGAGCGCGCGAGCCGCTTCGCCGGCGCAGCTTCGCGCTCGGTGAGCGCAGCTTCGACGATGCCTTCGCCGGACTGCTCGAGCGCCCGCTCTTCACGCTGGAGACCGGCGTGCGAACGATCGAGCTGGAGTTCCTGCGCGGCTATCGCTTCGCTCAGCTGTACTCGCCGGCCGGCGAGAGCTTCGCCTGCTGGGAGCCGATGACCGCGCCGACGAATGCGCTCGTCAGCCGCGAGCAGCTGCGCTGGGCGCGCCCCGGCGAGCCGTTTCGCGCTGCCTTCAGCATCTCGGTCGCGGCCGCCGCGTGAGTGCCCGACGGCTTGCCGGACCTCCGCGCGACGGCAGCTCGTCGTAGCAGCTCAGCTGCTCTGCACGATCAGCAGTCGATTGCCGTCGAGGTCGCGCAGCCAGAACATCGGCGGCACCGGGCCGCCCATCCGCGAGATCTCTGCGTCGGCATCGACGCCGCGCGCCAGCAGACTTGCGTGCTCGGCGTCGATGTCGCTCGTCGAGAAGGCGATGCGCGTGTCGATGCCCACCGGTTCGCCCTCCTGCGGCGTGACCAGCGCGATGGTCGTCTGCGCGCCGGCCGGCGCCACTTCGACCCAGCGGTAGCTGTCGTTGGCGAACGGCACATCGGAGCGCTTCTCGAGGCCGAGCTTCTCGCAGTAGAACTCGATCGCGCGGTCCTGGTCTGAGACGGGCACCATCACGGTGCCGATCTGGCTGATGCTGGCAGTCTGTGTCTCGGTCATCTCGATCCTCCGGTCGTTGGCTCTGTCGGTTGGACGGCGTGCGCGCGTGGATCTCATCGCTCGACCGACGCGCGCGCTCGCTGCTCTAGGCTACGCGGCCGTGAGGCAAGTGATCCTGCTGCGCGGCGTCAACGTCGGTGCTCGCAACAGGCTGCCGATGGCGGCGCTGCGCGAGCTGCTCGAGCAGGACGGCATGTCGGCCGTGAGCACCTACGTGCAGAGCGGCAACGTCGTGCTCGACAGCGATCTACGCGCCTCACAGCTCGCGAGTCGCTGCGAATCGCTTATCGCCGATCGCTTCGGCCTGCAGGTCGCCGCCGTCGTGCGCACGCGCGCGCAACTCGCGCGCGTGCTGCAACGCGACCCGCTCGGCGAGCTCGCCGTGGAGCCGAAGCTCTATCAGGTGAGCTTCTGCGCCGGCAAGCCGCCGGCTGCAGCGCTGAAGCGAATCGCCGCCGTTGCCGTCGAGGGCGAGCGCCTGGAGGCGCACGGCAGTGAGATCTACGCCTGGTTCCCGCACGGCATCGGTCGCTCGCGGCTGGCCGCTCAGCTGGCGGGGCCCGGTCTCGGCGTGCTCGCGACGGCGCGCAACTGGACGACCGTCACGAAGCTGCTCGAGCTCGCCGAGCGCTAGCGCTGCGGGCTCTGCGATGCTCCGCCGATGGCGGCGCAGCAGCAGCGCACGATCGAGCGCGGTGGCCGCCGGTTCGCCTGGCGCTCGCTCGGCGACGGGCGCGCCTCTGTTGCTCGTCAACGGCTACGCGGCGAGCTCGCGCGACTGGGATCCGGCGCTGATGACGGCGCTCGCCCGCTCGTTTGAACTGATCTGCCCGGACAATCGCGGCGTCGGCGACTCGCAGCTGGGAGCTGGCGCGGAGCTGACGGTCGATGCGATGGCAGGAGGACCTCGAAGCGCTGCTCGATGCGCTCGAGCTGCAGCGCGCACCGGTCGTCGGCTGGTCGATGGGAGGCTTCGTCGCACAGCGTCTCGCGCTTCGCTCGCCGGCGCGCGTGAGCTCGCTCGTGCTGCTCGCGAGCGCGCCGGCCGGCCCGAGCGGCGTGATCGGCGACTCCGGCTGTGAGCAGCGCGCTCGTCGACCACTCCGGCACGCCGCGCGAGCAGGCGAGCAGGCTGATCGCGTTGCTGTTCCCGCCGGCGACGGCCGCGCGTGTCGACCGCGAGTTCGGCGAGCTCGTCGCGACGGCGCGCGCCAGGCTTTCGCCGGCGACGCTGGCTGCGCAGGAGCGCGTGCTCGGCGAATGGCACGCGCACGCAGGGCCGGCAGCTGCTGCCGACGCGCCGCCGGTGCTCGTCGTCTGCGGCGCCGAGGACGTCGTGCTGCCGCCGGCCAACGCCGAGGCGCTCGCGAAGCTCTGGCCCGGGCGCGCGTGTCGAGACGATCGCGGGCGGCGGCCACGCGTTCATGGCGCAGGAGCCGGCGCGCGTCGCTCGCCTGATCATCGCCTTCGTCGAGCAGGCGGCGGCTGGCGAATGAGCGCTCGCGAGCGGCGGCGCGAGCGGCCCGGCGCAAGCGCCACCTACGCGCGTCCGATCCGTGGCCGCCAACGTCAAGCATTCGCGCCTGGCGACCGATGTGCTCGCCAGAACTTGCGTTGATCGACGGCGGGCCGAGGCCCGCATCGGGGGAACGAATCAGATGTCAGAGCTCGACCGCGGCACTTCCGAACCGCCTCGCGAAGGGCGCATCGCGCGCTCCTGGCGCCTCACGCGTGCAGCCTGGGAAGTCGTGCGCGAGGACCGCTCGCTGCTGGCGCTCGCCGGCGTTTCCGTGCTCGCCGGCGGCGTCGGCCTAGCGCTGATCTTCGTGCTCGCCGGCTCGTTCGACGACGGTCGCCTGGACGGCGGCAAGCTGGCGCTGTTCGCCGTGATCCTCGCTTACCCGCTGACGTTCGTCAGCGTCTTTCTGAACACGGCGATCGCCGCCGCGGCGGCCGCCGCGCTCGACGGCCACCACCTCTCGCTGGGCGAGGCGCTCGCGGTGCCGCTGCGCAAGATCGGCCAGGTCGCGCTGTGGTCGCTGATCGCAGCCGTGATCGGCACGATCCTCGAGCAGCTCGCCAGCCGGCTGCCGCTCGGCGGCAGCATCGCCGCGCGGCTGGTCGGCGTCGGCTGGTCGCTCGCCAGCCTGTTCGCGATACCGATCATCGCGCTCGAAGACTGCAGCGCGCCAGAGGCGCTGCGGCGCTCGGCGCGAACGGTCAAGCAGCGCTGGGGCGAGACGATCGGCGGCAGTCTGATCATCGGCGCGTGGGCCGGCATCGCCGCGCTCGGCGTGATCGTCGTGTTCGCGATCGCGATCGCCGCGACCAACCACACGACGGGCCTGCGCGACGTGCTGATCGTGCTGGGCGTGATCGCGCTCGTTGCGATCGTCGCGCTGCAGATCGTCGTACGCCAGACCTTCTCCGTCGCGCTGTACCGCTACGCGACCAGCGGCGCCGTGCCGGGAGCGTTCTCCGAGCACGACCTGCAGTCGCCGTTCGGCCGCAGGCGCGGGCGCGGGCAGTAGCGCGCCGCAGCGCTCGCGCTCGTCCTCGTAGAGCGCGTTTCGCAGCCGCCAGGCAGAGCGCCGGGCGGCGCTATCTTGGCCGGCATGAGCGCCGACGTCGAGATTCTCTGGGCGCGCGGCGCGAGCGACGTCGAGGCTGCGCTTGCGCTCAGAGAGGAGGTCTTCTGCGTCGAGCAGGGCGTGCCGCGCGAGGAGGAGCTCGATCAGCTCGACGACGAGGCACTTCACCTGCTCGCACTGGAGCCCGGCAGTGAGCGCGTCGTCGGCACGCTGCGCCTGCTGTTGCATGGCAGCGACGCGAAGATCGGGCGTGTCGCCGTCGCCGCCGAGCGCCGTCGCGGCGGGATCGCCTCACAGATGCTCGAGCGCGCGCTCGCGCGCGCACGCGAGGAGCGTGCCCGTGCGCGTGCGCCTGGCCGCGCAGCTCGTCGCCGTCGCGCTGTACGAGCAGGCGGGCTTCGCCGTCGAGTCAGAGCAGTTCGAGGAGGCCGGCATCGCGCACGTCTGGATGGGGCGCTCGCTGGCGCCGCCGGCCGGCGCCTAGCGGCAAGCGCCGCGTGAGGCCGTCTCACCGGGGCAGTTTGCGCTTCTGCGGGTGGATCGTCTCGCCGCGCGCGAGCATCGCGACGAACTGCGCGATCCGCCGGGCGCGCGTGTCGCTGCGCTTGGCGTTGCCGATTCGCAGCAGCACGGAGTAGCGGTTCTGAGCGCTCAGCAGCTCGAACATTCGATCCAGCGCGCGGCTCGGCGTCGAGCGCGGCGCGCAGGTCCGCGGGCACCTCGATGCTCGCCTGCCCGGCGTAGGCCGCCTGCCAGCGCCCGTCGGCGCGTGCGGCCGCGACCGCCGCGAGGCCGGCCTCGTGCATCTGCCCGCCGGCGATCAGCCGCTCGGCGATCGCGACGTTGCGCTTTGACCAGGCGCTGCGCGCGCGCCGCGGCGTGAAGCGCTGCACGTAGCTGTGCTCGTCGCGGCGCCGGAGCTGCCCGTCGATCCATCCGTGGCAGAGTGCGACCTCGAGCGCGTCGTCGTAGCGCAGCGACGTCGGCGAGCTCGCGCCCTTCTTGGCGAGCACGAGCCAGGTGCCGCTCTGCAGCGAGTGGTGCTCGCCCAGCCATGCACGCCAGGCCGGCGCGTCGGGCACGATCAGCGGTGCAGGCTCGTCGGCCATCGCGCGAGTCTCGCACGCAGGGCGTGCGACGCAGGCGCTCGGGCGGCCTCGTTCACAAGTGGGCCACGAGCGCGCGGGCGGCAACGGTATCTTTGCCGGGTCTTGAACGCCTGGCTCGGCCACGCCCAACCGAATGTGCCGGGCCGTGGCATCGTCGCGTCGTTCGGCGTGCGCTTCTGGGCGCTCGTCGTGGCTGTCGGCGTCGCCGCGGGCCTCGCCGGCGCGGCGCTGCTGGAGCTGCTGCGGCTCGTGCAGCACCTTGCCTGGGACTATCACTCCGGTCCGTTTCTGGACGCCGTCGAACGCACGTCCTCGACGCATCGGGTGCTGGTTCTGCTGCTCGGTGGCGTGATCGCCGGCGGCGGCGTGATCGTGCTCGCGCGGCTGGGCGGCGGCGGCGAGGTGTCCGAGGCGATCTGGCTGCGCGGCTCGCGACTGCCGCTGTGGTCGAGCCTGGCGCGCGCAGTGCACTCGATCGTGATCGTCGCGCTCGGCGCCTCGCTCGGCCGCGAGGCCGCGCCGCAGCAGGCCGGTGCGGCGTTTGCGAGCGCGCTCAGCGAGCGCATGCGAGTTCCAGCCTGGCAGCGGCGTCTGCTCGTCGCCTGCGGCGCCGGCGCCGGCATGGCGGCCGTCTACAACGTGCCGTTCGGCGGCGCGCTGTTCGCGCTCGAGGTGCTGCTCGGCGCGCTGACGCTGCCGCTCGTGCTGCCGGCGCTGGCGACGACGCTGATCGCGACGACGGTCTCGTGGATCGTCCTGCCGAACGTGCCGACGTATCTGATTCCGACCTACCACGTGCACGCCTCGGAGGTCGTCTGGGCGCTGATCGTCGGGCCGCTCGCCGGCCTCGCGTCGTTCGCCTACATTCGCCTGATCGCGCAGGCACACGCGATGCGGCCGGCCGGCTGGATGCGCCTGCTCGTGCCGATCGTCGTGTTCACGGCACTCGGCGCCATCTCGATCGCCTACCCGCAGCTGCTCGGCAACGGCAAGAACGTCGTGCAGCTGGCGCTGGTCGGGCAGCTCGGCGTGGTGCTGCTCGCCGTGTTGCTGGCGCTCAAGCCGCTCGTCACGGCAGCATGCCTGGGAAGCGGCGCACCGGGCGGCCTGTTCACGCCGACGCTTGCCTTCGGCGTGCTGTTCGGCGGCCTGCTCGGCGATGCGTGGACTCAGCTGTGGCCGGGCGCGCCGCTCGGCGGCTATGCGTTCATCGGCGGCGTGGCCGTGCTGGGAGCGGCGATGCAGGGCCCGCTCGCGGCGGTCGTGCTGCTGCTCGAGCTGACGCATCACGGCGATTCGCTGATGGTCCCGGAGCTGCTCGCGGTCGTGGAGGCGACCGTCGTCGCGCGGCTGCTCGGCGCGCCGTCGATCTACTCGGCGCGGCTCTCGCGCGCACGACCGCCGGCGGAGCCCGGCGGGCAGGCGGATGGGCCGCCGGAGCTGCAGGCGCCCGGCGATCTGCTGCCGGGCTCGATGCGCTGAGCGCTTGCGCGCCGCCTCGCGGCGCTGAGCCGGCCGCGGCAGGTCGCGGGGCGCTGAACGCGCGCGTCGTTGCCGATCACACATTTGGACGGACGTTTGATCAGCGGCCTGCAGGGCTATGGACGCGAGCGCTTGCGGCCGAAGTTTGTCCAGGAAGCGTTCGACAGAGGAGCACTCGATGCCGGGCATGACAGACACTCAAACTTCTCAGGCGCACGCCGGCGGGTTCGGCGTGATCCAGAGCCAGCCCGACGAGCAGACCAGCGTGGTCGCGCTCGAAGGCGAGCTCGACCTGGAGCGTGCTCCGTCGCTGAAGTGGGCGCTCGTCGACTCGCTCGACGCCGGCTACAAGCAGATCGTCGTCGACCTGACGCAGGTCCGCTTCATGGACTCGACGGCGCTGAGCGTGCTGGTCGGCGTCAACAAGAGCCTCGACGTAGGCGCGCGCCTGGCGATCGTCTGCGTCAACACGAACGTGCTGAAGATCTTCGAGCTCTCCGGCATGGACGGCACGTTCGCGATCTTCCCGACGCTCGAGCAGGCGCTCGTCCACGTCCGAGGACAGACGACGCGGATCGGGTGAGGGACGTGTGCCGCTGATGGCGCGCTGCACGTACCCGCCCGCCTCCCGCGCGCGAGCCTCCCGCCGCGCGCTGATCGCCGCTGCAACGTTCGCTGTTTGCGCGCTCGTGCCCGCGGCTCTGCCGAGCGCGCTGGCCGCGAAGAGCACGACGACAAGCGCCGCCGCGCCGCCGGTCGAACTGCTCACACCGGCACAGCAGCGCCGCGCCGAACGCGCGGCGGAAGCCGAACACGCGCCGCCTGCGCTCGCGCCGCCGCCCGCTCCAGCTGTGCCGCTCAGCGGTCCGGTCGCTCACGCCCATCACGCACCTTCGGGCGCCGGCTCGGCCTCACCGCCGGTGATCGCGCCGGCGCCTCCGAGCGTGGGCGCTCACCACGGCGCGTCCGCCGGCACCACGCCTGCGACACGCGCGCACGGCCGCGCGACGCCTGCCAAGGGCGGCGCGACCGGTGCGAGCGGCTCCAGCGGCGCCGCCGACAGCAGCGCCGGCGCCGTCGTGCCGGGCCTCGCAGCGGCCGGCGATTCGACGCAGGGCATCGAAGCGCTGGCCAAGACGAAAAAAGGCTCGGGCGGCAAAACCAAAAAACAGAAGGAAAAAACTGAAAAAGGCAAGGGCAAAGGCGGCAAGGGCAAAGAAACCGAAGGCAAGGAAGGCGAAGGCGAATCGCCGGGCGAAAAGGAAGCCGTAGGGCAGAGCGGCAGCGCGACGAAGAGCAAGAGCGAAGTGCCCGTCGCCGAAGCGCAGCCGGCGGTCGATCCGACGGCGCTCGCCGCCGCGGTCTCGGCGCCGTCCGCCAGCCCGGCGAGCGGCACCGGTGAAGCGCTGGTCGCCTCTGCGCTGCCGGCCGTCAAAGGCGCTCGCTCCGTCACGGCGGCGCACGCCAAGCCGCGCGCGCACCGCGCGAAGCACGCGCGCGCCGGTGTCGCGGCCGCGACCGGCTCGCTCGCGACGGCCGTCGCGCTTCCGGCGGCGGCTGCGGCGAGCGGCGCGACGCCGCCGCCGAGCGCTCCGCACGCCACGGCCAAGCACAAGCTTCGCTCGACGCAGCCGGCGCTCGTCAAGACGATCACGAAGATCGTCAACGTCGTGCCCGCTCCGATGCGCCTCTTGATCGGCGCGCTGATCGCGCTGGCGCTGGCGCTCGGGCTGCGCTCGCTGCTCGCCTCGATTCGAACGCGCCGGCTCGTCCGCCAGCGCGGTGAGCTGCTCGAGGACGTCGGGCTGCTGCAGGCCGCGCTGCTGCCCGCGCCGCCGTCGCGGCTCGGTCCGGTCGGCACGTCTGTCGCCTACCGACCGGCCGACGGTCCCGGTGCCGGGGGCGACTTCTACGACGCGTTCGCGCTTGTCGACGGACGCCTGGCGGTGATCGTCGGCGACGTCTCCGGGCACGGTCGCGAGGCGCTGCCGCACACGGCGCTCGTGCGCTTCACGGTGCGCGCCTACATCGAGGCGGGGCAGTCGCCGGCGGCTGCGCTGCGCACGGCCGGCGTCGTGCTCGAGCGCCAGCTGGGCGGCTCCTTCGCGACGGTGATCGCGGCGATCTATCACCCGCGCGAGCGCACGCTGACCTACGCGAGCGCAGGGCATCCGCCGCCGGTGGTGCTCGGCGAGCCGTCGGCCGACGGGACGTTCGAGCGCGCGGCGACGGTCACCTCGTGCTCGGCGCCGCCGATCGGCGCCGAGTCGCGCACCGGCACGCGCGAGACGGTCGTCTCGGTGCCCGGCGCGGCACGCCTGTGCTTCTACACCGACGGCGTCACCGAGGCGCGCGTCGCCGGCGAGCTGTTCGGCAGCGAGCGGCTCACACGGACGCTCGCGGCGCTCGCGCGCGGCGCCGGCGCGGCGAGCCTGCTCGACGACGTCGCGGCGCAGTCGGACGCACGCCCCGACGACATGGCGGCATGCCTGCTCGAGGTGCACGGCGGCAGCGGCGCGCCGGCGGTCATCTTCGAGCGCGTCGAGCTCGACGAGGAGTCGCTGCAGCGCGGTCGTCTCGCACGCTTCCTCAGCGACAGCGGCGTCGAGCAGGCGCAGGCGACGCGCGTGATCGACGACGCCGCCGCCGCGCTCGCGCGCGCCGGCGCGGCAGTGCTCGAGCTGCGTTTCGACGATGGCACGCCGATCGCCTCGCTGCGCGCCGACAACTTGATCCCGGCGAAGCCGCTCGCAGTTGCGCGCGCTTCCTAGCAATCGATGAGAGAGGAGAGCCGATGAGCGCGGTCCCCACACTCGCGCCCGACGCTGCGCTCGTGCTCGGGATCGCCGCCACGGCGATTCCGTTCGCTCGCACGCCCGACGACGAGGCCGAGCGCTGGCTTCGCCTGCTGCGGCTGCACGGCGAGGTCGGCGTCGCGTTGCAGGCGCTCGGCGTCAGCGAGGGGTCGCTCAGCGACCACCAGGCTGAGGCGAACGGCGAGGACGGACGTACGCGCGCCAACGGTGCTTCCGAGCGGCGCGCACGAGGACGTGATCGCGCTGGTCAGCGAGCGCGCGGGACGGCTGGCCGAGGAGCGCGGCGGCGACGGCGTCGGCACGATCGAGCTGCTGCTCGGCGTGCTCGACGTCTACGGCGATTCCTTCGAGCGGACACTGCGCGCGCACGGCACCGACTCGCGCGAGGTGCTCGAGCGACTCGGCGTCGCTAACGCGACTCGACGAGCGCCAGCGTGAAGCCGTCGTAGCCCTTCGCGCCGACCGTCTGGATCGTCGTCGCGCTGACTCGCCGCTCCTCGGCGAGCAGCTCGTGCAGCCGTCGCGAGCCGAGCACGTCGGGCGCGTCGCTGTGCTCATCGACGAGTCGCGCCGTCGCGGATCACGTTGTCGGCGACGATCAGCGCACCGGCGCGTGTGTGCTCGAGCGCCCATTCGAAGTAGTCGGGCGTGTGGCGCTTGTCGGCGTCGATGAAGACGAAGTCGAAATCCGGCGTTCCTTCTGAGGCGAGCGCCTCGAGCGTCTGCAGCGCCGGCCCGACGCGGAGCTCGACGAGCTCGGCAAGTCCGGCGCGCGCGATGTTCGCGCGTCGCGATCTCGGCGCTGTGCGGGTCGGCCTCGAGTGTGATCAGGCGTCCGTCGGGCGCCAGCGCGCGCGCCAGCCAGATCGTGCTGTAGCCGCCGAGCGTTCCGAACTCGAGGATCCGGCGCGCGCCGATCGAGCGCGCCAGCAGGTGCAGCAGCTTGCCCTGGCTCGGCGTCACCGCGATCGGCGCGAGCCCGCCGTCGGCGCTCGCGCGCAACGCACCGGCGAGCGCCGGGTCGTCCTCGAGCAGATCGCTGCTCGACGTAGTGGTCGACGGCCTGCCAGCGCGCCGAGCTCATGGCATGTGCTTCCTCGCGCGCGCGAGCAGAAGCGTGAACAGATGCTGCTCGGCTTCGGCCGGGAACGGTCGCAGCAGCCCCGAGCTGAGGAGCGTGACCTCGCTTGGGCCGTCGACGAAGCCGAGGAAGTCGAGGTAGATCGGCAGCTGGACGCCGCGCACGATGTACCTCGCCGTGACGCGCCAGCCGAAGCTGCCGGTCATGCCCGGCGCCGGCGGCGTGCCCGACTGGATCGTCACGCGTCCGGGCGTCGCGCCGCTGACGTGCTCGCCTTTCAGCACGTGCGTCAGGTATTCGGAGAAGCAGCTGCGGATGTGCGCGCTCTGCAGCGCTTTCAGCGAGCGCGCCGCTTCGGCGGCGCTCGCTGCGACGGAGACTTCCGAGCTGACGCTGAGATCGACGAGCTGTTGTTTGTAGCGAAATGTCTTCGAGCTCTGTTCGGCGACGCTCTTGGCGGCGGCGCCGGCGAGGCCGGCGCAGCTCAGCATCTGACGTTCGAGCTGTCGTTCCCGCGCCGAGCTCGAGTCCTGCGGCGCGGCTGCGGTGAAGCCCGGCAGGTCGGTCGCGGTCAGGTTGACGGCGCGCGCGAAGCCGAGCGCGCGAGCGCGCGCCGCCGCCGATCCGGCGCCACCCGGCGAGCCGCTGCTGGAGCCGCCCGAGCGCGAGCCGCCGCGGCTCGTAGGCGCCTTGCCGACGGTGGTCGTCAGCGCGCTCTTGCCGCAGCCGGCGAGCAGGCCGGCGAGCAGGAGCGCGAGCGAGCAGGCCAGCGTGCGGCGCACGGCGACTGCCGCTACTGCTTGGTCGCGCGAACGGCGGTGCCGTACGCGCAGATCTCGGTCCACGTCTGGCCGAGCTCGGAGGTGTCGAAACGGAACGCGACGATCGCGTCGGCGCCCTTCGCCGAGGCTGCCTCTTCGAGCCGTTCCTGAGCGTGCACGCGTCCTTCGGCGAGCATCTTGGTCATGCCCTTCAGCTCTCCGCCGACGAGCGACTTCAGCGAGGCGCCGAACTGCGAGCCGATGTTGCGCGCGCGCACCGTCAGGCCGAAGACCTCGCCGAGCACCTCGTCGATCTGATAGCCGGGAAGGTCGTTCATCGTCGTGATGATCATGCGGTCACCTCATCTCGTTCGGTCTCTGGGCGTCGCGCTCGCCTGACGCCCGGGCGCTTCAGCTCACCCTATTCTCCTCGGCGAGCGCGCGAGCCAGGGTCTCGTCGAATCCGGCCGGCTTGATCGCAAACGGCTCCGCGCCGCTGGGATCGGTCACGATCGTCTGCGTCATCAGGCCCTCGACGAGCGGCCGCGCGACGTTCGTGTCCACGGGCGTGATAAGCCCGAGCCACAGCGCTGAGATCGTCGGCGTGATCAGCGGCACGGGCAGCTTCGGCCGCGGCCGAAGCCCCATCGCGAGCGCCATGCGGTCGAGCATTTCTGAGTAGGAGAGGATGTCAGGCCCGCCGATCTGCACCTCGCGCCCGCTCGACTCGGGCACGTCTGGAGCGCGCGCGAGGTAGGAGACGACATCGTCGATTCCGATCGGCTGCGTCGCGTTGCGAAGCCAGGCTGGAGCGATCATCACCGGCAGTCGTCTGACGAGATGGCGGATGGTCCGGTAGGACTCGCTCTCGGCTCCGACGACCATCGCCGCGCGGAAGTACGTCAGCGGCGGCCCTTCGGCCGCCAGCGCGAGCGCGGTCTCGTGGCGGCTGCGCAGATGCTTGGACACGCTTGTGTCGCCCAGGCCACCGAGGTAGACCAGCCGCTGGACGCCTTCGGCGCGGGCGAGCCGCGCGAAGTTGCGGGCGCCGTCAAGCTCGCGTTGCTCGTAGCCTGAGCCGCCGGCCATCGCATGGACGAGGAAGTAGGCGACGTCGATCTGAGCGCCGCTCCCGTTCAGGCTGTCCGCGTCGGTCACGTCGCCGCGGACGACCTCGCAGCCGAGCCGCTCGAGGTGGCCGGCCTGCGCGGGATCGCGCACGAGGCAACGCACGAAGCCACCGTCTTCGGCGAGTGACGCGGCGAGGCGGCCGCCGACGAAGCCTGTCGCTCCTGTGACCAGCGCGCGCTTCAATCGTGCGGTGAGGCGCCGTTGCTGCGCTCGGCCGCATCGGCGCCGGTGCTCGTCGTCATCACCTGTGCAGCGCCGCCGCCGAGCACGCGGCGAACGAGCGCGGGTGCGATCACGCGCAGCGCGGCGGCGATGCCGTACGGACGCGGCACGTAGCGCTCGGCGCGCCCGCCGAGCCCGGCCTGGTAGATCGCCTCGGCGGCGTGCTCGGGCTTGGAGACGATCCAGCGCGTCCACGGCTTCGCTGTCAGCTCGGACTGCGGGAAGCCCTCGGTCGAGATGAAGCCCGGCAGCACGAGGCCGACGTGCACGCCGTGCTCGAGCTCCTCGGCCCACAGCGCGTCCGACCAGCCGGCCAGCGCGAACTTCGACGCGCTGTAGGCGCCGGCGCCGGCGCGCGCGACGCGGCCGGCGGTCGAGGAGACGTTGACGATCGCGCTCGGCGCCGAGGAGCGCAGCAGCGGCAAGAGCGCCTCGGTCAGGCGCACCTGTGCGTCGAAGTTGATCGCCATCGTCCGGCGCACGTTCTCCCAGCCGCCGTCGCCGAAGCGCGCCCGCCACGAAGCACCGGCGTTGTTGACGAGCAGGTCGAGTCGGCCGTGGCGCTCGAGCACGTGATCGCGGATCCGCGCGGGCGCGTCGTCGTCGAGCAGGTCGACCGCGACGAAGCTCACGCGCCCGGAGCCGAGCTCCTCGGCGAGCTCGCGCAGGCGCTGCTCGCGACGCGCGACGAGCACGAGCGAGGCTCCGGGCTCGGCGCGCCAGCCGGCGCGCGGTCGCTTCGCCGATTCCGCTCGAGGCGCCGGTGATCGAGGCATACGCCGGAGTTGGGTGGGTTGCTCGCTTTCTTGATGATCGGATCGACGGTCGCGTGTGTTGTGGGCGGCGGCGCCGGCGACTGCCGGCGGCTAGCCTTTCAGATCGGCGCTCAGATGGCTCGCACTCGACCAGCAGACGGTAACGGCAAGCGCCAGGCGGTGGAGCTGTTCAGCGGCCTGCCCAGCCGCTACGACCGCCTCTCCTCGCAGCTCAGCTTCGCGCAGGACCCTCGCTGGCGGCGTGCGGTCGTGACGGCGGTGGCGCCGGCGCCGGGCGCGCGCGTGCTCGACGTCGCGACGGGCACCGGCATGGTCGCCGCAGAGCTGATCTCGCGCGCAACCGGACTGCACGCTGGTCGGTGTCGACCAGAGCGCGCAGATGCTGGCGGCCGCACGCGCGCGCTTTGCCGGCGATCCGCGCGTCGAGCTGCTGCAGGGCGAAGCCGAGGCGCTGCCGTTCGCCGACGCGAGCTTCGACTGCCTCACGTTCACCTATCTGCTGCGCTACGTCGAGGATCCGGCGGCGACGCTGCGCGAGCTCGCGCGCGTCGTACGCCCGGGCGGGCGGGTCGGCTCGCTCGAGTTCGGCGTGCCGCCGTGGCCGCCGGCGCTACTTGGCTTGGCGCCTCTACACGGCGGTCGGCCTACCGCTGCTCGGGCGGCTGGCGTCGCGATCGTGGATGGAGGTCGGACGGTTTCTCGGGCCGAGCATCCGCGGCTTCTACGCGCGCAATCCGCTGGAGCAGATCGTCGAGTACTGGACCGCTGCCGGCTTTCGCGACGTGCGCGTGCGGCGGATGAGCCTCGGCGGCGGCGTCGTGATGTCGGCCGTCAGGGCGAGCGAGGCCGGCGATGCGCGCGGCGCCTGAGCGCCCGGCGTTCTACGCGCTCGGCAGCGGCCGCGCCGGCGACCTGATCGCGCTGCTGCACCCGCCGTACACCGCGTGGCACCTGGGCTACTTCGCTCTCGGCGCAGCCGTCGCGCCGACGCTCTACGTCAACCGCCTGCTGTGGGGCCTGGCCGCGTTCGCGCTGGCCGTCGGCGTCGCCGCGCATGCGCTCGACGAGCTGCACGACCGGCCGCTGCGCACCGGCTTCAGCGAGCGCACGCTGATCGCGCTGGCCGCCGTCAGCCTGCTCGGCGCGCTGGCGATCGGCGTCGCCGGCGCGATCGTCGTCTCGCCGCTGCTGGTGCCGCTGATCGTCCTCGGCGGCCTGTTCCTGCCGGCGTACAACCTCGAGTGGATCGGCGGGCGCGTGCACGGCGATCTGTGGTTCGCGCTCGGCTGGGGCGCCTTTCCGGCGTTCACCGGGTACTTCGTCGAGTCGCTGAAGATCGCGCTGCCCGGCGTTCTGATCGCGCTCGGCTGCGCGGCGTCTGAGCGTCGCGCAGCGGCGCCTAAGCGCGCCGGCGCGGGAGCTGAGACGGCGCACACGTTCGGTCAGCGGCCGGCTCGTGCGCGCCGACGGCAGCGCCGAGGAGCTGACGCTCAGCGGGCTGCTGGCGCCGCTCGACGGAGCGCTTGCGGCGATGTCGCTGGCGGTGGTCGTGACGGCCTGCGCGCTCGTCGCTGCGCGGCTCTGAGTGCAGTTCGCCGCGCGTCGGTGCGCAGGAGCGGCTCACGCCTGCAGCAGGTGTGCGCCGGCGCCCGGATGGACCGCGAGCGCGCCGGGCGGCGAGACGCGGTCGGGCGCGAACAGCGCGAGCACGTAGCCGCCAAAGCCGCCGCCCATGATCCGCGCGCCGGCGGCGCCGGCCTCGCGCGCGCGGGCGACCGTCACCTCGACGGCCGGCGTCGAGATCTGAAAGTCGTCGCGCAGGCTGGCGTGTGAGGCGTCGAGCAGGCCTCCGAGTCGCGGCATGTCGCCGGCGCGCAGCGCTGCGACCGCGTCGCGCACGCGCCGGTTCTCGCTGAGCACGTGACGCGCGCGGCGGCGCTCGGGCTCGGGCAGCGCCGCGACGGCCTGCTCGCTCGCTTCGCTGAGTGTCGCGACGCCGAGCAGCTCGGCCGCTCGAGCGCACTCGGCGCGGCGTTCGTTGTAGCCGCCACCTGCATGCGCGTGGCGCTCGCCGGAGTCGATCACGACCAGCTGCCAGTCCTTCGAGTTGCAGTGGCACCGGCTCGATCGCGAGCGTGCGGAAGTCGATGCACAGGGCCCGCTCGGGCTCGCCGAACAGCGAGGCCAGCTGATCGAGCAGTCCGGTCTGCGCGCCGACCCAGTCGTTCTCGATCCGCGCGCACAGACGCGCGAGGTCGAGCCGGCGAATACGCGGTGCCGCGCTTGCAGCAGGCGCCGTGCCGAGCGCCGGCGCGGCTTCGTCGATCTCGCCGCCGGCGAGCGCCAGCAGCGCGAGGCAGAGCGCGACCTCCAGCGCGGCCGACGAGGACAGCCCGGCGCCGGGCGGCAGGTCGCCGCCGATCTGCAGCCGCGCGCCGGGCGGCGGCGCGCCGGCGTCGGTCAGCTCGGCGACAGCGCCGCGCACGAACGCGCGCCAGCCTTCGGCGGGCGCGCGGTCTTCCAGCTCGAAGCGAATCGTCTTCGTCGAGATCGTCGGCATGCGCGCAGACGCGGCGATCGTCGCTCGCGACGGCGTCGACGACGATGCCGCGCGAGATCGCGAAAGGCAGCGCCAGGCCGCCGTTGTAGTCGGTGTGCTCGCCGATCAGGTTGACGCGTCCGGGCGCGAACGCGTGTGCTCGCTCAGGCGGCACGGGCGATCGCGTCGCGCAGGACTTCGGCGGTCTCCTCAGGCAGCGTGTCGGAGATGAACGTGCCGGCGCCCTGCTCGGAGCCGGCGAGGAACTTGAGCTTGTCGGCCGTGCGCAGCGGCGGGTAGAACTCGACGTGCACGTGGCCGTCGTGTGCGCGCGCTGCAGGCGAGCCGACCGTCGGCGCCTGATGGACGACCATCACGTAGGGGAACGGGCGCTCGAACAGCGCGTCATAGCCACGCACGAGCGTCTGTAGCGCGACGGCGAGCTCGCGCAGCTCGAGCGGCTCGCACTCGAGCAGGCTGGCGCGGTGCTCGCGCAGCACGACGTGCGCTTCGTAGGCCCAGCGGGCGGCGCGCGGCACGTAGGCGACGACGCGCTCGCCTTCGAACAGCACGCGCTCCTCTGCGGCGAGCTCGCGCTCGAGCAGCTCGCAGACGGCGCAGCCGCCGAGCCGCTCGTCGGCGGCCAGCTCGCGCTCGAGCACGGGCGGGATGAAGGGGTAGCCGTAGACCTGCCCGTGCGGATGGTGCAGCGTCACGCCGACCTCGACGCCGCGGTTCTCGAAGATCATCACGTAGTCGACGTCCTCGCGATCGCCGAGCTCGCCGTAGCGGTGGCGCCAGACCCACATCAGCGCCTCGGCGCGCTCGTCGGAGAGCGTCGCGAACGAGCCGTCGTGCTGATCGGTGTAGACGATCACCTCGGCGGCGCCGCCGGGCGCTTCGAACGCCGGAAAGCGGTTGTCGAAGACGGCTATCTCGAAGCTCGAGTAAGGGATCTCGGTCTGCGGACCGCCGGGCTGCGTCGGGTCCAGCGGGCAGTGCTGGCGGTCGGGCAGGAACGTGCGGTCCTGACGATGGATCGCGTAGACGACCTGCTCGCCGCGCAGCTCGTTGAAGCGCAGTTCGCTCACGCCGGCTCGTCCGTCGCGTCGCGCTCGACGCGGCTGAACAGCAGCAGCGCGCGGCCGTCGGCTTTGCGCGTGCGCAGGATCGCGAGCGGCCCGAAGCGCTCATCGCCGCGCGGCGGCGCGCCCGCCGTGCGCGTCCGCCGCAGCTCGGCGCGGCGGCTCCTGCGAAGGCGGCTTGGCGGAGCCGGAGGCCATCTCTCGAGGGTATAGCGCGGGGCGCGCGAGCGCCGGCGGAAGGTGATTTCGAAGCTGTCCGGAAGATGTCCCGGCACGTGCTTCACTGAACAGATAGATTCGCGCATACAGGGCACGGCTGAGGAGACTGCGCCCTCGAACAGAGGAGAGTGATATGGCAGATAGCGATCAAGCCGTAGAGCGTCTCGCGCAAGCCGATGGCGGAGCAGTCGTCGACAGCCCCGGGTTCGATCGGCGCTCGTTTCTGCGCCGCACCGCGCTCAGCGGTGTCGCGGCAGGCTCCGTCGGCACGCTGCTGGCGGCCTGCGGGTCGAGCAGCAGTAACTCGGCCAGCGGCGCCAGTGGCGGAGCTTCGGCCGAAGTGTTCGGCTCGCACAAGAACTACAAGTTCGTGTTCGTCAACCACGTAACGACGAATCCGTTCTTCACGCCGACGCAGTACGGCGCGGCCGACGCATCGAAGCTGCTCGGCTGCTCCTACCAGTGGACGGGCTCGGAAAGCTCGAACGTCAACCAGATGGTCAACGCGCTGAACAGCGCTGTGACCAGCGGCGCGGACGGCATCGCGATCTCGCTGATCGACCTGCACGCGTTCAACGCGCCGGTCGAAGCTGCGATCAAGGCCGGCATTCCGGTCGTCGCCTACAACGCCGACGCGCCCGGCAATGCGCGCCTCGCGTACATCGGCCAGGACCTGAAAAAGGCCGGCGAAGAAATGGGCAAGCGGATCGTCGAAGCGGTTGGCTCGGGTGACGTGGCGCTGTTCATCGCGACGCCGGGCTCGGCCAACCTTCAGCCGCGCATCGAAGGCGCCGAAAAGGCGATCAAGGACTCGGGCAAGCCGATCACCGTGCACTCGGTCGCGACCGGCGCTGCGGTGCCTGCCGAGCTCTCGGCGATCGAAGCGTATTGGACCGGTCACAAAGAAACGAAGGGCATGTACGCCGTCGACGGCGGCTCGACCGAAAGCCTCGCGAAAGTGATGCAGAAGTTCGGCTTGGCCGGCAAGGTCAAGGCCGGTGGCTTCGACCTGACCGAAGCGACGCAGAAACTGCTCTCCGAAGGCCAGATCGAATTTACGATCGATCAGCAGCCATATCTGCAGGGCTTCCTGCCGGTGCTGGAGCTGTTCATGTACAAGGTCTCGGGCACGCTGACAGGACTCGTTCGAAGCCGACACCGGCCTGAAGTTCCTCAACAAAGAAACTGTGCAGCCGTACCTGAAGTCGAAGAGCCGCTACGAGGGCACTTCGACCACGGCGAAGGTCATCGCCTGAGGAAGCGAGGGACGCGGGAGAGGTGAGCTAGTTGGCGAGCGTCGCGGGAGGGCCGGCAGCGCAGTCGCCGCCGGTCAAGGCGGGAGGGTCGGTGCAGGAGCATCGACCCTCCGCAGGCCGGCAGCTGCTCGAGCGGGTCCTCTCGCTGCGCGAGGGAAGCATCATCGTCGTGACGCTCGTCACGGCGATCTACTTCTCGGCGAACACGAGCAGCTTCTTCACCGGCACGAACTTCAAGACGCTGCTGCCGTACTTCGCGCCGTTCGCGATCATGGCGGCGGGCGAGGTCTACGTGATGATCCTCGGCGAGATCGATCTGTCGATCGGCGCCCTGTACCTGTTCGCCCCGATCCTGTTCTACAAGCTCGACGTGTCGGCGGGCCTCGGACTCGTGCCGAGCGTGATCGTCGCGCTGCTGGTCTGCGGCGTGGTCGGCGCGATCAACGGCTTCTTCGTCGCCGTCGTCGAAATCAACTCCTTCGTGACGACGCTGGCGACGCTGTTCGCGTTCGAGGGGCTCGCGCTGATCGTCTCGCACGGGACGCCGGTCGCGACGCCCGGCGCGGCTCTGCACACGACGACCGTCAACGTCACGCACATCGTCAACGGGCACAAGATCACGCTGCCCGAACAGGTGCACCACATCAGCACGTTCGCGAACGTGTTCGGCGGCGGTACCTACTCCGAGCTGATCTGGGCGCTGGTCATCGTGATCGTGCTGCAGATCGTGCTGACGTTCACGCGCTGGGGCCTGTACACGGTCGCGATCGGCTCGAACAAGCTCGGCGCGGGCGAGGCCGGCGTCAGCGTCAAGGCGGTCATGATCCGCAACTACGTGCTCTGCGCGCTGACCGCGTCGCTCGTCGGCATCTTCGAGGCGGTGCGCGCCGCGACCGTGCAGCCCGATCCGGCCGGCGCCAACGAAATCCTGTTCCTCGCGGTCGCCGCCGGCGTGATCGGCGGCACGCTGTTGACCGGCGGCTCGGGCACGATCGTCGGCGCGCTGATCGGTGCGCTGTTCCTGGGCGTCTTGAAGGACGGCCTGATCCTGCAGGGCGTCAACGCCAACTACCTGCTGTTCTACACCGGGCTTGCGATCATCGTCGCGATGACGGTGAACGTCTACGTACAGCGCCGACGCAGGGGGCACAGCAGTGGCTGATCCAGGAACAGGATCGGACGGCGGCGGCACCGCGGCCGAGTCGAAGCGAGCCGGAGTCGACTCCGTCCGAGCGAGTCGTGCCGCCGCACACCTCCGACGACGACGTTCTGCGCGTCGAGCACATCTCCAAGCGCTTCGGCCCGGTCACGGCGCTGCGCGACGTCAACCTGCACCTGCGCAAGGGCGAGGTTCTCGGGCTGCTCGGCGACAACGGCGCCGGCAAGTCGACGCTGATCAAGATCATCTCCGGCTTTCAGAAGCCCGACGGCGGGCAGATGTTCCTGCACGGCAAGCCGTATGCGCCGAAAAGCGTCGACGACGGGCGTGCTCAGGGCATCGAGACCGTCTATCAGGACCTCGCGCTGATCGACGAACTTTCCGTCTACCACAACCTCTTCCTGCGCCGCGAGCGCCTGATGCACCCGCTGCCGCTGCTCAACAACCGCGTGATGAAGCGCGAAGCGCGCAAAGCGCTCGACGAGATCGGCATCAACATCCCGCGGATCGACGTCGCCGTCGCGCGGCTGTCAGGCGGTCAGCGCCAGGCGATCGCCGTCGCGCGCACCGTCAACGGCGACGCCGACATCATCCTGCTCGACGAGCCGCTGGCGGCGATGGGCGCGAAAGAGGGTGCGCAGATCCTCGACCTCGTCGCTCGGCTGAAGGAGGAGGGCAAGGTCTCGATCATCATGATCCTGCACAACTACGTGCAGGTTCTGCTGGCGTGCGATCGCGTCAACATGATCCAGGATGGCGCGGTCACGTTCGACAAGCCAACGGCCGACACGTCGGTCGAGGAGCTGACCGACATCGTCGTCAACGAGTACCGCCGCGCCCGCGAAGAGACTCACGAGGAAGCCGAGCAGAAGGCCAAAGCGCAGGCCGCCGGCTGATCTGCGTGCTGGCGCTGTGCGCTCGGCGTGTCGAGCTCGACAGTTCGGAGGGGCGTCGGGCTACCGGTCGAGCAGCTGCTCGCGGTATTCCTTGTTCTGCTGGCGCTCGCCCCGAATCTGGATTGCGATGTAGACGATGATCGCGTTGACGATCACGCCGATACCGCCGAAGATGGCGATCAGGCCGATGTCGACCACCACCGCCTTGCTGAGCGCGAGAACCATCGACGGCAGCCTAGCAACGGACCTGGCGCTCGTGTCGTAGCCTTCTCGGTGCTGCCGACGATCGTCGATCGTACGGGGATCGCCGTGCAGGCGGTCCACGCGCTGGAGAGGTGCCGGAGCGGTTGAACGGGCGCGACTGGAAATCGCGTAACGGGGGTTAACCTCGTTCGAGGGTTCGAATCCCTCCCTCTCCGTCAGGTTCCGGCCGCGTGGCTACGGCCGGCTGACGTTGGCGCTCCGAGCCGCACTCTGCAGAGGTTCGTCCAAGGGTGGCGCGGGCTCCGCCGATCGGCCTATCCTTTTCACGTGGCGACCGACACATTCGCTCACCTCGAATCGCATCCGGGGGCCCGTCCGCATCGCCGCAAGCGCGTCCTAATCGGCGTCGCCGTGACGATTGTCGTCGTCGTCGCTGCGGCCGCGGTCGTCGTGCTTGTGTGGTCGGGCGTCGCGCTGAGCGGCGATGCGACGGCGCTCGCACACGTCAGCGTGCAGCCGTTCGGCGGCAGCATCGAGCACGTCGACGCGTTCGGACCGGACGGACACGCGATACCGATCTCGATCGACGGCGGGCGCCTGACGCCGCTGCGGCGACTGAAGCCCGGCGAGCAGGTCTCCGTCGAGGTCGTCGTGCGCAGACCCGGATGGCTCAGCTGGGCCCTCGGTGCCGAGCGCACCGAGCACCTGACGCTGAGCACGCCGGTCGCGCAGGTCAGCAACCGCTGGATGACGGTGCGTCCCGGCGATGACGTGGAGGTCAGCTTCGACCGTCCTGTCAGCGCCGTCGCGCATGGCAGCTTCGCGCTGTCGCATCCGCAGACGCTCACGCGTGCGACGAGCACGGTCTCGCTCGGTCACCAGCCGGCGACCGGATCGACGCGGATCGCAGTCGCGCCGCGCCCCTGGGAGACGGTCGGCCCGCCGACGCAGGTGAGTTGGTTCCCGCCCTCGGACAAGCCGGTGATGGTCGCGCTGCCGGCGGCAGGCTCGCACATCACGCCTGCCTCGAAGCTGTACATCACCTTCTCGCAGCCTGTCAGCGACGTGCTCGGATCCGCATATCCGCATCTCTCGCCGAGCACGCCGGGTCACTGGGAGAAGGCGAACAGCCACACGCTCGCGTTCGTGCCCGCGGGCATGGGAGCGGCGCTCGGCTCGCACCTGCACGTTCAGCTTCCGCACAGTGTTGCCGTCACCACGGGCCGCGGCAGTGCCCTGCAGAGCACCAACCAGATCGAATGGATCGTGCCGCCGGGTTCGACGCTGCGCCTGCACCAGCTGCTGGCGCAGGCCGGCTACCTGCCACTGGACTGGCACGCCTCCGGAGCCGAAGTCGAGCACAGCGCCGCCGCCGAGGTGCAGGCTGCAGTTGATCCGCCGAGTGGCGAATTCAGCTGGCGCTACGGAAACACTCCGCACCAGCTCAAGCAGATGTGGTCGCCGACGCAGGCGACGGTCGTCACGAAGGGCGCCGTGATGAAGTTCGAGAACAACAACGACATGACCGTCGACGGCGAAGCCGGAGCGGCCGTGTGGCGCAAGCTGATCGACGACGCTATCGCCGGCAAGCGGTTGAGCGAACCGTACAGCTACGTCTACGTCCATCGCGAAATCCCGGAGACGGCGACGCTTTGGAGCGCCGGGCGCACCGTGCTCAGCTCCGCAGCGAACACCGGCATCTCCGGCGCCGAAACCGAACTCGGCACGTTTGCCGTCTTCGAGCACGTGCCGGAAACGACGATGAGCGGCACCAATCCCGACGGGTCGCACTACGAAGATCCCGGCATCAAATGGGTCAGCTACTTCAACGGTGGCGATGCGCTGCACAACTTCGACCGCGCATCATTCGGCACGCCGCAGAGCCTCGGCTGCGTCGAGCTACCGCTGGCGGCGTCGGCCGAGATCTACCCGTACACGCCGATCGGCACGCTCGTCACCGTCGAAACCTGACGGCTGCGCGGCGCGTCAGTGGGGCAGGCCCTCGAGGCCCTCGTCGAGCTCGACGCCGGTCGAGTTGAGCGCGAACGCGACCATGTGGTAATGGCCGACGAGCATCGCAAGCTCGATCAGGCCGCGCTCGTCGTAGCTCTCGGAGAGCTCCGCCCAGGTCCGACCGGCGATCCTCGACTCGCTGTGAAGCTCGTCGGCGGCGCGAAGCAGCGTCGCGTCAGCCTGCGTCCAACCGGGCGCATCGGGGCCGGCGGCGACGCGCTCGATGTCCTCGCGTGAGACGCCGATCGAGAGCGCGAGGCGTACGTGCTGTCCCCACTCGTAGTCCGAAGCGCAGTTGAAGCCGGTGCGAAGGATCAAGAGCTCACGCTCGCGCGCCGGCAGCACGCCGCGCGCGAGCAGGAAGTTGCCAAACGGCAGCCAAGCGCGGAACAGACGCTCGTGGCGGGCGAGCGTCGGGAAGATGTTGTTGTCGCCGAGCCGCACCTCGAAGCCTGACGGTCTCGCGTCGAGGATCGGCTGAAGCTCCGCGCTCCACTCAGACTCCGGCAACGGCTCGATTCGCGGCGCCATCGCGCACGAGCTTAGCTCCCGCCGGCGCTCGCGGCCCGCCGCTCGGATGACCCTGGTACTGTCGCGCCGAGGGGGAGAGCGAGCTCGGGAGGGAAGTGATGCAGGCGCCAACTTTGTTTCGCGATCGGCCGCGACCGGTCCAGATCGTGCTCGGCGGCGCGGTGCCACTGCTGTTCGGCGCTGTCGTCGGAATCGTGCTCGGCGTCTCCTCCGGTGGCTACTGGGGTCTGTCCGCGCTGGCCGGGCTCGGCGCCGTGCTCGCCGGCTTCGAGCATCAGGACGGCTGGGGCGGAGCCGACCGCGGCCTAGTCGGCGGCGCCGTGTACGGGATTGGCGTGCTCGTCGCGCACGCGATCGCCGGCACGCACGCGAAGGTCTCACTCGGCGGCTTCCCGCCGCTGCTGATCGTGATCGACGCGATCGCCGGCATGCTGCTGGGCGCGATCGGCGGCCGCATCGGCCGCGCGATCCGTGAGCGCGAGCCGGTCGTCGAGAAGGCTGCCTGAGCACACTCCGGCGGCGTGCAGTTGTCTGCGCGCCGAGCGCCGCGCGCAACGTGACTCGCGCGCGCCCGCGCGAGTCACCGAACGACGCGGCTGTCCGTCGGCGTTTGCTGCCGGGCACTAGACTGGGCCGCCTGCGCCCGTAGCTCAGCTGGATAGAGCGTCGGTCTACGGAACCGAAGGTCAGAGGTTCGAATCCTCTCGGGCGCGCTCGTTCCGACGTCGTCACGCCGCATCGCAGGCGCGCCGCGACTGTTTCTCGGCCTCTGGCCGTCTCCTCTCAGGGGGTGGCTCCTGCTCGGCGTGAACCCGCTTATCATGCGCAGCGGCGGAGTCGACGCGCCCGCAAAAGGGACTGGGCGCTCGATGGAGACAAGCGACGCGAAGGCGCAATGGCCGGAAGCCGGATCGGCACAATGTCTAGGAATGGGGGGCTGGCGGCCGCGTTCGCGGTCGTCGCATTCGCCCTGTTCTGCTCGGCGGCGTCCGCCGCGCCGGTGTTGACGATCTCGAGCCCCGGCGACGGAACTGTGACGCCGAGTCGGAGCGTCTCCTTCGCCGGCACCACCAGCGATACGAGCGACCCGGTTGAGTTGCACATCGTCGGCTTCGCATTGCCGATCGAAACGACCCAGTCGGGCGGCAACTGGTCCGCCGGCCCGATCGATCTGCCCGCCGACGGCACCTACAAAGCGTATGTCGAACAGACCGAAGTGATCAGAGAAGAAGGCGTCGAAGGCACCGAAGGCGCAGAAGGCACAGAACCAAAAGAACGCTTCGAAACGGCGGTGAGCTCGACCACCACGTTCGCGGTCAACACGAGGGTCCCGACGGTGACGATCTTCGCGCCGACGATCCATGGCGAGGAACTCGAACTGGCCGGGCATGCGGGCGACGAACCCGGCGACAGCGCTGAAGTTCGGTTGAAGATCTACGAAGAAGGCGTGCCAGAAAGCGAACCGCCGGTGTTTGAAGCCACCGTGGAACCATCCGGAGGCGTCTGGCGATCGGCGGCCATCGAACTGCCGCCGGGCGGCTACCACGTCCGAGCGACGCAGGACGCTCCGGCCGGTCAGGGCAGCAGTACGCGAGCCTTCGCGATTACGGTCAGAAGCCCGGAAGTGACGCTCGCGAGCCCGCAGCTCCCAAAGGGCACGGTCGTGACTTCCAGCGGGACGCCGACATTCGAGGCCGAACCGGTAGCCGGCAACGCAGCCGTCACGCTCAAGCTCTATGCCGGCACTTCTGCAGCCGGCGAACCGATCGAAGAAGTGCCGATGACGCGTGCGGGCGAAATCTGGAGCGCCACGCCAGGCAAAGTGCTCGAAAACGGGATCTACACGGCCCAGGCTGAAGTCGAAGCCACGGGCGGCGCGCGTGGAGTGAGCAAGCCGATCATCTTCAGCGTTGACGTGCCAGCTCCGTTGACCCCGGTCGGCCCGGAAGCAACGACACCGTCTGTCGCAACCGCGCAACCGGCCTCAGCGCGTCCTCCCGTCGCCTCCTTCACGTGGGTCCCGTCGAACCCGTCGGTCGGCCAGAGCGTCTCGCTCGTGTCGAGCTCGACCGACCCCTCGAGCGCGATCAACACATTCGCGTGGGATCTCGCGGGCAGCGGCCAGTTCTCACCCAGTGGGCCTGCGGTCACCACCAGCTTCGCGAGCGCCGGTGCGCATGTCGTGCGCCTGCGCGTCAGCGACGGCAACGGTCTCTCGAGCACAGCGACCGAGACGATCGTGGTCGCGCCGGCCACGCCCAAACTGATGCAGCCGTTCCCGATCGTCAGGATCGCAGGCACCGATACCTCATTCGGCGCGAGAGTCAGGCTGCTCACGGTTCAGGCTCCGCTCGGCGCCACGATCTCGCTGAGCTGCGTCGGCGGCGGCTGCAAGACGAAAGCCGAACGGCGCGTCGCGAAAGCATCGAGCAAGAGCTCGACGACGGTCGGCGCAGTGACGCTCAAGTTCGCGCGCTTCGAGCGCGCGTTGCGAGCCGGCGCGCGGCTGCAGATCCGCGTCACGCAGGAAGGTGAGATCGGCAAGTACACGAGCTTCACGATCCGTCGCAACCGCCTGCCTGTCCGCAGCGACGCATGCCTCGCGCCGGCCAGCAACAAGCCGATCGCCTGCCCGGTCTGATGAGCACCGTGCGTCACGCGATGACAACGCTGCGCTACCGCTGGCTGGACGTGCGCGTCGGCGGCCCTGCAGCGACGATGCGCGGGCGTTGGCCGCTGCTGGCCGCCGCTGTCGCGGTCGTCTTCGTCTGCTTCTTCGCAATCGGGCGGCTCAGCGCTACCGGCGGCCAGGTTGGAGCGATCGGCGCGACTGCGCTCGAAGCTCCCTCCTCTACCTCGGCGGTTGCCGCTCTGAGCGGGCGCCCGCCGGTCGCGGGAGCCGTGCCCAGCGCGATCGCCGCTCCGCGGACTACGCCTTCACGGGCTGCCACAACGCCGGCCGTGGCCGATGCGCGCGCCGTGCAGCCCGCCGAAACGCAGGTTGCACAGAGCGCGCCGTCGCCGGCCGCCGAACCGACGACGACGCCTGCCGCTGCGATCACACCGGCGCCGAGAAGCGCGACCGAGCAGGTCGCGCCGAAGACCAGCAGCGGCGGCGAGCACGCCGCGCCGAAACCCGCGAGCACTCACTCGTCCGGGTCGAAGTCGCCGTCAGAACACGGGTCCTTCGACAGCTCTGAATAGCGTGCTGCGGCGACGCAACGGAGACCTCGCGGGCGTCGCCGAACCGCCGCGCTACAGCGCAGCCGGCCTACCGGTGTTCGTTATCCCGCTGCTCCTGCTCGTCGCCGCGATCGGCTATCTCGCGGGCCACAACCACACCCAGGGCGCCGGCCTCAGTCCCGGCGCGGACGGCGCGGAGTGGCAACGTCGTCTTCCAGTATCCGCCCGGTTGGAGCCAGGCCTCGGATGCTCCGCAGCTCGCGGGGCTGTCGCTCGAACGCGCGACGGGCGTGGCGCCTCACGGCCAGCCGGCTCGCGCCGGGCTGCTCGTCGGCACGTTGCCGCAGGGAGGCGCAGCGCCTCTGCCGGCATCCTTCGTCGGCGGGCTCACACGTCTGCCGCAGACGGCGGTCGTGGAGCTGATCGAAGCGCAGGCCTACCGCTACACGCAGGTGCCTCTACGCGGTTTCGCGCACGCGTTGACCGTCTTCGTGATTCCAAGCTCGGTCGGTGCGCCGACGGCACTTGCCTGCTACGCGCCGTCGACCAGCTCGCCCTACATGCGAACGTGCGAACAGACGGTCACCTCTGTTGCCGTCGCGAACCAGTCGCAGACCGTCCAGCTCGCTCCAGAACCGAAGTACGCCGCCGAACTCAGCAAGGCGATTCTCACGCTCGACCGGCTGCGCGTCTCGCTCGAGCGTGAACTGCATCCGCAGATCACCGCTGCCCGGGCCGAGCAGCTCGCGCGGCGTCTGCAAGCGGGCTTCGGCAATGCCGGCAGCACGCTCGCGGGAATGCAGCCGAGCGCGCCGGTCGAACGAGCCCAGCGCGCGCTCGCCACAGCGATCGACCGGGCGAGTGCCGGCTACGCCTCGCTCGCGTCGGCCGCGAGCGAACTCAGTGTTCCCGCCTACGAGGCCGCACAGGCACGCGTCGCCTCGGCCGAAGCGAGCGTCGACAAGGCGCTCGCGAGCTTCGCGCTGCTCGGGTACATCAAGGCCCAGAACGTCTCGCCCGGGGCCTGAACGCGCCGCGAATCCGGCCCGATTCGCGTCTGCGCATCGCCCGGAGGCGGGGGTCGGATTCGATGTTTTGGATCCGATTTTCGTGGTACGCTCCCTGGCCACATCTGCGATCGGATTGTGGAGCGTCGTGGATGTAGGGCGAAGATCAGTGCTGGAGTCGACGGCCTTCAGCGACTAGGAGGCGAAAAGGGAGACGTTGGAGAAATGAGACACCTCAAGATGACGTTGGCGCTGGCGGTCGCGACCTGTGCGTTCGTGGTCATGGCCGCACCTGCGCTGGCCCACGAATTTACAGCGAGCAAAGCAGGGAAGACGCATGGCGTCGAAGAATCCGAACAGTCGTTCAGATTCGGACCGTTCATCATCAAATGCCAGAAGGTGAGCGCTAAAGGCGCAGTTGCAGCCGGCTCGTCGGAAACGCTTGCGACCTCGCTCAAATTCTCGAAATGCCTGACGACGGCGAAAATCGGAGCGCACGCGATCTTCCAGCCGACGAGGTTTCTGACACCGCTCGCGATCGAATACCACGCCAATGGGTTCGTCGAAACCGGCTCGGAACTCGAAGAAGTCGAAGGCACAGCGAAGCTGGCCGGTGGATCGGCGGAGATCAAAGTCAAGACCGGCAGGACTGAAGAAAACGAAAAATCCGAATGCGAAATCAGCTGGGAAGAACAGACGATCCCGCTGAAGGCCGAAAAAAAGCCGAACGAAGAATATTCGGCAGCGACGTATGAACCGGCCGCGACCCCGCACGCGGTGTCGAAAACGCTTCCCCGACGGCCTGCAGCACTACGTGATCTTCTCGAACGAATTCAAGGGTATCCATTACACGCTCGAAGGTGAACCGTGTGAAGAATGGGGCCGAGAAGAAGGCAGTGAAGGATTCACTGGTCGTTACACCGGATCGTTCCCGCAGATCCTTGGCGGCGGAAACCTGTTTTTCCAGTAGGCATCTGAAGTAGCTGATGAGGGACCGGTGAGCGGGTAACGCCCGCGCCGGTCCCTCATCGTTTAGTGCATCGGTCGCACGGCCACGCCCACTACGCGTGCCGCCCGGCCGATCAGCTGCGGCGCGCCAGCTCCGCCATCTGTTCGAACGCCACGAGCGCGCCGACCGGCTCCTGCGCGCCGTCGAGCTCGCCGTAGATGTTCGCGAGGTTGACGACGAGCCGCTCGCTCTCGCCCCAGTCGGCCCAGCGGTCCAAGCGCATCGCGAGTGCGGCCTGCATCGGCGTCCTGCCCGCCTCGTGATGGCGGCGCGCGTGCTCGTAGAGATATTCGAAGTACGCCTGCAGCTCGGCAACGTGCGTCGTCTCGCTCGGAGGCCCGTGCCCGGGAACGATCACGGCCGGATCGAGCGCGAGGATCCGTTCGCAGGCGGAGATCCAGTTCGACACCGGGCCGGCCCAGGCGATCGGATGCGCGCCTGAGAACAGGATGTCGCCGGTGAACAGCACACGCTCGGCGGCGAGGTGCACGAGCGTGTCGCCGCGCGTGTGCGCCGGGCCGACCTCGAGCAGCTGCAGCTCGCGATCTCCGACGCGCAGCGTCAGCTCGCCGCTGAACGTCTGCCGCGGCAGCGTCAACTCGATGCCGTCGAAGTCGAACGCGCCGAAGCACCGCAGAAAGAACTCGCCGAGCTCGCCCATCTGTGGCGCCTGCTCGACGAGCGCCGCCATCGCGGCGGGTGGCAGCTCGCTCATCTCCTGCGCCGTTTGCGCGCTGGCCACGATCACCGCATCGCCGACCAGCTGGTTGCCGTAGCAGTGGTCGCCGTTGGCGTGCGTGTTGACGAGCGTGTCGATCTGCGCAGCGGCCGGCACCGCACGCCGCATCTCGCGCAACATCTGCTCGGTCAGCTGCAGGTCGAACAGAGTGTCGATCAGCAGCGTGCGCTCGCCGTCGACGACCAGGCCGGAGTTGCTCCAGCCCCAGCCGCCGTCCGGCTGCAGGTAGGCATACAGGCCGTTGCCGAGATCCTGCAGCCCTCGCTCGTAGCTCATCGGGCTCCGTGCTTCTCGCGGCGCTCGCTCACCCGTCGAGCCTAACGCGCGTGCCGGGCTCCGTGGCGGTTTGCGACGTGCAGATGGAGCCGATTGACAATGCCCATAATCTTGATACACTTGATGAGCAATCCACACAGAGCGATGTCTCGTCTCGCTCCCTCCGTCTGGCGAGTGGCTGCGGATGCGCTCATCAGATGCCTCCAGCGACCGGACCGGTACCCCTGCCGGTCCGGTCGCGCCTCCTTCTGTCGGTGGGTCGGGCGCCGGCGGCGAACCTGCCAGGATGCCGCCGATGAGACGAGACTCGCTGCTGCAGCTGCCGCCCGCGCTCGCGCATCCCGGCTCGCTCGCACCTGGGCGCTATCTGATGGCGATCGACGGCGGCGCGACGAAGACATTGGCGGCCGTGCTCGATCTGCAGGAGCATCTCGTCCATCTGGCTGAGGGCGGGCCGAGCAATGCCGACGCGGTCGGCTCGAAGTCCGCCGTCGAGGCGCTGCTCGCCGTCGCCACGAGCGCGCTCGAGCGAGCCGGCATCGACGAGCACCAGCTCGCCACGGCGGTGGTGACGGTCGCCGGCACCGACACCGATGCGATCGCTCGCGACGTGCAGGCCGCGCGCAGCACCGCCTGGATCGTCGTCAACGACGTCGTCGGCGCCTGGGCGGCGGCGACGCAGGCACGGCCCGGAGTCGGCGCGATCTCCGGCACCGGATCGAACGTCTTCGGCGTCGGACCGGACTGGCGCACCTGGCGAGTCGGCGGATGGGGACACCTGCTCGGCGACGAGGGCAGCGGTTACTGGCTCGGCGTGCGCTCGATCCACGCGGCGCTCAGCGACCGTGACGGCTCCGGCCCGGAAACGGCGTTGAGCGATGCGGCCGTCGAGTTCTTCGACGTCGCGAGCGTCGAGGCGCTCGCGCCGCTGGTCTACTCAAAGCCGTTGACCAAGCCAGAGATAGCGTCCTTCGCGGCTGAGACGGCACGGCTCGCCAACGCCGGCGACCGAGTCGCGTGTGCGCTTTTCACACGCGCAGCGCATGAGCTCGCCGGACAGATCCTGACGGTCGTCGCGGCGACCGGCCTCGGCGCGGACGGAGAGGAGTTTCCGGTCGGGCTGATCGGCAGCGCCTACAAGGCTGGCGCCGTGTTCGTCGACCCGCTGGTCGCCGCCGTCCAGCAACAGGCGCCGAGCGCGAGCATCGCGACGACCGAGATGCCGCCGGTCGGCGGCGGCCTGCAGCTCGCCGCGCGCGCCTGCGGCTGCGCCGAGCAGATCGGCGCCGACGAGCTCTCGCAGCTGCTCGCCGTCGCAGTCAGAGGCTAGGCTGCGAGCGCCGCCCGCTGCTCGATCGCCGCGCGCGTGCCGATCGCCGCCGGCCCCTCACCCGCGATTCGGACCGCTGCGGCGGCGTTGGCGAACGCTGTTGCCTGCAGCGGCGAGGAGCCCTCGGCGAGCAGTACGAAGAAGGCCGCCGCGAACACGTCGCCGGCGCCGACGTCGTCTCGCATCGGCGCGACCGGCGGCACCGCTACGCGCACTCTCGTTCCGTCAGCCAGGTACAGCTCGCTGGGCGCCGCCGCCGCCGTGACGGCGACCAGCGCGCGATCGGCGGCGCCGGAGCGCCGCGTGATCGGGCGCCGCCAGCAGCGTCGCGCAGCTCTCGAGCTCGTTCGTGCTCAGCACGAACGCATCGCAGTGGCGCGGCAGCATCGCAAGGTCGAGCTCGCGTTGCACGACTCGCCCGCCGCCCGGCGGCCAGTCGCGCACGAGGCCCTGCGGCGTCACGCCGACGAAGCGCGCGCTTGCGGCGAAGCTCGCCGGTGTCTCGCGCGCGACCGGCGCGAGATGCATGACCGCCGTATCGACATCGACGTCGCCGCCCGCGATTGCACCGGCCCACGCGATCAACTGCTGGGCGCGCTGCTCGCCGGCGCGCACAGTCCGCAGCGTCGTCGTCTGCTCTGCGTCGATGACCGTCAGCTCGAGCTCTTGCAGAAACGGCGCCAGCAGCCGCTCGATCTCCACGCGCACGCCGCGCGTGACGATCAGCGCGCGGCGGCCGAGACGCGCGGCCTGCAGCGCGCTGTAGAAGGCGCTGCCTCCGGGCCGGCGCGAGCCGTCGGCGCCGACGTCGACCGTCACGTGTCCTACCGTCGTGTACTCGACCGGCACCGCCGATGCATACCAAATCGAATGACCGTGCCGTCTGTTGTGCTTCAGCAGTGATCGTTCGACGACCTAGACGCTGCGTTCGCGCGCTGCTCAGCTCCCTCGCGCTGCTCGCACTCCTCGCGCAGCTCCCGCCGACCGGCGCGCAAGGAGCGCCGCGCCAGAAGCACGTCGCTCGTGCCGCGCGCGCGAGCAGCTATCCGGGCGGCGGAGTCTCGCGCCCGCGCGCACGCGCCGCGGCCAGCTCGGGCGGCACGCCGACGCCGAGCGTCGGCTCGAAGACGAAGGCGAAGAAGCCGTCCAAGCCGGCGCTGAAGGGCAATCCGCTGCGCGCGCTGCGCGCCTTCGAAGCGATGCAGAGCTACTACTACATCCGCGGCTCCGGCCTGTACGCAGGCGAACCGTTCTCCTACCTGTGGCCGTTCTCGCAGGCCTTGGCGGCGACGGTCAGCATGTCCAACGTCCCGCACATGCCGAGCTCCGTCGCATCCGAAGTGCACGCGCGGCTGATCGGCCTGCGCAGCTATCTGGATGCGAACAACTCCGGCGCGCCCGAAGGCACCTACTCGAGCACACTGCCGGCGTTCGACGGCACCGTCGCGCCGCCGGCCGGGCCGGGCGGCACCAAGTACTACGACGACAACGACTGGGTCGGCATCGAGCTTGCGCGCGTCTACAAGCAGACGCACAGCGCCGGCGCGCTCGGCTACGCCGAGGGCATCATGGCGTTCGAGATCGGCGGTTGGTCGACGGATCAGAGCTACGCATGCCCGGGCGGCATTCCCTTCTCGAACAGCATCGAAAACGTCGAACGGAACACCGTCTCGACGGCGCCGGCGGCCGAGCTCGCCGTGCAGCTGTACCAGATCACCGGCAACGTGCAGTACCTGCAGTTCGCTGAACTGGCCTACAACTGGGTGCGCAGCTGCCTGCTGCAGCCGAGCGGGCTGTACGCCGATCACATCCGCCAGCACGGCGTCATCGATCCGACGATCTGGAGCTACAACCAGGGCACGATGATCGGCGCCGGCACGCTGCTCTACCAGGCGACCGGCAACAGCGGCTACCTCTACCAGGCGCGACAGACCGCGAGCGCAGCGCTCGCCTACTTCACGCCGCAGCGGCTCGGCGAAGAGAACCCGTTCTTCCCGTCGGTCTACTTCCGCAACATTCTGTACCTCGACTCCGTCACGCACGATCCGCCCGGGCCGAAGCTCGCTCAGGCCTACGTCGACTACGCCTGGCAGCACCTGCGGCTCAGCGACAACGTGTTCGTCGCCGGCTCGCCGGCCTCCGCACAGCTCCTCTACCAGGCCGCGATCGTGCAGATCTACGCGCTGCTCTCCTCATCGCCCAGCACGTACTTCTGAGCCGCGCCCGGCTCGCGCGCGAGCGGGCACGCCGGCGAGCGTCTGACAGAGCGCAGCGCCGCGCGCGCTCATCGCGGTAGGCTCTGCGCGTGCCCGACGCCACCAATCTGATCACCGCCGAGGGCCTCGAGGAGCTCAAGAGCGAGCTCGCGGCGCTCGAGGGCGACGGGCGGCGTGAGATCGCCGAGCGGATCAAAACAGCGCGCGAGTGGGGCGACCTGAAGGAGAACAGCGAGTACCACGACGCGAAGAACGACCAGGCGCACCTCGAGACGAAGATCGCGCGGCTGCGCGAGCGGATCAGCGGAGCCGTGATCGTCGAGGCCGAGGCCAGCGAGCGCGCCGGCGTCGTCGGCTTCGGCTCCTCCGTGCAGGTCCGCGACCAGGAGGGTCGTGAGCAGACCTGGCACATCGTCAGCTCGCACGACGCCGCGCCCGGCGAGGGTCGGCTGTCTGTCGAATCGCCGGTCGCCGCAGCGTTGCTCGGCCGCGCTGCCGGCCAGAAGACGTCGGTCGTGCTGCCGAAAGGCACGCGCGAGCTGACGATCCTCAGCGTCGACTGATCGCCGCCTGGCGCGCCGCCGCGCGGCGCATCCGCTTGATGAACTTCTTGCGGCTCGGCCCGTACAGGCGCGCGCCGCGGCGGAGCGCGCGTCTGCGCAGCCGCGCACGCCGCTTTGCGATCGCCTTCAGCAGCGCCTTGCGCGACCGTGCTCCGAGCACTGCGTCCTTGCGCTTGGCCTCGGCGCGCACGCGTTCGGCGAGCACCGCCAGGTCGTGCTCCTCGCCGAGCAGTTCGCCAAGCGTGTCGGCGCGTTTGGCGACGACCGCGATGTACGCGGCCTGCTCCCGATCCTTGCGCTCGGCACGCTTGCGCTTCGCGCGTCTTGCGCGAGCGCTGCTCCTCGCGCTGCAGCGCTTCGGCGGCGTAGCGCAGGTCCTTCACGCGTTTGCGCCATTCGTGAAGCTTGCGTCCGCCGGCGTCGCGCTTGGCGCGCCGCGCGCGGCGCATCCGTGCGCGGCCTTTGCCGTAGAGCTCGCCGAGCGCCGGCTCGAGCGCCGTCAGGCGGTCGACGTCGACCAGCTCCCAGTGCTCGACACGCGCGCGCATCGCGCAGAGCTGCTCGAGCGAGCGCGAGCGCGGCGCGCCGGCGAGCGCGCGCTGCGCCAAGCCGTCGCATTCAGCCTGCAGTCGCGCGCGCAACCGGCGAACGCCGCCGCGTGAGGCGAGCTCGCTGCGGGTTGCGCTCGAGCAGCTCGTCGAGCGTGCTGAGCAGCACCTCTGCGTCGCGCGCGCCCGCCAGCAGCCTGCCGGCGTCGCGCAGCGTCGTGCTGTCGCGCTCGTAGGCCGTCTCGCCGAGCCGGCCGCGCAGCAGCCGGATCAGCGCTCGCAGCCGCTTCAGCGCCTTGCGCGCCTCGTGCACGTGCCGGCGTGGCACGCCGGTCGCGCCGCCGGACTGAAGCGCCTCGATCGCGATGTCCAGCTGCGCCAGCGTCGCGCGGCGCAGCCCGTCGCCGACGCGCTCGTGCGCGAGCAGCCCGAAGCGGCGCTCACGCGCGCGACGATCGGCGGCCGCGCGACGCTCGCGCTCGGCGCGCGCGAGCCAGGCGCTGAGCCCGACGGCGACGCTCGCGGCCAGCGTTGCCGCAAGAGGCGCGACAATCGAGCGATGCCGAGCCTGCCGAGCGCCCCATGGTGGACGGTTCGCCGAGCGGCGAATCGCAAGCCTGCGACGTATCGCTGTCCTTTTTGTGGTCATCATCTGCCCGCGCTGAGCGAGCATATGCTGATCGCGCCCGAAGGCGACACGCGCCGCCGGCGCCACGCGCACAGCGAGTGCGTTCTGGCCGCGCGCCAGAGCGGCCGTCTGCCATTGCGCGAGGACTGGTTGCGCACGCAGCCGCGCGCGCCGTCACTGTGGCGCCGTCTGCTGCGGCGCGCGTAAGCGCCGCCGGCAGCCGGCAGCGCCTACCGCGCGATCACGAACGTGCCGTGCGTCAGGACGGCGGCGCTTGGTAGTAGACGTGCTCGGGCTCGATGCGGAAGATCACGCGCTGTTCGCCCGGCTGGCGCATCGGATAGCTGTCCAAGCCCATGTACTTCTTCGCGAGCGAATCGATGTGCTCGTCGGCGCCGTCGTGCGTGCGCTCGGCGACGCGCCCGCGGACCTCGACGTACTCGTACGGGTTCTCGAGGTTCTGCACGGCGAGCGTCACGCGCTCGTCGCGCTCGAGGTTGCGCGGCCAGGCGCGGCCCTCGGCAGAGTTGACCACCGGCTTGCCGTCCTGCACGTCGACCCAGACCGGCGCGACCTGCACCGAGCCGTCCGCGCGCAGCGTCGCCACGTTCGCGAAGTTCTTTCCCTTCAGCAGCGCTTCTGCGCCTCCGTCGATCGTTGCGCTCATCGATCACTTCCCCTTGTTCGAGTATCAGCAGTCGTCGGCCTCACGATAGGCCAACAGCAACCCGCGCCCTATTTGCGTTCGCTGGCCGGCGGGATCTTCTGCAGCGCAACGAGCTTGCCGTTGTTCAGCTGGAACGTGACGTGTGATTCGCCACCGCTCGGCGAGCTCAGCGCGTCACCGTGGCGGTACAGCGGATAGCCGAGCGTCACTTCGGTATCGCCCTGATCGAGCACCTTGACCTTCGCGCTCGGCAGCTTCGTATCGGTGCCGAGGTAGTGGCCGTCGATGAAGAAGAACGCCTGCTGGCCGTAGCCGCTGCTCGATTCGCTCTGCGTGCCGACGAGCACGCGCAGCGTTTGATCTGAGTGGTATTCGGAGGTGTCGTTCGGCGTGTAGCCGTGCGATCGCACGACCGCCGCTGCGCCGCTTGCGCCTTCGGCCTTCGTTTCGTTCTGCGTGAATGCCGGCTCGGGCGCAGTGCGCGTCGTCGTGCTCGTGCTCGTGCTCGGTGTCGTCTGTGTGCTCGTCGTCTGCGTGCTCGTCGTCTGGGTCTGCGTCTGCGTCGTCGCGTTCGTCGTCTGCGCGACCGGCGGAGCGGCCGACACGGTGACCGTCTTCGTCGAGGAGCCGCAAGCGCTCAGCAGCACCGCCGCGAGGAGCGCGAGCGAGATCGGAGCGGTCCTCGTCGCCGTTCGTCGCATCGTCCAATCGTATTCGTCGCCCGGCCGCACGCTCCTCGCTTGCTCGCTTCGCACGGTTCTCAAACGGGCGCACGCGCGCCGCAACGAGGCATGCAGGTTCGCGTCGCGATGGCGCTCGGCCGAGCGCGGCGATGCACGTCGGAAGGCGGCCGGAAGGCCGTTCCGCAGTAATTATTAGCGACTGCTAATATTGCTCGGGCGAACGACGAAAGGAACGGCGATGAACGGCATTTCGCGCAAGAACGGTTGGACCCTCGGCATTGTCTCGGTAGCGCTCTTCATGGTTGTGCTCGACAATCTCGTCGTCAACGTCGCGCTGCCGACGATCCACCGCGAGCTCGGCGCTTCGATCCAGTCGCTCGAGTGGACGGTCAACGCTTACGTGCTCGCGTATGCCGTGCTGCTGTTGACCGGCGCTGCGCTGGGCGATCGCTTCGGGCGCAAGCGAATGTTCCTGCTCGGCCTCGCCGTCTTCACCGGCGCGTCTGCACTCGCGGCGCTCGCGCGCAGCACCGACCTGCTGATCACCGCGCGCGCCGTGCAGGGCGCCGGCGCCGCGATCGTCACGCCGCTGACGTTGACGCTGCTGGCCCAGGCGTTCCCGCAGGAGCGACGCGGCATCGCGATCGGCGTCTGGTCGGGCATCAGCGGCATCGCCGTCGCGCTCGGCCCGCTCGTCGGCGGCGCCGTCGTGCAGAGCCTCTCCTGGCACTGGATCTTCTGGATCAACGTGCCGATCGGCATCGTGCTGGCGCCGCTCGCCTCGCGCTGGCTGTCTGAGAGCCGCGGCCCTTACGGCAAACTCGACCTGCCCGGCCTGGTGCTCGCCTCGAGCGGTCTGTTCGGCGTCGTCTTCGGCCTCGTCCGCGCGCAGTCGCTCGGCTGGACGAGTCCGTCGATCCTCGCGGCGCTCGCCGCCGGCCTCGTGCTGCTTGCAGCGTTCGTCGCCTGGGAGCGCCGCGCGGCCGAGCCGATGCTGCCGATGTCGTTCTTCGCCGAGCGCTCGTTCGCCGTCACGAACGTCGCCTCGCTGACGATGTACTTCGGCATGTTCGGCTCGATCTTCTTCCTCTCTCAGTACATGCAGAACGTGCTCGGCAACACACCGTTCCAGGCCGGCCTGAAGCTGCTCGTCTGGACCGGCGGCACGATGCTCGTCGCGCCGCTCGCCGGCGTCTTCTCCGAGCGTTTCGGCAGCCGCCTGTTCATGTTCACCGGCCTCAGCCTGCAGGCCGGAGCGCTCGCCTGGCTGAACAGCATCTTCACGACACACCTTCCCTACGCGCAGATGCTCGTGCCGTTCTTCATGGCCGGCGCCGGCATGGCGCTTGTCTTCGCGCCGTCGGCAAACGCCGTGCTGGCCTCTGTGCGCACCGATCAGGCCGGCCAGGCCTCCGGCGCGAACAACATGATCCGCGAGGTCGGCGGCGTGCTCGGCATCGCCGTGCTCGCGACCGTCTTCACCGGCTCCGGCGGCTACAGCTCGCCGCAGGCCTTCGTCGACGGCCTGATCCCCGCGATCTGGGTCGGCGTCGCCGTGCTCGGCTTCGGCGCGCTCGTCGTGCTGGCGCTGCCGTTCAGCACGCGAGCCGCCGTGCCCGCCGCAGCCGCCGCCGCGGTGCCCGGCGCCGGCCCGCAGCCGGTGGCCGGCTCTGCGGCGCCGATCGGCGCAGGCGGTCCGCTGGCGGCCGGCGGCCAGTCGTGGTAGGAAGGTTGTGATGAGCACGACGACGAAGCCCGCCCGGCGCCGCGTGCCGGCCGCCGAGCGCCGTGAGGAGCTGATCGCGGCCGCCGTGCACGAGTTCGCGCACGGCGGGCTGCACGGCACGCCGGTCGAGCGCATCGCGAGGCGCGTCGGCGTTGCCCAGCCGTACGTCTTCAGTCTGTTCCCGAGCAAGCGCGACCTGTTTCTAGCCGCTCTCGAGCGCAGCTTCGAACGCGTCGCCGAGACCTTCCACAAGGGTGCACGCGACTTCGCCGAGGGGCGCGCGCCGGCCGACTGCGAGGACGCGCTGATGGCGATGGGACGCGCCTACAAGGAGATGCTCGTCTCAGATCGCGACTATCTGATGCTGCAGCACCAGTCCTACGCCGCCTGTGACGATGAGGTCGTGCGCGACTGCGTGCGTCGCCGCTTCGCCGAGCTCGTCGCGCTCGCCCGCGAGTTGTCCGACGCCGATCCCGAGCGGATCGACGACTTCTTCCGCTACGGCATGGCCTTCAACGTCGCCGCTGCACTCGGCGTCGAGGATCTCTCCGTCGGCTGCCAATGGGTTGCCGACGAGCTGCACGCCGCCGACGCCGATTCGTGATCGTCGAAGCCTCGGAGTAGGATCACGCGAGCATGTCGACGTCCGCGCAGATACCCGGCAAAGGGCAGCCGAGCCCGTCGGCCGCCAAGCTCAAGCGCACCCGGCGCGAGCAGGCTCGCACCGTCGCGATCGCCGTTCTGGCGATCCTGCTGACGCTGTTCGCGGTCTTCAACTTCAAAGAGGTCAAGGTCAGCTACGTGTTCGGCACCGGCAAGGCGCCGCTGATCGTCGTGATCGTCATCTCGGTGCTGTTCGGCATCGTGCTCACCTACCTCGCCGAACGCCTGCAGCAGCGCAAACGGATCCGCTGACGCGCCGCCTGAGCTCGCCGGCTCAGCCCTCCTCGATCACCAGCTCTGCCGCCTGCTCGGCGCCGATGAACGGCGTCAGCACGATGTAGGCGAGGTAGTCCGAGAGCACCGAGAGGAGCTGGATCTGTCCACTCGCGACGTGGCAGCGCACCGTGTGCGCGAGAGCTCCGGCGACGCCCGTGCACGGCCAGCGCGCTGCTCGCCTGCTCGGGCGCGCCGGCCGTCAGCCGCTGCGCGATCGAATGTGTGAGCGCGAGATTGCTCTCGATCGCCTCCGGGCCGGCAGCGAACGCGCTCTCGGCGATCGTATGTGCGTAGATCGGATGCGCGGCCAGGTAGCCGAGCAGCCGACGGATCGTCAGCCGCACAGCACGCGGCCAGTCGGCCGAGGCCGAGCTCGAGATCGCCGGTCAGCTCGAGCAGTCGCCCGCCGAGCATCTCGAGCGCCGCCAGGAAGCACGCCTGCTTCCCGTCGAAAAGCTCGAAGAAGGCGTCGATCGGGACGTTCGCCGCATCGGCGATCTGTGGCGCGCTCAGTTCGTGATAGTCCTCGAGCACGACCAGGCGCAGCGCCTGCTCGAGCAGCCGTTCACGCGCGATCGCCGTCCGCCGCCGGCGCGCCCTGCGGCGGCTCAGCCGACGGTGCCTTGCGGCCCTGTGCCAGCGCGCTGCGCGCACGCGCCGAGAGCCGCTCTGCCAGCTGCCTCGCCGCCGGCGTCTGAAAGAGCAGCGTCCAGCGAAACATCTCCTCGGCTAACTGCGGCGCAGTCTGCGGCGATTCCTCGCGCAGGCAGCGCGACATCGCCGCGTGCAGGCCGCCGGCGATGCCGCGGATCACAGGGCCCGGCAGCGGCCCGGCATCGTCCGCCTGCTCGAAGCAGCTGCCGAGCATCTGCTCGAACGTCGCCGAGGCGCGCCGCAGCCGCAGCAACGCCGGGCTGCCGACCTTGGGCGCCTCGAGCATCACGAGGCTCGCGCTCTTCCAGTTCGTTCCGAGCGCCTCGCCGAGCTCGCCGAAGGCCGCGCGCAGGCGTTCGTGCATGTCGCCGTCGGCCGCGCGATACGCCGCGCTGACGCGGCCCGCGCCGCGCGTCGCGATCACGTCGTAGGTCGCCAGGAAGCACTCCTGCTTGTTCGCGAACTGCTCGTAGAACGAGCGCCGCGAGACTCCGGCCAGCGCGACGACCTGCTTGACGCTCGTGCGCTCGTAGCCGCTCGTCGCGACCGCCTCGACCATCGCGCCGTGCATCCGCCCGCGCTGATTGCGTAAGACCGCATCGGCGCCGAGTCGATGCGGGCCGTGCGGCAGGCGCTGGAAGATAGGCGCCGGACTCGCCTGCTGCGACGCGCTGCGCGACCTGTCTGTTCGCCTTGTCGGTGACATTCGATCTCCAGAATCAATCAGCTAATTGGGTCACTACGCAAAATCCGGCTGTCGGGATCGTTTCACGTCTGCGGCGCTTTGTCTACAACGAGCCGTCGCCAAGGCGCCACGCGCGTGCAGACAAACCGTCTCCCAATGTCTAGGTCGGCAGTCTCAGGCGTGCGGTCCCGATCGCCGCCGCCGCCGAGCGTGACGCGCCGGCCGTGCTGCGTGTGCAGGCGCGGCGCCCGGCTGAGTCCCGGCACCGGCTTCGCGCATGGCGCGCTCGGCGCGCGCCGTGCTAGCGCAGGATGCCCTTGACGGCGAGGATCCCGAGCCCCATCGTCACGCCGACGGCTGCCTTCAGCACCAGTTCGCCGGCCGTCGACTTGGCGCGGATGCCGGCGATCAGCTCGAAGACGACGATCGTCACGACCGCCGTTCGCAAGGCTGCCGTGACGCCGGCTTCGCGGCTGGCGCCTGCCAGCCAGGCGATCACGAGCGCGAGCAGCGGAATCGCCGCGCCTCTGACGATCGCCCAGTCGTGTGCGAGCGCTCGGCCGAGCGCGCCGGCCGTCAGACGCTCGCCGCTCTCCAGGCGGCTGCCGAGCAGGTCGGCGTAGGCGTGCGCGAGCCAGTACAGCAGCGTCGCGAACGCGGCCGAGGCGAACGCGTCGAGAAAGCTCTCATGCCGTCCGCTCTCGGCAGCCATCAGCGCGCCGACCGTGATCAGGCCGTAGACGACGCCGGCCGGGTTATCGGCCGGCACGAGCCACTCGCCGACACTGCGAAGCCTTTTACCTACCATTTACGTGCACGGTCGTCGCGGTTTAGGAAGGGGAGTCAGCATTCCATCGGTGCGCAGAAGCGTCCGACAGAAGGTAATCGGCGGCGCGGCAGTAGCCGTGCTGATCGCAGGCGGCGCGCTCGCTGCCGTCTCGGCGACCGGCCAGAGCAACCCGCACGCGGCAGCGGCGGCTCGTCGCAGCGTGCGTGCACGCGAACTGGCGACTGCCGCCACCTACCTCGGCCTGCCGCGCCCGCAGCTGAGCGAACAGCTGCGCAGCGGCAAGACGCTCGCGCAGATCGCCGGCGCGCGCAGCGGCAAGTCCACGCAGGGCCTGATCGAAGCGCTCGAGGCGGCGCGCTCCTCACAGCTCAGCAGCGCGAAAGCGAGGTTGCAGACGCGGATCACGCGCGAGGTCAATCGTCCCGGCGGCCCCGGTGGCGTCACGCAGGTGCGTCTGCGCGGGCTGTTCGCCAGGCCAACCGGAGCCGGCGCCGCGGCCGCCGGTTATCTCGGTCTGTCCAGTGCGAGTCTGAAACAGCGGCTGAGCTCGGGTGAGACGCTCGCGCAGATCGCCGATGCGAGCGCCGGCAAGTCCGAAGCCGGCCTGATCGCGGCGCTCGTCAGCGCGAAACTGAGCAGGCTCGAACGAGCCGTCGCCGCGCGCCGGCTCGACAGCTCGAAGCTGGCCAAGCGCCGAGCGCGCCTGGAGCTGCGCATGACGCGCCTCGTCAAACGCCGCCTCGCGGGCGTAGCCTCGCGCGGCTAAAGCCGCTCGGCATCGTTGCCGAGAGATCGTGCGGACGGCCGCAGGCCATCCGGGTAGAGAGCGACCGCGCGGCTGGGGAGGCTCGGCCGGCGGTCGCTCGGTAGCCCTTCGCTTCGAGCGTCGTTTCTGTCAGGCTGCCGCGCGAGATGCGTGACGCCGTGATCTGCGAGCCGCTGCGAACCGCCGTCGGCGGATTCGGCGGAGTATTTCGCGACGTGCCGCCGGCGAAGCTCGCCTCGAGCGTGATCGAAGCGCTCGTGCAGCGCACGGCTCTGCCGGCGAGCGAGATCGACGATGTGATCCTCGGACAGGGCTACGCCAACGGCGAGGCGCCGGCGATCGGCCGCGTCGCCGCGCTCGACGCCGGCCTCGGCGTCGAGGTTCCCGGCATGCAGATAGATCGCCGTTGCGGCGCCGGGCTGCAGGCGATCGTCCAGGGCGCGATGCAGGTGCAGACCGGCGCGTCCGAGCTCGTCCTCGCCGGCGGCGCCGAGAGCATGAGCCAGGCCGAGTTCTACGCGACGGGCATTCGCTGGGGCGTGAAGGGCGGCGGAGTCGAGCTCGCCGACCGGCTCGCGCGCCCGCGCGTCACGGCCGGCGGCTTTCGCCACGTGATCGACGGCGGCATGATCGAGACGGCCGAGAACGTGCGCCGCGACTACGGCATCTCGCGCGCGGCGCAGGACGAGCTCGCGCTGCGCTCGCACGAACGCGCGCTCGCCGCTCAGGCCGACGGGCGGTTCGCCGAGGAGATCGTGCCGGTCGGCGTGACGACGCGAAAGGAGCAGCGCGTGATCGATCGCGACGAGCATCCTCGTGCCGATACGACGCTCGAGAAGCTCGCCGCGCTGCGCCCGATCATGGGCCGCGTCGACCCCGAAGCGACCGTCACGGCCGGCAACGCCAGCGGCCAGAACGACGGCGCGGCGATCTGCATCGTCACGCATCCAGAGAAGGCTGCCGAGCTCGGCCTGACGCCGTTCGCGCGACTGGTCTCGTGGGCCGTCGCCGGCGTGCCGCCGGAGACGATGGGCATCGGCCCGCTGCCGGCGACCGCACGCGCGCTCGATCGCGCCGCGTTGACGCTCGAGCAGATCGACCTGATCGAGCTGAACGAGGCGTTCGCCGCGCAGGCGCTCGCCGTGATCGGCGAGTGGAACCTGCCGGACGGCCTCGAGCGGGTCAACGTGAACGGCTCGGGCATCTCGCTCGGGCACCCGATCGGCGCGACCGGCGGGCGGATCATGACGACGCTGCTTCGCGAGCTGCGCCGGCGCGACGCGCGATACGGCCTGGAGACGATGTGCATCGGCGGCGGCCAGGGCATGGCCGCCGTGTTCGAGAACCTCGCCGTCGCCTGAGCGCCGGCTCGAGGTCCTTGACAGTCGCACCGGCGCAGGCGAGGATGCGCCCAGCCTGAAGGCAACTCCAAGGGGGCAGCACCCGGCATGACCGGCGTTTTGTACGGCCTCGCGCACTTCTGCGTGCGCCGCCGCTTCTATGTGCTCGTCGTCTGGCTGATCGTGACGATCGCGCTCGTCGCCGTCTCGCACAGCCTCGGCGACAACACGAACGACAACCTGTCGCTGCCCGGAACCGACAGCCAGCGCGCGACCGATGCGCTGGCCCGCTCGTTCCCGGACCAGTCCAACGGCACGAGCCCGATCGTGATCCACGCCCGCAGCGGCAAGCTGACGGACGCCAAGAACAAGGAAGCGGTCGACGCGGCGGCCGCCGGCGTCGCCAAGGAGCCGCACGTCGCGTCGGTCGTCAACCCGCTCACCGCGCAGGGCGCCAGCGCGCTGAGCAAGGACCAGGCGACCGGCTACCTGTCGGTCACGCTCGCCGTCAGCCCCGGCTCGCTGTCGGAGGAAGAAACGCAGAAGATCATCGACGGCGCGAACCCGGCGAAGGCGGCAGGACTGGAGGTCGAGACGGGCGGTCAGCTCGGCCAGAAGGTCTCGAAGCCGGCGACCGAGTCGAGCGAGCTGATCGGGATCATCGCCGCGATGATCATCCTCACGTTCACGTTCGGCACGGTCGTCTCGATGCTCTTGCCGATCCTCAACGCGATCTTCGGCCTGCTCGCGACGCTCGCGATCATCCGCATGCTCGGACACGTCGCGACCGTTCCGACGGTCGCGCCGACGCTCGCGACGATGATCGGCCTCGGCGTCGGCATCGACTACGCGCTGTTCATCGTCACGCGACATTTCCGCGGCATCAACGAAGGACTGGCGATCGACGAGTCGATCGCGCGCGCTGCGGCGACCTCCGGAGGCGCCGTCTTCTTCGCCGGAGGCACGGTCACGATCGCGCTGATCTCGCTGGCCGTCGCCGGCATTCCGCTGATCACGACGCTTGGCCTGATGGCGGCGATCGCCGTCGTCGTCGCCGTGCTCGCGGCCTTGACGCTGCTGCCGGCGACGCTGGCGATCACCGGCCCGCGGATCAACTCGCTGCGCGTGCGCCACCCGCCCTCCGAGCAGCAGGCGCACGATGGCCTGTGGGCGAAATGGGCGCACGAGATCGCGCGCTTTCCCTGGATCGCCGGCCTCGCCGCGCTGGCGATCCTGATACCGCTGACGATCCCGCTGCTGTCGCTGACGCTCGGCCAGCAGGACATCGCCGCGCTGTCGACCACGACGACGGCGCGCAAAGCCTACGACCTGCTTGCGAAGAACTTCGGCGCCTGGCATCAACGGGCCGCTGATCGTCGCCGTCTCGCTCGGCACGCCGGCACAGGCACCGCCGTCGGCGAGCGCCGGCTCCAGCTCCTCGAAGACGCAGAGCGATCCGCGCGCGGGCGACGCGCGGCTGCAGACGCTGCAGAAGGACATCTCCGCGACGCCCGGCGTCGTCGCCGAGACGCCGGTGCAGATCGACAAGGCGGGGACGAGCGCGTTCTTCAACGTGATCTCGGCGAAGGGGCCGGCGGTCGAAGGGACCTCCGAACTGGTCGAAAAGCTGCGCTCCAGCGTGATTCCGAGCGCCGAGAAGGGCACCGACATGAAGGCCGACGTCGGCGGCAGCACGGCCGGCTACATCGACCTCGCCTCGCGCATCTCGCAGAAGCTGCCGCTGCAGATCCTCGTCGTGATCGCGCTCAGCTTCCTGCTGCTGATCGTCGCCTTCCGCACGGCGATCATTCCGGCGCAGGCAGCCGTCATGAACCTGCTCTCGATCGGAGCCGCATACGGCGTGCTGACGGCCGTCTTCCAGTACGGCTGGCTCTCGAGCGTGATCGGCCTGAGCGGGCCGGTGCCGATCGTCTCCTATGTGCCGCTGTTCATGTTCGCCGTGCTGTTCGGCCTGTCGATGGACTACGAGGTCTTCCTCGTCAGTCAGATCGAGGAGCACGTGCATGCCGGCGAGGACAACCGCAGCTCGGTCGTATCGGGGCTCGTGACGAGCGCGCGAGTGATCAGCGCAGCGGCGCTGATCATGGTCTTCGTGTTCGGCAGCTTCGTGCTGAACGGCGATCCGACGATCAAGCAGTTCGGCGTCGGCCTGGCGATCGCCGTCGTGCTCGATGCGACCGTCGTTCGCTGCCTGCTCGTGCCGGCGCTGATGCTGCTGATGGGCAAGGTCAACTGGTGGCTTCCGAAGTGGCTCGATCGCGTCGTGCCGCACGTCAGCATCGAGGGTGCTGAGTTCTTCAAGGAGCGCGACCGCGCAGCGCTCGCCGGCGGTGCGCCTGCGCCGGCCGCCTCAGCGGCAGGCCGCGAGGCCTGACGCAATCATCCAGACCGGCGCGCGGTCGCCGCGCAGCAGCCGCTAGATCACGATCTGCGTGCAGACGAAGTGCGCCGCGAGGCGCTCGCCGCGATAGACCTGCACCTGCCAGACCTGCGTGCGCGAGCCGACGTGCAGCGGCTCGCCGACTGCCGTCAGCTCGTCACCGTCGCTGGCCGAGGCGAGCACGTTGATCTTCAGCTCGACGGTCGTGAAGCCGCGTCCCTCAGGCAGATGGCGCATCGTGCCCCACGCCGCGATCGTGTCCGCGAACGCGACCCACGCGCCGCCGTGCACGTAGCCCATCGGATGCAGATGGCGCTTGTCGATCAGCACCCGCCCGCGCACGAGCTCGTCGGTGATCTCCGTCAGCTCGATGCCGAGGTCGCCCGGGAACGAGCCGGGAAGGACCTGTCTGCTGCGCTCCGGCGTGATCTCCTCGTTCGTGCTCGGCACGCGCGAGAGTCTGCCAGAGAGCGAGCGTCTCGCGGCCGTCGCGTTCAGTAGGCGGCGCGCGCGGCGCCGGCCGAGGCCAGCGCGATCGCGACAGCGTCTTCGCCGAGCGCCGGCAACAGGCCGCCGGCGCGCGATCGCAGCGAGTAGCCGGCGACGGCGCTTGCGAGCGCCGCGCCGACGCCGCGCACGGCTCCGGCCGGCCCGTCGACGAGCTGGCCGCAGATCGCACTGCTGAGGATCCGCCCGGTCAGCCCGCGGCGGCTCAGCCGGCTCGGCGTCGACGGCAGCTTGTCGGCGATCAGCTCGCCGCCGGCCGCGAGCAGCAGCAGGCGGCGAGGAGCGTTCAGCGGGCGACGACGCAGCGCCAGCGCGCTCGCTGCACTGAACGAGCGCAGCCCCGTCGCGAGTCCGAGCAGCACCGCTGCCTCGGTCTGCCTGCTCGGCGAAGCGGCCATGCTGGGAGACTAGAGCAGTGTCGACGGTGCACACTCTGGAGCGCGAGCAGCGTCTCGCAGTGCCGCTCGAGCGGGCGTTCGCGCTCTACTCCGAGGCGCGCAACCTCGAGCGGATAACGCCGCCGTGGCTCGGCTTCCGCGTCACGACACCGGGCGTGATCGAGATGCGCGCGGGCACGCTGATCGACTACCGGCTGAAGCTGCACGGCTTTCCCGTGCGCTGGCGCACGCGCATCGCTGCCTGGGAGCCTCCGCGGCGCTTTCTCGATGTCCAGCTGCACGGGCCGTACGCGTTGTGGGAGCACACGCACACCTTCGAGTGCCTCGATCGAGGATCGGTGCTGATCGGTGATCGAGTCCGCTATGCACTGCCGCTCGGTCCACTCGGCGAGCTCGCGCACGCCGCTTTCGTCGAGCGCGATCTGCGCAGGATCTTCGACTATCGCGCGCGTGCAGTCGCGGCGTGGCTCGACGGCGAGGCGCCCTCGTGAGCGGCGAGGCCGTGATCGCACCGAGCGGATCGAGCGGCCGCGGCGCTGGCAGCTGCGGCGGTTAGCGCCGGAATCGTGCTCGCAAGCCTCCTCAAGCGCACGCCGGTCGGCCGCCTGGTGCGCGGCGTGCCCGTCATGCGGCTGCTCGCAGCGGCCGAGATCGCTGCTGCTCGCCAAGGATCACCTGATGCGCCTCGACGCGCCTCAGCGTCGCCGTCTGATCGAGCTCGTGCGCAAGGCGCGCGGCCGGCCGGACAGGCTCAGCGACGCCGAGCGCGAGGAGCTCGGCGAGCTCGTCGCCGCGCTCGAGCCGCGCCTGCTGCTCGGCGATGCAGCCGGCAGGCTCAGCCCGCTGCCGCTGCCCGAGCGGTGGCTGTATGGGCGTCGAGGGCGAGCTGAGCGGCCCGCGCGGCGTGGCGACGCCGGCGAGTCGCGCTGAGCGGCGGCTACAGCTGCTCGTCGATGCCGATCGCGCGCTCGAGCATCGGATCGGCCTTCTGGCCCTCGTCGCGAATCGCCTCGAGCATGCCCGTCGCGAGCGCATCGAGCTTGCTCTGCACGGCCGCCTCGGAGCGCAGCTCGGCGTTCTTCAGCAGTGCGACGAGCAGCAACGTGACTGCCGTCAAAGCCGTGCCGAGCGCCTGCTCGTACCGAGCGCCGGCGCCGAACACGATAGCCGCCCAGCCAGGCGAGCACGAGCGCCAGACAGAACGTGAAGAACAGCGGCGAGCTGGAGAAGTAGGACGCGCGCTGCGCGATGCGATCGAAGCGGCCGCGGCGGTCCTCCTCGCCGCGTTCGACCGGATGCTTGAGCGACATCATCGATTCAGCGTAGCCGCGCGGCGGCCGTCCGGCGAGCTACGCCCTCGTCAGTACGCCCTTCCCGATCGCCTGGCCGACGAGGGCCCCGAGCGCTCGGCTCCAGCTATGCTGGCGCGGTGCGTCAGCGAGCTTCCAAGCTCGTCCGAGATCGTCTCGGGCGTCTTGAACGCACGATCGTCCGCAGCCCCCGTCCGCTCCTGGATCACCCCGACGCATCGCTGACGGTCAACCTCGATCATCTCGTCGCCCTCAGGTTGCAGACGGGAACCGATCTGTTCGTTGTGCAGATCGGCGCGTTTGACGGCCATTCCGGTGACCAGCTTCACAAGTGGATCGTGCGTTACTCGTGGGCGGGGATTCTCGTCGAGCCGCAGCCGCGCGTTTTCTCCGCTCTTCAGCAGACCTACGCCGACCAGCCCCAGCTGGACCTCAGAAACGTCGCTGTCGCCACGACGCCCGGACCGCGCACCCTTTACACCGTGCGTGACGACGCCGACGTGCCGGGGTGGGCCGGTCAGGTCGCCTCTTTCGACGAGAAGCACGTGTCGAGCAAAGGCCTCAGCGAGACCGGTGCCGAGATCACCGAATCGCTGACGGTCGAGTGCGTGACCTTCGCCGAACTTCTCTCAGGCGTTGAGCGGGTCGACCTCCTGCAGATCGATGTCGAGGGCTACGACGCCGAGCTCTTGCGGCAGTTCGACTTCGATACCTACTTGCCCGCCATCGTCAGATTCGAGAACGCGCATCTCTCGGCCAACGACCACAATGCCTCGATCTCGCGCCTTATCGGCTACGGATACCGAGTCGCCATATGCCGAAGGGACACGGTCGCCTGGCTCGACCCGGTGGCGAACCTGTGATCGAAAGCCATGACACGCGCAGGCAAGAGCGCGACCGCTCCCGTCCGCGCTTCGGCGACCGGCTCGCGTTGTCCAAAGATCGCGGCGGCGAGCTATGGTTCCGCCGGCAAGGACAGGCATCGAATCGGGGGGCATGACGACTTGCCAGTTGGAGAGGAGATCGGCCGCCGGGGCGCGGCATCGCGGACGCGCCTTCGTAGATTGGCTCGGGCGCTGACTCCAGGCCCGGTGTACCGGAGGCGTCGCCGACGCATGCTGTCCGCGGCGATCGCCTCGTACACGCCGCGCGAGGTGACCCACCTGTACGGCGGCTATCCGCTGACGATCAGGCTCTGTTCAGCCTAGCCGCGCGCCTACGGTCCGGCGACCTACGCCATCGTCAGAACGACCTTGCCGATCACCTGGCCGGATTCGAGCGCGCGATGCGCATCGGCGGCGCGCTCGAGCGGAAGTGTGGCGCCGATCCGCCGACGGCTGTCAGCACCATCGCGCGCATTCTTCAAGCCCAGCAGCGGACTCGAACCGCTGACCCCTTCCTTACCATGGAAGTGCTCTACCAACTGAGCTAGCTGGGCGGAGAGCGCACTGTACCGCTCCGGCTGTGCGGCACGAGCGGCAGCGGGCGGAAAATTGCGGCGGCGGTCAGTCCTTCGGCGTGATCGTCGTGACCGGCAGGCCCATGCCGGTGACCTTGCTCGGCAGGTCGAGCTTCAGCCAGTGCGAGATCCGCGTCGGCAGCGTCGAGATGATCACCTCGTCGAAGCCGCGCATGTTGATCGCGTCTTCGATCGCGGCGATCGGATCGGTCGATCCGACGATGCCCTCGACCGGTGCGCCGGCAGCGTCGCTGAGCGCGGGCACGGCCTGCTCGAGCACGGCCTTCGCCTTGCCGCCGCCCTGGTCCTCGGGGTCGACGACCTTGTGCAGCCCCGGCGCGGCGTTCGGCACGAGCAGCGTGAAGCGCGCGTCGCCTCGTTGCGCGCGCTCGCGCACTGCATCGAGCAGTGGCTGCGTGGCTGCCGTCTTGTAAGCGACGACCAGCACGCGAGCCGGCGTCGCCTGAGAAGACTCCATATGGCACCCCTTTCTGACGTGGACGCCCTACCTCTACCCCGACCGGCACGATCTCTCGCGCGTGGCGAAGCGCTGGTGCGCGTCTCGCGCCGATCTGCATGGCTAGTCTCTCGCGCGTGCGCGTGCGCGTCAACGAAGACTCGATCGAAGTACGGCTGGCGCGCTGGGAGAAGCTGCTCGGCCTGATGAAAGACATCCGCGTTCCGCTCGCCGACATCGGCGACGTGCGCGTCGTCGAGGATCCGATTCGCGAGACGATGGGCACGGGCCTGAAAGCGGGGCTGCGGCTGCCCTGGCTCTACTACGTCGCCCGCACGATCAAGCTCGATCGCGCGTTCGTCGTGCGACGGCGCGGGCCGGCGCTGTCGTTCTCGGTGCGTAACCACGCGCCGCTGAGGAGCGTGCTGGTCAGCACGCCCGACGCGAGTGAGCTGGCGAGGAAGCTCCAGACCGGCGCGGCGCCGTCGGATGCGAGCGGCTGAGGCGGACGAGGTTCGGAGCCGGCGGGCGGATCGGCCGTGCCCGGTTGTGAGGCCCTGATCTAGGCTGCGACGGTGAGCGAGCCAGCGAGATCACGCCGTACGGTGCGGCTTGCGAGCGCTGCGCGGCAACTGAACCGGAACGCCGCGCTGCTGAGCGCCGCGCGCAGGACGCGTGAGTGGGCACTCGGCGAGCAGCAGATCGAGCACGGCCTGTCGAGCGCTCGCGGCCGGCCGACGGACATCGCGTTCCGCCAGCTCGCGGCGCTGAGGATGGAGGAGCCGGGCGTCGCGGGCGAACTGGGCGCGGCCGTTCTTCAGAGCTGGCAGAGACTTGCCGAGGCGCAGGGGCGGGGGCGAGGGGAGGTGGACGTCGCCGTGCTGTTCACCGACCTCGTCGGTTTCTCCGAGTGGGCGTTGCACGCCGGAGACGAACGCGTCGTCGAGCTGCTTCGCGAGGTCGGCGAAGCGATCGAGCCGCCGATGCTGGCGCGACGGGGAGAGGTGGTCAAGCGGCTCGGCGACGGTCTGATGGCTGTCTTCCGCGACGCGCCGAGCGCGACTGAAGCTGCGTTCGAGGCCAGCGAACGCGTGGCATCGGTGGTCGTCGAGAGCCACCGTCCGAAGCTGCGCACCGGCATCCATCTCGGGCGCCCGCGCAAGGTCGGCCGCGACTACCTCGGAGTCGACGTGAACGTCGCTGCGCGCCTGGCGCAGTCGGCGCAGCCCGAGGAGATCCTCGTCTCGGAGCGAACGCTGCAGGCGCTCGACCTCGAGATGGTGCGATCCGAGGAGCGGCCCTTTCAGGCGCGAGGGGCGCCGTCGGACATCGTCGCGTACTCGGTGTCGCCTCGGCCGGCGCAGTCGGCGCGGAAGGACTGACGCCGGGGGGCGCCTCAGTGGAGCCGGCTCAGCCCGCTGCTGGTCGGCTCTGGCGGTGGTGGGCGTAAAGTCCCCAGCCGGCGAGCAGAACGAGCGCCGGGAGGATCAACAGGCCGACGCGCAGGCCGGCGGCCTGCGCGCTCGCTGCGACCGCGAACGGGCCGAGGATCTGCCCGGTCGCTGCGATCCCCTGGACCTGTCCGATCGCGCCGTCGGCACTGCGCCAGCTCACTCCCACGTGCATTGAGGAGGTCAGCGGAAACATCGCGCCAATTGCGATGCCGGTCAGCGCGATGCCGACGGCTGCGACTGCAGCGCCGCGGGCTGCCAGAAGGATCGGGAGACCTATCAGAGCGAGGATCAGCGACCCGCCGAGCAGGCGCTCACTGGTGGTCCGGCGTGCCAGGCGACTCGCGAGCAACCGGCCGGCGAGGTTTGCGGCGTACAGGCCGCTGACCATCAGGACCGCCTCTTGACGGCCGATGCCGACGCTGCCGTTCAGGTAGCTGGCGAGCCAGAAGCTGAGAGAGAACTCCAGCGCGACGATCGCGAGCACGATGACCAAGGTCGGCAGTGGCGAGGACTGCGCCGCAGGTTCAGCGGCGCGAGGCGGCTGATCGGGCGTAGCGCGCGCCTCGGATCGCGGGATGCGCACGCCGCCCATCGCCAACACGGCGGCGATGACGATCGCGGCGGCGGCGGCGAACGCGAAGCGCCACGTCAGCACCGTCGCGGCAACGCCACCGAGCATCAGCGCGACGACCACTCCGCCGAGGCTCACCGTCACCTCGCCCTCGGTCATCGCGACGGTCCGCCGCGTGCCGTGCGCGTCGGCCAGCGCTGCCCACATCCTGATCAAGGCCGACGTGGCAAACAGGCTCATGAAGAACACTCCGGGCAACGTGACCGTGATCGAATCGCCGTAGCCGACGGCAAGCGCCGCGACCGCCGCTGCTGCCAAGCCGAAGCGGATCGTCACGCCCCGGCCGAGACGCGCCTCGCACCCGGATCGCGAGCAGGCCGGCGAGGCCACCACCTACCGCAAAGGCCACCTGATACAGCGCGCCCGGCAGATAGGAGAGGTGCTCGTCGGCCCGCAGGTAGGGCAGTGCCGGACCCAGGATCGCGTTGAGAACGCCAAAGCCGAACAGTCCCGAGAACATCGTCCAGGTGAGGCGGTCCCGGTGAAATGCGGCGACTGCGCCGGGGTCGGCGCGAGTCGAGCTCGCCCTGGCAGCTTGATCGAGCAACCGCGCCTAGCCGGCGCTCGCGAAGAGCGACGCCAGGTTGTCGATGATCGCGTCGGCACGAGCGAGGTCGTCGTCGCCATGGGTCGTGCGCAGCGCGATCACGCGGGCGCCGGCGGCGCGACCGGCATCGATGCCGATCGGAGAATCCTCGAGTACCGCGCACTGTGCCGCCGTGACGTTGAGCCGTCGCGCGCCGAGCAGGTACCCCTCAGGATCGGGCTTGCCCCGCATCACCATGCTGGAGCTGATGACGATCTCCGGGCGAGGCAGGTCGGCCGCGCGAAGTCGCACGTCTGCCAGCCGCGAGGAGCACGAGGTGACGATCGCCAATGGGTGACCGGACCTCAACAGGTCGGCTGCACCGGGCAACGCGACGACACCGTCGGTGTCCGTCGTCTCGGCCTCTTCGACGAGCGCGGCCTCGGCGGCGTGATCAGCGCCGGGCGCGAGCAGGCGCACCGTCTCTGACGAGGGCCTGCCCTGGGCGAATGCGTGGACCGCATCGGGGTCGAGACCGTGGCGCCTGGCGAAAGCCGTCCAGGCGCGGCTCACCGGTGCAGAGGAGTCCACGAGCGTTCCGTCGAGATCGATCAGCAGCACCTGTGCGCCGCCCAGCACCTGCGAAGCGCGCGCAGAGTCATCCATGACGCGAGCGCTCACGCCGCCCTCCAGGCGGCAAGCGCCGCGTCGGTGAGGATGTGGTCAAAGGCGTGCTCGCCCGCGCCGACCAGCGGCGCCTGAGCGCCAAGGGTGCTCGGAGCAAGCTCGGGAGCAGCCTCTGCTCTGGCGCGCATCAGACCACCGCGATAGCCCTCCCGGACACGGTCACCCGCGACCTCCAGGAGCTGGGGGGCGAGGCCACCGAAGGTGACCAGTTCGGGATCCAGAGCGTTGACCAGGGCCGCGGTCCCCCGGCCCAGCGCAAACGCAACGTCCCGCACAGCCCGTCGCTGCGGCCCCTCGACCGCGCGTGCGGCCGCCAGGACCTGGCGGCTGTAGCTCACCTCATCGGCCGGAGCCGGCTCGCCGAGATGACGGGCGAACGCGTGGCCATCGAGGGCTGTGTTCCAGCATCCATGGGCACCGCATGGGCAGAGCACGGCCGGCGAGCCGAATGGCATGTGTCCGAACTCACCGGCCATGCCCCGAGCGCCGGGAACGAGTTGTCCCCCGGCGAGCAGTGCACCGCCGACGCCCGAGTCCATGTAGAGGTGAACGGAGCTGGCGGACCCCGCCGCCGCGCCTCGTCGCGCATCCGCGATCGCCGAGAAGCTCGCGTCGTTTCCTGCCAGGAACGGGACCGACGCGATTGTGCGCGGTGCCAGCAGTCGAGAGCTCCACGTCCTGCCAGCCGAGGTTCGGCGCCTGAACCAGGCGCGTAGCGGACACGGTTCCCGGCAGGGAGACGGCGATCGCCCGCACGCTTGTGCCGTGGCGAGCGCAGACGCCGGTCAGCGCGTCCTCGACGCCCTCGAAGACGGATGAGCGATCGCCATCGTGGCGCTGCGTCCGGTAGGTGCGCACCTCTCCGCCGAGCGCGACGATGGCCACCTCCCACGATTCGTGTGAGATCGCAGCGACAGCCGCGACCGGGCCCCGAGGATGCGGGCCCAGTGAGGCCGTTGGGCGCCCCCGGCCGCCCGTCGCGCGCGCCGGCCCCTCAGCGACAACGCATGACCCTACGAGACGCGCGACCGTCTCGCTCGCCAGCCCGCTGGAGATGCCGAGCTCTCGAGCCAGTCGGGCTCGCGTGATTCCGGGCCCGGCATGGACGGCGCGAAGCACGCCGATCGCAGTTGAAGACCGCGACGGGGCACGACCGAGTGACGCCGCAGCAGGCTCCATGTGTTTTTACTCTAACACCGAGTAAAATAAGTCGCGCTCCTCGCCGGGTCCATTCGCGCGGCGCCGCGTGCGTTCTGCGACTCGCGCCCAATCCGCGCGATGGCAGGCGCGTTGCTCTCGCTGCGCGCGGGTGGATCCCGTGCATGGGCAATCTATGGCGGGGGCAGGATTCGAACCTGCGAAGGCAGAGCCACATGCTTTACAGCGCATGTCCCTTTGACCGCTCGGGAACCCCGCCAAGGGCGATCCGAGGATAGCGATCAGGTTCGCTCCAGGGCCAGCGGCCGCCCTGGCTCGACCTCGTATTCCGCGTACTTCGGACCACCTAGAACGATCTTCGCTTCCGCCCTCGACGGCGTCGGAAGGAACGAACCAGCGGCGCCCGTCGGCCGCGAGGACGAAAAGCCAGTCGCAGCGCGACGAGCTGAAGCGCTTGACGAGCCCGTTCCAGCTCTGATTGCCTCCGCGCGTGCAGAGCGTGACTTCCCACCGGCCCTTGCCGCCACTGCGTCGACGTCTTTACCTGCACACGCTCGAGCTTCTCGCCGTCGTCGGCGACCAGGTCGCAATCCGGGCTGTGGCCGATCGGGTAGTAGACGTCGTAGCCCTGCGAGCCGAGCCACTCCATCGCGGAGAGCTCGCCGAGGTCGCCCTGGCGTCTGGGAGAGAGGCGCGGCATGCTTTGAAACTACGCCGCGGCTTGGGACGCAACTCTGGCTCTGCGGCGGCCTCTTGAACGCGCTCGGCGGCAGGCTCGCGCGGACGCGGCTAAGAAGCCTCGCGCAGGTGCTGCGCTTCGGGCAGCGTCTGCAGCTTCTTCAGCGTGCGGTTCTCGATCTGGCGGACGCGCTCGCGCGTGATGTTGAAGGCGCGGCCGACCTCCTCGAGCGTGCGCGCGCGACCGCCGACGATGCCGTAGCGCAGCTCGAGCACCTCGCGCTCGCGGCGCGGCAGCGAGGCGAGCACGCGGTTGATGTTCTCGCGGCGCAGCGCCTCGGAGGCGATCTCGAACGGCGACTCGGCCGAGACGTCCTCGACGAAGTCGGCGAGCGCCGAGTCGTCCTCCTCGCCCATCGGCTTCTCGAGCGATACGGGCTGCTGGGCGAGGCGCTGCACGTCGCGCACCTCGCGCACCTCGCATTCGAGCTCTTTGGCGATCTCCTCGGCGGTCGGTTCGCGACCGAGCTGCTGGATCAGCATGCGCTCGGCGCTGATCAGTTTGTTCAGGCGCTCGACCATGTGCACGGGGATGCGGATCGTGCGCGCCTTGTCGGCGAGCGCGCGGCTGACGGCCTGGCGGATCCACCAGGTCGCGTACGTCGAGAACTTGTAGCCGCGGCGGTGATCGAACTTCTCGACGGCGCGGATCAGGCCGAGCGAGCCCTCTTGGATCAGATCGAGGAAGGTCAGCCCGCGCCCGACGTAGCCCTTGGCGATCGAGACGACGAGTCGCAGGTTCGCCTCGACCATGTGCTGCTTGGCGGCGATGTCGCCGCGTTCGATGCGCTTGGCGAGCGCGACCTCCTGTTCGGCGGTCAGCAGCGGCACGCGGCCGATCGAGCGCAGGTACAGCCGCAGCGAGTCGAGGCTGGGGTCGGCCGACAGGTCGGCTTCGGCCTGCTTCAGCTCGCGCAGCCGCGCGCGGACGCCGCGCGCTTCCTCGTCGATCTCCTCCTCGGCGTCGTCGGGCTCGTCGATCGCCTCGTCGTCGCTCGAGGCACGCTCGCGCGTCTTGCCGGCGCCGTCGAGCTCGGCTGCCGGCTCATCCGGTTCGTCGGAGTCGACGATCTCGACGCCGTGCTCCTCGAGGTAGCTGAACAGGTCCTGCGCCTGTGCGCTGCTCAGCTCGGCGTCCTCGATCGCCGACTGCAGGCTCGCGGCGGTCACGAATCCCCGATCGCGACCGCTCGCGAGTAGCGCCTGCATCTCCTCCATCTCGACCACGGAGTCCGCGGCGATCACTGCACCCTCACGCTTCTTCTCCCTCAACCTGGACCCCCTGATCATCCGGCTCCCCACCGTGTGATCGTCCGCTTGGCCGAGTGCGGATTGATACCAGAATCGACGGCCGATCAGCTCGTAGCTGCGGGCGGCCGTCCGGCGACAGTGCTCGCGCTACGCTCATCGACGTGCAGGCGACCGGTTCGAGCACTGCCGAGCGAGCGAGCGAGCGCGACGCCGAGGACGTTCAGGCGCGGGCGCCGCGCGTGCAGGTCGGCCTCTCGCGCGTCGGTGTGACGGGCGTCGAGAAGGTGATTCGGATTCGCGACGAGCTGTTCTTCGCGCGCCTGGAGTGCTTCGTCGATCTCAGGCGCGAGCAGAAGGGCGCGCACATGTCGCGATTCGAGGAGGTCATCAACGAGGCGATCGGAGAGGTCGTGCTCAGCGAGTCGCCGTTTCGCGCGGAGACGCTCGCGCAGCACATCGCCGAGCTCGTGCGCGCGCGCCAGCAGGCCGAGCGCGCCGAGGTGACGATCGCGGCGCGCTATCCGGAGCACAAGCCGGCGCCCGTCTCCGGGATCCAGACGCAGGAGATCTACACGCTGCACGGCCGCGCCGTCGCGTTCGCACACGGCACGCGCCGGATGGTCGGCGTCTCGGCGACCGGCATGACGGCGTGCCCGTGCGCGCAGGAGCTCGTCGCGGCGCGCGCGAGCGAGCGGCTGCGCGCGGACGGCTTCGACGAGGATCAGATCGAGCGGGTGCTCGCGGACGTGCCGGTCGCGACGCACAACCAGCGCGGTCTGGCGACGCTGCAGATCGGATGTGTCGAGGGCTGCGAGGAGGAGATCGACGCAGCGACGCTGCTCGAGATCGCCGAGTCGAGCATGTCGTCTGAGATCTACGAGCTGATGAAGCGCTCCGACGAGGTCGAGGTCGTCGAAAAGGCGCACCGCCGTCCGCGCTTCGTCGAGGACTGCGTGCGCGAGATGGTCGCCGGCGTCGTGCGCGAGCTGCCGCAGCTCGATGGCGCGAGCTTCGTCTCGGCGCGCCAGGAGAACCTCGAGACGATCCACCAGCACAACGTCGTGGCCGAGCGATACGGCACGCTCGCCGAGCTCCGCTCGGAGCTCGCGTCGGGGACGCTGTCAGACCAGCAGACGACGCTCGAGCAGTGGCTCGACGCCGGCCGCTCGCACTAGCCGCCGAGCGTCAGCTGCCGGAGATGCGGCTGCCGGCGCGAGCCTGTGCCTCGGCCATCCGCCGGCGCAGGTCGAAGAAGAAGTCGAGACCCGAGAGCACGGTCACGGCGACGGTCACGTAGAGCAGCGCAGCGACCCACAGCGGCGTGCCGTGGACGGCGATGACGGCGAGGATCGCGGCGATCTGCAGGCACGTCTTGACCTTGCCGAACATGCTTGCGGCGAGCACGACGCCGGCCTGCGTGGCGCCCATGCGCAGCACGGTGACGGCGAGCTCGCGAGTGATGATGACCATCGCGACCCACGCGGCGAGCCGGTGCAGCGAGACGAGCGCGACGAGCGCGGCGACGATCAGCAGCTTGTCGGCGAGCGGGTCCATCAGCTTGCCGAAGTTCGTGATCGATCCGCGCGCTCGCGCGAGGTAGCCGTCGACGAAGTCGGTCAGCGAGGCGAGCGCGAAGACGACGGCCGCGAGCACGTCGCCGGCGGGCGTGTTGCCGAGCAGCGCGACGACGAGCACCGGCACGAGCATGATCCTGAGGACTGTCAGGAAGTTGGGTAGGTTCAGCGGGAACACGGCCGCACGACAATATCCCGACTGCGAAAGGAACGCCGACGATGAAGATGCGCTCGCTCGGAACCGGCGGACCGCAGGTCGCGGAGATCGGCCTCGGCTGCATGGGCATGTCGGCGTTCTACGGGCAGGCCGATCAGGGCGAGGCGCGGGCGACGGTCGCACGCGCGCTCGAGCTCGGCTGCAACTTTCTCGACACGTCGGACATGTACGGCCCGTACACGAACGAGGAACTCGTCGGCAGCGCGATCGCGCCGCATCGCGACGCGGTCTTCCTGGCGACGAAGTTCGGGATCAAGCTGATCAAAGCCGACGACCTGATCAACCGCACGATCGACGGCAGCGCGCAGTACGTGCGCGAAGCGTGCGACGCCTCGCTGAAGCGCCTCGGCACCGATCACATCGACCTCTACTACCAGCATCGCGTCGATCCGAATACGCCGATCGAGGAGACGGTCGGCGCGATGGCCGAGCTGGTGAGCGCCGGCAAGGTGCGCTACCTCGGCCTGTCGGAGGCGAGCGCCGAGACGATCCGCCGGGCGCACGCGGTGCATCCGATCGCGGCGGTGCAGACCGAGTACTCGCTGTGGACGCGCGACGTCGATGCGGAGATCCTGCCGGCGCTGAAGGAGCTCGGCATCGCGCTGGTCGCGTACTCGCCGCTCGGCCGCGGCTTCCTGTCCGGTCGCTTCAGCTCGCTCGAGCAGCTCGAGCAGGACGACTACCGCCGGCACGGTCCGCGCTTCACGGGCGAGAACCTGAAGCAGAACCTCGAGCTGGCGGCGCGCGTGCGCGAGCTGGCGGCCGAGCGCGGGATCACGCCGGGGCAGCTCGCGATCGCCTGGGTGCTGCATCGCGGCGAGCAGATCGTGCCGATTCCGGGCACCAAGCGCGTGGCCTACCTCGAAGAGAACCTGGCGGCGGCCGACGTGCGGCTGAGCGAGGAGGAGGTCGAGCAGATCGCGGCCGCGCTGCCTGCGGCCGCCGGCACGCGCTATCCGGAGTCGATCATGGACCAGCTCGACCTCTGAGCGGCCGAACGCGGCTCAGTAGCCGACCGAGTAGAAGCTGACGTGCCTGCAGCCTTCGAGCTTGTAGTGCGGCAGCGCGTGATGGCTCGTGTAGACGGTCTGGTGCGGGTTTTCGCAGTGGATGACGCCGGAGTCCTCGTGCGCGTGCACGACGGTCTGCGGGTTCGTGCCGGTCCAGACGTAGTTGATCGTGTCGTTGGCGTAGATGTAGTTCTTGCCGTTTCCGGCGTGGATGATCGCCGTCTGATGGGACTCGCCGCTGGGATGGAAGTCGCCCCAGATCACATCGCCTGCATCGCCGCCGTAGATCGTGTCGTTGCCATAGCCGCCGAGCAGGTAGTTGTGCACGCCGGGCTTGCCGGTCAGCACGTGCGAGACGCCGGCGGGGCCCTTGTCCATGACGAGGTGCTGATCGGGCGGCCAGCCGGCATGGCTCGTCATCGCGCCAGCGGACGGCGCCAGCGCCAGCGCCGCGAGCAGCACGAGCGCGCCGAGCGCTGAGCAGGCGCGGCGCAGTGGAGTTCTGATCGGGATCGAGCGGCTGTGCATCTGCAGTCGGCGCTCCTCTTCTGTAGTTGACATCGGCATTCCTGCAATCGCCTCGATCGGAACTGCCCGCGAGCGTTGATCGCCGAACTCGCACATGTGGCCAGCGCCGCTCCGGCGCATGCGCCCGCTAGGGTGGCTGGCATGCCTCTGATTCCGATGGTCATCGAGCGTACGGCACGCGGCGAGCGCGAGTTCGACATCTACTCGCGCCTGCTCAACGAGCGGATCATCTTCCTCGGTTCGCCGATCGACGATCAGGTCGCGAATCTCGTGGTCGCGCAGCTGCTGCACCTCGAGAGCCAGGACGCCGAGAAGGACATCTCGATGTACATCAACTCGCCCGGCGGCAGCATCTACTCGGGGCTGGCGATCTACGACACGATGAACTTCGTCAAGCCCGACATCCAGACGATGTGCGTCGGCGTGGCGATGTCGATGGGCTCGCTGCTGCTGGCCGGCGGCACCGACGGCAAGCGTGCGGCGCTGCCGAACTCGCGGATCCTGATCCACCAGCCTTCGGCCGGCTTCCAGGGCCAGTCGACCGACATCGAGATCCACGCGCGCGAGATCCTCAAGGTGCGCGAGCGGATCGACGAGATCTACGCCAAGCACACGAAGAAGCCGACTGCCGAGGTTCGCTCGGACATGGAGCGCGACCGCTTCTTCACGGCGGCGCAGGCCAAGGAGTACGGCCTGATCGATCGCGTGCTCGAGAGCCACTGAGAGCGCTCTCGCCGTTTTGCTGAGAGCGGCCTGGCGGCCGCGGGTGGGCTGGCCGTTGGGCCCGCCTTCGGCGCGCACTGGGCTCCGTCGTGAAGGCTATGCTCGCGACGGACGATGGCCGGCCTGACCCCGTTCGAGCGCGCGGCGCTGCTCGCAGTCGCCGTGTTCGTGGCGCTCGCGGGCGTCGCGAACTACGCCGGCTGGGCCTCCTTGCCGGCCTTCGCGCTGGCAACTGTCGCGTTGGCCGGACTCGCCTGGATCGTCTCGTTCGCGACCGAGCAGCTCGGCGACCGTTTCGGTCCGGCGATCACCGGAATGCTGCAGTCGACGCTCGGCAACCTGCCGGAGCTGTTCGTCGTGATCTTCGCGCTGCAGAAGGGCGAGCTCGTCGTCGCGCAGACGGCGATCGTCGGCTCGATCCTCGCGAACGCACTGCTCGTGCTCGGGCTCGTGATCGTGATCGGCGCGCGCCGCGCGCCGGACGGGATCATGCGCTTCTCCAAGCGCCTGCCGCGCGATACGGCGACGTTGCTGCAGGTGACCGTGTTCATCATCGTCCTGCTCGGGCTCTCGCTCGGCTCGCACGATCCGGCCAGCCACCACGTCAAGGCGATCTCGATCGTCGGCGCGATCTGCCTGCTGATCGTCTACCTGACGTGGGTCGTGCCGTATCTGCGCTCTGATGCTGCGCCGCGGCGAAGCCGATCGTGACGCGGCGGCGGCCGGCACCGAAGCCGAGACGGCATCGGCGGGCGAGCACGAGACGCACGTGCCGCGCATCGCGCTGTGGTCGTCGCTCACGCTGCTGCTCGTCGGCGGCACGGCGTCGGCGTTCGTCTCGGACTGGTTCGTCGCGGCGCTGCGACCGTCGATCGATCAACTGCACGTGTCGCAGGCGTTCGCCGGGCTCGTGATCGTCGCGATCGCGGGAAACGCCGTCGAGAACGCGGCCGGTCTGGCGCTGGCCTGGAAGGGACGGTCCGACCTTGCGATCTCGGTCGTCAAAAACTCGGTCGCGCAGATCGCCGCGTTTCTGTTTCCCGTGCTCGTGCTGATCTCGTTCGCGCTGAGCACGACGCTGACGTTCTCGCTCGCGCCGGTCTACATCGGCGCGCTCGTGCTGACGGTGCTCGCGCTCGCGCAGATCACCGGCGACGGCGAGGCGGCGGCGTTCGAGGGCTGGGCGCTCGTCGCGCTGTACGTGATCCTCGGCACGCTGACGCTCTACGAGTAACGTGGGAGAAGGAGCGCTGCAGCGGCGCGCAGGCCACTCGGCGCCGGCGCGCGCAGCGGCGTGCGCCCGGCCGGCGCAAGCGCGCTAGACTGGTCGATACCTCGCGTCTGGGCGGGGTTTTTCTTCGTCCGGACACGTATTGCAAACCTTTTACGCAGGGACTACACATGGCTCGCGGAGACGTCCGGATCGCTATCACGCTCGCTTGCGAGGAGTGCAAGCACCGTAACTACCAAACGAACAAGAGCAAGCGCAACAACCCCGATCGGATCGGTCTGCGCAAGTACTGCCGCTGGTGTCGCAAGCACACCAGCCATCGGGAGACTCGCTAGCGCGGGAGCGCGGCCGTGGCTCGTGACCGCAAACGTGCAAAGCAGCGCCGCGAACGTCGCGCGCCCGGTTCGCGATCGCCGGCGTCGAAGCCGCAGCAGCCGATTCGCTCGGACGTTCCCGGCGCGCTCGACCACGCCTCGGGCGAGGCCGACGAGTTCGAGGCGGCGATCGTGCGAGGCGCCGACGGCGTGCCGGTCGAGCCGGACGCGCCTGCCGGCGCCGAAGCTGCGAGCGTCGATGACGTCGAGGACGATCCGGTCGAGCTCGACGAGCAGGAAATCGAGCGGGAGGCGCTGGCCGAGGGAGACATCGCTGCCGATCAACTCGAGGAACCGGCCGACAGCACTGCACGCACGGCGGCCGGTGGCGGCGGGCGTCGCGGCGGCGTCTCGCCCGAGCAGGCCTCGGGCGCTCCGATCCGCGGCGGCAATCGCGTGCTCTCGTTTCTTCGCGCCAGCTGGGCCGAGCTGCAGCGGGTGCAGTGGCCGGACCGCCGACAGGTCACGCAGGCGACGGCCGTCGTGCTCGGCTTCGTCGCGATCGCAGGCGCATATCTCGGCCTGGCGGACTTCGTTGCCAAGGAAATCGTCGAATTCATCCTCTAAGGAAGCCTGAAATCTGAATGTTTCGCTGGTACGTCGTAAACACATACTCCGGTCACGAGAACAAGGTCAAGCACAACCTCGAGCACCGTGTCATCTCGCTCGGGCAGCAGCGCGCCGTGCGCAACGTCGTCGTGCCGACCGAGTCGGTCTCGGAGATGAAGGACAACCAGAAGGTGACCGTCGAGAAGCGCACGATGCCCGGCTACGTGCTCGTCAACATGGAGCTGAACGAGGACTCGTGGGGCGTCGTCAAGGGCACTCCCGGCGTGACCGGCTTCGTCGGCGCCTCGCAGGAGCCCGTGCCGCTGACGCAGGTCGAGGTCGACCGGCTGCTGCACAAGGAGGTCGCGACGGCGACGCGCACGCGCGCTCAGTTCACGATCGGCGAGAGCGTCAAGGTCGTCTCCGGACCGCTGTCTGACTTCTCCGGCGAGATCTCCGAGATCAACGACGACGCGGCGAAGCTCAAGGTGCTGGTATCAATCTTCGGACGAGAGACCCCAGTTGAGGTGGGATTTGATCAGGTGAAAAAGCTCTGAGCCGGCCGACGACCGGCGCGGAGCGGCATCCTCGAGTCGCTCGCGTGCGGAGCACGCCACGCTCCCTGCGTCCTTGCTCCGCTTGATCCTCGACCCGCTCACGCGTCGCGCTCCGACATCGCCACGACAACGAACAAGAACTGAAGACGAGACATGGCCAAGAAGGTTCTTGACAACGATCAAGCTGCAGGCGAACGCCGGGCAGGCGAGCCCTGCTCCGCCGGTCGGTCCTGCGCTGGGGCAGCACGGGATCAACATCATGGAGTTCTGCAAGGCGTTCAACGCGCAGACGCAGAGCGAAACGGGCACGGTCATTCCGGTCGTGATCACGGTCTACGAGGACCGCACGTTCACGTTCATCACGAAGACGCCGCCCGCCGCCGTGCTGATCCGTCAGGCGCTCAAAATCAACAAGGGCTCAGGCGAGCCGAACCGCGTCAAGGTCGGCACGATCACGCAGGCGCAGCTCCGCGAGATCGCCGAGCGCAAGCTCGCCGACCTGAACGCGCACGACGTCGATCAGGCGGCGAAGATCATCGCCGGCACCGCGCGCAGCATGGGCGTCGAGGTGGCGGCATGAGCACGCACCACGGCAAGCGCTACAGCGAGCAGCTGGCGAAGGTCGAGCGCGAGCGCGAGTACGAGCCGGCCGAGGCCGTCGCGCTGGTTCGCAGCCTCGCGAGCGCCAAGTTCGACGAGTCGGTCGAGGTGCACGTTCGCACCGGGTTGAACGTGCGCCACGCCGACGAGCAGCTGCGCGGCACGATCGCGCTGCCGAACGGCGTCGGCAAGGACGTCAGGATCGCCGTCTTCGCGCAGGGCGCGAAGGTCGCCGAGGCGGAAGCGGCAGGAGCCGACGTGGTCGGCGGCGATGACCTTGCGAAACGGATCGAGGACGGCTTCGACGAGTTCGACGTCGCGATCGCGACGCCCGACATGATGTCCGTCGTCGGCCGGCTCGGCCGCATCCTCGGACCGTCGGGCAAGATGCCGAACCCGAAAGTCGGCACGGTCACGATGGACGTCGGCAAAGCGGTCGAAGAGTCGAAGTCGGGCAAGGTCGAGTACCGCACCGATCGCACGGCGATCGTGCACCTCGTGATCGGCAAGGCGAGCTTCGGCGACGCGCAGCTGCTCGAGAACTACGCGGCCGTCGTCGAAGAGCTCGTTCGCGCGAAACCGGCTGCCGCCAAAGGCCGCTACCTTCGCTCGATCACGATCACCTCGACGATGGGCCCCGGCGTGAAGGTCGATCCGAGCCGCACGCGCGACATCGTCGAGGACGCGGCGGCCGTCGCCGCGTAGCTGGCCGCGCTGCCGTCGCCGCCCAGCTAGACTGCCACCAGGAAACGCACCGCCCGAGACCCTCGGCGCCGTCGACCGATCTACGGCCGGCGGAGAAGTCCGAGGCAGGTTGGAGCGAGCCGCGCGGTCGTGATCTGCGCTCTCGCGTCTGCCTGCGGGTAGACCGCAACTTCGAGAGCGACAGGAACACATGAACCGAGAGCAGAAGGCAGTAGCGATCGAGGAGATCGCGACGCAGATCGATCAGTCGCATGCGATCTTCGCCGTCGACTATCGAGGCATCTCCGTGCCGCAGGTCGCCGAGCTGCGCGCCAAGCTGCGCGAGGCCGACGCGACGTTCACGGTCGTCAAGAACTCGCTGACCGAACGCGCTGCCGACCAGGCCGGCGCGGACACGCTGAAGGAGTACCTCGCGGGGCCGACGGCGCTGACGTTCGTGCGCGGCGACGCGGCGACGGCCGCCAAAGCGATCGCCGACTACGCACGCGCGACGCAGCTGTTGCCGTTCAAGGGCGGCCTGATGGACGGCGGCTCGCTCGACGTCGAGCAGCTGCGCTCGCTCTCGCGACTGCCCTCGCGCGATGTGCTCTACGGCCAGCTCGTCGGCGTCGTAGCCTCGCCGGTCGGCGGGCTCGTGCGCTCGCTGAGCGCGCTCGTCGGCGGTCTCGCGGCGGCGCTCGGACAGGTCCGCGAGAAGAAGGAGTCGGGCGAGATCCCGGCCGGCGAGCCGCCGGCTGCGAGCGCCGCGACCGAGGCGTCTGCGCGCGGCGCCGTCCGACGAGCGAGGCCTCCGCGGCCGAGTCTGCGGAGGCATCTGCGACAGAGTCGGCTGCGCCGGAGGCCGAGGAGACGCCGGCGGCGGAGTCCGCTCCACAGGCGGACGACGCTGCGGCGACGGAGCCGCCGGCGGAGGCCGAGAACGCTGAGGCGGCGGAGCCCGCGTCAGAGGCGGACGACGCTGCGGCGGCCGAGCCGGCTGCCGAGGCTCCGGCACAGGAGCCGGCGGCCGAGCAGACGAGCGACGCGAAAGCTGAGCCGGCAAGTGAGCCGGCGCAAGACGATGACAAACAGGCGGACGCATCGGCCGAGGCCGAGCAGGACCCCGCCGATGCGAAATCCACCAAGGAGGACTGACAGACATGGCAACAAGCACTCAGGATTGGATCGAGGAGCTGAAGGGCATCTCCGTGCTCGAGCTCGCCGAGCGGATCAAGGCGCTCGAGGAGGAGTTCGGCGTCTCGGCGGCGGCCGTTGCGGCGCCCGTCGCAGCTGCCGGCGGCGGTGGCGGCGGTGACGCGGCTGCCGAGGAAGAAAGCGGCACGGTCGACGTGATCCTGGCCGGCGCCGGCGACAAGAAGATCCAGGTGATCAAGGTCGTGCGCGCTGCGACCGGCCTCGGCCTGAAAGAGGCGAAGGCGCTTGTCGACGAGGCACCGAAGCCCGTCAAGGAGGGCATCGAAAAAGAGGAGGCCGACAAGCTCAAGCAGGAACTCGAGGAGGCTGGCGCGACCGTCGAGGTCAAGTAGCACTCGAACTCCGCCGGGTCCCTCGCGGACCCGCCCGCGCCGAGCTCGATCGGCTCCGAAGGGCCTCGCCGTGTGCGAGGCCCTTCGACGTTTGCAAGCCGCCATCGCACGGCTTGATCCGGCCTTAACAAATCGCCGGTTTTTCCGGTAAAGTTCTCGGTGCTGGCCAATAGCCGCAGCCGCTCGTAGGGTCGACGCCGCGCCACATACGCGACGTCTGGGAGCGGGGTCCGTGAGCGTCGGCAGCCCACTTAAGGGCGCCGATGGCCTGTGCTATCTTTACGAGTCGCGCTTCTGCGCGCCTCCTCTGCCCGTTATCGCCCTCCGAAGGAGTCGTTTCTTGGCCGCTGTAGATGCTCTCCGGACGCGCCGTACTTTCGCGCGCCTTGACAAGACTGTTGACGTACCGAACCTGATCGACATCCAGCGCCGCTCGTTCCTGTGGCTGACCGACCCCGCCAAGGGCGGTCTGCGCGAGACGATCGACGACATCTCACCGATCGAGGACTACACGGGCAACCTCGCCGTGCAGTTCGGCGAGTTCACCTTCGACGAGCCCGTCGCCTCGCTCGAGCAGTGCCGCGAGAAGGACCTGACCTACGCGCGCCCGCTGACCGTGACGGTCGCTTTCATCAACCGCGAGACCGGCGAGATCCGCGAGCAGTCGGTCTTCATGGGCGACTTCCCGTGGATGACCGAGCGCGGCACGTTCGTGATCAACGGCACCGAGCGCGTCGTCGTGACGCAGCTCGTGCGCTCGCCCGGCGCCTATCTGATGGAGCCGAAGGACCGCGAGAAGCAGGTCTTCATCGCCAACCTGATGCCGGCGCGTGGCTCCTGGCTGGAGCTCGAGATCGACAAGAAGGGCAAGGTCTTCGTCCGCATCGATCGCAAGCGCAAGCTGCCGGTGACGGTGCTGCTGCGCGCGATGGGCTACGCGACCGACGAGGAGATCCTGCGGCTGTTCGACAACTCGCTGTACATCCGCAACACGATCGAGGCCGACACGGAGATCACGCGCACCGAAGAGGGCGCGCTGATCGAGCTGTTCAAGAAGCAGAGGCCGGGCGAGCCGCCGAGCGTCGACAACGCGAAGGCGCTGCTCAACCAGCTGTTCTTCGACCCCAAGCGCTATGACCTCACGCGCGTCGGGCGCTACAAGCTCAACTCGCGCCTGAAGCAGAGCACCGACCTGGACGTGCGCACGCTGACCAAGGACGACATCATCGCCCTGATCAACGAACTCGTTCGGCTGCCGAAGATCCTCGGGATCCCCGAGGACGGCGAGGTCGAGATCAAGGACTACGCCGCGGAGGCGATGAGCATGCCGCGCGAGCCGGTCGCCGAGCACCTCGACGAGTACGAGCACTTCGGCAACCGCCGGCTGCGCACCGTCGGCGAGCTGATCCAGGAGGCCTTCCGCATCGGCCTCTACCGGATGGAGCGCGTCGTGCGCGAGCGCCTGACGACCGAGGACGCCGACACGATCACGCCGCAGACGATCATCAACATCCGCCCGGTCGTCGCCGCGCTGAAGGAGTTCTTCGGCTCCTCGCAGCTGAGCCAGTTCATGGACCAGACGAACTCGCTCGCGGGCCTGACGCACCGCCGCCGCCTGTCGGCGCTCGGCGCCGGCGGCCTGACGCGCGAGCGCGCGCCGATCGAGGTGCGCGACGTGCACCCGACGCACTACGGCCGGATGTGCCCGATCGAGACGCCTGAGGGTCCGAACATCGGCCTGATCGGATCGCTGTCGTCGTTCGCCGAGGTCTCGGAGTACGGCTTCGTGACGACGCCCTACCGCGTCGTCAAGGACGGCGTCGTGACCGAGGAGGTCGTCCGCCTGGACGCGACGCAGGAAGAGGAGCTTCTGATCGCGCAGGCGAACACGCCGATCGACGCCAAGAGCGGCAAGCTCAAGGGCTCGGAAATCCTCTGCCGCACGCAGGCCGGCCAGTACGTGACGGTCGGTCCGAAAGACGTCGACCTCGTCGACGTCTCGCCCGAGCAGATCTGGTCGGTTGCGACCGCGATGATCCCGTTCCTCGAGCACGACGACGCGAACCGCGCGCTGATGGGCTCGAACATGCAGCGCCAGGCCGTGCCGTTGCTGAAGACCGACGCGCCGCTGGTCGGCACCGGCATGGAGCGCCGCGCGGCGCTCGACACCGGTGACGTGCTGCTCGCGAAGGACGCCGGCACGATCGACTACGTCGACGCCGACCAGATCGTGATCGCCGGCAACGACGGCAAGAAGCAGGAGTACGAGCTGCAGAAGTTCATGCGCTCCAATCAGGGCACGCTGATCCACCACAAGCCGCTCGTGTTCAGCGGGCAGAAGGTCAAGGCCGGCGACGTGCTGGCCGACGGCTCCTCGACCGACCGCGGCGAGATGGCGCTCGGCAAGAACCTGATGGTCGCGTTCATGTCCTGGGAGGGCTACAACTTCGAGGACGCGATCATCCTGTCCAAGCGACTCGTGCAGGACGACGAGCTCACCTCGATCCACATCGAGGAGTACGAGATCGACGCGCGCACGACGAAGCTCGGCGAGGAGGAGATCACGCGCGACATTCCGAACCGCTCGGAGGAGTCGCTGCGCAACCTCGACGACCGCGGCATCGTGCGCGTCGGCGCCGAGGTGATCTCCGGCGACCTGCTCGTCGGCAAGGTGACGCCGAAGGGCGAGACCGAGCTGACGGCCGAGGAGAAGCTGATCCGCGCGATCTTCAAGGAGAAGGCGCGCGAGGTGCGCGACACCTCGCTGAAGGTGCCGCACGGCGAGGGCGGCGTCGTGATCGACGTCAAGACGTTCAGCCGCGACGCCGGCGACGACCTGCCGCCGGGCGTCAACGACCTCGTGCGCGTGTTCGTCGCGAAGAAGCGCAAGATCTCCGAGGGCGACAAGCTCGCGGGCCGTCACGGCAACAAGGGTGTCATCTCGAAGATCGTCGACCAGCAGGACATGCCGTTCCTCGAGGACGGCACGCCGGTCGACGTGATCCTCAACCCGCTCGGCGTGCCTTCGCGCATGAACGTCGGGCAGATCCTCGAGACGCACCTCGGCTGGGCCGCGGCGCAGGGCTGGTACGACGACGGCACCGAGGCCTACAAGGAAGCGCACGAGAACGGCGGCAACGGCAAGGTCTACGTCGCCACGCCGGTATTCGACGGCGCGACGGTGACCGACGTCGACACGGCGCTGGTCAAGTGGCAGGACGCGCACACCGGACGGATCCGCATGGACGTCGACAAGTCGCGTCGCGACGGCGAGCAGGCGTCGGGCAAGATGACGCTGTTCAACGGCCGCACCGGCGAGCCGTTCGCCGAGCAGGTGACGGTCGGCTACATGTACATCCTGAAGCTCCTGCACCTCGTCGACGACAAGATCCACGCACGCTCGACCGGTCCGTACTCGCTCGTCACACAGCAGCCGCTCGGCGGCAAGGCGCAGTTCGGCGGCCAGCGCTTCGGCGAGATGGAGGTCTGGGCGCTGGAGGCCTACGGCGCCGCCTACACGCTGCAGGAGATGCTGACGATCAAGTCCGACGACACGGTCGGCCGCGTGAAGGCCTACGAGGCGATCGTCAAGGGCGAGAACATCGCCGAGCCGTCGATTCCCGAGTCGTTCAAGGTCCTGCTGAAGGAGATGCAGTCGCTCGCGCTCGACGTGAACGTCGTCTCCGAGGAGGGCCAGCGCGCGGAGATCCGCGACGAAGACGACGACCTGCTGCGCGCTGCCGAGGAGCTCGGCATCGACCTCTCGGGCGTACGCGCGATCGGCGGCGACGCCGCCGATGAGGCGGTCGAGGGCGAGGACGCGACCGATGCGGAGTCGGCCAACGGCGGCGAGCCGCAGGGCGCCGTCGAGGCGCTCGACGACGCCGCGCCACTCGACCTCGAGGCGGTCGAGGAGCTGGCAGAGGACGCGCCCGAGGTGGCCGAGACGTAGGCGATGGCGCCTGCGCCGCCGCAGTTCGCGGCGGCGTCCCGGGCGCGGGCTCCGGGATCACCTCACTGCCCGCCGCAGGACCGCAGCACCACCAGGTTTCACACTCAAGCCGGAAGGGCTCCCACCGTGATTGACATCAACAATTTCGACGCCATCGAGATCAGCCTCGCCTCCTCCAAGCAGATCCGCAGCTGGAGCTCGGGCGAGGTGACCAAGCCCGAGACGATCAACTACCGCACGCTCAAGCCGGAGAAGGACGGGCTCTTCTGCGAGCGCATCTTCGGTCCGACGAAGGACTGGGAGTGCTACTGCGGCAAGTACAAGCGCGTCCGCTACAAGGGCATCGTCTGCGAGCGCTGCGGCGTCGAGGTGACGCGCTCGAAGGTCCGTCGCGAGCGCATGGGCCACGTCGACCTGGCCGCGCCGGTCAGCCACATCTGGTTCTTCAAGGGCGTGCCCAGCCGGATCGGCTACCTGCTCGACATGGCGCCGAAGGAACTCGAGAAGGTTCTCTACTTCGCCGCTTCGATCGTCACGTGGGTCGACGACGAGGCGCGCACGAAGGACATCGACACGCTCGAGAAGGAAGTCAACAAGGTTCTCGACGCATACACGGCCGAGCGCGAGGAGCGTGTGCTCGAGCTGCAGGAGTCGCTGAAGCGCCGTGAGAAATACCTGCAGAACGGCAAACAGACGCACTTCAACGACGAAGACCACCTGTGGGCCGACTCGCTCGACGTCAATCTCACGAAGATCTCCGACGAGGAGCGCGAGAAGCTCGTCAAGGAGCTGACGAAGGCCTTCGAGGCCGACATCGCCGACACCGAGGCCTACATCGAGGACGCGGCCGAGCGCATGCGCAACGTGTGGGAGCTGTTCAAGACGATGGAGCCGAAGCAGATCGAGCACGACGAGGCGACGTTCCGTGAGCTGAAGGAGCGCTTCGGCTCGTCCTACGGCTTTGGCGAGTACTTCCGCGGCGGCATGGGCGCCGAAGCGGTGCGCGACCTGCTCCAGCAGGTCGACCTCGAGGCCGAAAGGATCGAGCTCGAGGACCAGGTCAAGACCGGCAAAGGCCAGAAGCAGGCTCGCGCGGTCAAGCGCCTGAAGGTCGTCTCGGCGTTCATCCAGTCCGGCAACAAGCCGGAGATGATGGTGCTCGACGCCGTGCCGGTGATCCCGCCGGAGCTGCGCCCGATGGTCCAGCTCGACGGCGGTCGCTTCGCGACGTCCGACCTCAACGACCTCTACCGCCGCGTGATCAACCGCAACAACCGGCTCAAGCGGCTGCTCGACCTCGGTGCGCCGGAGATCATCGTCAACAACGAGAAGCGCATGCTGCAGGAGGCCGTCGACGCGCTGTTCGACAACGGCCGCCGCGGCCGTCCCGTCACGGGGCCGGGCAACCGTCCGCTGAAGAGCCTCTCGGACATGCTCAAGGGCAAGCAGGGCCGCTTCCGCCAGAACCTGCTCGGCAAGCGCGTCGACTACTCGGGCCGCTCGGTGATCGTCGCCGGGCCGTACCTGAAACTGCACCAGTGCGGCCTGCCGAAGATCATGGCGCTCGAGCTGTTCAAGCCGTTCATCATGGCGCGTCTGGTCGAGCGCAAGTCGGCGCAGAACATCAAGGCGGCCAAGAAGATGGTCGACTCGATGATCGGCGAGGTGTGGGACGTGCTCGAGGAGGTCATCCACGAGCACCCGGTGCTGCTCAACCGCGCGCCGACGCTCCACCGTCTGGGCATCCAGGCGTTCGAGCCGCTGCTCGTCGAGGGCAAGGCGATCCAGGTCCACCCGCTCGTCTGTCACGCGTTCAACGCCGACTTCGACGGCGACCAGATGGCCGTGCACCTGCCGCTCTCGGCCGAGGCACAGGCGGAGGCGCGGATCCTGATGCTGTCCTCCAACAACATCCTCTCTCCTGCGCACGGCGCGCCGCTGGCGACGCCGACGCAGGACATGATCCTCGGCGCCTACTACCTCACGTACGGACTCGAGGCGGACGAGCTGTCGAAGATCGACCGCTCGACCTACGAGCCGCGCCCGCACGTGTTCCGCACGGCGCAGGAGGCCGAGCTCTCCTACGAGGCGAACGTCGTCACGTTGCACGACGTCGCCGAGTTCCGCCCGTTCGGGCGCGAGGGCGGCCACGTGCTGACTACGGTCGGGCGGATCATCTACAACGACCGGATCGAGCGCGCGCTCGCGGAGGCGCTCGGCGACGAGTTCGACGCGTCGAAGTACACGTTCGTCAACCAGTCGATGAAGAAGCGCGACACGACGCGGCTGATCGACATCCTCGTGCAGACCTACGGCGCGAGCGCGATCTCGCTCGTGCTCGACGCGTTCAAGGATCTCGGCTTCAAGTACGCGACGCAGGCCGGCATCACGATCTCCAAGAACGACGTCGTCGTGCCGCCGGAGAAGCAGGAAATCCTCGACAAGTACGACAAGCTCGTCGGCGACATCACCGGCCAGTACGACGACGGTCTGATCACGCAGGAGGAGCGCCACGAGGCGGTCGTCGAGAAGTGGAACGCGGCGACCGACGACGTGGCCGACGCGATGGTCGACAACCTCGACACGCTCAACCCGATCTTCATGATGGCCAACTCGGGTGCGCGTGGCTCGTTCAAGCAGATCCGCCAGCTGGCGGGAATGCGCGGGCTGATGGCCAACCCGAAGGGTGAAATCATCGAGCGCCCGATCAAGGCCAACTTCATGGAGGGCCTGTCGGTGCTCGAGTACTTCATCTCGACGCACGGCGCGCGAAAGGGTCTCGCCGACACGGCGCTGCGCACGGCCGACTCGGGTTACCTGACGCGTCGTCTGGTCGACGTCGCGCAGGACGTGATCATCCGCGAGGCCGATTGCGGCACGCAGGACCACATCGAGATGCCCGTGTTCAAGGACGGCGGCGAGCCGAACGACGGCCTCGTCGGCCGCGTCGCGGCGCTCGACATCACGACCAAGCGCAACCGCATGCTGGCCGAGCAGGGCACCGAAATCGGGCGCGACGAGTTCGACGAGATCGCTAAGGCGTTCGCCGACGAACACGAGAAGGGCAACGTCGTGACGGTGCCGGTCCGCTCGGTGCTGAAGTGCGAGGCGCCGAGTGGCGTATGCCAGGCCTGTTACGGGCGCGCGATGGCGACCGGCACGCTCGCGCAGATCGGCGACGCGGTCGGAATCGTCGCGGCACAGTCGATCGGCGAGCCCGGCACGCAGTTGACGATGCGTACGTTCCACACCGGCGGCGTCGCCGGCGCGGACATCACGCACGGCCTGCCGCGTGTCGTCGAGTTGTTCGAGGCGCGCAAGCCGAAGGGCCTTGCGCAGATCGCCGAGCAGGACGGCGTCGTCTCGATCGAGGAGACCGACAAGGCGCTGACCGTGGTGATCACCGACGAGGCGGGCGAGGAGCACCGGCATTCGTTCCCGCGACGCACACGCCTGTTCGTCAGCTCCGGCGAGAAGATCTCAGCCGGCAAGCAGCTCAACGAGGGGTCGGTCTACCCGCACGAGCTGCTGGCGATCCGTGGACGCACCGACACCGAGCAGTATCTGGTGAAGGAGGTCCAGGAGGTCTACAAGTCGCAGGGCGTCGACATCAACGACAAGCACATCGAGCTGATCGTTCGTCAGATGCTGAAGAAGGTGCGCGTCGACCAGAAGGGCGACACCGACTACCTGCCCGGCCAGTTCGTCGATCGCTTCGAATTCGCGAAGGTCAACGACGCGATCGCGGCGAAGGGCGATGAGGCGGCGCAGTTCGAGGACATCATCCTCGGCATCACGAAGGCCTCGCTGAACACGGACTCGTTCCTGTCGGCGGCCTCCTTCCAGGAGACGACGAAGGTGCTGACCGACGCGGCGCTCGAGGGCAAGACCGATCGCCTCAACGGCCTGAAGGAGAACGTGATCATCGGCAAGCTGATTCCGGCAGCGACCGGACTGAAGCGCTACCGGCGGATCGAGATCGAACCGTCCGAACCGCTTCCGCGTGCGATCGACGACGTCGGTCTGCTCGACCAGGACGAGATCGCGGCCGAGCTGGGGCTCGCCAACGGCGATGGCCTCGGCGGCTACGGCCAGGAGTTCGACGCCGATCTCGCCTCGCTCGAGAAGATCGGCGCAGGCGACAGCGATCCGGGCTTCGTCGAGGAGCTCGCCGAGCTCGAAGTTCCCGAGGAGCCCAGCAGCGAGTAGCTCTGTGGCGACGGCCGGCTGAGCGCGTTCTCAGCCGGCCGTGCCGCACCTTTGCCGGGAGCGGCAGCGCGCCGGGCGGATGATCGTCGCGACATTCGCGGTCGCGGCGACGCCGCTTCTCGCAGGCGCAGTCAGTCTCCGCGCAGCGCGACGGCCCAGCGCTTGAGCTGCTCGGCCTCACGCGCGGTCAGTCCGACGGCAGGATCGGTTTCGACGAGCAGCGTGGGCGCGACCCGCTGCTCGCTCCATTCGCGGCAGGCCGGCCCCAGCGCGTCGTCGATCCAGGCGAGCGCTCGCTCGCCGGCGTAGGCGTCGATCGCGTCGAGCTTCCAATGCGCGTTGGCGCGCCCGACGGCGCGCTCGAAGCGCAGGTGCGGCAGCCCGGCCGGCACTCCGAGCAGGTGCGGCAGGTGCTCGTCGGCGCGCTCTTCCCAGCCGCTGCACCAGACGAGCTCGAAATGGGTGGCCAGATCGAGAAGGTGAGCGGCGGCGGTGGCCGAAAGAAAGTGCAGCATGCCGTCGATCGAGTGCAACGAGCCCTCCCGCTCGCCGTCGCTTGGCACCGCCGGCGAGCCGACCGGATGCGATGCGCCGAACAGCGAGATCACGCCGTCGATGTCGATCAGCAGAAGCGGCATCGCACCGTTCGGCGAGTTCTTGTGCGAATCGGCGCTTGTGGACACGCGCATCTCTCGGGCGATCTTTAGTTACTACAGAGGTTTTGAGGGGTACTCTCCGCCGACGGCCGATATGCCGATAGACGGGCGCAGGCAGTAAAGCAGCCGCGGCTCGCCGTCGATCCTCTCTCACGCTGATCCCCAACCCTTCAACTCCCGCTACTTCAATATGACCCTAGACATCGGCATCTTCCTCGCGCTCGCCTGCGCCTTCGTCGCGAACCTCGGCTTCTTCTACAAGCACCGCGGCGCCAACTCGGTGCCGAAGATCGACGTGCGCCACCCGTTCCGCGCCGCGCGCTCGCTGTACTCCTCGAAGTGGTTCACGCTCGGCATGATCACGGCGACGGCGAGCTGGGGACTGCATGTCGCCGCGCTCGCGATGGCGCCGATGTCGGTCGTCCAGGTCGCACTCGCCGCAGGCGTCGTGTTCATCGCCGTGATGGCCGACAAGGTGTTCGGCTTCGAGGTCGGGCGTCGCCAGTGGATCGGGCTTTCGCTGATGGCCGTCGGCCTGGCCGTGCTCGGCATCACCGCGCCGGCGATGCACGGCGCGCACTCGCAGTTCTCGGTTGCCGCGATGATCGCCTTCGAGGCCGGCCTGTTCGGGCTCGGCGGGCTGTTGATCATGGGCCCGCGAATGGGCGGGCCGGTCGAGCATCACGGGATCATGCTCGGCGCAGCGGCAGGCATCCTGTTCGGCGTCTCTGACACCGCGATCAAGGCGCTGACCGGCATCACCGGCGCGCACGGCTTCCTCGGACTGCTGCTGAGCCCGTGGCTGATCGTCGCCGTGCTCGCCTCGATCGTCGCCTTCTACGCCTCCGCGCGCGGCCTGCAGGACGGCGACGCCGTGCCCGTCATCGCCGTCACCGGCACCGCCGCGAACATCGCCGGGATCACCGGCGGCATTCTCGTGTTCGGCGATCCGATGGCCGCGAGTCCGCTCGGCATAACGCTGCAGGCGGTCGCCTTCGTCGCCGTGATCGTCGCCGCGGCGATGATGCCCGCGCCGGTGCGCGCAGCCGGCGCTGCCGCAAGCGCGTAGCGCTGCTAGCATCGTCGGCCGAATGCCAACGACTTCGCAACTAGTGCGCAAGGGGCGCGTCGCGCCGAAGAAGAAGCTCGCGACTCCGGGACTGAAGTCCGGCGCCGGCCGCAAAAAGAAAACGGCAGCGCCGCAGCGCCGCGGCGTCTGCACGCGCGTCTACACGACGACGCCGAAGAAGCCTAACTCCGCGCTGCGCAAGGTCGCGCGCGTGCGCATCTCCGGATCGATCGAGGTCACGGCCTACATCCCCGGCGAGGGCCACAACCTGCAGGAGCACTCGGTCGTGCTCGTGCGCGGCGGCCGCGTCAAGGACCTGCCGGGCGTGCGCTACAAGGTCGTGCGCGGCACACTCGACGCCGCCGGCGTCAGTGACCGCAAGAAGGCCCGCTCGCAGTACGGCGTGAAGAAAAAATAGATGCCGCGCCGCGCAGCCGCACAGATTCGGCCGGTTGAGCCGGACCCCGTACACCGCTCGAAACTCGTCCAGCAGGTGATCAACAAGGTCATGCTCGACGGCAAGAAGTCGACGGCCGAGCGGATCGTCTACGACGCGCTCGCGCTGATCGGCGAGCGCTCGGACAAAGACCCGATCGAGACGCTCGAGGCTTCGATCAAATCGCTGACGCCGACGCTCGAGGTCAAATCGCGGCGCGTCGGCGGCGCGACCTACCAGGTGCCAGTCGAGGTCGCATCGCGCCGCGCCCGCACGCTCGCCGTGCGCTGGCTCGTCGAGTTCGCGCGCCAGCGCCGCGAGAAGACGATGGCGCAGCGGCTGGCGAACGAGCTGACCGACGCGATCTCGCAGCAGGGCGGCGCTTACAAGCGCAAGGACGACATTTATCGCATGGCGCAGGCCAACAAGGCCTTCGCCCACTACCGCTGGTAGGCCGACGCGATGCGATCGGCGCGCGCTGAGGCCGGCGTCCTCGATCGCTCGCGTGCGAAGCACGCTTCGCTCCCTGCGTCCTTGCCTCGCTTGATCCTCGCGCCGCTTACGCGCGGGCGGCTTTCTCACCACTCGCAGCGCTCCACGAGTAATGCGCGCGGGATCGCTCACGGGTAGTTAGTCGACATGTGGGGATGGGATGAGCTCCTCTGGCGGACGTTGATCGAACTCGCCGGATACGTGCGTCTCGGGCGGTGGTTCAAAGAGCGTGCGCCTCGGCGCTGAGCGCGAACGCAATCAGCCGTACGAGCGCTACGGCTTGGTCCACGCGATCATGCTGGCGCCGCCGGCGTTGTGTGGGGCGCGGCCGCTGCGGAGGTCGGCTTCGAGGCGCTGTAGGCCGGCTTGCAACTCGTCGGGGTGGTCGCGCTGCATGCGCTCGAAGAAGCTCGTCTGCGCGCGGCGCGCCGGATCGAGCAGCAGCTCGGGTGCCGCCAGCAGCGCGGCGAGCGATCCGTCGACGGTGTCTTTGTAGACGAGCGGAATGCGGCGCGCTCCGGGCAGCTCCTCGAGCAGCTCGCTCAGCGGCGGATGCGTCTCTTCCATCCACGCGCGCGAGACCGGGAAGTACTCGATCGAGGCGTCGGCGGCGAAGTCCTCGCGCGTGAACAGCATCACCGCGAGCCTGCCGCCGGGGCGCAGCACGCGACGCGCCTCGGCCAGCGCCTGGCGGCGGTCGCCGACGTGGTGCAGCATCGAGACGAGCATGACGGCGTCGAAGCTCTGCTCGGCGAACGGCAGCTCGCTCGCCTCGCCGTGCACCGTCTGCAGCCGCTTGGCCGCAGCATGCTCGAGCATCTCGCGCGAGCGATCGAGCACGACCGGCTGCCAGCCCTCGCCTGCGAGCGCCGCGGCGTAGTTGCCGGTGCCGCCGCCGACGTCGAGCAGTGCCGGCCCTGGCGCGCCGGCGAGCGCTTCGCGCAGCGGATCGAGCACCGACGGACTGGCGCGGCGCGTCGAGTCGTACGCGAGCGCCTGCTTGGAGTAGTCGTCGAGCAGCCCCACTGCCGAAGAAGGTAGAGGCTGCGCGGCTCGCGCGCGGTGACTGTGTGATCGCTCACACATCGGTCCAGAGGCCTTGAAGGAATAAGCTTCGGTACCTAACCTTCAGGTACCAAATGGCTTCTTCTGAGACAAGCGGCGTCACGACGAGCGGAGCATCCGAGCACGGCCCGGGCGCGTCCGATCGAATCGAGCCGTACGTCTGGAAGATCGCCGGCGTCGTGATCCTCGGCATGATCATGTCGATCCTCGACACGACGATCGTCAACGTCGCGCTGCGCACGTTGAGCGTCGACCTGCACAGCTCGATCTCGCAGATCCAGTGGGTCGTGACCGGCTATCTGCTCTCGCTCGCCGCCGTCATCCCGGTGACCGGCTGGGCCGCGCGGCGCTTCGGCGCCAAGCGCGTCTACATGACCTCGCTGGTGCTGTTCACGGCCGGCTCGGCGCTGTGTGCGATCGCCGCCTCGACGACCTCGCTCGTGCTGTTCCGCGTGCTGCAGGGCGCCGGCGGCGGCATGATCATGCCGGTCGGCCAGCTGATCATGGCGCAGGTCGCCGGTCCCAAGCGGATGGGCCGCGTGATGGGCATCGTGACGATGCCGGCGATGCTCGCGCCGATCCTCGGCCCGGTCGTCGGCGGCGCGATCCTGCAGAACCTGCACTGGTCGTGGATCTTCCTCGTCAACCTTCCCGTCGGCGTCGTCGCCTTCGTGCTCGCCTGGCGTCTGCTGCCGCAGACCGACTCGGGCGAGGCCGGCCGGCTCGACGTGTTCGGCCTGGCGCTGCTCTCCTCCGGCACGACCGGCGCTGGTCTACGGGCTCTCCGAGCTCGGCACGCACGCGAGCTTCACGGCACCGACCGTGATCTGGCCGACGCTCGCCGGCATCGCGCTGACCTGCCTGTTCGTCGTGCACGCGCTGCGCATCGAGCGCCCGCTGCTCGACGTGCGCCTGTATGCCAACCGCGTGTTCGGCGCCGCCTCGCTGACGACGTTCGGGCTCGGCGCGGCGCTGTTCGGCGCGATGATCCTGGTGCCGCTCTACTACCAGGAAGTCCGGCACGAGAGCGTCATCGTCACCGGCCTGCTGGTCGGGCCGCAGGGTCTCGGCATGTTGATCGTGATGCCGCTCGTCAGCCGCTTCACGCAGCGCTTCGGCGGCGGGCGCGTGGCGATCGGTGGCGTTCTGGTCCTCGCCCTCGCTTCGGTCCCGCTGGCGTTCGTCGGCACCAACACCTCGATCCTGTTCATCTCGCTCGTGCTGCTGGTGCGCGGCGCCGGCATCGGCTTCTCGTTCATGCCGGCGATGACCGCTGCGTTCGCGGCGCTGCGCCCGAGCCAGCTCTCCGACGCGACGCCGCAGCTCAATGTCGTGCAGCGAGTCGGCGGCGCGATCGGCACGGCCGTGCTCGCGGTCGTGCTGCAGCGCGCGACCGGCCACGCCGTGACCAAGCCGGCGAGCGCCTTCCAGAGCGCCTACTGGTGGTCGGTCGGCATCTGCGTGCTCTCGCTGATCCCCTGCCTCGTGCTCCTGCGCGCAGAGAACCCTCGCGCGCGGCTGAGCCGCGACGCGTCCAACGCCGAGTCAGCGGTCGAGCCGCTGGGCGCCTAGGAGGAACGATGCCCGCTGCAAGCACCGTCGAGCAGGACCCGCAGCAGCGGCGCGGCGCCGACGAGACGGCACCGCCTCGAGCTGACGCCGGCACTGGCCGAGCTCGGCCTCGCCTTCCGTCAGGTCTTTCGCACGCTCAGCCGTCTGCGCGGGCGCGACACGCACCTCGGCGGCTCGGAGCTCAGCCACGCTCAGTTCGAGTTGCTGATCGAGCTCGAGGAGCGCGGCGATCTGGCGGCCGGCGAGCTGGCGACGGCGGCGCGGCTGACGCCGGCGACGGTGACGCAGATGCTCGAGCATCTCGCCGCCTGCGGCCACGTCGAACGCGTCCGCTCGCAGACCGACAGGCGCGTCGTCTTGACGCGGCTGACCGAGCAGGGCCGCCAGAAGATCGAAGCCAAGCGGCTGGCCTGGGAAAGCCGCTGGCTGGAGGCGCTGGACGGCGTCGCCGATCGCGACCTGCAGGCCGCCACGCGCGTGCTCGAGCGGCTCGGCGCGATGTTCGAGAACGCGCCTGTCGAGGGTGCCTGCGAGGGGCCGCAAGAGGTCTCGCAAGAGCGCTCTCAGAGCGCCGGCTAGGGCTCTGAATGGCCGATTTGCTCTGCTATAGTCGACCTCGCGTCGCCGGTGCGCGGAGGCTGTCGGGCACCGACGAGAGTATGAAGATGATGGAGACCTCGATCAGATAGCGAAGCGGCCGGTCCACTCATGACCAGTAGCGCGCGTGGACCCGAGGGGTCCATTTTTTTCGCCCGCAGAGCCATCGCGCCAACCGACCCCCACGGAACTGATGCCACGCAAGTACACACTTCAGAACACCCGCAACATCGGGATCATGGCCCACATCGACGCCGGTAAGACGACGACGACCGAGCGCATCCTCTACTACACCGGGCGCACCTACAAGATCGGCGAGGTCCACGAGGGCGCTGCCGTGATGGACTGGATGGAGCAGGAGCAGGAGCGCGGCATCACGATCACCTCCGCTGCCACCACGGCCGAGTGGAAAGGGCACCGGATCAACATCATCGACACGCCCGGGCACGTCGACTTCACCGTCGAGGTCGAGCGCTCGCTGCGCGTGCTCGACGGCGCGATCGCGCTGTTCGACTCGGTTGCCGGCGTCGAGCCGCAGTCCGAGACGGTCTGGCGCCAGGCGGACAAGTACCACGTGCCGCGGATCGCCTACATCAACAAGATGGACCGGATCGGCGCCGACTTCGACCGCGGCGTGCAGACGATGATCGATCGCCTCGGCGCGCATCCCGTGCCGATCCAGCTGCCGATCGGCGCAGAGGGCGACTTCCTCGGCGTCGTCGACCTCGTGAAGATGAAGGCGCTCGTCTACAAAGACGAGCTCGGCACCGAACAGGAAGAAAACGAGATCCCGGCGGAGCTCGCCGAAGCGGCCGAGGCCGCGCGCGAGCACCTGCTCGAGGAGGTCTCGCACTACGACGACACCCTGCTCGAGCTGATCCTCGAAGAGTCCGAGATTCCCGAGGACGTGCTGAAGGCCGCGATCCGCCACGCGACGCTGACGAGCAAGCTGACGCCGGTGCTGTGCGGCTCCTCGTTCAAGAACAAGGGCGTGCAGCCGCTGCTCGACGCCGTGATCGACTACCTGCCCTCACCGGTCGACGTGCTTCCGGTCGTCGGCACCGAGCTGATCAAAGGCGAGGAGGAGGAGCGCCAGGTCGTGCGCAAGCCCGACGACGCCGAGCCGTTCTCGGCGCTCGCGTTCAAGATCGCCGCCGACCCGTACGTCGGCAAGCTGACCTACTTCCGCGTCTACTCGGGCAAACTCGAGGCGGGCTCGCGCGTGCTCAACGTCAACAGCGGGCGCACCGAGCGGATCGGGCGGATCCTGATGATGCACGCGAACGACCGCGAGGAGGTCTCCGAGGTCTACGCCGGCGACATCGCCGCTGCGGTCGGCATCAAGCAGGTGATCACCGGCGACACGCTGGCCGCGCCGGACGCGCCGATCCACCTGGAGAAAATCGTCTTCCCCGAGCCGGTCATCAAGGTGGCCGTCGAGCCGAAGACGAAGGCCGACCAGGAGAAGATGTCGATCGCGCTCGGCCGACTCGCCGAGGAGGATCCGACGTTCAAGGTCGTCACCAACGAAGAGACCGGCCAGACCGAGATCTCGGGCATGGGCGAGCTGCACCTCGAGGTGCTGGTCGACCGGATGAAGCGCGAGTTCGGCGTCGAGGCCAACGTCGGCCGTCCGCAGGTCTCCTACCGCGAGACCGTGCGCGGCACGGTCGAGAAGATCGAAGGCAAGTTCGTCCGCCAGACGGGCGGCTCGGGCCAGTTCGGTGTCGTCTTCATCAACCTCGAACCGGCGCCCGGCGAGGGCTTCGAGTTCGTCAACAAGATCAAGGGCGGCAACGTCCCGTCGGAATACATTCCGGCCGTCAAGCAGGGCGTCGAAGAGGCGCTCGACAACGGCGTCAAGGCGGGCTACCCGATGGTCGACCTGCGCGTGACGCTGGTCGACGGCAAGTACCACGACGTCGACTCCTCGGAGATCGCCTTCAAGGTCGCCGGCTCGCTCGCCTTCAAAGAGGCGGCCAAGCGGGCCAAGCCGGTGCTGCTCGAGCCGATCTTCGCGGTCGAGGTGATCACGCCGGAGGAGTTCCTCGGCGATGTGATCGGCGACCTCAGCCGCCGGCGCGGACGCGTCGAGGGCAACGAGCGCCGCGGCAACGCGCTGGCGGTCACCGCACGCGTGCCGCTGAGCGAGATGTTCGGCTATGCAACCGACCTGCGCTCGAACACGCAAGGACGCGCGAACTACACGATGCAGTTCGACGCCTACGAGGAGGTTCCGGCGAACATCGCGGAGCAGATCGTGGAACAGCGGACGGGGGAGCCGGTCCCGGCCTAGATGGCTCGGGTTAGGCCGAACCGCGAGCGCAGAACAAGTTTGAGGTAGCAGGCGGCAGTCACCGACTGCCGCAGTTAGATAGATTTCTCAGGTTCGCCCTCACAGGGTGGACGTTCAAGTCGATATAGGAGCGAACAGAAAGTGGCGAAGGAGAAGTTCGAGCGCGACAAGCCGCACGTCAACGTCGGGACCATCGGTCACATCGACCATGGCAAGACGACGCTGACCGCTGCCATAACGACGGTACTGGCCGAGCACGGAGGCGCAGAAGCGCGCACCTTCGCGGAGATCGACAACGCGCCTGAGGAGAAGGAACGCGGAATCACGATCGCCACCTCGCACGTCGAGTACCAGACGGAGAACCGTCACTACGCCCACGTCGACTGCCCCGGCCACGCCGACTACGTCAAGAACATGATCACCGGCGCGGCGCAGATGGACGGCGCGATCCTCGTCGTATCGGCCGCCGACGGCCCGATGCCGCAGACGCGCGAGCACATCCTGCTGGCGCGCCAGGTCGGCGTGCCCTACATCGTCGTGTTCCTCAACAAGGCCGACATGGTCGACGACGACGAGCTGCTCGAACTGGTCGAGGTCGAGGTTCGCGAGCTGCTCAGCGAATACGACTTCCCGGGCGACGACATTCCGTTCATCACCGGCTCGGCGCTGAAGGCGCTCGAAGGCGACGAGGCCTACAAGGGCAAGATCCTCGAGCTGGCGGCGGCGCTGGACACCTACATCCCGGAGCCGGTGCGCGAGCTCGACAAGCCGTTCCTGATGCCGGTCGAGGACGTCTTCTCGATCACCGGCCGTGGCACGGTCGCGACCGGTCGCGTCGAGCAGGGCATCGTCAACACCGGCGACACCGTCGAAATCGTCGGCGTGCACGAGTCGACCTCGACGGTCGTCACGGGCGTCGAGATGTTCCGCAAGATCCTCGACCAGGGACAGGCGGGCGACAACGTCGGCTGCCTGCTGCGCGGGACCAAGCGCGAGGAGATCGAGCGCGGCCAGGTGCTCTGCAAGCCCGGTTCGATCACTCCGCACACCAAGTACAAGGCCGAGGTCTACGTCCTGAAGAAGGAGGAGGGCGGTCGCCACACGCCGTTCTTCACGGGCTACCGGCCGCAGTTCTACTTCCGCACGACAGACGTCACCGGCGTGGCGAAGCTGCCCGACGGCGTCGAGATGGTCATGCCCGGCGACAACGTCCAGATGGAGATCGAGCTGATCCAGCCGATCGCCATGGACCAGGGCCTGCGTTTCGCCATTCGAGAGGGCGGTCGCACGGTCGGCTCCGGCGTGGTCACCGAGATCATCGAGTAGTACCCGCCGCCCCTTCGGGGGCGGCGCTCATTGCAGTCCGATACGACTAACTTGAGCCCCCGGCGAGGGCTTGCCCCCGTCGGGGTCGCCGCGCGACGCGGCGCCCAGCCGCAGAGCAGAACCCAGTAGATCAACCAGCACAAAGAAAACGAGCGCAGAACTTCACATGGCATCGGCCACTCAAAACAAGATCCGGATCCGCCTGAAGGCGTACGACACCTCGGCGATCGAGTCTGCGGCGAAGGAGATCGTCGAGACGGCGACGCGCACCGGCGCGAACGTCTCTGGGCCGGTGCCGTTGCCGACCGAGAAGAACGTCTACTGCGTGATCCGCTCGCCGTTCAAGGACAAGGACTCGCGCGAGCACTTCGAGATCCGCACGCACAAGCGGCTGATCGACATCCACCAGCCGACGCCGAAGACGGTCGACTCGCTGCAGCGCCTGGACCACCTGCCGGCCGGCGTCGACATCGAGATCCGTCTCGCCACCTGATCGCTCAGCCTTCTCTGTAACTGAAGCTATGTCCGCAATCCTCGCCAAGAAGCTCGGCATGACGCAGGTCTTCCAGGACGACGGCAGCGTCGCGCGCGTGACCGTGCTGCAGGCCGGGCCGTGCCCGGTGACGGCGATCCGCACGCCCGAACGCGACGGCTATGAGGCGGTCCAGCTCGCGTTCGGTCAGACCAAGGAGAAGCACCTGACGAAAGCCGAGCTCGGCCACCTGAAGAAGGTCGACGCGCCGCCGCTGCGTCACGTCGTCGAGTTCCGCGACGAGGCCGGCGAGCTGCAGCTCGGCGAGAGCGTGACGGTCGAGGCCTTCGAGGTCGGCGGCCGCGTGAAGATCTCCGGCGTCTCCAAGGGCAAGGGCTTCCAGGGCACGATCAAGCGCCACAACTTCGCCAGCGGTCCGAAGTCGCACGGCTCGCACAACGTCCGCGCGCCGGGCTCGATCGGCGCCTCGGCGTGGCCGGCACGCGTGATGAAGGGGATCCGCGGCCCGGGCCAGATGGGCAACAAGCGCGTCACGCAGAAGGGCCTTGAGATCGTCTCGATCGACGCCAAGGAGAACCTGCTGCTCGTCCGCGGATCGGTTCCCGGTCCGCGCGGCGGCGTCGTGGAGGTGCGGACCGATGCCTGACGCTCCGCTGCTCGGCCAGAGCAAGAAGGTCAAGCTCGACGACAGCGCCTTCGGCGCTCGCTTCAGCGGCTCGCTGGTGCACCAGAGCGTGCGCGCCGAGCAGGCTGCGCGACGGCGTGGCACGGCGGCGACGAAGACGCGCGGGATGGTCTCCGGCGGCGGTGCCAAGCCGTGGCGGCAGAAGGGCACCGGTCGCGCGCGCGCCGGCTCGACCCGCTCGCCGATCTGGACCGGCGGTGGCGTCGTGTTCGGCCCGCAGCCGCGCTCCTACACCTTCAAGGTCAACCGCAAGGAGCAGCGCGCGGCGCTGCGCAGCGGGCTCTCGCTGCACGCCGAGCGTGGCTCGATCGCGATCTTCGACACGGCCGCGTTCAGCGCGCCGAAGACCAGCCAGGCCTTCGACCTGCTCGACGATTGGGGTCAGGACAGCTCGACGCTGGTCGTGCTGATGCCCGACGAGTCAAATGCCGCGCTGTCGTTTCGCAACCTCAAGCGCGTCGCGGTGATGACGGCGACCGACGTCGGCGTGACCGACCTGCTCGGCGCCGCCTCGCTGCTCGTCTCGCAGGCCGCGCTCGACGAGCTGACCGCGCGCGCCGCCAAGCCGGTCGCGCGCAGCGCGCGAGGAGGCGAGCGCCTGATGGATCACTCGCAGGTGATCATCCGACCGGTCGTCTCGGAGAAGAGCTACGTGCTCTCCGGTCTGCACCGCTACACCTTTCGCGTGCATCACGAAGCGCACAAGACGCAGATCCGCCAGGCCGTCGAGGCGCTGTTCGACGTGCACGTCGTCGACGTGCGAACGGCGACCGTGAAGTCCAAGCCCAAGCGCCGCGGCACGACCAGCGGCCGCACGCGCACGTGGAAGAAGGCGATCGTCCAGGTGCGCGACGGCGAGAGCATCCCGATCTTCCAGGGCCTTGCAGCGCTGGAGTCATAGAGATGCCGATCCGCAAGCCAAAGCCGACCAGCCCCGGACGCCGCTTCGTCTCCTACCCGGACTTCGCCGAGGTGACGAAGTCGAAGCCCGAGAAGACGCTGATCGAAGGCCTGAAGAAGAGCGGCGGTCGCAACGCGCACGGGCGCAAGACCTCGCGCCATCGCGGTGGCGGCGCCAAGCGCGCCTACCGCCGGATCGACTTCAAGCGCCGCAAGGACGGCGTCGAGGCGAAGGTCGCGGCGATCGAGTACGACCCCAACCGCTCGGCATACATCGCGCTGCTGCACTACGTCGACGGCGAGAAGCGCTACATCCTCGCGCCGCAGCGCCTGACCGTCGGGATGAGCGTCGCCTCCGGCGAGGGCGCTGACATCGCCGTCGGCAACTGCCTCGAGCTCGCGCGCATGCCGGTCGGCACGGTCGTGCACAACGTCGAGCTGCAGCCCGGCCGTGGCGGTCAGATGGCTCGCTCGGCAGGAGCTTCGGTGCAGCTGATGGCCAAGGACGGCGAGATGGCAACGCTGCGTCTGCCCTCCGGTGAGATGCGCTTGGTGCGCGCCGAGTGCCGTGCGACGGTCGGCACGCTCGGCAACACCGACCATCAGAACGTGAAGATCGGCAAGGCCGGCCGCAAGCGTCACATGGGCGTGCGCCCGCAGACGCGTGGTACGGCGATGAACCCCGTCGACCACCCGCATGGCGGCGGCGAGGGCTCGACGACTGCCGGTCGCCACCCGGTGACGCCCTGGGGCGTGCCGACACTCGGCTATCGCACGCGCAAGAAGAACAAGAACTCTGACAAGTACATCGTGCGCGGTCGACGCCGCGGGAAGGGCAGAAGCCGATGAGCCGCTCATCGAAGAAGGGCCCCTGGGTCGAAGAGCGCCTGATGGCGCGGATCGAGGCGCTGAACGCTCAGAACAACAAGAAAATGTTGCGCACGTGGTCGCGCGCTTCGACGATCTTCCCCGAGATGGTCGGGCACACGATCGCCGTGCACGACGGCAAGAAACACGTGCCGGTGTTCGTCAGTGAGTCGATGGTCGGCCACAAGCTCGGCGAGTTCGCGCCGACGCGCACCTTCCGCGGCCACGCCGGTTCGGGACGCGTGCGATGAGCGCCGAGGACGAGCAGGACGCGGTGTCCGGCGAGGACGGCACGGCCGCCGAGAAACCGGCTGCCAAAAAAGCGCGCGTCAAAAAACCGCGCAAAGCAGCGAAAGCGACCGAGGCGAAAGCTGCCGGCAAAGACGTCGAGGCGAAGGCGGACGGCGCCGACGCTGCAGCCGAGGCGAGCAAGCCGGCCGCGAAAAAAGCCGCCAGAAAAGCTGCCGCGAAAAAAGCGCCTGCCGCCAAAGAGCCGGTCGCAGAGACCAAAAAAGCGCGTGGCAAAGCGCCCGCCAAACCGCGCCGGCGCGTCGTGCGCGCCCACGCCCGCTATGTGCGCACGTCTGCGCGCAAGGCGCGGATGGTCTGCGGGCACCTGCGCGGCAAGTCCGTACAGGAGGCGCGCGCTATCCTCGCTTTCACCCCTCGTGAGGTGGCGCGCGACTGGAGCAAGTTGCTCGAGTCGGCAGTGGCAAACGCCGAGAGCAATCACGAGCTGCTCGAGGACGAGTTGATCGTTCGCGAGGCCTACGCCGACGAGGGGCCGACGATCAAGCGCTTCAGGCCGCGCGCGATGGGACGCGCCACGCCGATCCGCAAGCGCACCAGCCATTTGACGATCGCGCTCAGCCCTGACGCGAACAACAAGAAGAACTAGAGAGAACGGTCAGCGAGACAGCAATGGGACAAAAGGTTCATCCAGAGGCCATGCGCGTGGGTTACATCCACGACTGGAAGTCGAACTGGTTCAACGAGCGCCACTTCGCCGAGTACCTCGCCGAGGACGTGCGCATCCGCGAGCACATCACGAACAAGCTCGCGCATGCCGGACTCTCGAGCATCACGATCCGCAAGGACTCGAACGAACTCGAGGTCAACATCCACACGGCACGGCCGGGCATCGTGATCGGCAAGTCCGGCAGCGAAGTCGATGCGCTGCGCCGCGATCTGCACAAGATGACCAACAAGCAGATCAAGGTCAACATCCTCGAGATCAAGCGCCCTGAGCTCGACGCCTCGCTCGTCGCGCAGTCGATCGCCGAGCAGCTGCAGAACCGCGTCGCCTTCCGCCGTGCGATGAAGCGCGCGCTGACCAGTGCGATGCGCTCGGGCGCGAAGGGCGTGAAGGTTCAGGTCTCCGGTCGCCTCGGCGGCGCCGAGATGGCGCGCACCGAAAGCTACTCCGACGGTCGTGTGCCGCTGCACACGATGCGCGCCGACATCGACTACGGCTTCTACGAGTCGCGCACGACGTTCGGCCGGATCGGCGTCAAGTGCTGGATCAACAAGGGCGAAATCATGCCCGAGGGCTACACCGGCGCAGACCTCACCGACATGACCGCACCGGCGCCTCCCGGCAACGACCGTGATGGGCGCGGCGGCCGTGACGGCCGGGACGGTCGCGGTCGCGGTCGCGGCGGAAACGGAGGCCCCGGCGGTCGTGGCGGCGGTCCCGGCGGCGGCCCCGGCGGCGGTCGCGGTGGCCGTGGCGGCGGCTTTGGCGGACAGGGCACTCGCGGGGTGGCGGCGGCGGGCGCGGTCCCGGCGGCGGTGGCGGCGGCGGCCGTGGTCGCCCGCCCGGCGGCGGCGGAGGTGGGCGCTGATGCTCTCGCCGAAGCGTGTCAAGCACCGCAAGCAGCACCGCGGACGCCGTGCGGGCAACTCGCGCGGCCAGGTCAAGGTGCAGTTCGGCGAGTACGGGCTGAAGGCGCTCGAGTGCGGCTGGCTGACCAATCGCCAGATCGAGGCGGCACGTGTCGCGATGACGCGCAAGATCAAGCGTGGTGGCAAGGTCTGGATCAACGTCTTTCCCGACAAGCCGGTCACGAAGAAGCCGGCCGAGACCCGCATGGGCTCCGGCAAGGGCAACCCCGAAGGCTGGGTCGCAGTCGTCAAGCCGGGCCGCGTGATGTTCGAGCTGGCGGGCGTCTCCGAGCCGCTTGCGCGCGACGCGATCCGCCTGGCTGCGCACAAGCTTCCGGTCAAGTCGAAGTTCGTGCTGCGTGAGGACTGATCTGGTGACGGCGAAGGAGATGCGCGATCTGGAGGACGCCGAGCTGAGCAAACGGATCGGCGTGCTGCGCAAAGAGGTGTTCGGCTTGCGCTTCTCCAACGCGACCGGCGAACTCGACGACACCGCCGGCGTCGGTCGCGCCAAGCGCGACCTCGCGCGCGCGTTGACGGTTGCGCGCGAGCGCGGACTGAAAACACAGGACCACTAAGAGCGCCAAGAAGAAGAAACGGAAGACATGGCTGACGAGCAAGAGAACGAGACGACCGAGACGCCCGAGCAGGAGCCGGCTGCGGAGCCGCAGGCCGACGCGCCTGAGGCGCCCGAGGCCGTCGAGCCGAGCGCTGCCGAGGACGCCGAGCGCGGCCGAGGCGCCGGCGGCGGCGGCGACGACGCCGAGCGAGCCCGAGGTGCAGCTTCCGCCGAAGGAGCGTCGCCGTCAGGCACGCTCGAAGCACGCCGGCGAGGCGCGCGCGCCTCGCAGCGACGAGGAGCGACACGCTGAGCGCGTCGCCGATCGCAAACGCAAGGCCGAGCGGCGTCGCGCACGGCGTCTGCAGGAACGCGCGAAAGCTGCCGAGCGCCGCGCAAAGGCGCCCGCGGCCGAGCCGCTCGCGCCGGTGCACGCGCCGGTCGAGGGCCGCCGTCGCGAACGCCAGGGCATCGTCGTCTCGGACAAGGCCGAGAAGACGATCACGGTGCGGATCGACTTCGCCCGTCGTCACCGTCGCTACGAGAAGATCGTGCGCAGCTCGACGACGTTGCACGCGCACGACGAGAACAACGACGCGAACGAGGGCGACACGGTGCGTGTCGTCGAGAGCCGGCCGCTGTCGCGCTTGAAGCGCTGGTCGCTCGTCGACGTGTTGGAGCGTGCTCGATGATCCAGAACGAGACAAGGCTCAGGGTGGCCGACAACACGGGCGCGCGCGAGATCCTCTGCATTCGCGTAAAGGGTGGCTCGCAGCGTCGCTATGCGTTCGTCGGCGATGTGATCACGGCGACCGTCAAGCAGGCCAACCCGCAGGGCTCGGTTAAAAAGGGCGACGTCGTGACGGCCGTGATCGTGAGGACGAAGAAGCCGATCGGCCGCGACGACGGCACATACATCGCCTTCGACGAGAACGCTGCGGTGATCATCGACGACCAGAACAACCCGCGCGGCACGCGCGTGTTCGGCCCGGTCGCGCGCGAACTGCGCGAGCGCAACTTCATGAAGATCGTCTCGCTCGCGCCCGAGGTTCTGTGATGGCTACTCGCAAGAGCGCGAAGACGGGTAAGCGCGCCGGGCTGAAGATTCGCTCTGACGATCGCGTCAAGGTGACTGCCGGCAAGGACCGCGGCAAGACCGGCAAGGTGCTGCGCGTCGAGCCGGCCAAGCAGCGCCTCTACGTCGAGGGGCTGAACATGGTCAAGCGCGCCGTGCGCCCGCAGCAGAACCAGAGCTCCTCGCCGATCGCCGGCACCGAGGGCCAGCTCGGCGGCGTGATCGAGCGCGAGGGGCCGATTCACATCTCAAACGTGATGTTGCTCGACGCCAAAGGCAATCCGACTCGCGTGCGCATCGACCGCAGCGGCGGCAAGCGCGTCCGCGTCGCCAAGAGCACCGGAGCGGAGCTCGACTGATGAGCGCACCCGTCGCAGACGCACCGCCGGCACGCCTGAAGGAGCGCTACTTCGAGGAGATCCGCCCACAGCTGATCGAGCGCTTCGGCTACTCCTCGGTGATGCAGGCGCCGCATCTGGAGAAGATCACGCTGAACATGGGCGTCGGCTTGGCCAAGCAGGACTCGAAAGTGCTCAAGGCCGCGACCGAACAGCTTGCGACGATCGCCGGCCAGCAGCCAAGCGTGCGCCGTGCGCGCAAGTCGATCGCGGCGTTCAAACTGCGCGAGGGCATGCCGGTGGGAGTGGCCGTGACACTGCGCGGCGAGCGGGCCTACGAGTTCGTCGACAGGCTCGTCTCGATCGCGATCCCGCGAATCCGCGACTTCCGCGGACTCAATCCGCGCTCGTTCGACGGTCGCGGCAACTACACGATGGGCGTTCGCGAGCAGATCATCTTCCCGGAGATCGACTACGACGCGATCGACCAGGTGCGCGGACTCGACATCACGATCACGACTAGCGCCGGTAGCGACATCGAGGCCTACGCGCTGCTGCATGCGTTCGGCATGCCGTTCTCTGCGCAGGGACGCCCGAAGGGCTATGACCCGGCCGCCGATGAGGCGGCCGAGGCTGAGCATGCCGCTGCGCAGGCCGAGGCTGAGGCCGCTGCCGCTGCTGCGCCGGCGCCGACGCCGACGCGGCGCGAGCAGGCGGCGATCGACGCCGCCAAGAAGGCCGAAGAGCAAGAGCCCGCGGCGAGCGAGGCGGACGGCGCGGCTGAGCCCGAGGCAGCGGCCGAGCCGGCGTCAGAGGCAGCCGCCGAGCCGGATGCAGCGGCCGAGCCCGAGGCGGCGGCCGAGCCTACGCCTGATGCAGCGGCCGAGCCGCAGGCCGACAGCGAGCCCGAGGCGGCGACTGAGGCGCCAGCCGAGGACGCAAACGAGAAAGAGAGCGACGACTGATGGCCAAGACATCGCAGCGCGTCAAGCAGGCGCGCCCACCGAAATACAAAACGCAGGCCTATACTCGCTGCAACCGCTGCGGGCGTCCGCGCGCGGTCTATCGCAAGTTCGGCGTCTGCCGCATCTGCTTGCGCGAGTTGGCGCACAACGGTCAGATCCCCGGAATGACGAAGTCGTCTTGGTAGACGGCGACGAGCCTTTACGAAAGAACGAACCATGTCGATGACAGATCCGATCGCAGACTTCCTGACGCGCGTGCGCAACGCGATTCACGCGGCGCATGAGACCGTCGAGATTCCCGCGTCGAAACTGAAGAGCGAGCTCGCTCGGATTCTCGTCGAGCAGGGCTACATCGAGTCCTACTCGGTCGCGCCGAAAGCCGACGGCAGCGCCGGCGAGCTGCTCGAGATCCGCTTGAAGTACACCGAGGACCGCCGCTCGGCGATCTCGGGCCTGCGACGCGTCTCGCGCCCGGGGCGACGCACGTACGTCGACGCGAAGCACATCCCGAAGGTGCTCGGCGGGATGGGAACGTCGATCGTCTCAACCTCTCACGGCGTTATGACCGGCCACGACGCGCGCTCGGCGGGCGTCGGCGGCGAGGTCCTCGCGCAGGTCTGGTGAGCTGAGCATGTCGCGCATCGGCAGACAGCCCATTCCCGTCCCCAGTGGCGTGACCGTCGCGATCGAGCCCGGAGAGGTCCGCGTCAACGGCCCCAAAGGCGAACTCTTCGAGCGGATTCCGCGCGACATCGAGGTCAAACAGGACGGCGAGCAGCTGCTCGTGACGCGCCCGACCGACCGTGGCGAACACCGCGCGCTCCATGGGCTGACGCGCTCACTCGTGGCGAACATGGTGCAGGGCGTGACGGCCGGCTACGAGAAGCGCCTGGAGATCCAAGGCGTCGGCTATCGCGCGCAGCTGAAGGGCAAGAACCTCGAGCTCGCGGTCGGCTACTCGCATCCGGTGCCGATCCACGCGCCGGACGGGATCGAGTTCGAGGTGCCGCAGCCGACGCGCGTCGTCGTGCGCGGCATCTCCAAGCAGCTCGTCGGCGAGACGGCCGCGATCATCCGCAAGCAGCGCCCGCCGGAGCCATACAAGGGCAAGGGCATCCGCTACGAGGGCGAGTACGTCCAGCGCAAGGTAGGTAAGCGCGCATGACCGTCATCACGAAGGACCGCCGTCGTCTCAAACGCCGTCGCCGTGTGCGCGCGAAGGTCTCGGGCACGCCCGAGCGTCCGCGCATCTCGGTGTTCCGCTCCAATCAGGGCATCTCGGCGCAGCTGATCGACGACGCGGCCGGTCGCACGCTGGCCGCGGTCAACTGGTACGAGCCGGAGCTGCGCGGCCTGGCGAAGCCCGAGCGCACGAAGCGCTCCGGCGAGACGCTGGCCGAGCGGGCGAAGGCGGCCGGCATCTCCGAGGCGGTCTTCGATCGCGGCGGCTATCGCTATCACGGCCACGTGCGTGCCTTCGCCGAGGCGATCCGCGAAAGCGGGATCGAGGTCTGACGGCCGGGCGCCGCCCGACCGCTACCCTCTCACTCCACCGATGAGCATTCCTACCGACAGATCAGTCAACCCGGCCGGCCTCGACCTGCAAGAGCGCGTCGTCGAGATCAACCGCGTCGCGAAGGTCGTCAAGGGCGGCCGGCGCTTCTCGTTCACGGCGCTGGTAGTCGTCGGCGACGAGCGCGAAGTCGTCGGCGTCGGTTACGGCAAGGCCAACGAGGTGCCGCTGGCGATCCAGAAGGGCGTCGAGCGCGCGAAGAAGGATCTCTTTCGCGTGCCGAAGCACGGCAGCACGATCACGCACCAGACGACCGGCGTGTTCGGTGCCGGGCGCGTCTTCTTGAAGCCCGCCTCGCCCGGTACCGGCGTGATCGCCGGCGGCGGCGTGCGCGCGGTGCTCGAGCTCGCCGGCATCCACGACATCCTTTCCAAGAGTCTTGGCACGCAGAACCCGATCAACCTCGTCAAGGCGACCGTCGCCGGTCTGCGCGGCCTGCGAACGCCGGCCGAGGTCGCCGAGCTGCGCGGCCTCTCGGTCAACCAGGTGCTCGGCTTGAGCAGCGAGCCGAGCAACGGAGCGGCGACCGACGCCGAGCCGGCCTCGGCGGATGTGGCGCCAGCGGGCGCAGCCGAGCCGCAGCCCGTCGCCGCTGCGGCGGCGAGCGAGGAGCCGGCATCCTGATGGCGGCGCTGACCGTGACGCAGCGCAAGTCGCGCAACGGCGCGAACCAGAAACAGCTCGACACGTTGCGCTCGCTCGGCCTGCGCCGGATCGGGCACAGCGTGGAGGTCGACGACTCCGAGCAGGCGCGCGGCATGCTGCACGCGGTTCGCCACCTCGTCGAGGTGCACCCGAGCACCCGGGCACAGGCAGGAGGGCAAGTCGTGAGCCCCGGACGAGGAGCAGAAGCCGCAGCGCATCGGGCTGCACAGCCTCGCCCCGTCTCCCGGCAGCCGCCGGCCGCGCAAGCGCCTCGGCCGCGGCGAAGGCTCGGGCACGGGCAAGACCTCCGGTCGTGGCCAGAAGGGCGCCGGCGCGCGTTCGGGCTCCAAGCGCCGCGCGCGCTTCGAGGGTGGCCAGATGCCGATCCACATGCGCATGCGAAAGCTGCGCGGGCCGCACATGAAGAAGTCGATGCCGTTCGAGCCGTTTCGTACGCACTCGCAGCCTGTCAACCTGGCGGCGCTCGAGGAGCGCTTCGAGGCCGGCACCGAGGTGACGGTCGAGCTGCTCAAGGCAAGTGGACTCGGCAAGCGCAAGGACGTCCCGATCAAGATTCTCGCCAAGGGCGAGATCAGCAAGGCGCTGACCGTGCACGCGCACGCCTTCAGCGCCGGCGCGCGCGAGCGCATCGAGGCGGCCGGCGGCAGCTGCAAGCTCGTCGAGAGCTAGGCCTCGTCTCGCCGTGCCGGCCGTGGCACGCATAGTCGCATCCGGTTCAGGCGCATCGACTAGAATCGGCCGCTCCGCGGGAGGGAGTGCAGCGGCGCTCTAGCAGCGGAACCAAGCCCATGCTCTCGACGATCCTCAACGCCTTCCAGGTCGCGGACATCCGCAAGAAGATCGCCTTCACGGCGGGCATGCTGCTGATCTACCGGCTCGGCTCGCACATTCCCGTGCCGGGCGTCAACCTGACGGCCGTCAACAACATCCAGAAGGAGTTCGGCGGCTCCAACATCCTCGGCCTGCTCAACCTGTTCTCGGGCGGCGGCCTTTCGCGGATCGCGCTGTTCGCGCTCGGCATCATGCCGTACATCACCGCGTCGATCATCCTGCAGTTGCTGCAGGTCGCGGTGCCTTCGTTGGAAAAGCTCTCCAAGGAAGGCGAGGTCGGTCAGGCGCGGATCACGCAGTACACGCGCTACCTGACCGTCGGTCTGGCCTTCGCGCAATCGATCGGCTACGTCTTCCTGTTCCACACGCTGCAGGCGAAAGCCGGCGAATCGGTCGTCACGCACTTCGACGCGCCGCACATCTTCCTGATCGTCGTCTGCTTGACGACGGGCTGCGTCATGTTGATGTGGATCGGCGAGCTGATCACGCAGCGAGGAATCGGCAACGGCATCTCGCTGCTGATCTTCGCCTCGATCGTCGCGCGCCTGCCCGGCGGCATCCAGACCTGGTGGACCTCGCAGGACCAGGTCTTCAAGGTGATGATGCCGTTCCTCGTGCTCGCCGTGGTCGCCGGCATCGTCTTCGTTCAGGAAGGTCAGCGGCGGATCCCGGTGCAGTACGCCAAGCGCGTGATCGGACGGCGCATGACCGAAGGCGGCCAGACCTACCTGCCGCTGCGCGTGAACATGGCCGGTGTGATCCCGGTGATCTTCGCCGCGAGCCTGATGGCATTCCCGCCGACCGTCGGGCAGCTCGTCAAAACGCACTGGGGCCAGTCGCTGTCGGACTTCTTCTCGCCGAACGGCTGGCACTACGTCGTCGGCGAGTCGATCCTGATCCTCGTGTTCACCTACTTCTACACAGCCGTCACGTTCAACCCGGTCGACCAAGCCGAGAACCTGAAGAAGTACGGCGGCTTCATCCCGGGCGTACGACCCGGCCGTCCGACCGCCGAATTCCTCGATCGGATCCTGGCGCGGCTGACGTTCCCCGGCGCTCTGTTCCTCGCCGCCGTCGCAGCGCTGCCGACGATCCTGATCGCGCGCACGCACCAGAACATTCCGCTCGGCGGCACCTCGATCCTGATCGTGATCGGCGTCGCGCTGGAAACGATGAAGCAGCTCGAGGCGCAGCTGATGATGCGAAGTTACGAGGGGTTCTTGAAGTAGCGCCTCGGCGCCGCGGGAGAAGTGCGCGGCGGGTGACGCCCGCGGTGAGGCCTCCTGCGTGTCGCGCCTGAGCGCAACGGGTAGGCTGGTTCGGACTTGTCCGAATTGAACTTGATACTGCTCGGTCCGCCGGGCGCCGGCAAGGGGACGCAGGCCGAGCGTCTGCGCGAGGACTTCGGCCTGCCGCATATCTCGACCGGCGACATGCTGCGCGCCGAGGTAGCTGCCGGCAGTGAGCTCGGCCTGGCGGCGAAGCACTACATGGACGCCGGCGAGCTCGTGCCCGACGAGGTGATCGTCGGCATGATCTCCAAGCGCGTGCGCGAGCCGGACGCCGCCGACGGCTTTCTACTCGACGGCTTTCCGCGCAACGCCGAGCAGGCCGCCGCGCTGGCTGCGGGACTCGAGGAGCTCGGCCGCCGGCTCAGCGCCGCGCTGCTGATCGAAGTGCCCGACGACGAGCTCGTGCGACGCCTGGCCGGCCGGCGCGTCTGCGTGAAGAACCCGAGCCACATCTACCACGTCGAGTTCGACCCGCCCAAGCACGAAGGCATCTGCGACCAGGACGGCTCGCGGCTGATCCAGCGCGACGATGACAAGGAGGAGACGATCCGCCGGCGCCTCGAGGTCTATCACTCGCAGACCGAGCCGCTGATCGCCCACTATGACGCGGCCGGTCTGCTGCGCCGTTTCGACGGCACGCGCGATCCGGACGAGGTGCACGCCCGGATCAGGGCGACGATCGCGACGCTGCGAATCGAGACGAAGCTCTAGCCGAGACGTTGCGCTTCGGGACGCTCGGCCCGAAAGCTAAGCTCCCCGGGTGATCATCAAGAAGTCGCCAGCCGAGATCGAGAAGATGCGCCGCGCCGGCGCGATCCTGGCTGCGGCGATGGACGACGTCGAGTCGCGAATCGCCGTCGGCGTCAGCACCGCCGAGCTCGACGGTGCCGTCGAGCGCTTCATCCGCGCGCGCGGCGGCGTACCGACGTTCAAGGGCTATCGCGGCTTTCCCGGCTCGATCTGCGCATCGCCGAACGCGATGATCGTGCATGGGATTCCCGGTTCCTACCGGCTGCAGGAGGGCGACAACATCTCGGTCGACATGGGCGTGACGCTCGACGGCTGGGTTGCGGACGCGGCCAGGACGTTCGCCGTCGGCGAGATCAGCGACGAGCAGCGCAATCTTCTGAGCGCCACCGAGAAGTCGCTGTACGCAGGCGTGGCAGAGTGCCGCGCCGGCAATCGCATGGGCGACATGTCGCACGCGATCCAGAGCGTCGCCGAGGCGGCCGGGCTCGCGGTCGTGCGCTCGCTCGTCGGGCACGGCATCGGCCGCGAGATGCACGAGGATCCGCAGGTTCCGAACTACGGCAAGCCCGGCAAGGGCCCGCTGCTCGAGGAGGGCATGGTGCTCGCCGTCGAGCCGATGATGACGGCTGGGCGCGCGGCCGTTCGCGTCGCCGGCGACGGCTGGGCGATCTTCTCCCAGGACGGCTCGCCGGCGGCTCACTTCGAGTTCACCGTCGCGATCACCGCCGATGGCCCGCGTGTGCTGACGCCGTGGAATCTCGCCGCCGATGCGCGCGAGGATCGGCGAGCCGCACAGGCCGCCGCCGGCAAATAGGAGTTGCTACCATCAGGTGTCCTGCTCGGACGAGGTCGTCAGTTCTTGCCCGGGCAAACTCCTCGACCAGGTAGCGGCGGCCGCAACGGCAGCCAGAGCCCGGTCGCCGGAACAAGCACCGAAAGGGATCATGAAGGTAAGACCGTCGGTCAAGCCGATGTGCGAGAAATGCAAGATCATCCGCCGCCACGGTGTGGTGCTGGTGATCTGCCAGAACAAGCGCCACAAGCAGAGGCAGGGCTAGATGGCTCGCATCGCCGGCATCAACCTGCCGCTCAACAAGCGCTCTGAGATCGGGCTGACCTACATCTACGGGATCGGCCGCGCTACCTCGAACAAGATCCTCTCGGAAGTCGGCGTCAGCCCCGACACCTACGTGCGCGACCTGACCGAGGACGAGGTCGCGAAACTGCGCGACGCGATCGACGACAACCTGACCGTCGAGGGCGACCTTCGCCGCGAGCGCTCGCAGGACATCAAAAGGCTGCAGGAGATCGGCTGCTACCGAGGCCTGCGCCATCGCCGCGGGCTGCCGGTGCGGGGGCAGAAGACGAAGACCAACGCACGCACGCGCAAGGGGCCGAAGCGGATGCAGGTCGCCGGCAAGAAGCGCGCGGGCAAGAAGTAAATGCCTCCTGCTCCCAAACGCGCGCGCGGGCGGCGCAAGGCGAAAAAGAACATCCCGATCGGACAGGCGCACATCAAGACTTCGTTCAACAACACGATCGTCTCGTTGACCGATACCTCCGGCAACGTGATCGCGTGGGAGTCGGCCGGTGGAGCGGGCTTCAAGGGCTCGCGCAAGTCGACGCCGTTCGCGGCGCAGGTGACCGCCGACGCGGCGGCACGCAAGGGCCTCGAGCAGGGTCTGCAGAAGGTCGAGGTCTACGTCAAGGGGCCCGGCTCCGGACGCGAGACGGCGATCCGCTCGCTGCAGGCTGCAGGACTCGAGGTCACCGGCGTCAAGGACGTCACGCCGCAGGCCCACAACGGCTGCCGCCCGAGAAAGCGCCGGAGGGTCTAGCGATGGCGAGAGACACGGGCCCACAGTGCAAGCAGTGCCGCCGCGAGGGGCAGAAGCTGTTCCTCAAGGGTGAGCGCTGCCTGACTGACAAGTGCGGCGTCGAGCGCCGCTCCTACCCGCCTGGCGAGCACGGCCGCGGCCGCCTCAAACAGAGCGAGTACCGAGTCCAGCTTCGCGAGAAGCAGAAGGCGAAGCGCTACTACGGAGTGCTCGAGCGCCAGTTCGCCGGCTACTACGAGAAGGCCTCGCGCCAGCCCGGCATCACCGGCGAGAACCTCTTGGCGCTACTCGAGAGCCGCCTCGACAACGTGCTCGTGCGACTCGGCTTCGCCGCGTCGCGCCGCCAGGCGCGGCAGTTGATCCGCCACGGCCATTGGACGGTCAACGGCCGCAGGGTCAACATCCCCTCCTATCAGGTGCGGCCGAACGACGTGATCGCGATCAAAGCGAGCACGCCTGCGACGCAGGTCGTCAGGGACGCAACCGAGCTCACCGGACAGATTCCTGCGTGGCTTCAGGCCGACCATGAGTCGCTGACGGCCAAGGTGCTGCGCAAGCCGGAGCGACGCGAGGTCGCCGCGCCGGTGCAGGAGCAGCTCATCGTCGAGCTGTACTCGAAGTAGTAGGACCTTCATGCGCGCCGCTCGCGACGGGCGGCGCTCCCGAGCCGGCCGTCAAAACGACGCCGGTGCGACACCAAAACGACGTTAGGACCCTCATGCTCGACTTCCAAATCCCCCGGATCACAAGCGAGTCCGTGGAGCAGAACCGCGGCACGTTCACGATCGAGCCACTCGACCGTGGATTCGGCTACACGTTCGGCAACTCGCTGCGGCGCGTACTGCTCTCATCGCTCTCAGGAGCCGCCGTCACGAGCGTGCGCATCGAGGGCGTTGCGCACGAGTTCTCCACGATCAACGGCGTCAAGGAGGACGTGACCGACATCGTGCTCAACCTCAAGGGCGTCGTCTGCCGGATGCACTCCGACGCGAGCGAGGTCGAGGCGCCGCTGGTCGTGACCGGCCCGGGCGACATCACCGCCAAAGACATCGATCTGCCGGCGGGTGTCGAGATCCTCAACCCCGACGTGCACATCGCGACGCTCGAGAAGAAAACGAAGCTCGAGCTGTACATGACGATCGGCCGCGGCCGCGGCTACCGGCCGGCCGAGGAGAACAAGTCGGCCGACCAGCCGATCGGCGTGATCCCGATCGACTCGATCTTCTCGCCCGTGCGTCGTGTCGCGTATGCAGTCGAGCAGGCGCGAGTCGGTCAGAAGACGGACTTCGACAAGCTCACGCTCGACATCGAGACCGACGGCTCGATCGACCCGCAGGCGGCGCTGCGCGAGGCCGCCGAGCTGCTGATCAGTCAGCTGGCGATCTTCACCGACGCCGACCGGATCCAGGAGCTGCGCGCGACGCCGGGCGGCCAGCTCGACGGGCACGGCCTCTCGGTCGGTGCCGGCGGCCAGCCCGCTGCGCTGCAGGGCGAGGAGTTCGGGATCCTGATCGAGGAGCTCGAGCTGGGCGTGCGCTCGTACAACTGCCTCAAGCGCGCCGGCATACAGACGGTCGGCGACCTGATCTCCAAGTCAGAGGCCGAGCTCAACGCGATCCCGAACTTCGGCAAGAAGTCGATCGACGAGGTGATCGAGACGCTTCACTCGCGCGGGCTCAACCTGCGCGACGACTGACGTTTGCGCCTCGGCCGTCTAGACTCTCGATCCGCTGATGAGACACCAGAAGACACGCAACAAGCTCAGCCGTGACAGCGCCCATCGCAAGGCGCTGCTGATGAACCTGAGCAAGGAGATCATCGAGCACGAGCGGATCAAGACGACCGAGGCCAAGGCGAAGGCGGTCAAGCCGGAGATCGAGAAGCTGATCACGCTCGCCAAGCGCGGCGATCTGCACGCGCGCCGCCAGGCGCTCTCGACGCTCGCGCAGGACAAGTTCGCCGTGCACAAGCTGTTCGAGGACGTCGCACCGCGCTACGCAGATCGCCCCGGTGGCTACACGCGAATCCTCAAGCTCGGCCCGCGCAAGAGCGACGCGACCGAGATGGTCTTCATCGAGCTCGTCTGACGCGAGGCCGTGCTCTTCGGCCACTGCGTGCGCGCGGTGCTCGGGTCGCGGGCGGCGATGGCGGTGCAGGCGCGCCGATGGTGACGAAGCTCACGCTCGAGTACGACGGGTCGGGGTTTGCCGGCTGGGGCCGGCAGCCGGGCCTGCGCACGGTGCAGGAGGAGCTCGAGCGCGCGCTGCAGACGGTACTCGGCGAAACGGGCACCGATGGACGCCCGCTGAGGCTGGCGGTGGCCGGGCGCACCGACCGCGGTGTCCACGCTTGGGCGCAGGTCGCAAGCTATGCGCACGAGGCCGTCGATCCGCTGCGGCTGAACGGGCTGCTCGACGACGACCTCGCCGTGCTGGCGGCCGAGCCGATGCACGACGGCTTCGACGCGCGACGCGATGCGCGCAGTCGCACCTACTGCTACCGCGTGCTCGCACGGCGCGCGCGGAGCGTGTTCGCGCGCCGGACGGCGTTCTGGTGGACCGGCGAGCTCGAGCTCGGCGCGCTCGAGGCCTGCGCGAGCGCGCTGCTCGGCCGCCACGACTTCACGGCCTTCACGCCCAGTGAGACCGAGCACACGTGGTTTCGTTGCGATGTCACGCGCGCCGAATGGCGCTCCGAGGGCGACCTGCTCGAGTTCTGGATCGAGGCGGACATGTTCCTGCGCCACATGAACCGCGTGCTCGTCGGCACGATGCTCGATGTCGCCTCGGGGCGTATCGACATCGCGCAGTTCGAAGCGCTGCTGGGCGGAGCTGCGCGCACCGAGGCCGGGCGCACGGCGCCGGCACACGGGCTCGCGCTGGCTGGCGTCGGCTACGAGACCTAGGCGCGGCGCCGCAAGGGCCTTCACATTCGCGGACCGCAGCGACCCCTATGCTGGGAGCGGTGGCGAACATGCTGAACGTACTGCTGACAAACGACGACGGGATCGAGGCTGACGGCCTTCAGGCGATGCGCAGCGCGCTCGTCGGGCTCGACGGCATCCGCCTCGCCGTGATCGCACCGGACGGTAACCGCTCGGCGATGGCGCGATCGATCACGACGCGCCGGCCGCTGTGGGTCGAGGAGGTGCCGTTTGCCGACGGGACGGTCGGCTACGCGACCGACGGCACGCCGGTCGACTGCGTCCGCCTGGCGAGCCTCGGGCTGATCGAGGGCTTCGCGGCCGACCTCGTCGTCGCCGGCATCAACCATGGCGCGAACCTCGGCGACGACATCACCTACTCGGGCACGGTCGCGGCAGCGCTCGAGGGCGTCGTGCTGGGCCTGCCGTCGATCGCTGTCTCGCAGCAGTCCGGCGCGCGCGCGCTCGACTACCGCTTCGACGGAGGCTTCGGCTTCGACGTGGCGGCGCGTTTCGTCGCGCGGGTGGTGGAGCGGATCGAGGAGGTGCCGCTTCCGACGCGTACGCTGCTGAACGTCAACGTGCCGGCGGGCGAGCCGAGCGGCGTCGAGGTGACGAGCCTGGGCAAGCGCATCTATCGCGATGAGCTCAAGCTCCAGGAGGAGGAGGAGCATCGGCGTCGCTACTGGATCTACGGCTCCGATCCGGGCTTCCACGACGAGCCGGGCACCGATCTTGCGGCGGTCGCGGCCGGGCGTGTCGCGGTCACGCCGATCCACTTCGACCTGACTGACCGTCCCGGCCTCGAGGCATTGCGGCGCTTCGATCTGAACGAGCTGCTCTGCAGCACCGATCACGGATCGGCCGGCGCGCGAGGCGCTGTGAGCGCCGCGCCCGCGCGCGACCGGGCGCGGCAGCTGCGTGAGCTGCTCGAATATCACGCGCGCCGCTACTACGTACTCGACGATCCGGAGATCGGTGACGAGGAGTACGACGCGCTGCTCGACGAGCTGCGTGCGATCGAGCGCGAGCATCCCGAGCTGCTGACGCCGGACTCACCGACGCAGCGAGTCGGCGGCGAGCCGGTCAGCCGGCTCGAGAAAGTCGAGCACCTGGAGCCGATGCTCTCGCTCGGCAACGTGCGATCCGAACAGGAGCTGCGCGCATGGGTCGAGCGGATGCGCAACCACCTCGCGCGCGAGGGCATCGCCGAGCCGCGATTCGAGTACGTCGTGGAGCCGAAGATCGACGGGCTGGCGATCAGCCTCGTCTACCGCGACGGCGTGCTCGCCGTCGGCGCGACGCGCGGCAACGGCGAGATCGGCGAGGACGTGACGCACAACCTGCGCACGATCGCATCGATTCCGTTGACGATCGAGGACGCGCCGCCGCTCGTCGAGGTGCGCGGCGAGGTCTATATGTCGCTGGCCGACTTCACGGCGCTGAACGAGCGCCGCGCCGAAGCCGGCGAGTCGACGTTCATGAACCCTCGCAACTCGGCCGCCGGCACGGTTCGTCAGCTCGATCCGGCCGATGCGGCGAAGCGGCCACTGTCGATCTGGGCCTACCAGGTCGGCGTCAGCGAAGGTCTGGCGTTCGAGCGCCATTCGCAGGCGCTCGATTGGCTGCGCAGGCACGGCTTTCGAGTCAATCCCGACATCAAGCTGCTCTCGAGCGAGGAGCAGGTGATCGCGCAATGCCTCGCCTGGCAGGAGCGCCGTGGCGAGCTCGACTTCGAGATCGACGGCGTCGTCATCAAGGTCGACGACCTCGAGCTGCAGCGCCGCCTCGGCGCGGTCGGCCGCGACCCGCGCTGGGCCGTGGCATGGAAGTTCCCGCCGACAACGGCCGTCACGCGTCTGGAGAAGGTGATGTGGAACGTCGGCAAGTTCGGCGACATGCGCCCCTACGGAGTGCTCGCGCCGGTCACGGTCGGCGGCGTGCGAATCGGCATGGCGACGCTGCACAACGAGGAGGACCTCGCGCGCAAGGACATTCGCGCGGGCGAGGACGTGATCGTGCTGCGCGCAGGAGACGTGATCCCGCAGGTCGTCTCGCCGGCGCCACACGTTGTCGAGCAGAAGCGCCGACCGCCGCGCCCGCGCCCGCCGAAGCGTTGTCCGTTCTGCGACACGCCAACGGTCAAGCCCGAGGGCGCGGTCTTCACCAAGTGCCCCAACCCGCTGTGCCCCGGCCGGGCATGGCAGCTGCTCAAGCACTTCGTCTCGCGCGGAGCGATGGACATCGAGGGGCTCGGCGAAAAGCAGGTCGCAGTGCTGCAGGAGCGCGGCATGATCGAGACGGCGGCAGACTTCTACCGGCTGCGCGAGGATCAGCTCGTCGAGCTCGACGGCTTTGGCGAGCTCTCCGCACGGAACCTGCTGTCGGCGATCGAGGAGTCCAAGCAGCGACCTTTCGCGCGAGTGCTGTTCGCGCTCGGCATCGAGGAGGTCGGCGAGGTGACCGGCCGCAACCTCGCGCAGCGCTTTCGCGACATCGACCGGCTGCTCGCGGCGACGCCCGAGGAGATCGAGCAGACACCGGGCGTCGGCAGCAAGATGGCAGCGCTGATCCGCACTCAGCTCGACGATCAGCGGATGCGCAGCCTGATCGGCGACCTGCGCGAGATCGGGCTGCGCTTCGCCGAGCAGGGACCGGCGCCGTCAGACGGTCCGCTCAACGGCCGCACGCTGGTGCTCACGGGAACGCTGCCCAACTGGTCGCGCGAGCAGGCGACCGAGCAGATCATGGCGGCCGGCGGACGCGTGACGAGCTCGGTGTCGAAGAAGACCGACTACCTTGTCGCGGGCGAGAGCGCCGGCTCGAAGCTTGAGAAGGCCGAGCGACTCGGCGTGCCGGTGCTCGACGAGCCGCAGCTGCGAGAGCTACTGGCCAGCGGCACCTGAAGCGGCGCTCGCGGGGCCGGCGTTCTGCAAGGCACGCCGCGGCGTCCGGCCGCGGCGTGCGCTCAAGCGTGCTTGGCAGCCATTTTCAGGCGCAGCGCGCGGAGCACTTCGTTGAGGCGGTGGCGGGTCGCTTCGATCGCTTCGCGACGGCGGTGGAGGAAGTATTTGCGCCGCGTGGAACGCAGCGGCAGTTCCCGCAGTTCCTGCTTACGGGCGACTTTCTTGGCGATCAGGCAGCGGAGCTTGGCGATTTTCCGGGCACAGCCGGGAAACTCCAGTTCGGCCTTGCTCTCGATCTGCCGCATAGATCGCTCAGCTCGGCCGCTTCGCTGCTCGCTTCTGCCTGTTCTGCCGCCGCTTCTGCTTGAGCGAGCTGTTCTTCGGCCGGCGGCGAGGACGCAGTCGGTTCTTCGACGGGCGCGGCTGACGCCGCCGCAGCACCGAGCATCGAGAGCACCAGCGTCAGGGCCGCGAAGCGAGCGAGCGGGAGAGTTGGCCGTCTCGAGGTTACGATTCTGTGATCCTCGCTCAGCGAAGGACGAGTGTTCAGGGACGGCTGTAGAAAATCGGTGTGGCGGCTATCGACTCCTGTCGACGGTGCCCGACGGCCTGCTACCAGGAGCCGCCTTTGCAGCCGCCGGCGTTGTTGCCGGTGCCGCTCGTCGTGCATGTGCGAGTCACTTCACCGTTTTCGCTCGCGAGTTTGTAGACGTCTTTGCTGCCGACCGCTTCCGATTCGACCGTGAAGCCGGTCGTCGTCGGACTGACGACTTCTTTTGCGATCGCCGTCGTTTTGTCCTTCAGCGTCGGCTCGATCGCCTGCAGCTTGGCGAGCGTCGCTCCTCCGTAGCTGCCGGCGTTTTCGATCGCGTACGTCTTCATCGTCGTCTGCAGCGTTCCGACCTGCGTCTTCGCCGCGGCGTCGTTGGCCTTCGTCGTCTGGCTGAGGAAGGCCGGGATCGCGATCGCGGCGAGTATGCCGATGATCAGGATCACCACGAGCAGCTCGATCAGCGTGAAGCCGGACTGGCTCTTCAGCCGGATCAGCGTTGCCGACTGGTCCTTGACGCGGCTGAGTGCGCCGGACTGGTCCTTGAAACGTGTGAGCGCGACCGACTGGCCCTTGAAGCGGGTGACCGCTGCCGATCCGCCTCTGAAGCGCGTGATTGTCCGGTAGAGCATGCGGAGGTATCGACCGCTTTGAGCGAACCTTTAGCTGGCAGCGGGAAGCTGCCCGGCCGCGGCTCGCCACGCCTACTCTCCAGCCCTAGGCGTTGAAGTCGGCGCGGAGACCGCTGCTCGCGCTCTAAGGCCGAACACCGAGCGGCGCAGACGACACGCTCGCCTTCCTGACGCGAGCCAGTTCTGCATCGGTGTACTTTGCGTCCGCCAGCGTGATCGTCATGTGGTCCTGGATCACGTGCGCAAGCGATGTCGAGATCGCATCGTCGAAGAACGCGAAGGCGAGCAGGTGGCCGTTGGCCGCGTTGCAGTAGCCGACGAGGTTCGAGTAGCCGGTCAGCGTGCCCGTCTTGCCCTGGCAGTTGCCGGCGGCGCGTGTCCCGCGCATCCGTTCGGAGAGCGTTCCGCTGCGCCCGGCGATCGCCATGCTGCCGCGCAGCATCGCGCCGACCGGCGTCGGTGCGAGCCCGACGAGCAGGTCGGCGACTTCGTAGACCGAGGTTTTGTCCGCTTCGGAGAGCCCCGAGCCGTCGACGATCTCCGGCGCGATACCGAACTGCGAGGAGATCGTCTGGCTGACGACGGAGGCGCCGGCGGCGGTTGTTCCGGCGCCGCCGAAGGCCGCGCCGATGTCCTTGACGAGCGTCTCGGCGAAGAAGTTGTCCGAAGGCGGCAGCGTCAGCTCGAGCAGTTCGTCGATCGTCGGCGAGCTGACCGAGGCGAGCGCAACGGAGCCGGCCGGTGCGCTCGCGGTGCCGGTCGAGCCGCGGATGCTGACGCCGTCGTCCTTCAACATCGCCCACAGCTTGCGCGCGGCATACGCGGCGGGCGCGTGTGCGCCGCGTTCCTTGCCCGTCTCGCCGCGGTCGAATGCGAGCGCGCTGAGCGTGCCTTCGAGGAACGGATCCTGCTTGTAGTTGCTCGACGGCTCGCCGCGCAGCGAGTCGAAGTAGGACTCGTCGCCGTAGACCGAGCCGCGCACCGCACGGATGCCGTCGGTGCGCACGAGCTGCGAGACCAGCGTCGAGATGCTCGCGCCGACGCCGCCGTAGTGGCTGTGGATGAACGAGCTGTCTCCGAACGTCGGATCGCCGCCGCCATGCAGGTAGAGGTCGCCTTCCCAGACGCCGTTCGGGCCGAGCTGGCCGGTGCCGAGCACGGTCGTCGAGAGCTGCGCGGTCGGGCCGAACTTCTCTAGAGCAGTCGTCGCGGTGTAGAGCTTCTCGACCGAGGCCGGAGGGCGTTTGGTGCTGGCGCGCACTGAGAACAGCACCTGTTTGCTCGTCAGGTCATAGACGTACGCGCTCGAATGCGCTCCGGCGATCTTCATCTGCCCGGAAAGGTCGCTGCGCAGGCCGGCGAGCGTGCCGGAAGCCGCCAGCGCGCCCGACGGCAGCGCGAGCACGAGCAGTGTCGCTGCGATTGCGAGCAACAGCGCCGGCGGCGCGGCGCGGCGCGGCGTGCGGCCCGGCGTCTCGTTGAGCGGCCTGCGGAGCGAAATATCGACCGTTCGCGGCACGGTCCCCTAGAATCGAGTAGCGATGGGCAAGGTTGTCAAGCTTGAACCGACCGATGAGGCGAAGGTTGCGGCCAAGCGGCGCCGGGCCGTCAAGCAGGCTGCAGCGCGTGGAGTCGGCCGCCCGGCGTCGATCGATCGGCGTCGACGTCCGCGGCGGCACAAGACCGCGCTGGTGCTCGGCGGTGGTGGCTTCACGGGTGGCGTCTACGAGATCGGCGCCCTGCGCGCGCTCGACTTGCTCGCGGTCAACAGCAGCGTAAACCAGTTCGACGTCTACGTCGGCACCTCCGCCGGCGCGTTCATCGCGGCGCTCAGCGCCAACGGCGTGACGCCGGAGGAGATGATGCGCGTCGTCACGCGCCAGGGCACGCCGCCGTTCAAAGACGTCGATCTCAGCGACCTGCTGCGGCCGAACCTGCTCGAGTTCGCGCGCAAGGGTGCGATGCTGCCGCTGCGCGCGCTGTCGCTCGCCAAGGAAGTCGTCACGCAGCGCGGTGCCGTCTCGGTGCTCGATGTGCTGCTCGGCTTCGCCGAGGGTCTTCCGTCCGGCGCCTACACGGGCGCCGGCATCGAGCGCTACCTGCACCAGGTGCTGAGCGAGCCGGGCCGCACCGACGACTTCAACGAGCTCGCCTGCGAGCTCTATCTGACGGCAACGGACCTCGACACATGCGAGCGAGTCGTGTTCGGCGTCGACGAGCAGGAAGACGTGCCGATCTCGACTGCCGTGCGCGCCTCCGGCGCGCTGCCGATGGTCTATGCGCCGGTACGCGTCAACGATCGCGAGCTGATCGACGGCGGCATGGTCTCGACGACGAACCTCGACATCGCCGTCGAGGCCGGCGCGAAGCTCGTCGTCGTGATCAATCCGATCGTGCCGTTCGTCAACGACTTCGCCGGCAGCGTGCGCACGCTGCGCGGCTCACGCCCGCGCCGCGTCTCGGACATGGGCTTTCCGCAGATCGGCTATCAGGCGTTCAAGCTCGTCGCCCACCAGCGCTTGCACGAACTGGCGAAGACGTGGGAGAGCCGCTATCCGGGCGTCGACATCGTGCTGATCGAGCCCGAACCGACCGATGAACTGATGTTCCAGACCTCGATGATGAACTTCACCTCGCGCGTCGAGATCGCGCGCCACGGCTTCGAGTCGGTGACCAAGCACCTCGCCGAGCAGTACGAGCACTACCAGGCGGTCGCCGATCGGCACGGCATCGAGATCTCGGGCAACGCGCGTGCGCAAGGTCGTCGAGCACTTCGACACCGAGCCCGAAGAGGTCAGCGCTTGGCGCAAGATCCTCGAAGGCACGACCGGCACGCTGCTGCGCCAGTCGGGCTCGGCCAGCTAGCGCCTAGATAACGACGTTGTCGATCGCAGCGAGCAGTCGCGCGGTCGCGGCGCGCTTGCCGATCGCGATGCGAACGTGGCGAGGCTCGCCGAGCGCCGCGCCTTCGGCGACGAGGATGCCGGCCTGCTCGAGATGCGTCGAGAGCGCCGCGCCGTCGAGCTCAGGGTGCGCGACCCAGACGAAGTTCGCCTGGCTGTCGGCGACGTCGAAGCCACGCTCGCGCAGCGCCTCGATCAGCCGTGGGCGCTCCTCGCGGACCGTCTCGACGTGCTCGGCGAGCAGATTCGAGCACGTGCGCAACGCCTCCAGCGCGCCGGCTTGCGACACCTCGGAGACGCCGAGGTCGGGCTCGAGCTCGGCCATCAGCTGCTGTGAGCGTGGGCTGCCGATCGCGTAGCCGACGCGGAGTCCGGCGAGCCCCCATGCCTTCGAGAAGCTGCGGAAGACGAGCAGACGCGGGTAGGCCTCGAGCAGCTTCAGCGACGTGTCGACGGGCTGCGAGTCGACGAACTCGACGAGCGACTCGTCGAGCAGCACGGCGACTGACTCCGGGCAGACCGTCGAGCAGCCGCTGCAGCTCGCCGCCGGAGATCAGCTCACCGGTCGGATCGTTCGGGTTGGCGAGCGCGATGACGCGTGTCGTCGGCTCCTTCGCGGCCTCGAGCAGCTCATCGACACCGCCGCTGACCGGCACAGCCTGACCGTGCGCGCGGCGCGCCATGATCGGGTAGAGCGGATAGGACGGCCACGTGGTCAACAGACGCTGGCCCGGCGCGAGCAGTGCGCGCGCGGCCGAGCTGAGCAGCTCGGCCGAGCCGTTGCCGAGAATCAGGCGCGCGGGCTCGACGCCGAGGCTGGCGGCGAGCTCCTCGCGCAGCTCCGAGCCGCGCAGGTGCGGGTAGCGGTGCAGCCCGCGCCGGGCGACGAACGTGATCGCGTTGACGATCCTCGGATTCGGCAGTTCCGGCCAGGTCGTCTGCGAGAGGTCGAGCGTGTCGACGCGTGTCAGCGCTTTGCGCCGGCGCTCTTCGGCCTCCACGCGCAGGCCGGCGTTCACCTCCTCCTCGGACATCCCTTCGAATTGCCTGTAGTAGTCGAGCAGACTCACGCCTGTGCGCTCCTAAGAGCGGTGTCGCGCCGAGTGCTCGGCAGCTGCTCGTGCCGGCGACGGTGGGGCTCACGATCCCTGCCCGTTGCCCGAGACCGTGACAGAGCCGGGTCCGTGGATCACGACGAACCAGAAGGCGAACGCCAGTCCGCAGACGGCGGCGGTGATACCGAAGATGCGGCCCAGCGCGCCGCTGCGCTGGTCGTGGCCGGCGGCGCGCCGCACGAGGATCCAGGCGTGGTCGAGCCGGCGCAGCAGCGAGAGCGCGCCGAACAGCAGTACGAAGAGGGCGACGAACGCGACGAGAATGCCGATGCCGACAGAGCCCGAGAGGTAGTCGACCTCGGAGCCGACCCACAGGCAGGCGACCGGAATCGGGCCCCAGCAGAGCAGGCTGAGCACGATCATCGCGCCCAGCAGCACGTTGGCGAACGAGCCGTCGATGCGCTGGCGCGCATCGCCGAGGCGTTTCGGCAGCGTTCGGTAACGGATCGGCGCCGTGCCAGGCCTGCGCCCGACGAACAGGCCGCCGTTGTCACTCGGATCGGTACGCATCAATGCCTATGTTCGCAGCTAAGCGGGCTGCTCCAAGCCGCCGGGCGGTGCAAGCCGTGCATCGTCCGTGCGTTCAGCTCGCCCGGCCCGCTCAGCGCGCGTAGAGCGAGTCGAACAGTTCGGCGTATTTCTCGTTGACCACATTGCGCTTGACCTTCAGCGTCGGCGTCAGCTCGCCGGTCGCCTGCGAGAGGTCGTGGTCGAGGATCGCGAACTTCTTGACCTGCTCGACCTGCGCATATTTGGTGTTCGCGCGGTCGATTTCCTGCTGGATCATCGCGCGCACCGGCTCGCTCTGGGCGAGCGTCGCGATGTCCGCCGGCAGGTCGTGCTGGGCGGCGAATGCCGGCATCTCCTCCTCGTCCAGCGTGATCAGCACAACCGGATAGGGGCGCTTGTCGCCGTGCATCACCGCCTGCGAGATCCAGCGGCACTGCTTCAGGTCGTTCTCGATGTTCGCCGGCGTCAGGTTCTTGCCGCCTGCAGTGATGATGATGTCCTTCTTGCGACCGGTGATCGAGAGGTAGCCGTCCTCGTCGATCGAGCCGAGGTCGCCTGTGTGAAGCCAGCCGTCCTCGACGGCGCCGAAGCTCGCGTCGGCGTTGTTGTGATAGCCGTGGAAGATGTTCGGTCCCTTGACGAGGATCTCGCCGTCCTCGGCGATCCTCAGCTCGACGCCCGGCAGCGCTCGCCCGACGGTGCCGAAGCGGTGGTTGGCGACCGTCGAGGTCGTCGCGGCCGTCGCCGTCTCGGTCATGCCGTAGCCCTCGAGCACCGGCACGCCACAGGCCCAGAAGAATTCGAGGATCTCGTGCGCGATCGGCGCGGCGCCGCTCGTCGCGTGGCGGACGTTGCCACCGAAGATCGCGCGGACGTTCTTGAACAGCTCCTCGTCGGCCTGCTCGAAGGGCTTCTGCAGCTCCTCGGGCACCGCTTCGCCGGCGTTCAGCATGTTGCGCACCTTCACGCCGAGCTCGATCGTGGCCTGTACCTGCGCCTGCTCCTCGGCGGGCTTCGACTGGATCGCGGCCTGCGCGAGCGTGTAGATCTTCTCGAAGACACGCGGCACCGACGGGAGGTAGGTCGGTTTGACCTCCTGCAGCTCGGCGATGATCTGCGTCGTGTCGCCGCCGAAGTAGGCGAGCGTGCCGCCGAGGTCGAACACGGCGAGCTGGATCAGCAGCGCGAACGAGTGCGCGAGCGGCAGGTAGAGGTAGATCACCTCGTCGCCCTGGATCTCGCCGGCCTCGCCGACCATGTCGATGATCGCGCGATAGTTGCCGTGTGTCAGCACGCAGCCCTTCGGCGGGCCGGTCGTGCCGGAGGTGTAGATGAACGTGAACGGATCCTCGGGGTTGACCGCCGCGCGGCGAGCCTCGAGCTCGTCGTTCGCGCCGGCGCCGGCGCGCGCGCGGCCGCGCTCGCGCACGTCCTGAAGCGGAATCGCCTCGAGCGCACGCACGGCGTCTGATGGGCCGGTGGCGATCGCGTCGCTCGGCGGGTCGATCACGACGACGGTGCGCAGGCCGGGTACGCGATCGCGGATCGCAGCGATCTTCTCGAGCTGCTCTTCGTTCTCACAGACGATCGCGCAGGCGTCGGAGTCCGAGATCACCCAGAGGCACTCCTCCGGCGAGTTGGTCTGGTAGATCGGCACGACGACGGCGCCGACCGAAGTGGCGGCCATGTCGGCATAGGACCACTCCGGACGCGTGTTCGCGAGGATGCAGACGCGCTCGCCCGGCTCGATGCCGAGGTCGATCAGTCCGAGCGCGATCTCCTGGACGGTCTCGGCGAGCTGCGTGTAGCTGACGTCGTGCCACTCGCCGCCGCGCTTGTAGCGAATCGCGGTCTGCTCGCCGTGCGCCGCGGCGGCTGCCGGAATCAGGTCGGCGATCGTGCGCGAACCTGTTGCCGACCCGCTGGTCGACGCCGTCGCGGTGGCCTCCATCGGGAACTCTCCTCCTCGTTGACGATCAAGCTGGCTGTCCAGCCGGATAACCGGCCGATGAGCTCATGTTAGAGCGCGATCGTGCAATTTGCGAGTGGCGCCGACGGCGCCACTCGCGCACCGGTTCAGACGGGGTTCGGCACGTCGATGAAGACGTGCCGAACGCCGAAGCGCTCGGCCAGATGCTCACCGAGTGCGCGGACGCCGAACGTCTCGGTCGCGTAGTGGCCGGCGGCGATCAGATGCATGCCGTGCTCGCGCGCGCTTGCCATGTCGCGCTCGGCGACTTCGCCGGTCAGCAGCGCATCCGCGCCGGCCTCGGCCGCCTCGCCGAGGTAATCCGAACCGCCACCCGAGACGATCGCGACGCGTCGCACGACTTCCGGTCCGGCGTCGAAGACGAGCGGCTCGCGTGCGGTGATCGCTCGCCGCGCGCTCAAACAGATCGCTCGCGGCCATGCCGCTGCCGGCGAACGTCGCGATGAAGCCGATCGGCTCGCCGTGATGCAGCGCGAACGGCTCGAGCTCGTCCGCCCCGAGAGCGCGCGCGAGGAGCGCGTTGTTGCCGAGCGTCGGATGCGCGTCGAGCGGCAGGTGATACGCGGCGAGCGCGAGGTCGGCCTCGAACAGGACCTGCAGCCGGCGCTTCAGCTGGGCGTCGATCGGGCCGAGGTCCGCTCCCCAGAAGATGCCGTGATGCACGAGCAGCAGCTGCGCGCGCTCGGCCGCCGCGAGCTCGAACAGCTCGAGGTGCGCCGAGACGCCGGTCGCGACGGTCTCGACCTCGACCGCGCCGGGCACCTGCAGACCGTTCGGCCCGTAGTCGTCGAAGCGCGCCGGCTCGAGCAGGCGGTCGAGCTCGGCGATGATCTCGCTGGTGAGGACGGCCATCGGGCGACGATACGGCAATCGGCGCACGCGAGCGCTCAGCGGGCGACCGCTAGGCCGTATGGAATACTGACCGCGCATCGGGGCGTGGCGCAGCCTGGTAGCGCGCACCGTTCGGGTCGGTGAGGTCCCGAGTTCGAATCTCGGCGCCCCGATT